>JBAOHF010000001.1:0-5252 GCA_037046605.1 Nocardioides sp.
GCCGGCCTTCCATGCCGCTCGACAGCGAGCCCCTTGGCCCCTACCCGCTACAGCCCGAGCACCGCTCCTAACGCCCCGTCAACTGCTCGCATCTCCACGCTCGACAGCTGCCCGATGTGTTCGACGAGCTGCGATCGGGCGACCAGTTGCGTATCCAGCGTCGACACGTAGCTCGAGGACGCAACCCCAACGAGTCGAATCGGCACGCTTGCCGGGAAGTCGTCGTGCCAAGCGGCAGAAGTGATCGGTGCAACATGGATCTGCCAGAACTCCAGATCACAGACATCATCGGACGAGACGATGACCGCAGGGCGAACCTTGTCGAGCCGGGTCCACCAGATCCGACCTCGACCCATCATCGAAGACGCTCCGGTGCCTCGATGTCGTCGTCGATGGGCGGTGTTGCCGGGCTCGCCCGAAGCGCTTCGAGCGACCGCTCCTGGTAGCGGCGAAACTCCGGGTCCTCCATGGTGGCGAGCGCACGCTCGTAGAAGACAGAGCGAGACCCGCTCTGCTCCAACACCGATTTGGCTCCCTCGACCCACAGGCCCGACCTGGTGGTCCGACGACGGAGCACCTCGGCCTCCATGCGTCGATGAATATCGTCCGGGACGTGAATCGTTACCTTGGCCACGCCAAGAGTATAACCCGGTTACACCATCAAACCAACGGTTGCCTGAATGGTCTCACGCCGAGCCTGAGGCCTCATGCGGCTCGCCGACTCCTCAGCCGAGCAGTTGGCCGACGCCGTAGATCACCACACCGGCCAGCGCCCCGACCACCGTGCCGTTGATGCGGACGAACTGCAGATCCCGCCCCACCTGCAACTCGATGCGTTCGGCCGCCTCGGCGGTGTCCCAACGCTGCACGGTCGTGGCGATGTAGGCCCCCACCTGATCGCGGGACTGCTCGGCCAGCGACACCGCTGTCGACGTCACCCATGCGTCGGTCTTGGCGCTCAGCGCCGGGTCGTCGCTCAGCCGCCTGCCCACCCGGGCGATCGTGTCCGACACACGCTCGAGCGTCGCATCGTCGGGGTCGGCGGCGGCTTCCTTGATCCGCTCCTTCAGGTCGACCCAGATCGAGTTGGTCCACTCCCGCAGCTGGGGGTGATCGAGCAGCTCGTCGCGCAGCTCGTCGGCCCGACGCACCGTCGCCGGATCGTTGGCCAGGTCGATCACCAGTTGCTCAACTTGGTCGTCGATCGAGAGCCGAAGCTGGTGGTTGGGGTCGGTGGCCAAATCGAACAGGTAGCGGGTGGCTACGGCGTGCAGGCGATCGAACACGACGTCGTCCACCGTGTTGGGCACCCACCACGGCGACTCGGTGTACAGACGGGTGCGCAGCGTCTCCCGGTTGACCTCGAGCACCTCACCCAGGCGCCGCAGGATCACCGACAGCACGTCCTGGTGACGGCCCTCGGCGACGACCAGCTCGAGCACCCGGGACGCCGCCGGGCCGGTGGAGGTCGTGCGCAGACGACGTACGACGGCGTCCTCGATCACGTCGCGCACCTCGTCGTCGCGCACGGCGTCGAGGACGCTGGATCCGACGGTCAGCACCTGGCGGGCCATCCGTTCGGCGTTGACCGGCTCGGCCATCCAGGCGCCCACCCGGGCCGACACCTGAGCTTCGCCCAGGCGCTCGGAGATGCCCTCGGCGGTGAGGAAGTAGTCGGAGACGAACGACCCCAGCCCGGCGCCGATGTCGTCCTTGCGTTTTTGGATGATCGCCGTGTGCGGGATCGGGATGCCCATCGGGTGCTTGAAGAGCGCGGTGACGGCAAACCAGTCGGCCAGACCGCCCACCATGCCCGCCTCGGCGGCGGCGCGCACGTAGGCCACCCACCCGGGAGCGTCGTCGCCGGCGATCGCCGTGGCGACGAACACGGCGGTGGCGACGAGGAGCAGACCGACCGCAACCGTCTTCATCCGGCGCAGTTCGGTCCGCCGTCTCGTCTCATCGCTGGCGAGCGGGAGTGGGGGCATTGGCGGCGGTGTCACGATCGCAAATCGTATAGGCGGTGGCACTCCGGATCGCCGCTCCAGATCACTTGACCGCGCGGTCTAGTCCGCGCTCGGGCTCGTCGTTATTATCTGATCCATGAGCGACGCCAGCACCGAGAGCACCGACACGCCCACCAAGTCCTCACGCCGGGACCACCCCGAGCTTCGCGACGAGGTGTCCTCGTGGGTCACCTCCAATTGGGATCCGGAGCTGTCGGTCGGCGAGTGGTGGACCAAGCTCCGCGACGCCCGGTGGTCCGTGCCCGCATGGCCCTCCGAGTGGTACGGACGCGACCTGTCGCGAGGTGAGGCGGTCGTCGTCGCCGAGGAGATCGCCAAGGCCGGGGCGATCGGACCTCCGGGCGGCCTCGGACTGCTGTTGGCCGGGCCGACGATCATCGCCCAAGGCACCGACGAGCAGAAGCAGCGCTACATCCCGACGATCGTCGACGGTTCCGAGGCCTGGTGCCAGCTGTTCTCCGAGCCCGAGGCCGGATCCGACCTGGCGGCGATCCGTACCTCGGCGGTGCCGCGACGGCGACGAGTGGATCATCAACGGCCAGAAGGTGTGGACCTCGGCCGGACAGATCGCCGACCTGGGCATGCTGATGGCCCGCACCGACCCGACGGTCCCCAAGCACAGCGGCATCTCCTACTTCGCCATCGACATGCACCAGCCAGGCATCGAGGTTCGTCCACTCAAGGAGATGACCGGGCGGGCGTTGTTCAACGAGGTGTTCATTTCCGATGCCCGCGTAGCCGACGAAGCGCTGATCGGCGGCGAGAGGCGCGGCTGGGCGGTGGCCAACACCACGCTGATGTTCGAGCGGGCCGGCCTGGGCGCCGGCGGCACCGGCGCCGTCAGCTCGGCGGTACCGGGCACGGTGCACGGCCACCTTGAGAAGCGGGTCGGCGACTTCGTGCGGGGCGACACGTCCGGCTCCGGCTCGGCGATGGCCGGCGGAGGGCCCAGCGCCATCCTCAAGATGGCAGCGACCACCGGGGCGGCGCTGCACGACCCCGTACTCCGCGACGATCTGATGCGCCTCCACACGCTGGTCGAGCTGGCCAAGATGACCAACCGGCGAGCCAAGGCGGCCAAGGCGATCGGCATCGAGATTCCCGGACTCCCCAACCTGTCCAAGCTGATGATGAGCGACATGATGAGGGCCACCATCGACCTCGGCCCCCGCATCCTCGGGCCCCGCCGGCCAGTTGGCCGGCGACTCGGCCCCCTACGACGGCGCCATCACCGAGATGGTGCTGTTCGCCCCCGGCCCGGCCATCTACGGCGGCACCGACCAGATCCAGCGCAACATCATCGGCGAGCGGGTGCTCGGCCTGCCGTCGGAGCCTCGCAACGACAAGACCCTGCCCTTCAACGAGCTGCGCACCTCCAAGGGCGCCGAGTAAAGCCGACAGATCGGCGGGCTCGGCCGAGCCGTCCGACTGAGCACGACGCAGATCCCTGATTCTGACCCGCAGGGGGCTCGGAAGCGGGATCTTCGCGTTTTCAACCCTCTTTCAGGCGGCATGCGCCCCGAATTCCGGGCTGCACAAGGGCACTGGTCCGAGGATGAGAGCCCGACCGCACTCTGAACGGCATGCAGCCAGGTCTTGAACGCGACGGAGGAGAGGGAGAGGGCCGCTTCGACGCGGGCGGGCGATAGCGGCGCGTCGCCCCCCGCAAGCTGGACTTTTCGGCCGGCCGGTGCTCCTTGTCACACCCTTGTGCCATGGTATTCACGAAGCCTCGCAACGGCGGGTTGCAACTCCGTGCCTCGACCGGCTTGCCCAGATTCAGCCCAAGGAGTCCAGACCGATGAACCTGCGAAACGCATCAGGACCGAGCGGCCGCTCACATGTGCGCCTCACTTCGAATCCTTGGGGTGAAGGAACGGGACATGAGTGACATCTCGTCGGAGTTCGAACGCATCACAGGCTTTCCGCCCTACAACTGGCAGCACCGGCTGGTCGAGGAGGGGCTGCCGGAAATGCTTGAGATACCCACCGGGTGCGGCAAGACCGAGGCCGTTTTCATGGCCTGGGCCTACCGACGACGGCTCCACCCCGACGCTACCGTTCGCTCTGACACGCCTCGCCGCCTGGTCATGGTGTTGCCGCAGCGGTCGTTGGTCGACCAGACCCTGCGAAGGTTGATCGCTTGGACCGACAGCGCTGGTTGGAATAATTCAGGCTCCGATGACTACCTACCCGTCCACGTCCTGATGGGCGGCGAGTCGGTGGGCAGGTGGCAACTGGCACCACACCGTGACGCCGTCATCATCGGCACGCTCGACATGGTGCTCTCGCGCACCCTCAACCGCGGTTACGCCATGAACCGCTTCGCCTGGCCGGTGGACTTCGGTCTGCTCAACAACGACTGCCACTACGTGCTCGACGAGGTGCAACTGATGGGGGCCGCCGCCACCACGAGTCGGCAGCTCGATGCATTTCGACGTGAAATGGGCACCGCTATCGGCTGTTCGACGACCTGGATGTCGGCCACGCTCGACACCAAACGACTCGCCACGGTCGATAACCCATCCCCAGCCGAACCGTTCGCACTGCTGCCCACCGAGGTGATCGACACGCTCGCCCAACGGCTCAACGCCCAACGCCGGATCGAACGGTGGTTGGGAGACGATTCGCTCGACCAACGACCTGAGAAGCGGAACCTGCCGGGCCTGCGAACGGACGCAGTGGTTGAACGCCATCGCCCGGGCACCCTCACCCTCGTAGTCGTCAACCAGGTGGACGTGGCGCGCGAGTTGCACAAGAGACTGGCCAAGGCGGTTCCTTCCGAGACCGAGTTGGTCTTGTTGCACTCGCGGTTCCGTCCAGCCGACCGCGCCCGCCAGATGGCCCGGGTCTTGGCCGATCCCTCTCCCGCCGGAACCGTGGTGGTGACCACGCAGGTGGTCGAGGCGGGGGTGGATCTCAACGCCACCACGCTGTTCACAGAAGTAGCCCCCTGGTCATCAATCGTTCAACGGTCGGGGCGTTGCAACCGAACCGGATTGATCGAGGAGGCAGTGCTCCTGTGGGATCCGCCAAACAATCCAGCGCCCTACGAAGCCGAGGACGTCGGCGCGACCGAAGCCCAGCTCGCCCAACTGAGCGGTGACCTCATCAGTACCGGACAACTCGGTGGGTTGGAGGTTCCGGAAAGTGGTGGCGAGGAGCCGCTGGTGCTGCGCCGCCGAGACCTGCTCGGGCTCTTCGACACCACCCCCGACCTCACTG
>JBAOHF010000002.1:0-24227 GCA_037046605.1 Nocardioides sp.
GGATGCCTACGTTCCCGCAGCGTTCCCCCGGCGTGCTGGTGTCCCCTCTGGGTGACCGCGCTGTGGCCTACGACCTGGTCACCGAGACCGCCCACCAGCTGAACGCCACCGCCGGCGCCTTGCTGGCGGCGTGCGACGGTGTGGTCGATGTCGATGCCGCCGTCACCGACTGGGCAGGCGAAGCCGGCGTCGACCGGGCCGATGTGGCGGCCGACGTCACCGCGGGCCTGGCCATGCTCACCGAGTTGGGGCTCGTCGGGCGGGACGAGGCCTTCAACGCGCCGAAGCCGCCGGTCGGTTCGACCGAGGACGAAGCCGAAGGCGAGCGCGCATCCGACAACGTGGTGACCGGCGGCGCTGTGACCGGCGGCGCGGTGACCGGCAGAGTTCACCCGGTGATCGATCACAACATCGCGCTGCGGGGCCCTCAAGCCGACGTGCTGGAGGCCCTCGACGCCTTCCTCGGCACGGGGACCGACGCCGAGAAGGCGACGATGTTCTTCGACGCGCACGAGACCGCTGACGGAGAGTTGGTGCTGGTCACCGACTACGAGTGGCGCTTTCCCAGCCGGGAGGCGTGCCTGCGCCAGCTGACGTCGGTGGTCAACGAGTACGCGGTGTGGACCCACAGTTGTGCGGCGTTTCACGCCGGCGCCGTGCGCTCGCCTGATGGGGAGTTGGTGCTGCTGCCTGCACCGTCGGGCAACGGCAAGTCCACGCTGACCGGCGCATTCGTGGCCGCCGGATGGGACTACCTGGGCGACGAGGCCATCGGCGTCCGGCCCGACTCGCTGGTGGCGGTCGGCTACCCCAAGCGGCTGGCGATCGATGCGTCCAGCCGGGCGGTGCTCAACCTGCCCGAGAGCGACAGCGCCGATCTCGACCCGGCCGAGATCAGTGCCGACGTCACCCGCTTGGACGGCGACGTCGGCCCGATCAGCCGGGTGGTGCTGCCCATCTATCAGGAGGGAGCCGAGGTGACATTGCAGCGCTTGGAACCCCACGAGGCCGTGGTCGAGTTGCTGGCCAACACGCTCAATTTGGCTCGAGCCGGGCAGGCGGCGCTGGACGCGGTGTGTGATCTGGCAGCAACAGTTCCGGTCGAGCGGTTGATCCACGGCGACGCCCACCAGGCGGTCGCACGTGTCAGTACTCAGCTCGTCTAACTGGGGCGCCGGCCTGTAGATGTGACGGAGTCGGTTGCGCGCTAAGCCCGCAGCAGGACGGCGACCAAGAGCCCAGCCATCGTGGCCAGCACACCGATCAGCGTCAGGAACGCGGTGAACATCCTGCTCTCAAGTCGACGGAGTCCTGACTCCAGTTCCGCTTGAAAATCAGACCGAAGCCCGGACGTCTTGTGCTCGAGGTCGGACCGAAGCCCGGAGGTTTTGCTCTCCAGGTCCGACCGAAGCCCGGAGAGCTGGGTGTCGAGGTCGGAGCGGAGCAGCGAGAGCTTGGCGTCGAGCAAGGCGGTCTGGACGTCGAGGTCGTTCTTGGTTGCAACATCGGCCCAACCGACCGGTGGGAGCAGTTCCATCAAGGTCGTGCCCTCCTTCTTTCCCAACAGCTCGTTGGCTCGTTCCTGCAGATTGTAGCGGTCCTCGTTGGTGATAGACACGGCTTAGCTCCCATGGTCGCTTGACGTGGGGCAAGGCCTCCGGGGCCTGCGACCGGGCAACCTCTCGTTTGAGGAGGATGCAACGAGGTCACCCTACGAGCGCGTTGGGACAACGAAACTGAGTCCTGCAGGTTCGCTGTGGCGTGGGAAGCCGAGATTCCAACTGCGGCCGCAGCGATGAGGCAGTCGGCTTGGCTAGATCTCCTCGACCGAGATGGCGCACACCCATGGTTGAGTTCCCAGGCGTCGCAATCCGGCGACTCGATCGGCGGCCGGACGGCCTCGAAGAGCATCGATGAGCACGGTCGAGTCGAGCAGCAGTCGCGCCACTACCCGGCGCGCCGGCCGTCGGCTTCACGTTGTGCGCGCACCCATGTGGCCGGGTCGTCGTCCCAGGCGTGCCCCGAATCGGGAAGTGAACCGAGGGCCGATTCCACATCCTCCCAACGCCGGTCGTCCTCGAGCGCCTGACGAAGTGCCGCCTCGATGTAGGCGCTTCGTTGGCGGGTCCCGGCGCGTCGGTCGAGCTCTGTGCGAAAGAAGTCCTGGCACCGAAGTAGTGCTGCTGCGACGCAGAAAGAAGTTCTGCAACGGAGATAGTCCCGATTCGCTGCTCACTCAGCCTCCGTGCTGTAGATGCCGCCAGCGCCGGCTTCGGTCTCGCGAGATGGCCGCGCCGGTGGGCTGGGCATTCCTCGATCTCGCCGAAGAAGTCGTAGCCTGGACACGCCGGAACTGTAGCGTAGAACCCACCGAAACTGTAGCGTAGGACGCGCCGAAACTGTAGCGTAGGCGCTGTGAGTTCGCACTCCCTCGCTGCTGAGCACTACCTGCCCCGGACCGTCGACGGTGAGCTGGACGAGCTGTTCACAGGAGCGGCCGCCATCTCCCTTGAGGGTGCCAAGGGCGTGGGCAAGAGCGCCACGGCAGCGGAGCGTGCCACGAGGACCTTTCTTATGGAGGATCCTGCAGTTCGTGAAGCGGTGGCCGCCGCGCCGGAACTTCTGCGGGGCACCGGGCCGGTGCTGATCGACGAGTGGCAACACCTGCCGATGACCTGGGATGTGGTCCGGCGGGCGGTGGACGCCGGTGCGGCTCCGGGCCAGTTTCTGCTCACCGGCTCGGCTTCGTCGTTCAGCCCGGGTAGTCATAGTGGCGCCGGAAGGATCTTGAAGGTGCGCATGCGCCCACTCAGCCTCGCCGAACGTGGCCTGAGTTCTCCGACGGTCTCCCTCGCCGCCATCCTGACCGGCACCCAACCCGATGTGTCCGGCGAGACATCGGTTGGGCTGCCGGAGTACGTCGAGGAGATCTGCGGTTCGGGCTTTCCCGGCATTCGGGGACTGCCACAACGGGTGCGGCGCGCGCAGCTGAGCGGCTACGTGGATCGCGTGGTGGATCGCGACATGGTGGAGGCGGGACTCAGGGTCCGAAAGGAGGCGGCGCTGCGGCGTTGGATGGCTGCGTACGCCGCTGCGACCTCAAGCGTTGCCTCCTACGAGAAGATCAGGGATGCGGCCACGCCGGGGGAGGGCAACAAGCCCGCCCGCAGCACCACCGAACCGTACAGAAACATGCTGGAACGGCTGTTCATCCTCGATCCGCTCCCGGCTTGGCAACCCACCCAGAGCCACCTGCGTCAGCTCGCAGCCGCTCCCAAGCACCACCTGACCGATCCGGCGCTGGCCACTACCCTGCTCGGTCTCGGACCTGCATCGCTGCTGCACGGCGACCAGGGGACGGTGCCTCGACCACAGGACGGATCGTTGCTGGGGGCGTTGTTCGAGTCGCTGGTCACCCTGGGGGTCCGCACGTACGCGCAGCGCTGCGGAAGCGTCGGTTGGACATCTCCGAACCCACCGCGGCGACCATGAGGTGGACCTGATCGTCGAACGCGATGACGGGCGCATTGTGGCGATCGAGACCAAGCTGGCGACCACCGTGAGCCACGACGACACCGTGCACCTTCGCTGGCTTCGTGACCGGTTGGGCGACGACCTGCTCGACGCCGTGGTGGTGACCTCGGGGCGCTATGCGTACCGCCGCCCCGAAGACGGCGTGGCGGTGGTGCCTGCGGCTCTGCTGGGCCCGTGAGCACTGGTCCCGACAGCTGATTGGCGCTCAACCTGCCCGAGAGCGGCAGTGGCGATCTCCCCATCGACCCGCCAGCTACGAAGGAGACCCCCGACTCGCTGGGGGTTATCGGCCAACGGTCCCGTGATGAATGCGATCGCCGCAGCCGCGACCGCCTCGGGGGGCCGCTCCCGCAGTGCCCGTGTCGCGGGAGCGCCTCCTCCATCGAGTCCAGGTCTTCGCGGCTGATCAGCGCAGCCGCCGGAGCGCCGTCCTGGTGATGACCATCCGTTCGTGCTGCTGCTGCACTCGGCCATTGATGTCGGAGATGTTGTTGCGGAAGGTTCGCACGGACTCGGTGGACGTGACGTAGTCGTGTCACACGACACCCCGGCTCAGATGCTTGCTGGCCGGTTGCCGCCGAAGGTATTGCGAGAGGTTCAAGATTTGCTCTCGTCGCATCGTTCGCTGGCGACCATGGCATTCCATGCAACCCTTGACCACGCCTTCCCAGGTACGCTGGAGGAAATGCTGGATCGAGGCGACGGCCGATGAGAAGGGGATGGGATGATGGGCACTGACGAGTACGTGCTGGTCGACGTGACCGATGTGCGGGTGCTGTCTCGTTACGTGACCGAGCTGACGTTTGATGATGGATCGGTGAAGGTCATCGACCTGGAGGATTGGCTGACCGGACCTGACTTCGGCTGGTTGCTGGAGGACTACCCGGCGTTCTGCGAAGTGACGGTCGATTCCGAGTCCGGCACGATTCGATTCTCGAATGGCGCGGAGTTTTCTCCGGCTGGTCTGTACCTGGCCGCCAAGGCGGCCGTCCCGGCCTAGATAGTGGCGCCGGGAGGATCTTGAAGGTGCGTTTGCGCCCGCTCAGCCTCGTCCTGCATCGCTGCTGCACGGCGACCAGGGGCCGATCCCTCGGCCACAGGACAGCTCGCACGGGTTCGGTGGACATGACGCGGTTGCGTCACACGGTGTGAGGAGTCTCAACGAGTCGATGCCAAGCGAAGCAGCGCTACCAGGCTTCGACCCGGACCTCGCTCATGGGGAAGTCCTGCACGTTTGCGGTGGCCAGGGAAGCAGAGATCCCAACTGCTGCCGCAGCGATGAGACAGTCGGCCTGGTGCAGTGTGGTTCCCGCTGCGGCAAAGTCGCGGCGCCAGGTTCCGGCGAGGCGGCCTTCGGGGACGCCGAGCGGGGCCAATCGAAGGCCGCGAAACAGCCTCACCGCATGGGTTTCCTCGTCGGGGTGGAGCCCACGCCAGACCTCCTTCGTGATGCGGCCGGGGCGTCGTTGCCCACAACCTGGCCGAGTGCGGCTTGGAGGAGCGGGAGTTGGCCTGGCTGCCCGAGTAGTTCTGCTGCCAGCCCGAGCGTCTCGTAGGTGAGCAGTTCGTTGGCGAAAGGGCGATGCGATGGTTGCGGAAGGCCAGCACAATGAGTAGATTAGAACTCAATTGAGTGGATGAGTACTCAAGGGAGTACCAGCGTGCTCGCACCGCGGGAGCTTTCGTGGACCTCAAGAACCCCATCCGATCCGTGATCCCGTCGTCACATGGTGTCGTCTTGGAAGTACTGGCGAGCACCTACGTGCCGTTGTCAGGAAGGAAGGTGGCTGCCCTCTCGAACGGCCGGCTCAGTCAAAAGGGAACCAGCCTCGCCCTGCGGCATCTAGCGGAGCATGGCATCGTCCTCGTCGAGGATCACCCTCCGTCGAAGCTCTACACCCTCAACGAGCAACACCTTGCGACCAGCAGCATCCGGGCGCTGGCCGGCATGCGGAGTCAACTGATTGCGCAATTGAAGGATCGCCTCCGTCGGTGGGAGTACCCGCCGAGTGGGGCATGGCTCTTCGGCTCGGTTGCGCGGGGAGACGGAGGGGCCGCCAGCGATATTGATCTTTTCGTGATCCGGCCGGATACCGCAGCTGGGGGAGATCAATGGGATTCCCAGGTGGATGAACTGACGGAGGCCGTCCGGAGCTGGACGGGCAATCCGTGCTCCATCGTTGACCTGTCGGAGGCGGAGTTTGCTCGGTTGGATGCGACTGGCGAACGGTTGGTCGACGAGGTACGCCGAGATGGTATCCACTTGATCGGGGAGTTCGACCTTGGCGTCCATCGGCGCCAGCCCAGGCATGAGCCCGCTCGCTGAGGCCCATACACACTTGGCCAAAGCAGGGGAGTTCCGCAGGTGGCCGAGTTAAGCGTTGGTCTTGGCCACTTCAGCGCAGCTGCCTCAGCGGCGGTCAGCAGCGGGATCAACGTCGAAGGATGCGATGTGCTTGGCATTGACCGGCGCGACGGAGAAGTCGGAGAACCACGATCGAGCCGTGAAGGAGTTGCGACGTGCTGGACCGCAGACAGGCCCCCTCGCTCCAACGCTGAGCAGGTTGCTGAAGTTGAAAAACCGGTCGCAGTATCAGTCCGCCAACGTCGTTGAGCGGGAAGCACTGAATGCTGTGGGGTGGGCGAGGAAGCTGCACGCAGGTGCGAAAGAAGTCCTGGCACCGAAGTAGTGCCGCTGCTGCGATCGGGTGGTCGGGCACCGAGGCCACCCGCCGCCTGGCTGCGGCGCTCCGCAACGCCGCCATTCACGGCGTCCGCACCAACCGGGCACTGCTCGTGCGAATCCTGGATCACCCTGCGTTCCAGGCTGGCGATACTGACACGGCCTCCCTCGACCGCCACGGGCTGGCCGTGCTCAGCGCCGCTCGCCGACGAGGAGGCCACCTCGCTCTCCGCGCTCGCGGGCGCCCTCGCGCTGGGGGCAGACAACCGAGCGCGACGCCACCGTGCTGGCGGGCCTGCCGAGCGGCTGGCGCAACGACGTGTCCCAACCCCAGCGCAAGTGGTTCCACCTCCTCGACGGTGTGGCTGTCGGGACGGTGGCCGGGACGGCCGAGACGACCGACACGATCGACGTGTCCTACCGCATCTCGCGGGACGGCCTGCAAGCCGACGCCTTCGACGACGTGGAACTCGTCTCGATGGCACCCGACCGGGTGGTGCTGCGAACCGCCGGGGTGCAAGGCCGCTTCGAGGTCGCCATCTTCGGGGATGCTTCAACCGACGGTCGCCCGTGTGGATCGACTCCCCGCTCGGGCCCGTCGCGCTGGGAGACGGCCGGCCGGTTCCCCAGTGCGGACGACCAGAGCGCTCCGGGGTCGCTGTTGGCGCCCATGCCGGGTGCGATCGTCGCGCGTCGCGGTCGCCGAGGGCGACGAGGTCGTCGTCGGGCAGCCGCTGATGTGGTTGGAGGCGATGAAGATGCAGCACCAGATCAACGCGCCGGTCACCGGCACGGTCACCGAATTGAACGTCACCGAACAACAACAGGTCGAGGTGGGCGTCGTGTGCGCCGAGGCGGGCAAGCTCGGGTACCTGGGGATCAACGTGCCCACCGAGTACGGCGGCGGTGGCGGCGGCATGTACGAGCTGGCGATCGTCGAGGAGGAGTTCGGCGCCGCCCGCCCTCACCACCACCGCTCGTCGCGACGGCGACGACTGGATACTCAACGGAGCCAAGACCTACATCTCCGGCGTCGACGTCGCCAACAACGTGCTGGTGGTCGCCCGAACCGAGGACTCGACCACCGGCGCCCTCAAGCCGGTGCTCTTCGTCGTGCCCACCGACGCCGCCGGGCTGGAGTACACCAAGATCGAGATGGATATCATCAACGCCGATCGGCAGTTCAGCGTGTTTCTCGATGACGTCCGGCTGCCTGCCGACGCGCTGGTGGGCGCCGAGGACGCGGCGATTGATCAGCTGTTTGCGGGGCTCAACCCGGAACGGATCATGGCCTCGGCGTTTGCGGTCGGCATGGCCCGCTACGCCCTCGGGGTGGCCACCGAGTACGCGAAGGAGCGGGTGGTGTGGCGCGACAAACCGATCGGCTCCCATCAAGGGCGTTGCGCACCCGTTCGCTCAGGCCCACATCGAGGTGCAATTGGCGAAGCTGATGATGCAGAAGGCTGCGACGTTGTACGACCAGGGCGATCACATGGGTGCGGGTGAGGCGGCCAACATGGCGAAGTACGCGGCGCGGTGAGGCCGGCACCCGGGCGGTCGATCAGGCGGTGCAGACTCTGGGCGGCAACGGGCTGGCCAGCGAATACGGGCTGGGCGCACTTATCGCAGCCTCCAAGCTGTCGCGGCATCGCGCCGGTCAGTCGGGAGATGATCCTCAACTTCGTCGCCCAGCACAGCCTCGGCCTGCCAAAGTCGTACTGATGGACACCTCCCCAAGCACCGACCCGTCCTCAGCCGAGGCGCCGCTCGTGCGTCGTCACGACGCCGACCTGATTGCGACGCTCACGTTGGATTCGCCGGAGAACCGCAATGCGTTGAGTGCCGCGGCTGGTCGGAGAACTCGCCGGGCATCTTCGCGACATCGAGGCCGACGACACCGTCCGCGCCGTTGTGCTCACCCACACGTCCAACACGTTCTGTGCCGGTGCCGACCTCGCCGAGGGTGCACGCGAGGGCGGACCGGCGAATGGGGTGGCGCGGTCTGGTGGCGTTGTTGCGCCAGATCGTCGAGCTGGACAAGCCGGTGGTGGCCAAGGTGGAGGGCAACGTACGTGCGGGCGGTCTGGGACTGTTCGCGGCCTGCGACGTCACCGTCGCCGGGTTGACGTCGCGTTTTGCGCTCATCGAGGCCCGGCTGGGCTTGTCGCCCGCGGTCATCTTCCTGACAGTGCTGCCCCGCCTGACCGACCGTGCGGCGTCGCGGTACTACCTCACCGGGACGGCTTCGACGCTGCCGAGACCGAACGCACTCACCGGGACCGCTTCGAGGCTGCCGAGGCCGAACGCATCGGGCTGGTCACGATCGCAACCGAGGATCCCGTTGGGGCGGTCGCCGGGCTGGCGGCATGACCAACACCGAACCTTCGCTGAAGGGCCCGAAGCAGGATCGAAGCCGGGCGACCCCGCTGGCGTTGTTGCAGGCCGCCGTCTGGTATTTGGCCGAGGTGGGCTGGTCGGGCGGCACGGTGAGCGTGGTGGCCGAGCGGGCCGGGGTATCCAGGGGGCGGCGCAGCACCAATTTCCCCACCCGCGAGGGCCTGTTCGTCGCTGCGGTCGAGCACATGACCGAAGCCCGCACCGAAGAGACCGCCGCTTCATCGAGGATCACGGCGATGATCCGATCTCCACTCGGGATGTGGTGCAGTTGGTGGTGGACATGCACACCGGTGAGTTGTTCCGGGCGGCCCTGGCGCTGTGGGTGGCCTCGGCTGCGGAGCCGCAGCTACGCGAACGGGTCGTCGTCCTCGAGACCCGGATCGGCCGTCAGGTGCACCGAGCGACCGTCCAGTTGCTCGGCGTCGACGAGCAAGAGGCGGGCGTGCGGCCGCTCATCCAGGGGATCCTCGACATGGCACGAGGCCTGGGGTTGGCCAACCTGCTCGGCGACGACCGCCAACGCCGCGCACCGACTCATCGAGCAGTGGTCGGCACTGCTCGACGAAGCGCTCAAGCGTCTGGGCTGAGATGGCGATGCCCGAGATGAGAGCGACTTTGCCGAGAAACTGAACGGCTGTGCACTGAACGATGTCTATAGGGTACGCTACCGGCGTTCCTTCCCCCCCCCGTCAGGATCATCAGAGATGAACGAACAGTCTGCCAACACCGGTGCCACTCCGAGCGCCGCGACATCGGGCATGAATCGACGTGAAGCGGTCAAGCGAGGGGCCATGGTCACCGGGGCCGTGGGCGCTGCGTGGACCGCACCGATGGTCTACGACAGCTTCTCCACGCCAGCTGCCGCATCCGGAACCCCGATCGGTGATGTTAACGGCAATCTCACGACGCCGGTCACCGGCTCGTTCTTGATCTACGCCAACCGCAAAGTCGCCTTCACGGTGATAGGTGGCGGTGGAGGCGGCGCTGCGTTCTACAGCTACTGCGGCGGTTCGGGCACCACGATCGCCGCACAGAGCCCTGGATACACGCTGAGCTACAGCGTCGGGGGTGGTGGCGGCGGCGGCGGGAGAGCTTACACTAACGGCGATTCTGGTACGGGTGGTCAGGTGGTTGGTGCCGGTGGTGCGGGGTTCAAATCGGGCGGCTCGTCTGGTGCCTCCAATAACACAGGTCCTGGCTCCGGGGGCGGGGGCGGGGGTGCCTCAGGGATCTCGGGTGGTGGTGTTGAGGTTATTGCTCCGGGTGGTGGCGGTTCGGGTGCTGGCGGCAGCGACTCGTGGACATCGTCCCCGGGCGGCCAACATGCTGATGCCGTCACTGGGACTGTGGCCAACTATCTGGCGGGGCACGCTGGCCTCAACGGCCAAGGCAACAACAGTGGGGGAACCGGAAAGGGAGGGGCTGCTGGGACAGACAATGGCACCGATGCTTCAGGTGGCGCTGGCGCCTTGACTGAGGGAAAATGGCTCACCCGGGACGACGACAAAAGGCGGCGCAGGTGGCTATGGGAAAGCCGGCGGCGGCGGCGGTGGTGGTGGCGGCGGCGGTTACGTGGGTGGTGGCGGAGGCGGCGGCGCTGACAACTGGAGCAGCAAGGGCTGCGGTGCCGGAGCTGGCGGAAGCGGCTCGGTTCGCGCGACTGGGAGTTTCGTTGGAAACGTGAGCGCCGCTCCTGCCGATAGCAGCGCGGAAAACGGAAACGACGAGCGTCGGCACGGGTGCTGGCCACTGCGGCGCTGGTGTTGGCAACAATCGCAACGCCCCGGCCGGCAACGGCAGCCCTGGCGGCAACGGCCGCATCACGCTTAGTTACGTTTGACGTGTCTCAGACGAGAACGGGCGAACGAAAGCCGTAGCCGCCAAGACAACTGGTGCGTGACGGTGTCGTTCGACCAGTGCGCGGATCGGCTGCGATCGACACAGCTCTTCCTCCGCGTGCAGAACCACGCCCTCCACCCTCGTCGACGGTTTCCTGCACCACCTCGAAGCCGAAGGAACAACACCAGAGCACCCGCAACGCCCGCTTTGAAGCGAGCGGATCGTCCTGCAAATTCCCTAGACCGCGGCACTCGAGCCGGGTGGCGGCTCCGGACGGGTGAGCGACCGTTCTCTACCAACATCCAAGTCCACGCTAGTGCCGGCCCGGTCCGACCATCTCCCCGTCCGGGTCGAATCGTTCGTTCAGGGGGCCCAGTAGATCTCGCGGTGGCCGACGTTGGTTTAATGTCGATCTTCGGGCGGATCTATGGCACAAGCGCATCCGGCAGCCTGGTCAGAGATCTCGGAGGGCGCCGGCTGCCACGGGGTCTCCGTTTCCCGTCGGCATCGGTCGTCAACGGGCCTTCGCGGAACGCCCGTTTGGCGATGGGCAACTCGGGACCGACAGCATGGTTCCCACCTTCACCTTTGAACCCTTCCCAGCCATGCCCCTGCAACGTCGCTGTGCCTACGGCGCAGGCATTCACCAGAGCGTCCAGACCGACGCTCTCGACCGGTCGAGGAGACTCCACACGAACAAGTCGTGCGGGTGCGCGTTGGTTGCAGCTCTGATCCTTCAGGATCGTGCTGCTGGATCGCTTGAGAGGCTTTCGGCCGATGGTTCCCTACGTACGGATTTCGTCGTACTATCCCGACCCGGCGCCATCTGCCTCAACCAGCATATATTCCACGGGAGAAACCACGCTCTCAGCCTTACTGGTTGGGACCTGTGGACGTCGTCGACCGTGTCCTAACATGGATCCGGCCAGATCCCATCGCTATGATGGAATAATCTAGTTCGCCCCAAATCCCGTGAGGTCCCGAAATGTCTGTACCTAGATGAGTAGTTCCAAGGGGTGTTGACCGCGGTTAGTGGTCGTATGGGGTGAGGTGGCGGGCTGGTCCTGGTCGGCGGGTGGTTTCGTTGTGCCAGATCGCGGTGGTGAGCGCGAGGAGTCGTTGGAGGACTCGGGCGCAGACCCCTTCGGCTTTGCGGCCGCCGTGGCGTTCGAGGTCGAGTTGGGCTTTGAGGGTCTGGTTGACCGATTCGATGATCTGACGGAACGGCTCAACACCCGACCGCCCAAGAGATCGCGCCCGCCGTCGGTGCGAAGGTCGTCTACTACTCCTCCCTACCTCTGGCATTCGTCCCCGATCTCGATGAACGCCGGGTCGCGGAAACTTCGATCTTCACGGATATTGACGAACCGTCCGGACCCAGCATTGAGCGCTACGGCGTCACTCACCTGGTGGCGCTCGGCCCACCTCCTGAGCATCTCGCAAGTCTGGGCACGGTCGTGGCGCTCACCGATGGCTACTACGCAGTCGTGCTCGTATCTTCCTGACGGACGCAGCTCAAGCAGGTGGTCCGCTTGGACCTCTACGGGTGGCGCAGCTTAGCGGCGCCAAGGCGTTTGCTGCCCGCTCACAGGCTTCCTGTCAACAATGCTCATACGCAAGGACTGGCGCCACTGGATAGCGGGGCTTTTGCCAACCCGGTGGGTCTCGGACCTGCCACCCTAACCCAACCCTAACCCCACCGCTGTCACCGCCGTGTACACAAGCTCGTTCCGTGACTGCCGTGGTACTCTCCGTTAGATTGGTGGGCAACCCTTGGAGGACGCAAAGATGCACGACTACCCGCCGCACGCTGACCGGCAATCTGCTGGCGAGGCATCAGGAATAAGCCGTCGAAAACTGGTGAAAAAGGGCGCGTTGCTCAGTGGTGTAGTCGGTGCTGCATGGACTGCACCCATGGTTTACGACAGCATGGCATCGCCAGCAGCGGCAGCCACTTCGCAGTTCGTCGATTTCGTGGGGGCCGCACCGAGCGCTGGTCAACCGAGTGGCTACCACGAGGTTTCGGTGCCCAAGGACATAAAGCTCTACTACGAATTGATCGGTGGTGGTGGTGGCGGTGGGGCGTACCAGACCTACAACGGCGGGTCTGGGATGAGGATCCGGGGCGAGATTCCTGCACAAACCTCCAACTATACGCTGCGCGTGTTCATTGCGGCTGGTGGCAGTGCGGCGACTACCGTTCTTGGGACGTCTATTGCGGGTGGAACAGGTTTCAGTGCCGGTGGTGCGGGTAATGCCGTGCCAATCCCTCCCGGAACGCGTACCAGGGCTGCACGGTAAGGCTGGCGGAGGCGGCGGTGGGGCGAGTGCGATTGTCACTCCAGATGGGACGACCATCAAAATTGTTGCAGCCGGGGGTGGTGGAGGGTCCGGCGGAGGTGAGAACAACGTTGGCGCAGCAGGTCGCTCTCAGGTTGCTGGAGATCGGTTTGCCAGTGCGAGTGTCGCGGACGCTCCGCTGGAAGGTACGGCAGGGGAAGACGGCAAGGACGGCACCTCATATATCGGGTACGGTGGAAAGGGTGGGGGAACCGGCGGCGGAGGCGCTGGTGGAGCCGCCTACGGTGGCACCTATTCGACTGCCGGGACGGCCGGAACCTCCGCGGCAGGCGGACTGGGTGGCACGGGGAGTGACGAAGACCCCGGCACAGGCGGTGGAGGTGGCGGCGGGCTGTTCGGTGGAGGTGGTGGCGGAGGTGCCACGTACTCGGGGAGTAACGATCGCAGCGGCGGCGCCGGAGGCTCCGGCTCCTCCACGGCCAACGGTCCTGCGGGGGTCACCGGCATTGCACAGGTTCAGGACCGGACCGATCCAGGGAACGCAGCGGTGGGCGATCCCCATGGCAGCGGCCCTGGGCATGTCGGCTTGGGGGGTCCACTCCTACCAAGCGCCGAGAGACATTGGAGAGGCTGGCGGTGACGGCGCTGTGAAGCTGTCCGCTGCGCCATTCTCGGATATGTGGCCGGTCGAGAATGCGACTCCGTAAATGGCTGGCGAGAGGCTCGACTACGACTGCCTTCAGGCGGGGGTAAATCCAATACCGTCTAGTTAGAGGGGGAGGGTGGTGATGATGGGTGGCCCATCGGGTTGGGGCCAGAGGGCGTGGTAGGGCGCGTTTGACGTGCCATTTGACGTATTTGCGTTTGATGACTCGTGGGTTGGTCCGGAGTCGTCGGGCCGGGTTGAGGCGGTGGGCGAGTCGGGCGACTGCTTGGAACCAGCGGCTGTCAGTGGTCTGAGGGGAAAAGTCGCCCGGTTGGGCGATGGAGGCACGAGAGATGTTGATGGCGGCAACAAAGCTGATCCGGTCAGGGTCGTGTCCGGCGTGTTCAGCGGCGTCACACATGAGGGTTCTGATGGCGTAGTGGCAACACAGGTGCCCCCAGATCTCTTGGCGGACCAAGTCTGGGGGACCTCGACCGCAACACCACCCTCGGTCCGCGCTGGATGGGTTTTCAGCTCGTCGAAAGCTGTTTCGATCTCCCAGCGTTGGGTGTACGCCGCGGCGAGCTGTTCGGCTGTGATGTCGTTCGGGTCCATCACGGTGGTGAACAGCCGGATCTCGGTTGGGTCTTGGCCGGTGCGGTTGTCGGCGGTGTAGTCGATGAGCCGCACCCGGAACGGTTCGGGCTTGTTGAGCCCTGGCTGTTTAGGTGGGTGGATCTCAACGATCCACGACCCGTCGACGAGTTGCTCAATCGGGTTGGGTTTAACCGTCTTGGAGATCCGCCACAACAACTCTGCGCCGGTCGCTGTGGCCTGTTTCCACAACGCGGCACTGTAGAAACCACGATCCGCGATCAGTATCATGTCCGCCTTCAGCCGGTCGACCAACGGCCCAGCAAGCTGACGTTCACCCGCCGAGTAGACACCGATCTCAGCGTCGAAAATCGCATGAGTGCCACACTCGGCCATCGCAACAACCCGGGCCTGGGGGAACGCAGCGCGTTTCGCCCTTGTTCACCCCCGGCCGCCCAAAGAACTTGTCGTTCTCGGTGCTGTCTGCCAGGTCGAAGGTGGTCCCATCGACCGCGACCAAACGACGCCCCGCAAGGAACGAACCCGGTGTGTCAACCGTGCCGATCGGGTTGGCGCCTTTGCGGAACATCGCCTCAACCGGGCGTGCCCCCAACCGTTGACGAGCCTGGGAGATCGCCGACTTCGTCGGCAACTTCCAGGCTTCCTCCCACCCCGAGGACCATGACAGGCCGTCTGTCAACAACGACAACACGTCCACATAGGAGCCGTCCATGTGGAGAGCCATCGCCATCGAGTAATACGCCATCACCCAGGCTGGCAACGACCGGTGCCGTTGCTCCTTCGCCCCCGTGTCGTCGATCACCTCACCGACCAGCTCCGGCGGGAACGCCCGCGTCAACACCCCCACCGACACCAGATCCGACAAACGACGATCCGACTCGGGCTTCAGCTGTCCAGCACGCGGCATCCACCCAAACTACACCCATGTGACCCTAACTGGACGGTATTGGGTTAAATCCTGGTGGAGTAAGAGCGAGGAGGCCCTGGGCAGGCAACGGTGGACCAGCTCAACCGGCTGCTCACATTCAGCGCCCCGTCGCTCCTCAGGCTGTCTGAACTTCGATCGGCTCGGCTCCAGCATCACCTCAATCGACTCCGATAACTCTCGCCGTGGGTGGAGCAAGTGGTGTCTTGCGGGCTCTGGAGGTTTGGAGACCTATCATCTCACCGTGTCGGTTCACGTAGACGCTGTGCATCCGGCGTATTCGATCCGAATTGCTGGCCGAGATCTACCTGTGGTGCTTCCAAGCAAGAGTGATCCGCGATTGCACCTGGCCATCGTGATCACGACAGTCCAGATTCTTGGGCAGGTCGTCTTCGAGTTCGATCTGTCGATCGCGGCAGATTCTGGTATCGGTCGGCGTGTGCGCCAACTCTCGAGGTCGTCCTCACGCTCGGGCAGCGACGCGAGTTGGCATGGCCGGCGAGTGCCATGCTGACCGGCAACGGGGTCGCCCTTATCCTCAGGGTGCCGGGCACGGAGCATGGAGACTGGTGGTCCACCAGAGGCTGGTGGGCGTTCGCATCCATTGCTGGATTTTCGCTGCTGTCCAAGTACGTGGTCCGGTGGAAGGGGCGCCATATCTTCAACCCCTCCAACCTTGGCCTGGTCGTTGGCGTCGTGGCCTTCCGCCTCCTACCGGTCGACCGGATGAACGACCTGCAAGTGGACCTCCAGGATCTCTGGTGGGGGCCGATGTCGATCGGTCTTGTTGCCACGTTGGCGGTGATCGGCGTGGGGTTCGCGGTGATCACTAGGCGATTGGGCCTGCTGGGTATGGCGCTGGCCTTCTGGGGAGCGTTCGCTGCGGGAACAGCGATATTTGCGGCGAGCGGGCACTGCATTCTGGCTCGATGGCATATCGGGCCGCTCTGTGACGGGGAACTTTGGCGCGTCCTGGCCTTTTCACCTGAAGTGCTTATCTTTCTCGCCTTCATGATCACCGATCCGAAGACGACCCCCTCCGGCCGGGTCCAACGGATCGTATTCGGTGGGATGGTCGGCGTATTCGCAGCGCTGATGCTCGCTCCTCAGGACACCGAGCTTCGGGTGAAGCTCGCCATTCTCGCAAGCCTCATCGTCGGGTGTGCTGTGCGACCCCTGGTTGAACGTTTGATAGCCGCAAATGGATCCACCCGTGCGGGCCGTGCACGTTGGCTTGACCAGCCTTGGAGGTATCTCATTTTGGGTGCCGCCTTAGCGTTCTGCTCAGCGGTGCTCCTTCTCACCTTGGCCAATCTCTCAAGCGTCGAGTCCCCAAGGGACGTGGAACGGCCCCAATCCAGCGCCAATCTGCCGGAACCGATGAGTGCGGACGACCTCCCAATGGTGGTCATCGATTCGTCAACCGAGCGTCTCAGCCCACCGATGGATCAGGCGCTAGCGGATGAACTGGCAGCGGACGTCCTGAATGACCTGGCGGTTGAGCGACGGGCGCTGCGCTATGGCGATGCCGACCTCGCGTCCTACGCAGCCTCGGGTGCGCGACTCAAGCACCTCCAAGCAGTCATCGCCAGTGGAGCCAGGGCCGAACTGGCTACGTACGAGTTCGACAAGCTGACGATACAGATGATCCGGCTCACGCCGCAGTCGCCCCCTTGGCTCAGCGTCCAGGCAGAAGGGAGCCGCCAACTCGGCGGGGTTTCGGAACCTATCGTCGAGACGTTCCGCGTCGAGTTGGGTGGTGACGGGTTTCTGATCGATTCGCCGAGCCCAACCCTGATCTACGAGTAGCCGAGCGACGCACCTCTTGGGCTCGAACCTGATCCATACGGTACGCGTGCGGTTGGTACCACGACCTCGATGGGGCACCCTGGCGGGTACTTGCACCTATCGAACCAGGCAAGCGGGCTCGATAGTGCCCACGAAACACCCGCCGATTCCCGGGAGCATCGATCCACAAAAGGAAGCCAGATGGTCGGTCCAGACTAAACTAGACATCATTCGGCCGGGCGAGGGGAGCGAGCGACGATGTCCAGCGCAGCAGATCCATCCAGGTCACAGGCCGCCTCGTCAGTGCCAGGCGAACAACAAGGCTCGATTGAAGCGGTGCAGCCAGACGAATCAGTGCTCTTGAGTGTCGCACCGCTCGACCCTGCGTTCCTGTTGGCACTCCCGGACCCCGATGTCGATGGTGCTGAGGGCATGCTCGGTCAGGCGAACGAGCGCCGTCTCAGCGACGCAGCGGATCGCTTAGAGCAGGTCGTTCCCGGGCTGGTCGGGTGGCTGTCAGAGTTCCGGCCCGACGCTGGCACCGATGTGCCGTTGGAAACTACATCTGACTGCCCAATGGTCGTGCCTCATCACCTGCCAACCTCGGGAGAGGAGTGGTGGGAGGTGACCGATCGCGTCATTCACCACGACGACGCACGAGCTGGCAGAATCGCCATCGACCTGACGACAGCCAACGATGGTGTTGATGCTGAGGTGCAGTTCGACACAACCTATGACGTGCACCGGCCAAGTGTGGGCCGCCTCGCGGAGAAGCTTGCCGGTCGAGCGGCAGTACTCCTGCGATCGGTCGGCCGAAACGCAACCCACTTGGACTCGATGGCCGCCGACCTCGAGACGCTGCTCGGGGTGGCCGTCGAGGTCGACCTCCTTGCGTTCGGGGCCGGTGCGACCCATCTCGATCCGGCAGATCGGGGCGGCCGCCTACTCGTGATGCCGCTCGACACCGCTATCGAGGCAGTCGCTGCAACAACCGAGGTGGAAGCGGAACTGGATGTGCCTCCACCAGTATCGGTCGCCGCTCGGCCCGGGTTGGCCCTTCTCGCCAACGCAGGCGTGACCGTGCGCACGTCCAGCGATAACCTCGGTCTGGCTCTTCGGGTGGTCCTCCCCGAGATCGCCCCAGCGAGCTTCCTGCAGCAGGCTTCCGCCGCTGCTCGCTACCACCCGCTTCTCCGAGCGGATCTCCCGGCCGACTTCGACGCGCCAATCGAGTCCTACTCCGGGTCGCTCTACTCCGAACCGGGTGCGTTCCACCGAGAGGTGAGCCTTGCTCTTGGCACGTTCGCGAAGGGACATGCCGCCGGGGCGTTTCGAGCAGCGGTACCACCCCACCCCTCAAACGATCTGGGGGTCTCGCTCGAGGCTTGCCGAGGTTCCTTGCCTCGCTTGAGGTCGCCCACCGTGGGTGGTGTCGTCGTCACCAATCTCTATGGTCAGCTGGCCATAGTTGCGGCTGGTCTCGTTGTTGCCTTCGCCGACGACTTCCTCACGGTTCTCGCTCCGCATCTCGACGGTCGTGCGTTTGATCCGGGGCCACTTGTACAAGCTCTCCAATCAGCAGGCCCAGAAACGGGGGGCACCGGAGATGATCGGTTCGGAGAGCCACCATCGGGCACTAGGCCCCCCGCGTTGAAGATGTTCCAGACCCTTCTCGCGGCAGAGGTCCTGGAGGTAGCGCCGTGAGTGCACCCAAGCGTTCCGGGACCCGGTTGATCCACTCAGTCGCTCCGTCTCCCGGCTTGATCAACCAGCTGTCGCTCCCGAGTCCAGCGGAGGCAAGGCACGCCCCGCTAGCAGCAGCGAATCTTCGGTCGCGTGCCAAGGCGCTCAATCGGTCCTGGAGTGCTCGTTCCCGTCGCTTGGAATTCGACGTTCATGCCAGGCAACCGATGCCACAACGCTTGCCGTGGGCGCGGCGGCGGCCCCGCTCATCGAGGCACTAGGCCCCGATCGTCTCCTCGACGACGCATTCCGCAGCCTGTCCTTCAGAGGCAAGCAGATCCGGTTGGTCCGAGACAAGGTCACCCGCGACCTCGGGGATATCGTCGAAACCCGGATCGGGGGCTACGCGGGCGGCCATACCCGGGTTCGCGCCGGAGCACTCGCGGCTGCCCTCGACGATGGGTTCACTGCGTCGCTGGACGGATTCGACCTTCGAAGTCCGGCAACGGTGATCTTGGCTGGCCTGTTCGAGCGTGCTTTTGGCTGCCAGGTCAACATCAACGGCTACCTCTCATGCCGGGAGTACACCTCGTTTGGAACCCACTGGGACGACCAAGAGGTCGTGATCCTCCAGCTCGTAGGAAGTAAGGACTGGACGGTCGAAGAGCCAGCGCACCTGTCGATGAATAAGTTGGCCCACCGTGACGGAGTTTCGGGCAGGTTGGCGTGGCAGGGCCGCCTCGCCCCTGGGGGCACGCTGTACGTGCCTCGCGGTTGGGGCCACACTGTCAACGGCATCGACGAACTCTCGTTCCACTACACGATTACGATCCCACGCCTTCACGGGCTTCACGTTCTCGAAACGCTGCTGGAGCGCCTCCCTGAGCAAAATCCAGGGCCACACCCTTCGCTCCCAATGACCGCCGGTGCCATCCCGACGCTTGAGTGGCCCACCGATCCTGCTGCTACCGATTCGCTCGTGCTCCACGCGCTGGCTCGCAGCCGGTTCTCCATCCCCCGACGCTCCGCAGGTTCGTTGCGCGTTTCGGCCTTGGCGTTGGTGGCCGACCGGCTAAATGACGTCTTCGTCCGTTGTCCGTGTCCCGGTGGCTGGGTTGTGCGAATCGAGACCGGCGACGTCGATGACGATCATCTACCGAGGACAGAATCAGGCCAAATGATCGGTGGGATGGCGGGGCAACTCGTTCAGGTCCCCGCCGCCGCGATCAAGGCAGTCGGCTCGTTGACCGACGGCCGGGTTCACAATGCCCGTGACTTCGACCGAGCTACGGTTCGCGACCTGATCACCCTCGGTCTCCTCGATGTTGTATCCGACCCGGAATCGTGGGGCATCAATTGTTAGTGGAGCTCAAGGCCATCCTCGCTCGACCTATAATCGGATCATTATGAACCAGTATCCAATGAAGACCTCGGTGGGCGGGAAGATCGTTCGGAACTGCCGGCTTGTGGTGGAGGATGGACAGACCACGCTGTGGCAGTGGGATCGTGAGTCCGATTCGGCCGTGGTCCTGCTGCAATCCGAGACGGCTCCGGAGCGGAGTGGGGCATCACAGAAGTGGATTGTTGGGGACCTCTTGATCGAGCCGCAGCGGGGTTGTGGGTGTCAGCACCCCATGTACACCTTCGTCCCGCCAATGCACGCTTCCCGATGAAAGCAACCGACCTTGTGCTCGGCGCCGCCGCAACCGCCAGACTTGCCAGGCTCGTCACCAGCGACTCGATCTTCGATTCGCCGCGGCTCGCCTACGTTCGGGCGATGGACCGAACCGGCCACCCAAAGCTCGCTGAACTGGCGGTTTGCCCGTGGTGTGTCTCGGTGTGGATCGGCGGAGCCGTGTCGCTCGCCGCCCACAAACAGGTGCCGGGCTTCGAGGTTGCCGCGGCGGCACTTGCCTTCTCGTTGGCGGCAGGCGTCATCAACGAGATTGGCGCTGAGCGCGACTGAGCGTGCTGCCGGTCGTCGCGTCTGCTCTCGATCGTGTCGGCTTGTTATTCGAACGCGCCCGGAATCGAGTCCGATCACCTCGAGCGCTTGCGACAACGCAGCAGTCGCAGGATCCAGAGCTCACGATCGGCTCGATACTCGGGGTCATCGAGCGAACGTCAAGCGAAGGGGCAAACCTCGTGCCGTTAAGGCAGGAGGTTCGGATCATTGACCACGGTACCGGCGTTGGGGGCGCTCTCAGCGACGCGGTGCTAGATCCCGCCTGCGAAGATTCCGTGCGCTTCGGTGACATGACCGTGTCCACCGGAACTGATGAGCCGGTGCGTCTCGCACCAATGGAGATTGAGGTCCGGCCGGTCGGAGACCCCCAGCTGCTGGCGGTGACCATCGCGAACCGTGATAGAGCACAACAGTGGTGTCGGGAAGACGCACCCGACCGGCTGCTCGCAGCGATCACCCGCCAGCGCTTGGACGATGAGGTGTGTCTGCCCCGCCTACACGGCGGCGCCGTCGCCAACGAGCACGGCGCGGTAGTGGTGTTGGGGGAGTCGGGTGCCGGGAAGTCGACGCTGATCGCGCACCTCGCCGGTTCCGGGTTCGAGTTGGTGAATGACGAGCAGCTGACCATCTACCGAGATCACGGCGTGGTCGCTGGGTTCACCCGTCCAGTAGCCATCAAGCCGGGCGGCGCGCCATTTCTCCCGCCAGGGCTGGAAGTCGACCTCGCTTCAACCGCCGTGCAGCTTCTTTCAGCGGTCGATCTTGGCACCAGGCACCGCCTCACGGCACGTCCAGCTCTTGTGGTACTACCTGACCGCACCGAGACTCGCTCAACGTCGGACAGTGGATTCGAATGCGAGGTCCTCGGACCAGCTCAGGCGGTCGAGGCACTCATCGCCAACAGCCTCGACATCGCCAATCGACCAGTTGCCGCACTTGAGGCGTTCGCTTGGTTGGCGTCCGAGGTGCCGGTCGTGCGCCTCCGCTGCCACAACTCGGCCGTGGGTGCCCAAGCCGTCCGATCTTTACTCGAAGATCTCCCTCTCGCTGACGATATGGCCTGGGCGGTTCACCGACCGGAGAGCAGCGACTATGGGCCGCAAGCTCTGCGCTGCCCTGGTGAACTCACTGTCAGTGAGGATACGCGTTGGGTTGAGATCGGTGAGGACGTTGTCGTGTACCACCAGGAGACGCGCAGCGTCACGACGCTGAACCGGCCGGGCGCTGCGTTATGGCGAGCGCTCCCCGGCTCGAGAGTGCAACTTGGCATAGAAGCGTCGCCCGAAATCAGGGAGTTCGTGGCCGAACTGATCGAAAATCGGCTCATCGAAGACAAGAAGTCGCGAAGCGACCAGCCCAACGGAGGCAAGGCATGATCCTACCCTGGTACGAGCTCGGACCCGAGCGCAGAAGGCGCTGGGCACTGGGTGCGAATGAAAGTCAGGACTTTTGGGAATCGGCTCCAACGTGGCGTCCGAACGTAGCGAAGGTGATCGCTGACAGCGAACTGATCGTGTGGTCCGATTGGGGCCTGTTTTCGGTGGAGCGGGTCGCAGCCGCCGTTGCACGCCAGGTTTCTGGAGCCGTCACGCTGGCCGAACTCGCTGCGGATCTCGCCGCTGTCGCAGAGGTTCCAATCGACACCGCCAGGATGCATGTAGGTGTGATGGCGTTAGAGCTTTGCAGCCTCGGCGCCTTCGATTCAGTTGCGCTGCCGGAGCAACCCGTCGAGCTCAACGACGATCGTCCGGACCAGGGTGCGGACGCCCAAGGGTCGGTCAGCGTCGGCGAGCACATGGCAATCGACGCCGAATCAGGCGAATCGATCCGGGTGACAAAGGAGCGCGGTCCGGAGGGCCAGCTCATCACCACCGAATTTCTGCCGGACGGACGCCGCCGCATCACTACGTCTACCGAGTTTGCATTGGATCCGAACGCCCCTGACACAGACGCAAGTAGGCTGGCCAAAGGTGACCGCTCGGTAGCCGAACTTGCTCCGATTGACTCATGTATGGGATCCAAATTGCGCAACTTCGAGAGTGTTCCGTTGCTCAGCTTTCGCGGGCCCGACAAAGTTGTACGCTCGGTGCGGTGTCACAGTCCCGAGGTGGCGGACAGCTTGAGGGACCGCGGCGAGCACCAACTCGTGCCGTCCGCCGAGCGGGGGCCGGTCGAAGCTTTCGTGGTGACACCCATGGACGGCGTTGGCCCACTGCGCATCTACGACGGTAAGGGCGAGCGACGCGGGCGTCCCAGGAGTTTCCCCGAGGCAGCCTCGATAGTAGACCAAATTCTCGGGGAGCGGTCTCAACGGGATGCGATGGCAGTTGGTGAGATTGAAGCAAACGGCAGTCTGTTCGGACTCGACATGCAGCTGCACGAGGCTCCTGATGGTAGCTCAGTCTTGATGCCGAAGGATGCGCTGTTGGGGTGGGGAGTGCCAGAACAGCTCAAGCAAGCTGGATGGACCCTCACCTGGGCGAACGCCTCCGTGCAAGAAGACGCGAGCGTGGTTGCGCCGAGCCTTTTCGGTCAACCCTCGGTGGCGCGATGTCAGCCTGAACTGATCGTGCATCTAGGGAGGACACCGTCGCTGCTCGGTCAGCTGCAGACGCTGCTTGGAGGAAGTTCTGGTCTTCAGCCTTCACGGCAAGCACGATTGGAAATCGCTCTGTCCCTGGCGGGATCGGCCGCTTGGCACACCTTTGATGGCACGCTTCTAGCTGAATTGTGCGTCGGATGAGACCATGAGACAGTGTTGGTAGCGGGCCGATCGTCCTAGGCCGCCCGTCCGCTATGCACAGGTGCAGGTGACCGACACAGTAATGCTTGAGGATGCAGTTCGGTAGCTGCAGTTCAGGTCCTGCGGCCCGAGCTGCGCCTGGTTGGCGTTGCTCATGTTGAGAGCTTGCGCACTCGGTCCGGTCCACCCGTTGCAGTTTGCGCTGTGGTTCGCGCTGGCCGTGCAGGTCTCGTTCGTGTGGTCGGTAATTCCGTCGACGGTAACGGCAAGACTTCCACCATTTGTACCACCGTCTGCTGTTGAGTCGTTGAGGAAGCCAGCGAGCGTGACAGACGCGTTGATGTCCGCAGCGCCACCGATTCCCGAGGCGACGAGGAAGTTTGAGGTGGTCGAACCTGTGCAGCGACCGCTGTTGCTACAACACGGCCATCCGCTGTTGCCGTCCATGCAGATCTTTGCACTGGCGTTGCCTGGCAAATTGAAGTTTACTCGAGGCCGTGTTGGTCGTGAACGCCGTCGACGCCGCAGCGTAGTCGGGGGCGATGCTGAAGCCTTCGATTCGCGGAGCAACGAATACGGCACCAGCGACGGCGCCGCCGAGAGCGGCCTTCATCGTCGCCCGACGTCCGATCGTCTCGCTCGTCAGAACTGGCAGTTCGTTCACGTTGTCGTCCATGGACACACCCTTTGTTGCACGGTGGGAACCTAGCGCTCACCACGTGGGCATCATAGTATCCGCAACTGGTCGCGATCCATAGCCCATTCAGATCGAAGGCCTTTGAGGACAGATCGGACCCAACGCCACACCCATGATCGGTGATCGAGCGGCTGCGTCGCCCGCTCGCGGCGGGTTGGCGCAGGATCGCATTCGGGTGAAGGCGTCAGGCAGGTCACAATGACCAGCGCGCCTGTCTCCGGTTCCAGCATCCGGATTCTGCGAAGACTGGCCGAGCTGGTGGGCGCCACGCCGTCTTCGGTCGGCCGACAGGGGGTGCCGGGACGCTGCCGCACATGGCATCTAGTAGGTCTTACGCTTTCCGATGGTTTGGTCACGACATGTGAGCCTGTCGTCCCTGTGTCTTATAGAAAAGGTTCCACCGTCCCTAT
>JBAOHF010000003.1:0-24589 GCA_037046605.1 Nocardioides sp.
GGATGAGGTCGAAACCCGTCTTCTCCAGGGCCTTGGCCAGCACGAGCGAGGTCGCGAGGGCGTCGGAGCCGTGCATGGCGGCGTCGGTCACGTGGACGGCGCTGTCACCACCGATGGCCAGGGCCTTGCGGAGCCCGTCGACGGCCTTGGCCGGTCCGACGGTGAGGAAGACGACCTCCGACGCGGTGCCGGCCTCCTGGAGGCGGGCGGCCTGCTCGACGGCGTACTCGTCCAGCTCCGAGAGCCGGCCCTCGACGGCGCCACGGTCAAGGGTCAGGTCCGGCGCGAACTTCCACGTGGCCGTGGGCTCGGGGACGTACTTGACCAGGACGACGATCTTCATGAGGGTCCTGCCTTTGTCTGTAGGCGGTCTGAGACACGTGCAGGTCCGAGCCTGCCGAAAACAGGTGCCGCTTGCATAGGGACTTGTGGCAGTTACCGGCCAGTAGCGATGCATTCGGGCCGGTCAGCGCGCGAGTGCCGGTGGTGGGCGGCGCTGGCGAGTCGCCCGTCAGTCCCCGGGTGATGCGGTGATTCTTGCGGTATGACGCCCCGCGCGCCACCGGAGCGGCGCCGCGAGCGGGGGGCTCCCCCGTCGACGTGAGTTGCACCACGCGCCCAGCGCCGAGCGGGTGGGACGGTTCCGCTGCCCACCGGCAAGCCAAGGACGGCGCTCGTGCCTTGCCAAGAGAGGCCGGGCGCGTCGAGGTCAGGTCTGGATGAGGCGCAGCGCCTGACGGGGGCACGCAGCGACGGCCTCGCGGGCGAGCCCGAGCAGCCGTTCCGGAACTCGGCCGGTCACGACCGGGTAGCCCCACTCGTCGAGCCCGACGCGTTCGGGGAGCAGCTCGGCGCACAAGCCGCGCGCCTCGCACAGCGGCCAGTCGACGCGCAAGGTCGCAGTGGGCTCCTCGCCGCGGCGCTGCACCGGTGTCGATGTCTGGGCCGTCATACCGCACCGGCCAAGGACAGCGGACGGGTCGGCGCACGGTAGCCGCACCACCCACCGAGGTGGGCGTCGACCTCCTGCGGCACCGCGGTGAGCAGCGACCGGACCAGACGCGCCGTGCCGTCCGGGTGGGCGCAGGCGCCGCGACGCTCGACGACATCCAGCAGCTGACGGACCCGGCCGAGCTGCCCGATGCCGTCGACGACCCCGCGCAGCGCCGTCGCCAGCGCCGGCAAGCCGTTGAGGCACGGCCCGCACCGGCGCGCCGACTCGTCCGGCGAGATAGTCGACGATCCGCTGGGTGCGCTCGACCGGGCACGCGGTGGGCGCGGAGGTGATGACGACCCCGGCTCCCAGCGCGAGACCTTGGGTGGCCATCTGCGTGCGGTTGACGGTGAGCGTGGCGAGGGCGCCCGAGGGGGCCCAGGTGCCGTGGTACCCGCCCGTGAGGACCGGCCGAGACAGCTGGTCCGCGGTGAGCACCTCGGTCCAGGGCGTCCCGGCCGCCACCTCGCGGACGACCGCGTCACCATCGCCGCCGAGGGTGAGCAGGGTGGTCCCCGGGTTGTGAGCATCCCTCCCGTATGCCGCATAGGCGTCCGGGCCCAGGCGCACGAGTGCCCCGACATGGGCCCACGTCTCGGCATTGGACAACAGGGTGGGTCGGCCACGGTGTCCTGACACCGCCTCGGGCTGCCACGCGGTGACCGGCAGGTTCTCCCGGCCCGCCATCAGCTCGAGGACGGCGCGGGCCTGGCCGGCGACGAACCGTGGCTGGGCCTCGTGGAAGGTCCACCGAAGCCGTTCACCGGCGCTTCGACGCTCGGCGACCGCGGCGCGCAGGGAGGCACCGACCTCGGGCCGCTCGACCGGGGTGACGACGTGGACCTCGCGGACGCGCAGGGCCGCGGCGACCACAGCCGGGCCGTCGAGGACCTTGTGCGGGGCGACCTGGGCCAGGCTGCTGTCCTTCCAGCTCGCCGGCTCGCCCTCCGCGGCGTTGACGACCAGGACGGTGCGTCGACCGCCGCGAGCGGCCGTCTCCAGCTTTACGGCGAAGGGGAAGCCGGCCCCGCCGCGGCCCCGGACCGCCACCGTGTCAGCGGCCGCGACGATCGCCTCGAGATCGGCCTTCGGGAGCGGGCCGAAGCGGGCCACGGTGGGCGGCATACCCCGGTCCGTCGGTGAGGTGAGCCAACAGCAGCGGGCCGTTCTCGACGGCGGTCATGCCACTGCCCTCGCCCGGCGAGGAGCATCGAGCGGGGCATCGTCGCGGTCCTGACCACGACCTGACACCAGGCGAAGGAGCACGGCGAGGACGACGACGCCCACGCAGGCAATGACGATGACCTGGAACCACCGCTCGTGGACGTCGGTACCGATGCCCAGCGAGTGGACGACCGAGACGACCCACGCGGCGTAGCTCGTCAGGTGGACCCCGCGCCACAGCCCGAGGGGCAGCCGCGAGCGGAGCAGGCCGGTGAGCACGACCGCGGCGGTGAGGTCGAGGGCGAAGGCACCCAGAGACAGGTAGAGCGGCCGGTAGAGGCTGCCGAAGGGGAGGATCGCGTCGAACCAGCGGATGTCGACATACTCGTCGACGACCGCGGTGGTCACATGGGCGAGAAGCAGGATCGACGACATCAGCCCCACGGTTCGGTGCAGCCCCTGGGTGAGGAAGCGCGGCCACCAGGTCGACGTCGACCGGCCCGTCGAGGCGATGCCAAGGACGGTCGACATCGTGAACAGGACGAGCAGGACGGTGCCCGTCCCTCGGTTGGCGAACCACATCAGCGGACCGCTCACGGTGTGTCTCCTTTCGAGTGGACGTCGGCCACGGGCCAGCCCGGGGTCGTCGTCACGCAGTCGTCGTGGTCGACGAGGCGGGCCGCGACGCCGTGGGCGCTGAGCCACGCGGGTGCGGTGGCGCCGAGGACGATCGCGGCGGTCGAGGCGGTGTTGGCCGCGACGGCGGTGCGGCCGATCGCGGTGACGGTGCGCCAGGGGCCCCGGGCGGGCTCGCCGGTGCGGGGGTCGATGAGATGGTGCCACTCCCGCCCGCCGCGGACCCACCGACGTGCAGCGGTCGAGGAGGTGGCCAGTCCCCCGTCGACGAGCTCGATGACCTCGTCGGGGCCGTCATCGAGGGCTGCGGCGGTATGGGCGATCCCGATCGGCCAGGCCGGCAGCGACGTCAGGGAGTCGGCCGGGGCCGCTGCTCGCACGTCACCACCGACGCTGACGACGACAGCCACCCCGAGCTGGGTCACGATGCTCGCCGCGACAAGGTCTGCGGCATACGCCTTGCCCGTGGCGCCGAGATCGAGGTACGCGGCGATGGGGAGACGCAGTGCGTCCTCACGTACCTCGACCTGGCGCCACCGGTCCCGGGCCGGCGGGATGGGAACCGCGGCCGGATGGGTGGACGACTCGGTGAGCAGGGCGAACGTCCGGTCGTACCCCGCCGTGAGCAGGTGGTGTCCGAGCGTGGGGTCAACGAGCCCGTCGGTGGCCTCGGCGGCCTCGATCGCGACACGAACTGCTCCGACGAGGACCGGGGAGACCTGCGTCCATTCGCCGGCGCGAGCGTTGGCCAGCATCAGGTCGCTGTCGGGACGGAACCGGCTGCAGGTGCGGTCGACCTCGTCGAGCACCGCGGCTGCAAGCTGCGCGGCCTCGTCGAGGCGGTGACCGCCTGCGGTCTGGAGGTGGACATAGGTGCCAAGTGCCGACCAGCCCCGGACCGGAGCGAGCCCGCTCTCGGCCTCGGGATCGGTCCCCAGGCCGATGTCTGGATCGGTCCCAGGGTCGGTCACAGGATCGCTCACAGGGGCTGTCCCAGGATCGGCCGGCGTGCGGGTCGGTGCCGCGATGCTCATGACCCCGTCGTCGGGACCACGACCTTGGCCGGCTTGCTCACCGCAGGCTTGCTGCTCGTGGTCTTGGTGGAGCTGCGCGTCGAGGACGACGAGGAGCTCGCGGACGAGCGGACGGTGCCGCCGCCGAGCGTGGCGGTGCCCGAACGTGAGGCGCCGGCCACGACCTTCGTCGTGACGATGGTCTTGGTCGGGCGCTGTGCGCGGACCGGCTCGGCGGCGGTGGCGGCAGCGGCCGCCTCGGCGGCCCGGGCCTGGGCAGCGCGCTTGGCATCCTTGGCGTCCTGGGTGGCCGACGCCGCGAGGCCACTGGCAACGCCGACCGACGCCACGGTCGCTGCGGTGAGCAGACCCGTGGCGGCGTTGAGGACGTTGCGGGAACGGTTGCGCTGGCGGGGAGTGAGTGGAGACGTCATACCGCCAGTGTTTGTGGAGGCGAGAGGATCCGCCATCGGCCATCAGGCTGGCTGACGTCGGCCAGATGGCCGACCCGCACGGCCAGGCCGCGGCCATCCGGAGCAAATGGGGGCAGACCCCCTTCCCAACCGCGGTGTTCCGGGTGAACGTGGTCACTACCGGCCCCCACGCCGCGTCCCACACCCAAGGAGTCCCCCATGAGCACTACTCGCCCGTTCGCGGTCCTGATCGGCGGTGCCGTCGGAGGCGTGGCCGCCGTCCTCGCCTATGGCGTCCTCGCCCCCACCTCCGGTAGCGAGGCCATCGCGTCGGTGTCCTCGGTGTCCCCCGCTGCTTCGGTCGTCTTCGAGCCGTGCGTCGCACCCGCGAAGCTCGAGAGCGACACCTGCGTGACCCGGGTCACCGTGACAAAGACCGTCCCTGTGTATGCCGCGCCTGCGGCGACGCACAAGGCGGTGCCCGTCGTGGCCAAGCACGCGACCGCGGTGAGCAAGCCGACCGCCACCGCAACCGCGACCCATCACGAGGACTCCGAGCACGAGGACTCCGAGCACGAGGACAGCGAGCACGAGGACAGCACGCACGAGGACGGCGGCTCCGAGAACGACAACCACTGACCACTCTGACGTCCCCCTGGGCGGGCGGGTCACTCCTTCACGGGAGTGGCCCGCCCGTTTGGCATGTCGCCCCGACCGCTGTTTCGTGCGGCCCCGGCGATCTCAACTCGAGTCGCACACCGCTTGGCACAGCCCCCCCGAGCGGCTCAGGACCGCCCCATCGGGACCTCGCCCCAGTCCGCGTCATCGGAGCCTGGCGCGGGCGCTGGCGGCCCCTCGTGGTCGAGCTCTGGGTCGACCGCCCCGACCATCTCGACGAAGCTCATATGGTGCGGCTCGGGGTGCTCGACGACCGGGTCGGGCTCCGATGGCACCGCCGGCTCTGGCGGGTGCGCCGCTGCCCAGTCGAGGTAGGCCTGCTCTGCGACCGGCAGCGTGGGGAAGAGCATGTCCTTGCCGATGAGCTCGATGAGTCCGGCGCTGCGCAACGGGATGAGCATGTCCCGCTTGACCCGGGCCAGACCGAGCTGGATCCCCCGCTTGTCGAGGTCGTGCTGGATCTGGCAGAGCCCGTCAGCGGCCGTGATGTCGACCTCGACATTGGCCTCGACGTTGAGGACGAACCAGCGCACCGGCTGGTCGGGGTAGGCCTGGTTCTCCTGGTCGACGACCGAGAGCACCCGGCGGCGCAGGTCGGAGACATTGGCGAAGAACAGCGGGGCGTCATACCGGTAGACGACCAGACCGGGCAGGGTGAGCGCGTCCGGGTGATCGTCCACGTCGTGCATGCCGGGCAGGCCCGGCACCCGGCCGAGGACGCCCTCGTGCGGGCGGGCGAGCCGCTGGAGCATCTCCAGCAGGCTGAGCGCGATGGCAATGGCGACGCCCGCGAGGATGCCGAGCAGAACAGTGGCGAGCATCGCCGCGACGGCCAGCCACAGCTCGGCGGCCCGGAACCGGCGGAGCCGGACGATATCGGGCCAGCTGACCAGCTTGCCCGCCGCGTAGAAGACGACCGCCGCGAGCGAGGCCTTGGGGAGCATCGAGATCAATGGCCCCGCGACGAAGAGGACGATGACGATGCAAGCCGAGACGACGAGCGAGTACAGCTGAGAGCGGGCACCGCCGGCGATGGCCAGGGCGGTCCGAGAGCCCGAGGCCGAGACCGGGAAGCCCCCGACGAGCCCTGTCGCCGCGTGGACGCCGGAGAGCGCCACAAGCTCTTGCTGCGGGTCGACCTCGGGCGAGCTGCCCGACTCGTCCGGCGGCGACGGGAAACCCCGGGCGATCAGGGTGATATCGCCATACGCGACGATCGCCACACCCAGCCCGGCGACAAGGAGAGCCTTGACGTCGCTGGCCGACACCTCGGGCAGGTGCGGCAGGGGCAGCCCCGTCGGGACCGCACCGACGACCGCCACCCCGAGCCGGTCGAGGTGCGTGGCCGCGCAGACTGCGGTCGCGGTCGCGACGGCGATGAGCGGGCCGGGCCAGCGTGGGCGGCGCCACACGATGAGCAGGAGCAGGGCGAGGGTGCCCAACCCGACGAGCAGGGTGGTGAGGTGGGTCGTCCCGACGACCGAGAGGAAGGAGCGGATCTGCTCGACGATGCTGTCGCCGTCGACGCTCGTCCCGGTCATCTTGCCGAGCTGGCCGACGATCATCAGCACGGCGCCGCCGGCGAGATAGCCGACGAGAAGCGGCTGGCTGAGCAGGTCCGAGACCACCCCGAGCCGGAAGACCCGCGCGACGAGCAGCCAGCCGGCGACGATGAGGCTGAGCGCGGCCGTCAGCGCCATGGCCCGCTGAGGCGAGGCAGCGGCGAGCGGCGCGATGGCCGTGGCCGCCATCAGCGCGACGGTCGACTCCGGCCCGGGGCTCAGCACCCGCGAGCCGCCGAGGAAGGCGTAGGCGAGCAGCGCCGCGAGCGCGGTCCAGAGCCCGGTGACCGGCGGGACGTTGATAATGGCCGTATAGGCCATGACCTGCGGGACGAGGTATGCCGCCACCGCGACCCCGGCGAAGACGTCCGGGCGCAGCCAGCGCCGGTCGTAGGACCGCAGGACGTCGAGCCCGGGCAGCGAGCTCCTCACCAGGCCGAGCAGCGGTGACTCGTGCTGCGGGTTGAGCTCGTAGTCGAGGGCCGGACGTCGGACCGGCACGCCGGCGCGGCGCACCGCCTTGTCAGCGGCGGCCTCGGCCCGCTTGGCGCGCTTGACCTCGGCCTTGCGCGCCTTCACCTGCTTCTTGCCCACCGTCGGCTCCTCGTGAGGATCGGTTGGGAACCCGCCTGCTCACCTGTTGTTCACCCGGACGTCATCGGGCCACGAGGCTACCGCGCGGCGTCGCTCAGGCGAAGAACCACCCATCGCGTATGCCGGCCGGCGCTCCGACCTCGATGTAGTGCTCCTGCCCGAAAAAGGCGGCGAAGACGTCATCGGGCATCGAGAGGAAGCCGCCCGCGTCGGTGACCTGGCTGGCGTGGCAGGCCAGCGCCGCCCGCCGCTGGGCGAGATAGGCCGAGGTGTCGACGCGCAGGGTGATCTCGGCCTCGGGCGTCCCGAGCGGGTTGCCGTCGTCCATCGGGCCGTCCGGGTCGAAGAGCTGGTCCTCGGGAACTCCGGTGGAGCGACCGAGCTCCATCATCGACCGCATGAGGTCGCGGTTCATCGTCGACTCGTAGAGCCGCGGGGTCCTCGCGGCCATGGGCGCCGCGGCGTGGACCACCTGGTGCACCGTGACATGGTCCGGGTGTCCGTACCCGCCGTGCCAGTCATACCCGACGAGGACGTCAGCATCGACCTCGTCGAGGATGTCGGCCAGCCGCCGAGCGGCCTCGGATGTCGGGGCGGCCAGGAAGCTCGACGGGTCCGCGTTCTGAGACCAGCCGGTCATCCCGGAGTCGGCATACCCGAGCCAGCGCACGTCGCTGACACCGAGCGCGGCGGCCGAGCACTGGGCCTCGGCGCGGCGGCGGTCCGCGAGAGTCTCGCCGGCGCGAAGGTCCTCGGGCACCTCGCCGTGCTCACCGTTCGTCGCGAAGACGACAACGACCCGGTGACCTTCGGCGGCGGCGCGGGCCATGGCTCCGGCGGTCTGGGACGCCTCGTCGTCGGGATGGGCGTGGAGGAAGACGATGGTGGACATCGCAGGATCGTCCCATGCCGGGATGGGTGTGCGACGGCGTGGGTTACGTCCTCGGTATGGCGAGCCGGCCGATCTGGTCGGCGACGACCCGCAGGGGCGCGGGTTTGAGGAAGTAGCAGAAGTGGTCCGACTCGGCCTCCCGGTAGTCGACCCGCCCGCGGATCTCCGGGTCGTCGACGACCCGACGGATGCCATCGACCTCGCACAGCTCGTCGTGACGACCGGCGACGACCCCGACCCGGATGCCGGCAGCGAGCACCTCGCGCAGGTCGGTCGCCCCCTCTGCGGCGATGGCCGCGACGTCATTGCGCAGCGCAATCGGGTGGGCGACCATCTCCTGGGCCAGCCGCGCGCTCGCGGCGATCAGCCCCCACTTGTCGACCCAGCTCTCCCGCAGGATGCCCCGGGCCCCCTCGGCCAGTCCCTTGGTGGCAAGCTCGCGAGGCCGGACCTCGCCCTCGAACCACGTCGGGGCGACCAGGCTGAGGCCGCTGACCTCGCTGGCGTGCTCGAGGGCGGCATGCCGGGCCGGGACGGTGCCGCGTGAGTAGCCGACGACGACAAGATCCGGTTCGTCATACGGGGAGTCGGTCTTGAGCCGCCGGATGACGGCGCTGAGGATCCGGGTCCGGAAGGGGACGATGTCGTGGACCCGCAGGTTGGCGTTCGGGTAGGTGACCATGACGGCGATGGTGTTGGCGGCGCGCACCAGCGCCTGGCAGGCCACCTCTGCCGCTCCGCGACCCTCGCCCCAGCCGGCCGAGTAGACGACGCTGACCTCGGGCATCCCGGTGTCGCTGACCTGCTGGACCGAGGGCATGAAGACGGTGACGCCGACCCGTCCGTATGTCGTCTCGAAACTGAGATCGTCATACCGGATGCGGTCGACGTCGGCCCGCGTGACTGCGTCGACCGGCACCGCCATACCGCAGTGTGTAACCCGGTATCCCCCACTGGCGCAAGCACGTTCAGGTGAAGTTCGGTCCAGTGCGGGTGAACTGGGACATATGGTCGACCCATGGCGGGGGTTCGTGAGGTCGTCGTCCGGGCCGGCGGACGCGCCTGGGGAGCGCTGCTGGGGCTGCCTGCCCAGGCTCGGGCCGAGGGCCGGGGGGCGCCGGTGGTCTGCGTGGCGCACGGGTTCGCCCAGACCGCCGACCGGTACCTCTCGCTCATCGAGTCGCTCACCGGGCGCGGGTATGTCGTCGTCGCCCCCCACGCCTCCGCCCACCTCCTCCCCTCGCACTCGAGGTATGCGCGGCAGCTGCGCGACTCGGTGCTGTGGGCCTGCCGGACCCAGCCGGTCGCCGACCCGTCGGCCTGCGCGCTGGTCGGGCACTCGCTCGGTGGTGGCGCCTCGGTCCTCGCGGCGGGGCTGCTCGTGGGGTCGTCGGGTCCTCAGGGCTCGGGCGTGCGCCTGCGGGCGGTGGTGGGGCTCGCGCCGGCGCGGACCCGGCCCTCGTCCGTCGCGGTCGCCGCCAGCGGATCGCTGGGTGCGCTGCCCGCGCTCGTCGTCGTCGGCTCGCAGGACCGGATCGTCCCCCCGGCTGTGTCACGGACCCTGTATGACGCGTGGGCCGGACCGCGGACCTACGCCGAGGTCGCTGGGGGCTATCACTGCGGTTTCGTCGACTCGTCCTCCTTCGGCGGCTTCGGGTGCGACTCGGGCGACCTGCCGCGGGCCGAGCAGCTGGCCCTGGTCTCCTCGCTCGTGGGGGACTACCTGGACTCGGTGCTGGGCGGCGGGCCCGCTTTGGTCGCCCGGCCGGGGGTGCGGCTGGAGGTCGCGGGCGCGTCCCGGGCCTGAGCCGTTGAGGTTGAGCCGCGGAAGGTTGAGCCGGGCCGCCCCGGTCGTCAGTCCGGCAGCGACGCCGCGAGGACCGGGACGTCGGCGAGCGTGCGCAGCAGGTCGTTGAGGTGGGTGCAGCAGGACGGGCCGAAGAGGTCCATCGACACCCGTTCACGCAGCCCACGCACCGGCGCCGAGATCATCGCCCGCGCCGTTCCCGCCGTGCTCGGGCACTCGGTGTGCGGCAGCAGCACCGGCGTCGCCTCGATCTGGGTAACCTCGAAGGTGGCGGCGTCGACGAGGGCCTGGACGGCATACTCGTGCAGGGTTCGTTCGTCCCCGTCGTCGTCGCAGAAGACATCGCGGAAGACTGCGTCGACCCCGATCACTGCGGCGCCGTCGCGCCAGACGTCGAGGCGGCGGCGCCGGCTCATCGAGCCGGGGCGAAGTGGCGCGAGAGTGTGCCAGCCGGCGGTGTCCGCGCCGGCCGCGGGGCGCGGTGGGGCGAGCGGCATCGCCAGGGGCGGTGGGGACTGGCCGGTCGCGCGGTACTCGGCGGCGGCCTCGGAGTCGGCGGCCCAGCCGGCACAGACGTCCAGGCGTCGGACGCCCGGGCGCACCGCTGTGGCCGGGCCGGCCGCGCGAGCGGCGAGGCGGCGGACGGCGAAGCCGGAGATGACGTGGGCACCGGGCAGCTCGTCGAGCAGGGCGTGCAGCGGGGTGCCGGCGTCATACTCCTCGCGCAGGTTCCGCCAGATCGCGGTCCGGAAGCCGACCGCGAGGCGTTTGCCGACGAGCTGGTCCGCGCCCGGGACGAGGGGGTGGACGCTGAGCGACTCGACAACCCCGGCGCCGACCGTGGCCCGGACCAGGGCCCGCGCGATCGGCGTGGGTGGCGCCGCGGGGTCGAGGGTCAGCGCGTCACGGGAGCGGCCGGAGAAGCGCAGCGTGGCCGGCTCGGCGGCGAGGGCCTCGATGTCGATCGAGCTCGTCCGCCGCACCGACCCTGCGGGCCGGTCCTGGCTCAGCCGCTCGACCATGCCCGCCACCCTACGTCCTGTGCATAACCTGCAAAGACACACCCTTAGAAGGCTTCTAAAGGTGTGTCTTTGCAGGTTATGCACAGGGGGGAAGTTCGGTATGGACATGGACCGTTTGGTGTGCTCCGCGCTCCGGCTCTAGGGTGAGCGCCATCACGGGCAAGGAGGCTCTGATGGCTGCAACGGACTCGACGGGCCGACCCCCGGCGATCCGGCTCCGTGCGCTGCGCAAGGTGTTCCCGGGCCATCCCCCTGTCGCGGCCGTGGACGATGTCGACCTCGACATCGCCGACGGCGAGTTCTTCTCGATGCTCGGCCCGTCCGGCTCGGGCAAGACCACCGTGCTACGGATGATCGCCGGCTTCGAGGACCCCACCGCCGGCACCGTCGAGCTGGCCGGCGAGGACGTCACCGGCCGGCCGCCATACCGCCGCGATGTCAACACCGTCTTCCAGGACTACGCCCTCTTCCCGCACATGAGCGTGCGCGAGAACGTCGAGTACGGCCTGCGCGTCACCAAGGTCCCCCGCGCGCCAGGCCCGCCAGCAGGCCCAGGACGCCCTCGACCAGGTGCGCCTCGGCGACTTCGGCGAGCGCCGCCCGTCCCAGCTCTCCGGCGGCCAGCGCCAGCGGGTGGCCCTGGCCCGGGCCCTGGTCAAGCGCCCCAAGGTGCTCCTCCTCGACGAGCCGCTCGGCGCCCTCGACCTCAAGCTCCGTGAGCAGATGCAGGTCGAGCTGAAGTCGATCCAGCGCGAGGTCGGCATCACCTTCGTCTTCGTCACCCACGACCAGGACGAGGCGCTGACCCTCTCGGACCGCATCGCCGTCTTCAACCGCGGCCGCATCGAGCAGGTCGGCACCGCGGCGCAGATCTACGAGCACCCGACCTCGGCCTTCGTCGCCGGCTTCGTCGGCACGTCGAACCTCCTCGAGGGCCCCGCCGCCCTGCACCTCCTCGGCACCGCCGGCCGGTTCGCCGTCCGCCCGGAGAAGCTCCGCGTCCACCCGGCTGGGTCCGCGGTCGACGCACCGCACGCCCGGGGCACCGTCGCGGAGGTCGTGTATGCCGGCCCTGTCACCCGCTATGTCGTCGACCTCGACGCCGGCAGCGCCACCGCCCCGCGGGTCGTCGTCCTGCACCAGAACGGCACCGAGCCGACCGGTTCGGCCCCCCATCGAGGCGACCAGGTCCTGGTGACCTGGCGTCCGGAACACCTCATCGCCATACCCGACCCCGGGCTCTGACCCGACCCCCCACCCGAGGAGCACTCCATGACCAAGCTCGCCCCGGTGGCCGCCCTCGCGGCGGCCGCCCTGGCCCTGGCCGCGTGCGGCGGCGGCACCCCGTCCACCGGCTCACCCGGCTCGGGTGGCACGTCGAACGGAGGCGGCACCGCGAACGCCCCGTTCACCCCACCCAAGCTCGACAAGCTCGCCGCGCTCGGCACCCCCGAGGGCTCGGTCAACGTCCTGGCCTGGCCCGGCTATGTCGAGGACGGCACCAACGACCCGAAGGTCGACTGGGTGACCGACTTCGAGAAGGCCAGCGGCTGCCAGGTCAACGTCAAGACCTTCGGCACCTCCGACGAGGCCGTCCAGCTCATGCGCACCGGCCAGTATGACGTCGTCTCGGCGTCCGGCGATGCGACCCTGCGGCTCATCGCGGCCGGGGACGTCGAGCCGATGAACACCGACCTCATCACCAGCTACAAGGACATCTTCGACTCGCTGAAGATGAAGCCGTGGAACTCGGTCAACGGGGTGGCCTACGGCATCCCGCACGGCCGCGGCGCGAACGTTCTCATGTACCGAACCGACAAGGTCTCCCCCGCCCCCGACTCGTGGGGTGCCGTCTTCGACAAGGCGGGCGCGAACAAGGGCGCGGTGACGGCATACGACTCGCCGATCTATATCGCCGACGCGGCCGTCTACCTCATGGCGACCAAGCCGGAGCTCGGCATCAAGAACCCGTACGCGCTCGACGCGACCCAGCTCGCCGCCGCCGCGGACCTGCTCAAGGCGCAGAAGGCGAATATCGGCGAGTACTGGTCCGACTACACCAAGGTCGTCCAGGCGTTCAAGGCCGGCTCGACCGTGCTCGGCACGTCGTGGCAGGTCATCGTCAACCTCACCGCGGCCGAGAAGGCTCCCGTCGCCGCGGTGCTGCCCAAGGAGGGCGCGACCGGCTGGTCGGACACGTGGATGGTCGCGGCGAAGTCGACGCACAAGACCTGTGCGTACAAGCTGCATCGACCACCTCGTCTCGCCGAAGACCAATGCCGCGATCGCCGAGTGGTTCGGTGAGGCCCCGGCCAACAAGCTGGCCTGCCAGGAGACCGTCGACAAGGCGCACTGCGCGACCTACCACGCCGAGGACGAGGCGTACTTCGCCAAGGTCTACTACTGGAACACCCCGATCCCGCAGTGCCTCGACGGGCGCACCGACGTCGTCTGCACCGACTATGCGACGTGGACGAAGACCTGGACGGAGATCCGCAACAGCTAGCCCAGCGAGCTAGCCCCAGCCGACACCCCCGCCAGCTCGCGGGGGTGTCGGCTCGACCGGGACGGGACGGAGGAACGAAGAACACATGCGACGGCGTATGGCGCTGCTGGGCCTACTGGCACCGCCGATGGTGTGGCTGGGCGTCGCCTATCTCGGCGCCCTCGCCGCGATCTTCGCCACCGCCTTCTGGACCACCGACCCCTTCACCAACCAGGTCGTGCGGACCTGGTCGCTGAAGAACGTCCAGGGTGTCCTCGGCCCGACCTACCTCGGCATCATCGGCCGGACCCTGCTCATCGCCGTGCTCGTCACCGTGGTGTGCATCCTCGTGGCGGTGCCCTTCGCGTACTTCATGGCGCGGGTGGCACCGCCGCGGGCCCGGCCGATCCTCGTCGCCTTGATCCTCGTCCCGCTGTGGGCGAGCTACCTGGTCAAGGCCTACGCCTGGCGGACGATGCTCTCCCCCGGCGGGGTCCTGGAGTCGGTCCTCGGCGCGACCCCCGGCTTCGGCCTCACCGCGGTCGTTCTCACCTTGACCTACCTGTGGCTGCCGTACATGGTCCTGCCGGTCTATGCGGCCTTCGAGCGGCTCCCGGAGTCACACCTGGAGGCTTCGTCCGACCTCGGCGCCGGAGCGGGGATGACCTTCCGCCGGGTCGTCATACCGGCGATCGTCCCGTCGGTCGCGGCAGGGACCGTCTTCACCTTCTCGCTCAGCCTCGGCGACTACATCGCGGTCCAGATCGTCGGCGGGAAGCTCCAGGTGCTCGGCACGGCGGTCTACCAGAACACCACCCTCGACCTGCCCTTCGCCGCAGCACTGGGGACCGTCTCGGTCCTCGTCATGATCGGCTATCTCGCTGCCGTGAGCCGCACCGGCGCCCTGGAGAACCTGTGAGCACCGGCCGCGGCGCGCGAGCCGCCCTCTGGCTCCTCGCCGGAGTAGTCCTCGCCTTCATCTATGCGCCGCTGGTCGTCGTCACGGTCAACTCGTTCAACGCCGACAAGACCTTCGCCTGGCCGCCGACGGGGTGGACCCTCCAGTGGTGGTCCGCCGCCGCCGAGTCGCCCGGTCCGCGCGAAGCCCTCGGTATGTCGGTCCGGGCTGGCCTCGGCGCGACGGCGATCGCAGTCGTCCTCGGCACCCTCCTCGCGCTGGCGCTGACGCGGCACCGGTTCTACGGGCGTCAGGCGATCTCGCTGCTGGTCATCCTCCCGATCGCGCTGCCCGGCATCGTCACCGGTATCGCCCTCCAGTCGGTCATCAGCTCGGTCCTCACCCCGGTCTTCGGGATCTCGGCGGGCCTGTTCACCATCATCGTCGGGCACGCGACCTTCTGCGTCGTCGTCGTCTTCAACAATGTCGTGGCCCGGCTGCGCCGGATGGGTGGGTCACTGGAGCTGGCCTCTGCCGACCTCGGTGCCGGGCCGTGGACGACCTTCCGGCTGGTGACCTTCCCGCTGCTGCGATCGGCCCTCGTCGCCGGGGCGCTGCTCGCCTTCGGGCTGTCCTTCGACGAGATCGTCGTCACGACCTTCACGGCCGGCCCCGGCACACCGACGCTACCGATCTGGATCTACAACAACCTCTTCCGGCCGAACCAGGCGCCCGTCGTCAATGTCGTCGCCGTCGTCCTCGTCGTCGCCTCGATCCTCCCCGTCTGGGTCGCGCAGCGGGTGGGTGGCTCGGCCGCCGTCGACTCTCGCCTCTGAGGGTGATGCCCGAAAGTCCGTGACCTTCGGCGACCTCGCGACCAGACTCACCGCTGGCACAAGCGGACATGCCGGCAAAGCACAGCCGCATGACAACCAGTCGAGGCCGTCGGGCTCGGGTCACACCCCAGCTAGACGCACGTGCCCCGACAGCCGGTTGAAGACTTCTGCGACGCGCGAGTGCTGAAAGTCCACACGCGCTATGCTATATGTATGGATAGTGACTCGGAACTCCTTAGCGTCCGCGAGACCGCCCGTCGGCTTGGGGTGCACGAGAACACCGTGCGGTCTTACGCCAAGCAGGGACTGCTCCCGGACGCGCGAGTGCCGGGGACGTCGTTCTACAAGTTCCGTGCGAGCGACGCGGAGCGCCTCAAAGCGCAGCGCGGAGCGCCGACCGTGAGCCTTGCTGTCGAACGACGAACGGCGAGTCCCGAACTTGCGACGGCAAGCCAGCTAGCGCTGTGGCCGGAAACCAACGCTCGCGAAGCTCAGGATCGGCTTCCAGAGTTGGTGCGCAGGCTGTTGTCCGAGACACCCGGGGCTGGCCAAATCTCGATTCGGACGAGGGACGGGGTCGGACTGGCCGGCAAGGACGGCGTGGCGACCCTCGATGGGCAATCACAATTGCTGCCGGCCGGACAGATCTTGTTCGAGTTCGGCACCGACAAGGACTCTAGACGCAAGGCTAGCAAGGACTACGACGGACGAAAGGGCAAGGCATCGCAAGATGTGACCTTCGTCTTCGTGACAGTCCGTCGATGGCAAGGCAAGGAGACCTGGGCCGCCGAGAGACGAGCCGAGCAACTCTTCAAAGATGTCGTCGTCATCGATGCTGATGACCTCGAAGCCTGGCTGCAGGTTGCACCTGCCGCACACCTGTGGATCTCGGAGACTCTAGGTCTTCGACCCCGGGACGCGCTGTCGCTGGAGACTTGGTGGGACCGCTCTTCCGCCGCGACCGAACCGACTCTTCCGCTGAAGCTCTTCATCGCAGGGCGAGCAAAGGAGGCGCAGCGACTGCGCTCGCTGCTTGGCGAGGAGCCGAGGATTACCTCAATCCACACCGAGTGGGTCGACGATGCCTTGGGATTTGTGCATGCGTGCCTCACGCCCGACGACGATTATGCAAGTGAGCCCGTCGCCGTCACAATCGTCCGGTCGACGGACGTCTGGGATCGAATCGTGGCGCTCCCCGGGCGGGGGATCTTGGTGCCCGACTTCGACAATGCAGACGTGACCCGCGCCCTCGCTAGCGGTAGGCATATCGTGTCCATCGTTGATAGCGGCTCTGCCGCGCGCCGGACCGTCGACATTCGCCTGCCGAGGGTTGGCCGCTACGAGGCGGCCGAGGCCTTCCGAGTAGGCGGCGTCGAGTGGCACCAGGCCGATCGGCTCGCGGTACTTGCCCGTCGGAGCATGCCCGCACTGGCGCGTCGCCTTTCGCGCTCCCCCCGCGTCCAGCAGCCCACTTGGTCTCGGCCGCCGCTGGCCGACACGCTCGCCGCACTGATGCTCGCGAGTCGTTGGACAGATCTCCCTGAGGACCTGCATGTCCTGAGCGAACTGACCGCCACCCCTTTGGCCGATCTGGAGCGCGCCATCGCCGACGCCAGCCGTGGACCCGATCCGGCGATCAGGAACGCGCGGAACGTCTTTGTAGTCACGTCATTGGAGGAGGCGTTCCTAGAGTTCGGCAACCGGGTGTCATCACAGCTGGCAACGCGATGGGCAGAGATCGCAACCAGCGTTCTCCTGGACCAAAATCCCTATGAAGGCCTCGCTGCACACGAGCGGATCGCCGCTCAAATGAAAGGACAGCGCCGAACCTACTCGCCTGCTCTGCGACGCGGCATCGCCGACAGTCTCGCCCTGGCCGGAGCGATCGAATCAGTCCCCAGTGGCACCAATCACGCTTCCTTGGTGGCCGAACAGGTTGTGCGCGACGTGCTGCATCAGGTCGTTGCCGGCTCCAAGGGTCACACCTGGGGAGCTATCGCCGACGTGCTTCCACTTCTTGCCGAGGCCGCTCCAGACACCTTCCTGTCGGCGCTGGAAGATGACCTGGCAACCAGCGAGCCAACCGTCGGCCGCCTGTTCCAGGTCGTTAACGATCCGCTGACCCTGGGACCGTCCGGGCAACAGCATCATCTCTTGTGGGCCTTGGAAGTGCTCTGCTGGTCGCCGGACCACCTCGTTCGCGCAACACAAATCCTGACCCGACTCTGCCGCTACGACCTGCCGAAGAACTCGGGCAACAACCCCCTCGCAAAGTGGAGTCCAGCAGAGTGGTGTACGACCGACCTGAGTGAGCGCGTGCCTCCAACGTAGGCGCGGCCACCGGGTGGATCCTTCGAGTGATCTCTGACAACCGACTCGAAGAAGGACACCACGATGACCGCTGGACCCAGTATCGACCCTGCCCAGTTTCTGACCGAGCAGCTGGATCAGGCGAGCCCTGATCTGCTGCGTGATCTGCTGACCACGTTCGTCAACGCGCTGCTGTCGGCGCAGGCCGACGCGGTGTGCGGCGCCGGCTACGGCGAACGGACCCCGGAGCGGGTCAACTCGCGCAACGGCTACCGGCACCGGGACCTGGACACCCGGGTCGGGACTCTGGATGTCGCGGTGCCCAAGCTCCGGCACCGGGTCAGCCTGTACCCCGACTGGCTGCTCGAGCGCCGCAAGCGTGCCGAACGGGCACTCACCATCGGTGGTGGCGACCTGCTACCTGCTCGGCGTCTCGCACCCGGCGGATGGACAAGCTGGTGCAGACCCTGGGCATCACCGGGCTGTCCAAGTCCCAGGTCTCGGTGATGGCCAAGGAGCTCGACGAGCACGTCGAGCAGTTCCGCACCCGCCGGCTCGAAGACGCCGGGCCGTTCACGTTCGTGGCCGCCGACGCCCTGGTGCTCAAGGTCCGCGAGGGCGGCCGGGTGGTGCCAGTGCACGTGCTGGTCGCGACCGGTGTCAACGCTGATGGGCACCGCGAGATCCTCGGCGTCCAGGTCACCACCAGCGAGGACGGCGCCGGCTGGCTGGCGTTCTTCCGCGACCTGACCGCCCGCGGCCTGACCGGGGTCAAGCTCGTCACCAGCGACGCCCACGCCGGCCTGGTCGTCGGCGATCGGCGCCACCATGCCCTGGGGCGGCCTGGCAGCGGTGCCGCACCCACTACGCCGCGAACCTGATGTCCGCGACCCCGAAGAGCAGTCCTGGGGTTGGGTCAAGGCGCTGCTGCACTCCATCTACGACCAGCCCGACGCCGAGGCCGTGCACGCCCAGTTCGACCGGGTCGTCGACGCCTTGGCCGAGAAGCTCCCCGCCGTGGCCGACCACCTCGAGAACGCCCGTGCCGACATCCTCGCGTTCACCGCGTTCCCCAAAGAGATCTGGCGCCAGATCTGGTCCAACAACCCCAACGAGCGGCTCAACCGCGAGATCCGCAGGCGCACCGACGTGGTCGGGATCTTCCCCGACCGGGCCAGCATCATCCGGCTCGTCGGCGCCGTCCTGGCCGAACAACACGACGAATGGGCCGAAGGCCGCCGCTACCTCGGCCTCGACGTCCTCGCCCGAGCACAAGCCGTCGACCACGCCGTCGTCGAGGAGGTGACCGAACCCGAGCTCCAGGCCCTCACAGCCTGACCGACACGCCCAACCGAAGGATCAACCTCGTACACCACGCCCACTGGACTTGACCGGCCTCGCAAGCATGTCCACCGTCCTGTGCGGATGCATTCGGCGCACTGGCGCAGACCTCGCGACCCGACTCCAAGCGCTCGATGCCTGCCGGGCCCTGAGCGCGACGACAGGTTGGGCCCTGCTCAAGGCGCTCTGGCCCGACAGCAAAGCCTGGGTCTCGCCGCCCAATGAACCGCGCTACCAACTCTGGAAAACCCCCCAGCGACCGGATGCCGAACAGCGAATGGTTCGCGTTCGTGACCAGCCTTGTCGACCGCGCACTCGAATGGGTCAAGGTAGATCCCACCCCCATGCCCTGGCTTGTCGAAGCGCTCTCCAAAGTTGGCCCAGACGAAGCGAATCGGATCATCGAGTTCCTCGAGGAAGAAGCATCACGCGGCGACTTGGATGAAGACATTCGGCTAGCGCTGTTCGAACAGGCGCGAGAGACCGCAGCGAGGCACGAGCGGTTCCAAGACGCGAACTGGGCGATGCCCGTGGAGCGATGCGTCCGCATACACCACCTGGCCGAATTGCTGCAACCTACTGACGACCTACGCCGGTACGCATATCTTTTCAATTGGCGCCCGTCCTTGTCCGGTGAAGACCTGACCAACTACGAGCGCTACCGGACAGTGCTGGAAGCCAAACGGCGCGAAGTGCTTAACGTCCTGTTTGCCCGCCCCGACGCATGGGAACAACTCGCCGCAGTAACGACCCGGGCTGGGGCTCCGACGCAGGTCGGTTGGGCACTGTCATCCTACGAACCCGTTGATGCTCTGGACACCATGCTGGATTGGCTGTCATCAGAGAGCGCAGCGCTCCAGCAAGCGGCCGAAACGTGGGTCCGGAGCCACCTCACGGTAGACGGCCCAGCGGATCTAAGTCGAGCAATTGAACGAGGCAACATCGGGAGCCAGGCCATAAGACGATTCGTCCTCAACGTCCCGACAGCCAGTCGGTTCTGGGAGATTCTCCGCGACTTCCCAGACGCTGACGAGCTCTTCTGGTCCCAGGCGCATTTCGAGGTCGTGCCCGATGAAGATCTCACCGGGGCTATCGAGTTACTCCTTCAGCGAGCACGAGCTTGGTCCGCGATTGCGATCGCCAGCAACGGAATCTTCAATCCGACAGCAGCCCAGAAGGAGCATCTCCCGAGCGCCACGCTGGTCCTGTCCGTTTTGCGCGCGGCGATGACCCAGGACCCGAGTAGGGAGCGTGTCACACAGATGACCGGCCACGAGGTAGGGGCATTGCTCGACTACTTGGCCGCCGCCGAGGTGTCGGTTCCCGACTTGGTATCTCTCGAGTTCGGCTACTTCAGGCTCCTGGAGCACGACCGCGAGCCACGCGCTCTCAACCGGGCGCTTGCCTCGGACCCCGACCTGTTCGTTGATCTCGTTCAGCGCAGTTTCCGAGGTTCGAACGAGCCTCGCCGTCAGAGCAAGCGCGCGGATCCGCTATCAGAGCATGCTTGGTGGGTCCTTCGCGGTTGGCACGGCTTCCCAGGACAACAGGAGGACGGCACACTTGATGAAGCCGCGATGCAGGACTGGATCAGACAGGCTCGACTTCAACTTTCCGACCTCGACCGAGCAGACATCGGTGACGAGCTGATCGGCCAAACTTTTGCTTACGCCCCTGTCGACGCCGACGGAATCTGGCCGCCAGTCCCAGTTCGAGAACTCATCGAGGCCATTGGGAGTCGCAACGTAGAGGACGGCGCAATCACCGGCCGCCTGAACAGCCGTGGCATCACCTGGCGTGGCGCCTACGGCTCCGGCCAAACCCGTGATCATCGGGTTGGACATGGAATCCGGAATACGGTCACCCTTCAGCAAATACCCCACGAGCGGCGGTGACAGGTTGGGGAACAATTTGCTGTCCCTTGGCAACATGGGGTTCCGCATCGACCAGTGGGCAGGCATTTGGGCCAAGCTGGCGCTCCAGCCGCCCCAAGGGGGCAACGTCACATCCCCGAAGCCCGCGTTATTCAGCGGTAGCTTCATCGCGAAAGGGGTGTATCGGTATTCATCGTGGGGAACGTCAAGCAAGGGCCCCGGAAAAGGTACGGTGAGGAATAGTAGGCCACCGGGCCGCAATACGCGGCGGACCTCGCAGAACACCGCCGCTGCGATCCGGCAAGCCTCCAGCAGTTCGGTGGCCATTGTGCTGTCCACATGCTCATCTTCCAAGTCCATGCCCACATGGTGCTCCTCGCGGATAGACTCTGCGGTGATGAGGGACCGGTATGGTTGCACGCCGCTGCCAATGCTCAAGAATGTGCTGTGAAAGTGGTGGGGTTGCGCGGGCAAAGCATGCAGAACGGTGCTCCGCGCGATGTAACGGTCCTGGATGTCCAGCGACAGCTTCGGGTTCAGAAAGGCTTCGTGTTGGGGCATGGTAGTCGTTCACGGCGAAAGTATCCGGTTTTCCGGCAAGGAGAAAAGAATGCGGACGGAGTCCCTGGCGGAACGGATGGAATACAAAGGCTCAAGGTCTTCACTTTATGCACTTCCTCCTATACATTCCGGTGAACGGCTCAGGATGGCAAGAGGCTTGCGGGTACTTCGATGAACCTCGAACGGATGGCCAAACGAGAAGTGCTTGCCAGTAGGGCTGATGCCGCCGGAGTGAGATTTTTCGAGGTACCCTTGAGGCCACAAGCAAGCCCCGGTCCACCTGAGGTCTATCAGAAACCTCAGAAAAAGACGGCGCCTTGCTAAGGCCTGCCGGATTCATCCATTCCTCGGAAGTGCGTACGCAGAAAAGTCCGGAACCTCTCCATGTTGTCATCCGGCAGGTCTGCGGTATGAAGCTCGAGAATGGGTATTCCCAGGCTGGTGATGAAAGAAGACCGTTCAGCATAAGTATCCTCCAGTGATCGGTGCATCTCCATCAATTCCTCATCGGATAGCCCTACATGCCGAGGATTGATCACACCGGTTCGGCTTTCGCGCGATCCGTATTTGCCGGGCTATGGTCTCCGGTGCGCCATGGCATAGCACGATGGCCCTGTTCCGGGTTATGGCCCTGACCTGTGCCTCCGCTTCGGTTTCGGCTTGCAGGGCCATCAGGCAGTCACCGAAATTGTGGAACAATCCTTCATCGGAAACAACCATGGATTGGGTGTTGTGCGAGAATTGGAGGATATCCTCCTTGAGGTTGCGGAAGAAATAGTTCATGTAGAAATCCAGGTCCCGGAAACTTGGATCCTCTTGGCCACAAACTCCCATTTCCGCTTGATGATGCGTTTGTAAATCGCGGGTACCTCTTTGGTTAATTTCCGGTCGGGCAAGGTGCCTAGGAATTCGTCGATCCCGATCCATGTGTCCTTGTCCGTGCGGTGTTGCTTGAACGCGTTGTACAACGTGCTTTTACCAACTCCGGACGGTCCGATGAATTCGATGTAGACCGGTTGGTCCCGAATGGCCCCCCGGTGCTGCGGTCTCTCTTCCGGTTTGGGCCGCATTTTAGCCAACCGGTAGCCGAACACGGAAAATAGCCGTTTAATGATCCATTTCACCATCGATCGGTTGGCGTACGGGAGAGTTTCTTGTTCGTCCAGGACAGCACTACGGCTCGCGGGGGTCCGTTATCCCAAGCAGGACCATGGACTTCACATTCCCCAAAATGCGAGGCTATCGGCTAACCACCCAGGATCATCTTGACCCGACGGACCAGACGGTGTGCAACGCTCCTGTTCTGCACCGGAGCTTTCGCCTTGGCCGGCTCCTGCTCTTGCTCTTGGGCGTCATGACCCCTTCTATGTCCATGTAGGAAGGATGTTCCGTGTCCCAATAATAAAGGTTGCCGAACCGGGTCGTGGTATAAAGATTGGGATGGATCCCGTCCAGCATCTCCACGAAATCAGAATAGGCGATCCCTTTTGAATCGGGGATTTGGGGGTTGTCATAGGTCGCAGGTACCAGAATGATCGCCTTTTTCGCTATACGCATGACTTCCAGAGTGCATTCTTTCTGGAAGGGTGTCAAGTGCTGGAATACCCGCAAGGCCACGAAGAGGCCGTATTCCTTGTCCTTCACCGGCCATGGAAGATGGCGTGCATCATGTACCAGGTCGGGGTTCTTGCCGGGAAAGTCCCACTTCTCCACATAGTCCATCGACCGTCCATTCTTCACGCACTGTACGCCCATCGTACCCATCTCCAGGATGTCCTTGCCCTCATCCAGCCCCAAGGCCTGGATCAAATGGATGACCCGTGCATGATAGTCCCAGCGGGCCGTGATCGTGTGCGGCGTCCAGTGGCCGCCTTTCTAGGGCTTTCACCTTTTGGGCGTACTCATCGAGAGTGAGATAGTCAGGAATTGGCATTTTGTTCGGTTGCTGGGATGGGGTTCAAGGTCGGCAAAAATAGGTGAGTCTGGTTTAAATCGGAGATGCGACATAGAGGACCACCATCGAGGCTTCCCGGTGCCGCCCGATGGCACCACCATCAGGGTAGTTCGAAGAACCTGTTGACAACTCAGCGGTTTGGGATCTTGACAAATTGAACTGCGATCGATCTCTTTGGGGCATGAAGAAGCGACCCTCGCGCAGCCTGTTTGATGAGCAGTTCAAGCACCAAAAGTTGGAGCAGATCAACGATGTGTTGCCGCGCCTGTCGCGGATGATCCGGTGGGAGGCATTTCGTGTGCAACTGGATTCGGCTTTCCCGGTGCGAGACCCGAAGAAGGGAGGACAGCCACGTTACGACCGTGTGATGATGTTCAAGGCCATCGTGCTGATGGAACTCTATGGGTTGAGTGCTGAAGCCTTGGAATACCAGATCAACGACCGCGCGAGTTTTCAGCGTTTCCTGGGCTTGGAGCCACAGCATCAAGTACCTGATTCCACCACGGTCCGACTCTTCGCCGAACACCTTACCAAGGCCAAGGCGATGGAGCAGCTCTTTGCCGCCTACCATGCTCGGCTAAGCGCGGCGAACCTGGTGGTCAATGAAGGCAAGATCGTTGATGCCAGCATGGTACATGCGCCCATCCAGCACAATGGGCGGGATGACCGGGAGAAGTTGGAGAACGGGGAGGTCCCGGAGAACTGGTCCTCGCGCAAAAAGGCACAAAAGGACCTGGATGCCGATTGGACCAAGAAGCACGGCAAGAGTTACCATGGCTACAAGAACCACGTGAAGGTGGACGCGGGAAGCAAGGTCATTGACCATTACGTGGTGACGCCTGCATCGGTGAGCGATGGCAAGATGGCTTGGGAACTGCTGGATGAGGCCGATCACGGACAAAGCTTCTACGGGGACAAGGGCTATGATTGGCAGGACGTGAAGGACGGGATCGCATTGGCCCAGATGAAGGACTGCGTGCTCAAGCAGCCCCGCAAGAACAAGCCGCTCAGCGAACAGGACAAGCAACGCAACAAGGAACTAAGCCGTGTCCGCGCACGGGTTGAGCACGTCTTCGGCAGCATGAACAAGCAACTGCACGGACTCAGCGTGCGGTGCATCGGCTTGGAGCGTGCAACCTTCCGCGTGGGGCTCACCAACCTGTGCTACAACTTCCTGCGCTCCTTGCATCTCATACCTGGATCAACCGTGGGGATCGTGTGACCTGACGAATCGAAATGGGCCTGAAACACGGCCTGAAAACCACAAAATGACCCATGGACAACTCAACCCCAATGCCCAGAACCGTCAACAGTGGTTCTTCGGACTACCCATCAGGCCCAAGGAGGGGTTTATAAATTGAGGAATCATTTGCCTTTATCCTTTGCGAGACGTGCAATGGGCCTCGAAATGATCAGGAGGGAGTGATCGTGCACGTTACGAATCGCTTTAACTTGTTCAGCGGTTTTTCAATCTAAGAGCCAACTAATACTCGCAATGCCGGTCGATTATGCCGGAATGGTCAGAAAAGATGTAATGCTTTGCTCCAAATGGATT
>JBAOHF010000004.1:0-11003 GCA_037046605.1 Nocardioides sp.
CAGAGCAGAAGCCTGCAGCAAAGGCCCCCGCCAAGAAGGCGCCAGCCAAGAAGGCGCCAGCCAAGAAAGGCCGCCGCCAAGGCCCCAGCCAAGAAGGTTGCTGCCAAGAGAGCACCGACAAGGAAGGCCACCGCCAAGGCACCGGCGAAGAAGGCTCCTGCCAAAGCACCGGCGAAGAAGGCTCCTGCCAAAGCACCGGCGAAGAAGGCACCCGCCAAGAAGGCTCCTGCCAAGGCCGCTGCGAAGAAGGCACCAGCCAAGAAGGCCACCACTCGGGCACCGGCCAAGCGGGCTCCGGCCAAGGCACCCGCCAAAAAGGCCCCAGCGAAACGGGCACCGGCCAAGGCACCCGCCAAGACCGCTCCCGCTCAGAAGGCACCGGCGAAGCAACCTGCAACCGGCGGTGAGGGTCCGGTCAAGTCGGAACACGCCAAGCGCACCGCTGCCACCAGGAACAACCTCGAGTAGCTGCGTCCTGCACGTCGCACCAACACCACGCAGTTCCCATCGGGCATCTTGGGTGGATCTCGGGCCACCTGGTGGCCCGAAATCTACCCAAGTTCGACGAAACGGGGTCTGGCTGCACTTTGGGTTGCTCGCAGGCAAGCCAACGCCCGACTAGGGAGATTTGGCGATGGCTGTACCATCGACGGTTCGCTCGATCCCCAATTTCCGTTCCCCGCCTTCTCCCCCACTACCGCTTCGCTGGAGCATGCATGTCGGCTCAGTTCATCTTCACCATGTACAAGGTCGGCCGGGTGGTGCCCCCGGACCGCGAGGTGCTCAAGGACATCTCGCTGTCGTTCTATCCGGGCGCCAAGATCGGCGTGATCGGGCCCAACGGTTCCGGGAAGTCGACGCTGCTGCGCATCATGGCCGGGCTCGACGATGGCTACACCGGCGAAGCACGCCTCAGCCCCGGGTTCACCGTCGGCATGCTCGAGCAGGAGCCGAAGCTGGACGAGGCCAAGGACGTCACCGGCAACGTGATGGACGGCGTTGCCGGCACCGCCAAGCTGCTGACCGATTACGACGAGCTGATGGCCGGCTGGGCCGACCCGGAGGCCGACTACGAGGCGCTGGGCACCCAGCAGGCCGAGCTGGAGGCCAAGATCGAGGCCGCCGGCGCCTGGGACCTGAAGCGCACGGTCGACATTGCCATGGATGCGCTGCGGCTCCCGCCCGGCGACGCCGACGTCGCTTCCCTCTCCGGTGGTGAGAAGCGGCGCGTGGCGCTGTGCCGGCTGTTGTTGCAGCGGCCCGACCTGTTGCTGCTCGACGAGCCGACCAACCACCTCGACGCCGAGTCGGTCGCGTGGATCGAGCGGTTCCTCTCCGACTACGAGGGCACGGTCGTCGCCATCACCCACGACCGCTACTTCCTCGACAACGTCGCCAGCTGGATACTCGAGCTGGATCACGGCAAGGGCATGCCCTTCGAGGGCAACTACTCCGGTTGGCTCGAACAGAAGCAGGCCCGCATGGCCAAGGAGGAGAAGCACGCCTCCACCCGCCAGCGCACCCTGGAGCGTGAGCTGGAGTGGGTCCGCATGGCCCCCAAGGCCCGGCAGGCCAAGAGCAAGGCCCGCTTGGCCGCCTACGACCAGCTGCTCGCCGAGCAGCAGTCAGCCAAAGGCGGCAGCGACGGGCTGGAGATCTACATCCCGCCGGGCGATCGGCTTGGCGACCAGGTGATCGAGGTGGACCACGTGTCCAAGGGCTTCGGCGACAGGCTGTTGATCGACGACCTCTCGTTCTCCCTGCCCAAGGCGGGCATCGTCGGTGTGATCGGCCCCAACGGCGCCGGTAAGACGACGCTGTTCCGCATGCTGGTCGACGCTGCCGACCAGGCGAGCAACAACCCCGACACCCAGCCCGACTCGGGCGAGATCCGTGTCGGGTCCACGGTGCAGCTGGCCCACGTCGATCAGCACCGCGACCATCTCGACGGTGAGCGCACCGTTTACGAGGAGATCACCGACGGCGACGAAACGATCAAGCTGGGCACCAGGGAGATGAACGGGCGCGCCTACTGCGCCAGCTTCAACTTCCGCGGTGCCGACCAGCAGAAGTTGGTGGGCCAACTCTCCGGTGGCGAGCGCAACCGGGTGCACCTGGCCAAGCTGTTGCGTACCGGCGGCAACGTGTTGCTGCTCGACGAGCCGACCAACGACCTGGACGTCGACACCCTGCGGGCCCTCGAGGGTGGCCTGGAGAACTTCCCCGGCTGCGCCGTGGTCATCTCCCACGATCGTTGGTTTCTCGACCGTATCGCCACCCACGTGCTCGCCTTCGAGGGAAACAGCCAGGTGCGCTGGTTCGAGGGCAACTTCAGCGACTACGAGACGATGCGCCGCAAGGAACTGGGCGCCGAGGCCTCCCAGCCACACCGGATCAAGTACAAGCCCCTCACCCGCTGACGGAGCGTCCCTCGGCCGCCTGTGCGGCGACGAGCGCCGCTCGGTTGGCGACGTCGAGCTTGCGGAAGATGTGCGCCAGGTGGGTCTTGATGGTCGAAGGTGACACAAACAACCGCTCGGCGGCCTGGGCGTTGGTACACCCGGCCGCCACCGCCTCGACCACTTGGAGTTCGGTGGGCGTGAGGCTGGCCCACCCGATCGATGGGCGGCGTCGCGGGCCTCGAGACCGGCGCACATAGGCGATCACGTCCTCGATCGTGGCGTCGGTCGGCCAACCGCCTTCGTCGGCCCCGAGAGCCTGGTCGACGTCGCCGACATCCACGGAACCGCCGGCCGTTACCGGAGCGGGTTCGGTCTCGAGCGCTTCGGCGAGGCGGCCGGCGGTCAGTTGCTGCAGCTCGGTGCGGACGATACCGAGGCGGTTGCGCTCACGGCGGCCGACCTCCGACAGCCATCGGGCTGTCGGACGGTCGCCTCGGGCTGCGATCGCCAGTGCAAGCACCTCGACCGCATCAAGACGCGCAGGGCGAAGGTCGAGCTGGGTCAAACGCTCGAGCGCCGCAGCGGCCTCGGCCTCAGCCGCACCGAAATCACCCCGCTGGAGGTCGGCGAGAGCGAGCGCAGGAGCGGCCACGGCACGAGCATTGGGGTTCGCCAGGGCGTCGATCGCCTGGCGAGTGAGGTCGGCTCGACGGATGGCCTCGTCGACGTCGCAGGCCAGCAGGGCGACGGCGGTGGCGATCCCCTGCAACCGAGCGCCAAACGCTGGTGCGAACATGGCGATCAGATCAACATCGGCATCGACGATCGTCCGAGCACCGTCGACGTCCCCCTGGTCGACGAGCACGAGCAGAAGGTTGGTGACCACGACCGGCAGGGTGAGCCCGGCCTCGGTTCGTTCACCCCGCCGGCGGCTGTCGAGCAGCGCAGCGGTCCACTCGGCACCGGTGCCGCGCAGCAGCGCGTCGGTGGCCTCAAGGCCGACAAGTAGCGCCGAAAGGTTCGGGTCGTGGGTGCGGGCGACCTGCGCGTGGCTTGACGCGATGGCCCCCGCCGCATCAGCTGGTCGCCCACGCGTGATGGCGGTGGTGGCCCGACCGATCTCGTCCCACGCCAGCAAGAGGGGGTGGTCGAGTGCGACGGCGAGGGGTCGAGCGGCGTCCAGCTCGGCGATTGCCCGCTGGTGGTCGTGACCTATGAGGTGGGTGAACGCCAGGACCTGCCGGGCGTCGGTGAGGCCCCACCGGTCGTGGGCCCGCTCGGCAAGCTCGATCGCCTGCTCGAGCGTGGCGATGGCGGCGACGGGGTCGAGGTAGCTCTCGATGCTCCCGAGCGTGTCCAGGGAACGGCCCGCGAACCGGTTGTCACCCAGCTCCTTGGCCAGCTGGCACGTCGCTGTCGCACCGCCGATCGCGGCTTCGAAGTCGCCGGCGTAGGTGGCGAGGTGGCTGGCGCCCCAGCGGGCGGGAAGCTCGAGGCGAGCGTCGGAGGCCGACACGGCTTCGGCCGTGGCGAACCACGAGCGTGCCTCTCGGAAGCGTCCGGCGCTCAGCCAGAAGAAGGTGAGCCGCCCGACGATGCTCCAGAGGAGGTCTGCGGCGTCGACATTGCCGTCTCTCGCGTTGGCGGCGAGGTGGTCGAGGGCGACGCTGACGATTCCGTCGTCGATGGCGAGAGCCTCGAGGAGGCGGACCTGCTCGTCACCCATCAGGTCCTGGTCCCACGCCGCGGTGCACCGGGCGACGTGGTCGGCCAACTGATCGAGCGCAACGCCGACCTCCCCCCGCTCGGCGAGCTGGCGCGCCTGCGTACGCCGCGATCGTGTCGAGCAGCCGGAAGCGTGTCCCCTCTGCGCGGGGTTCGGCCGCGAGGAGCGACTTGCTGACCAGCCGGCCGAGCAGGTCGTCGACGCGATCGGCGTCGACGGCGCCGCTTGCCACCGCGTCGACCGCGGCCGTGTCGAAGGACCCGCGGAACACCGCAAGTCGGTCGAGGAGGTGGCGCTCGTCGGCGGCGAGCAGCGAATACGACCAGGCCACCGACGCCTCAAGCGTGCGGTGGCGAGGAAGCGCAGCGCGGTTGCCCGACACCAGAAGACGGAAGCGATCCTGGAGTCCGTCGCGGATTCGCTCCGGCGAGAGTAGGTCGAGCCGGGCTGCGGCCAGTTCGACGCCGAGTGGCAGGCCGTCGAGTCGCCGGCAGATCTCGCTCACCGTACCGAGTGCAGAGGCATCCAACTTGAGCTCCGGCCGCACGAGCGACGCGTGGTCGACGAACAGATCGACCGCGTCGCTGTCCGCCCGGGCGATCGGACGATTCGCCAAGGGCAGCGTGGCCCATCGGCGGAACCCGGTACACGGCTTCGCCGGCGATACCCAGGGGCTCCCGGCTGGTGACGACCACCCGGAGGCCGGAGACGCGAGCCAGCACGGCGTCGACGACGCGAGCGACCGGTTCCACGACGTGCTCGGCGTTGTCGACGAGGAGGACGAACGTCGCCGCGGCAAACGGCACGTCGTCGATCGGGTCGACCGTGGTGAGGTTGCCAATCGAGTCGACAATCTGGTCGACGGGGTCGCTCTGCGGGTCGTCGCGCTCGCCGAGAGCAGCGAGGAACGCTGTGGCGACCCCGCCATCATCGTCGACCGTCGCCAGTTCGATCCACGCTTTCCGGGCGGCGACGGGGCGGACCAGCTCAAGCGCCAACCGGGTTTTCCCGCACCCGCCCGGTCCGACCAGGGTCACCAGGCGGGCACGGTCATGCAGCCCGCGCAACTCCTCGAGCTCGGCTCGACGTCCCACGAACCGTGTCCTGGGCGCCGGGATGGGACGGGTACCGCGGACCGGGCAACCCTACCGACCACCCGAAGGCGCCGCAGCCGTCGTGGTCGCTGATGTGATTTCCTCCTTCGGGAGAAATGGGGCGAGCAACCCGGCGACGTCGGCGGTCAGCACGTCTGGGTACTGCGACCAGAACTCCTCGACGTTGGCCCGGTCGCGATCGTAGGTTCGCACCCGGGCGAAGCGATCCGGAACCTGTGGGTCGACCTCGAACACATAGAGTGCCACGTTGTCGAACACCCGGCCGTCCTTCTCGCCAATCTCGTGCAGCACCTCGATCACGCGGTCGTCGCTGGCGCAGACGTCGATCAGCTCGTGACGGCAGTTGCCGTCGAAAAAGTCGAACCACCAGAGCAGCAGTGCCCTGACCTGGTCGCGACCCCGCAGCTCGCGCAGCGGTCCGGCGCCGATGTCGTTCACCCAGACGACGTCGGCCGACATTGCCTCGATGGTTGCCTCCATGTCGCCGTCGTCCCAGAGGGCGTGGAAGAGCTGCCGGGCTTGGATGGCTCGAGGGTGTTCGGGCATGGCGGCCTCCGTGGGTCGTGATCAGGTGGAACCCATCATTGACCCACGGGGGTGGAGGAACATCGGCCAAACGGGTGACATCGGGTCGGTCCGCGGATTGCGATCCGCACACCCGGTCGAGGTGATCGCAGTGACCCCTTGGTATCGTCGGGCCGGTCAGCAACAATCGACTCAACAGCGGTACCACCAGGGGGAAGCACATGAGAGTTTCTGAGGCAGTTCGGCGAGAGGTCGTCACGGTCGCACCCGACGCAACCATCGTTCAGGCGGCGGAGACCATGGAGTCGACCGGCGTCGGCGCGATGGCCGTGGTCGACGACGGGGCATTGGTGGGCATCGTGACCGATCGCGACATCGTCTGCCGCGGGATCGCCCGCAAAGTGCCGCTCGACGGTCGGATTGATTCGCTGATGAGCACCCCGGTGCATTCGGTCGCTGCCGATTCCGACCTGCACGATGCCTCCGCCATGTTTCGCCGGCACGCCGTGCGTCGCCTGGCGGTGGTCGACGGCACCAGCATCGTCGGGATGATCACCGTCGACGACCTGCTCATCAACGTGAGCTCCCACCTGGCCGACATCTGCCAACCGGTGACGGCCGAGGCGATCTTCGGCCATCGGGACGCCCCCGCCCCCGCAGTACCTCCCTCGGCTTCCTGAGCCGACGAACTCAGCCTCCGCCCACCGACACCACGGCGGCGCCGGTGAGCCGGTCGGCGGCCACGTCGCGAAGCGCCTCGTCCACGCGTTCGAACCCGTAGGTGGTGACGGTTGGCCGCAGTGGGACGGATTCCGCCAGGGCCAGCAGCGCCTCGCCGTCGGCCCGGGTGTTGGCGGTGACGCTGCGCATCTGGCGCTCCTGAAACAGCTCGGCGTCGTAGTTCATGGCCGGGATGTCGCTGAGGTGGATGCCGGCGATCGCCAGGGTGCCGCCCCGGTCGAGAGCGCGCATCGCCACCGGCACCAGGTGCCCCACGGGCGCAAACAGAATGGCCGAGTCCAGCGGCACGTCCGGCTCAGCATCGCTGTCGCCCGCAGCGGTGGCGCCCAGCTCCAGGGCCAGCCGACGGGCCTCGGGCGCCCGGGTAAACACGTGCACTTCGGCGTCGCGGGCCAGGGCCATCTGGGCGACCAGGTGAGCCGACGCCCCGAACCCGTAGATGCCCAGTCGCCCACCTTCGGGTAGCTCGGCGCGCTGCAGCGCCCGGTATCCGATGATGCCCGAGCACAACAGGGGCCCGGCCGAAGCGTCATCGAAGCCATCGGGCAACGCGTAGGCGAACGCCTCGTCCACGGTGGTGAGCTCGGCGAAGCCGCCATCGGCATCCCAACCGGTGAACCTCGGTGTCAGGCACAGGTTTTCATCACCCCGCCGACAGAAGCGGCACGCTCCGCAGGTGTGGCGCAGCCAGGCGATTCCCACTCGCTGGCCAACCTCGAAGCGGTTGGTGGCCGCACCCCGGGCCACCACCACACCCACCACCTCGTGACCAGGGACCGTCGAGGGGCGATGGGGCACCAGGTCGCCCTCGGCCAGGTGCAGATCGGTGCGGCACACGCCGCAGTAGGTCACCTGCACCAGTATCTCGTTGGCCTCCGGTTTGGGATCGGGTCGCTCCCCCAACACCAGGGGGCCTCGCTCGATCGGCCCCGGTCGTTCGACGCTCCATGCCCTCATCGTCCTGCCTTCATAGTCCTGCCCCCCATCGCCCAGCCCTCATTGGGGCCGCAGTGCCGGTCCTGCTGCACCCGGATCACGTGTTCAGGGTAGGGCCAAGGTCCTTGGGGGTCGAGGGACACCGCTCGCGTCGGTCGCCCCCGGCCGTTGCGCCATGGGCCGGCACAGCCGCTTCTGGAGAACGCCCGTCACACCCATGATCCCATCCTCTACCGTGGGGGGCGAGGGGCGGGATGTTTGGCATCTCCACCCTCTCGTCAGCCACCAGCGAAAGGGACCCATGAGCAACGAACCCACAACCTCAGGATCAAGCGACGTCGAGGTGGCTCTTGCACAGCTACTCAAGCAGGCCGAGCAGGCTCGTACCACCCTCCTCGACACCGATGGTTCCTCCGAAGCCGAGGCCTCCTACCTGGCGGATGCTGCGCAGGCGCTGTCCACCATGGAGTTGGAGTTGACCTTCGCTCGGGCGACGCTGGCCGCCGAGCGGGCCGATACCAAACCCGACCTGGAGTCGACCCTCACCGATGCTGCCGATGCGGCCCGACGATGGATCGACGACGCCGGCGTACAGGCACAACTGGGCCGTATGGAGCTGCAGGATCGCGTGAGCGCTATCAGCCAGTACCTCGACCGGGCGCGGGCCGAGGTCATCCGGGCGGGCGAGCGGGTCTCGGACGTCGTCGGAACCGAACTGGGCGACGTGCGCTCTGCAACCCTCAGCTCGATCGACGGCATTCGCGACGTGATCGTCGATGCCGGACGCTCCATCCGGGCCGCCGGCGAGTCGCTGCAGGAGTAACGCACTGGGGACGTCGACGACCAGTTGCGTTGTTTGTCATGAACAGGTTCGAAAACCCGAGGAGCGATCACATGCATCGAAGCAACCCCGCCCGACGAGAGCCCCGCCAATGAATGACACTCGGTGGATCATTCCCCTCGAGCAGCTCACCATCGACGATGTGGGCAAGGCCGGCGGTAAGAACGCCTCGCTGGGCGAGATGATCAAACACCTCGGATCGGCCGGCGTGCGGGTGCCAGGCGGTTTTGCCGTCACCTCGGCCGCCTACTGGCACCTCGTCGACGATCAGGGCTTACGGCCGGCGATCGCTGCCGTCGGTGCCGGGCTCGAGAAGCACCCCGACTCGCTGCGATCCGTTGGCGCCACCGTTCGCGAGGCATTCCGCTCGGCCCGGGTGAGCGACGCTCTGGCCGACGAGCTACGAGCGGCCTACGAAGCACTCTGCGACCGGGTCGGCCAAAGCGACGTGCCCGTTGCGGTGCGCTCGTCGGCGACGGCGGAGGACCTTCCCGAGGCGAGCTTCGCCGGCCAGCAGGAGAGCTTCCTCAACGTTCGAGGGGCCGATGCGGTGATCGAGGCATATCACCGCTGCGTCGTGTCGCTGTTTGGCGACAGGGCGATCGCCTACAGGGTCGAGAACGGCTTTGGCCATCTCGACGTGGCCCTGTCGGTCGGCATCCAGCAGATGGTGGCATCCGATACGGGCTCCGCCGGGGTGATCTTCACCATCGATCCGGAGAACGGGTTTCCCCACCACGTGCTCATCGATGCCGCCTGGGGGTTGGGAGAGGCGGTCGTGTCCGGCGTGGTCGACTCCGACCGCTACCGGGTGTTCAAAGCGTTTCTCGACGACGAGCGACTGGTGCCGATCGTCGAACGGTCGCTGGGCCGCAAGCGCCTCAAGATCGTCAACAGCACCGACGAGAGCGGCGACGGGCCCACGATGACGGTGGACACCACCAGTGCGGAACGCAATCAGCTGGTGCTCGACGATCCCGATCTGCTGACGCTGGCCCGCTGGGCTGTCATCATCGAGAACCACTACGGCCGCCCGATGGACATCGAGTGGGCGAAAGACGGCGTCACCGGCGAGCTGTTCATCGTGCAGGCCAGGCCCGAGACGGTGCAGGCCCGCCAAAGCGGCGCCATCCTCACCAGCTACGAGGTCTCGAACCACGGCCCGCAGTTGGTCGAGGGTCTGTCGGTCGGCAGCGGCGCAGCCACCGGCGAGGTGTGCCGGCTCGACTCACCCGACGAGGGCGACCGGTTTGTGTCGGGATCGATCCTGGTCGCCGATGCCACCGACCCCGACTGGGTTCCGGTGATGCAGCGGGCCGCTGCGGTGGTCACCAACCGCGGTGGACGTACCTCCCATGCTGCGATCGTCAGCCGCGAGCTGGGCGTTCCTGCAGTGGTCGGCACCGTCGATGCCACCTCCACGCTGGTCGAGGGACAACAGGTGACCGTGTCGTGCGCCGGCGGCGACGTGGGGCGGGTCTTCGATGGCACCGCCAAGATCACCACGCACGAGCTGGCGCTCGACGACCTGCCGACCACCCGCACCAACCTGATGGTCAACCTGGCCAACCCCGGCGCGGCGCTGAAGTGGTGGCGTCTGCCGGCGGCCGGCATCGGCCTGGCCCGCATGGAGTTCATCATCGGCGAGCACATCAGGGCCCACCCCATGGCCCTGGCCCACCCCGACCGCATCGAGGATGTGGCCGTCCGCCGGGCGATCGATGAGCTCACCGGCCACCACTCCAGCCCGGCCGAGTATTTCGTCGACCGGTTGGCCTCCGGGATCGCCGCACTGGCGGCCACCTGGGCCGACCGTCCCGTGATCGTGCGCATGAGCGATTTCAAGACCAACGAGTATGCAGGGCTGCTGGGTGGCAGGCAGTTCGAGCCGACCGAGGACAACCCCATGTTGGGATGGCGAGGCGCCTCCCGCTACGACCACCCCGGGTATCGCGATGGGTTTGCGTTGGAGTGCCAGGCCGTCGCCCGGGTGAGAAACGAGATCGGGTTCGACAACGTGATCGTGATGATCCCCTTCTGTCGCACCCCGGAGGAGGCCGATCGGGTCTTGCAGGTCATGGCCGAGGAGGGGCTGGCGCGTGGTGACAACGGTTTGAAGGTGTACGTGATGGCCGAGATTCCCTCGAACGTCATCAGGGCCGCCGAATTTGCCGAGCGCTTCGACGGGTTCTCCATCGGTTCCAACGACCTCACACAACTCACCCTGGGCGTCGACCGGGACTCCGCCGAGCTGGCGGCGCACTTCGGCGCCGACGACCCGGCGGTGCTCGCCCTCATCCGACAGCTGATCGATGCGGCCCACGCTGCCGACAGGCCTGTCGGGTTCTGCGGTCAGGCTCCCAGCAACGACCCGGAGTACGCCCGCCTGTTGGTCGAGGCGGGCATCGACTCGGTGTCGGTCACCCCGGATGCCTTCTTCGACGTCAACCGTCGGATCGCCGAGGCCGAAGCCGGGTAGTCACACGCAGGCAGGTTGACGCGGTCAGGATGAGATGATGCTCGACGATTCCGTCCCAGCCCAGTTCGCCGCCGGCCCCGGCTACCTGAACACCGGGTCGGTGGGGTTGCCCCGCGCACAGCGATGACCGCGGTGCGACGGGCCCAGGATGCGTGGGAGGCCGGCCGTTGCGACCCGGTGAGCTTCGCTTCACCTCTGTTCTGTTCCCGTTCCTGGTCGACGATCGACTGAACGTGCA
>JBAOHF010000005.1:0-16112 GCA_037046605.1 Nocardioides sp.
TGTCGACGAGCAGGAAGCGCAGCAGGAAGTCGCAGAAGAACGGCGCCACCGTGTCCACGCAGCCGTTCTTGGCCTTGCGGATCTTCAGCCCCAGGTCCGCAGCTTTGGCGGCATCGCGCTCGGAGTCGGTGATCACGTGGAGTTCGGCCATGCGGTTCAGAACGACGTTGCGCCGCTCGGTCGCCTTGTCCGGGTAGGTGGTCGGCGCGTAGCCGACGGGGTTCTTCACCAGCCCGGCCAGCAGCGCCGCTTCGCGGAGGTCGAGTTTGGCGGCGTTCTTGGAGAAGTAGTGCCTGGCGGCAGCCTGGATGCCGTAGACGCCGTCGCCGAAGTAGGCGATGTTGAGGTAGCGCTCGAGAATCCAGTCCTTGGAGTGGGTCTCCTCCAAGGCGATGGCGTAGCGCAGTTCGCGGATCTTCCGGTCGTAGGTGTCGTCGGTCGCCTCGCGGATCTTGTCGGGATCGCTGCCTGCGTTAGCCAACAAGGTGAGCTTGACGGTCTGTTGGGTGATTGAGGACCCGCCTTGCACCACTTGGCCACCGGAGACCTTGTTTGTCATCAGTGCGCGCAACGTGCCCTTGAGGTCGAGGGCACCGTGCTGGTAATAGCGGTAGTCCTCAATCGAGACGATGGCCTGTCGCATTACCTCCGAAACCTGCGTGAGCGAAACATTCACGCGGTTCTCATCGAAGATAGAGGCGATCTGCTTGCCGTTGCGGTCCAGGACGACAGTCTTCTGTGCGAGTGCGTTGGTCTCCAGCGTCGCCGGGAAGTTCCGCATCCCGTCGGAGACCTTCTTCGCGCCCAGCCCCACCGCGCCGACGAACGGGATGGCGAGTCCGGCCACCATCAGCCCCATCACGGCAGCGATCGCCGCCATCACGCCCAGATGGGAGGCGATGCGGCCGGTGGGCAGAGCGGAGTCGTCCCGCTCAGTCGCCTGGGGGTCGGAAGACATGCGCCCCAATCTAGACGAGGTGCCTCCCGGAACCCACCCGAGCGCCGGCAAACCACGTCACGATCCGTCACCTCCGACGTCCCAGAAGTGTAAAGAGCCCGGTGTGAGGAGGGCGGTCCACGAATAGACAGACGGCTGATCCGATCCAGACGATTGGCCTAGTCCTATCGGACCACCTGAATCCGAACCAAAAGTCTCTGGTCGGTCTTCGCCGGTCTCTTTAAGTTAAGGGTGGGGAATTGAGGTGATCGCCCTGATCACTCTCGCGGAGAAGAGTGGGGCAGGAATATGTGGAACGAGGATTGGACTCGGACCGCCGCTTGTCGGCAGTCGGCTCCGGACCAACTGTTCGTGAAGGGTGCCGAGCAGAACAAGGCCAAGCAGGTATGTGCGGGGTGCCCCGTACGCCTCGAATGCTTGGCTGAGGCGCTCGACAACCAGATCGAATGGGGAGTCTGGGGCGGTATGACGGAACGCGAGCGGCGCGCCCTGCTGCGTCGTCGTCCCGAGACGTCTTGGCGGGCAGTGCTGATGGCCGCCAAGGAAGGCGCCAACCTCGGCGCTGCCGTCTGAACCAGCACAACCAACACAGCAGTTCGAACTGATGGCCGGCTTCGCTCAGCCGGCCATCAGTGTTCCCACCTGACGCAGACTCTCCAGATCGTGTACGTCGCCCGGCAGTGCGCGCACCACGGCAGTGGCCACGCCCGGATGCTGGGTCGCGAACCGGCCGCTGAGCTCGGCCTCCCGACGGCTCAATCCGAGCCGATCGGCGTAGAGCCGCAACAGCCCGGCCGCCTCGCTGCCTTCGATCTGCTCCGCGGCCGCTCGCGCCGCAGCTTCGCTCAGGTCGCCGGCGGGTCTGGCGCTCGCCCGGTTGATCACCACCCCGACCAAGGGCATCCCTTCCTCGTCGAGACGATCCACGAAGTAGGACGCCTCCCGCAGCGCGTCCGGCTCGGGGGCGGCGACCACCACGAAGGCCGTGCTCGGGGCTTGAAGCAGTGAGAAGGTCTGCTCGGCCCGCTGCCTGAAGCCCCCGAACAGAGTGTCGAAGGCCGCGATGAAGGTCTGCAGATCGGTCAGCATCTGGGCGCCGATGACCCTCGTCAACGCTGCGGTGACCAACCCGAGGCCGGCGGTCAACAATCTCAGCGGCCCGCGGGCTGGGGCCAACAGGATCCGGATGAAGCGGCCGTCCAGGAAGTTGGACAGGCGCTCGGGGGCGTCGAGGAAGTCCAGCGCCGACCGGGACGGAGGCGTGTCCACGACGATGAGGTCGAAGTCGCCGGTCTCTTCGGCTTGGCGATGCAGCTGGCCCAGCCGTTCCATGGCCATGTATTCCTGGGTTCCCGCGAAGGAGCTCGACAACGCTATGTAGAAGGGGTTGGCCAGGATCTGCTCGGCAAGCTCCGGATTCGCCTGGCTGATCACCACCTCGTCGAAAGTGCGCTTCATGTCGAGCATCGCGGCGTGCATCCGCGCCTGCCCCCCGGCCGGGGTGGGATCCAGACCGAGCACGGGGCGCGGCGTGTTGTCGAGTTGCTCGATTCCGAGAGCCTGGGCCAGTCGGCGGGCAGGGTCGATGGTGAGGACCACTACCTTGCGGCCGCGCTCGGCAGCGCGCACTCCGAGGGCCGCCGCTGTCGTCGTCTTGCCCACTCCGCCCGAGCCGCAGCACACGATGATCCGCGTGCCCGGATCATCGAGCAGCCCGTCCACGTCGAAGGCGGGATTCATCGCAGATCGCCCCCATCCACCGTCGGTTCGTCCCCGAGCAGCTGATCCGCGAGCAGGCCGGCCAGATCCAGGAGCACGGAGTGGTCCACGCCCCCGGTGACCAGCGGCAGCTCGGCTCGGGCCAGGCCGACGTTCGCGTCGCCGGGTCGCCCGACAGAGTCGTCGAGCACCTGTCGTTGTTCGGCCTCCAGTGCCCGGCGTACGGCGTGGTCACGGCCTTCGGCGAGTAACGACTTGAGCAAGGGCAGATCCGGTTGCAACCCGGTGGCCTTGAGCTGATCCCGAAGCTCCGCGGCCGAGAAGTCGCCGGAGGCAATCCGCGCGAGCGGCTCGTCGTCGAGCACGCGGGGGCGCACCTGGTTGAGGATGACCGCCCCCACCGTGAGCCCCGCCGCGCGCAGTTCGGCAATGCCTTCCACCGTCTCCTGCACCGGCATCTCTTCCAGCAGGGTCACGAAGTGGACGACGGTCTGGTCGGAGGTGAACAACCCCATCACCGCATCGGCCTGGGTCCGGATGGGACCCACTTTGCGCCAGCCCGGAGAGTTCCCCGCTGACGCCGAGGAACGGCCCGATCCGGCCGGTCGGCGGGGCGTCGAGAACGACGGCGTCGTAGACCTGCCCGCCGCCGCGCCGATCGGTCTTGGCGGCTTCGTAGACCTTGCCGGTCAGCAGCACATCGCGTACGCCGGGGGCGATGGTGGTGGCGAACTCCACGACGCCGAACTTGTCGAGAGCGGCACCGGCGCGGCCCAGGTGGTAGTACATCTGGAGGTACTCCAAAAGGGCGGCCTCGGGGTCGATGTGCAGTCCGAAGACCTGACCGGCCTGGCCACCCTCCGGTGCCCAGCCGCGCGCGATCCGACGCTCGGCGTAGGGCAGCGGATCGAGATCGAAAAGGCGGGCGATCCCCTGGCGGCCCTCGGCCTCGCAGAGCAGAACCTTGCGTCCCTCACGCGCCAGCGCCAACGCCAGGGCAGCGGCGACCGTGGTCTTGCCCGTGCCCCCTTTGCCGGTCACCACGTGCAGTCGCACGTCGCGCAGATCAGGGGTGCTCACGGGCCAACGCTAGGCCACGAACACCGCGACCGGGAGACCGATACGGACCCATTGAACGGGCAGTCAGCGCGGCGCCCACTCCCGGGCATAGGATCGCGCCATGGACAAGGTGGTCTCGCGTGCTGTGGACGCGGTCGCCGACATTCCGAGCGGCGCCACGATCGCGGTGGGCGGCTTCGGTCTGTGCGGGATCCCGTCGGTTTTGATCGATGCGCTGCTGGAGCAAGGCGCTGCTGACCTGGAGGCGATCTCGAACAACTGCGGTGTCGACGACTGGGGTCTCGGCATCTTGTTGAACCAACGGCGGATCCGGCGGATGATCTCCTCCTACGTGGGGGAGAACAAGGAGTTTGCCCGGCAGTATCTCGCTGGCGAGCTGGAGGTCGAGCTGACCCCGCAGGGCACGCTGGCCGAGCGGATGCGTGCCGGCGGGAGCGGCATCCCCGCGTTCTTCACCCGCACCGGTGTCGGCACCCAGGTGGCCGAGGGCGGCCTGCCGTGGAAGTACGACGAAGCGGGCAACGTCACGATCGCCTCTCCTGCCAAGGAGGTCCGCGAATTCGACGGGCTCGACTACGTCCTGGAGCGCTCGATCGTGGCCGAGTTCGGCTTGATCCGCGCCTGGAAGGGCGACCGACACGGCAACCTCGTCTACCGCGATTCGGCCCGCAACTTCAACCCGCTGGCCGCGATGTGCGGCCGGGTCACGATCGCCGAGGTGGAGGAGTTGGTGGAGCCGGGCGACCTGGACCCCAACGAGATCCACACCCCAGGGGTCTTCGTGCAGCGGGTGGTGCCGCTGACCCCGGAGCAGGCCGCCGACAAGCGGATCGAGCGTCGTACCGTCCGGCCGCGACCCGGCACGTCCGAAGGGGGCAACTGACATGGCGTGGACTCGTGAAGAGATGGCCGCCCGGGCCGCCAGCGAGCTCGGCGACGGATCGTATGTGAACCTCGGGATCGGGCTGCCGACGTTGGTGCCCAACTACGTGGCCGACGACGTCGAGCTCGTGCTGCAGTCGGAGAACGGCATCCTCGGTGTGGGCGCGTACCCCTTCGAGGGCGACGAGGACCCCGACCTCATCAATGCGGGCAAGGAGACGGTCACGCTGCGGCCGGGGTCGTCCTTCTTCGACTCGGCGACCAGTTTCGGCATGATCCGCGGCGGCAAGATCGACGCCGCGATCCTCGGCGCGATGCAGGTCAGCGAAGCCGGCGACATCGCCAACTGGATGATCCCGGGGAAGATGGTCAAGGGCATGGGCGGCGCGATGGACCTGGTCCACGGCGCCAAGCGGGTGATCGTGCTGATGGAGCACGTCGCCCGCGACGGCACCTACAAGATCGTCAACGAATGCTCGCTGCCCTTCACGGGCAAGGGCGTGGTGCAGCGGATCATCACCGATCTCGGCGTCATCGACGTCACACCTGAGGGGTTGAAACTGATCGAGCTCGCCCCCGGTGTCACCGAAGACGAGATCCGCGACAAGACCGAACCCCCACTCATCTGAACGGGCCGAATCTGAACGGGCCGAATCTGAACGGGCCCGATCCGGGGAGCCTGCTGGCCCCGTCGCTGCGAGCGACCACGATCGGCACCTTCGCGATGGTGCTCTTCGTCGGCTTCGAGCTGATGGCCGTGGTCACCGTGATGCCGGACGTGGCTCGGGCCTTGCACGGGGAGCGCTGGTTCGCGCTCAGCTTCGCCGCACCGCTCGCGAGCGGGGTGGTGGGCATGGTCGCCACCGGATTGTGGAGCGACCGCCGCGGCCCGGCCGGACCGCTGGCGGCGTCGCTGGCGCTCTTCGCCGTGGGGCTGCTGATCTGCGGCTTGGCGACGGGAATGCCGACACTGGTGCTCGGCCGGATCATCCAGGGCCTTGGCGGTGGCGGCGTCTCGGTGACGATGTACGTCGTGGTGGGGGTGATCGTGCCCGTCGCGCTGCGGCCGCAGGCGTTCGCACTGCTGGCTGCGGGGTGGGTGCTGCCTACGCTGGTCGGGCCGCTCCTGGCCGCCGGGGTGGCGCACGCCTTCGGCTGGCGCTGGGTGTTCCTCGGCGTGGTGGTCCTCGTGGCGATCACGACGCCTGTGATCCTCGCGATCCTGCGAGTGTTGCCCGCCCATCGCCCCGAGGGGACCCCGGCGCAACTGACCCAGCTCGGCTGGGCGGCGCTGGCCGGCCTCGGGGTGCTGGCGCTCGACCTGATCGGCGGTGGCGGCGGCTGGCGCACTGCACTCGCGCTGGCGGTGATGGTGGTCGTCCTGGTCGCCGCGCGGCCGCTGCTTCCCGGTGGCACGTTGGCGGTTCGGCCGGGGCTGCCCAGTGTCGTGCTGACCCGTGGCGCGCTGGCGGCCGGCTTCATGTCGGGAGAGATCTATGTGCCCTACGCATTGCAGGAGCGGTGGGGCTGGTCGACACTGCACGCCGGGATGGTGCTGGCCGCGGCCGGCCTCACCTGGACCAGCGCGAGCTTCCTCCAGGCGCGACTGCGAGCGATCTCGGATCGCCGCGTCCTGGGCGCGGGCACGCTCTTCGTGCTCACCGGGCTGAGCCTGCTCACGGTCGTGATCGGGCTGCGGCTGCCCGCGGGTGCCTTCGTGGCGGCGTACGCCGTGGCGGCCTTCGGCATGGGGCTGTCCTACCCCCGCACGACGATGGCGGCGCTCGCGGTGTCCACGGACTCCGATCGCGGCTTCAACTCCGCCGCCCTCACCATCGCCGACTCGCTGGGTTCGGCGCTCGCGCTGGCGATCATCGGGCTGGTGTTCGTGGCCGCGGGTGGAGTCGGTCCGGCGGCCTTCGTCGCGGCGTACGTCGTCACCGTCTGCTGGGCGGTGCTGGCGGTAGCCGCGGCCCGGCGATCGGCAGCACTGCCGGGGAGTGCACCGGCCACCGGCAGCCGCGAGTAGTCTCCCCGCATGACCAAGTGGGAATACCTGACCGCGCCGATCCTGACGCACGCGGCCAAGCAGATCCTGGACAACTTCGGCTCCGATGGCTGGGAGTTGGTGCAGATCGCACCGGGGATGAACCCGGAGAACCTGGTGGGCTACTTCAAGAGGCCGGTGGAGGCGTGATGAGCAATCCCGAAGAGAAGTTGGCGGCGATGGGCCTATCGGTCCCCGAGGTCGCCAAGCCGGTCGCGGCGTATGTCCCGGCAGTGCAGAGCGGGAATCACGTGTTCACCGCCGGCCAGTTGCCGATGCGCGGCGGCGTCTTGATGATGACCGGCAAGGTGGGCGGCGAGGTGGCGCCGGAGCAGGCCTACGAATGCGCCAAGCAGTGTGCCTTGAACGGGCTGGCCGCGGTGGCTTCGGTCGTCGGCGGCATCAACGAGATCAAGCGAATCGTCAAGGTCGTCGTCTTCGTCTCCTCGACGCCCGACTTCACCGGCCAGCCGGGCGTCGCCAATGGGGCCTCGGAGCTGCTGGGCGAGATCTTCGGTGACGCCGGCATCCATGCTCGCTCCGCCGTGGGCGTCTCGGTGTTGCCGCTGGATGCGCCGGTCGAGGTCGAGCTCGTCGTCGAGGTCTGATGCCCGGCGTACCCCGGCGGCTGCCGCGGGCCTTGGCCGAGAAGGCCCGCGATTACGCCGAGGGACGATCCGTGCCGGCCGAGCCGCGCAACGCCGCCAGTGTGGTGCTGGTGCGCGATGCGGCGGCGGGGCTGGAGCTCTTCTGGTTGCACCGGCAATCCTCGATGGCGTTCGCCGCGGGGATGGCGGTCTTCCCGGGCGGCTCGGTGGAGGAGAGTGACTTCACCGAGCTCCCCGGAGAGTTGTGGCGCGGCCCGGAGCCGCAGGAGTGGGCCGCGCGCCTCGGCACCGACGTACCGATGGCGCGGGCCTTGCTGAGCGCGGCGGTGCGGGAGACCTTCGAGGAGTGCGGCGTGCTTTTCGCCGGCGACGAGGGCTCGATACTCGATGCCGAGGTGGTTGAGGCTGAGCGGGTGGCGCTGGTCGAGGGCGGGCGCACCCTTGCCGAGGTTCTTGCTCGGCACCAGTGGGCGCTGCGCACCGACTTGTTGACGCCGTGGGCCTGCTGGGTGACCCCGGTCTTCCAGCCCCGGCGCTACCGCACCTGGTTCTTCCTCGCCGCGGTGCCTCCCGGACAGTCCGCGGCACACGTCTCGACAGAAGCCGTGACCTCGGGCTGGGCGACTCCTGGTGCGGCGCTGCGCGGCGAGGACTCGGGGGACTGGTCGATGATGCCGCCGCAATACACCACCTGCGTGGAGTTGTACGACGTCCCCGACCACGCCGCGGCAGTGATCCACGCTCGGCGCCGCGAATTGGATCCGATCCTGCCCGCGGCCCGGTTTGCCGGCGACGAGGCGCACCTGGAGATCCCGGAGCCCTTGATGGCGTTGACCGAACGGGTGCGTGCGGAGTTGGGGTTGTCGTGAGCCTGACATCCGCGCTCTGGAGTGGGGGCGATTTCGGCACGGTGGCACGCTGCGTCCTCGCGCCGAACGCCTCCCCGATGACTCTCGACGGCACCAACACCTGGGTGCTCCGCGCACCAGGCGCTCGCCGCTCGGTGGTGGTCGACCCGGGGCCAGCCGATCCTGGGCATCTCGATGCCGTGGCCGACTCCGCCGGGGAGGTCGCTGTGGTGCTGCTGACCCATCACCACCTGGATCATTCGGAGGCAGCCGCCGACTTTGCTCGCCGGATGGGCTGTGGCGTGCGCGCGCTGGACCCGGCGTACCGGCTGGGCAGCGAAGGTCTGGGTGCGGGCGACGTGGTCGCCGTCGACGATCTCGAGATCGAGGTGATCGGCACACCTGGCCACACCGCCGACTCCTTGTCCTTCCTGGTGCGCGCGGACGGCGCGGTGCTCACCGGCGACACCGTGCTCGGCCGCGGCACGACCGTGGTGGCGCACCCCGACGGCAATCTGGGTGCCTACCTGGACTCGCTGCATCGGCTGCGCGATCTCGCCGAAGCTCACGAAGTCGCCACGATCTGGCCGGGGCACGGGCCGGTGATCGGGGAGGCTCTGCCGGCCCTCGAGGGGTATCTGCGGCATCGGTCCGCGCGGCTGGAGCAAGTGCGCGTCGCTCTGGATCAGCTGACCCGGACGGGCGAGCCGCCCGCTGATCTGGCTCACGCGATCGTCGAGGTCGTCTACGCCGACGTCGACCCGATCCTGTGGGGGGCCGCGGAGCTCTCGGTGCGGGCCCAGTTGGCCTTCCTCGAGAAGCAGCGGCCCTGACGCGAGGTAGGCCGATTGCTCCCTACTTGGGGCGGGCGCTGTGTTCGAACAGGCGTTCCTAATAGTTGTCCACACCAGCGTAAAATGAGCGCACCCGCTGTCGGTGCTCTGTGCTTGGATGAAGGTATGTCCACGATGGTCGTCCCGCCGCCGGCTCCCGCCGTGCCGGAGGGTGCGCTCGACGCGAGCGACGTATTGGCCTTCACGCGGCAGGCGCGAGCCGACATCGCCGATGCCCAGGTTCGCCTACTGCAGGGGGCGGCCGAATGGGTGGTCCTGCACGCCACGTGCGCGTGGGGAGATGCTGAGGCGACCCTTCCCGACACCGACGTGCCGCTCTCGTTGACCGGCGAGGGCGCCCCGGCTGTCCGGGAGACAGCGGTGGTCGAGTTCGGCGTAGCGGTGGGGATGTCCTCGACGTCGGCGAGCAACCTGCTCGGTTCGGCCGCAGAGCTGGTCTATCGACTGCCCAAGCTCTGGCATCGGGTCCAAGCCGGACAAGTGGAGACTTGGCGGGCGCGCCGGATCACCGATCACACGGGCGACCTGACCTACGACGCCGCTCGCTGGGTCGATGCCGAGCTCGCTCCCTTCGCCCACTCGTGCGGGATCACGAAGATCGAGCGGGCGGTGGCTCAGGCACAAGCCCGCTTCGCGGTCGGCGAGGTGCTGGACGCCGAGCTTGCCGAAGCCGCGACGGCGGGGTGTGCGGGTCGATCCGATGGTGGGAATCGGTGGCGCCGTTGGCGTCGAGCTGACTCTGGAGGCCGCCGACGCTTCAGACTTCGACCGCGCCGTGGCGCGGATGGCAGAGCATCTTGCCCGGGAGGGATCCACCGCCGAGCTCGACGCCCGTCGTGCTCTGGCCGTGGGAGAGATCGCCCGGGCACATCTGGCGTCTCCGTTGAGCGGAGTTCGTGACGACGGCCGGACCGTGATCACGTCTCCGCGCCCGGCCACCCAGATCTACCTCCATCTCCATGCAGGCGAGCAACACCCGGAGGCGGCCACTCCCATGCTGCAGGTCGGCAATCAGCGGGGCGGGATGGTGTCAGCCGAGGCGGTGAAGCGCTGGCTCGAAGAACCGGGCGCGCGAGTCGTCGTGAAGCCGGTGATCGATCTCAACCGGGACGAATCCAGCAGTGGCGTGGTGGTTCCCGACCGTCTCGTCGACCGGCTTTATCTCCGCGATCGGCAGTGCGTCTTCCCCTGGTGCGGCCGCCGGGCTCGGCCGCCGTCGGAGCGACAGACCACCGATGCCGACCACGTCTTCCCTTCCGGCCGCGGGGGCCTGACGACGCTCAGCAACCTGGCACCGCTCTGCCGCAGGCATCACCGCCATAAGACCCACTTCGGCTGGTCTTACACCCCGCTTCGGACCGGACGCTTCCTTTGGACGGCGCCCGACGGCGCTCGCTATCTCCGCGCCGGTGACGACACCGTCCCGCTCGGCCAATCACCCCCGCCGACCCGCCGCGAACCACCACCCGCGCGACCGAGTTGGCGCCACCGGCGGGTCACCCTGCCTGCTCCGTCGCCGCCACCTGCTCGCGACGACCCGCCCTTCTGAGGAGCCACAGCGCAAGCGCGAGGAGGGCGAAGGTTCCGATGATCGCGAGGCTGCGCTGGGTCCGCGACCACGGCCAGTCTGGCTTCGAGTGTTGGACCGTGGGGTGGTCCAGCGTCATCAGATCGGTGGCGACGGTCAAGGACTCGGCGGAGTAATAGGGGAGGGTCCCGATCGTGCGATACCCGTCGTCCGACGCGCTGCTGTGTCGGGCGTCGACCAGCACCAGTTCTGCGGGTGGGGGACTCGCGTCGCGCCCATCGTGCGGCGGTCGCACCACCATCACGGCGTGCTCGTCGTCTAGCCAGCCGAGAGCGAACGTTTGGGAGTGGCCGTGGGAATCAGCGACGGGCACGCGGAGGGGGGCCACTTCCCCGCTTGATGTGCTGACCACCCCGGGGGCGTCGAGCATGCTCCCGAACGCTACGTGCTTCCCGTCGGGAGACTCCGCTGCGGTGTACCCCAGGCCGAGGATCGGCGCCCGCAGTCGGATGAAGGAATAGTCGGAGTTGCGGAGTCGACCGAGCCGGCGATCCGTGAGCGTCACCATGACATCGGACCGGCTGGTCGCAGGAGTTGCGTTCTCCAGCGGACTGCTCGGCCAGAACGGGTAGCTCGTTGGCGCGCCGTCCCAGTTCATGCCACCCACCGACCGTTTCGCGTAGCCGTCGCCCTTTCCGGTCCCTTCCAGGGCGTACCACGCCAACCGCTCGCTGTCGGGGGACCAGGAGATCCGGACTATCAAGCCGGTCGTCGAGACCAGCCGAGAGGTTCCAGCCTGCAGATCGACCAGCAGCAGACCATGCCGGGGCTCATCCGGGTGCGACTCGTCGGTCCACGAGCTGGCGAGCCGATTGCCGTCTGGCGACAAGGCGAGCCAATGGCCTTCTTTCGACCAGCGCAACGACAGCAGCGACTTCGATCCCATCCCCAGATCGAGCAAGTGGTAGGACCCATCGTCGGCTGAGATCCCCACCGGCGCCCAGCCGGATCCTGGAAGGAAGACCGCCGACAGCGGACCAACCTTCTCCACGGGCTCGATCGGGCCGGTCAATCTGTCTCCGTCGGCTACCACCCGGTCCTTGATGTGCTGGGGGACCGGGTAGATCGCGCTCGGCACGCCGGGCTGCCCGGAGCCGATCACCAAGCCCAAGCCATCGATCAGGAGCCAGGCAAGGAGCGCGAGGGCGGTCGCGGCCGCAAGCCCGGCCAGTGCCCGGCGCTTCATCGGGATCAAGGCACCGGAAGGTAAAGAATCAGCGGGCGCGTCGAGTGAGCCTGTCGACGTCCATGATCACGACCGATCGAGGCTCCAAGCGCAGCCAGCCCCGGGAGGCGAAGTCGGCCAGCGCCTTGTTGACCGTCTCTCGGGAGGCGCCCACCAACTGGGCGAGCTCTTCCTGAGTGAGGTCGTGGTGCACGTGGACGCCGTCGTCGGCGGTGCGGCCGAAGCGGCTGGCCAGGTCGATCAGCGCCTTGGCGACTCGGCCGGGCACGTCGGAGAAGACCAAGTCGGCCACCACGTCGTTGGCGCGGCGCAGTCGCCCGGCGAGCTGGGTCAACAAGCCGCGGGCCACGACGGGGCGGCCCTCGAGCCAACGCAGCAGGTCCTCATGGGACAGCGAAGCGAAGGTCGTGTCGGTCACGGCGGTCACCGTCGCCGAGCGTGGGCCCGGATCGAAGAGCGACAACTCGCCGAACATCTGACCCGGGCCGAGGATGGCCAGCAGGTTCTCCCGGCCATCGGTGGAGCTGCGCCCGAGCTTCACCTTGCCGTCCAGCACGACATAGAGCCGATCGCCGGAGTCGCCTTCGTGAAAGAGCACCTCGCCACGCCGCAGCCGTACCTCGGACATCGAAGCATGCAGCGCGGCAGCGGCTTCGTCGTCGAGGGCGCTGAAGAGGGGGGCTTGACGCAGCACCGCGTAGTCCACTGGACCTCCTGTGTCGGTTGTGGGCTGATCCTATCCGCGATCTGTCCCCGCTGGCCCGTACCCTGATCGGGTGCCCAGCGACCGTTTTCAACCGGCGACCCCCGAGCGCCCCGATACGGCTCTGGTACGACGCGCCCGCAGGATGAATCGGATCCTCGCCGAGACCTATCCCGACGCCCATTGCGAGCTCGACTTCGACGACCCCTTCGAGTTGCTCGTGGTCACCGTGCTCAGCGCCCAGACCACCGACAAGAGGGTCAACAAGGTCCGCCCCACCTTGTTCGCCGCGTACCCCGACGCCACCGCGATGGCCGCCGCGGATCGAGCGCATCTCGAGCAGATCATCGGGCCACTCGGCTTCTTCCGGGCCAAGACCGAGTCCCTGCTCAAGCTCAGCCAGGCCATCGTCGAGCGTTACGACGGCCAGGTGCCCGGCAAGCTCACCGAGCTCGTCACCCTCCCCGGGGTAGGCCGCAAGACCGCCAATGTCGTTCTCGGCAACGCCTTCGGGATTCCGGGCATCACCGTCGACACCCACTTCGGGCGCCTGGTGCGTCGCTTCGGCTGGACCGAGGAGACCGACCCGGTCAAGGTCGAGTTCGCGATCGGCGAGCTCTTCGCCAAGCGGGACTGGACGATGCTCAGCCACCACATCATCTGGCACGGTCGGCGCCGCTGCCACGCCCGCAACCCCGCCTGCGGAGCCTGCCCGCTCGCCCGGTTGTGCCCGGCGTACGGCGAGGGCCCGATCGATCCGGTCGCCGCCCAGAAGTTGGTGCGCACCGAGGGCCGCGCATGATCCGTCGGCTCCTGATGGGAGCCCTCACCGCGGCGCTCCTCGCTAGTGTCACCGGCTGCGCCCCACAGACACCCAAGGATCCCTACGCGGTGCCGAGCATGAAGCCGCCGGTCGTGGACGTCGCCACCCCGGAGCTCCGGCAACAGCGGGCGAAGCTCGGCATCGATCCGTGTGTTCCCGGCGCCGCCGAGCCGGCACCGGGCGGACTCCCGCAGCTTTCGCTGCCCTGCTTCGGCGGCGGGGAAAATGTCGACTTGTCCACTCTGCGAGGCCCCCTCGTGCTCAGCTTCTGGGGCGGCTGGTGCGCACCGTGTCGCCGTGAACTCCCTCGGATGCAGCGCTTCTACGAGCAGGCCGAGGGCAAGGTCGCCGTCCTCGGTGTCGACTTCCAGGACAACATCCCCACCGAGGCGATGGGCATGCTCGCCGAGACCGGGACCACGTTCCCCAGCGTGGCCGACCCGGACGGGCTCACCAACGGTCGCTCACCGCTGCCCCGCGTGCGCGGTCTCCCGCTGTTGATCCTGGTCGACGCCGACGGGCGCATCGCCCATGAACACTTCGGTGAGCTCAAGTCGACCCAAGAGATCGCCGATCTGGTGGCCAAGCACCTCGGGGTGCGCCTATGACCGCCGAGGCCCCGGCAGGCGTCGTTCCGGACTGGTTCGCCGAACTCCGCGCGGCGGCGGCGAGCATCGACGGCCCGATGCTCAGCCGGTTCCTCCCACCCCAGGGGATGCAGCTGCGCCGCGGTGCCGTGCTCATGCTCTTCGGCGAACCGAACGGGTTTCCCGAGATCCTGCTCACCGAGCGCGCCCACACGATGAGGTCCCACCCCGGGCAGGTCTCCTTCCCAGGTGGCTCGCTCGATCCCGGCGAGAGCCCGGAGCAGGCCGCCCTGCGCGAAGCCGAGGAGGAGACCGGACTCGACGCAGGTGGTGTCGACCTCGCAGTCACGATGCCCGACCTCTGGATCCCGGTCAGCAACTTCTCGGTCACACCGGTGCTCGGCTGGTGGCGCGAGCCGACCCCGGTGGGGGTCGTCGATCCGGTGGAGGTGCACCAGGTCCATCAGGTGGCGCTGGCCGAGCTGCTCGATCCGCAACACCGGATCACCGCGCGCCATCCCAGCGGGTTCATGGGACCCGCATTCCTCATCGGACCCGAGAAGGACGTCGTCTGCTGGGGTTTCACGGCCGGCATCTTGGCCCGGCTCTTCGACCACGTGGGCTGGAGCGTGCCGTGGAACGAGGCCCGGATCCAGGACTTGCCGACACACATGCTGCCCGCGGAGTTGTCCCCCGACGACCAGGGTTTGGAAGAGTGACCACATGAACGCCCTGGACTGGTTGCTCGTCGCCTTGATGGCGGCGTATGCCCTCTCGGGCTATTGGCAGGGCTTCATCACCGGTGCGGCCGCCACCTTCGGCCTCCTGGCGGGGGGCGCCTTCGGCATCTGGCTGGCCCCGATCGCGCTCGGCGATGCCTCGCCGTCGATCTGGGTGTCCCTCGGCGCGTTGTTCATCGTGATCCTGGCCGCCTCGCTCGGCCAGGCCCTCTTCCAGTACGCCGGCTCTCGACTGCGCGACTCGATCAAGTGGCAGCCGGTGCGTGCCGTCGACGCCGTCGGTGGAGCCCTGCTCAGCGCCGGTGCGGTGTTGATCGTCGCGTGGGCGCTCGGCTTGGCGATCTCGGGCTCGCGGATCGGCGCGGTGACCGCCCAGGTGCGCGATTCGGCGATCCTCGCACGGGTCAACGAAGCCCTTCCCGATCGCGCGGGGCAAGCCCTCCAGGGCTTCACCGACGTGGTGGGGAGCTCGATCTTCCCGCGCTATCTGGAGCCGTTCGCGAAAGAACAGATCGTCGCCGTAGCCCCAGGGCCCAAGCGGATGCTGACCGACCCCGACGTCACCTCCGCCCAGGATTCGGTGGTGAAGGTTTCCGGCGTCAACCGGTGTGGCCGCGGGGTCGAAGGCAGTGGGTTCGTCTATGCAGCGGACCGAGTGATGACCAACGCCCACGTGGTGGCGGGAGTCGAACATCCCGAGGTGTGGTTCGGTGACGACGCTCGCCAGGGCACGGTCGTCGTCTACGACCCCGGCTTGGATGTCGCGGTGATCGAGGTCGACGACGGGGGCATGCCGCGGCTGGCCTTCGACGAGTCGGCCGAGGCCAAGGACCCGGCAGCCGTGCTCGGTTATCCCCAGGACGGTCCGTTCCGCATCGAGTCGGCCCGGGTGCGCGCCAAGCAGCGGCTGCGGTCCCCCAACATCTACGGCTCGGGATCGCTGGTGCGCGAGGTCTTCTCGCTGCGCGCCGATGTGCTGCCCGGCAACTCGGGCGGGCCGGTGCTCTCCTCAGCCGGGGATGTCATCGGGGTGGTGTTCGCGGCGTCGGTCACCGATGCCGAGACCGGCTACGCGTTGACCGCCGCGCAAGTGGCCCAATCCGCGGCCAAGGGCGTCACCCAGGCGAGCCCGGTCAATACCGGTCGCTGCGCGCAGTAGGACCTCGTCAAGCGCCTCGCCTGCGGTTGATAGGGTCTGGCCATGGCAGAGAAGGTCAGCGATATCGAGCCCACGATCGGCCGTCTGGTCACCGACGCCAGCCGCGACATCTCCACGCTGATCAGCAAGCAGATCGAGCTCACCAAGACCGAGCTCAAGGTGAGCGTGAAGGCCGGCGGCATGGGCATCGCGCTCTTCGCGGCGGCCGCTTTCTTCGCGGTGATGGCGCTGATCATGCTTTCGGTGTCGATCGCCTACTTCATCAACTGGAACGGCCGCGGTCTCGCCCTGCATTGGGCGTTCTTGATCGTGTTCGGCTTCTACCTGCTG
>JBAOHF010000006.1:0-13056 GCA_037046605.1 Nocardioides sp.
ACTGCTTCTGCCTTGGTGTCGTTGTTACTGGTGGTGACCCATGCGTGCGCCGCTGAAGTAGGAGCACCCGCGCCAGAGTTCGCACTGAACAACATGCAGCGCAATGTCAAACTGAGTGATTACAAAGGCAAGACGGTGTATCTGGACTTTTGGGCGTCATGGTGCGGGCCGTGTAAACAGTCTTTTCCGTGGATGAACGAGATGCAGGCCAAATACGCGGCGCAGGGTTTGCAAGTGATTGCTGTGAATGTCGACAAAAAGCAGGCGGATGCCAACGCCTTTCTGGCGCAGCGTCCGGTCCAGTTCGAAGTGCTGTTCGATGCACCGGGGCAGACCCCACAGGCCTATGCGATCAAAGCCATGCCCACTTCCCTGTTGATTGGCACGGACGGCAAAGTTCTGCACATCCACAGCGGTTTTCGGGATGAACAGCGGCAGGTTGTGGAAGAACAAATCAAGGCAGCTTTGGCTGCCAAGCGATAGACAGGAACCCCGTATGCGAGTGAGAACCACCCTGACGGTCGTCATGCTGCTGTTGAGCCTGACGGGCTGTGCCAGTTTCGGACAGGTCAAGCCCTGGGAAAAAGGCAATCTGGCCAATCCTTCGATGGGTTTCGCTACGGATGTACTGGGCGCCCGGTTTGAGCAACATGTGTATGGCAGCCGCGAAAATTCGAGCGGCGGTTATGGCGTAGGAGGCGGTGGCTGTGGCTGCAATTGATTCGACCGTGGGCAGTGTCCTGGTGGCTTCCCTGTTGCTGCCAGGGCTGACGATGGTGTCGGGCGCTTTGCGGGCCGAAAGTGCGCCTGAACAAGGTCTGATCGCCCTCAAAGTGGCCCACTACAGCGACGGTCAGCCTGGCTGGGAGCGTGTCACGGTGCGTTCGCCGCAGCTCTATGCCCTGGTTCCCTTGGCCGGTGATTGGTCTTTGGAGGGTGCTTGGGTGGGCGACAGCGTGTCTGGCGCCACTCCGCGCATGCACACCTTTGAGTCCGGCGCTACGCCATCCATGGAAGACTATCGCAAAGTGGCTGATGTCAAGGTCACACGTTATTTCTCGCGGGCGGCGATTTCAGCGGGATTGACCTATTCCACCGAACACGACTACACCTCGCGTGCGCTGGGCCTGGAGGCGCGCCTCTCCAGCGACGACAACAACACCACCTGGTCATTGGGCTACGGCACTGCTCGCGACCTGATCGACAACACCTTCAGTGGTGGTGGCGTGGCAGACCAGACCAAGCGTACCGACGAGTGGATGCTGGGGCTTACCCAAGTGGTAACACCCAACGACATTGTTCAGATCAACCTGACCCGTTCGCTGGGCCGAGGGTATTTCAACGACCCCTACAAAGACTTCGAAAACCGCCCGGATTTCCGCAACACCAGCATCGCGCTGTTCCGCTGGAATCACCATCTGGAGAGCCTGGATACTTCCGTGCGAAGCAGCTACCGGGCATACGCCGACAGCTTTGGCGTAAGGTCTCACACGCTGGGGCTGGAGCTGGTCAAGTCGTTTGACCGATGGACCTTCACCCCTGGGTTGCGAGCCTATACCCAGAGCGCAGCCGATTTTTACTTCGACCCTGTGGTGGACGCCAGCGGTGCGCCCAGCCCTGTGTTAACCCGCCGCTTTGCCGAACCGCCTGACCGACAAGCATTCTGCGGACCAGCGGCTGGCGGCATTCGGCGCTGTGACGGCCGGCATCAAAGTGGCTTACGCCATTGATCCGCAGACCCAGGTCGATTTCAAGGTTGAAAACTACCGCCAGCGCGCCTCTCTGACCTGGGGTTCGGGTGGTAGCCCCTATCTCGAACCCTTTAGCGCAATCTCCATGCAGTTTGGCGTGGCGCGCAAGTTCTGATCACCGGTTGATGGGGCATTGGTCCACGCTGCGAGTCGAGTTTGTGGCGATGGCATCGCCCTGCTCGATCACGATCGACACCCGCAATGAGGGTGCTGCCCAACACGCCGCCGACCTGGCGGTGACAGAAGTTCGGCGCATCGAACACAAATACTCCCGTTATCAGCCGGACAGCATTGTGTCGCGCATCAACCGCGACGCTGTTCGCGCTGCCGTGGCGGTGGATGAGGAAACCGCTGGGCTGCTGGACTTTGCCGAGCGTTTGTGGCAACTCAGTGGTGGTTGCTTTGACATCAGCTCTGGGGTATTGCGGCGGGCCTGGGATTTTCGCAGCCAACAGATCCCCACTGCCGAGGTGTTGCGAGCCGCGCTGGCCGGTGTGGGCTGGTCCAAGCTCAGTTGGGACGGGGCGTCGATTCGTTTTGGCGAGGAGGGCATGGAAATCGACTTTGGCGGCATCGGCAAAGAATATGCAGCGGACCGTGCGGCCCATCTGTTGCGCCAGCACGGAGTCGAAAACGCCTTGGTCAATCTGGGGGGAGACATCCACGCTCTGGGGCCACGAGGGCGCGACGATGGCTTGATTGACCCGTGGACCATTGCCATTCGCCATCCCCGAAAAGCAGAAGAATCCGTTGCCCATCTGCCCTTGCACCGCGGGGGGTTGGCGACCAGTGGCGACTACGAGCGTTATTTCGAGAATGACGGGCGCCGTTATTGCCACATTCTCGATCCCCGCAACGGTTTGCCTGTGACCCACTGGCAGTCGGTGAGCATTGTCAGTGCCAATGCGGTGTCGGCCGGTGCTTTGTCAACCATTGCGATGCTCAAGGCGGACGACGCTTTGGCGTGGCTGGAGGCGCAGGGCGCGAGTTACCTGGCCGTCAAGCACGATGGTGCCGTTTTTTCCAAGGGTGCGCCGCCATCTACCGGTTTGACTCAGCCAGGGACCGCATAGCGTTAACGGCGGTTGACAGGCGCTGCGCTGGCGTGCCGCTGACCGGTACGACTGGCACGCCAAGAGCCGCCAATTCACGTTCAATCAGGCCATGGACACGCGCCCGTTGCGCCATGCCGTCGCGCTGTAAACCATCGGCCACCCAGGGAATGTCGGGCGCCAAATGCAGCGTGAGCGCGTAGCGGGCGTGCAGCGCGCGGGCCTGTGGGTACAGCGTGTGATCGCCCAAAACAGCGTCGCTGTAGATGGCCGTCAACAGCGGTGCGGTGTCGCAGAACAGGTAGGCCCGGCGCTGCTGTTCTGCAATGGCCAGCGCTTCCTCCTCCTGGCGCACCTGCATGTCCAGAATGTGCGCCTGCTCATTTTGCCGGGGCGTGCGTCCGTGCTGGTCGCAAAACATCCGCAAATACTCGGGCACCCACAACCCGCTCATTTGGGTGGCCAGCGCCTGGGCCAGCGTGGTTTTGCCCGTGCACTCCGCGCCCAACAGGCAAATGAGAAGTGGTTTCACTCAGAATTCGACTGTCATCCGGGCACGCACGGTGCGCGGTGTGGACGGAAACAAATAGGTTCCCCCCCAATACTGCGTGGGTGCTTCGCGCCAATAGCTGCGGTCGGTCAGGTTCTCCACGTTCAGGCTCCACTGCGTGAGTTTGCCGATCAGGCGATTCTGGTAGCGCACACCCGCGTCCAGTTGCCAGGCTGCCGGCAGGCTGACCGCGCCATCGGCCGTCACCGTTTTCCCACTCTCTGCGGTCAGCAGACCGCTGACTGAAAAACCGGGCAGCGACGCCAGCTTGTAGTTGGCAAACAGCGAGGCCTTGGTCTTGGGTACGTTGGTGACCGCCTGGTCGACCAGTGCCGGGTCAATCGCCGAGGTGTATATGGCGTCAATCAAGGTCAGGCTGGCCTGTAGCGACAACTGGCTGTCAACCTGGCCCACAGCGGCCATTTCTAGACCCCGGTGCCGTGCTGTTTTACCACCCGCCACGCGCAGGGGAATGCCACTGGCCGTTGGCTGGTCGTCGGAATAAGGTTTGCTGATGCTGAAGGCCGCAGCCGACACCAATAAGCGTGGGTGGGCTTGAAATTTGAGTCCCAGCTCGGTCTGCTCGCTTTTGAGTGCAGGCAAGACTTGGCCAGCATTGACGAACCGGGTGGGGCGATTGGGTACCACTTCCAGTTCCGCGCCTTCGCCCCAGGAGGCATACACCATCGTGTTGGCCAGCGGTGACCACGACAGACCGGCCCAAGGGGTGGTGACTGTCTGTTCCAGTGCAGTGGCGCGTGATCCATCGCTGCGTTCACTGCTGCGGTTTAGCTGTGATGTGCGAAAACCAGCAAAACTCTTGACGCTGTTGCTGATGTCGCTGACCAGCGAGGCATAGGTGTCCACTGCGCGTTCACGGCTATTGGTGTTGAGGTCGCCAGCAAGGCCGTCGCCCGGCAGTGCTGCGGGTGAGTAGATGTTGGTCGAACCCACATAGTTGTAGGCCTGTCTGGGATTGAGATCGGTGCGGGTATTGCGCCCGCTCAGGCCCAGGCTCAGTTGGTGCTGCATGCCCAGCAATGGCAGTCGGCCGGTCAGCTTGGCATCCCAGGCCCAGGTAGCCCGTTCTTCGTTTTCGCTGCGGTAGTCGTACACGTCCACATCACCATTCGCGCACAGGCCGGGGTAGACGTAGTTGGCGGCGCATAGCCGGCAAGCCCGGAGGTGCCCAATTCATCGGCGGCCGGTGAGTTGAGATTGATGACCACTCCATTCGGTGTCTTCACCCGCGTCCATAACAGGAACAGCCGACGTTGTCCCTGTGCCATCGTCGCGGAGTATTCGCCTACCGCTTCGGAGCCACGATCAAGGAGCGCCGCCCGGCCGTTATCGCTATAGACATCAGAACTGAGCACGCAGGTCGCCATGCCGGCCACCTCATTGACGAGACGGATGGTTAACGCGCAATCAATGCTTCTTCCTTTTGGAAGCGGCGTATTTCGTGCTCCTACCATGCCCGCTTGAACCATCGGTGTGGAGGAGGGAGTGAGTAATCCCCCGATTGCGCCGGCGCCGCTGGGCGCAGGGCTCGGGGGGAGCGGGGCGTCCCGCAGGCCTGAGACCCATGAGTGGCATCCCAACGCTACCTCCCTGCCCGGGCTGTCCAGGATCGGACGTCGAACTGGACAAGTCCGTCTCCGGAAGGTTCAGGCCAATCGCTTGCGCCCCGCCGATTAGGGCTTGATCCAGCGACCCAACTCCGCGAGGATTGCCGAGCAGATCGCGCCATGGCGGGGTTCGACGTGATCAGCTGCCACCGCATTGCGGTCGACAGCGCCGCCCTGACGATGCTGTGGGCCTTCTTGACCGACTGTGGCGACAACGGGCGCCCAGATCTGCCGCCTTCGGTCAGCAGCGTGCGGTAGAAGCGCTCCAGGCGCTCGACCGTCAGCCGGTTGATCCTGACGGTGCCGATGTGCGGCGAGATCCATGCATCAGCGGCCCGCTTGTGGTCGCGGGCGGTGGTCGGGCTCCAGTCGTTGACGTTGGCCGCACGCCAACGCACCAACAACTCGTCGACGGTGAGCAACTGCTCGGAACGATCCGCTTCGACGTCGCCCGCCTCGACCTTGGCGATCAGCTCGCGCATCGTGCGCTCGGCTTCCCGCTTCGAGCCCTTCACCGACTTCGACCGGTACCGCTTCTTGCCGGTGTCGTCGGTGCCCAAGAACAGGCGGATCTCCCACGACCCGGACGGCAGCTTTCTGAGTGACCCTCGCATCCCATCCATCCTGCCAGAACCCGGTCCATAGATGGGATGATAGATGGGATGGACGCATTTGGGCGTGATGCGAGCCCGGCCCCGCAGAGCCCGGTCGAATCGGGCTACTTTCCAGTCCCTGTATGGTGTTTGAGTGGCGGAGGGAGGGGGATTCGAACCCCCGGAGGCTTGCACCTCAACGGTTTTCAAGACCGTCGCATTCGTCCGCTCTGCCATCCCTCCGTGCGTCACTCTAGAACCGACCCTGGATGGTCTACGAAGTGATAGTCCGAGGCGCTCGCTGGCAGGGGCCGGACGCGCTGAGATGGGCGGTGTCCGGCCGTGTCCGGCCGCTGGCCGCACGCTCGTCGGCGCGCCGACCACACTGGTGGCCATGAGCGACTCGACCGACACCACCCCCACCACGCCGACCGCTTCCGACCGGGTGTACTTCCGCCAGCTGTTGGCCGGGCGCGATTTCGCCAAGAACGACCCGATCGCCCGGCAGATGGTCAACTTCGTGTACGCCATCGGCGACCGTGAGACCGGCGAAGCGGTGCTGGTCGACCCGGCCTATGCGCCGAACGAACTGGTCGACGTGCTCGAGGCCGACGACATGACCCTCACCGGCGCGCTGGTGACCCACTACCACCCCGATCATTGCGGCGGGGACATGATGGGCCACGGCATCGCTGGGGTGCGAGAGCTGCTCGAACGCGCCGACGTGCCCGTCCACATCCAAGCTGACGAGGAGGAATGGCTGCGCATCGTCACCGAGGTGCCCGAGAGCCAGCTGCGCACGCACACCTCCGGCGACGTGGTGATGGTGGGCGAGGTGGCGGTCCGGCTGATCCACACGCCGGGCCACACGCCGGGCAGCCAGTGCTTTCTGGTCGACGGCAAGCTGATCGCAGGCGACACCCTGTTTCTGGAGGGGTGCGGGCGCACCGACCTGCCCGGCGGCGACCCGGCGGCGCTGTACGAAAGCCTCACCCAGCGGCTGGCCAACATCTCCGACGACACCGTGCTGTTTCCGGGTCACATGTACTCGGCGGAACCCTCTGCCCCGATGGGCGAGACCCGCAAGCACAACTTTGTGTTCGCACCGCGTAACGCCACCGAATGGATGGGCATGTTCGGCCGATAGCCGGTCGCCGCCGAAGGCGACCGCTGCAAGTGCCCCGAGGGCGTTGGTACCTGCCAAGCTGGGGCGATGAGCGACGAGGCCGAACCCGGCAGCGCGACGCGCGAACCTACGAAGCCGCACCCAGACGGCGCGGAGACAGCGCCGGACTCCTCGCCGGACGAGTCCCACGCCGGCAACGACTCGGGAGCAGCGGGTTCGCCGGGCAGCCACTCGGCGGACCGGGACCAGCAGAGGCACCCTGGTCAGGGCGATCGTGCCGTGCTGGACGACCGGGGCTGGGCACAGCTTCAACAACCCCGGACCGAGGCAGCGCACAGCCCGCTCGGCGACCGCATCCCACCCTGGTTTCCCCGGGCGCTGATCTACACGGCGCTGACCGTCGCCGGCCTGGTGCTCTTGCGGGCCACGATCTACATGCTCCGCGACCTGTTGTTGATGCTGATGGTGGCGCTGTTCGTCAGCTTTGCCGTCGAGCCGGCTGTCAACTGGTTGGCCGACCGCGGCTGGCGCCGCGGCGCCGCCACCGGGCTGGTGTTCGTGGTCGTCGTCCTGGGCGGAGCGATGCTGACCTACGCCATGGTCGACCTGGTGATCAGCGAGACCAGCCGCCTGGTGGACGACGCCCCCCGCTACGTGCAAGACGTCACGGACTGGGTGAACACCCGCTTCAACACCGAGGTCACCTCCGACGACCTGGTGAGACAAATCGAGACCTATCAGGGCGACCTGTCCAAGATGGCCACCAACGTCGGCGGCCGGGTGGTCACCCTGTCGGCGACGGCGGTCGGCGCGGTGTTCCGGCTGCTGACGATCGGGCTGTTCGCCTTCTACCTGACCGCCGACGGGCCCAAGTTCCGGAACACGATCTGCTCCCGCCTGCCACAGGATCACCAACGCATGGTGCTCGACCTGTGGGAGCTGGCGATCGCCAAGACCGGCGGCTACCTGTACAGCCGCCTGGTACTGGCGGCGTTGTCGACGGTCTTCAGCTGGATTGCGCTCGAGCTGCTCGGCGTGCCCTATGCGCTGGCGCTTGCGCTGTGGATGGGGATCCTGTCGCAGTTCGTGCCGGTGGTCGGCACCTACCTGGCCGGCGCGCTCCCGGTGCTCATCGCCCTGGTGAACAACCCGATCGCTGCGCTGGGGCTGCTCATCTACTTCTCGGTGTACCAACAGATCGAGAACTACCTGTTTGCCCCCAGGGTGACCGCACGAACCATGGACATCCACCCGGCGGTGGCCTTTGGGTCGGTGATCGCCGGTGCCAGCCTGATCGGCCCGGTCGGCGCTCTGCTGGCGCTGCCCCTGGCTGCGATCATCCAAGCGTTCCTGTCGGCGTTTCTCCAGCGCCACGAGGTGGTGAGCTCAGGACTGACCGCAGTCGCGGTTCAACCGGCCGACGTCGTCGGCAAAAGCGGTCGGGGGGACGACGACGAGAAGCCGGTGGGCCCCAATACCGGCCAAGGGGCCCCGGAACGCGTGCGAGCCTCGCTCATTCGCTTGATCCCTCGAAAAGGCGAGCTACCTCATCGCCAACACTCACAACACCCTGACCCCGGTAGTGACGAGCGCGATCGCTGACCTCCTGCGGCTCGTACAGGTAGTTGGCCATGATGCCCAGCGACTGGCCGAGCCCCTGGGGGCTCCGGTTGGCCGCCCAGCACAGCCGCATCAGTCGGGCGCCGTTACCCAGATGGAAGTTGGCGACGGGGTCGGGTGAGCGTCCGGTGGCGCCGGTGTCGGTCAGGTACCGGGCGGCCAGGCCCAGCAGTGGGGAGGCCAGCTCGTCGGCTTCGTGGCTGACCAACCAGACCTCGTCGGTGAGCAGGCGCTGTACGTCGTCGACCGAGCGGTTCGTTCCCAGTGCGTCGCCGTCCGCAACCGTCTCGAGGACGTGAGCGGCCAGGGTTGGGATCGGCGACAGGGTGACGAAGGTGCTCAACGAGGGCTGCGACACACGCAGCTCGCGCACCGCCGCCTTGATCAGCTCATTGCCCAGACCCAGGGAGGACAGCCCCGTTTGTGACGCCGAAATGCTCCAGAACACGGCGGTATCGGCCTTCTCGAGCGGGACGCTGGGCGCAGCCGGGTCGGTGATCGGGTCGAGTGAGTCGGGGACGCCACGGGTGAAGGCAACCCACACGAAGGCCAGCGGCTCGTCGTCCATGCCCGGGTGGAACAGCGCAAACGCCGCCCGGTCCTCGTCCAGGCGGTCGCGCAGTTGCTCGATCGACTCGATCGGGTGGACCTTCTCCAGTACCGCCACCCGCTGCAACAGGCTGGCCGGCGTCTCCCAGTCCAAGCGCCGCATCTCGATCAGCGAGGGCGTCATCAACACCCGCAGGCGAGCGAGCAGGCACGCCTCCAGGGCGGCCGCTGGCGGATCGGCCTCGGCGCCGGCCTCACCCGTGGCCAGCTCGAGGGCGGCGGCGCGCAGCTCGATAAGGAAGCGCACCCCTCCCGGCGCCGCGCACAGCTCGTCGAGGATTGGGTCGACCGGCATGCGCATCGCCCGCTGGGCGTCCCGCAGCAGATCGAGAAGGACCTGTTGGTCGGCGCTGGTTGGCGTCGAGCTGCCCAGAGCGGCCAGATCGGCTCGTTGGGCGGCGCCGGGAAGGGCCCGTTGGGCCAACGCCGTCAGCAGGTTGGGGCGGGCCGACGGCACGTCCTCGGCCCACATCGTGACCAGCTCGGCGGCGATCCGGCGACGTTCGGACAGCTCGGGCGCATCGGTCAGCCGGGCGAACACCCGGTGAAGCCGACCGAGGTCCTTGGTGCTCAGCTCGTGGTGTTCGGCGGGGTTACGCGGGCTGCGATTCCACGCGCCGAGACGGTCGAGCACACCCTGCAGGCCCGAGCGGCCCCTCCGGTGACCCAGGTCCCGGTTGCTCGCCTCCCGGCTACTCATGCTCCCGACCGCTCATGTTTCCAACCGTTCATGGTGCAGTATCGGACTCGGGGGCCGGAGGCCGGTAGAAGGCGGCGAGCAGGCTCACACCGCCGACGATGCCGAGGCCGGCCGACAGGGCTAGGCCGAGCCAGCCGCTGAGCGTGCCGTCGAAGCCGAACGTCCGGTCGAGGGAAAACCGTCCCGGGCCGATCATGGCCACGCCGACCGTGCCGGTGGCGAGCACCATGTTGTACTCCCAGCCGCCTTTGACGATGAAGAACTCCTCGCGGTGCACCGTCCAGGCGGCCACCAACATGATGCCGACACAGCCGGCCGACATCAGCGGCGTCAGCAGCCCGATCGCGAAGCCCAAACCCGCCCCGATCTCGGTGCTTGCGGCCAGCGGGGCCATCACCTTGCCCGGCTTCATCCCCATGCCGTCGAACCACCCGGCGGTACCGGGCATGCGCCCGCCGGTGAAGAATTTCTGCCAGCCGTGCATGGCCAAGGTGAGGCCGAAGACGACGCGCACGATGAGAAGTGCCGTGTCGACGGATGTGTAGTTGGGGGTCTGGGCGAGGATCTGGGCGAACACGAAGGGGCTCCGGGGGTTGTCGGGGGACCTGACAGGCGATCCTAGATTCCGAGGCCGAGACGGCCCCCTTCGTGCTCGGAACCGCCGTTCTCTACGCTGGGGGTTCGTCGGAGCCGAGGAGTGAACCATGGGAACAGCCGAACCGCCCAAGGATGGCCCGGCGACCGATGTCGGGCCGGAGCTCAACGAGTTGGCCGCAGCCTTCGAAGCGCCCGACGAGAGCGAATGGTTGGCCCTGGTCGACAAGACGCTGCGCGGCCGCCCGATCGACACGATCGTCACCACCCGGCGCGACGGGATCGAGGTGGGGCCGCTCTATCAGCGCCCCGTGGGGACGGTCGCCGACGCCGCCGGGTTTCCCGGCCAGGCGCCCTTCACCCGGGGCGTGGCCCCGGCCGGTCGAGCCCAGGGCACCTGGGACATCCGCTGCGTGATCGACGCGGCCGACCCGGCGACGGCGTCCGTCGACGCCCTGGGCGACCTGACCGGTGGGGCGTCCAGCCTGACCATCCGTTTCGACCAGGCCGCCCGCCGCGGCCTCGCGCCCGGCGACGAGGCCTGGCAGGCCGCCGCCGGCGTGGACGGACTGCTCGCCCTGGACGTCGACGCCCTCGACGCTGCGCTCGAAGGGGTCGTCCTGGAGGCGGCTCCGGTGGCGCTCGACGCCGGCGCTTCCTTCGAGTGTGCCGCCGAGCTGTTGGTGGGGGTCTGGCAGCGGCGGGGCATCGACCCCTCAGAGGCGCTGGGCGCGTTTCGGGCCGACCCGATCGGCGCCCTGGCCGCCGCCGGCACCCTGCCCGGTGGGATCGACGAGGCGCTTGCTGCTGCGGGACGCCTGGCCGCCCGCACCCATGAGGCCTTTCCCGACGTCAGCGCCCTCGGTATCGACACCGGCACCTACGCCGAGGCCGGGGCCACGCCGACCCAACAGTTGGCGACGATGCTGGCCACCGGCCGCCAGGTGCTCGATGCGGTGACCGACGGTGGGCTGAGCCTGGACCAGGCGTTGGCCCAGGTCACGATCACGGTCGCCCTCGACGCCGACATCTGGGGAGGCATCGCTCTGCTGCGCGCCGCCCGCCGGTGCTGGAGCCACCTCGCGCTGGCGGCCGGGGCCAGCGAAGCGGCCGCCGCCGCCTCGGTGCACGCACGGACCTCCTCGGCGATGCTCACTCGGCGGGACCCGTGGGTGAACCTGCTGCGCGGCACCGCCGCCACCGTGGCCGGCGCGCTCGGCGGCGCCGAATCGATCACGGTGGCGCCGTTTGATGCGTCGCTCGGCGGGCACAGCGACGGTTTCGCCCGCCGCATGGCCCGCAACACCCAGCTGCTCGCCCAGGAGGAGTCCGGACTGGGACGGGTCGTCGACGCCGCCGGGGGCTCGTGGTACGTCGAGTCGCTGACCGACTCGCTGTGCACTGCAGCCTGGGAAACGTTCCAACAGATCGAGGGGCGTGGGGGCATGGTGGCGGCGCTCACCTCCGGGTGGTGGGGCGACGAGATCGCCCGTGAACGCACCGCCACGCTGGAGCAGGTGGCGACCCGGGCTCGGCCCATCACCGGGGTGTCGGAGTTCCCGCTGCTCGACGAGGAACCGGTGCACCGCCCCGCCCCCGACCTCGACGGGCTGCGCCGGGCGGCGCTCGACGCCTGGGCTCACTCCGGCCGACGGTGCTGCGCCGCTCACCCCGGACACCGTGCTGCCCGCCCCGCTGACGCCGGTGCGCTGGGCCGAGGGCTGGGAGGCGCTGCGTCAGCGCAGCGACGACACGCTCGCCGCAACCGGCGCCCGCCCCCGGGTATTTCTGGCCAACCTCGGCCCGGCGGCGGTCCATACCGCCCGAGCCTCCTGGGCCCGCAACGCCTTCGAGGCGGGCGGTATCGAGGCGCTGGACAACGCCGGGTTCGACAGCCCCGAGGCGCTGGCGAGCGCGTTTGTCGACTGCGGCGCATCGCTGGCGATCGTCTGCTCCTCCGACGCCGTCTACGACGAGTGGGGCGAGGCGGCGGTGACCGCGCTCGACGCGGCCGGACCTGCGCGCGCCTCTACGTCGCCGGGCGCGCTCGTCCAGCGTTCGACGAGGTCGCCGGGTCGATCGCCGCCGACGCCGGCGTCGGGGTGAACCTGCTCGATCTGCTCGGCGATGCCCACGACGCCGCCCGTCACGTCTCGACCCCATGACCGGTGACGACCTGGCCGCCTGGACGCTGAGCTTGGCCTGGGCCGAGCATCAATGTTGTGTGTCGGTGGGCCGCTGGTCGGTCGCAGCCACGGTCGATGGGGTGACCGCAGCGCTCGGCCCGGTGAGCGCTCACCACGGCTGGCGCGCCGAGCAATGGCGCGAGTTGTGGCCCGCCCGGCGTGGAGGCCTCGACGGTGCTGCCGCCGATCCGCCACCCCCGGCCGGGGCCGACGACCCCTTGGAGGGGCTCATCGGCGAGGTGCTCGCCGCCGACCGCGCCCTGGGGCCGACCGACGGTGAGCGGTGGGATGAACCGACGTCAGTGGCCGCTTTGGGGGTCGCCGCACAAATGATATTGCCCAGGCTGATGGTGGGATATCGCACCCTGGTGCGGCTGGCCGACGGGCCGGCGGGCGTCGTCGTGCGGCGAAGCGCCGAGCGTTCGCTGGGCGACGCCACCTCCGATTTCCTTGCGGTGAGTGGGAAGTTGGGTGCGCTCGGGTGCAGCCCGACCGCCACCGCCACGCTGTCGGCATGGGTCGAGCCGCAGTGAGCGCAGGCCGTTCGGAGCACGCTTGACGGCTCCCCGGGGTGGGATGCCCCTTGACGTCGAACGTATCCTGCACATTGCCCAGGCCGGAATGGCACACCCGACCGACCCATGCTC
>JBAOHF010000007.1:0-29737 GCA_037046605.1 Nocardioides sp.
CAGCGGTTGATGTTGGTGACCGAGGGGACGGCGGCGTATTCGGGTCGAGATGCGCTCGCAGGTCGCCCAGAACGCCTCCTGGCGAAGGTTCAAGGGCAGATTCGGGCCCTGAGGCGACCGTTGGTTGCCCCGAGTTCGCTCTGAGCGATTCTGAGCGAGGAGCGGTCACCGTGACGGGCCGGCCGGATCAGGCCCCGCAGGCGGCACAGTGTGGTCGGGAGGAGTGGTGGCGGCGCTGGCGGCGAGCCGCTTGTCGGCGGCGCGGCGACGGGACTGGGGATTGTTGTTCCTGGCGGCTTGCTTGCGGGCCTCGTCGTTGATCTCGTTGATGCGTGCCTGGGCGTACGCCGGGCGGTTGCGGTCGCGCTCCATGCTCTCGGTGACGGTCTGGTGTTCGAGGATGCCGGGTGCGAGGTGGAGCCGGCTGCGGAGCCGCTCGAAGCCGTGCAGCCAGTGTTCGGAGCCGCGGCAGCCGAGCACTCGGGCGGCCTGGTGGATGAGCTTCTGCCGGACGTCGGTGTCGGACCAGTGGCCGGCGGTGCGGAGCAGATGGTCGATCATCGCGTCGCCGAGCGGGGACCGGTTGTCGATGGCGGCGGCGATCGCGTCGGGGCCCTCGGTCTCGAACAGTTTGGCCGGGTCCAGTCCGTCGGGCAGGTCGAGATGGGTGGGGTCGAGGTCCGCGGCGGTCAGGTGCCAGAAGGCCTTCTGTGCCGACTTCCACCCGGCCGGGTCGGAGTCGGTGGCCACGGCGATGCGGTCGCGTCCGTTGACCAGGTCGATGTGGGTGTGCAGCAGCTTGATCTGGTTGACGGTGAGCGCGGTTCCCATCGGGGCGATGCCGACGGCGGCGCCCTTGCTGCCCAGGGTGATGGCCAGAGCGTCCATGGGGCCTTCGACGATGACCGGGAGCGCGTCGTCGTCGAGGCGTTCGCGGGTTTCGGCGTATCCGAAGAGCGCCTCGCCCTTGGTGAAGATCGGCGTGGTGCGGGTGTTGAGGTACTTCGGTCCGGCGAAGTCGTCGTCGGTCTTGGTGGGATTGCGGCGGCCGACGAAGCCGAGAATCGCCTCGCCCGCGGGGTCGTGGGGATCGCGGATGGGCATGACCAGTCGGTCGCGGAAGAAGTCACGGCCGCGCTTGCGCAGCGAGGCGAGACCTGCCTGCTCGAGCTGGTCGAGGGTGGCGCCCTGCTCGGTCAGGTGGCGAATCAAGCTGCGCCCACCTCCGGGTGCATACCCGACTGCGTAGTTGGGGTGGTCGGCGAGGTCGGTCCCCAGCCGCTCGCGCAGGTAGCCCGGTGCCCACGAGCGCGGGTAGCAGGACTCGAAGTAGGCCAGGGCCTGTTGGTTGAGCTCGTGGATCCGTTCGGCGGGGATCTCGGTGGGGTCGGGGAAGGCGTTCTCGGCCGTGACCTCGTCGGTCTGCTCCCACGGCAGGGGCGTCGCGTACGGGTCCTCGACGTACGGGTAGTGGGCGCCCGCGCCTTCTTCGTACGTCATCGGCTCGTACTCATCGCGGGGCGGCTCCCAGTCGACCGGCTCGGCCGCGAGGGTGTCGTAGTCGTCCGGGGTGGGGGAGTGGGCGGCAGGGACGTCGGCGGCGTCGGGCTGGTCGCGGTAGAAGGCGGCCATGAACTCGTCTGCGTCCTCGGGTGGCAGCTGGTCCGGGTCCAGGTCCGGGGGAACGTCGGCGTCGCTGTACGGCGCTGCCTCGTCGTCGTGCACCGGTGCTTCTATCGGCTGGTCGGTGAGCATGGCGATGCGCAGTACGAGCGCGTCGGCGACCTCGACGCCGGTCAAGCTCCCGTCTTGCGGGACGCCGTCGAGTGCACTGGAGAGGATCTCGGTCGGGCTCCAGCCGTGGTGCTCGCAGGCTTCGTCGACCGCCGCCACGAGCGCGGGCCAGGCGGGCGCCTTCTGCAGGTAGTCGGCCTTGGTCGTGCCGACAAGTTCGGTCAGCGAGGTGCGCCATGCGGGCTGCAGCAGGTTCGCGGAGTGCTCGTCGGCGCCGAGTGCAGCTGGCCCGAGGTGAGGAACGAGACGCCACCACAGCGCCGCGGCCTGCTGCTCGTCGGGCAGCGGCCGCGCGGCCGCGGCGGTGTCGGATTGGCCGCCGGAGAGGGATGGATCGGTGGCGAGCGCCTGCTTGATGTAGTCGGTCACGGGCAGCCCTGCACGTTCGAGGCGGGCGAGTCGCTGGCACAGCGGGGTGATCCACGGGTCGGCGCGGACGTTCTCGGGCAGCACCTGGTACCAGGTGCGCTGGGAGAACGGGTAGCTCGGACGTGCCGACCGGACGGCTCGGTTGAGCTTTGCCTGGTGGGCGCCCGGGGCGCCGATGGTGCGGTCGCCGGTGGGGCGCAGGTCGTTCTCGTCGGTCCGGGCCACTGCCCGCCACACGGCGAGATCGGCCCGCAGGTCGGCGTCCTCCTCCTCGAGGAAGGGCTGTGCCCACACGGGCGCGGTGGCGCCGGTCCATCCCCGAGCCTCATCGCGTACAGCGTCGATCTGTTCACGTACGAGCTGGTGGTAGGCGGCCGCGAACGGTCCCCAGTCGTGGGCTTCAGCCAGCCGGGCGGGGATGCCGGGCAGCCAGGGCAGCGGCCCGCTGGTGGGCGGGGGAGTGTCAGCATCGTGTGCCGGGACCGCGGTGAGTTCGGCGACGAGGTCGTCGATGCGGGCGTCGAGCACGGCCGCCGGGTCGCGTGCGTCGGCCAGCGAACCAACACCCACGGCGGCGGTCAGCAGCTTCAGGGGGCTGTGCTCGTCGAGCGCGATGAGCGCGAGGTGGGAGCGCAGTGTCGGCCACGCGGGGGCCTCGGTGATCCCGGTGAGTAGTGCTTCGGCGTGCGCGTCGATCTTGTCCATGCCGATCCGGCCGATCAGGTTCTCGGCGCCAGCAGTGACGGCGTCGTGGTAGCGGGCGGCCATGTCGCCGAGCAACTGGTGCGGGTTGGTCTGCTCACGCAGCGTGGTCGTCGCGGAGACCGGCGAGCCGTCGCGGCGCAGCATCTCGGCGATCCGGTCGAGCGCGGTCGGCGGGATCAGTGCCTCGGGCCGGATCAGGTTGTGCGGGTCGCCGTCGCTGGCGACGTTGAGATAGAGGTGGTTGGCGAACTTGCCGCGCGACAGCGCGACGTAGAGCAGGTTGCGGTCTTCGTCACCGGTGAGGACGACGTGGCAGGTGCCGGTGGTGATGCCTTGGGCGCCGTGAACGGTGGTGGCGTAGCCGAGCTGGACCGTCTTCGAGACGTAGTCGGCGGGCAGGGTGATGGTCTTGCCGAGCTGGTCGTGGACCACCCGCAGGGAGCCGTCGGCGTTGACCTTCTTGACGTGCCAGCGGTCGCCGTTCTTGACCCAGTTGGTGCGGCTGATGGGCAGGCGCCGGTCGTTCTCGCGGGTGATGATCCGGTCACCTTCGGAGACCTTGGTGCCGTCGGCCAGCGTCAAGACGCGCCCGATCTCCTCGTCGAGTCCGGCGAGGCGGTCGTTGCGGGCGCGGGTGTTGAGTTCGGCGACGAGGTCGCGGGTGGGCGCGATCAGGACCGAGTCGGTGCTGTCGGCACGGTCAGCGGCCCACGCGGCGTAGGCCTGGTCGGCACAGGCACCGAGGTCGCCAACATGGACCCGGCCGCGGTCAGCGTAGAACGCGATCGCCGACGGGTCGCCTTCGCGCAGCGCCAGAGTGGCGGCTGCTTCGGCGTGGTTGAGGCTGCCGTCGGGGTTGCGGAAGCGGTGCACTTCGCTGAGGGTGACGGCGCCGATCTGGTGGGCGATGTCGCGCAGGACGCCGCCGGCAGCGACCGAGGCGAGCTGTCGGTCGTCGCCAACGAGCCGCACCTGGGCGCCGCGGGAGGTGATGTAGTCGATCGCGGCCGCCAGATCGGTGGTCGCGGCCATGCCCGCCTCGTCGATCAAGACGAGGGTCTTGGGGTTGATCTTCTCCATCCACGCGGGTGCCCCGCCGTTGTTGGCGTGCCACACGAGCTTGGCCAGCGTGTCGGCGCGAACCTTCTTCCGACCCGGACGCCACGGCCCGTTCAGGAGCCCCTTGGCCTTCGCCGCGGCCCCCTCATCACTGGTCTCGGGGTTGATCGAGGCGCCGAGTTCTTGGGCTGCGACCGCGGAAGGGGCAAGGCCGATGACGGTGCCGCCGGAGTCCTGCCACGCCCGGGTGAGGACCTGCATGGCGGTGGTCTTGCCGGTGCCGGCGGGCGCGAGGGCCAGCTGGACGGCGCGGCCGCTGGTGGCCATCTCGCGGACCAGGGACTGCTGGGCGGCGTTGAGCTGGAGCTCGTTGGCGGCGGCTTCGGCGATCGCGATGCCCACGCGTACCTCGCTGATGGTGCGGCCACCGGTGCGGCGGGCGGACTCGACGATGCGCCGCTCGGCGTCGATCACGGCCTGGGAGGTGTACTGGCGGGCACCGGCGAGGCTGTAGACGCTGACGATCTCCTCGCCGTCGACCCCGTGGTCGGTGCGCTGTAGCGGCTCGGGGATCGTCACGTCCTGCTCGCTCGCGGTGGTCGCGTGGGTGAGCGGGTCTGGGTCGTTGAAGGCGATGGAGTGTTCGCCGATCGCGGTGGCCACGACGCGGTCGACGGCTGCGTCGAGGTCGGGCAGCCGGACGCCGTGGGCGCGGGCCTGGCGCTGTGCCTCGGCGCGCAGGTGCCACACCTGCCACGTCGCACGGTCCTCGGCGACCCGCGCGACAACACGCTGCGCGGTCTCGGCGACCCATTCGTCGGTGACGTCCTGAGCGTCCGGGCGGTGTCCGAGACAGTCCTCGACCATGTCCCGGACGGACTGCTCGCTGCCGATGATCGCGGCGGCCTCGGCCAGCCACGCGGCCCGCTGGTCAGCCTCTGCACGGGGTGCGTGCTTGGCCTGCCGGGTCTGGTCCCACGCCTTCTCCGCGAGGGTGACGGCCTCGCCTTCGGTCGGGGGACGACCGTGCTCGGTCTGGAAGGCGGCCGCCAACTCGCGGCGGCGGGCCTCGATGGCGCTGTGCCGCTTGGACCAGGCCTTGGCCAGACGCTCGTCGACGCCGACGATCTCGCGCACGGGCCGCTTGTCGATTCCCTTGTCCAGGCCGCTCCGGCGGCTCTCGAAACGCACCCCCAGCCGGGCGATGAGCTCGGACTCGATGAGGGTGTTGTACATCTCCGCGAGGGTGACGTTGGCCTTGAACAGGACCCGTCCGTCGACGGCGAGCCAGCGTCCGGTCTCGTCCTGGACCTTGTTGCTGACCGCGACGTGGGTGTGCAGGTGCGGGTCGGAAGAGCGTGCGTCGCGGTGGGTGAACATGCCCGCGATCAGGCCCGCTGCCTTGACCTGCTGGAGGCCGCCGCGGCCGCGTCGCGTGAACAGCACCTCCTTCTCCAGCCACGACAGCGTGGCCTCCACAGCCGAGTGGTGGGCGGCCTCAATCTCCTTGGCGACGTCGCGATCGGCCAGCGCCCACAGCGTCGAGACCGACTTCACCGGGGCGAAGGTGAGGTCGTACCCGGCCACCGCGGTGGTCTGCTGGCGGGTGGCTTTGGCCATGAAGGAGCCGCGCTCGCGGTCATCGATCGGTGCCCGCCCGTGCTCGCGGAGGAAGTGCTCGTTGCCCAGTTCGGTGCGGATCCTCGCCCGCACCTCGGCCGGCACCGGGGTCTTCCAGTGCTCACCGTGGGCCAGGTTGTAGGCGATGTAGCGCTTCGCGGTCTCCTGGATGAACTCCGGCTGGTTGCCCAGATACCGGGCGAACACACGGCCGAGCTGGGAGGCCTTCTTAGCGTGCTCAACGCTCTTGCCGGCGTCCAGAGCGGCGTTCTCCAGCCGCTCAGCGTCCGGGTGACGGCCCTCGCCGAACAGGTTCCGCATGTGGGTCTCGGTGACCTGCGAGCCCACCTCGAGGTCGAGCGCGCCGAGACCCTCGCCGAACCAACGACCGGGTGACTCGCCCTTCTCGGCGTAATAGTCCGCCAGCCCCTGGTGGCCGCGGTCGGTCGCATCATGCACGGCGACCTGGCGGGTCAGGTACGTGTACCCGTCTCCCGCGGTCAGCTTGTGCACACCCATCACGTCACGGAGAAGCAACCGTGGCGAGCCGGTTTCGGACACCTGCCTGGCACCGATTTCCGACAGTGCATGGGGTGCGAGGGATCTGGTGAGGTTCAGCGTTTGGTGAGTTGTTGTTGTTGCGTGACTTGGTGGGGTTCGGAATCGGTGGGTCGGAGGTGTCCGATCTCGGTCGGTCGAGGTTGCTTCTTGCTTGTGAAGGGTCGCGGTGGACTTGCCGTGACGTTCCGGATCAAGGAAGAGGTGGTTCCCCGTGGGGAAGGCGACGCAGGCACAGGCGGGTCGGGACCGGGCGCGGGATGCCCGGCTGAGGGCGGCGCGGGAGCGCCGGCTGAAGATGGACCCGGACCAGCTGGCCCGGGAGCAGCGCATCGACGAGGCGTCGGTCGACGTCGAGGTTGCCTGGGAGGAGCGGGCCGAGGCCGAGCAGGCGGTGGCGGATGCGGAGGTCGCGGCCGCGACCGCGATCGAGCGCCTTCTTTCGGAGCGGCTCGCGGTCAAGGACGTCGTGCATCTGACCGGCCTCGACCAGGCGACGGTACGACGCCTGCGTCAGCTCGGGACCGACGGCGACGAGACGGACGGCGCCAGCCGCGGCCTCGGCACCACTGCTGAGGGTGCCGACGCCGAGGTGGCGTGATGGCGAGCCCACCGACCGTCGTGATCAGTCGCCGACGTCAGCACGAACTGCTGAGGTCGTGGACTGGTTGGCCGCTGACCTCAGTCCTGCTCGACCCGGCCGAGGTCGCCCAGGTCCGTGATGCGGGGTGGTCGGGCACCCACCACCGCGACCCGGAGACGGGGGAGCGGATCGTGGGTACGGCCGATGGCCTCGGGTTCGGCGTCGACGACTCCTGGCACAACCCGGTCGAGGTGATCCCGTGGTCAGAGCTCGAGGCGATCGCCTGGGCAGTGCCCGAAGAGGTACGCGAACAGCTCGTCGAGTTCCGGGCTCGGTGGCGCCAGCACCAGTCCGCCTACCCGCGGTTCACTGCCAGCGCGGCCGCGGTCGGGTGTGGCCCGATAGTGACCGGTGAACCGCTCACGGCACGACAGGAGGCCTACGTGCGCGAGCACGAGGCCTTCGAGGCCAGCGGGGTGCTGCTGGCTTGGGAACGGCAGCGAGCTCAGCTGGATGCCGAGCGGCTGGGCCTTCACGGTCAGGCCATGGGGCTATCTGCCGGCTCAGAGGCCGGCGACCTCCTCGAGCTGCTCGACGACCAGCGACTCGGCCAGGACACGAAGCTGGTCGACAGGCCGGCCGCGGGATCGCCCTGCGCCGAGATCCGCGCATGCGCCGATCGGCCGGGGTTGCTGCCACCAACACCCGGCACGTGCGGCTCCGGCGAGGACGCTGCCCGCTCGACGGGGATCGCGCACCCTCCGAGGGGAGTGGGCCGATGATCGCGAGCACCCCGGTTCGACTCCTCTCGCTGGCGATCGTCGCCCTGGTGGTCATCGTCGGCATACGCGGCATCGTCGGCGGCTTCGCCCTCGGCGGCCACATGCTCGACACCAGCTCGGGGGCACACTCCTCCGCGGCCGCCGGTGAGCAGACGCCTGGCGTCGTGGCTTATGTCCTCGACGGAGACACGGTCCAAGTCACCACAGACGATGGCCGCGACGTGCGGGTCCGGTTCCTCGGCATCAGTGCTCCAGAGGTCCCGCATCCCGGCAAGTCAGGGGAGTGCTACGGCGGCCTATCGACCCGGCACCTCCGGCGGCTGCTGCCGGCCGGCACCCACGTGACGCTGGTCAGCGACCCGACCCAGGACAACGTCGACACCTACGGCCGGTGGCTGCGCTACGTGCAGGCAGCCGGTCGCGACATCGGAGCCATCCAGATCCGCTCCGGATCCGCTGCCGCTCGCGACAGCTCGACTCCGGTCTCACGGCAATCGACCTACACGCAGCTCGAGGACCAGGCCCGCGAGCGGTCGTCCGGGATGTGGTCGGCATGCCGATGACGATCACGCCGGAACTGATCCAGGCGAAGGGGTTTACAACAGGTATAGGGGGGCTATACCGTATAGGTAGGCTATACCGAAGTGGTGGCCGCATCCGTTAGGCGATGGAGGTCGTCAGATGAGCACCTGTCAGGGATGTGCAGTCGAGGGGCACGGTCCGGGGGAGTGCGCGAACCGGGAGCTCCCGATGTGCGCACGAACCTGCACCTGCCGGCATGGGTCACCGGAGTCTGACCCGGCTCCGTATTGGACGGCAGTGAGCTCAGCCGCAGCGAGCCCTGAAGGAGCGGGCGCATGAGGGGCAAGGGACCGTACCCCTACCCGTGCCCGGACTGCGGGACGACGGTCAACGCGACGGCGGCCTACCGCGCTCGGCAGCGTCTCTCCTGCCTGGCCTGCACCCGGGTCCGCAATATCTGGATCTGCCCGACGTGCGGCAGCAGCGACCCGCACCACACCTTCCCGCACCAGGGCGGTGTCGCATGAACGCCAACGAACTAGCTGCGATCCGCCGGCGCCTCGACGCCGCCACCCCGGGCCCCTGGCGCGGCGCGGGGGACAAGGTGCGCGCCACGGCGGCCGACGCGCTGATCGAGGACAACATCCTCGTCGCCTACTACACCGGCCACGACCATCGGCTCGGGCTCAAGACCACGGGAGTCGCCGCCGACATCGACCTCATCGCCAACGCGCCCGCCGATCTCGCCGCACTGCTCGGCGATGCCGAGAAGCTCAACGAGGTCCGCGAGTTCCACCGCAACTGGGGCGACCAAGACACCGACACCCTCGACGGCCTCGACCTGTGGGAGCAGCTCGGTCGACTGCTGGGGGTGACCCCGTGAGCGTCCACCTCATCCCGGAGCACGGTTCCGCCTACTTCACCTGCGACTTCGTCGGCGGCAAGCCGGAGCACCGATCCGCCTGCCGTGCCGCCATCACAGTTCGATCCGATCAGGGTGCACTCTGGCTCGACCCGTCGACCGCGGAACTGCCGGTGGGCTGGGTCCGCGCAGGAGGCGGGCACCTGTGTGAGGACCACGCTCACCGAGTGCCGAAGGACGGCCACGTCGCGGCCCTGACCTTCTCGGGAAGTGCGTCATGACCATCGCCCAGCATCGGCCGGCGCTGCAGCAGCGCCGCTTCAAGCACGACTCCTTGGTCGCGGTCGACCTGTTCTCCGGCTTCGGTGGCCTCACCCAGGGCATCGCCCACGCCGGCTTCGACGTGATCACCGCAGCGAACCACAGCGAGTACAAGGTCAAGGTCCACGAGGCGAACCACCCCACCACCGAGCACTGGATCGCCGACCTCGTCGACACCGACTCCGCGGCCTACCACTCCGTGCGCGAACTGCCGGCCGGAGACCTGCTCGCCGCTGGCGTCAGTTGCGTCAACCACTCGCCCGCGAACACGAAGAAGGCCTACGAGCAGGGCCTCTCGCTGTTCGACCTCGACGACCCGGACTACGAGGCCCGGGTCACCCGGTCTGAGCGCGATCGCGCGACCGCCAACTGCGTCTTGCACTACGCCGCCCAGCATCACCCGCGGTTGATCCTCGTCGAGTGCACCACCGAGCTCTACTCGTGGGGCCAGCTCGTGCCCGGCAAGCGGAAGGTCGGAGACGGGTCGACCTACCGGTGGTGGCTCAAGCAGTTCGACCTGCTCGGCTACAACCACAACGTCCTCTACCTCAACTCGATGTTCTTCGGCGTCGGCCAGTCCCGCGACCGCGGCTACTGGGTCTTCTGGGACAAGAAGCTCCCCACCCCCGACCTGGAGCATCGCCCCGAGTCCTGGTGCGACCACTGCCAGGCCATCGTCCAGGCCGACTGGTCGTGGAAAACCGGCGTCCCGCCCACCGGGTCGGTGCGGTACGGCAAGCAGTACAACTACCGCTGCCCCTCGTGCCACCGCGAGGTGATCCCGCCCTTCACGCCCTCGCTCGACGCGCTCGACCTGTCGAACCTGGGCACCCGGATCGGCGATCGGGACAAGCCGCTCGCGGACGCGACGATGGCGCGCGCCGAGCGCTGCCGCCAGCGGTTCGCCGAGTTCCCGGCCGTCTTGATGCCGGCGAAGTCGCAGCGCGGGTCGGAGCGGCACCCCTGGCAGCCGATGGCCACCCAGACAAGTCAGCAGGAATCCGCAGTCCTCTCGACCGGTGCCCTGATGGCAGCCGCCGGCAACACCTTCGAATGGCCCGGATCGCAGTGCCGCACCCGCGACTTCTCTCAGCCGCTGCCGGCGCAGACCTCGACGAACGGGACCGGCCTGATCACGCCGCCGGTCGCGATGGCGATCGACAACTTCCAGGGCGCCCCGCGCGGGGTCGACGAGCCGCTGCCGACCCAGGGCGGGTCGGAGACCATGGGGCTGCTTTCGGCCGGGGTGCTGCCCTACCGGCGGCACACGACGCCCACCTCGCACGCCGAGGCGATGCCGACCATCACGGCCGACCAGATCCCCGGCCTGCTCACCGCGGCCGGCACGATCAAGAACAACGGCTCGATCCTCGAGGCCAAGTACCGTGCGCATCCGGTCTCGGACCCGCTCGGCGCGGTCACCGCTGAGCCGGCCCAGGCGCTTCTGTTCTCGGGCTGGTACAAGCAGAACGGCTCCACCGGCACCGAGACCGCACCACATCCGGTCACGGACGCCTTCGGGACGCTCACCTCGCGCGACACCACCGCGATACTGACCGCCGAGTGGCGTGAAGCCCTCGCGGACCTCGCCCTGGAGGACTGCTACTTCCGGATGATGTACGACCACGAGATCGGCCGCGGCTGCGGCTTCGACGTCGACTTCGCCGACTACCAAGGCACGTTCCAAGTATGGGGCTCAGCCCGCGACAAGGTCGACGGCTACGGCAACGCCGTCTCGCCACAGGTCGGCTGGTGGATCGGGGGCCGGCTCCGGGCGGTCCTCCACAACGAGGAGGTAGCAGCGTAATGGCCGCTCAGAACATCTCCAGCACGACCGCGACGGACCGGAGCAGGGAGGCACCCGCGCGAGACGCCTGGCGGCGTGAGCAGAAACCGCTCGGCGCCGCGTGCGACTTCCCCGGATGCGATCGGCACGCCGAGCTCGGTCTACGAATGTGCGAGTTCCACGTGATGGTCCGGCTGTCCTCGAACGGCTCTTGGGTCGACGACAGTCACGCTGATGGGGGGCACGGCTGATGTGCTACCGAGAGACCGCACAGTACGTCGTGCTGTGCGACCACTGCGGCCTGGCCGCGCCCGAGGGAACGGGATGGTGGACGCCCTCACACGCCGACCGAGCAGCCCTCGAGGCGGGCTGGAACATGACTGCTACCGAGCACCTGTGCCCAGCATGCGCGACCGTTTCGGTGACCGAGGATGGAACGGACCAGGACCGCCCGGGGCCGCCGCCGATCGTCGCGTCGTCGATGAGGCCGGACATCTGCTGGCCTCCGTCATCGGTAACTGCGGCGCGCGCGTGGGATGAACCGCGATGACCGACCGGTGAGCCCCGAGGTCGTTACAGTCGGCAACATGCAGCCCGCCGATGTGACCGCGGCGCCACCCGAGGTGGTGGCGGAAGTACTTCGCGACCCGGCCGCATTCCTTACGGCGGCCGCGGAGGCCGCTCCTGGCTGGTCGGTCCGGTACGGCGGTCCGGAAGGCGTTGCCCAGCTGACGAGCGCGCTCCATGAGCACTTGGCTGCGCTCACACAGAGCAACGCCGCACTGCGGGGCGCGACGGTGCTCTACCTCCGCACACATCGCAAGCTTCAGCTGTTGACGATCGCGCGCTTGCTAGGGGTGACCAAGGGCGCCGTGAACCACGTCATCCGGCGGGCTGAGGTGGACTCGGCCAGAGAGTCGGGGTTCACCAAGCTCGAATCGCCCGGCGCCTGGGACTCCTGACTGAAACCGGCAGGACGCCCCAGGCTGGCGGGCCCGCCGCCACGTCCTGACAAGAAGACCTGACCTCATGGTGTGCGCCAGAAACCCACGAAGGTGTCGGATGGGTGCCGTAGTTTCTGGCCATGGAGACGCACGGCCGGCAGGCAATCGGGTTCACCCTCAACGGCCGTCGCTACGAGCTTGCACGCGACGTCGTTGCGGGCCGGCTCGGGGATGTCGCGCCCGAGGTCATCCGCAAGCACGCGGTCAGGGTCAACGACACGTGGTTCCCCGTCATCCAAGCCTTCGAGGTCGCCACCGGCATCCCTCGCTCGGAGTTCATATCCAACACAGCCCGCAGGCACCTGTCGGCACTTGGCTACGAGATCTCAGGAGACGTCGAGCCGCGCACCGCCCCGCCCGCGAGCACGCCTGTCGCGCCGACCGCAGCGTCCCGGCGAGCGACCCACGACGTCGGCGAACTACAGAGCCCGGGGGAGTGGCACACCGAGGCCAACGTGCAGGCCTCCCTGGTGACCGCGCTGGCCGGTGCTGGCTGGCGGATCCTCTCCGTGGCCAACACCGCGACCAAGGAACACGGGATCGACGTGATCGGATCCTGCGACGGCCAGACTGCCGGCGTCGAGGTCAAGGGGTTCCCCAGCCGCGGCTACGCCGATCCCGCCCGCGCCGGCGAGGTCAAGCGCACCAGCCCGAGCACCCAGGCTGGCCACTGGTACTCCCAGGCCGTGCTAGCCGCGATGCGCCTGCGGGGCAAGGAACCGAGCTGGCGCAGCGTCATCGCCCTGCCTGACTTCCCGCGCTACCGCGACCTGTACGCCGAGACGGCGGGATCGCTCTCTGCGGCGCAGATCGAGGTCTGGTGGGTCGACGAGGCCGGCGCGGTAGATCGCCCATGACGACCATGCGCTGGTATGCCCGCCCCGCAGGCGATGGCCTGACGCTGAGGAAGAGGCCCCGCCTGGCCAGCTGGAACAAGGCGAGCGACCCCGACCAGGTTCGGTTGCGGGAGTACCTCGAGGACACTGCCGAACTGCTCGCACCCGCCATGGTGAGGACCGGCCCCTGGGCACTGGTCCTCGACGTCGGGCTCACGCCGGACCGGGACCTGGTCGACATGGCCGACCTGGACAACTACGCCTACCCGCTGGCGACTCGGCTGCGCGACGAGGATCTGGTGTCGGTGTGGTGCACCAAGCGCCATGCGGACACCTCACGGGTGCTGGTGGCGTCGGCCGAGGAGACCGCGGCCCCCAACGGGACTTGCACGGTCCGCACCACGGCGTCGACCCAGACCAAGGCATACAAGCAGCAGATCCGCTCCGCGCTGGCCGGAGCCTCCGAGATCGCGTCGGGCCCCGTCCAGCTGCAGCTCGGGTTCGTCGTCGGGCCGCAGCGCAACTGGACCAGCTTGTGGAAGCCCACCATCGACGCACTCGACCCGCTCCTGGGCCGCACTCGTGAGGACCGGGACTGGCACCCCAAGGACGGCCGAATCACCGACCTCGCGCTCCACGTCAACGTCGACCCCACGCTCGGCCACGATGTCGTGGTCAGTATCGCCGCGGCGCCCGCCGCACGAAAGGACACCGCCCGATGACGCTGACCTTCGCCCAGATCATGGCCAGCGCCGGCATCGACCCCGCTGGAGCACTGGTCATCAGGCACGCCTACGTCCGTGAGCACGAGGACGGGACCGTCGGCATCCACGGAGACTCCTCCGACGAGGAGATCATGGCCTACACCCGCGTCCAGTCGGCCAACACCCGAACCTTCCCCGCCAACCCGCCCGGCGTCTGGGTCGTGTTCTTGCCCGAGGGCGGCGATCGAGCGCGACTGTGGTCAGTGCTCCTCAACCAGGGCGAGGTCTCCCACGACGGGCAGATCCGCGCCTTCGACCTGCAACCGTCGGACCAGTTGAGCGACCTGCACAAGCGCCTGGTGATCGGCTGGCGCTCACCGCGCACCTGGCGCATCAACGCGACCACGGCCGCCGGCTATCCGGTGATGGAGATCGCCGACGCCGAACCCGTCAGGTTCCCCGGATTCGACGCCCTCACCCTGGACTACCCCCAGCTGCAGGCCGTGATCCGCGAACACCGCTACGCCGCCTGGCGCACAGCGCTCTCATCGGTCATCGGCATCTACCTCATCACCGACACCCGCGACGGCCGCCACTACGTCGGCAAGGCCGATGGCGCCGAGACCATCCTGCAGCGCTGGGCCGCCTACGCGACCAACGGCCACGGAGGCAACGTGGAACTCCGCAACGTGAATCCGGCCAGCTTCCGTCTCTCGGTGCTCCGCGTGTTCGATCCCGCCACACCGACTCGGGAGATCGACGCCGCAGAGAGCCACTTCAAGCATGCCCTCGACTCACGCCGTCACGGCCTCAATCGCAACTGAACGCGCGTTTTGTCGGCGCCATGCACTACAGATGTCCCCATGAGTGTCATCGACCCGTTGCTGCCCTGGAACGACTCCGAATGGTCGGAGCCCTCGGACAACAAGTGGCAGGCGCAGCTCCGGCGGCAGCAGGCGTGGTGGAGGGAGAAGCGTCTCGAGCTGCCCGCCGGCCCACGAGTCGGACACGCTCGCCTCGTGTCGTCGATGCTCCCGGACGACGTCGACCTCTCGAGCAACCTCATGTGGCCTGAAGCCGTCGCTGCGGCGGAGAACGCACTGCTGGCGCTGACGACAGAGGGCCGCCCCGGCCTGATCCAGGAGGAACGGCTCCGGCGCAACCTGCTGTCGTCCCAGCCTCTGTGCTTCAACCTATTCGGATACCTCGGCGCGCACGAGCAGTCGCTGCTGCCGTGGGTTCGAACGATCCAGCCGGAGGCGGCATCCATCGACGACGTCCGGCTCGAGTGGGCGCCAGCGACCGGCACACTCGGTGGATCCGCCTTCGACGCCTTCGTCTCGTACGAGACCGGAGCCGGGAACCGCGGCTTCGTTGGCGTCGAGGTCAAGTACGCCGAGGACCTGGCCGCCGCGCAACGCAAGCCGGCGAACGACAAGTACAAGGCCCCGACACTGACTGGATCCTGGAAGACCGGTGCTGTCGAACGGCTCGACAAGCCCAAGCTCCGCCAGTTCTGGTACAACCAGCTCCTCACCCAGGTCGTCCTCGCCTCGGGTAAGTACGACGAAGGGTTCGGCGCGGTGGTTGCGTGCGCGGCCGATCACTCCGCGCGGGAAGTCACCGCGACCGTCAGTGCCGAGCTGACCGACCCGGCTGCGCTTCGCTTCTCCTCGATCGAGGACGTCGTCGCGTCCGTGCAAGGCCACGACGACTGGCAGACCAGGTTCACCGAGCGCTACCTGACCTACGCACAGCGGGCCGGATGACGAGACAGCTGGACTCGAGCGTCGCAGCGGAAGCCCCGATGCCCGTGCCGTCCGCCTGAGGCTCCATTCGATTCAGACGCTCGTCAGCGGAAGCAACTTGCCCGGCAGGCTCACTCAAAGAACTCCACCGGCGGGATCCGCGAGTCCCGACACGGCGTCCCATACCCGGCCCCACCCGCGAGTCGAGGCCAACGCCGTCCTCACGTCCCGCCGCGCGTCAGCGACCGAGTGTCCGAGCAGCACACCGTAGGCAACCGCGACGCTCGGCGTGCGCTGCTCGGCGGCGACGCAGTGCAGCAGAACCCGCTTGCCTTCCTCGCGCAGTCCGCGAACGGCGTCGGCGGCGTCGTACAGGGTGAACTCGAGGTTCTCGTTGGCAGCCGGGTCCTCGCTGTCCATGAGTCGTGAGTGGATGACTTCGGTCGCCCCGGCGAAGCACTCCTGATCGCGGCCGACGCGGCACATCGAGACGACCGCGTCGACCTCGTGGCCGCGGGTGGCGTGGGTACCGAGAAGCACTCCGTCGTCGTACGGGTGCGGGACGGGATTCGACGACGCCCACTCCGAGTAGGGCACGACGTCGACCGCCGGCCAGCCCTTGCAGTCCGGCTGGCCGCTGTTGACCGTGAGTGCCGCGAGGGAGACCAGCCCGATGCCGTCGAGACCGGGCCAACCGTTGAGCGCACGGCGCCAGCGCCAGGGTACGGCGCTCGCGCCCCAGCGCGCGCCGAGGAGGCATCCCGCGATAGCGGCGACCGTGTCGGTGTCGTCGCCGATCCGGACGGCGCTGTGCAACGCGAGCTGGAGGTGCCGGCACGGCATCCGCTCGGATACGTCCGTGGTGACGATCGCCGCGACCGCGGCCTGGAGCGCAGTGACCGTGAACCCGTTGGGCCGGAAGCGCTCGCCCGGAACTCGCTCGCTGCGGTTCCGGTCGACGTCGAGGGCGTCGTCGAGCCACGCCTGCCACTTGGCGCGTCGCGCTTCCGGGAGCAGGTCGAGTCCGGCGGTGATGGCGAATCGGCCCTCCAACACGGCCGCCCGAGTGGCCTCGCACCACAGCACACACGAGTCGCCGGCGAGCGGGTCGCCGTGTGTGAGCTCGGCGACTGCGCGCGCCGCCTGAGCGAGCCGGTCGCGGTCGTCGAGGTGGGCCAGGGCCACGGGAGCCGTCCGCATCAGAGCGCCATTGCCGGCCGAGTGCGACCGCGCTGCGGAGAAGGCGGCAGCCTCCTCGGCCATCACGCGGCCAGTTCCGACTTCCCCGCTCGTGAGGCGGGTCCGCGTCGCCCGCAGCACGGAACTCGTCTGGATACCGACGTCGGGCGGGTTGCTCCGGTGCCACTCGAGGAAGCTGTCAGCGATCTGGTCGAGCGCGGCCGCAGTGGTGAGGTCGGCGCCGGCCGCGGCGACCCGCGCGATAGCGACGGCCATCGAGGTGTCGTCGCTCCACTCGCCGGGCGCGAAGTTGCCGAGGCCTCCGCCCGTCATCGCAGCCTCGACATCCGGGCCAGGAGGGGTGGCGAACTCGTAGGGCACGCCGAGCGCGTCGCCGGCCGCCGACGCGAGCAGCACTCCTGCCGCTCGGTCGTGTTGAGCAGTCGTGAGCTTCATCCGAGCTCCTTCCGTGTGCCGGTGGCGGCACCGTAAATGGTCCAGTAGTCCTCATCACTCAGGTCACCGCCGATCCAGGCCGAGGTCACCTCGAGGAAGGTGTTGTGGCCGTCGCGCTCGGCGAGCGATCCCGCCATCCGCATCTGGGTGGCCTCGGTCGGCGTCACCCCGTCGGGCACGCCTTCGTCGAGCGTCATCACGCGCCGGATCTCGGCGCCGGCCTCGGTGGCGGTAATCTCGCCTGCCCTCAGCCTGGCGAGCACGTCCTGCACTTCGCTCATCACGACTCCTCTCAGACTGCCTGCAGCAGCGGGTGGCGGCGGTACGACACGCGCAGGTGCACGGTCGAGAGGCGATGGCGCAGCTCGGCGACGTCGAGGTGCTCATTCGTCGCTCTCCCGAGCCTCCCCATCTGACCGACGTCGGGCTCGAGGTCCACCTGGACTTGCGCCAGCCGCTCGGCGAACCGCCGGGCGCGGCGGGCGGGGGTCGGCACAGCCGGCGCTCCGTAGGCGTCGAGTGCGGCGGCGCGGTAGAGCGGCCGGAGCTGCTCGCGCAGCGTCGTCGGGTGGTCGAACACCTCGAGCAGCAGCGGCTGCCCGCCGACGCCGATCAGCACTCCACACTGCCCGCCGATTGGCCGCACGGCGGCCGAGAGCACCTTGGCCTGCTCGTCGGCGGCTGCCGTGTCGAGGCGCTCCGCGAGGGAACCGGTGCGCGAGACGCGCCCTGCGGTGGCGTCGTACGACGCGATGCGGCGCCACACCTCCTCCTGCCCACCGGCGCCGTACCCGTCGCGAACCACGAGGTTGGCCCGCCGGCCGCGGGTTGCCTGGGCGGTGGCCCCGGCCCAGCGACTCTGCTCGACGCAGGCGACCTCGATCGGCATCCCTCCGCCGGCTCGCACCAGCGTGGAGCGGGTCGCCATCCGGTGCTGCATGCCCCCCTCGAAGAGCTGGCCATCGAGCACCAGCACCGGCTTCTCGCCGCTGTTGGTGACCTGGAGCGTCGGCACGCTCGGCCCGGTGTCGGCCTCGGAGACCGCCAGCGTGGCGGACCCGGTGTCGTAGGTCCGGACCGACCGCACGTGACCGTCGTGCCAGACCGGGAAGACAGTGAGCGCACCGACCGTGGTGCCCTGTCCGATGTGGAGCTTCATGCCGCCGCCTCCTTCTCCTGCCCGCTGGTCGGGCGATGGGAAGAGGGTGGCGGACAGGACCGTCAGGAGGGGGTCAGCCGACTGACCCCTGCAGCTCCTCGGGAAGGTCCGCCCAACCGATGGAGCGCGTCAGATGCACCAGGTAGTGGCCGAGCTGCTCGTAGCTCTCAAGTTTCGGCCCCCACTTCTCCGCGTTCACCCTGTCGCGAACCTTGATCAGTGTCTTCACCACCGCAGCCTCCCCCTTGCCCGTGAAGGCCGCGGCCGCCGCAGCAACGTTTGCCGGCTTGTTCTCCCCCTTGATCAGGTAAGCGAAGGTGGCGGCCACGACTAGACGTTGGTTGGGGGTGAGACTCAGGTTCCCGACTGCGTACTGGGTTCGCGATCTGAACTCGTCTCGCACAAGCTCGTCGTCCTCGGCCAGGGGCAGACCCGCCCCTGCATCGGGTCCGATCACGACGCCGAGCTGGACGAAGTCGTCGAGCTCGGGGAAGGAGAGCAGACATTCGCCTTCCTGCAGCGCCACCAAGGCGGTCCGGTCGAAGGTGTGATCACCCACGTACGGATCCTGCACCCGCATCCGCGGGCGAGGCCCGACCTGCACGACCCAGCCCTGCTCCCAGGGCAGGAAGCGGCAGAGCTTGCTCGGCACCCAGCTGTTCGGGAGGTGGAGGCCGTAGCCGTGGGTGCGACCCACGGAGAGGACCTCCCAGCGCGGAATCTGCCAGGGCCCACGCACGGTGTCCCTGTACTTGAGGGTGACGCGGCACTGAAGGTCGTCCATCGCTGCAGGCTAAGGCAGGGTCAGCCGACTGACCCCCGGTTCGGATGCACCCAGTCCATGCTTGTCCTGATCGAACGCCTACGACGAGAACGGAACCGGGATGACGACAAACCTCCGCGACGACGACAAGGTGTTGCTGGTCAAGGTCGACCACTCGGCGGCACTTGCCGCTGACCACGACGCGCTGTACGAGCTCGCGCGCAAATGGTGGAAGGCGTCCGCCACCCAGGTCCAGCCCGTGCGACGCGTCCTCGCGATCGTCAACAACAAAGTGTTCGCGGCGTACGAGCCGTACCGCTGGGAGGTCGCAACCAATCCAGACCTCCTGGGACGCGTCGCCTTTCACGGCGACGTCGCACCCGACGCCGCCCGGTGGGTCGACACAGGCGTGAGCCACCTCTTCCCTCAGGGTGCAGCGAACCCCGTCCGCTACACGACGGTCGCCGCGCTGAAGCCGGCGTTCGGCGTCTCGTCGCCGGATCATGACGACCCGAAGGGGCAGGCGGTCGCGGAGATCGCGGGGGAGGAGCCCTTGATCCTCTTGCTGCGGATCAACAAGTCGTGGCAGGACGACATCTCCGAGGCCGACCTCTACGACGCCACTCGCCGGTGGTGGATGATGTCGGCGACGAAGGCCGAGCAGGTCGTGCGCGCCCTCGCCGTGGCGAACGGCATCGTTCGCGAGGCCTACCTTCCCGAGGCGTGGGGGCCGTGCCCCGAGCCCGGCAAGGAGCACCGCATCGGGTTCGACGGAGTGGTGGCCGAGGATCGCGACCGCTGGGTCGGTGCTGACGTCTCGTCGATCTTCCCCCACGGGTCGCAGAACCCCGTTCGCTACGTCAGAGCCGCCGATCTCGACATGCCGACTGTGGAGTCCCAGCGCAGCGACCAGAGCATCGAGGTGAGCTCCGAGGACACCAGCTCTCCAGGACTCGCCGAGCTGGTCAATCCGCTGCTGACAGCGTTCGAAGCCGACCTAATGTGGGCCATGTCGCGTGGCGCCCAAGAACTCTTCCACAGCAACACCATCGCCGCTCTCCTCACCGAACACCCCCGCGCTGCCGCGCCGCTGGCTGGCCTGTTTGCGGACGACGACTCGACGACGGAGTGGAACGTGTGGCGCGAGTGGAAGCACCTCGACCTCGTCGCTGAGAGCGCCAGCGGTCGCGGCCGGTTCGTCGTCGAGAACAAGCTGTACTCGGTGCCGTACCCGGCCCAGCTCGCGAACTACTGTTCGAAGCCGCTCCCGTGGGCGAAGAACCCCGGAAGGACCGGCGACAGCGAGACCAGTTACCACCTCCTGTCGCTGATGGCACCTGCCTTTGAGCTGCCCACTCCCTGGCGATGGGTCCCGTACGAGCACCTGCTCGGCGCCCTCGACCAGCTCGACCCGACGCACTTCGGCGAGGACGCGACACTCGTCGAGCGGTACCGCGTGCTCGTACGACGGCTCGTCGAACTAAAGGACGCCGTCGACCCCCGGCAAGACGTCGAGGGCCCCTTCGCCGTGGACGAAGCGTTCGGGATCCTGCCCAGCAAGTACTTCCTCGGCCCCATTCAGAGGATGCGATTCTCCGGGCTGGCACAGCTGATCTCCGATGAGTTCGGCGAGCACCTCCCACTGGTGGTCGACATCAGCAAGGCCGAGGGCTCGATCACGTACACCCGCCGGCTGTCCGATGACCGCGCCGTCGGATGGCAGTTTCAGGGAGGCCAGCTTCGCCTGTTTGTCCTGGTACAGGACGCCGGCCTTGTCGGCAAGGGCGACCGGCTCGCTGCTGCACGGGCCGCGATCGCGGACGCCGAGTACGTCTCCCTCGCCGACTTCTCATCCGTGGCTACTGTCCTCGGCGAGCGTCTCGGGCCGCTCGTCCAGGGGCCTGGCGAGTGGCGAAGGTTTGCCCCGGACTTCGTCTACCGGTACTGCAAGGTCGACCCCACCACCTCGTCCGCCCAGCTCGCCGAGGCGCTGTCAGAGCTCACCCTCCACGTCAAGACGTGGGGCAGTCTCGATTGACCGCTCGCCTGACCGATTCGGCACCTGAAGTGTCGGACCTCAGTGGAAAGATGACGACGTGACAGACACTCGATTCGCGACGGTCTTCGAAGACTTGGAGACCATGCTCAGTGTGGTTGACGTCGACGAAGTCGGCGACATCGAGACCCTGCTGATGTTCCTCTTCGCCAGGCCCGTCCAAGTTGGCGAGGTGTGGGACGACGAGGCCGGGGCAACGGCTCTTGAAGTCGTAATCGCGGGCAACGACGAGAGCATCGGATCTGCCTACGAGTTCCCGCTGAGCGTGATGGATCTGGCCCGCGCATGCGCCGAAACGGTGGAGGTACTCGGCGCCTACACCCGTGATGGCTTCGCCTTGGAGGAGGCGGCGCCGGACGTCTCGTCCATGGGCGAGACCGAGCTCATCACGGCCTTGCAGCAGGCCCTCGGCCAGGTCCGCTTCTTCAACCTAATGGACGCCAACGATTGAGCCTCCAGTTCGGCGGATTGTGTCGGTCCCTCGTTCTACGGTGATCACATGATGCTTCCCCCGGACGACCTGGAGCGTGAGCCGTACGACGTCCCCCGCGGCGCCTGCCCTGCGTGTGGATCGGGCGACGTCACCCACCTGGTCATCGGGATGCCCTCCGGACCGGAGGCGATGGAGGGCGATCCCGACTGGGTGCACTGGGTCGGCTGTGTGCATCCCGGCTTTGACCGGGAGTGCGGCTCATGCGGTGCCACCTGGAGTAGCCGGCCCGTGTCTGCCTGAGTTTCTGCCGAGATGTCGGACCCCTGCGGGAGAGTTCGCCCGTGCCGCTGACGGCGCAGCACGCCGGGGCCGGTGTGCTCGACGCAACCGCTGATCCGCTCGGTGAGGATGTGCGGTGGGAGGCAGTCCCCGCGCGCGCCTTTGACCTGACGCGAGTGCGGCGCGCGCTGACGGTGCTCGCCGGTACCTTCGTCACGAGGGCTGAGGCCGGTTGGGGTTGTGTGCTCGCCCTGTCAGGAGTTGGTTGATGCTGCGGCCGGCACGACGTGATAGGACGGGAGTCCGAAAATGGCGACAGCTGGCCTCTTGGCGCAACTGCCCAGACTCTCGCAGTACGACCCCGGCGTCATCGGAGAGGGTGGCCTCGACCCGATGGGTCTTGGAGCGGTCGCCGACCGCATCGCGGACCTGCTCGCCCCTGGGGTGCGGGCGCGGATGAGTCAGCCACGATTTGTCACTCTTTCAGCAGTGGGAGCCATGGCTGGTCAGCAGCTCAATGGCTTGGTGGCTGAAGACGGCACGACCACTGCCGACATCGCCTTCGAATGGTTGGTTGTCGAGGCACTCGTGCGGCTCGGGAAGGCCGAGCACGTTGTGGGTCTGCCTGGCAGTCAGAAGGCCCGGCATGCCATCGCTAAAGGCGCAAGGCTTAACGCCCAGAACTACCTGCGGGGTGCTCGGGTGTTCGGGTTCACCGGTGTCTACCGCCCCTTCTCGGTCGCCGAGAGCGTCATTGACCCCCGCGGCCTTCCTGGACCTTCAGCGGGCACGTTGGTCGATGCTTGGGAACGCGACTACCAACTGCGGGGGTTCTCGACGAACCAGCCGGGTTCAGAGGGGGCCGCACTGCGTCGCGACGTCGCAAAAGCGATCGAGCAGTCGCTCGTCAAGGGAGAGTGCGCAGCACCCCCGACCGGCCAGTTGCTGCAGCGACTGGCCAGCACGACCATGCCCCGAGGCGGCCGCGCGCGCGAGCGGCGAGAGCTGCGGAGACTCGTCACCGGCGCCGATGGTGAGCCTCGAAGCGTGATGACCTCCTTGTTGATGACAGCCCTCCCCGAACCTGGGACACCCGAGCACGAGATCGCCGCGACGCTGATTTCGCGAGCTTCAGGGCAAACAAAGGTCAAGCTGCGGTGCGCCATCAACTACGAGGAGGCCGCGACCCTGGTCAACAACACCTTTCGCCGGCTGCTCATCCACAGCGGGGCGCAGGCGAACGGCGTGCTGTTGGAGCAAGACGCGGCCGCGATGGGGCACCTTCAGTCGGCGGCTCGCGAGCTGCCCGATCGCGTCAGGCGGGCGATCGACTCTGCCGCGGCGTACGACGACACGCTTGCGCTGCAGGTCACCACGGCCCTCTCGTCGTTCGAACCGCGCATGGCCGCTGGCGACCTCTTCGACACTCTGATCTCTCGGCACGGCGACGTCCAAGCCGACAAGGGGAAGCGAACCTGGCTGGACCAAATCGCGGGAGGATGGTGTGTGCGGGCGCAGTACCGAGAGCAGAGCGTTGCCGACGACGAGTGGTGGGTGCATCCGATGCGGCTGCACACTTTGACCCAGTTCTTGAGGGAGACGCGATGAAGCCAAGTCCCTTGCTGGAATTCTGGGAGCCCCCCGAGGGTGCTGGAGAAGCCGTGGCGGCGCTCGCGACGACGTTCGTCCTCGAGCCCGACTTCTTCGAGCGGGACTGCCTGGCGCGTTTCCTCTCGCTCCAAAGCATTGACGAGGAGTCCGGATCGGCGAGCGACACGCTGGCCAAGATCGAGCTGGAGGAAAAGCTTCGGGAGCCAAGCGTCACCGTATTGGCCGACCGCAGCACCCGCGCAGATCGGAATTCCCTGCGCTGGGACCTGTTGCACTGCTCAGTCCCAGGCGGGGCGTTGCTGCACGCCAAGGTGGCCATCCTGATATGGGAGCACCACACGCGCGTCCTGGTCGGGTCGGCCAACCTGACGTCGGCGGGCTATCGGCGTCAGATCGAGCTCGGCATGACAGGCGACCTCGAGGCGGATTGCCTACTTCCCGCCTCGTCGCTGACCGAACTCGCCCGTGAGCTCGACTCGTATATCGCCTTGATCCCCGGACAAGGCCCCGGCATACCCGCCGTGCAGCAGGTGAGGACGACGCTTGCACTCTTCCGTGACCGCATCTCAGCGATGCCGAAACCTGCGCGCAGCCGTCTCCGGGTCGTACTGGCGCCGACTTCTCCAAGGTCTACCCCTCTGGATAGGCGCCTTGAGGTGTGGGAGGGCACCCAACCGCTCCGGGCCGCGCACCTGTCACCCTTCTGGGACTCATCCGACGCCACAGTCCTCGAGCGCGTTCGCCGCGACCTCACTGGTAGGGGCAGACGCGGCCAGCGAATTGCCACGGTTGTTACCCCTCAGGGCACCGTGCCGATCACGCCAATCCTGCGAGACGCAGTCGAAGACGTCGTGGCTCTCGGGAAGATCGACGATGAGACGACGCGGACTCTGCATGCCAAGTGCCTACTCATCGAGAGCGACCAATGGATCGCTGCGATGGTCGGAAGTTCGAACCACACCAAGGCGGGCCTCGGGCTCACGGGCAGCCGACACCGTGAGCTGAACGTCTGGCTGGGAGCACCCGCTAGAAGCGCGGAAGGCAAGGCGCTCGCAGCGCTCATCCCCACCGGAGCTCGTATCCCGGTTGACACACCTGTGGGCGACGATGAGGCCGACGAGGACGAACCCACGGCGATCCCCCTGCCGCTCGGTTTCGCGTTATGCCGCCTGCACCGCGATGAGGCAACGGGCAACTGGCAGTTGACCTTCAGCTTCGACCCGACTGGTCTGCCGCCGAGTTGGACCATCGGCACGACCAGCAGCGCCGGGCTGCTCGACGCAGCAATCTGGCGCACTAACGGGAGTCCACCTCGGGTTACCTGCGACCTGCCAGGTCGGGAGCTGCCGACGTACGTAGAAGTGACCTGGCCAGACGGCTCCGCCCCATGGACGGTCCTGGCGGACAGTCGCCACGACCTCCCACCCGGGCCGGGCGTTGCTGACCTCAGAGCGCACCAGCTGTTTGCCGCGCTCGCATCGGGCAAATCGATCACCTCTGCCATGGCCGACGAACTGGCCCGCCGGCAACTGCCCGGGAGCCCGGCTGGGCAGGTGCTCGACCCACTCAAGCGGTTCGACGACCGAAGCACCCTACTTCGTCGCGGGCGAGCTCTCTCGGCCGCGCTGATGCAACTGCAGCGTCGACTTGGACGCCCGGTGCTCACAATGGAGGCTCTGGCCGCCCGCCTCGCATCGCCGCTCGGACCCGAGTTTCTGGCACTCAAAGTCTGTGAGGAAGTTGCTACCGGAGACCAGCAGCAACCCGAGGGATTGTTCACCTTGGCCGAGATCAGTTTGGCCGTGGGTCGCGTCGACTGGGACGCCGCTCTGGAGCACGTTGACCGAGCGGCGAATCTGGCGCTCGTGTCTGCCACCCTCGACCGACTCGACATCCTCCGCGCTGGCCTAGGCGAGAATCCTCCGTCGATCGCGGCGTACGCGGTCAAGTCCGTCGAGGAGGCGCGCAGATGGCTGCAGCGCTGACCAGTCAGCTTCGATCGACCGCGTCGCATCCCGACTTCGAGGAGGCGTGGCACCGGCAGCGGAACACGGCCCGCGACATTCTGAGACGTCTCGAGATTCAAGAGGGGCTGATCTTGGCCGATCAGGTCGGGATGGGGAAGACCTACGTTGCGCTCGCGGTGGCCGTCTCGCAGATCCTGTCAACAGAGGAGCCGGGCCAAGTGCTAGTCCTGGCTCCGGCCGCTGTTGCCCAGAAATGGGTCGACGAATGGAGCAAGTTCAGCGAAAGCCTGCTCAAGCCGCATAGCGGCCTCCGATGTGTCGCGGAGCCACTGCGCAGCGGCGAAGCTCTGTTGGCGGCACTCGACGATCCGCCGGAGAGGCGCAGCCACGTTCTTGTGGCGAGCCACACTGCCCTGACATCTACCTTGAAGGACACCTTCATCCAGCTGGCCTTGCTGCACATCGCCACCCGCCGCCGCCCTGATCGTCTGGCGGAACGCGCCGCCATCGCACGATGGAGTGAGGGACGCGGCGGGCTGCTTCGCGACTCCCGGTTCACAGCCGAACGCGTGGGGCGGCTTCTCGAGGTGTCTCCCTCTACCTGGAGGGCAGAGTGGGAACGGCTCACCTATGAGTCGCTGCCCGACGACCCGGTGCCGCAAGCCGTGTTGAACGCAATGGAGGGGCTGGACCTTGGTCAGTTGAGGGAAATCGTTGCCTCCTTGCCCCGGCGCAGCTCGGCCGGAATCGACCATCGGTTGAAGCAAGCGCGAGCCCAACTGAACGACGCCACCCAGGAAATCTGGAGAGCGGTCCTGGCCTCCACCGACCTGTCGCTCCCACTCCTGATCGTCGATGAGGCCCACCGCCTCAAGAACGACGACACCAGAATCTCGCAGCTTTTCGCCCCGCGTACGCCAGGACACCACAGCGGCGCCTTGACGAACATCTTCGACCGAATACTCCTCCTCACAGCCACGCCTTTCGAGCTCGGGCACGCCGAGTTGGTAAGGGTCCTGCGGCGGCTGAACGCGGTTCAGGGGCACACAGCGCCCGGGCTGCACAATTCACTGGACGAGCGGCTGGATCGCCTTGCGGAGGTGCTCACCAACGCGCAGGCCGCTGCGATCAACCTCGATCACGCCTGGAGCAATGTGACCGCAGAGGATCACCACCGGTTCGACGAGTGGACGCCGGGCTCGGCGCCAGCAGAGGGCCTGAGTGCTCACGCGGCTACGGCCTGGAGGGCCGCGTGCTACGCCGCGACCAGTCGGCAGCAGATGCACGAAGCCCTACGGCCGTGGGTGATACGTCACGAACGACCGCGCAGGCGAACCTACTTGCCGGGTCGTGACATCTTGCCGTCGACGACCTCCGGAAGCGGATCCGGTCTCGACATCGCCGATGACGTGGCACTTCCTTTCTTGCTGGCTGCGCGCGCCCAGGCGGTGGCCGGCGAGCAGGCCCACGGGGCTGCGCGGCCCCACTTCGCCTACGGCATCGCGTCGTCTTTCGAGGCCTTCCGACGGCTCGGGTCAAGCGACGAGCTTCGAGACTCCGACGTGGCTGCTGATGAATCGACGCTGACGGAATCCAAGGCCGGAACGTCGGTCTCGAGTTCTGCGGATTGGTATCACCGAGAGATCGATGTCCTACTCATCGACGGCGGCCTGGATCGCCACGACCATCCCAAGGTCAAGGCCACAGTCGAGCGAGCGGCCGACTTGTGGCTATCGGGACACAAGTGCTTGGTCTTCTGCTGGTACATCGCCACGGGCAAGGCCGTCGAGCTCGCAATCCAGGCGCGGGTTGAATCACTCATCTGGGAGCGAGCCGCTCAGGCACTCGCCTTACCCGTCGGCGACGCCCAGGCAGAGCTGACGAGGGTCTCGGAACGGCTGCTTCGCCGAGACTCCCGATCGTACGACGAGACAAGGGCTCGTCTGGAGAAGTTCTTCGCCGAGTGCGTAGCCAGAGCAGACCAGAAGCCGCAACAGGGTTTGGTGGACAACCTCGTTGAGATCGCGATCCGAAACCTCCGCACGCCGGCGAATCTCGTCAGGTACGCACCGCTGTCGGTGTCGATAAGCCACGACGAGCTATGGGCCGGGGTACAGGGCAGCAACCCTGCCGGCATACGGCTACTTGATCGGTGGGAACGCTTCGCCATGAGGCTCGCCGCGGACGGCCCCGACGAGCAGGAGCGGGTGATCCTCTCGTTGCTGGGTGAGCACGCGACCGAGGGCTCTGACGGGGTATCCGATGTGGACAGTTCAAGGGGAGGGGCGAGCCTTAGTGCGGTGAGAAGGGCCCATGGCGGGACCAAGCGCGACACACGTGAGCGGTTGACCGCGTTGTTCAACACGCCATTCGCTCCCGACGTCCTGGTGGCAAGCTCGGTCATGGGCGAGGGCATCGACCTCCATCGCGAGTGCCGTCACGTGATTCACCACGACCTCGACTGGAATCCCAGCGTTCTCGAGCAGCGGACGGGACGTCTCGACCGGATCGGAGCCTTGGCAGAGCACGACGGCGACATCGAGGTCTACGAGCCCTACCTGGCCGGGACGCACGACGAGAAGATGTACAAGGTCGTGAAAGACCGAGCAGGGTGGTTCGACATCGTGATGGGTCGGGCGGCCGGAGGGGACGAAAGCGGAACAGATCGAGAAGAGACGCGCGTCCCCTTGGCGGACAGCATCGCTCGCGCTCTGACGATGAACCTCCAAAGTCGCTGACCAGTCAGCCACCCACGCTGGAATCGGGGCGGAGGGTACGCCGTTTGCGCCGAGGATCGGGCCCTCCGTCCACCCCCTGACCGGGTCGATTGGCGAGGCGAACTGTCGGTGCCCCCAACTAGAATCTGTCTTGAAGCAGACAGCAAATTGGGGGTCGAAACGCGTTGAGCAGAGCAGCAAATGTGGACTTGGAGAAGGCCACGAAGAAGGCTTGGCGCGCGTTCCGGAACGAGCTTGCAGACCGTCTGTCGGGGCTCGCGCCGCACCAGAGCATCAGCGTTGGGGTCGAGTCCGCGGTCGTGGACGACCCGAGTTCGGGCACGGCTCCGTATGTGCAGTTTGCTCGGGGCAATGGCGACCTGGTGCGCGCCGAAGTCTCGGGGAACCAATACCTGCACTCGGCACACCGGCTGAGCAAGGTCGGTCGACGCAGCCTCGCTGCGCTCGGCTGGTCGCGTCCGATGCCAAAGCTCGGCCGATTCAACTTCGAGTTCGACGCCGATACCTCACACGCGGATCAACTTGCCGCCCTCACCGTTGTCACCTTGCGTGAGGTGTTCGCCGTGCCGCATCCCGCATTTCTGACGGGCGATGTTGCCATTGCGGAGGACCGGGACCTTCCCCAGGTAGAACCCAACGAAACGCGCGATGAAGCACTGGCGGTCATGCCAGAAAGCCGCCTTCACCTCGAACAACTCGTAGATCTGGCCCTCGCAACGTCGCTGGGTCACGCGCCGAACCGGGACGAGGACGGGGACATCCCCATCGTCAGCGGCACCGCTGTTGTGTTCGTGCGCGTCCTGCCTGACCGGCCCCTCGTTCGCATTTGGTCCGAGGTCGTTGTGGAGATCACCGATGAGGAGCGAGCAAGCTTCGAGGTTGGTGTGCTCAATCGCGACCGACCTCTCACCAAATTTCAACTGGCCGGCGACAGGATCATCGCGCAGATCCACCTTCCCGCAGCGCCGTTCGTTCCTGCTCACCTGCGAGAGACGATCTCCATGATGTGTGACCTCGCCGACGAGATCGACGACGACCTGGCCGTCCGAGTCAGCGGCCGCCGGTTCCTCGAGCCGCGCGATTTGGCCGACGAAGGGTTCGTTCTAGAGCAAGATGACGACCAAGAGGAAGTCGAGGACCTCCACCCGGCGATGCTTACGCTCCTTCAACTAGACGCCGATCAACCAGGTTCAATCAAGCCGGCGCTCGCCGCACGAGTGTGCGATTACGACCCTGAACTGCTGCTCAATCTGATTCGTTGGAACGAAGAGCAGGAACTGGCTTGGCGATCATCGGCTGACGCCGCCCGACTCGAGGACGATTCAGACGACGAAGCGGAAGTGTGCGATCACGAAGCCGACCATGCCAAGCGCACGGTGAAGCTGCTGCGGAAAGCCCTCCGGCTGGTCATTGAGTCCGACCGTGGTGATCTCGAGGCGACATCGGTCCACCGGCGGTCACCCAGGCAACCCCGACGCGGTAGCGGCCTGGGGTAACGACGGATTGCATCTGGGCCGAGGAGCGGCAGTGGGCGAGTGCGTTAACGGGCTTGCGACACGCGGTACGGCATTGGTCAGTTGGCGCTGTCGAATGCTTCGCGGACCTCAGCCGGGATGCGTCCACGGTCGGGCACGGTGTACCCGTTGGACTGCGCCCAAGCACGAACCTCAGCGGCAGTCGGGCCAGCGGTGGTGCGCTTGACGGTCTTACCGGACTTGACCCTCGTGCCGGCTGCGACGTACTTACCCATGGCGTTGTCGAACGCCTGTTCTTCCTTGGCCGCCAGGTCGATGACGTATGACGTGCCCCTGTAGGCGAACTCCACGCTAGGCGTGTCGTTATC
>JBAOHF010000008.1:0-12561 GCA_037046605.1 Nocardioides sp.
CCATGTCCCGATGGGCGTTGTGCGCGACGAATAGCAGACCCGACAGAAGAATCTCGGCCTGGGCCAGCCAGAAGTCCATCCCGCCCTCGACCCCGCCTCGTGGCGCGGCATCGCACAGCGCCCTCGCTGCCCGCTGCGCCCCGACGACCGTCCCGGCTTGTTGCAAGGGCGACCACAGGGCCGAGGTGCCCTTCGGTGTCGTCGAGGACGTGGGGTCATAGACCCGGACGTCGCCGAGGGTCGAGCGCCACCCCTGAGTCGTGGCCAGCAGGTCGGCTTTGACCGAGGACAGCACGGCGGGGCCGTCCCACTCGAGGATGCCCGCGACAGCCGCAGTGGTCTTGCCCGACCTCGACGGTCCGACGAGCGCCACCGCGCCGCGGTCACCTCGGCGGGAGCGACGCCCCGTCCGGCCGACCTTGCCCAGTGTGTGAGCGGGTGGGGACTCGGTGGCGACCAGGCGTCGACCGAAACGAGCGAGGATCAGCCGCCCCGGCGTCGGACCCGATACCAGTAGCGGCTCAAGATCCCGACGCTTCGCGAACCTCGTTCTGCCGTCGACGCCGAGAGGGCGGCGCTTGGCGGTCCCCACCTTCGAGCGGGTCAACCAGCGGACGACGAGCGCAGCTGCGCCCCCGATGACCGTGGTCGCGAGTGCGGTGCACAGCCAGTAGAGCGGCGCACCAGGAAGCGCCTCGGCGTAGGGCTCGGCCCACGCCCCGGCAGGTGTGCTCAGGTTGGCCGGGAGGCGAGGCGCAGCATCCGCCGCCGCTGCGAACGGGAGCCGCCCGCCGCCCGACACGGCCAGCGCCAGCCACGCTCCCGCCCACACCGCACCGACCAACGCCAGCGCGATGCCAGCGATGACGATCACGAGCAGCTCGAAGCCGCCGATGCCCTCGCGTTCCATACCCACGTAGGCCCCTCGGCGAGGCGAAACTTCGCGGACCGATCTCGTTCGGTCCGACGACGGGGCTCAGCGCACGGTGCGGTTCAGCTCGTTGAGGAGCTGTCGGACCTCGCCGAAGCTCTCGGGCAGCCGAGCGAGGACGACTCGGATGCGCTTGCGCTCCTCGATGAGGTTGGCCGTGATCGCGATCATCTCGCTGATCTGGTCGCGGTTCAGCTGGGCGCAGGCGGCGCTACGCCGAAGGCCCTCAAAGCGCTGCTCCAGGTTCCGCATGCCCGCGACCGTATCGAACGTTTGTTCGCTCCGCTAGGGTGCAGCATCTGTCATGGGGCGGGCGTTCGCTTGGCTGCATGGATGCGACGTGGAGTCGCGGCGACATCGGCACCGAGTGGACTGCCGCGACCGACCTGGCTGAGCACATCGCCGCCGGTGGGGAGTTGCCGAGCATCCCGAGTCCGGTACTGCTGAATGCGGGAGAGATGCTCCACGCTGACCTTCCTGCGCATGGTTGGCGCTTCGAGGAAGCTGACGTCTCCTACGTCGCGCCGCGCGTCGTTGCGATCGGTGGTCCGCTCATGTTCGGGCTGACCGCAGCGGGCAGCGCCGTGGCTCGTCGCCGTGCGCGTCCGCGAGGCCGAGACACTGGCGGCACCGCAGTGGCGACCGTTGGGTGCGCTGCGAATCCTCGTGACCGACTGGCGATTGCTCGTGTGGCACAAGGGCGCGTGGGCGTCGGTCTGGTACAGCGTGATCCGTGAGTTCCGACCGGACCTGGCGACGGGTCGTCTCGACATGACCTTCGAGAGCGACCCGCCCTACTGCCTTGCGGGGCCGTGGGTGCCGTACCTGACGGTCATCGTGACGACACTCCTCGCGGGTGATCGCGGCGTTGCAGCGGTCGAGGACGCTCTCGCTGCCCCGCTTGGTGTCTGATCATCAGCACACGCTCGCGACGCGAGAGTTCGGGAGCGCGCCAGTGGACGGAAGCACTTGCCGCCCCTCAGTGGCGCCTCGGGGCCCCTATCCGCATCCTCACCACGGATCGGTGGTTGCTCTTGTGGCACGAGGACGCATGGGCATCGGTCTGGTACCAGGCGCGATCGGCGAGTTCCGTCTGGAGTCGCCCCGATCTTGTGGACACCGTGTCCATCAGCTCAGTGCAACTCTAAGTCGGTCGACGTTGCAGAGATCTCGCCAACCGAGTTACGGCGAGGTCGAGACAGAATCCCACCATGAGCGCGGCCTCGAACCGAAATCCTGCGGCGGAGGATCACTGAAGTCCTCGGGAGAAAGCCGGGCCCGTTGGTCCTCGGTGAGGTCGACTGCCATGCCGCTGATCGAGAGCAGCACGCAGCCCAGGACACGGCCTTCCCGGACGCAGCCTTCAATGAGGGTAAATCGAGCGGATTTCTGTGGCTCTCGTCACGTTGCGGCAGGCTGTGGAGCGCGGTGCTCTGCCTCTTGCGGTGACCGAACCGGGTCAGCAGTCGCTGCGGCTGGTGCGCTGTGCAGGGCCGTCCTTGGAGGTGAGTCCGATGGCGGCGCTGACGATGGCCGCGGGGGCCTCGTAGGGAAGCATGTGCCTGCGTCCTCGGAGGAGCGTGAGCTCGCTGCCGGGCACACCTGCTGCGAGCTCTCGAGCGCGGGCGACGGGGGTGAGGCGGTCATTGGTGCCGACGAGGATCCTGGTTGGAACGCAGATGGCCGCGAGGTCTGGACGCCAGTCCATGCGGCTCATCGCTGTGAGGAACCCAGAGCGAGCCGCTCCGGTGGTGGCTGCCATCGCCTTGTAGCTCGCCTTGACGCTCTCCTGATGAGCGAACGGCCCGGCTGGCCGATGGTCGTTGCTGTCTGCCTTGCGGCTCATCGCCGGCGTCTGCCACTCGCCGACGAGGAGGCGCGACACGAGGAGTGGCACCTTCACGAGTCCCGGTCGCGCAGCGGTGGCTGCGAGCACGACGCCGCGCACCCGGCTGTCGAAGTCGGGCTTGTGGTGTGCGGCGTACGCCTGGATGGTCATACCGCCCATCGAGTGCCCGACGAGGACGGCGTCGCGTATGCCGAGATCGTTCAGAACTGCGTGGAGGTCGTCGCCGAGTTGGTCAACTGTGAGCGGTGAGCTGCCGAGCGTCGAGGATCCATGACCCCGCTGGTCCCACATGACGACGCGGCAGCCGGCGTCGGCGAGCTCTCGGGCGACTGCACCCCACAGAAGGGCGCCGCCCATCCAGCAGTGGGCGAGGACCACCGTTGGACCCTCAGGGTCGCCGGCTTCGATGACGGCGAGCGTGACCCCGTCGTCGGTGGAGACGTTGCCGAATGTGCACGAGGGCATGGCCAGCCCCTCGGGTCCGCACGGGTCCTCGACGGCCGGGGGACCCACGGCGCGGCGCTGGACGAGCGCCGCCGCTGTGCCGCCTGCTGCGGTGAGGACGAAGGCGGCTCGCCAGCGGTTCCAAGGCATGGGGTCCTCTTTCACGCCCACCGGTTGGCGGCGAGGTGGTCGGGTCCGGTCTGGGGGACGTTGCGGGGGGATGTGGTGTCCCCGCCCCGGCGGAGGCTCAGGCGGGAGGCGGGTTGCGGATCGATGCGATCAGGTGGTTGATCAGCGCAGACCATCCGTCCTCGTTGACTGCGGGGAGGTCCATGACCCCGGCGAGCCGGGCGCCGAGGTCGACGAAGGTTGTGAACCGGGCGAGGGCAGCGGCGTCGACGCCGCTGTCGACGGCACCGCTCTCCTGGTCCGAGGCGATCGCCGAGGCGATTAGGCCCTCGACCTCGAGGATCCAGGTTGTGATGAGATCCGAGACTTCGGGGTCCCGCTTGGATGCCATGATTGCCTCGACGAGGATCGGGGCGTCGGCGGGCGGCCGGGACGCGAACGAGGTGCCGACGAGAGTGAGGAACTCGATGACGTCGCCGACGAGCGTCGAGATGTCGGCGACGTCCGCAGTCAGCTCGAGCCCGATCAGATCGAGGTAGTCCTGGCGGCCGTACTCGCGAACGACTGCCACGAAGAGCTCCGCCTTCGATTGGAAGTGGGTGTACACCGAGCCCAGCGACAGTCCGGCCTCGTCAGTGATGTCGGCGATGCTCGCGCCGTCGTAGCCCTTGAGACCGAACACGCGGCGCTGCGGCTTCGACAAGTTCGGCTCGGGTCTGCGCGGGGGTGACTCCGGTCTTGCGGCCCATTGTGGCTCCTGGGTTCAGGGCCGGCGCTGGGGCGCTGCCGGCACGTCGTTGGCCCTCGATGTTGGCACGGCGGCTAGCCGCGACGGTTGGCGAGTCGTCCGGCGATCACCTGGGGTGCCTGGTTCAGGCAGGCCGGGAGCCGTCCGATGAGGTCGATGATCTTCCCGTCCCACCCGATGACCAGGCGCCGCTTGTCGCGGAGGACGGCTGCGAGGATCGCTGCGGCGGCGGCGGGCGCGGTGGTGCGGGCGAACTGCTGGAAGGCTTCGTTCGGGTCCTTCTTCGCCTTGCTCAGCACCACAGGGTCGATGCGTCCGTTGCCGACGATGTTCGTCTTCACCCCACCGGGGTGCACCGTGGTGCACGAGACAGGGCTGCGGTCGATCTTGAGCTCCATGCGCAGCGCGTCAGTGAAGCCGCGCACACCGAACTTGGCTGCATTGTACGCAGCCTGTCGGGGCACGCTGACGAGCCCGAACACGCTCGACACGTTGACGATGTGACCGTCACCGGACGCCCGCAGGAGGGGCAGGAACGCTCGCGTCCCGTGGTACACCCCCCAGAAGTTGATGTTCATGAGCCAATGCATGTCCTCGTCGCTCATGCCCTCGAACGTGTAGTCGAGCGAGACCCCGGCGTTGTTGAACACCAAGTTGACCTTCCCGTGGTCGAGCGCGGCAGCGGCGGCCCAGTCGTACACGGCCTCTCGGTCGGCGACGTCGAGCCGTGCGCTAGTGACCTTGACACCGTGGCCCTCGCAGAGGGCGACAGTCTCGGCAAGGCCGGCTCCGTCGATGTCGCTGATGGCTACCGCGCACCCCCGCCGGGTGAGGTCAACGGCGAGCGCGCGACCGATCCCAGAGGCAGCGCCGGTGATGGCAGCGACCTTTCCGTCGAAGGTCTTCATGCAGGTGCTCCTTGCGGTGCCGGGATGCTCCTTGCGGCTCGGGCAGAAACCAGAGGGGTCGGGTTGGTGAGCGTGAGGATGCCGTCGTCGACCGCGTTGAGGCGCATCGCCCGGTAGTCGCGCGAGATAGTTCTGGTGGACCTGCCACGGGAACGTGTCGCCGCTCTTGGGGAACCGGCCGGCTCCTCGCCTGACGTACCCCGACGTGAGGTCAAGGAAATCCTGGGGCGCCACGGACCCACCGGTCTGGATCGGCGTCGCCTGACGGAGCCCGGTGTCTCGCATCCGGGTGAGCACGTCAGTGACGTACGCAGCCGACAGCTCGCACTTGAGGGTCCAGGACGCGTTTGTGTAGCCGAACGCGAACGCGAAGTTCGGCACGCCTTCGAGCATCGTGCCCTTGTAGATGAGCCGGTCGCTGCTGATGACCTCTGTCCCGTCGACCGAGAGTGCGATACCGCCGAGGAACAGCATTTCGAGGCCGGTCGCGGTCACGACGATGTCAGCATCGATGTGCGCCCCGGATCGGAGCCGGATGCCAGTCGCGGTGAACGCGTCGATGTGGTCGGTGACGATCTCGGCTTCGCCGTTGGACACGGCGGTGAAGAGGTCGGCGTCGGGGACCATGCACATGCGCTGGTCCCACGGTTCGTAGGGCGGTGTGAAGTGGGTGTCCACGTCGTAGCCGTCGGGAAGGTGGCGGGTGACCCCCCGGCGGACCAACTTCTTCGTCGTCTTGGGGAAGGTGCGGCACCCCCAGTACGACACGACGCCCCCGATGGCGTAGAGCCAGCGCATCAGGGACCGCTTCGGGCCAGCGAAGGAACCGCCCGGCTTCAGCGGACTGAGCGGCGAGGCGGACACGACATACGTCGGAGATCTCTGGAGCATGGTGACATGGCCGGCGTCCGCGGCCAGCGCCGGCACGAGGGTGACGGCCGTAGCCCCGCTCCCGATCACGACGACGTTCTTACCGCTGAGCTCGACGTCCTTGGGCCAGTGCTGCGGGTGGATCGTCGTCCCCTCGAAATCGGCGTAGCCATCCCATTCGGGCAGGTAGCCGCGGTCGTAGCGGTAGTAGCCAGTGCACGAATAGAGGAAGCCGCAGGTGACCGTGGAAGTGTCGCCGGTCGCGACGGCTTCAACCTCGACCGTCCACGCAGCGTCGTCGCTGGACCATGCGGCGGTCGTCGCCTTCTGGCCGAAGCGGATCCGCTCCACGGTGCCGTCCGCTTCCGCCGTCGCGACGATGTAGTCACGGATCGAGGCCCCGTCGGCGATGGCGTCCTCGCCGTCCCATGGCCGGAACCCGTATCCGAGGGTGAACATGTCGGAGTCGGACCGCACCCCGGGGTACCGGAATAGGTCCCAGGTGCCTCCGATCGCGTCCCGGCTCTCGACGATCGCGAAGCTCAGCCAGGGCGTCTTCTCGAGCAGGTGGTGCGCAGCGCCGATCCCCGACAGCCCGGCGCCGACGATCAGCACGTCGAAGTGCTCAGCGCCGCCCATCAAACCGCAGCTGACGCAAGCAGCTTGTCGTTCAGCTCGCCCTCGGACCCGAACAGGCGCTCGCTCCATTCGGCGAGCATCGCGTCGGTGTTGCGCTGGTCGGGGTGAAAGCCCGGGCGCTCGAAGTCCTTAATCGCCTCCCACATGTCCTTGCTGAACAGAGGGTTCTTCAAAAACCGCTTCAAGCTCGCACGCATCGCTCCGGGCTTTCGGGCGGCCTTGTCGCTCATCCACACCTGCACGAGCAGCTGCACGGCCATGATCGGAATGGTCCAGCGCATGACCTTCATCGACCAGACCCGCTTGCGCTCGCTGCCGCCGATCGCACGGTAGACGTCGAACGCGACGGCCTTGTGCTCAGACTCCTCGAGTGAGTGCCACACCAGCAGGTCCCGGATCGCCTGGTGCCCGAGCGACTCACGGACCGCCTCGTCCTCGAGGCACTTCTCGGCTAGGAGCGCTGTCATGTGCTCCGAGACCACAGTCTGCGCCAGGCATAGCTCCGGCGACAGGTACTTCTCGAACATCTCGTTGTTCCACCTGGTGAAGCTCTCAAGCTTCTCGATCGGGTACCCCAGCGTGGCCAGGTGATGGTTGAGGGCCCGGTGGACACGGCCGTGCATCGCCTCCTGCCCGATGAACCCGGCGACCTGCCGCTTGAGCACCGGGTCGGTGATCTGGTCGCGGTAGTGCCGCACCGTCTTGACGAAGAAGTCCTCCCCGTCGGGGAACATCGCCGAGAGCCCAGCCCAGAAGTGGCTCGTAACAATGTCGCCGCCCCCGGCGAAGTGCTTCGGCACCTGAGCGAGATCCTCCTCGAACTGCATCCGACGGGTCTGCACCTGCCGGTCCGGGTTGCTGGTCTGTTGCATGTTTCTGCTCTCCTCAAGATCGACGATCCCAAACTAATGAACGTTCAGTCGTTTGTAAACCCAGGCGATCGAATGAGAGAACTGCTTGGCGGTTGGAGTGCGGTCCTCTCTCGTGCTCGCTGATGCCCGCGCGTTCAGTGGGCGAGTAGAGGCGGCGCCGCCGCCGGGGAGGTCGCTGACGACGGTCGGGGCCGCGACCGGCCGAGCCGGTTGGCCACGGCGAGGTGCTGCGGCTGCTCGCCAGGCGCAACACCGACATCGACAACCAGCGGATCAGGCTCGTGTGCCGGATGCATGCGCTGCCCATTTAGCCGGATTCCGGCCGGGATCTCCAAGGAGACCAACGACTCTGACCTGGACCGCTTTCTCGCCGACGTCTCGCCCGCAACACCCGCCCAGCAGATCCGGTTCGGCCAGGCCGTCGAGATCCTCGACGACATTCGCCCGCTCGACGAGCACTCAAGGCATCACACACGCGGATCCGCACCGCCAGCGCGGCATGCGGGACGAGCGTCACCGATGTCCGCAGCGCCGTGACCGCAGCCGACAGCGCGTTGTTGGGGTCGCTCTTGGGGTCCGGCCCGACCCGAGCACACGCGTCCGGGCGGCGAGGGTGGTGGGCACGTTGAGGACGTGCTCGCCGGCGACGAACTGCTGCGCGAGCTGGAAGCCCCTCCCGTCAGCACCCTCGATCGACCACGTCCGCGCCGGGATCTCCAACACCACTACCAGCACCTCGTCGCCGACGCCGCCACCCGACGCGGCTGACAGCAGGCCCGGGAGGACAAGCGGGAACGACTTGAAGCCAGCGTGACCAGCCCTGCATCCCTGAACGGCTGGCTCTTCGGCGAGGTCACTCCCGCCCGAACCAATGCTACGACCACGATGCGACGCCGTCTCCTCGACGCGCGCCACGAAGTCTCCATGAAGGACCTCTTAGACTGGAACTCAACGCGAGATGCCCCTGACAACTTCGTTGATCCAACAGACCCGGCACTCATGCGCCGTCAGGTCAGGGCTCCTCGGGAGAATCCTCTTATCGCTCAGAACCCTTTTAGAAGTGAGATTGCCATCGTTGCAAAGTCCTCGACCAAGGTGTCGGCCTCGGCGGCATCGAGCTGAACAGCGGTGAGCATGAGGCTGTCAAGTAGCGAGATGATGAGGAAGATTTGCCGCTCGACGACAGCCGGGTCCCTGTCGTCGAGGTGCGTGACATGACTGCATAGAACCTGAGCGTTCCGACGGCTGTCGGCGAGGTCGAGCGCACTTAGCTCGGCGTCGCCTTGAATGGCGACTCTGAGCCGGAGTCGAAACGGCTCATCGCGGTGCACGTGCCAATAGGCGGCAATCGACTCGCGAATCAGGTCGTCGATCGCCCCCTCCGAGGCGACGAGGGGGGTAATGAACATCTGTCGGTTGAGCTCGAGCACGGACAGCGCTAATTCGCGGAGGATCGCCCGCTTGTTCGGGAAGTAGCGGTACAGGGCGGTTAGGCCCATCCCAGCGCGCACCGCGATGTCCGTCATTGTCGGCGGCTCGGTGCCGTAGTCCGCGATCAGCTGGGTCGCTGCAGTGAGGATGGCGTCGACGCGGTCGCGACTGCGCGACTGCTCGGGTTGGCGTCGAAGGGGACGATGGTCGGCCACAGGTTCTTGACTATAGCCCCAAACGTGAGATACTTTCACGTCCGGAACGTGAGGACTACTCACGTGTTGGGAGGCAGTGATGGACAGTTCGAACGGGCGGGACTACGACAGTCTGGACGTTGCTGTCGTCGGAGCCGGGCCAGCCGGCCTGTGCCTCGCGCGTCGTCTCGCAGGGACTGACGCCAGCTTTGCGGTGTTCGAACGGAACGGTGACGTGGGCGGCGTCTGGGACATCGATGCGCCAGGCTCGCCAATGTACGAATCGGCCCATTTCATCTCGTCGAAGACGCTGTCGGGATTCCCCGGATTCCCCATGCCAGACCGGTACCCGGACTACCCGAACCACCGCCAGATCCTTGATTACATCCGCTCCTACGCGGACCGCTTCGACCTTCGCCGCCATATTCAGTTCGAGTGCGGTGTCCTCCACGCCGCACTCGACGCCGACGGGAGCTGGAAACTCGACCTGAGCGACGGCAAATCGGTCAAAGCCCGCTACCTGGTGTGTGCCAACGGCGTGACCTGGGAGCCACACATAGTCACCTGGCCCGGGAGGTTCGACGGGGAGATTCGGCACTCAGTCACATACCGGGATGTGGGCGAACTCGCAGGTAGGCGCGTCCTCGTGATCGGCGCTGGCAACTCCGGCGTCGATATCGCGTGCGACGCTGCCTTCGCTGCCGAGCAGGCATTCCTCAGCGTTCGACGCGGGTACCACTTCATCCCGAAGCACATCTTCGGGACTCCGTCGGACGTCTTCGCCCACGACGGGCCCAGGGTGCCTCACTGGCTCGAGGTGCGCGCCTTTGGACTCATGCTCCGACTAGTGAACGGCGACCTCACCCGGCTCGGCCTTCCCAAGCCGGACCACCGAGTGTTCGAGTCGCACCCGCTCATGAACACGCAGATTCTCCACTACCTCAGCCACGGCGACTGCATCGCGAAGCCAGACGTCAGATCATTTGACGGGCCCGAAGTGGTCTTCGCCGATGGCTCCCGTGAACGGATCGATCTCATCCTCACCGCCACCGGCTATCACCACGCGAGCCCCTACCTCGACGAGGGCACGCTCGAACTGAGTGGCGGGCGGCCCGACCTGTATCTCGGCATGTTCGCAAGAGACCACGCCAACCTTGCGGTGCTCGGCTTCGTCGAGTTCGCGTCAGCCGCCTACACCAACTTCGATACCATGGCGGAACTCATCGTCGCGGATGCGACAGCGCCGGCTGACTCGATCGTGCGAAGGCGCTTTTCTGACCTGAAGGCGACCCATCGCCCCGATCTCAAGGGCGGACACCGCTACGTCAGTTCCGAGCGCCACGCCAACTACGTCGACGTCGACGCCTACTTGCGTGCGCTCGCCGAAGTGAAGGCCCACGTGCTAGCCGGGGCGGCTCTGCCGCCTTCAGCTCGGAGACCGCAGAGAAGAGTCCAGCTCGTAGGACGCCGCCGTTCGGTGGTCGGTCGATGAGCCCGCGACCATCAACGGCATTGGTCACCGGCGCGGCGAGCGGGATCGGACTAGAGGTGGCGATCCGGCTGCATCGCCGGGGGCATCAGGTCGTCGCCGTCGACCGCGATGGCCAACACCTCCCGGCCGCTGTCAGTCGAATCGGCGACGGAACAGTCGCCTTCGAGTGCGACCTGGCCGACCCGGCACAGCAGCGACACCTCGCCGAAGCGCTCACGACGACATGGCGCGACTCTCTCGACCTGATGGTCTGCAACGCCGGGGTGATCGCGCCCGGCGACCTGATCCACGTCGACCCCATGACGATCGACCTTCAACTAGATGTGATGCTCCGCAGCGTCGTGCATCTCACTCGCTCTGTCCTACCTCAGTTCCTCGAGCGAAATCGTGGCCATGTGCTCGCAACCGTGTCGATGGGCGGCATCATCGCTCTACCCACATCCGCTACCTACTCCGCGGCCAAGGCCGGCTTGCGAGCCTTCTTGGCGGCGGTGAACGCGGAGGTCCATGGCACCGGAGTACACGTCAGTGGCATCTACCCCAGCGCAGTCGACACACCGATGCTGCTTAGAGAAGCTAAGGGAGGTGGCAGTCCCCTCAACTTTCTCGGCTCCGTCCGCACCGTCACGGAGGTCGCCGACGCCTACGAGCGCGCCCTCGAGAGCCATCGCCTGGAGAACTACGTTCCCTACGCCGACAGCCTGACAACGCGGCTTCTCAGCGCGTTCCCAGCGTTGACTCCGCGAATACTTCCCCTCGCAAACCGCATCGGCGAGCGCGGGCGACGCCGCTATCTCGCTACCCGACCCGATTGATACTCAGCGATTCGCCCATCAGGGATTGATCCCGCCCATTCCTCGACGCTGTCGCTGGCCCGCGATTCGGTGTCGCTACGTCGGGGCGGTTAGGCAGCGAACTGCCCGAGGCTTCATCGACGGACGCGGTGGGTGTGGGAGTCGATCGAGACGGCGTCGCGATGGCGACGTCGCCGGCTCCGATCCCTGCTGCACTCGGACCGAGGATCGCCCAGTTCCGTGTCCGCAAAGGTGCAGCACACGCTGACCCGACATCAAATGATCGGCTCCGTGGGCGAAGTCGCCTCCGCCAGCGACCACGCCGCCATGGAATCGTTGTTTGCGTTCCTCCAGAAGAACGTGTTGGACCGCCAGTCCTTGGTGACTCGCGACTAGCTCCGCATCAAGGATCGTGATCTGGATCGAACGCACTTACCACCACCGCCGCCAGACCCGACTCGGACGCTTGACTCCATCGGCTACGAGATGATCCTGGCCCGTAAAGACGGCAACCGCCTCGTGAATGTCACCTCACCGCGCGGCAGGCCCCATCCGACCTGCCACCCCGCCGGCCCTTCGGCCACTGCTCACGGTGATCGTGACCACGGCCCTTGCACGCGACCTCAACCTCACGGCGATGGGCGATGCGCTCGACGTTGGTCAGCGGCTGACCGCCGCATCGAGCGATACCGATCGGTCGGCGATAGCTGACTTCACCATCTGCTGCATCCGTGACGGCCAGTCGTCTGCTTGACGCGTCATGTCGTTGAGATCGCCGCGGCCAAGATTGAGCACCAAGGCTGGGCGCTGGCGTGCGATGAGGAGAGCTTCGAGTCGGTGCGCGCCAGCTCGGCCAGCGTCATCCGCGTCGAAGGCGAGGACGAGTGAGCCCGGGAGCTTGGCAAGGGAGGCCGCAACCGCCTCATCGCTGTAGGTGGCGCTGAGGACGGCGACGGACCGGTAGCCCGCGGCGGCTGCTGAGAGGGCGTCGATCTCGCCTTCGGTGACGACGATCTCGGGGTGGCACACGACGGCCGGACGTGCTCGCGACAGTCGCGGGTTGGCGGCGAGATCCGAGGTCGGGTTCAGGTAGCGCGGAGCATCACTCCTCGGGTGCGGGATGCGGATCTGTGCGTACACGGCGCGACCCCCCTCGATGACCGGCAGGACGATGCCGGCTGCTCGCGGCATGCCGTCGGGTCGTTGCTGCACTCGCGGTCCAAGGTCGGCGCCGATGCGGTTCTCGACGAGAACTTCCCG
>JBAOHF010000009.1:0-334802 GCA_037046605.1 Nocardioides sp.
TCACTAGCTAACTCCCTGGAGTTCGCAGTCCCGACGTTGACGGTGTTGCTCGCATCATTCACTGCGTTCGTCGAGCCGTTGCTGTTGCCGCCCGGCTCGGGATTCACAACGAAACTCAGTGGCCTGCCGTTGGGGTGCACCGTGTAGCTGAACGAAACGGAACCCACGTTCTCGCTAATGCGCGACACGGTCACAGAAAACGCTCCATACGCATTGACGTCGTCTGCACGTTTGTCGCCTTCAGCGCTCTTGCCATTGACTGTCGAGACGGCCCAGACCGAGACCGAGCGTGACGATCCGTTGGGCAGCCCGCCGATGGTGCCGCCGCTGGTCACGGTCCCCTGAACACCCCCGGGGATATCGTAGTGATAGGTGACCTCAGAGGGGCGAGCGCCGTTGAGCGCCGATGCTCCGAAGTCGACTCGCGCCTGGCCGTCAAGCCCGGTTGGCGCAATCGACAGGCCCGACACCGGCCCCGGCGGTTTGGCACCTCGCACAACCGCGCTGGCCGCCGACCACTCGCCCCAACCGTCAATGCCCTGCTCCGGGTTGGCGCGGTTCTTCGACCGCACCTGGAAACTGACATCCTCCCCAACCGTGAGGGCGATCCTGCATGAGTTCGCGGTCCTGTTCTGACAGCGCACGACGGTACCACCGGTCTTCCGCACTCTCGAACTCAGACACCGGGTAGCCGTTGTCTGATCCGTTGGTCCAGGTCAGCAGGGCTGAGGGATCCGCGTCCGGCGCGTCCGGATCGATAGCGAGGCCCACCGGTGCGCCCGGTTCCCCGTTCCGGCTTCTCCGACATGCCTGCCGACCATTCGGAAGCGCCCATCACGCCATCGCGCGAGCGTCCCTCGGCCTCGTTGATGCCACGGACCCGGATCTTGTATTGGGTGCCGTTCGCGAGCCCGTCGAGCACCACCCGCTTCGACCTTCCTACGGTTTCCTGCCTGCCGTTGTACTCCACGACATAGTCGTGGACTGGCGTTCCCTCGTACGCAGGCTGGGCCCAGGTCACCACCAACCCCTTGTTCTTGAATGACAGGTGCAGGCTCGTTGGAGCGCTGGGTACCTGGTCCGGAACAGCCTGGCGGGACCAGGCGGACGGTTCGGATTCACCGACCTCGTTGATGGCGACGACCCGGAACGTGTAAGGCTTGCCGTTGGTCAGTCCGGTGACCTCAGCCTTGCTCACCTGGCCGAACTCTTGCTCGCCAGATGTTGGGCCTCGGAAGAGGACCTTGAAGCCCGTAATCGGCGTGCCGTTGGCCGGTCCCGGGGACCAGCTGAGTGAGACGGTCCCCGAACGTTCGGTGCCCTCGGCGAGCAAGCCCGTCGGCGCGTCGGGGACCGATCGGACGTTGAGCCTGATCATGCCTTCAACACGGCGCGCTGCATCATGAGTGGCGTCTTCGACCTGGTAAGACACCGTCATTGAGCCATGGAAGTCCTCGGCCGGGGTGACGGTGACCGAAGTGCCATTGGCGCTCGTCGTTCCCTCACCTGAGGTCACCACGGGTTGACCAACCAGTTCGATCGCCTCGCCCCGGTCGGAGAAGGGGTTGGTGACATAGTCGTTGATGTCGACAGTCTCTGGCTCGCCGGCGTCGGCGTCGTTGATCTCCGCTAGCCGTGTCGTCATAAGCGGTCGGGTTGACGCCACGACCTTGACCGGAACACGGCCGGTGACCGGTTCGGTTGACCCGTCGTCAATAGTCACGACGATGTCGCGGACCGTGCCGACCTTGACGCCACCGTCGGCGGACACCTTCAAGACGCTGCCATCGAGTTCCGGCGGAGTAGCCGGTGGGAGTCTCTACTAGGCTGTAGCTCATCTTCTCCAGGTCGCCAGGGTCAGGGTCTTGGGTCATCGCGGCCAGGTCAGCCTCGGTCTCAGCTTCGCCCGCCGCCACTGTCAGGTCATAGGGCTCGAATGTCGGCTGAGTTGTTCCATTGGGCTCAACGATGATTGGGACGGTGATGACGGCAGTCAATGCTTTGTCGTCAGAATCGTTCTTGGCGTCGGTGACCTCGAAGGTGACTGCAGTTAACCCGAGGAAGTCGGCGTCTGAGCCGAAAGAAACCGTGGCGGGATCGTTGAGTAGCTTCGAGCCATTCCAGCCTGGGCCGGCCTGGACCGACTCCGAGAACTGGATCGAGGGCTCACGCCCGTCTCGCACAGACACGAACTTCGCAAGGTCGATGGTGGCGTTCGCGCCGGCCTTGAGGTGGACCGGGATGGGGGCGTCGACGGCGAGGACTGGACGTTGTGCTGCCATGCTGTCCAGGCCCGGCGCGATCACAGCCGCGTAGGCCGTTTGGTCGTCTTCGTCGGTGACGGAGTAGATGAGCACCTGACGGCCTTTGGTCATCGCGATGTTTAGCAGGCCGTCTTGCGTCACGCTCAGACCCTTTGAGACTGGCTGAAGGTCGAGGTTGGTCACGGCTCCGTCGGAATCCTCGTCGTTGTCCAGAGCATCGACATCAACCGTGTTGTGTCCAACGATGGCATTCAGGGGAACGACGTCGTCGCGAGCGACGGGTACCTTGAGTGGCGCGCTCGGGTCAACATCGATGTGCAACTCGCCCGTGGCGGTGCGTCCACCCGCGTCAATGACGTCGTAGTAGTACTGGAGGGTCTGCTTTTCCGGGTCTGTCGGGACGTCGATGAGGGCTAGGCCGTCTTTGGTCACGACCTTGACCGAGGTCTCCTTGTCGATGGGCTCGACCGATCCGGAGACAAGAGCAAGGGGGGTGCCCTCAGGATCGATGTCGTTGACGGTCACGGGCACCCCGACCAGCCGTCCTGGGCGCACGGAGGTCTCGTCGACGACCGGGACAGGCGCGTGGTTCATCGAGGGTTTGGGTGCAACGCCCACGCGCACGAGTCCGCGGGCCTGCTCGCCGAATCGGTCCTCGACTAGATACGAGAAAGTGTCAACGCCGGTCTGACCGCGGGATGCGGCGTACGTCAAGGCCAGTGGGTCGACAGTGACGGTCCCGAGCTCGGGCGCACTGTCGAGACCGACGAGGGTGACCGTGTCGCCGTCTGGGTCGATCCCATCGAGGGGGATGCGAATCTCGGTTGGCGACTCTTCGACCGTGCGGACCGTAAGCGGTACTGGCTGAGGGGCTGAATTGCCGGCGCTGAGCGGATTGATGCTGATCGCGAGCCTGCCAGTTGCGAAGTTGCCGTCGTCGTCGCGGGCGGTGTAGCCCAGGCGTACGACACCCTCCGCTGCCTCAGCTTTGAACCGCACCTGATCCTCAGAGACGAACGCCATCCCCAGTTCCTGGCCCGAGTAGACCTGAAGGTCGTGATCGAGGGTGAGGGGGACGGCCAGACGGCGACTCGTCGTTCTCCAGCACCTTGACGCTGACAATGTCACCCGAGCGGACGACCGCGTCGTCATCACGGGCAATTGGGGGTTGGATCTCTTTGGGCTTCAGCGGAACCACAGTGATGACTCCGCTCGATTCGCCTGCCTTGTTGGCGACGCGATACTCGACCTGCGTTGGCCCCTCCAGGTTGGCAATCTCGTTGATGCGGACGATGTCATGGTCGATCACTTGGGCCGAGACGCCCGACTGCGGAGTGGCCGTCGCTGACTGGACTACGAGGACACCACCTTGGGGGTCGGTGTCATTCGCGAGAACGTCGACGGTCACTGTCCCGTTGTCGGGCAGCAGAGCCAGGTCCTTGTCGGTCACCGGCTTCTCGCTCGAGCCCTTCGGGTCGATCACCTCGATCCGAATGACCCCGTCGGCCGCGGCGGGTCCGTCGCCGACGCGATAGCCGAGGTACAGCGTGCCCGGAGTCTTGGACGAGAACTGGAAAGTGCCGTCATTGCCCTGTGTCAACTGAGCGCCGGCGGGCGGCGTGTCTGTGTCGAGCAGGAAGACGGCATCCCCGTTTGGATCCGTGTCGTTGCGGAGTGGGTTTACGACGATCTCGTCGCCCTTCTCCACTCGCACGAAATCGGCGTTGGCAACGGGTGGCAGGTTGACCGGTGGGCGAACCAAGACGACCAGCTTCTCTGTCCCGGTGGTACGGCCATCGCTGACGGTCACCTCGACATCGTGGCGACCGGCCGGAGCGGTACCGAGATCTTGGACGGGGGTGGCAGGAACCGTTCCTCCCGCGCGTTCACCTCAAGGCCCTCTGGCGTGGACACGGATTCGATATAGAAGGGGTCCCCGTCCGGGTCGAACGACTCTTCAAGGACATAGTGCTCACCTGAGCCGCGCTGCTCGATTTCCTTTCGAGTTCGCTGGTTCGACCAGGCAGGAGTCTGGGTGCGCTGTTCTGGGACGGGCGGCACAACTCTCAAACTCAAAGAGGCCTGCGGCGCTGCCCCCGCGGCCATCCTCGGCCGTGTAGCGGATCGTGGTGCTGCCAGATGCGTCGTCGGGAACATCAATGCCGAGGGCTCGGCCGGCTCGCACCTGCGCCAGGGCTCCGATTGGAGACTCATCATCGGCGTCCGCGAGCAGGAGGTCACCGTCTGGGTCGGTGTCGTTTGCCAGTACGGGCAGAGTGGTCGTGGTTCCCGCGCGGACACCGAAGGAATGATCCGCCGCCCGAGGAGGATGGTTCTGCTTCGTCCGGTGGAACTCGCTGTCTTCGTTCTTCTCCTGGGAGTTCTCATCCTCTTGCGGGTCGATGAGGCTCAACGCACTCTTCCAGTCTTGGACGAGTTCCATCTGCTCATTGACCAGGTAGACGTCACCGTTCGCAGTGTCATCGAGCACCACGACATCTCGGCTGGTGCGGAACACGAGCTCGGTGGCCTTCTCCAACGTGTCGTAGGCCTGAGCTACGTCGTCGTCGTCGTCGTCGCAATCACGACGGTAGACACCAGAACCTGACCATACGGCATAGATGCAGCCGCCGAGTTGAACTGGTCTGGCCGCATTGCCCGTAGCGCCGGCATCGACAACCGCCGTGGTGCCGCCCTCTACAGGAACTTCAAGGAGTTGCTGGTCGGTGGCGAGTGCCACCACGTCGGACGCCGGTCCTGGCTGTTGCAATTGCACGGTCGCGGAACTGTCGAGATCCACTGGCTCATGGCCGGGGGTGCCCACCCAACCCTGCGTCCGATCGAGCACTACGGGTACGCGGCCGACCGCCGTCAGCTCGACATCATCACCAGAATTGATCGTTCCGACCTCACCGGCGCTTTCGGGCTTCCAACTGTCGCTGGTCGGCGACCACGTCGTTACGGTGGAGTCGGGCGTCAGCACATGGACGAGGTCATCCTTGCCAACGGTCACCGAAAGGCCATCAAGATTCTTGGCCACCGGTTCAAGATCGGGGGTGAATCCGCCGGCCTCCACAACGGGCAGGATCCAGAGCTTCCCGCTTGCCGGATCACCTACCGCGAGCACCTCTTCACCTTGGACCGCCATAGCGCCCTTGGGCAGCTGTGCCTGCTGGCCGAGCATCCAGGTAGCCGTCTCCACCGGCTGCACGCCCTGGGCGCGAAGATCGTGGACAAGCACACGATTGCCCTCTTGGCTGACGTCAAAGCTCGGCGTCACGACCTTGGTGACTGCGTCAATCGTCCGAGACGGGTAGTTGAGGTGGCCAGCAGCAAGATCGGCCTGGTTGGTGACCCACACTCCTCCGTCGTTCAGATCCAAGTCAGCGGTTTTCTCGCCATCGTGCAGGAAGGCGAGGAAGCCCATCCCGAGGCTCATGGTGGTCACGGCGACAAGACCTCGCGCACGGACACTTGGCCACTTCATACGCATGTGCTCTCCCCCATCGCGTCCCGAGCAAACCCTTGCGACTTGCGGAACACGCACCTATCTGACACTCAAACGACCTCTAGCACCATGGGTCGGCCAACCCATGCGACGCGAGCAGTACTGTAGCCCCTCTCAAGTCAAGCCGAGTCAAACTCCCATTTTCACCCCGGTCTGACCCGCCCCGGGCGAGTCCAAAGACTCCCCCGGGGCGGGTCAGGTGATGCTGCGCTTCCACAGGTGTCCGCTCTTGGACCTCGACGGAGGTCTCCCAACATCGGTGACGCCCTTTGTAGGGGCCGGGTCGGTTTGCTGAGTGAGCGCCCTGCGCCTGCCGGCCCGGTCAGGGCCAGGCGCTCTTCCAGGGCGAGTCCGATCTGGCCAATCGGTCGTGCTACCGGCTGGCACTCCGAGTCCTCGGCGGGATCTGCGGAACCGACTCGGAGTGGGGTGCCTGGCCCGCTCGTATGTCGTATGGCGCGGCCATCGCGCCCCTCGCCGATCGCTGCCCTGGTCGCGGCGGTCCCGGCAGCAATGCTACGGCGACGCTGGGTGTCCGCAGCGCTTCGGCGGCCGGCGCCGGTGGCGTGACCCCCGTTGGTTGGTCCGGGGTGAGTGAGAGTCTTGCGGCCCGCGGGAGCGGGCAGGAAGGCTCGACCCATGTCGACACGAAGGAAGCGGCACACCCCGGAGCAGATCGTGCGAAAGCTGACCGAGGCCGACCGGCTGCTCGCCGGTGGCGCTGACGGCGCAGAGGTCGCCCGACAGCTCGGGGTCGCCGAGCAGACCTACTACCGGTGGCGTAACCAGTTCGGGGGCTTGAAGGCCCACGACGCCAAACGGCTCAAGGAGCTCGAGCGTGAGAACGCCACCTTGAAACGGCTGCTGGCCGACGCGGAGCTGGAGAAGGACGCGTTGAGGGAGATCGCCAAGGGGGAATTCTAGGCCCGGCCCGCCGACGTGCGGCCGTGCACCATCTCCAGCGGGTGCTGGGGTGCAGTGAACGGTTCGCGTGTCGGGTGGTCGGGCAGCACCGATCGACCCAACGCCACACGCCACCCTCAGAGACGATCCAGGACCCGGACAAGGCGCTGCGGGACTGGCTGCGCGAGTACGCCGGTCGGCATCCCCGGTGGGGCCACCGCCGGGCCCACCACGACGCCCGCGCCGCGGGCTGGACGGTGAACCACAAGAAGGTCCAGCGGCTGTGGCGCGACGAAGGGCTCCGGGTGCACGTGAAGCGGCGTCGCAAGCGGGTCGGGTCTTCCACCGCCCCGCCCGTGCCCACCGCGACCGCACCGAACACGGTGTGGGCCATCGACTTCCAATTCGACTCCACCACCGACGGTCGACCGATCAAGATCCTCTCCGTCATCGACGAACACACCCGCGAGTGCCTCGGCGGCCTGGTCGACCGCTCGATCACCGCCGACAAGCTCGCCGACGAGCTCGACCGCATCGTCGAGGCCCGAGGCAGCTCGCCGGCCGTGCTCCGCCTCGACAACGGCCCCGAAATGATCGCCGCCGCGACCGCCGAGTGGGCCGGCACCCGGACCGGGATGCTGTTCATCCCACCCGGAGAACCCTGGAAGAACCCCTTCATCGAGTCCTTCAACTCCCGGCTCCGCGACGAGTGCCTCAACATCAACCTGTTCTGGTCCCTGGCCCACGCCCGGGTCACCATCACCGACTGGAAGGAGGAATACAACCACCACCGGCCGCACTCATCCCTGGGCTACCTCAGCCCGGCTCGATACGCTGCGACCTGCACCCACTGAACCGACTCTCACAGAGCCCGGACCAATCCATGGGGTCCTGCCACCGGGATACCAATGGTCCGCCTGGCGGCAATGTCCGCTGGAGAGACCCAGGCGAAGTCGCCGTCAGGGTGCGGCTTGGCTTGTCGCGACTATACGTCCTTGCTAGCCCGGTTGGAGAGGCGCTGAGAGTGCCCGGCTGGAGGACGGCAGCCATTTTCCAGCGCGGACATGCAGACACTGGCCCAGTGATTTGGTCGGTGCGAGAGCGCGGACAATGCCGGTGAGCGCTCACACGTCAACCCTATGGGGCGCGTCGTTCCAGCCGCCGATGCTCTTGTGCGTCAGACACGTGGGCCCTTCTGTGTCCGGGTCCGCGGCTGGGCGCCTGGCTCGAACTCGTCGTGGATCTCGCCGGTGTTGAGGTCGACCAGGCCAAAGCGCGGCGGCCCGGGCGGCTCCTGCTGGTCGCGCGTGGATCGGCTGGCTGGCAGGGCGTCGACGTCGAGCGCGAAGGCGTTCTCGCGGCGCTGGGCGTTGGCTTCGGCGATGTGCTCGTTGTGGCGCGGCCCGCCCGGCCAGCGCTTGTGCTCGTCGTCGCAGTGAGCGCGCAGCCGGTTGCGCATCCGGTCGGCGAACGCGGGCAGGCTGTAGCGGTGCCACTCCTCCAGCGCGTCGCTGGTCTTGGCCAGGCCCGCACGCCGGCGTTGGTCGGCCAGGGCCGCGATCTCGTGGACCAGGTGCGGGTGCAGTGGCCAGCAGTTCGGGATGAGGCCGGCGACGTCCCAGGTGTAGTCGTGGGTTGAGCCAAATCACGACCTCCTCCACCGGGCCGCCACCCGAGTCTGGGAAGGGGCGGAGCCAGACTCACCGCGGCAGCCGCTAGTGCTGACCGATGGAGGTGGTTGAGATGAAGGTCCCGACGACGGTGCTGAGGGTCGTGACCCTCGGGCCTGCGCTGCTGGTGAGCTTCCTCCTGGCGGTGGTGGTGTTCGCGCTGGTCCCGCCGGGCCCTCGCGGGTTGGGACATCCAAGCCCACCGCACCCTCGCCGCCGACGCCTGGCCGACGAACATGGTCCTCATCACCCGCACCCAGGGCCTCATCGCCGGCGCCACCATGGTGCTCATCGACGCCGCACAGCTCGCCGGCCACCTCGAGCCCACAAACCGGCTCTCACCGGCGATCGCCGAAGCCGGCCGCGCCTGGAGCAACCTCGCCAACCGCTGGGGCGACCTCAATCCACCCGACGCCCGCCTCGATCCCGACCTGATGCGCACGGCCGCCGAAGTACGCGCCGCCTACCGAGAACTGACCCACGCCGCCACCACCATGGCCAGCCTCGACCTCATCGCCACCAGACCCGGCCTCGAGCAGGCAACCGCTGCGACCCTCCACGCCCTCGAGTCCGGTTCGGAGCTCGCCTACGTCGTTGCCGAGAAGGCCAACTCGCCCGGCCTCGCCGGACCAGCACGGGCACTCTCAATCCGCGCCCACAAGGACATCGAGGCCGGCCTCGTCGCGGCCGATCGAACTGACGACGTCGTCTGAATCTCGCCGGTAGACATTCTTGCCCGCAAGACCGTTAGCGCACCTCGCCCTGTCGTGGAGGCTCTTCGTCAGGCCAGCGCGAGGAACGTTGCATCGAGCAACAGGGCAAGCGCGGCGTCGCTTAACCACGAGCTCGTGGCGCCCGCGGGCAGCTGGGCGAATGCGTCTGGCAACCGTTCCAACGCCAAGCCGCACAGTAGGCACCTTGCGGACGCGTCGCATGCAGGCTGCCACGCTCCTTCACGCTGAGTCGCCCAACTGCACCCACTGCCGCAGGCAGCCGAGCCACGGCTCGGCGTGGGTCGATGTCTCGCCAAAGTGATCGTACGGACGCCACGGACTTCCTTAGGTGACCAGACACCGTCTCCGGTCTCCAAGGAGCAGCCCCCGTGAACGAATCAGTCCACATCACTGAAAGCGCAAACGCGGGCGCGCTGCGGGAGCGCACGCTCGATGACATGGCAAACGCCTACTCGCGCCGAGCACGCGAGGCCCGTGCCAAGCAGGGCAAACCTCCTGTGATTGTCGGCCCCGGAGTGCTCCAACGACTCGCCGAGATCATGGCCTTGGAGGACCCGCAATCTCAGCGAAAGGGCCTGCCCGCAGCCTAGATCCGCCAAACCGGCTCGCCGATCCGTGAGTCGTCGAACCTGTTGCTGATCTTCCCCCGTGGCGCGATCTCGATCCTGTCCACCAGCACCTGGACGACTTCCCTCTTGCGTCGTACCGACGCCGATTCCCACCACTCCTCGATGTCTGGTCGGTTCTTCGGCACATCAGACAGCACGGCGTGCAGGTTTGGCGCCCACATCCCAAGCACGCGTTCTGCCTCGCGCTGGCGGAGCGCCCATCCCTGGCGCACGGCATCCCACTCGTCCTGGTGCAATCGCCCTGCCGCGAACTCCAGGCCGTAGTGCTTCCGCAAGCGACTGATCTCGGCAATCTCCTCTTCGGCCCCGCGTGCCGCAGCACCGTTGGCGTTGCGTCGTTGGGCGATACCTGAGCGGACCTTGGCCTCCGCGACCGCGTCAATGATGGCCATGGAGACGATCCGATCAGTCTGAGGCCCTGCGATGGTTAGCCCACCGCAGGTGTGCGGTCGGCCCGGCTGCTTAGAGCAGGCATACCGGAACGGACCGCCGTTTTGGGTCGGTGACCCGGCCAAGCTTGAGCCGCACTTGCCGCACTTGAGAATGGCCGCGAGCAGATACTTCGGCTCACGGCCACGCCTTGTCCGGGGCCGGTCTGTAACCAGCCGGATGTCCTCAACCGTCTCCTTGGACAGAATCGGAGTCCAGTTCCCCGGTGAGATCAACTCGCCGTAGCCTCCCCGCTGGCCGGGGCTGAACTCGCGCCAGCCACACAGGGACCCGCGGCGAACCATTGTGCGCACGTTCGCAGCCCGCCAGTACGACCGGTCCGCCGGCACGCCGGCCGCAAACAGCAGCCGGGCAATGGTCGAGTCGTCCAGACCGTGATCGTGAGACGTGACGTGTTCGACCCAGAGTTGGTCGCGGACCCAAGCTGCGGAGCACACCTCGGGGTTTGCTCCAGCCTTCCGCAAGAGGCGCGCGAGAACGCCAGGGGTGAGGGAACTGCTGCTGCGCACGGCTTCGATGACCGCGGTGACAGCTTGACGCTCGTCGCGCTCGCCGGCCCGCTGAACCCGCCTCGCGTCCCACTTTCCACTACCAGGGGTAGGCACTCCGCGCTCGTTCAGGTCGGCCGCGATCGAGTACAGCGAGTCACCTTCGATGAGCCGGCGTGCAACTTCTCGGATGACGCCCGCCTCCTCGGGAATGATCCGCTGCTCCTCGTCATACCCATACCCGAGCGGCCCATGGGCCCGACCTGCCTGCGCAGCCTGCGCTCGTTGCGCGGAAAGACGGGCAGACTTCACGTCACCTTCGTTGGCGGCGACGGCAGCGAGGATTCGGGCGAGAAGGCGGCCGGACGGGGTGGTCACGTCGATCTCACCAGCCTGGAGAAACACCACAGGGATCGCGGACCGCTGAGCCTCGATCGCATCCAGCACCCGCTCCAAGTCGACCACTCGCCGCAACACGCGGTCGAGGTGCCACGCGACCAGCCCATCGACATACCCTGCTTGCACGTCAACCAGAAGTTGCTCGAAACCGGGGCGACGCTTGCCAGAGCGTGCAGAAATGTCGTTGTCTGAGTACACCTTCGGCCCAGGCCAGCCGAGCTCCTCGCATCGTTCCCGGCATGCTTCGATCTGTCGCTGGACACCGAGGGCTTGTCCAGTGCGGTCGAGGCTAATCCTCGCGTAGATCGCGGGCGCTTGGGGCAAACCTCGCTGCTGCAGCATGCCACCAGAATCTAGCAGTGGTTTTAGGCATTGCGGTCTTGACCGCGCTGAAGTCGCGGCTAATGCCCTCCAGGACCACATGCAGCCGATGCCCTTCAGGCAGCATCGCATCGACAAATGGCTGGCTCACGTCGATGCGACGACCGCTGGACTTGAGCATCCGCTCCACCAACTCGGTGACCTGAGCTTGGGTGAGCACGAGATTGGTCAACTGGTGTCGCCCTGCCTTGGCGATAAAGACACGGGAAGGTTCGTTGATCCAGATCTCTTCGATCGAGTCGTCTTCGAGATAGGGCTGCAACGCTCCGAAACCCGCCACCCGGGCAGTGAGTTCGGAGACGAGGGCAGCGGCATCACCAACCGGTTGCACCGAGCCGGTCAGAGACCGCTCGTCATGCTCGCGGACGACGTCCTCAGCGATGCGGCGGACGACTTGTGCGTCGCGCTGAGGGTCGATTCCCTCGCGCCGCACCGCGACCCGCACCTGTTCGTCTAGTTGCTCCACCACGGTGGTGGCTGCCGCTGCCCCCATGCTGCCCCCCGGCATCTCGTTGCCAGGGATTCAAGACCAGCCTTTCCTGGCCTAGCAACCGGAAAGCCCGCAACCTGTGGAAACTTAACCAACCGGTCTAGCCGTGGATAACTCTTCAAAGCGGTGAATAACCGGGCCCAAAGGGTCAGATAGCGGCCCCATTTCCCACCCGAAATCGGCGGGTTTGGATATAGCCTCAACGCATGTCAGACCGCGGCGCCCCCTGGGACGGCGAAGTCGCGGAGGTCAGCTCCGGCTGGGAGTTCGTGGGGATCGTTTTCGACGGTGATCCGATCCTGATCGAGGGTGTGAGCCCTTGGAGTGCCGGCTGGGATCGGGTCGGTGAGGATCCGGTGACCGTCGCGCACCCGTCGTACCCCTGGCAGCGGCACGAGATGAGCGTCTACAAGCTCGCGGGAAGCGATCCCGCCGTCTACTTCGCCGCCGGCGAATTCTCCAACACCGTGTGGGGGTTCTTCTCCCCGACCGCGGCGATGCGCGCGAGGCTCGAGAAGATCGACGGCTGAGGGCGCGACCGGGGAGCGCGACCGGGCAGCGATCGCTCAGCCGGCCGGATCGTCGACGAAGGTCACCGTGAGGTCGAGCGCCGCCAGCATGCCGATCAGCATCGCCCGGGTGTTGTCCTCGGCTTGATCGCGGAGCTTGGAATTCTGTGCCGCCGAGGCCAGCTTCGCCTCCGCGAGCTTGTAGAGCTCCTGCTGATCTTGGGTGCTGAAGGCGTCCCCGAGACGGTCGATCACCCCTCGCTCCTGGGAGAATAGATAGGTGCGGTCCTGGTCCAGGTTCGGCGCGGCCAACTGCGCCTCGGGGAGGCGGATCTCGACCGAGGTGCCGTCAGCGGAGAGCGTCACGTCACCCTCGGTGAGTCCGGAGAAGTCGACGTAGGCGTCCACCGTTCCGGCGGCGACGAAGAGCGAGCGCTCACCGGCGATGAAGTCCGGAAGCCACTCCACGTCCTTCTCGATGTCGAGGACGACCTCGAAGTTGCCGACTGCGGCGTGGAACTCGCTGATGTCCTGGATGGACTGGAGCACTGGCGGCTGGCTGCGGTCAACGGTGGTGGTCTCCGGTCCGAACCCGAAACCGCTGCCACCGATGCGCCAGCCGATGACGCCGCCGAGCACAAGGACCAGGGCGAGCGCACCCACCATCATGGGCAGTCTTCGCATCGGCATCCTCCCTCCTCAGCACGGGCACGATCGGCACCGGCGCGATCAGCACGGGTTGATCAGCACCCGCTGGTGCGACGTGAGGAGCGTAACCGGCGCCGACCTGGAGCCTGAGGTGATCGCGCCGATCTCGCTTCGGTGACTGCGAGCTTCGCGGCCGGGCTCGCCTAGACTCGGCTGCTGTGCGGTGCGGCTACTTCGCGGCTGGTTCGTGCCGATCCTGTGCCCTGATGGGCGTGCCCTACGAACGACAGTTGGCCGAGACCGACGCCCGGGTCCGGGGACTCCTCGCCGATCTCGCGCCGACGGATGCGTGGGCGCCGATCGCGTCCGGGCCCGAGTCCGGCTTCCGCAACAAGGCCAAGCTGGTCGTGGGTGGACAGCGGGGCGCTCCGACCCTTGGGATCCTCGACACCGAGCGCCGGGGTGTCGATCTGCGCGACTGCGGGCTCTACGAGCCGGGGCTGCATGACGCCGTCCGGGGGCTGGCCGACCTGGTCGCCGACCTCGGGTTCACGCCGTACGACGTGCCGCGGCGTACCGGCGAACTCAAGCACCTGATCGTCACCCACTCCCCCGACGGCGAGCTGATGATCCGGTTCGTGCTGCGCTCGGAAGGGCAGCTGGCCAAGCTGGCGGCGAGCCTGCCCACCATCACGAGCGCGCTCCCGAAGGCCCGCGTGATCACGGCCAATCTGCTTCCCGAGCACGCGGCCGTGCTCGAAGGGACCGCCGAGCGGGTCTTGACGCCGGACAGGCTGCTGCCGATGCGGGTGGCCGGACTCACCCTGCACCTTGGGCCGCGGTCGTTCTTCCAGACCAATACCGCGGTGGCCGAGCAGTTGTACCTGGCGGCTGGATCGTGGCTGACGGACGACGTCGACCGGGCCGAGACTGCGTGGGACCTCTACTGCGGGGTCGGCGGCTTTGCCCGAGTCGCCGCCCGGGCACTACCCGGCACGGCCGTCACCGGCGTCGAGATCTCCGAAGAGGCCATCGCTGCGGCCACGGTCGACGCGCCCGCAAATGCTTCATTCGTGGCCGCGGATGCAGGTGCTTTCGCCGAGCGGCATCCGCTCCCCGGGTTGCTCGTGGTCAATCCCCCGCGCCGCGGCCTCGACCCGTCGTTGTGCGCGGCGATCGAATCCGGTCCCACGGAGTGGCTGCTGTATTCGAGCTGCAACGCCGAGACCCTCGCGCGTGATCTGCGCAGCATGCCGAGCCTGCGCGTCGTACGGGCGCAGGTGTTTGCGATGTTCCCGCAGACCGAGCACAACGAGACCTTGGTGCTGTGCCGTCGTACGGCGTGAGGACCTAGCCCGATCGGCTGGGGTCAGACCTTCTTGACGACGCTCGACTTGAGCTTCATCGGGCCGAAGCCGTCTATCTTGCAATCGATGTCGTGGTCGCCGACGCCGTCGACCAACCGGATGCCGCGAACCTTGGTGCCGACCTTGATCGACGTCGCGGAACCCTTCACCTTGAGGTCCTTGATCACGGTGACCGTGTCGCCGTCGGCGAGCACGTTGCCGACCGCGTCGGTGATCACCCGTGGGGCGTCTGCCGCGGAGGCATCCGCCGCCTCACCCGGCGCCCACTCGTGGCCACACATGGGGCAGACGAGCAGCGAACCCATCTCGTAGGCGTACTCGCTCTGGCATTCCGGGCACGGATCGATCTGCTCGCTCACCCGTCGAGGGTAGGCGCTGTGGAGCGCTGGGGGTGAAAGCTCGTGGGACCGATGGGTCGTTGACGCTCTAAGGGATCTCCGCCGGGAGCAAAGTGAAGTGGCCGGTGGGTCCTCTCAGCGACTCGCCGCAACCGGTCCCTGCCACGACCAGCGCGGGATCGACAGCCCCGCCGGGACGTCTGCGGGCGACTCGGGGTAGGTCGCCATGGCGGTCGTTGCCCAACGGAAGTAGGCCGCCAACGTCTCGTGGAGGCGGCCGTCGTCGGGGATCCCTGAATCGACGAGCGCCTTCTCGAAACACACGTTGGCCAGCTCATCCATCTCGTCGTGCTCGCCGTTGCCCGCATGGAGACGCAACACGAACGACTCGTCGCCGTACTCGCGCGAGTACGCCGGCGGCCCACCCAACGCCTCGCTCCAGTACGCCGCGAGCCGCTCAGCGTGGCGGGGGTGGTAGCCGTGCGAGAACGCATGGCTGACGACGGCGTCTTCCATCACCCGGTGATGCCAAGCCTCAGCCAGTGCAAGGAAGGCATCCTCGCCCCCGGCTGCCTCGAAGATGGATTGCGCGGGCGACTCATCGGTCGGCTGGTCGGTCATTCGATCCCTCCCGGGGCGGCAGCGCGCTCGGTCATCGCTGACGGACCAGTCAACCAGTGGCTCGGCGTGGCCGTAAGGTCCCTCCGGTGAGGACACCGCAGCGCAGCACCACCGTCGCCGCGCCACTCCTCGTGATCGCGGTGGCGCTTGTTGCGGTGAACCTGCGACCAGGCGCGTCGGGGGTCGGGCCGCTGCTCGCGGAGATCCGCGAGGGACTCGGCATGAGCGCGATGCAAGCCGGCATCCTGACCGCACTGCCGCCGCTGTGTTTCGGACTGGTCGGGGCCGTCGCGGTGCGCTTGGCGCGCGCCGTCGGAGCCACCCTCGGGGTCACCCTGGGCTCGGCGGCGGTGGCCGCCGGGCTACTCCTGCGGGTCACCACCGGATCGCCGTGGGGCTTCCTGATCCTGACCGTCGTCGCGCTGGCTGGGATCGCGGTGGGCAACGTCCTGGTGCCCGCCTGGATCAAGCACCACGGCGGCGGGCTCACGGTCGTGGCGATGACCGTTTACAGCACCGGCCTCGTGCTCGGTGGCGCCGTCGGGTCACTTGCCGCTTCCCCCATGGCAGAGGTGCTCGGCGGCTGGCGGGGGTCCTTGGCGGTCTGGGGCGGGCTGATGCTGCTCGCGCTGCCCGTCTGGTCCCTGTTGAGCGTGCGCGAGCGCGCCGACGCGGAGGACCGGGCGGTCCCGATGGTGGCCCCCGAAGGACGGATGGCGTCCTCACCGACCGCCGTGGCCCTGACCGCGTTGTTCGGTATCCAGTCGATGCATGCCTATGTCCAGTTCGGTTGGCTGCCGCAGATCTTCCGCGATGCCGGGCTGTCGGCCTCCTACGCCGGAGCTCTCCTCGCCGTTGTCGCGGGCATCGGCATCGTGGGCGGCCTGACGATGCCGAGTGTGGCTGCGCGGGCGGCCTCGCTCACGCCGTACGTCGTGGGGTTTGCGGCGCTCCTCGCTGTCGGGTACGTCGGCCTGCTCAGCGCGCCCGCGACGGTGCCGTGGCTCTGGGCCCTCGCCCTGGGCGTCGCCGGCTTCGCCTTCCCGCTCGCCATCGCCTTGCTGACCACGCGCACGCGGAACCCCGCGGTGACCGCCCAGCTGTCGGGCTTCGTGCAACCGGTCGGCTACCTCTTCGCCGCCCTCGGCCCCTTCGCCGTCGGTGTGATCCATCAGGCCACCGGCAACTGGACGCTCGTGCTGTGGCTGCTGCTGGCCACGGTCCTGCCGTTCACCTGGGCCGGCCTGCGGGTCTGCCGCCCCGCCTACGTCGACGACGAGCTGGCTGACTAGCGCGTCGCGGATCTGCATGCCGGGCTCGCCAAGGCGGCCGTCTCAGTCCGAGACGGAGATGACCAGCTTGCCCCGTACATGCCCCTCGCGGCTGAGCGCGAACGCCTGGGGCAGCTGCTCGAGCGGCAGGACGTCGGCGACGGACAGACGTAGCTGTCCGGCGTCGGCCAGCCGGCCGAGTTCGACCAGCCCGTCGGCCGAGGGCCGCACCCAGAACGACGAGCCTCCCGTCTCCAGGACCGACGAGTCGGCGATGGACGCGTGCCGTCCGTCTGCGGCCAGCACGGCCATCGTGACGTCGCGGACCCCGCCCACGAAGTCGGCGACCACATCGACCCCGTCCGGCGCGACCTCGCGGATGCGCTCCACGACGCCGTCGCCGTACGCAATAGGGGTCGCTCCGAGATCGGAGAGGAACTCGTGGTTCGCCGGAGACGCCGTGGCGATCACGCGGACGCCGCGCGCCTTGGCGATCTGAACGGCGAGGGAGCCGACCCCGCCGGCGCCACCGTGCACGAGGAGCGTGTCGGAGGCGGAGACGCCCAGCCGGTCGAGGGTCTGCAGCGCGGTGAGCCCGGCGAGGGGGAGGCCACCCGCTTCGTCCCAGCTGAGCGCCGCGGACTTGCGCGCCACTCCACGGACGCTCATGGTCACGATTTCCGCGACGGTACCGCCGTGGATGACGTCCTTCCGGGCGTAGGCCACGACCTCGTCGCCGACCTCGAACTCCGAGGTGTCGATTCCGACCGTCTCGACCGTCCCGGCGACGTCCCAGCCCGGGACGACGGGGAACACGACGTCCATGAGGCCGTCGAGACCGCCAGCCATCACCTTCCAGTCGACCGGGTTCACCCCCGCTCGCCTCACCCGGATACGGACCTCGCCCGGGCCGACCTTAGGGTCGGGCAGTTCACGCAGGGTCAGGGCGTCATCGGATCCGTACGCGTCATAAGCCATGGCTCTCATGGGCTGCACGCTATGAGTACTCGTTTCAACTCCGTGACTGAGGATCCCTCGGCAACGGCTTCTCGCTAGTCCGAGCCCGGACCCAGACCTTCGATCTTCGCGCACCTGGCGGAGAGCTCGCGAATGCGCTGCCAGACAACGGCTCGGGGCGCGTCGATCTTGAGTGCGCGGAGGTAGTCGTCGAGACGGTGTGGGCGATCTTGGAGGTAGGCGACGGCGTTGTTGAGGCTCACGCCGACGGTCTCGCCGTACGCATCGACCGCCTTGCTTGCGCCGGCCTTCAGGGCGATGGTGTTGGGCCTCATCATGGCTAGGTCGATCAGGTCGCGGCTGAACGTCGACGTGTCAGCCCAACGGTCGTCGTTGGCGAGCAGCTTGGTGGCGACCTGGTCGGTGCGAGTCAGGATCCGTACGCCGCAGATCTCATCGTTCGGGGAGGGAGTGTCGAGGTCGATGCGGCCTTCGTGGATGATCTCGAACTTGATCGCGACCCCGGCGACGATCACCGAGGTCCTGATGCCGTAACCGTCAACAGCGGGTGTTCGACCCAGGTCCACTGCGCGGGTAACCAGAGCGTCCAGGCCTTGGTCCCTGACGATCTTGCGCAACTCGCGGTAGGACTGCTGGTCGGAGACCAGGAAGTCGATGTCGACCGACTCGCGGAACTCCCCGTTGGCGAGGACGATCGCGGTGCCGCCGCCGAACCAGCAGTTGTGCTCGGCAAGGAACGAGGCGTCGAGCATCGACAGCACCCCAGCCACCCGCTGGTGGTGCAGCCGCCTAAACAAGCAGACTCCCGTTGCTGTAGGCGTCTGCGAGGTGCTGGATGAACGCCTTCTCGCGGTCGGTCAACGTCTCCTGGTTGAGGTGTCGCCACCCGCGTTCGTAGAGGTTGAGCGCCTCGGTCTCGGAGATGCTGGTGCCCACGTCGGTCTGCCAGGCCAGTGTGCGCAGGCCTGGGTAGTCGCCGACTATGACCCTCGGAGGTTCTGCGGCTGGCGCATCGAGGATCGGGACCACGAGGTGAACTCCGAGGGCTGCTGCAACGTTGACGTAGGCACCGATCGTGACCGAGGGGTTGCCCGCCTCGATCCTGTGCAAGGTGACACGCGAAACGCCAGCAGCTTCCGCGCATGCGACGGCCGTGACCCCCAATGCCTTCCGGCGGGCGCGCAGACGGCCGCCCAGGCGTTCGAGGTCCGCCTGTTGCTCGGGGCTCGTGTACGGGCTGGCGGCTGGCATGTTTCTCATTTTAGTCATTTGATCCCAAACGTCAACAATGAGAAACGCTCTTCCGTCCATCCCACGACCACTCGTACCCCATCACGAGGGGAGCCGCTCCGCCCACGCGGGCGACCTGGCACACCCCGTCGTAGAGTCGCACGTCCTCACGTTCGACTGCAGCGCCCTCCCAATCTGGTCTTACGAACCGTTGGATGTGGGTGGGTGGCTCAACGCCGATAAACCGCACTTCGAGAGCCGTCTCATGGATCGTGTGGGCGGTTGAGACCTGCACTTCGTTGAGCTCTGCCTCCTCGGGGTAGTCGCGGAATCGACAGTGACTCATCACAACGTCGCCCTTTTTCAACGGCTCGGGAAAGAGCATCTCCGCCATCACAATCGACAGTTCTTTCACGATAAGCACTCGGCCCACACTGCACATCGAGAGCGGCTCGATAAAGGAGTCGACGAGTCCGTCGGGGCCTTGCGAATACACCAGCGGAAAGCTCTGTACGCCGGAGCGCTCTGCACGCCAGGTGGTGACGTAGTCCCATGTCCGTGGCGCACGCTTGCTCGTGATGATGATCCGGTCGATGGCGTTGAGGCGCGTCAGCCGTCCGGCGATGTTGATGTCGAGTTCATCCATCAGTTGTCGATGAAGGCTGTCCATGGTGAACATCTCGTCGTACTGCTCGACGTACCTCGCTTGGCGCGTGGCAGTGCGCCCACGTGGCTTGCTCGCGGGGAGTGAAGCGGTCAAGGTACCGGGGTTCAACCCAAGCACTGCCTCAAGTACGGGGAGAGCTTTCATGGAGACCTCGCGCTCCGGGATCGAGCGGCCGCTGCGCCAATAGCTCAGTGTTGCCACGCTGATAGGGACGCCCGCGGCCTCGAGCCGCGCACAGATACGGCTCAGGGTTAGGCCACGATGATCGATCGCCCCACTGAGGATCCTGGCGAAGGCATCGCTATCCATGCGTATGTCTTTCCCGGTCGGTGCACACCTGCGCGCAGTCCACGGCAAGGTAGTTGGGCACATCGTGAGTGCGACATTGGGTCATGACCACCTCCCGTTTGCTGATCGACCTGGGCAGAAGCATCTCAGCCACAACCAGCACGCGCTCGGGAACTGTGACTACCCGTCCGACCGTGCACAATGCCACTGCCTCGACGCGAGGGGTGCCAGGTCCGCCGGCCTGTTGCGAATAGCCGAGAGGAAAGCTCTCAACGCCACTGCGTCCGGCAGGCCAGATGGTGACGTCGTCCCAGAATGGTGAGGCACGGGAGCCGTCGAAGGTGACTGAGGCTCAGACCACGACGGTCTATGGCCTCATGAAGAATCTTCGCGCTAGTCGGTTCTTTCACGAAAGATTTATGCTCTGTTTAGGGCAAACGGCCGCGCGACTGAGCCCACATGTTCTTTCTCATCGAAATGGCGTCCGTGACTGGCGGGAATCAAATTCCCAACTGCGCCCAATATGGAGGCCAAGGGCCCTAGACGCCACGGGAGGGGGGTCTAGGGCCCGGCAGTGACGGCACATGCTGGGGGGATTCGGCCGTCACGACTACCTTTTTCGGTAGTAGTAAGAGCGTCCCACATCCGGACCAAATCCGTAACTTAATAGAGGCGTTAACCGTTAACACCGGATTGTAAGCGCTTAACTGTCCTTCCTGAATGGTAGTTCAACAATGCTCCGTTTAATGGCTCTTCCGAGTTGCGGTGGGAGTGAGCGCCGCGCCGGTGGCGTGATGACGACGCGCGTGTTGGTGATCGATCAACCATGTACTCCCTGACAGCACTCCAACCTTTCCAAGTTTCGGGGTGGTGTCCCGACTTCCCCGGCGTCTGGGTTTCTGGATTCTGGCGCCTGACATCAGGAGGTCCAGAAGGGAAGACCGGGGTTCCAGCCGAGTTCCGGATCAAGGTTCTCGATCTGTTGGAGGAGGGCCGCAGCGTCGCGAGCGTGGCGTACGACCTCGACGTCAGCGATCAGACGGGTACCAGCGCGCGCCGCGCGGCCGAGAGGTGCAAGCGGCCGCAGCCATGTGTCGGCGCGCGCTCAGAGGCGAGGTCGAAGTCCGAGAGGTGGCGCGTTGGGCTCATCAGGTCATCGGACACGAGGGGCCGCCTGACCTGCAACCGCTTGTCGAGCTGGATGACCGGACGACATGGCTGACATCGGACCGCTCACGCTTGCTGACGTTGATGAACTAGCGCAGCGGACGGTCGCCGAACTCGCCGGTCGCCTTTGAGCCCGAAGTTGGTTACGCCGCCGCCTCATCAAGCGCCGCCGAGGTCAGAATCGCCTTAACGGTCGAGGCATACCACCGTGCGCCACCGCGCGCGGTCGCGACAACGTCGCGGTTCAGCGAGTCAGCGATGCCAGCAAGCGTCTGTCCCTCACGACGGGCCGAGCCGATGCGAGCGGTGACCTCAGCAGGAAGCGTCCGGGGACGGCTGAGCCGCTTGCCCTGACCCTTCAACTGCGGAAGAGCAGCGCTCGTGCGGGTGCCGATGAGTTGGCGCTCGTACTAAACGAAGCTGCAGCAGTTGCGGCCGCAGGCCGCCGGACTCGAGCAAGCTTCCGAATGTGCGCAAGCACGCGTTCGGAGGGTCGGGTTCCACCCAGTAATGGGGTGATGTGCGTGGATAGGGGTGTGGAGGACTTCGAGGAGTGGGCGCATGCACGCTCCCGCGCCCTCGCGCGGTCGGCGTTCCTCCTCACCGGCGATCGTCAGTTGGCCGAGGATCTGGTACAGGAGACCTTGATCAGAGTGGCGGATCGCTGGAGACAAGTACGCCGATCGGGCGCGCCCGACGCTTACGCCCAGCGGGTCATGCACAACCTGAGCATCGACTGGTGGCGGCGTCGGCGCGTGCGGCCCGCCGAGGTGGCTGAGAGCGGTCCGCTCCTCACTTCCGCCCACCGCGGCGATGAGGACCTGGTGGGCACTCGACTGGTCCTAGGCGAAGCCCTCGCCCGGCTGACGGCGCGTCAGAGGGCAGTGCTGTCGCTGCGTTTCTACGAGGACCTCAGCGAGTCGCAGACAGCTGGGGTGCTGGGGTGCTCGGTGAACACCGTCAAGTCCCAGACTCGGCATGCGCTGGGGCGGCTTCGTGATCTCGCACCCGAACTGCTCGCCGCATTCGACGTTCAGGAGGAGGTCCGATGAGCGATAAGCGTCTGCGCGAGTTGTTCTCCGACTATGCAGAGGACGGCGCGTGGGGCATCACGCCGGATCCGCGCGCGGCGTACGCCGCTGGGAGCCGTCGGCGGCGGCGCCGTGCCGTCGTCGGATCCTTGGTTGTCGTCGCGCTCGCACTGGCTGCTGGCATCGGAATCGATAAGCGCGCGTATCGGCTGGACCCTGCCACCGCACCTCATGCGGTCGCCGATAGCTACCCCACCCGACTGGAGAAGCCGCTACTCCGCATCGGGTCGATGCCCACTACGCCGGGGAGTATCGCTGGTGTCATCGAGTTGGGTACCACCCAAGAGAGCAACATTCGGGACGAGTGGTACGCCGTATCGCAAACCGGTCAACTGTGGGACTTCACCCCTGGTTTCCAGAACGTCACGACACCCGCACTCTCCGCCGACGGGACACGACTCGGGTATGTCGGCCCCGACAACGCCTACGTCGTACATGACCTCGTCACGGGCGCTGTGGCTTCCTATCCGGAACTCGGGGAGCAATTCCGCAGTCCCCAACCCTCGGGGTACTTCCTGCCTGACCAGTTCCCTAGCTTCTGGTCGCCGGACAACCAACGGCTCCTGACTTTGGGATCGCCGCCACAGGGTGACTCCGATGATGGCTTGGTCTTGTCACCGGATGGAGCGATCACCGCCATCAACGTGGCCGAACCTGGCCTCATCCATGCGATTGGTTGGGCTGACAGCCAGCACATCGCCTGGCTCACGCGACACAAGGGATTGGTGAGCCTGCTGGTTACCGACGCCGCCGGCCTCTCCCCTCGCTCGATTCCCCTAATGAAGGTCTCCAAAGAGGAGTTCATCTCCCAATGGAGCGGATCGATGTCTCCAGACGGCTCCCTGGTCGCCATCGCCGACCCTGGTCACGAAGAGGACACCATCAAGGTCTTCTCGACGAAGGAGGGAGCCCTCATACGCACCATCCGTCAGGCTCAACGCCGGGACCTGTCCTGCGGCTTGGCTTGGCGAGGCAACGACCTCGCCGTGCCGGTGTCCGCGACCGAAGACGGCGGGCTATTGGTCGAGGCTTCGGGGGATTCCCACATCAAGGCTGACCCGCGCCTCGGCGCAGCTTGCTCGATCTGGTCGAGTACGGCGCTCACTGGCACCCCCCACAGAGATCTGAGCACACGGATCTTCGGGACCAGCACGTCGACCCTGTCCTGGCACTGGCGCCAATGGGGCCTTGGCTCCACCCTCGGCGTACTCGCCGTCGCACTAATCATCGTGGGATTCAAGCGCCTCGGCCGTCGTCGAGCGGCCGACGCTGCGGCTGACGCCTAGGACGACAGCCTCAAGCGAGAACGGTCCACCAATTCAGCGCTTCGCGCGAAGCGGAGCCCCATGCCCTCACCTCATGAGTAGGCATCGCGTCGATGTCGGACGCTCACCACTCGGACCGCGACTCGATCCTCGTGAATCGTGTAGATCACGCGGAACTCTCCCCTTCGGGCTGAGTAGGAACCAGCGAGCTCATTACGCAAGGGCTTGCCCACGCGGTGCGGATTCTCGGCCAGCGGCCCGAAGATGAACTCGGCACATGCTGCCGCGACTGCCTCGGGCAAGTCGACCTCCAAGGCTCGCCGCGCCCGCGGAGACAGAAAGATCGCATAGGTCACGAGCGGCGACGACCAGCTGCGCGAAGCTCCGCGTCGACCACATCACCGGCAATCCACTCATCGTCGGTCAGTGACTCTGCGGCGCGAATGTCAGCCATCGTCGCGGCATCTCCCAAGATGTCGAGCGTCTCGATCAGTGAGTCGTAGTCGTCGGCACTCATCAGCACCGCAGCTCGCCGCCCGTTCTTAGTGACCTCGACCCGCAGGTGGGTGCGCTCAGCCTCTTCCACAAGCTTGGAGAGGTTAGCCCGCACATCGGCGATCGGCAGCGTCGTCATGTACAGGATTCTAGCGTGATCCGAGCGCCAGTGTTCAGAGTGCGTGCCTCCAACGGCCACAGGGCTGCGGCCTTTTGGCCGTGACGTCCGCGGCTTGCGCCTGAACGGCCCGGCTAGGCCAAGCCCCGGCCAAGACCTTCGATGCTCGCCGCATGTTGCGGAGAGCTCGCGGATCCTCTGCCAGACAACTGCTCGGGGCGTGTCGACTATCTGCGGACCGAAGGACTGGCTCATCGGCGGAGCCTGCGCGCGGTCGAAGGATCAGGGTTTGGTTGCGATGATCTGATACATGCCACCGACCCGCACGTAGGGCTCCCGATCACATAGCGCGAGTTCGAGTCGGAGAAGATCGTCGAAGTAGCCGGCCTCGTTCTTCGCCTCGTTGTCCGTCAGCAGGTCGTTGGCGATCCGACCGCCATAGCGGCGAACCACCGACAGTCCGACCATCCCCAGCGCATTCTCCAGTTCGTTCATCTCAACCTTGCGGACATCGTGGTCGAAGAGGACCGCACGCCTCGTCTCCGCATGCAGTTCCGAGAACGCGGAAGCGGGTCCACTCGTCACCAACTGCCGAAGCACCATGCCCACTGGGTTGGGAAGCACCAGCGAGAGAGCGCCACCAGGTCGGACAAAGTCGGCCAGTGTCATGAGGTCCCGGGTGCCACCAGTTCGGTACTGGAGCACGAAGTGACACAGCACGAGGTCAAACTCCCCCAGGGCCGGGGGCGAGGAGAGGTCTCCTTCAACCGTTCGGATTCGCACCCCGGCCGATGCGGCGCGGCGTTCGGCCTCGTCGAGCCAGCGACGTGACTGATCAAGGACGGTCACCTCATGACCTGCCGTGGCCAGTGGCAGCGCGTCCATGCCATCGCCACCACCGACGTCAAGGATCCGGAGCTTCGTCCCGAGTCGAGACGCTTCTCGACGCAACGTCTCTTCGACCACGGCGTATCGAACGCGACCCCATGGGCTTGAGGTGTAGTCGCGCCACGAAGAGAGCCGTTCGGAGAAGACATCGCTCACAGCGACATCCAACACGATGACGGGCACTTCCCCTCTGGCTGCCTCAGCCCGGTTGGCCGCCCGGCGAACACTCATGCCGAGTTGAGTGCACTATCCAAGTCGCTGCAGTCGCTCGATGTCGCGCTGATGCTCTTCCGGTGTTCCTACCCCAGGTGAATCGCCACCTGAGCATTCGGCTGGCGCAGCGCATCGTCAACGAGGGCGATCGGCGTACGGGCGCCGAAGTATGGCTCGGAGCAAGCCATCTACCTCGCCAGCGGCCTAGTCGAGGTGCTCCCCGAGCACGTCACTGCTCACGGCGCCTTCTGCAAGGATCGGTGGCTCGTCGCCGGGGTCGTCGTGCGCCAGCGGGTGTCCGGACTCCGGCAGAACCGGAAAGCCGAAGACGACCGAGTCGAGTTCAAGAGCGATTGGCCAGAACCACACAAGGCGGCTCGGCAGCTTGCGGCTTCAGCGAACCGGCAGGCAGGCGAGTTCCTGGTCTACGTGGTCGGCATCGACGACCAGACTGGGGCACTGACCGACGTCTCGAACACTGAAGCCGGAGATTGGGTTACTCAGGTTGCCAAGTCGTTCGACCAAGGCATAGTTCCAACGCTCGTGCGCCACCAAGTCGTTGCAGTCTCGGACGACGAAACCGTCAACGTTCTCCTCTTCTCAACCAACGAGTACCCGTACGTCGTGAAGACGGCAGACGGCAACCGCGACGTCCCCTTCCGTTCCGGCTCGACCACACGAAGCGCCCACCGACACGAGTTGGTGGACATGCTCCAGAGAGAACTCGACTTGCCTCGGATGAGGGTTGTGGCTGCATCCACCTCAGCCGCCTACTCGTTTCGGCCACGAAAGTCGGCCACAACCACCGCGAACGACGAGCTGGTTGCCGACGAGTCGTTCTCGATTCACGCGGAGGTGACGGTCCTGGTCGAGTACGTCGGCGATGGCGCCGTGACCATGCCTGAGCGTCAACTCAGGATGCGAATCCGTACCGGTGGCTACCTTCAGTACCTTGAGCCACGCCTGCACACCGGCCAGCGCGGCGTCGGATTCATCCGCATCGGTGAAGCCGCACCGGAACCTCCCCCTCCGCCTCGGTTCGGCGTCTACGTCAGGGATGGCCAGGTCGTGGCGACAGCCCCCGGGACGTTCACCATGGGCGCGAGCAACTCAATCAAGCGTCAGTATCCAGCCCCGCAGGTTGGGGAACTAGCCGAACTGTTCACCACGGCTGACAAGGTCGCGCTCGACATCGTGGTCGAGGTGACTGGTGCCGTTCGGCAGGCGCGGCTCACGGTGGAACTCGAACGCACCGAAGCTGCCGGTGAGGCGAAGCCTGAGCCCTGGGAGCACGACAAGGCAACCACTCAGTCCCTTGGGACCTGGGCTTTGGTTAGTCGATTCGACGACCCTTGGGCCGAGGACGACGACTGAGACTTGGCCCTGCTACGGCAGCCAGCGCAGTCGACTTCGGGCCGAGTCTTTCGGTGCCGAGTTCGACAGGCCATTCTCGTCGAGAGCGTTGTAGACGTGGAGACCCCCACTGGTCGAGTTGAACCAGAGGCCGCCATCGAGCCACCTACCGGTCTCTTTTCGGTGCGGGTAATCCGCGTCCACCGTTGTGAACAGGTGTTGCGTTGCAGCAACCCCCACGACGGTGGAGCCTTCAAACGCAGCAAGTGCAGGGTGTACCGCACGACGCCAAGAAAGCGGCGACTTAACCCAGGCCAACGGTGCCACGCTGAGGTCGATGGTGTTCCGCGAGACCGAGAGGTCATCGAACTTCTGCCAGCAGAGTTCGAGTTGCTCGCCGTCATCGAAGACGATGACCACGGGCAAATCTACGAACCAATGGTCGGCCTCTTCGTGCCAGGCGAGCCAAGCCTCCACGGCGACATGACCTATGCGACCGACAAGGGCATTAGCTTGACCCGCAATCTGCTCCGAACCTGACTTCCAATTCGGGACCCATCCCGACAGTTCACCCCACGTCATCAACGGGCCCCTGACGGTTGCCCCAGCAGGACCGGCAGTCGCAGGAGGTCGTCCGGACCGGCAAGGCTGCCGTCGAGACTCACGAGCGCAAGGAGTTGAAGTCGAGAGCTAGTCTTGGCGGCTGCCTCAAACTTGTGGTGCCCATCGAGCAGGAAGTGCGTCAGGCCCCAGTGGGTGTAGTAGTCCACTGACTCGTCGTCGCTCGCCGGAGCGCACACGTCCAAGGTCGACAGGGCTACTGCCGTTGGTGTGACTCCGGTAGCCATCAGGTCGATGTAGTGCTGGACCCGGCCGCGCTCGTTCCACCCGGGCGGCACCATCGGAACGACGAACTCGAACAGGTGCTCATCCTCAGCTACCCGGGTCTGGAACGTCCGGTAGTAGAGCGAACGTGGGTCTTCGGGGAGGCCCCAGAAACTGTCGATGCCCCAAGTAGCGACTTGCTCATGGGTGAAGTAGTCGAGGTCATCGTGCGGTGCGACCAGTGTCGGAGCGACCTCCAACAGCAGAGGCAGGTAGTCACCCTCAGGAATGAGCGCTGAGAACGGCGCAAGGATGCTCTCGGTAATCGCGACAACCGGACCCTCCAGGTCCGCGAGCGGCTCGACCTCCGCCGACATCGTGCCGTTGGCGCCTCCCTTGCGCTGGAACAGGAACGGGCACGTGCCGCACCAAAGGCTCAGCTCGAACGCTGGGTTGCCCCTCATGAAGAGCGTGCGGGCGGAGAACGGCACGTTCTCCTCGGCATGACCGAAGTAGAGCGGAGACTGCCCAGCCGGTAGGCCAAGTCGCAAAGGAGGCATGGAGGTCAAGAGCACACAGTTACCGTAGGCGGCCAAGCACGTGCGCACTATCGAGAATCGACGAGCCTCGCGGCGAACCTGTGTCAAGCATGTGCCAGCGTTTCTAACATTTCCGGTTCGACCAAAGTCAAAAGAAGCCGTGAGAACGCGGAAAGAAGTGCAGTAGCGAGGCGGGTAGTTCCCGACGTGCAACCGAGTGTCATCAGTCGGCGGCCTGCCCTACGCTGACGGCACAACAACCATCCCGGAGTTCCCCGCCAACGCCTGACAGGGCCTGCCCACCTCAGACGTTGAAGCGGAACTCCACGACGTCGCCGTCGGCCATGACGTAGTCCTTGCCTTCCATGCGGACCTTGCCGGCCTCGCGGGCCTTGAGCATGGAGCCGGTGGCGACGAGGTCGTCGAAGGAGACGACTTCGGCCTTGATGAAGCCGCGCTGGAAGTCGGTGTGGATGACGCCGGCGGCTTCGGGGGCGGTGGCGCCCTTCTTGATCGTCCAGGCCCGCGTTTCCTTGGGGCCGGCGGTGAGGTAGGTCTGCAGGCCGAGGGTGTCGAAGCCGACGCGGGCGAGGTGGTCGAGGCCGGGCTCGTCGATGCCCATCTCCTGCAGCATCTCGCGGGCCTCGTCCTCATCGCCGAGCTCGACGAGCTCCGACTCGAACTTCGCGTCCAAGAAGATCGCCTCGGCCGGGGAGACGAGCTCCTGCATCTTCGCCTTGAGCGGCTCGTCGGAGAGCTCGTCGGCGTCGCAGTTGAAGACGTAGAGGTAGGGCTTCGCGGTCAGCAGCATCAGCTCGCGGATCAGCTCGCGATCGATCTTGGTCTCGATGATCGGCGTACCGGCCTGCAACGCCTCGTGCGCCTCCTTGGTGGCGGCGAGCTTCGGCTGCAGATCCTTCTTGATCCGCGCCTCCTTCTCCAGCCGTGGCAGCGCCTTCTCGACGGTCTGCAGGTCCGCGAGGATCAGTTCGGTCTGGATCGTGGAGATGTCGGAGGCCGGGTCGACCTTGCCGTCGACATGCGTCACGTCCTCGTCGCGGAAGACCCGGGTCACCTGGCAGATCGCCGCCGACTCCCGGATATGGGAGAGGAACTTGTTGCCCAGCCCCTCCCCCTCCGACGCGCCGCGCACGATGCCGGCGATGTCCACGAACTCCACCGTCGCGGGCAGGATCTTGCTCGACCCGAAGATGCCGGCGAGCACCGCAAGGCGCTCATCGGGTACGCCGACCACGCCAACGTTGGGCTCGATCGTCGCGAACGGGTAGTTGGCCGCCAACACGTCGTTCTTGGTCAGCGCATTGAAGAGCGTCGACTTGCCTGCGTTGGGGAGTCCGACGATGCCGATGGTGAGAGCCACGGGGCCGGAGTCTACGGCGGTGCGCGGCGCGAGGCCGATTCGGTGACCGGGCCTGTCGTGGGCGTGTGACAGGCTCAGAGCATGAGTACGACGCCCGCCGAGCCGACCACGCCACCGCTCGGCGCCCTGCGTGAGCCGGCCCATCTGGTCTCCCCGAAGGCGCCCACCTACTGGCGCGCGAAGGCCGCGATCACGTTAGTCATCGAAGCCGTGATCCTGATCGGGATCTGGTGGGCACTCGGTCACTTCGCGGGAATCGACTCCTGGTGGCGGCACGCGGTCCTCGGCGTACTCCTCGCGGCCTCCGCGATCGAAGTCGTCGTTGCCCCACCCGTCCGCTACCGCATCCACCGGTGGGAGGTCACCGAAGACGCCGTCTACACCCGCCGCGGCTGGATCAACCGCGAGCAGCGCATCGCCCCGTTGGCGCGCGTCCAGACCGTCGACCTCGCGCAGGGCCCGCTGATGCGGAGCTTCGGCCTCTCCTCGATCACCGTCACCACCGCCTCGTCGGCCGGCGCGATCTCGATCGACTGCCTCGACGACGACGTGGCACAACGGGTGGTGGCCGAGCTGACCGCCATCACCGCGCGCACCCCCGGTGACGGCACGTGACCTCGACACCCCCGGAGCACCCCATCCCGCCGGGTCAACAGCCGCCGGCATCGCCACCTCCCGATGACGTGCCACCTGCCGCTGACCTGCAACCGCCCGAGATCGCCGGCGTGATCACCGCTGCGCAGGAAGGCACCTGGCAGCGCCTCGACCCGCGGATGTTGCTGCTGGGCCCGATCAACGCCCTCAAAGAGATCGCCTTCCCGTTCATCATCGCCTTCGCCGGCTTCACCGCCACCTCCGACCAGCCGCCGGTGGGTTTCGCCCTCGCAGGCGTCGTGTTCATGGTCTTCGTCGGCGCCTTACCCTGGCTGACCACGCGCTATCTGCTCACCGACAGCCAACTGCAGGTACGCACCGGCCTGATCAACAAGAAGCGGCTGACCGCCAACCTCGAGCGGGTCCGCACCGTCGACGTCACCGCCGGTGTACTCCACCGGATCATCGGTCTCGCCAAGGTCGAGGTCGGCACGGGAGTCGATGCCACCCGGATCGAACTCAACGCCCTCAGCACCGCTCAGGCCGAGGAACTGGCCAACGCCTTGCGCAGCCGCAGCGCGGCCGCCCGCGCGCGCCTCAAGACAGCCCACACCGAGGACGCCGCCGTCGCAACGACCTCGGCCCGCAGCGAGGCCGACGCTCTCGGCCTGCCGCTCGAAGAATCCCCCGATCAGATCGCGGCGCTGGACTGGTCGTGGCTGCGGTTCGCTCCGCTTAGCCTGAGCCGCCTGGTGGTGCTCGCCGGTGCATTCGGCGCGGTCAGCCAGTTCGTCAGCGCAGCAGGGGTGCTGGACGCCATCCGCGGCGGCTACGACTGGCTCAGCGCCCTCGGCGCTTTCGTCGCGTCCGGACTCCTCGTGCTTGCCGGGCTGGCAGTGTGGCTGATCGTCTCGATGGGCGGCTACGCCGTGGCCTGGGCCGGCTTTCACCTGGCAACCGATCGCACCACGGTGCACCTCACCGCCGGACTGCTGACCACCCGATCGATCACCATCGAACTCGCCAAACTGCGCGGCGTCGTGATCGAAGAGCCCGTCTTGCTCCGCCTGGCGCGAGGCGGTCAGCTCACCGCGCTGGCCACGGGTGTCGGGCTCGGCGGCTCGAGCCCGTTGCTGCCGCCGGCGCCGATCACGGTATGCCGCGGAGTCGGCCGCGAGGTCCTGCGACGCGGTGCGACAGGCGACTTGCAGGTCGAGTGGGCTGGCGACCCGGCTGGCGAGCCGGCTGGCGACCCGCTCACCATCACCCTGGTTCCGCACGGCCCTGCCGCCCGGCGCCGCTGCCATGTGCGCGCCCAACTCGCCCAAGTCTTCTGGCTGGGTCTGCTGGCGGTGGCGACCTGGTGGTGGGGACTCGGCTGGTGGTCCGTGCCGATCGCCGCGCTGCTGATCCTCTGGGGAGCGCTCGTCGGCGAGCAGGCCTATCGCCATCTGGGTCACGGCCTCACCGCGGACCACCTCGTGATCGGTGATGGGCTCCTCACCCGGCGGCGCACCGTCGTGGAGCGCGCCGGGATCCTCGGCTGGGTGATCCATCAGAACCTCTTCCAGAGGCGCGCGGGCTTGGTCTCGGTGACCGTCCCGCTAGCTGCCGGGCGCGAGAGCGTCCTGCTCCGCGACGTCCCCGAACAACTCGCGCTGCAACTCGCCGACACTGCGACCCCTGACCTGTTGGCCGCATTCACCGCGCGGGCCAGCCACGCGTAGCTCGCCTCCTCGGGGCTCGCGCCTAAGGTAGGCGCGTGCGGCTAGCCACTTGGAACGTGAACTCACTGCGCTCGCGCATCGACCGGGTCGAGGCGTTCGTGCAACGCCACGACATCGACGTACTCGCCCTCCAAGAGGTCAAGGCCCGCGAGGACCAGTTGCCGCTGCTGGGGTTGCAGGCGTTGGGGTACGACGTCGCCACGGTCGGCTACAACCAATGGAACGGCGTTGCGCTGATCAGTCGCGTCGGCCTTGAGGAGATCGCGGTCGGCTTCCCGGAGATGCCCGCTTGGGGCGACCCGCCGGCACCCGAAGCCCGTGCGATCGGCGCCCGCTGCGGCGACATCGCCGTCTGGTCCCTCTACGTCCCGAACGGCCGCAAGATCGACGATCCGCACTACCACTACAAGCTGGACTGGCTGGCCCGGTTACGCGCGGCCGCCGCCGACTGGCTCGCCTCGCCAACGGCCTTGGTCGGCGACTGGAACATCGCCCCCACCGATGAGGACGTCTTCGATCCCGCGGCGTACGAAGGCTCCACCCATGTCACCGAACCCGAACGAGGCGCCTTCCACAGCTTCCTCGACGAAGGGTGGAGCGACGTCACCCGCCCCTTCACCCCTGGCCCCGGTGTCTTCACCTATTGGGACTACTACCGAGAAAGGGCCACGCGAAACCGCGGCATGCGGATTGACTTCGTCCTCGGCTCCCCAACGCTTGCGGCCCGCGTCACGGGAGCATTCATCGACCGCGAGGAGCGCCTGAACGAGCCCGGCGCGTCGGACCATGCGCCGGTCGTCGTCGATCTCGCCGACTGACGGCGGGTTTCGAGGTCCGTGGCCGAACGGGGCGTCCCGCGTCGCTGGTCTAACAGATCAGAGGTCTGCCGTCACGATGTACCCCTTGGTGCGTCTCTTCCCTAGAATCAAGGCGTTCTATGTCGCGCGCGCCGTTCGGGGGGTACGTTCTCGGCGCGGCTTAGGCGACCACCACACCTCAAGGGGCCCCGCTCAGGCTCCTAACTGCTGGAGAACACACCATGCGCGCACTGCGTACGCTCATCGTTGCCCTTGTGACGACCGCGCTGATCAGCCTCGGCACGGTCGCGATCTCGACCCCCACCGCTAGCGCCGCGACCTGTTCGGTGAAGAACAGCAAGCGCTTCGTCCCCAAGAAGGCGCTGCTCGTCAATCTTGCATCGGCACGCGTTCTCGCGCGCGGGCGTCACAACGGAGTGCCCCTGACGCCCCCGTTGACGACTGCCGGCAAGCGGGCCCTCGGCTGGGACAAGCTCGGCTATCGCCCCGGCGACAAGTACGGCCACATCTTGATGATCGCCCATAGCTACCCGGACGGCTCGGCCCTCGGCAATGACATGGTGCGCAGGCTCAAGCTCGGCATGATCATCAAGGTTTACGGCGGAAACGGCCAGATCCAGTGCTACAAGGTCGTGGTCAAGAAGACCGCGAAACCCAGTAAGCAGCTCAGCCGCTACTACTACGGCAACAACCGTAGCGAGCCGCGACTTGCGCTCATCACCTGCTCTGGTACCCGCATCTCCGCGGGCGTTTGGAGCACCCGCACGATCTGGTTCGCCAAGCCCATCGCCTAACCGGGCCGCTAGGCCAGGATTGACGATGCTTCGGCATCGGCACACCGACCCGATCCAGCAGCGATGTCGGTGGTCTCCTGCAGCATGCGGATATGAGCACTGGCATCTTCCTCGCGCTGCTTGCGGGCCTGGTCATCGGTCTGTTGGTGGGCGCCGCCTTAGGGCTCGGTTGGGGGCAAGCGCTGCGTGCGACTCCCACCGACCAACATGACCGCGAGTCACGCATCGCCGAGACCGCCGTCCTCCGCGAGGGTCTTGAGCGGCTGCACGACCAGTTGCGCGACCTCGAGCACGCCCGCACCAGCTGGCAGGGCCAGCTCAACGAGCAGGTCCACGAAATGCGGCATTCGACCGACGCGCTTCGCAAGGAGACCCACACCCTCTCCACGGCCCTACGCACCCCCCAGGTGCGCGGGCGTTGGGGCGAGTTGCACCTACGCCGGGCAGTGGAGCTGGCCGGGCTGGTGGACCGCTGCGATTTTGCCGAGCAGGTCCACCTCGCGCGCGAAGGCGATGGCGCGGCTCGTCCCGACCTGGTGGTCCGGTTGGCCGGCGGTGGGAGCGTCCCGGTGGACGCCAAGGTCCCCCTCGATGCCTACCTCGACGCCCAGTCCGCCGACGAGCCCGACCTCCGCGCTCAGCACCTCCGCCGACATGCCCGCGCAATGCGTCAACATGTGGATTCCCTAGCTGCCAAGCGCTACTGGCGAGCGGTTCCGGGGGCCCCCGAGTTCGTGGTCCTGTTCGTGCCCGCCGAGTCCTTCCTGGCCGCCGCCCTCGAGACCGACCCGCCCCTGATTGACGACGCCGCCGCGAAGCATGTCGTGCTCGCCTCACCCACCACATTGATCGCGCTGCTCCGCACCGTGGCTCACGGGTGGAGCCACGCCGAGCTCGCCACGCGGGCCGGCGAAGTGCACGCGCTTGGTCGCGAACTTCAAGATCGGCTCACCACGTTCGCCGCTCACCTCGATTCGGTGGGCAAGTCGCTGGCTGGAGCCGTGGGCCACTACAACCAAGCGGTCGGCTCATTGGAGGCGCGCGTGCTCGTCGCGGCTCGGCGCCTGGGCGACCGCACCGCCGAATCCGAGCTCCCGTCCCCCAGACAGGTCACCGTGGGAATCCGGTCGACGGTAGGACCTGACCCGGACGAACCATCCCTCACCCCCCAGGACAACCGGACCACGCAGGAAACCGAATCCGGGACGGCGCGGCATGTCCACGGCCTCTGAACCGCGGCCTAGCGTGAGGCGCGTGGCGGAGCTCCTCAATGCCGGGCATGCCCTCTGGGCGCGCGGCTCCGAGTCGGCCAGAGCCATGTTGGCTCTCGGCCTTGCCGTGGTGCTCACCGCCGTCGTGGTCGAGCTTCTTTTCAGTGGCTCCCTGGGCTGGCTCTTCGACCTGGGTTTCATCGTTGCCTGTGCCCTGATCGCGCTTCGCGTGCGACCCGGAGACTTCACGTCGGTAGCCGCCTGGCCGCCGGTGATCATGCTGGTGACGGTGTGGCTGCTCGCTATGACGAGTCGGCCGGTGATCGCCCGTCCCGACGACAGTCTGGTGCAGACCCTGGTCACTGGATTGGCGCATCACGCGCTGGCCATGGCGATCGGCTACGCCGTGTGCCTGGGGATCCTGGGCTGGCGCTATCGCGAGTTCACCCGGCACACCTGACCCTCAGCGAGCCTGGTCGCCTTGGGCGGCGCCTTGGCGTCCGCTACTCGAAGCGGCTGGCGTCGCCCGCGCCGTACCTCACCACGACGGGCTCATCCTCGGACCAATCGACGACGGTGGTCGGGATGGCCGGGGCCTCACCGGCATCGATAACGATGTCGACCACATGATCAAGCTCTTCCTTGACTTCCCAGCCCATGCTCCGCGGCACATCTTCACCCGGCAGGATCAAGGTGCTGGTCAGCAGCGGCGCCCCCAGAGCGGCCAGTAGGGCCTGCACCAAAGTGTGGTCGGGGATCCGGACACCGACCGTGCGCTTCTTCGGATGCATCAGCTGCTTCGGCACCTCGCGCGTCGCCGGGAGGATGAACGTGTAGGGGCCGGGCGTCGCGGCTTTGATGGCCCGGAAACTTGCGTTGGGCACGTGCACGAACTGACCGAGCTGGGAGAAGTCGCGGCACATCAACGTGAAGTGGTGCCGCTCGTCGAGCTCACGGATCCGCAGGATCCGATCGCGGCCGTCGCGATTGCCCAGTCGCGAGCCCAGCGCGTAGCCGGAGTCGGTGGGATAAGCGATCAAAGCGTCGTCGGCCAATGCGGCGACGACCTGGTCGATCAGGCGCTCCTGCGGATTGTCGGGATGTACGTCGAGATAGCGCGCCATGGTCGCCCTCAGCCCCGATCCGCCTGCTCGGCCGCCCGGAGGTCGCGCCGCAGCTCGGGCGGGAGCGCGAAGATCAGCGATTCTTCGGCGCTACGCACTGCCCGTGCGTCTGGATATCCCCGCTCCGCGAGCCAGGCCAGCACGCCTTGGACCAGCTCCTCGGGCACCGAAGCACCCGAGGTGACGCTGACCGTGCGCACACCGTCCAGCCACGCCTCGGCGATCTCCGATGCGTCGTCGACGCGGTGTGCCGACCGCGCCCCCGCCTCCAGAGCGACCTCGACCAGGCGCACCGAGTTGGAGCTGTTGCCGGACCCGACCACGATCACCAGGTCGGACTCCGGGGCGATCTCCTTGACCGCGAGCTGGCGGTTCTGGGTGGCGTAGCAGATGTCGTCGCTGGGCGGATCGAGGAGCGCGGGGAATCGGGCGCGGATCGCGGCCACGGTCTCCAAAGTCTCATCGACCGCAAAGGGTGGTCTGCGACAGCCAGGCGACCTTCTCGGGGTCTCGGACAGTCACGGTGGCGACGTCGTCGGGGCCTTGCACCAAGATGATGTGGTCGGGCGCTTCCCCGGACGTGCCCTCCACCTCTTCGTGACCCGCGTGTCCGATCAGCAGGATGTCGTAGTCCTCTGCGGCGAACCGGCGTGCCTCCCCGTGCACCTTGGTCACCAACGGGCAGGTGGCATCGATCGTCTTCAGCGACCGAGCTGGCGGCGTCGCGATGGACCTCGGGCGACACGCCGTGCGCCGAGAACACCACGGTGGCTCCCTCGGGGCACCTCGTCGAGCTCCTCGACGAAGATCGCCCCGCGCGGCTTCGAGGCCAGCGACGACGTGCTTGTTGTGCACGATCTGCTTGCGGACGTAGACGGGAGCGCCATAGAGATCGAGCGCCTTCTCGACCGTGATCACCGCACGGTCGACTCCGGCGCAGTAGCCGCGCGGGGCGGCAAGCAGAACGGCGCGCTCCTGATCGTCGATGGGCAGCACGCGCGGCGCGGCAAGGTCGATGGTTCCGTCGGACATGCTTGGGAGTTTACGGGCCCGGCATCGGCCCACCGGATTCCTCGAGCCCAGGATGTCCCCGTCGGCAACTAGGCTGCCCGACATGCCCCTGGAGACCTCGCCCGACTCCCCGGTCCCCGTCCGCCAGGTCTCCCTGCTGATCGACCAGTGGATCTCCCGGCTCGGCTCGGTCTGGGTCGAGGGGCAGCTCGCGCAGATCAATCGCCGCCCCGGGGTCAGCACGGTCTTCATGACTCTGCGCGACCCGATCGCCGACGTCTCACTCCCACTGACCTGCGCGCGGTCGATCTTCGACAGCCTCGCCTCCCCTCCCGTCGAGGGAGCGAAGGTGGTCGTCCAGGCAAAGCCCGACTTCTACGCCGCCCGCGGCACCTTGTCGTTGCGGGTGCTGTCGGTGCAACTGGTCGGTCTCGGCGATCTCCTGGCACAACTCGAGCGTCGGCGGCAGTTGCTGGCCGCCGAAGGGCTCTTCAACCCCGCCCTCAAGCGGCCACTCCCCCGCTTGCCGATCTCCGTGGGCCTCGTCACGGCCCCGAATTCCGCGGCCGAGCGCGACGTGGTCGAAAACGCCCGCCGCCGATGGCCCAGCGTGCGCATCGAGACGGCGTACGCCGCCATGCAAGGCCCTCGGTGCGCCACCGACGTCATCGACGCCCTCCACCGGCTCGAACACCTGCCCGACGTCGACGTGATCGTCATCGCCCGCGGCGGCGGCTCGGTGGAAGACCTGCTGCCGTTCTCCGATGAGTCCTTGATCCGCGCCGTGCATGCGCTGCGCACTCCGGTGATCTCCGCGATCGGTCACGACCAGGATCAGCCGCTACTCGACCTGGTCGCCGACGTGCGCGCCTCCACCCCGACCGATGCCGCCAAGCTCGTGGTGCCCGATGTCGCCGAGGAGATCGCGCTCGTGCGGGGGGCCAGGCAGCGGATCCGTCAGCTCGTTCTCGCGCGGCTGGACACCGAGGGCGCCCACCTGCACGCACTGCGCAGCCGGCCGTGCCTGACCCATCCGGCTCGCGAGCTCCAGCCGAGGTACGACGAACTTCAGCGCCTCCACGACCGTGCCACCCGCGCCGCCGAGTCAACGATCGACCGGGCCACCGACGACCTCAGCCACCGGCGTCAGCGGTTGCGGGCGCTCAGCCCGCTCGCGACCCTTGAGCGCGGCTATGCCGTCGTCCTCACCAGCGACTCCACCGGCGAACACCCCATCACCAGCGTTGCTCAGGCCGGCCCGGGACAACCGATCAGCGTCCGGGTGGCCGATGGCCGGTTCACTGCCACGGTCGACACCCCGGGCCAGCAGGGCCCGGGCCAGCAGAGCACGGCTCGCCAAACCAAGGCCCGCCAAACCAAGGCCCGCCAGCCCCGAAAGGAATCCACCCGATGAGCGCCGCCCCCAAGAAGAAGGCCCCATCCTCCGGCAGCGGCGAGGCCGGGGGCGGAGCCGCCGATCGGTTCACCGAGCTCACCTACGAAGAAGCCCGGGAGTCCCTGATCGAGACCGTCCGCGCACTCGAAACCGGCGGTGTCCCCCTCGAAGAGACGCTGGCCTTGTGGGAACGTGGCGAAGCGTTGGCAAAGGTCTGCCAGGAGCGGCTCGACGGAGCCCGGGCGCGCCTCGAACGGGCCCAGCCCACTGCCGACGACGACGGGTGAACCGCCTCACGTGACGCACACGATCCCCGCAAGCGCAGATAGAGTCCATCTCATGCCGCACGGTTTGCACCTTCAAGCTCCCGACCGAAACCTGGCCCTTGAGCTCGTCCGAGTCACCGAAGCGGCCGCGATGGCCGCCGGTCGCTGGGTGGGCCGAGGAGACAAGAACGAAGCCGACGAAGTCGCCGTCAATGCGATGCGCGTGCTGATCTCGGCGGTCTCGATGGACGGCGTCGTGGTGATCGGCGAGGGCGAGAAGGACAACGCCCCGATGCTCTACAACGGCGAGCAGGTGGGCGACGGAACCGGCCCCGAGTGCGACGTCGCGGTCGATCCGATCGACGGCACGACGCTGACCGCAAAGGGAATGGCCAACGCCATCTCAGTCTTGGCGGTGGCCCCGCGCGGAGCGATGTTCGACCCGTCTGCCGTGTTCTACATGGAGAAGCTGGTCACCGGCCCGGAAGCGGCCGACAGCGTCGACATCCGGCTGCCCGTGACCGAGAACATCCGGCGCGTCGCCAAGGCGAAGGGTTCCAGCACCGAGGACGTCACGGTCGTGCTACTCGATCGCCCACGGCACGCGGACATGGTCAAGGAGATCCGTGAGACCGGCGCCCGGATCAAGTTCATCTTGGACGGCGATGTCGCCGGTGCGATCATGGCGGCTCGTCCCAACACCGGCGTTGACCTGCTGCTCGGCACCGGCGGCACACCCGAGGGCATCATCGCGGCCTGCGCACTCAAGGCCTTGGGCGGCGTCATCCAGGGACGGTTGGCCCCTCGCGATGACGACGAACGCCAGAAGGCCATCGACGCCGGCCACGATCTCGACAAGGACCACATCCTCACCACAGATGATCTAGTGACCGGCGAGGACGCATTCTTCGTGGCCACCGGCATCACCGACGGCGAGCTGATGCGTGGGGTGCGCTACCGCGGCGGCGGCGCGACCACCCACTCTTTGGTGATGCGCGCGCGGTCCGGCACGATCCGGCAGATCACCTCCGAGCACCGCTTCGGCAAGCTCGGCGCCTACTCAGCGGTCGACTTCAAGCACGGCGCGCTGGGCGAGTAGCCCCACCACCTGACGGCGGACTCTCGGGTCCACGGCCATGCCCGCATGCGAGCAGTTCACCTCGACTGTCTCGGCCGCGGGGTCCAGACAGGATCGCCAGTCGACGATGCCATCGCGGCGGGAGTAGAAGCTAGTGAACGGCAATCCGTCGGCCAGCGGACCCCGGCACTCGGCGAAGGAGAGTTCGGCACAGTGACCCCCGACGCAATCCTCGGTCATCAGCCCGGGCCAGCCGGTCCGACTCAGGCTCACGATCGCGGACAGGGTCATGCTGAGCACCGCGTGATGGGCGCCCGGCGCCAGTAGCGGGCTCCCCAAGGTCACCAGACCTGCCACCAGGTCCGGCCGCCGCGCGGCCAACCCCCGTGCCAGCAGACCGCCCAGGCTGTGCCCCACCAGCCGCACGGGGATCCCTCGCTTGTCCGCGATCGCCTCGACCCGGACCTCGAGTTGGGTCAGCGCATCCTGGGTGCAGCCGACGTTGGCCATGATCTGGGAACGATAGGTGCGGAATCCTTCGCGGCGCAGCGCGGCCGCCATTGCGGCCAGCGTGCTGTCCCCGGCCAGGAATCCCGGGATCAGGACCACCGGGTGGACCGCACGTGCCGGCGTACGCCGGGCATAGGGCGTCATCATCAGCCTCGCCCGGGCGGCGGCCAGGTCGGCGAGATGGCGCCCTACCTCGGGAACGCTGGTCAGTTCTCCCGACAGCGCGCGCACTCCGCGAGGCGGCGCGAAGCCCTCAGGAGTCAGAAACCCAGCCACATGCACCGAGCCACCGTACGCCGCACTCGCCCCAGGGTGTTGACTATTTCCTGTGATCGACGTGTCAGATGAGCTCTTCGCCCGTGTCTCGGACGAACCGATCGACGTGTGCTACCAAACGTTCGGGGACCCGACAGACGAACCCCTCCTGCTCGTGATGGGCCTCGGCGGCCCGATGACCTGGTGGGATCCCGACTTGTGCGCTCGGTTGGCTTCGCTGGGTTTCTTCGTGTGTCGCTACGACAACCGTGACACCGGCCGGTCCACCAAGCTGGCCGAGCGAATCGCCCGCACCACCCTGGTGCGCGCGTTCGCGGGACGACCTGTCCAGGCGGCCTACACGATGGACGATCTGGCTGCCGACGCGTTCGGATTGATGGATCACCTCGGCTGGGAGTCGGCCCACGTGGTGGGTGTCTCCATGGGCGGCATGATCGCCCAGACGATGGCGCTGACCGCTCCTGAGCGGGTGCGCACCTTGACCTCGATCATGTCGACCACCGGACATCGCAACGTCGGGTGGCAGCACCCGCGGCTGGCGACGACCTTGCTGGCTCCGCGCGGACCCGGCAGGCGGGCGTACGTCGAAGCGTCGGCCACCTTGTGGAAGATGATCGGCCCCCCCGGTTTCCCTCAAGATCACGCGGCACTCGCCGCGCGAGCCGAGGAGACCTATGACCGAGGCTTTTCCGCTCAGGGGGTGCTCCGCCAGATGCTCGCGGTATTGACCCAGCCCAACCGCACCAAGGCACTCGGCGCGCTCAGGATGCCCGTGCTGGTCATCCACGGCAGCAACGACAAGATGGTGCACGCCTCGGGCGGGCGGGCGACCGCGGCCGCGATCCCCGGTGCCGAACTGGTGTTGATCGACGGCATGGGGCATGACCTGCCCCCGCAATTGTTCGCACGGTTCGCCGAGGACATCAGGCTGGTCGCGGATCGGGCTCAGCTCTCCGCCCCGGCCGAGGGCGACTAGCCGGCCGAGCCGCTCGGCTCGCGCCATCGCAAGCGCACGCAAGAAGGCTGGGCCCGGCAGCTGCCGGGCCCAGCCTCTTGTTGCTGTGTTTCTGTTCTGCTGTGTCGCTTGGCAGATCAGGCGCTGAGCCGCGCGCCCGTCTCGGTGTCGAACACGTGCACGTTGCGCGGGTCGGTGGTGAGGTGGATGGTGTCACCCTTGCGCACGGAGTCGCGCGCGCTGACCCGGACGATGATGTTCGAGGGCGTGCCCTCGACACCACTGGTGCCATAGACGAACGCGTCGGAGCCGAGCTCCTCAACCACGCTGACCTGCACCGGCATGCCGTCCTCGTTGTTGCCCACCATGCGCCACGCCTCGGGGCGGACGCCGACGGTGATGTTGCCGCTCATCCCCGCGGCAGCCGCGGCGTCAACGGGCACGAGATAGTTGCCGACGCGCGCCTGGCCGTTCTCCGCACGAGCCTCCATCAGGTTCATCTGCGGGGAGCCGATGAAGCCGGCCACGAACAGGTTGGCCGGGCGGTCGTAGAGCGCCAGCGGGGTGTCGACCTGCTGGAGCTCGCCGAGCTTCATCACCGCGACGCGATCACCCATGGTCATGGCCTCGACCTGATCGTGGGTGACGTAGACGGTGGTGACGCCGAGATCGGCCTGGAGCTTGGCGATGTCGGTGCGGGTCTGCACCCGCATCTTCGCGTCGAGGTTGGACAGCGGCTCATCCATGCAGAAGACCTGCGGGGAACGCACGATCGCGCGACCCATGGCCACCCGCTGCCGCTGGCCGCCCGAAAGCGCCTTCGGCTTGCGGTCGAGGAATTCGGTGAGACCGAGGATCTTGGCGGCATCCTCCACGCGCCTCTGACGCTCCTCCGTGGGGACCTTGGCCATCTTCAGCGCGAACGCCATGTTCTCCGCCACGGTCATGTGGGGATAGAGGGCGTAGTTCTGGAAGACCATCGCGATGTCGCGATCCTTCGGGGGCAGATTGGTGATGTCGCGATCACCGATCAGGATGCGGCCCGCGTTGACCTCTTCGAGGCCGGCGAGCATCCGCAGCGTGGTGGACTTGCCGCAGCCCGAGGGCCCGACGAGAACCATGAATTCGCCGTCGCCGATCTCCAGATCGATTCCGGGAACGGTCGGCTTGTCAGCACCGGGATACCAGCGCTGAGCCTTCTCAAAAGTGACAGTTGCCATTGTTCATTTCTCCTTCACCGGCAGGTACGTGCCGGACGATCCGTTGTGAAAGGTTGTGGGGAGACTACCAAGGAGTCGACTCCCCATTGCACGGGAACCGGATCGCAGATCCAGCCCCCGAACTCATGATGCTCGTCCTCATTGACGAAGGCGAGCAATTGCCAGGCCCCGGCGCGGTCGCGCACGAGTCGGCCGGCGTACAAACTCTCGTCGGTCAACCGAGTCGCGCGGCCGAGGTCGACGCGGGCCCCGGGCCCATCGATCTCCACACTCCAGATGCCGCCCTTCCCGGGTGCGGACGGTGCGAGTTCAGGCCCCAGACAGGAGAAGATCAGCGCCCAGCGACCCTCGATCAGCGCAGTCTGGATCACCTCGACCTGTTCGAAGCCACCCGGATCGGCAAGCGGCGGCTGGACCACCCAGTCGATCAGGTCGCTGCTCGTCGCGTGGCCGATGACCCCACGGCCGGCGCCAACTCCCCGAACGCGCGCGGTGATGTACATGTGGAAGCGACCGGTGTCATCGGCGACGACCCACGGGTCGCGCCAATGTTCATCGGTGGCCGACTGCTCATACCACCGCGGATCGGCGCGCAGCGGCCATCCGGAGGATGGGTCGGGTCGCCAGGTGTGCAAGTCGTCGGAGAGGTCGCAGCCGATGCGCTGCACGATCCCGGTGTCGCCCTGCATCAGCCCGGTACGGAACATCCGCCAGCCATCGCCATCGGCGATAACACAACCGGTCCACACGGCTCGGGTGTCGTAGCCGCCCGAACCCGGGAGGACGGCATCCTCGACGCGGGTCCAGGTGTGCAGGTCGGGAGAGACGGCGTGCCCGACCCGGGCGTGGAAGTGCCGCTCCGCCGGGGTCAAAGACTTCGGCGCACACAGGAAGAACAGGTGGAAACTCTGCCCGTCGTCAACCGGCCAGCAGTCCCAGATCCAGTCGTCGTCACTTGCGAGCATGGCGAGCCGCGATCAGACCGACTCGCCGGCCTGCAGCGGCATCGGCAGTCGTCGGGTGGCGGTCTCACCCGACAGCAGCAACTCCACGGCGACTGCGCCGAGGTCGGCGTACGGAATGGCCACGGAGGTCAGACGCGGGCGCAACCAGGAGGCGAGGTCGGAGCCATCGAAGGAGACCACGGCGACGTCGTGAGGCACCGAGAGACCATGCTCGGCCAGCGCTTGATAAGCGCCCATCGCGATGCGGTCGTTGAGGCAGATCAAGGCACGCGGGCGCTCGGTTTCGAGCATCGCCACTACGGCTTCGTAGGCCGGCACCACCGACCAGTCACACACGACCACCCCGCTCGGCGCGACCCCAGCGGCACCCAATTGGTGACCGATGCCATCCAGCCGGAGCGAGCCCGCGAAAGCGAACGGGTCCGGATCCTGACCAACGATCCAGATGCCGTCGGCATAGCCGGCGTCGAGCAGTACGCGGGCCGCGGTCTGACCGCCGCCGAACTCGTCGGGCAGCACACTGGAGAACCGGCCGGTCTCATCGGCGCAGTTGAGCAGCACCAACTTCTGTTGCCTCAGGGTGGGGGACAACTTCACCCGAGAGGTGGTCAGGGTGAGGTAGAGCATCCCGTCGACCTGACGGTCGATCAGCTCTTCGACCAGCCGATCCTCGACGGTGCGGTTGCCTTCGCTCTCGCCGATGATCAGCACGTGGTCGCTGGCCCTTGCGGCCGCACTCGCTCCGCTGAGCATCTGGCTGGCGTACGCACCGCTCGCGACGTGATCGGAGATGACGCCGATCGCACTCGTCTGCGAGGTCCGCAAGCTGCGGGCATTGAGATTGGGGCGATACGAAAGCTCCTGCGCCGCCGCGCGGACCCGGGAGCTGGCGTCCTGCGAGATGCGCATCTGGGAGGCGCGCCCATTGAGGATGTACGACGCGGTGGTGACCGAGACGCCCGCGCGACTCGCCACATCCGACAGCGTGACCCGCCGTCTGCTCGCCATCTGCCCGCTCCCATCCACGTTGAGGACCCTAGGGCCTGTCGTGACTCGATTGCTGCCGAGTCCCCGCCGTGACCTCGGCGTTCGTTGCCATTTCGTTGCTTGACAGGCCTGTGATCTAGCGGCAATGTGTTAGCTGATTCGTTTCAGCAACCAAATGTCTACCACAGGCACAGAGGTCTGGACAGAGCGTTACTTCCAGGACGGAACGAGAACCGGGCATCACCAGCAATCTCACAAGGAGACTCAGATGCGAATGAAGAAGGGCGTCGTGGCGATCGCAGCCACGGCAATGTCACTCACCACTCTCGCCGCTTGCGGCGGTGGCGACTCAGGCGGTGGCGGCGACGACAAGTCGGTCACCATCTGGACCAGCATGGATCAGGCGGTCGTCGACGGGCTGTCTAGCAAGACCGTCGCGCTGGCCAAGGACAAGGGCATCACGCTCAAGTGGGAGCGCGTGGACGACATCAACAAGGTCCTCCTGCCGGCGATCCAGTCCGGTTCCGCTCCTGACATCGCGATCGTTCCCCAGCCGGGCGTCGTCAAGACCATCGTCGAGACCGACTCGGCCACCGCGCTCGACGGCATCCTCGACGCATCCGTCACCGACACCTTGCTGCCCGGCCTTCAGGACGCCGGCAAGGTCGACGGTAAGACCTACGGCCTGGTCGTTTCGATGAACGTCAAGTCGCTGGTCTTCTACAACAAGTTGGCTTGGGAGGCCGCTGGCTACCCGATCCCGACCACGATGGCCGAGCTCGACTCGCTCGTCGCGCAGATCAAGAAGGACGGCGGCACCCCGTGGTGCATGGGCATCGAGTCCGGCGGCGCGACCGGTTGGCCGGCCACCGACTGGTTCGAGGACCTGATCATGCGTCAGAGCGGTCCCGACGCCTACAACCAGTGGGTCAACCACGAGATCGCGTTCGACTCCCCCGAGGTTCGCGCTGCCGCGGACAAGTTCGCGGAATACATGTTCACCGACGGCAACGTCCCCGGCGGCCGCAAGGCCATCGCCAGCACCGGTTTCGGTGACGCCGGCAAGCCGATGTTCAACGCCGACGGCCCGGGCTGCTGGATGCTCAAGCAGGGCTCCTTCATCGTGAGCCCCGACTTCCTGGGCGAAGCCGCCAACGACGCTGATGCCAACATCGGTGTCTTCGGCTTCCCGCCGGCCAGCGCCGGTGGCGACAACCCGGTCCTGGGTGGTGGCGACCTCGCTGTTCTGCTCAACGACAACGACGCGACCGAGCAGGTCATGAACATCATCGGTTCGACCGAGGCCGGCGTCGAGGCCGCACCGAAGAGCTCGTTCCTGTCGCCGCATAGCGACTTCGACACGGCGCTCTACCCGAGCGACATGGCCCGTTCGTTCGCCGATGTCGCCAACAACGCCACGGTGATCCTCTTCGACGGCTCCGACGCGATGCCGGGCGAAGTGGGTGCGGGCACCTTCTGGAGCGAGATCACCGCCTGGGTGAACGGGCAGGATCTCGACACCACCCTGAAGAACATCGACGCAAGCTGGCCGACCAGCTGATCGAGGTTCCCTGAGCGGTTGCTCACCTGAGCGACCACCAGCCATACCCCGAGGGGCGGGGTCAGGCATAGCCCTGGCTCCGCCCCTCGTCGTACCCTCGCAAAGAGCGAGACCCGTATCACCGTGGAAAACCCGTTGAGGAGGCTCGGTTTCATATGGTCACGGTCATCTTTAACGCGATCGTCACAGTTGCCCTAGGCATCGGTGTCGCGGTCGGCGTCTTCTGGTTACTCAACAAGCTCGCGGAGCTACTGCCCGATGCCCTGGAGCATCGACTCAAGCCGTTCTTGTACATCCTTCCGGCTTACTTCGCGATCATCGTCTACCTGATCTATCCGACGGTGCTGACCGTCATCTATTCGTTCAAGGACCGCTTCAGCAAGAACTGGGTCGGCTTCCAGAACTACACCGACTTGTTCCAGTCCCCGGGATTCTGGAGCAACACGATCTTCAACACCTTCCTGTGGATGTTGGTCGTGCCTTCACTCAGCGTCGTGTTTGGCCTGATCATCGCCACCTTGGCCGATCGGCTCGGCCCGACAGGAGAGAAGCTCACCAAGACCCTGATCTTCCTGCCGATGGCGATCAGCATGGTGGGCGCCGCGACCGTGTGGAGCTACATCTACACCTATCGCGCCGTGGAGAGCGGACAGGAGCAGATCGGTCTGCTCAACTCGATCCTGGTCAACATCTTCCACGTCGAACCGGTGGCCTGGCTCAGCACGGACACCTGGCACCTCAACAGCTTCATGCTGATGCTGATCATGCTGTGGGCCCAGGTCGGCTTCTCGATGGTGTTGCTCTCCGCGGCTGTGAAGGGTGTACCGACCGAAACCTTGGAGGCGGCACGGATCGACGGGGCCACCGAGCTCCAGATCTTCTTCCAGGTGATCGTCCCGCAGATCAAGGGCACCATCATCACGGTGCTGATCACGGTCACCATCGGCGTGATGAAGGTCTTCGACATCGTCTACGCCACCACCGGCGGTCAGTTCAGGACCAACGTGATCGGCAATGAGTTCTTCACTCAGTTCACCACCAACTTCCACTCCGGGAAGGCGGCGGCGATCGTGGTCATGCTGATGGTCGCGGTGATCCCGATCATGTTCTACCAAGTCCGCCACTTCAAGGCCGAGGAGGCAAACGCATGAGCACGGCAACCGCTGCCACCACCACCGCGGCTCACAACAGCCCACCCGAGGCGAAGCGACCCAATTGGTTCGCCCGGATCAGCATGGCGATTATCGCCCTGCTCTGGACGGTGCCGACCATCGGCATGATCGTCACCTCCTTCCGTCCGCTGACCCAAGCGGAGTCTTCGGGCTGGTGGTCGACGTTCCTGCACGGGAAGTACATCTCGTCACTCACGTTCGCCAACTACACCGAGGCGATCGAGAAGGCGTCCCTGTGGCGGGCGTTCGTGAACTCGTTCGCGATCACGCTGCCGGCGACGTTCATCCCGATCCTGATCGCTGCCTTCGCCGCGTATGCGTTCACGTTCATGGAGTTCAAGGGACGCGACGTGCTGTTCTTGACCATCGTCAGCTTGCTGGTGGTGCCCAACTATGTGGCCTTCGTGCCGATTCAGAAGCTCTATGCGCAGATCGGCATCGGCGGCAGCTTCCCGACGGTCTGGTTGGCCCATATCGGCTTCGGTATGTCGTTGGCGATCTACATTCTGCGCAACTACATGGCCACGCTGCCACGCACAGTGATCGAGTCGGCGAAGATCGACGGCGCCAGCCACTTCCAGACCTTCTGGAAGCTGGTGCTCCCGATGTCGATGCCGGCGCTGGCGTCGTTCGCGATCTTCCAGTTCCTCTGGGTCTGGAACGATCTGCTGGTCGCGCTGGTCTTCCTCGGGCCCAACGAGGACACCCGGCCGGTGACGGTGGCGTTGAAGAACTCGCTGCTCAGCCAGCAGGGCTCCGGCGCCAACCTGGTCGCCGCGGGCGGCATGTTCACGATGATCGTGCCGATCGTCGTGTTCCTCGCCCTGCAGCGCTACTTCGTGCGCGGTCTGACCGCGGGCGCGGTCAAGGGCTGATCCGGCGCTGAGCTCTGCCGGAACGGTTCGGGCCGGAACAGAACGGGCCGGAACAGAACGGGCGCGTCACGCGCGGGGGTCGTCTCCTTACCCGCGCGTGACGCGCCACACCCGGGCCGTGTCCGGAGCGGTCGGCGGCAGGCGTACGCCCGTGCGGGCGAGGACCACGCCCGGCAGCGCGATCCCATCCGGATCGTCGGCCCACGTCGGACTCAGGCTGGCCGAGTGCTGGCCCGACCCGGGGGTCTCGTCGGTCAACGTGTAAGTCGCTTGCGGATCAAGCCCCTGCAGCCGCACCGGCGCTGGGTGCTGGGTCCCGGTCGCGGCCACCGCCGCCACGACGTACCACCCCTCGCTCAAGTCCTCTGACACCACACCGGTGACCACGATCGCCGGATCTGGGTGATCCCCACGCACATAGGTGCCGGTCGAGATGATCGGCCGGATGCGCTTGTGCAGCGACACCCAGGCACCCACCGCCTCGAGCTCGTCGGGGCTGAGCGTGGTCAGATCCCACTCGATGCCGAAGTGATAGAGCAGCCCGGTGGCGGCACGCAGCCCGAGCCGATGCGCACGGCCGGTGGTGTGCGCAACCGGCCCGCCAAGGTGGGAGCCCATCATTTCGGGGGGCACCAGCAGTCCGGTCCAACGCTGGAGGTGCTGCCGCTCGATCGCGTCGATGGTGTCGCTGGGCCAGATCCGATCGGTGCGGGTGAGGATCTCGGCGTCGACCCGGCCACCTCCACTCGCACAGCTCTCGATCTCGACCTCGGGGTGGGCGGCGCGGAGCTCGTCGAGGAGGCGATAAAGCGCGCGGGTCTGCCCGGCGACCGCTGGCCGACCCTCGTGCGTGACGTCGATCAGGTCGCGGTTGTGATCCCACTTGAGGTAGGCGATGTCGTATTCGTCGAGCAGCGCCATCAGCTGATCGCGGACGTGGGCATAAGCGCCGGGGTGCTGCAGGTCGAGGACTTGCTGGTGGCGCCACTCACCCGGCAGTGCAGTGCGCCCGCGCAACACCCAATCCGGGTGTGCCCGGATCACCTCGGAGTCCAGGTTGACCATCTCGGGTTCGACCCAGAGGCCGAACTCGAGGCCGCGCTCGTGCACCGCTTCGATCAGCGGGTGCAATCCCTGCGGCCACAACTGAGGGTCGACGATCCAGTCACCGAGGCCGGCCAGGTCGTTGCGGCGGCCGAGGAACCAGCCATCGTCCAGCACGAAGCGCTCGGCGCCGACCGCAGCAGCGGCATCAGCCAGGGCGACCAACCGGTCGAGATCGTGGTCGAAGTAGACGGCTTCCCAGGTGTTCACGATTACCGGGCGGTTGCGCGCCGGAGCCTGCGACCGCAACCAGGCGTGGAACTCGGCACTCAGCCCGTCCAGTCCGTCGGCGGAGTAGCCGGCGAGCAGCCAGGGGCTCTGATAGGTCTCGTACTGGGCGAGGGTGATCTCCCCCGGAGCGAGGAGTTCGCCACCGCCGAGGAGGGATTCGCCCTCCGGGGTGCGTTCGGCGTACGTCGTGTGGTTGCCGCTCCACGCGGTGTGCACCGCCCAGACCTCGCCATGGCGGAACCCGAAGCCGGGCACGCCCGCGACCAGCATCAGCGACGCGTCGTGCCCGGTGCGCCCGTGCCGGGCGTTGCGCATGAAGCTGCCCTGCACGAACGGGTGCCGCTGCGGGGTGCGCTCCTTGCACCAGCGGCCGGTGAGGTCGAGGAGTTCGGCGGCCTCGGCCGGGACCGGCACGACCGTGCGCACGGCGGCGAGACTCAGCAAGCTTGCGCCCAGGTTGGTCACCTCGGTGCGGATCCGGAGCAGGCCCCGCGGCGTCAACGCCAGGTGCACGCCGACGCGCCAGCCGGCTTCGGCATCCGTGCCGGTCAGGATGCCGCTGGTTCCGCTAGTGGGCGTCCAGGTCCAGTCGCCGAGTCTCGGTTCGATCGACGGGCCCTCGAGCCGGGCGCCCTCGAGTGACGGCGTACCGGTGAAGCCCGAGTTGAGGTCGAGCACCAGCCCGGCACGACGCGGCCGATCGAGTGCTGAGTGAGAGACCGCCGGTGAGGTCGCGAAGGCGAGCGCCCGCAGCTCACTGGCGGAGAGTGCGCCGAGATCGGCCCCCCAGTGCGCGATCACCGGCTGGCCCTCGGCATCGGGCGACACCACTACGCTCACCCCGCCGCTGCGTAGATGGATCCCCTCGGTGGGCAGCGGGACTGGCACGGCAGAGGTCGTGTCCATGGGGCTTCGCTTCCTGTTGTGGGATTCGCTCGAGGCTTCGTCGACAGCGAGCCTTCGCGCGAGGGATCAGTAGGTGCCGAAATGCTTGCGCGGGGTGCCGGGCGCAGGCCAGCGCACGACCGAGACCTCACCCATCAGAGCGAAGCCCTTGATCCGGACCACCGGAGAGTCGTCGCCCAGCTCCGCGGTCGCGACGTCCGGCTTCTGTCCGAACTCGCCCATGATCGCGGTGCCATCGACGATCACCCGGGTATAGGCGTCCACGACGATCTTGACGCTGCCCATCACCGCGTTGGCGACGATCACCGATTCGCGCGCCGCAAAGGTCGCCTGGCGCAGGTCGAGTCGCACCTCACCCATGAGGCTGGACGCGGTGTGCCGTGGTGGCATCACCCAGGCGCCGAGTCGCTTCGTGGTGCTCATGATCGCCAGCGACGACTCATGTCCGTCGCTGGCCCGCGGCACCTCCCGGCGCGCGGGTGACTGGACGGGCGGCACTGCGGGAACCGATGCCCCACTCCGGCTCGCCGGTAGGTCGACCGTGATCGGCACCAGGTCGCCGTAGGTCTTCGCGGCGTAGGTCGCCTCGAGGCGCTGATCGAGTTCGTCCATCGAGATCCGCCCCTCCCCCGCGGCCTCTCGGAGGACCTCGGCCACGCGGTGCCGATCCTCGTCGGAAACACGCAGCTGACTAGGGTCCGGATTCCCCGGCACGGGCGGCTGACTCATAGCCGCCAGCCTAGTGCGAGGAGCCGCCTTGGCCAGCCCGGTTTCCATGCCTCGACGGGTGGCGCGAACGGGTGCTGCGAACGGGTGCTGGACCGCCACCACAGCCTGGCCAACCAACCACCAGGCGAGCAGGGAAGAAGGCTGGACTACCCTCGAATCGTGAGCACATCGACTCCCTCCAACGCCGCTTCCTTCGAGTACTCCGATCTGCTGCCGATCGGGCCGGACACCACGCCGTACCGGCTGATCACGACCGAGGGCGTGCAGCACCTTCGAGGTCGGACGGGCGGCACCTTCCTACAAGGTCGAGCCCGAGGCGATCTGCACGGCTCACCGCCGAGGCGATGCACGACATCAGCCCACTACCTGCGCCCCGGCGCACCTCGCAGCAGTTGCGCAAGATCATCGACGACCCCGAGGCCAGCGGCAACGACCGCTTCGTCGCCCTCGACCTGCTCAAGAACGTCAACATCTCCGCCGGCGGCGTGCTGCCGATGTGCCAGGACACCGGCACCGCGATCGTGATGGGCAAGAAGTCCGAGGGCGTGCTCACCGGCGCCGACGACGGCGAGGCGATCGCGCAGGGTGTCTACGACGCCTACACCAAGCTCAACCTGCGCTACTCGCCAGCTCGCGCCGCTGACGATGTACGACGAGAAGAACACCGGCACCAACCTGCCGGCGCAGATCGAGCTCTATGCCACCGACGGCCCACGGCGAGCCGGCCTACAAGTTCCTCTTCATGGCCAAGGGCGGCGGCTCGGCCAACAAGTCCTTCCTCTTCCAGGAGACCAAGGCGGTGCTCAACCCGAAGCGCGATGCTGGAGTTCCTCGACGAGAAGATCCGCTCGCTCGGCACCGCCGCCTGCCCGCCGTACCACCTGGCCGATCGTCATCGGCGGCACCTCGCGCGGAGTTCGCGCTCAAGACCGCGAAGTACGCCTCCGCGCACTACCTCGACAACCTGCCCACCGAGGGGTCGATGGCCGGCCACGGCTTCCGCGACCCCGAGCTGGAGGCAGCAGGTCTTCGAGCTGACCCAGGCCTTCGGCATCGGCGCACAGTTCGGCGGCAAGTACTTCTGCCACGACGTCCGCGTCATCCGGCTCCCCCGCCACGGCGCCTCCTGCCCGGTCGCGATCGCGGTGTCGTGCTCGGCCGACCGCCAGGCGCTGGGCAAGATCACCGCCGAGGGCGTCTTCCTCGAGCAGCTCGAGACCGACCCGGCGCACTACCTGCCCGATCCGCAGGACGGCCGAGCGACATCTCCGGCGGCGAGGTCGTGCAGATCGACCTCAACCAGCCGATGGCCGAGATCCTCGCCGAGCTCAGCCAAGTACCCCGTCAAGACGCGGCTGTCGCTGACCGGCCCGCTCGTCGTGGCCCGCGACATCGCGCACGCCAAGATCAAGGAGCGGCTCGACGCCGGCGAGGAGATGCCGGAGTACCTCAAGAACCACCCGGTCTACTACGCCGGCCCGGCCAAGACCCCGGACGGCATGGCGTCGCGGCTCCTTCGGCCCGACGACCGCCGGCCGGATGGACTCCTACGTCGATCAGTTCCAGGCCGCCGGCGGCTCGATGGTGATGCTGGCCAAGGGCAACCGCTCCAAGGCGGTGACCGACGCCTGCGACACCCACGGCGGCTTCTACCTCGGCTCCATCGGCGGCCCCGCCGCGCGGCTCGCCCAGGACTGCATCAAGTCGGTCGAGGTGCTCGAATACCCCGAACTCGGCATGGAGGCGGTCTGGAAGATCGAGGTCGAGGACTTCCCCGCCTTCATCGTGGTCGACGACAAGGGCAACGACTTCTTCACCGACCCCTCCGGTGCGGTGACCATCCCGCTCACCGGGATCCGGGTGCGCTCGGCCCAGTAGGCCGGTAGCCGTCCGGCGCCCGCCCGACCAACCTGCCCCCAGTTGGGGGGACGTTGCGACGAGTGCGTTCGGTTCTTTACCTACGGCACACTGACTGGCAACAGTCCGGCCACTCGGAGCGCCGGACGGAGGGGGTCACTCCATGTCTGCCGGTATGTCTTTGCGCCGCCCTGCCCTGTGGGTGTCGGTGATGATCGCGATCGCGCTAGCTCTGGGGGTCGCGCCCATCACGTCCGCCTCCACCATCCCGGCCTTCCTCTCCCTGTCGGCGTCCACCCCTGGTCACGTAACCGGAACCGTGACCACCGACTCGGCGTACGTCCGGCTGACCCTGCGCTATTCAGGCGTCGGGTACGACACCGAAACCCACCCTGCCGGCCCCGGTTCGGTGGTCGCTTTCGACCTGCCGGCGTGGGGCATGAGCCAAGTCGAAGTCGCCGCGAAGGCCTGCGAGACGGCGACCACCTGCACCGGGCCGTCCACGATCAGCGGGGTCCTGACTCCGCTCAAGGTGGTGCCCGAGGTGAGCATCAGCGATGCGCTGCTCGGCCCCGACGAACCCACCGTCGCGGTGACGGTCGAGGACCCCGACGGGGGCGGGGTTTTGCGAGCCACTTGGGCCAATCAGGAGCACTATGCCGTGGCCAGGACGGGCATCACGGAGCTTCCCCTGCGCGACGAGGGTGCCCGCAACCTTGTCATCGAGCGGTGTCATGACAACTCTCAGGCTGTGTGCAATACCAGGATCGTGACCGCCTTGGTGGTCAATCGACAAGCGACCGGCACTCCTGTTCCGGGCGGCGCTGTGCGCAACGATCACGACCCCGGAACGGTCGACGGCTACGTCCCCATCATCGATCTCGATCCCCTCCCCGCCGGCACCGAGGTCACCGTCAACTGGGGCTTGGCCGATGTGGACAGCGGCGGGGTCAAGGACGACTTGATCACCGCGACGCTCCCGGTTCTCGACGACGGCACCGTGCTCTTGCCGATCGACGTCACGCCGTACAGCCCTGGACTCTTCGTCGTAGACGGGACCATTTCCTACTTCGACCCCTCAGTCGGCGCAGTGCTCACCGGGAACCTGACGGGCTGGAACGACCTCATTGTGGTGAATCACTTCTACGACGTGACGACCGTGAATCGCCAGGTCAAAGCGTCGCGGTTCACCAAGAAACGGTCCGGCCGATGCGCCCGGGTGACGAGCCCGGCCCGCCCCTCGTGGAAGGGATCGGTGCGACTCGCATCCAACGCAACGTGCACCGGGCGCACGTGGCGCACGTCAGGTGCGATGGTGACCTTCCGGTCCAGGCTTCCCGCATCGGACCACGCGCGCATGGTCACCATCACCGCACTCGGAAAGAAGGCCCCGGGGAGTCATGGACGCGAGGCATTCCTGCAAGTCCAACTCCCGGGCGCATCCGGCTGGCGGTCGATCCAGCTCCCGAGAGCGGGAAACACCCTGCGGATCCGCACCCGTGGTGATCAACTCCGGGTGACGTGGCGGGTGAAGGTGAGCCGAGGCTTCCGCTACGACCTCAAGGGCTTCCGGTTGAGCATCGAGGACTACACGATCGCGGACTGACTGCTCGGCCTGTTGGCGACCGAGCGTGCGGGCTAGTCCGTTGGCAAATTCTGTGACGGCCACCCTGTTTTCGGTGGCAACACCGGATTAGAGTGCCGTGTGCGCCTGACTCGGATCGCCGCCCTCGCGGCCACCTTCGCCCTCTCGCTGTCACTCGCGCCGGTCACCCCCGCCAACGCCTACGAAGCGGTCACGATCGGTACCCCGGACGTCAGCACCCCCGGCCACGTGAAGGTCCGCGTCAGCAGCGCCGACGCGCCCTACCTGTCGTTGACCATCGGTGATGAAGTGCAGATCAAGGCGGTCACCGGCGGTTACGCCGACTTCGACCTGGAAACCTGGGGCTTCGGTGATGCATTGCTGAGAGCCAACGCCTGTTCGCAGTGGGGTTGTGGTGGATCCGAAACGTATCGCGAGTTCACGGCTAGTCAGGCGATTCCCTCCGTCCAGTGGTCGGACGATCACATCATCGGCCCGGGTGAGGATCTCCTCGTCACGATCAGCGACCCCGCTGGGGGCGGCGAACTGCACGCAAGTGGTCTCTGGGATAGCCAGCTCCTGAATCAGAAATGGCCCAAGCATCATAGAATTGGATGACTTTACGGGGAACGTGACTCTGAGCCGGTGCGCAAGTGATGGCCGCCCATGCCACACGATCAGCTCTGGGATCCCCGTAATTATCAACCGCAGCTTCAACCTCTCTGCGTCAGAAGTTACCCCTACCTTGATCTCGCCAGACGGGACCGCCGGTCCAGACGTCACGCTCACGCTCGCAACCCAGGACGACTTGACCACCACGACAGGCCCCGTAACCGTGGATTGGGCCGTGCACTCCCTGCCTGCCGAGGCGGTGATCATGTCGGGCCAGACGACGATCGAGCCGTCAACGCCATCCACCGTTCAACTGCCCCTGGATCTAGAGGGTCTGCCTGATGGTCAGTACCGAATTTCGGGAAGCTCATCAGCACCTTTCGAAGATATCGGCACCGTCACCGGTGCTTTAGGCGGCGACTCCAGGTTCACCGTAGATCTGACACCGGTCACAGAACTAATGGGGCCCAATTTCGATACCTTCGTGTTCCCCTATCCCGACGGGCTAGCAAACAAGGCTCGCCTCCAGTTCGGATCTCAAGAACCCATTTCCACAAGGGTGACGATTACAGATTCTCACGGAACAGTGACAAGAGTCCTACAGGACGGGTTGGCGAACGACCACGACATCGTGTGGAATGGCACCGACTCGAGAGGCGCTATCTCGTATGGCGAACACACAGTCTCGATCACAACGATCGATGAGGCAGGAAACACTGCTGACGCCTACACCGGGCCCTTGACCGTCTACCCCCACGAGTGGGTCAAGGTGAGTCGCAATATTGCGCGCATTTCTGCCGTGAACACGGTGGCAAGGTGGGCTGGTCCGTGTTCCAGCTTCTCCTCACCCTCCTCGCATCGATGGAAGAAGTCGCTGGGTCTCAACACCCAGACAAAGTGTAGGAAGAAGTCCTGGAGGAAGAGCGGTATCTCGGCAGTGTACCGATCGGCACTCCCACTCAATTCATTCAGAGTGGCACATGTCAAGATTCGCGCCTACGGGGCTGGCGGCAAATCTCGGCCAAGAAGTTTGGCGTATCTACAAGTCTGGAATGCAAAGAAGCAAGTTTGGGAGAGACCAGTGCGTCTCGGTCCCCGCGCGATGTACTACAGGGCCTACCTTCGCGTGCCCGACGCTTTCTTCTCAAACCGCTTCTTTGATTGGCGCGTCGCCACCTGGGGCGGCTCGAGATTCGATCTCAAGCACTTCGTGGTTCATGCGCGGTACGACATCCTGCGTGACCCAACGACAGGAGCGACAATGCCACCACCTGCTGGGGCCTTTGCCTACCTTAGGGCGGCGCACACGATCCACCACCGGAGCACTACTCCAGGATCCTCCTCCACTGCCCCGTGACCTGCGCCGCGGGAGGGACAAACCCAGCGTCGCCGATCTCGCGGCCCCGCCACGTGCCTCCGCACGCTGACCGGAGCCGGTTAGCCTGACCCGGTGACGGGATCGGGTGCCAGCCTGAGGCGACGAGACGACGGGGCGCTGGAGCTCCGGGTCAACGGGGTCTTCGTGATGGACACCGTCGAGACCAGCAGCGAGCGGGCGCTTGCGCGTGATGCGTTGGCGCTCCACGACGCGCCAGCAACCGTGCTGGTCGGCGGGCTAGGCCTCGGGTTCACCCTCGCGGAGCTTCTCACCGACCACCGAGTCGAACGGGCCGTCGTTGCCGAGCTCGACGCCGACGTCATCGGCTGGCTCCGCGACGGCACCGTGGCGCACGGCCCGGAACTGCTTGCCGACCCGCGCGTCGACGTACGCCAGGCCGACGTCGCGGCCGTGATCGCCGACTCCCCCGCCACTTTCGACCTGATCCTGCTCGACGTCGACAACGGCCCCGACAACCTGGTCCATCAGGGCAACGCCCAGCTCTACCGCGCCGAGCAGTTGCGCGCCTGCCATCGGGCGCTGCGCCCGGCTGGCGCCTTGGTGATCTGGTCGGCGGCCGATTCGGCCGACCTCGAGGATGCGCTGCACGCCGAGTTCGGCAGCGCCATTGCGACGTCATACGAAGTCGACCTGCAAGGGCGCGCGGAGCATTACTGGCTGCACTCCTCGCGAGTACCGTGACGTGTCATGAGCCAGACACCGCGCGAACCCGAGTTCCGCACCCGCGGCGCAGCCAACTCCCGGATGTTCCGCAGCGCTCAGGACATGAGCCAGATCGAGGTCACCGGCCTTCAGTACGCCGATGAGTCGCGCCTGGAGACCCGCACCTCTGTCTGGCAGCCCGGCGAGGACGGCCGCGATCCCCACCAACTCGTGATGGAGGCGGTCGGCGAGCACTTCATGTCGCGCGCCCACCCCACCTGGAAGCTGCTCGAAGTCGGCTGCGGCACCGGCGCCTTCGCCGAACGGGTGGCGCTCCACGTCGGCGCCAACCGGATCAGCGTCGTGGACACCTCCGAGCGGATGGTCGAGCTCACCCGCGAGCGGGGTCTGGATGCTCAGGTTGCCGACGTGATGTCGCTGCCATTCGAGGATGCCTCCTTCGACGTGGTGGTTGCCCTGTGGATGCTCTATCACGTGCCCGATCTGACGACGGCGATGAGCGAGATCCATCGGGTGCTGCGTCCCGGCGGGCGGTTCATCGCGGTGACCAACAGCGAGTCCCATCTGGCTGAGCTGTGGGCGGCCGCCGGAGCAACCCCGTTGGAGAGCCCGTTCAACAGCGAGAACGGGGAGGCGATCCTCAAGCAGCACTTCACCAGGGTGCAGCGGACCGATGTCGCCACCCGTGCGGTCTTCGAAGACCGCGACCGCGCGGTGGAGTATCTGGCCACGGTCGATCCCGAGGTGGCCGAGAACCTGCCCGAATGGGACGGCGTCCGTGAGTTCGCCGGCTCGGTGACCCTGTTCGTTTGCGGGTCCACCAACCATGCGGTGCCGGAAGTCGGGGCGGGCCGACGCCCGCGGCGTACCCTCAACGCGCCGATGCGTCGGCCCACAGGTGAGAATCCGCGTCCCGAGCGGCCGCGACCCACCAAGTACGAGGGGATGACCCTGGGCGGACTCGGTCTACCCGGCTTCGACTGAGAGATCGATCCTGCCGCTCTCGACCGTCGAGATTGCGGCCGCCATGACGTCGCCGCTCAGATGCCCGACTCCAGGCGCTTCGGATCCAGCCCGTCGGGGAGCCTGCCGTGCGTGGCCAGATGCCACTCGACGAACCCCCGGACAGCCGTGGGCAGTGTGGGGAACATCCGATCCCGACCGATCCGCTCGACCATTCCGTGTGCCTCAAGCTCGTCCATCAGATCCTGCTTGACGCGAGCCAACGCCAGCTCGATCCCCCGCCCGGCCAAGTCGGTGCGCAGCTCCTCCAGCGCATCCATGCTGGTGATGTCGACCTCGACGATCGCTTCGACGTTGATCACCAACCACTGGGTGTCCGGATCGGGTTCGAAGGCGGCTTCGGCCGCCCGCTCACGGAAATCTTCGGCATTGGCGAAGAAGAGCGGCGAGTCGTAGCGGTAGACCACCAGCCCCTCGACCTGTTCGGCCTCGGGGTAGTCGTCCACGTCGTGCATCCCGGCCATTCCGTCCACATAGCCGAGGACCGCGTCATGGGGACGAGCCACCCGGCGCAGCAGATCGCCCAAGGACAGGGCGACGGCCAGCAGGATCCCGTTGAGGGCGCCGAGGAAGAAGACTCCCAGGGTGGTGGCGATGAGCAGGACGAGCTCGCTGCGGCGGAAGTGTGCCGTACGCCGGATCTCACCGACCTCGATCAAGCGCAGCGCCGCATAGACGACCAGTGCGCCGAGCGCCGCCTTGGGAAAGGCCGCAATGACCGGTGCCGCCAGCACTGTTGCCGCCAACACCGTGCCCAGGAGCACCAAGGAGTAGAGCTGGGTGCGGCTGCCCATCGAGGCGCCGATCGCGGTGCGCGAGCCGCTGCTGGATACCGGGAAGCCGGACAGGAGGCCGCCGGCGACGTTGGCGGCACCGAGCGCCAAGAACTCCTGATTCGCGTCGATGCGCTCGCCGGTCTTGGCGGCGAAGGCGCGCGCGGTGAGCACATTGTCTGAGTAGCCAACCACGGCGATCCCGAGCGCCGGCACGAACATCGAGGCGATGTCGTTCAGCCCGAGCGATGGCAGTGAGAAGTGCGGGACGACTCCGGGCACCTCACCGACGGTCTCGATCCCTCGGGACCGGAGGCCGAAGATCACCACCGCTCCCGCGCCCAGCAGAACCGCGAACAGCGGATTCGGCAGCTTCGGGGCGATCCTCGCCGCGACCAGCAGGAAGGCCAACAGCGAGCCGGCGAGGATCACCGTCGGCCAATGCACCTCGTCGGCATGCGTGAGGGCACTCCACACTTGTTGCGGCAGCGATTCACCCTCGGTGGGGATACCGGTCAGCTTCTCGATCTGGCTCACGATCATCAGCACCGCAACCCCGGCCATGTAGCCGACCAGGACCGGTTTGGAGAGCAGGTCCGCGAGGAAGCCCAAACCGCCCAGCCAACCGATCAGGCACAACACCCCGGTCACCACCGCCATCGCCGCGGCGAGGGCGGCGTACTCCTGGGCACCATCGGCTCCGATCGCACCGACCGCAGCGGCAGTCATCAAGGCGGTCGTGGATTCCGGGCCGACCGAGAGTTGCCGTGAAGAGCCGAACAACGCGTAGGCCAGGATCGGGCCGACGATCGCCAGCAACCCCGCCGCAGGCGGCAACCCGGCGATCTGCGCGTAGGCCATCACCTGCGGGATGAGATAGGCCGCGACCGTGATCCCGGCCAGTACGTCGGCACGAAGCCAGCTGCGCCGATAGCGACCGAGCACCACCAACCCGGGAAAGAGCCCCGACCAGGTCAGCTTGGGTCGAGAACGAGCCAGGCCGCGAGTGTGTGGAAGAGCGGGCACCCCGAGATTCGATCACGTCGCGACCCGCGATTCCACCCATGGGTCGCACCGGCCGATGCCATCAAGGGCGTCGCAGTGCGGTGACGCGCCCGAAGCCCCAGTCAGTACCAGCCGTGGCCGCGCTTGAAACTCCACGCGCCACAGGGAGTGCCGTAGCGGCCCTGGATGTAGCCCAAGCCCCAGCGGATCTGGGTCACCGGGTTGGTCGCCCAGTCGGCGCCGGCGCTGGCCATCTTCGATCCGGGCAGCGCCTGCGGGATGCCGTACGCCGATGAGTTGGGGTTGTCCGCGTCGACGCGCCAATGGCTCTCTGAGTTGTAGAGGGAATCGAGGCAGCCGAACTGGTCCTGGCCGAAACCGAACTCGGTGAGCAACGCCTTGGCGATCTCCCGCGGGTCCTCACCCGACATATCGGCGATGGCAGACATCCCCTTGCCGCTGGCCTGGCCTAGCTCGGCGGCCTTGGCCGCGTCGGTGCTGCCGCGGGTGTCGGAACGGGAGATCACCGGCTCGCGCTCAACCTCCTCAGCGGCGAGGTTGATCCTGTTGGCAGCGACAGCTGCCGTGCTCGATTGACTACCGTCGCCGGCAATCACACCGCCCGTCACGCTTACACCTGTGGCGGCAGCGGCCAACCCCGTCAACAGCGCGCCGGTGCGCAGCAGGCGCTTGGGCGCCCGCCGGGCAGAGACGACCGCAGGGTCGACCCGGTGCTTGGGGGTGTACTTCTTGTGCTTGGCCACGCAGGACTGCTTCGCTCGAGGACGCTCGGACGGGGATTGCGCCTCATCGTAACCCGGACCGTGGACGCGGTCAGAATGTTCCTCCGATCAGACGGAGAGATCCTCCAGCATCTCGGTGACCAGCGCGGCGATCGGGGACCGCTCGGATCGGGTGAGCGTGACGTGGGCGAAGAGTGGATGTCCCTTCAGCTTCTCGACCACGGCAACCACTCCGTCGTGCCGACCAACCCGCAGGTTGTCGCGCTGCGCCACATCGTGGGTGAGCACGACCTTGGAGTTGGCTCCGATTCGCGAAAGCACCGTGAGCAGCACATTGCGCTCCAGCGACTGGGCCTCGTCGACGATCACGAAGGCATCGTGCAGCGAGCGGCCGCGGATGTGGGTGAGCGGGAGCACCTCGAGCATCCCGCTGGGCGACCACCTCGTCGATCACCTCGCGCGAGGTGAGCGCGGACAAGGTGTCGAAGACGGCCTGACCCCAAGGCGACATCTTCTCGTTCTCGGTGCCGGGCAGGTAGCCGAGCTCCTGGCCGCCGACGGCGAACAGCGGCCGGAAGACCACCACCTCGGGAATGCTGGCGCCGCTCCAAGACCGCTTCAAGCCCGGCACACAGCGCCATTGCCGACTTGCCGGTGCCGGCACGACCGCCGAGCGACACGATCCCGATCTCGGGGTCGAGCAGGAGTTCCAGCGCGATCCGCTGCTCGGCGGAGCGGCCATGAACGCCGAATGCTTCCCGATCCCCGCGCACCAGATGAACCTGTTTGTCCGGGCCGACCCGACCAAGGGCAGTGCCGCGATCGGAGAGCAGCACGAGACCGGTATGGCACGGCAGATCGCGTGCCTCGTCGAGGTCGAGGGTGCCGTCGTCGTAAAGCTCGTCCAGCTGCCGCCGAGGTCACCTCCAGCTCGGCCATGCCGGTGTAGCCCACTTCGGCTTCACCAACCGCCTCGGCGCGATACTCCTCGGCCCCCAGGCCGACCGCGCTGGCCTTGATCCGCAACGGCAGATCCTTGGAGACCAAGGTGACCTGGCGACCTTCGTCGGCCAAGTTGCGGCGCCACCGCCAGGATCCGGGTGTCGTTGTCGCCCTGACGGAAGCCGGCCGGGAGTGCAGATGGATCCACGTGGTTGAGCTCGACGCGCAGCGAGCCACCGGCATCGCCGATCGGCACCGGCTCGTCCAGGCGGCCGTGGGTGATCCGGAGTTCGTCGAGGAAGCGCAGCGCGCTGCGGGCGAAATAGCCCAGCTCGGGATGATGGCGTTTCGCCTCGAGTTCGGTGATCACCACCACCGGCAGGACGACCTCATGCTCGGCGAACCTGCGCAAGGCGCCCGGATCGGCGAGCAGCACGCTGGTGTCCACCACGAAGGTGCGCACCTGCTGGCCTCGAGCAACTGACTTCTTCACGTGGCCTCCCGTCCAGCGGGCTTCCCCACCCGCCGTGAGTCGGTCTGGTGCTTCGACGCTACGCCGGTTGTCGGGCTGGATTCGGGCGACACGCCCGTGACCGGGGGCCGGTCAGTTGCCGTAACGGCGCTCGCGCGCGGCGTACGCCCGGATGGCGCGCAGGAAGTCGACCTTGCGGAAGTCGGGCCACAGCGCCTCACAGAAGTAGAACTCGCTGTGTGCGCTTTGCCAGAGCAGGAATCCGCCGAGACGCTGCTCGCCGGACGTGCGGATCACCAGGTCGGGGTCGGGCTGACCCTTGGTGTAGAGGTGCTCGGCGATGTGCTCGACGTCCAGGGTCTCGGCGAGCTCCTCGATGGATCGGCCGCTGGCGGCTTCCTGCTGGAGCAGGGAGCGGACCGCGTCGGCGATCTCACGGCGCCCGCCGTAGCCAACCGCGACGTTGACGATCAGCCCGTCGACCTCCTTGGTCGACTCCGCGGCTTGCTTGAGGCACGCGGCGGTGCGGGCCGGCAGGAGGTCGAGCGCGCCCACGGGGTGGATCCGCCAGCGCTGTTGGTCGGCCAGATTGGCGACCGCACCTTCGATGATGGTGAGCAACCCCTGCAACTGCTCCGCGGGACGGTTGAGGTTGTCGGTGGAGAGCAGCCACAAGGTGACCACCTCGACACCGACCTCTTCACACCACCCCAGGAGCGGGGCGATGTTGTCGGCACCGGCTTGGTAGCCAGAAGCAGTGTCGGCTCCGACCGCCTTCGCCCAACGGCGATTGCCGTCGAGCATCACGCCGACATGCTTGGGAATCAGGCCGGCGGAGAGGCGGCGGGCAACGCGCGCTTCGTACGCCGGGTAGAGCACCCGCCGGACCGCCTTCTTGAATCCCGCCACCCTCGGATCGTACCTCCCTGGGGGACACCGGAATCCCGGATCGGGAGACAGTGATCACGTCTGGAGCAGAGCTGATGGATCCAGCAACCCTGGTGTGGGCTAGGTAGGGTGAGCCGGGTGAAGGATGCGATGCGGGCCGGTCTCGAAGAGTTCGGCGACCGCGTCGCCGAGGTGAAGCCGAAGCTGCGTGGGTGGTTGCATCTGGCGACCGCGCCACTGACCTTGGCCGCGGGCATCGTTTTGATCGCGCTCTCCCCCGACGCGCCCACGCGTCTGGCAGCCGCGATCTACACGCTTTCCGCCGTGCTGCTCTTCTCCATCTCCGCGGTCTTCCACCGCGGCCGGTGGTCGCCGCGCGTCGAGGCGGTCCTGCAACGGTTCGACCACGCCAACATCTTCTTGCTGATCGCCGGGTCCTACACCCCGTTCACCTTCCTGCTGCTCGACGGAATGGACCGGACAATCCTGCTCACCGTGGTCTGGGTCGGCTCCGCTCTCGGGGTCCTCTTCCGGATCTTCTGGGTGGGTGCGCCGCGCTGGCTCTACACCGGCATCTACATCGGTCTCGGCTGGGCAGCGGCGTTCTACTTCCCGGTCTTCGTGAGCACCGCGGCCACCTCGGTGCTGGTGCTGATGATCGTCGGCGGGGTGCTCTACACCCTCGGCGGGATCGTCTACGGTCTGCGCCGGCCCGACCCGAGCCCACGGTGGTTCGGGTTCCACGAGGTGTTCCACTCGTTCACGATCGCTGCCTTCGTCGTGCACTACGTGGGGATCTCGATCGCGACGTACTCGCGCTGAGGCGGCACCCACACGGGATGTGAGACACCATCCCGCTCGATCGAGGCGGACTAGTTCTGGCGATCCCGCAAGATGTCGAGCGCGATGTCCACGATCATGTCCTCTTGCCCGCCGACCAAGCCGCGGCGCCCCACCTCCAAGAGCAGGGCGCGAGCATCCACGCCGTACTGCACCGCGGCAGCCTCGGCATGGCGGAGGAACGATGAGTAGGAGCCGGCGTAGCCGAGGGTCAAGGTCTCGCGATCCACGCGCACCGGGCGATCCTGCAGCGGCCTGACCAGGTCGTCGGCCGCATCCTGGAGGGCGAAGAGATCACAGCGATGGTTCCAGCCCAACAGGTTGGCAACGGCCACGAAGGGCTCGATCGGGCAGTTGCCCGCGCCAGCGCCGTGGCCGGCCAATGAGGCATCGACTCGGTAGACCCCCTCCTCGACCGCAACCACGGAGTTGGCCACCGAGAGCGAGAGGTTCTCATGGGCATGGATGCCGAGCTGCGTGCCGGGGTCGAGGACATCTCGGTAGGCACGGATGCGATCGCGCACCATGTCCATCGTCAAGCGACCGCCGGAGTCGGTGACATAGACGCACTGAGCGCCGTACGACTCCATCAGCTTGGCCTGCTGGGCGAGCGACTTGGCGTCGTTCATGTGGCTCATCATCAAGAAGCCGGAAACGTCCATCCCGATCTCGCGGGCGGTCGAGATGTGCTGCGCGGCGACGTCAGCCTCGGTGCAGTGCGTGGCCACACGGACCGAGCGAACACCCAGCGAGTAGGCGTGCTTGAGTTCCTCGATCGTGCCGATGCCCGGCACCAGCAGAGCCGTGAGCGTGGCCCGCTCCAGCACCGAGGCGGCCGCCTCGATCCACTCCCAGTCGGTGTGGGAACCGGGACCGTAGTTGAGGGAGCCGCCGGCCAGGCCGTCGCCATGGGCCACCTCGATGGCATCCACTCCGGCTGCGTCCAAGGCGGCCACGATCTTGGTGACGTTCTCGGTGGAGATCCGGTGCCGGATGGCGTGCATCCCATCACGCAAGGTGACGTCTTGGATGTAGAGCTCGGTCATGCCGAGACCTCCTTCGCGCTCCGCATTCCGGCAGCGATCTGCTCGGCAACGCGCATCGCGGCCGAGGTCATGATGTCGAGATTGCCGGCGTAGGCAGGCAGATAGTGTGCGGCGCCTTCAACCTCGAGGAAGACCGAGACCTTGTGAGACACCGGGATCTCCCCTGCCCCCTTGCCGAACAGCGTGTGCACCGGATCCTCCGAAGAGATCGGGGTGAACTGGACCTCCTGCTTGAGCCGGTAGCCCGGGACATAACGGGCTACGTCGGAGACCATCTGCTCCACCGAGGCCCGGATGGCGCCCTGGAGCGCTTCTTCCGGATCGTTGATCAGGGTCAAGACGGTGTCGCGCATGATCATCGGCGGCTCGGCCGGGTTGAGGATGATGATCGCCTTGCCGCGCCACGCACCCCCGATGTCCTCGATCGCCCGGGCGGTGGTTTCGGTGAATTCGTCGATGTTGGCGCGGGTACCCGGACCTGCCGACTTGGAGGCCACCGACGCCACGATCTCGGCGTACGGCACGGTGGTGATGCGCGAGACGGCGTAGACGATCGGGATGGTCGCCTGGCCACCACAGGTGACCATGTTGACGTTCTCGGCGTCTTCGTGGGTCTCCAGATTGACCGCCGGAACGACATAGGGGCCGATCGCCGCCGGGGTCAGGTCGATCAAGCGCTTGCCGTACGGCGCGAGCGCGGCGGCGTTCTTGCGGTGAGCACCGGCGGAAGTGGCATCCATGACGATGTCGATCTCGTCGAAGCCCTCCATCGCGATCAAGCCGTCGACGCCCTCGTGCGTGATCGGTACGCCGAAGCGTCCGGCCCGGGCGAGGCCGTCGGACTCCGGATCGATGCCGACCATGGCACCCATCTCCAGCGTCTTGGACAGCCGCAACACCTTGATCATCAAGTCGGTGCCGATGTTGCCGGACCCGATGATGGCGACCTTCGTCTTGCCGGACGCGGTGCCGGGAGCGGAAAGATCAGGGCTCTGGGACATGTCAGGCTCCTTGGGAGAAGGTCGCGGTCACCGAACCAAGACCGCCGATGGTGGCGGTCACGACGGCTCCAGGGGGCACCGGGTGCACCGGTCCGAGCGCTCCGGAGAGGATCACTTGGCCAGCCCGTAGCGGCTCGCCGAACTCCAGAGCCTTCTCCGCGAGCCAAGCCAGCGCGGTCAAGGGGTCCCCGAGACAAGCCGCGCCGACACCCGTCGAGACGACCTCGCCGTTGCAGGTCATCTCCATCGGCGCTTCCTTCGGCTCGAAGCCGTCGAGGGTGACCTGCTCGGCACCCAGCACGAACAAACCCGAGGAGGCGTTGTCGGCGACCGTGTCGGAGAGCTTGATGTTCCACTCCGCCACCCGTGAGTCGACGATCTCGATCGCCGCTTGGGCATAGGCGACGGCATCGCGCACCGACTCAGCGGTGAACGGGCCCGCGTCGAGGTCGCGGTTGAGCACGAACGCGATCTCGGCTTCCGCCCGTGGCTGGAGAAGTCGCGACATCGGGACCACTTGGTCCTCGCCGTAGCCCATGTCTGCCAGCAGTACCCCGAAGTCTGGGGTGTCGACGCCGAGCCAGTCTTGAACGGCTTTGGAAGTCAGCCCGATCTTACGGCCGACGACGGTGGCTCCTTCGGCGACGCGCTTGCCGATCAGCAGCTCCTGGACGGCGTAGGCAGAGGCGATGTCGTCCTCGGCAATCAGGTCCCGCACAGGGGTACAGGGGGTGTGCGCGTCGATGGCCCCTTGCAACCGCTCGAAGGCCGCACGGACCGACTCGGTGGGATTGGGCTCAACAGAACTCATCAGCGTGGCAACCTCGCGGGACGGGGTCACGCCGGTGCGGCGCGACCGGTTCGGATGCGTGCCTCATGGTCGTGCACGCGCCCCGAACCAGGCGAGGTGCGTTCCGCTAGGTGGAACCAGTTAGCCCACCGCGGAGGTCGGTCAGGACTGTCAGGCGGGGTCGTCGAAGACGCCCGCGTCCTTGGCCTCGTCGACCTTGCGCAGGTGCTTGGTCAAGCTCCAGGCGATCAAGGCGGTGCCGAGGATCAGCGCGATGAACATGACCGCCCCCCAGCCGCCGGCGACGACATCGTCGTCCGCGGGGACCGGGTCATCGGCCAGGATCGCTGCCAACGTTGCGGAGAGGGCGGGATTCAGGGTGGTCAGGAAGGCAACCATTCCCCCATTGTCTCAGCCCTGGGGTAAGCCACCCATTCCGGGCACCCGGCGGGTGGAGCCGGCGGCTCAGACGGCTGCCGCGGGGTCGATCCCGGCGAACAGATCGTTCTCGGGGGTCGGCGACTCCACCCTGGAGAGCGCGAGTTCGTAGTCCTCGTGCGGCCACACCTGCTGTTGCAGATCGCGGGGCATGGTGAACCACGGGCCATCCGGGTCGATCTGGGTGGCGTGGGCCATCAACGCTTGATCGCGGACTCCGAAATACTCCCCGCACGGCACCCGAGTGGTGATCCGGGCGTCCCAAGCCGGGTCCGGCTCCCAATCGGCCAGCCATTCGCCCCAATGTGACTCCAAGCCGTGCTCGACCATCGCATCGTGCATGGCCTGCATGCGCGGCCGGTTGAACGTGTGGTGGTAATAGAGCTTCGACACCTGCCAGGGCGCACCGAGCTCGGGCAGGTAGTCGGGGTCGGCCGCGGATTCGAAGGCCGCCACGGAGATCTGATGGCACATGATGTGGTCGGGGTGGGGGTAGCCACCGCGTTCGTCGTAGGTCGTCAGCACGTGCGGGCGGAACTCGCGAATCAGCCGCACCAACCCGCGCGAGGCCTCCTCGACCGGCACCAGGGCGAAGCACCCCTCGGGCAGCGGCGGCTTGGGGTCCCCTTCGGGCCAGCCGGAATCGACAAAACCAAGCCAGTCCTGGGTCACACCGAGGATGTCGCGGGCGCGGTCCATCTCCTGCCGCCTGATCTCTCCGATGTTGGCCAGCACGTCGGGCCGGTCCATGTGCGGGTTCAGAATCGACCCACGCTCACCGCCGGTGCAGGTCACCACGTGGACATCGACCCCCTCGGCGACGTATTTCGCCGTGGTCGCGGCGCCCTTGCTGGACTCGTCGTCGGGGTGCGCGTGCACATGCATCAGCCGGAGGCCGGTCCGCAGCCCGGTGACACCCGTATGCGCGATCGGGCCGTCGGGGCCGGGAGCTGCGATTCCGGTGGTAGACACCCGGCGGAGTCTAGTGAGCCGGGTGTGACAATGGCGCCATGGCTTCACGGATCGGACCCGACGCCGCCGACCCGGCAACCCGGGCGCTGCTGGCCGAGCGCTACGGCACCGGACGCAGCCGATCGGGACAGATCGCCTTCATCGCCGGGATCGCTCTGAGCGCGTTGTTCCTCAGTTGGCTGGCCTGGGCGACCTGGGACCACGCGCGCCCGACCTTGAGTTCGGAGTTCATCGGATTCCAGGTCATCGACGAGCACGAGGTGGAGGTTCGCTTCGACGTACGCCGCAAGGACGCCGGCGCATCCGGCGCCTGCACGCTCCGGGCGCTGGCCGAGGACCACTCGCTCGTCGGTGAAGCCACGATCCCCGTAGAGCCCAGCACCCAACTCAAAGCCCGGATGACGCGCAGCATCCGCACCGAGCGGCTTGCGACCAGCGTCGAACTCGTCGGCTGCACGGCCCCCGACCAGTCCCACCCGCGGTGATCGGGCGCCACACCGCCCACCTGGTGCGGCACCGCCTCCGCTCAGCTGACAGCGCCCATCTGCGCTGGTGACGACCACGAATTTGCTACTGTTGAGTCACCAAGCATTCCGCAGGCTGGGTTAGTGCAGCCGAACTCAGCGCTCCTTGCCCCGGCCAGCACGGCGACAGGCGTTGATGTCGTCGCACCCCCGCCACAGACCTGGCCCCACCGAGGGCGAGTCGTGTTTGCCGACCGTGAGGCGGCACGGCGAAGGAGGACCGACATGAGCGACCGCGTCAACGAGCAGGACATCGTGTGGCTGACCCGTGATGCCCACACCAAGCTCACCGAAGAACTCGAACACCTTCGCGGACCGGCCCGCCAAAACGTCATCGACCGCATCTCCGCTGCCCGCGACGAGGGTGATCTCAAGGAGAACGGCGGCTACCACGCCGCCAAGGAGGAGCAGGGCAAGCTGGAGATGCGGATCCGCCAGATCGAGGAGATGCTGCGCACCGCCCAGGTCGGTGACGCCGAGGACGACGGCACCGTCTCCCCCGGGTTCCTGGTCACCTACCGCTTCGAGGGCGACGACGACACCGAGACCTTCCTGCTCGGCGCTCGCGAGATCGAGAGCGACAAATACCCCGTCTTCTCTCCCCAGTCGCCGCTGGGCTCGGCCATCATCGGCGCTCGTGAGGGCGACACGGTCGGATATGTCGCCCCCAACGGCAAGACGCTGCGCGTCCAGATCGTGAAGGCCGAGCCCTTCCGCGGCTAGACGATGACAGCCGGTCAGCCGGGTGCTCGGTCCGCTACTTCCTGAGGATGCCGCCACCGGGCGGCAAGACCGACTCGCCCCCCTTTGAGTCGTCCTGCTTTGCCCAGACCGCAGAGGGGCCGGTGCCGAGCGCCCACGTACCAGTCGCTGCGGCATAGGAATCCACCACGGGGTATGCATACACAACGGCACCGAATCGCTCCGAACCGTTCCCATTTCGGGCGTTGAGGGTGCCCCACGTTCCGACGTTGAGAGCAAGACCCTCGAAAACGCATAGGTGGCCCGGAGCAGCCGAGGGCAGTTCCGTGGTGCCAGAGCAACCGGCGGGCGGTGACGCCCCGTAGCTGATGACGTGCACAACCGGGGCCGCGGGCAAGGTGACTCCAAATTGGATAGCTGCCAGTCCCACCCGGGGGTCGGGACTGGCCTCTACCGACCAAGCCCAGGTGCCACGAACCACGGTCGGCTTCTTGACGTAACGGGCGTCCGACTTGGCCTTGGTGTAATAGCGCTTGTCAGTCTTCTTCTTGATCGACTTCCAGATACTGGCAATCGTCAGACTGCTCGCGGCGGTTGACGGAGAGACGGCGATGGCACCGAAAGCGAGCGCGAACGCTACGCCGAGAGCGATGACCGCACGAGTGCTGCGCCACCGAGAGGGCTTCCTGAGCATGAACCATTCCTATCGTGGATTCCCCCGAACATTGATCCCCACAACCTAAGGATCTGAGCGGGCCACGCGCAGGAAATCCGGGGAACTCCGGCCTAGACAGCCGAGTGCCCTCGCGGTTGCGGGTCAGTCGACGCCCAACGCCCACGAACCTTCGGCCCACGACTCCAGCCCGAGCACGCCGTAGCCGTAGACCACGGCTGCAAAACGGTTGGCGCCCTCTTCGTTGGTCAGTGTCGAGATGCCACTCACCGCGACGTTGGTTGCCGCGCCCTCGAAGACACACAGGTGCCCGGCGGTAGCCGAGGGATCGGTGACGGTACCGGAACAGCCTTGCGGAACGGCGTCACCGATCTTGATGTAGTGGGTCTGCGGAGCCGAGGCCATCGTCAGGCCGAAGGTGATGTCGTCCATGCCGTACCGCTGCTGGCCGGCGTCCGAAACCGTCCAGGCCCACCCACCGCGAACCATCGAGGGCTTCGAGGCGAACTGCGTCTCGACCTGGCCCCGGGTGAAATAGCGGGTATCGGACTGGGCGCGGGTATAGAACCGCTCGTCGGTTTGTGCCCGGGAGTAGTAGCGCGCGTCCGATCCGGCCTTGGTGTAGTAGCGACGATCGGCCTTCTTACGGATCGCCTTCCAGATGCTGGTGATCGACGTAGCGGCGGTTGCCGAGGTGGGCACGAACGACACCGCGCCCCACACCAGAGCGAGCCCGACCACCGCAGCAAGCAAGGCGCGAACCCCACGCCCGGACTTGGGTTGCTGATGGGTGGGCAGGTCCATATGAGGCTCCTGGCGGCAGACGGAAAAACGGTCCTGACCAGGGTGAAGGGTCGATTACGGCTGTGCAAATCGCCGATCTTGACCAAATTCGCCCGCGTTTGGCAGCCCGAAATAAGGGTTCTTATGACTCGATCCGGTAGCCACGCTCGGTGAGCGTGGCCACCAAACCGTCCGCGTGGGCCAAGCCCCGGGTCTCCAGTTGGAGCCGCACCTCGACCTCATGCAGGTTGAGCACCGGCGAGATCCGCTCGTGCTCAACTTCGAGCACGTTGGCCCCCGCGGCGGCGAGATCGGTGAGCAGCGTGGCAAGACCGCCAGGGAGATCGGGGATGGTGACTCGGAGAGTGAGATAGCGTCCGGCACTCGCCATGCCGAACCGGATCACCTTCCCGAGCAGGAGCGGATCCACGTTGCCGCCGGACAGCACCACGACAGCCGGGGTGGCGTACGCCGTGGGCCGATCCATCATCGCCGCGAAGGCCGCCGCTCCCGCGGGCTCGACGACCTGCTTGGCGCGCTCGACCAAGCTGAGCAGCGCTTTGGCCAGAGAGCTCTCGCTGACTGTCACGATGTCGTCGACGTAGTCGCGCACCGCAGCGAAAGTGATGTCGCCGGGTCGCCCCACCGCGATCCCGTCGGCCATGGTGTTCATGACGTTCAGTTGGACCGGCTCCCCCTTGGCGAGGGAGACCGGGTAGGCGGCCGCCCCCTCGGCCTGCACGCCGACCACTCGCACGTCCGGGCGCAGGGTCTTGATGGCGATCGCCATCCCCGCCAGGAGCCCGCCGCCCCCGGTCGGGATCAGCACGGTCTTCGAGATCCGGGGCTTGCTCGACGACCTCCAAGCCGCAGGTGCCTTGTCCGGTGACCACGTCGACATGGTCGAAGGGGTGGATGAAGATCGCGCCCGTCTCCTCGGCGAAGACCCGGGCAGCGGCGATGGAGTGCTCGAGGTACTGGCCGTGGAAGACCACCTCCGCGCCGTACCCTCGGGTGGCGTTCACCTTCGGGATCGGCGCCCCCTCGGGCATGAAGACGGTCGCTTTGATGCCGAGCAGTTGCGCCGACAGGGCTACCCCTTGGGCATGGTTGCCGGCGGACGCGGCCACGACGCCAGCCGCACGCTCGGCCTCCGAGAGCCGCGACAGCCGCAGATAGGCTCCGCGGGTCTTGAAGGAGCCGGTGCGCTGCAGGTTCTCCAGCTTGAGTCGGACGGGCCCGCCGGCCATCGTCGACAACTCACGCGAGCCTTGCATCGGGGTTTCGATGATCACGTCACGAAGGAATTCGCGGGCGCTCTCGATCTCGGCAAGGGTCACACTGGGCGTTGTCATGGGCGGTCATCCTCGTTGATGGCGTCGTGGCTGGGATCGGGTGCCTCGGGGTCACCCGCGGCAGCGAGATATTGCACCACCGCGTTACCGGCCGCCGCTAGCGGTACGGCGATCAGGGCGCCCACGATCCCCGCCGTGATGACGCCGCAGGCGATCGCGGCGATAACCCCCAGCGGGTGCACCGAGACCAGCTTGCCCATCAGGAACGGCTGCAGCACATGTCCCTCGATCTGCTGGACCAAGATCACGACACCCAGCATCAGCAGTGCGGTGATCGGCCCGTTGGAGACGAGCGCCACCAGGATCGCCACGGTGCCGGCGATGGTGGCCCCAATCATTGGTACGAAGGCTCCCAAGAAGACCAGGACGCCGAGCGCCGGCACGAAGGGCACCCCGAGGATGGCCGCCCCCACCGAGATGCCGATCGCGTCGGCTAGCGCGACGAAGACGGTGGCGCGGACGAAATTGGTCAGCGCCACCCAGGCGACCCGGCCCGAACCGTCGATGGACCGCCGGGCTGCTCGCGGCGTCAACCGCACCACCCAGGCCCAGATCCGGCCGCCCTCGGCAAGGAAGAAGTAGCTGGCGAACAACACGATGAAGAATCCCGCCAGCACATGCCCCAGCGCGGTGCCGACATGGGTGACCTGGCCGATGGTGTCGGGGTTCTGAGCACGTTCGGCGATCGTCTCGCGGGCCTTCTCCAGGTAGCTGTTGATCTGGGAGTCGCTGGCTTTGAGCGGGCCGGTCTTGAGCCAGATCTCGATCTGCTGGATGCCATCCGCGACAGAAGCCGCCAGGTCTTTGGCTCCTTGGCTGACGGTGGAACCGACGAACGTGAGCAGCAACCCGACGGTCGCCACCCCCCCGACGACAAGACCGCCGGATGCGAGTTTGCGCGGCACCCCCCACCGGGCCAGCCGTTCCACGGCAGGGAAGGCCATCGCCGAGACCAGCAAGGCGACAGCGATCGGCACCGTCAAGGTGGCATATCTCGCCAGCAGCCACAGCAGGATGTAGCCCGCGGCACAGATCACCACGAAGCGCCACGCCCACGCGGCGGCCACGTCGTAGCCCCACGGGACTTGGGCCCTTGAGAAGTTCGAGGGACCGGCTGCCACGGCGCTCGGAGCCTCGGCGGCCGTGCGCTCGGCGCGGAGCTGAGCCCATTGCTGGCCCAGTTGGCGCAGTCGCGCCGTTGCCCCGCCGGCCTCGGCCCCAGCACCCGCGTCGACAGCCACGTTTTCGGTGTTTTCCGCCGCGGTGTTGCCCGCCGCGGTGTCGCCCGCGGTGGTGTCGCCCGCGGTGGTGTCGCGCGGGTCCTCGGCGGGTGGCTCCGGTGTGATCACCGGCTCAGGCTACTCACCAGCAGGTGGGCGGTCAGTGGCGCTCGCTCAGCCAGCAGCCCGGCGGCGGCGAGCACATATTCGCGGTCCACGACCACTCGTGGGGACTCCGGTAGCTGCCACCCCCCTGGGTGGTGGGCACCAGTGGAGCCGGCGAAGACCCGCTCCGCCACCCCCGCGCGACCGTTGCGCAGGATCCCACCGGACCCGACCAGCAACTTGATCGGTCGGAGGTCCTTGCCGGTCCGCTCCACGACCCGGCCTTCTGGGCTCACCACGACTCGCGCTCGCCCGGCGTGCCGGCGCAGCGCCAACCCGACGGCCGCCCGCGCGATCGCTTCGTCTCGATCGGCCTCCGCCTCGGTCGTGGGGATCGCGTCCGGGTGGTGGTGAAGTGAGGCGGCACCCTCGGCGTACGCCCTCAGGTCGACGCCCAGGTCTTCCTCCTGCCCCTGCGCCGCAGCAACCGTCGTCGCAGCCGACCAGCGCATCCCGAGGTCGCCCTCGACGGTCCGGGTTACCGCGCTGGTCGCGACCACCTCGCGGGACAGCGAGGCTTCCTCCGGGTCCAGCTCGATCACGCTGTGTACGTCGGTGGTAGCTCCGCCGACATCGACGACGACCACGTCGCCCACCCCCGGCTTGGTCTCGTCCACCCCCCGGGAGAGGAGCTCGACTCCGGTCAGCACCACGTCGGGGGTGGCGCCGCGCACCATGGCGGTGAAGTCCGCCCGAGCGCTGAGGTGCTTGCCACCGATCACGTGGGCCAAGAACATCTCGCGGATCGCCGCGCGTGCCGACTCGGGGGCGAGGACCCCGATTTTCGGCACCACATTGTCGGCGAGTACGACGGGGAGCCCGGCGAGCACCTGGGCGACCTGATCTGCTGCCTCGGAGTTGCCGGCGTACACGATCGGGCCGGTCCAGCCACTCGCGCGCAGCGCCTCAGCCGAGCGCAGGACGGGAGCGGCGTTGCCACCGTCGGTGCCCCCCACCAGCAAGACCACGTCGGGGTCGGAGTCGGACAACTCGATGCCGTCGCCGCGACTGGCCGCAAGGACAGCGACCACCTTGCCGCCGCTGGACAGCGCGACCCGGCGTCCGGCTTCGGCGGTCACCAGCTCCTCATTGCCGATCACGGCGATGCGAAGCCCGCCGCCCGCGCTCGAGCAGGCCAGCACCTCGGCCTGCGCGGCTCGCGAGTCCGCCGCGGTCAGCTCGGCCCGGCAGGCGTCGAACCCGTCGAGGACATCGGTGTCGATCGTGGTCGGATGGCTAGCGGCGGCGGCGATGCGTCCCGTCGCCAACTCGACCAGCGCGGTCTTGGTGAAGGTGGAGCCGAAGTCGGCACAGATCACCACTTCGGCCCTTTCCTCAGGTGCGGCTGCGCCCATCGGCGGACGGCGCTCAGCCAAGCGCCTGCTCCAGATCGGCGAGCAGATCCTCGATCGCCTCGATACCGACGCTGAGCCGGATCAAGTCGTCGGGAACCTCCAGTGCGGTGCCGGCCACCGAGGCGTGGGTCATCTGCCCGGGATGCTCGATCAGACTCTCGATGCCGCCCAGGGACTCGGCCAACGTGAAGACCTTGGCTCGCCCGCACACGTCGATGGCCGCTTGTTTGCCGGCCGCGACCCGGAAGGAGACGATGCCGCCGAAGCGGTCCATCTGCCGCGCCGCAACCGCGTGCCCCGGGTGGTCGACCATGCCCGGGTAGTAGACCCGCGACACGGCCGGATGCGTGGCCAGGAACTCCACCACCTTCTCGGCGTTGTCACAGTGCCGGTCCATCCGCACGGCTAGCGTCTTGAGCCCGCGTAGGGTCAGCCACGAGTCGAACGGACTGGCCACCGCGCCGATGGCGTTCTGATGGAAGGCGAGTTGCTCGGCCAGCGCGTGGTCGCGCACGACCAAGGCGCCGCCGACGACATCGGAATGCCCGCCGACGTACTTGGTGGTGGAGTGCACGACCACGTCGGCACCGAGCGTCAGCGGACGCTGGAGGTACGGCGATGCGAAGGTGTTGTCGACGACCAGCAGCGCGCCGGCCTCATGCGCGACGCTGGCCAGCGCCTCGATATCGCCGATGTTGAGCAGCGGGTTGGTGGGCGTCTCGATCCAGATCAGCTTGGTCTGGCCGGGCCGCACGGCCGCGCGCACGGCGTCGGGATCACCGACCGGCGCCGAGGTGTGCTCCAGTCCCCAGTTCTGCTCGACCTTGTCGAAGAGACGGTAGGTGCCGCCGTAGGCGTCGTCGGGCAGGATCACATGATCGCCGGGGCGGCACACGGTGCGCACCAAGGTGTCCTCCGCGGCCAGCCCGGAGGCGAAGGCGAAGGCCCGCTCCCCCTCTTCCAACGCGGCCAGACAGTCCTGGAGCACGTCGCGAGTGGGGTTGCCACTACGGGAGTAGTCGTAGCCTCCACGCAACCCCAGCACGCCGTCCTGCTTGTAGGTGCTGGTGGCATAGATCGGCGGGATCACCGCGCCGGTCGTGGGGTCGGGCTCGTAGCCCGCGTGGATGGCTCGGGTGGCGAATCCGGACTTGTTTGCATGCTCCGCGGTCACCCGAGTGAGGGTAGTCCCCACGCCCGGATTCGGGCGGGTCGCCGGGATGTCGCCCCGCCTGGACGGCCGCTGGTAAGGCTTGCCTCACTCGGGCAGACTGGAGCCCGGTCCGCAGTCCGCGGATGCCGCCGTCTCCGGCACGGATCCACCACGGGAGTCTTCCAATGTTCTTCACACGCGACGCCTCGATCCCCGCACCCGAGGACGCCTTGCCGGGCCGCGAACATCGGTGGTTTGGGCTGGCCGATCGGCACCTGGTGCTCGATGCGCCGCTGGTCACCGACGAGGTACCCGAGGGGCTGGAGGTGGCGCTCTTCGGGTTGGGCTGTTTCTGGGGAGCCGAGGAGATCTTCTGGCAGGTGCCAGGGGTCTGGTCCACGTCGGTGGGGTACGCCGGCGGCCACACCCCGAACCCGTCGTACGAAGAGGTGTGCACCGGCCGCACCGGCCACACCGAGGCCGTGCGGATCGTTTTCGATCCCGCCCAGGTGGGCTTCGGCGAACTGGTCCGCACCTTCTTCGAGGTCCACGACCCGACCCAGGGAATGCGGCAGGGCAACGACACCGGCACGCAATACCGCTCGGCGATCTACTGGACCACCCCGCTCCAGGCGCACATCGCCAGCGCGATGACCGATCTCTACGGTCAGGTGCTGGCCGCCAAGGGATTCGACCCGATCACCACCGAGCTCCGTTCGGCCGAGGAAGTCTCCTACTTCTACGCCGAGGACTACCACCAGCAGTATCTGCGGAAGGTTCCGCACGGCTACCGCTGTCATGCCAAGACCGGCGTCGCCTTCCCCGCCCAGGCACGCAGCATCGCCGAAGTGGGCATCGACCGGCCCGCCAGGTTCGGCAAACAACTCACCTCGCACCTGGGTCGCAAGCAGGGCGGCGAATGGGACGCCGAGGAGAACGCCGGCACGATCACCTTCATCGGCGGAAACGCGCGCCTCTTCACCGATGAGGAGATCCTGCGGATGGAGCTCGATGCGGACGGCAACCGGATCGGGCAGTTGGAGAACGTACTGGCCCGACACTTGATCCGGTTCGCCTCCGATCAGTCGGTCCAGGTCTCCTGGGCGCGCGTGCCCAGGTAGGACCCAACAACGGCCGCCCCGAGATCGGACATCTCCGGCGCCACCACCCGCCCGCGGACTCGGCGAGCCATCGAGTCGACGAACCGGGCCAGGCCCGGGTCGTCCCCGAGCCGGAAGAACGTCGTGTGCGCGCCCAGTCGCGCGGCCCCGTCCAACTCCCGCACGGCATAAGCCAGGGTCAGCGGGTGCGGAGGGTAGGAGAAGTGCACCTCGCCGCCGGGCTCCAGGTGTGAGGTCGGTTCACCGTCGGTGACGATGAGCAGCACCGGCTGCATCGACGGATGCTTGCGGAAGTGTCGGTTGGCCAGCAGCAGCGCATGGTGCAGGTTGGTGCCCTTCTCATAGCGGCCCGGCAACCCGGTGAGTTCCTCGATCGACATCTTCTGGGCCGCACGGCCGAAGGCGATGAGTTCGAGCGCATCGCCTCGGAATCTGGTCCGGATCAACGTGTGCAAGGCGAGCGCGGTGCGTTTCATCGGCACCCAGCCCTCCATCACCATCGAGAAGGAGGTGTCCACGCACAGCGCCACACAGGCTTGGGTGCGGGCCTCGGTCTCGGTCACCTCGACGTCACCGACCTCGATCCGCACGCGTCCGGCGCCGCCCCGTGGGTCGCCCGCCTCCCGTCGTACGGCGTTGGTCAAGGTGCGCGTCACGTCCCACGGCTCGGTGTCGCCGAACTCCCAGGCGCGGGTCGAGCCACTCGGCTCGCCGGTGATCCCCGAGCGCCGGGCATCCCGTTGCCCCTGGCGGCCCGACAGCCGCTTGGCGACGTCGCGGAGGAGTTCCTTACCGAGTTGACGCATCGCGGCAGGGGTCAACCTGAGGTTCCCGTCCACTCCCTTGGCCATCAGGCCGGAGTCGCGCAGGGCTCGCTCCAGGTTGGCCAGGTCGCGGGCGTCGGCAGCGGCACGGTCACCGAGTTGGCGAGCGAGCGCGTCGAGGTCGACGTCGCTGAGGCGAGCCCCGGGGTAGGCCTGCCCGAGTTGCTCGGACAAGGCGTCGAGCTCGCCGAGCTGGCTCATCAGCCCGGTGCCCTCGCCCAAACCGACACCCTGCTCACCGCGGAAGTTCTCCGAGCCACCCCAACCGGCATCGGGTCGCAGCGCTTGGAGGTGCTCGTCCAGAGTGGACAGCGAGCTGATGAGTTCCTGACTGCCGAACGCCTCGGCGGCGAGCTGGTCAAGCTCGGCCCGCTGCTCGGGGGATAGTGAGTTGCGCAGCCGCTGGGCCGCGGCAGCTCGTACGGCAAGAGTGTCGAGCAGTTCCTCGATGGTGCGTGGGTTCTCCGGGAAGTAGTCACCGAAGCGGTCCATGAAGTCCTTGAACGCCTGATCGGTGTCCTCACCACGCCGATGTGCCTCGAGCAGGTCGTTGAGGGCGGCCAGCATCTCCTGGGCTGCCGCTCGGTCCTCGTCGGTGGCGTTCTCCAAGGCTTGCTTCATCCCGGCGAAGCGCTGGTCGAGCAGTTCTCGCCCGAGCAGGTCACGGATCTGCTCGTAGTGCTCGCGGGCCTCCGAGCTGGTCCAGTCGTATTTGGAGAGTTCCGTGACCGCGGCGGCGGTGGAGGTGGGCAGGTTGTCCAGTTGCAGCTCACGGAAGGAGCGGTCCATGTCGTCGAGCTCGATGTCGCGGGCGAGCTGACCTCGTTCGGCGGTGATCGCCTTGTTGAGGAGCTCGGCGACTTCGGCAAGGGTGCCGTCGAGCCGATGCTCACTGAGCAGTTCGCGACGACGCTCGGCAATCCGTCCGGCGAGCTCGTCCAACCCGGTGCGGTCCTGCGCACCGCGGCGGAGGTACTCGTTGAGAGCCCGCTCCGGGGAGTAGCCGTACATGACGTCCTCGCCGATGGCCGACAACGCTTCACTCAGGTCGACCGGCGGCGCGAGCGGATCGCCACCGGCGTATCGCTGGTAGCGGGCGTGTGGGCTGGGAGGAGCCATCTAGCCGTAGACCGTTTCGCGACCGCCGGTCTCCTTGCCGATCCGGCGAGCCAGGTACAAACCTTCCAGCGCGAGCTCGAGCGCACCGGCCCGCTGCGCCGGCGTTTCCGCTCCGAGGCGTGCCGCCGCCTCGTCGTACAGCGAGGAGTCGCCGTCGAGATCGGGCAGCCCCGCCAGGAACTCGGCGGCGGGAATCCGCACTCCGGTCGCCACCAGCGCGCCGTCTTCCATGGCGTCGACCAGGGGGCGGAAATCGAGTCCACGCAACCTCTCTCGAATGGTCTCGGCCGTGGCCTGACGCAAGAGATGGGCGAGGATGTCGCGCTCGCGACCCTCTTCTCCGGTCTCGAACTCGATCTTGCCGACCAGCACCTCGACCGCGGCCTCCAGGTCGACCAGACGAGCGCCAGCCGTTACTTCACCGGTCACCGTCGCCCGGTGCAATGCGCTGGCGGCGATCGTCTCCGCTCCGGCGATGGCGAAGCGGGCGCTCACCCCCGAGCGCTGGTCGACCGACGCGGATTCACGCAGCAGCCGGGTGAAGCGGGCCAGAATCTCCAGCAGGACATCGGGTACGTCGGCCACGAGGTTCGCCTCTTGGCTGATCACCGCGACCTCGTCCGCGAGTTCGACCGGGTAGTGGGTGCGGATCTCGGCTCCGAAACGGTCCTTGAGCGGGGTGATGATCCGGCCGCGGTTGGTGTAGTCCTCCGGGTTGGCGCTCGCTACGACGAGTACGTCGAGCGGCAGCCGCAGGAGGTAGCCGCGGATCTGGATGTCCCGCTCCTCCATCACGTTGAGCATGGCGACCTGGATCCGCTCGGCCAGGTCGGGCAGTTCGTTGATCGCGACGATGCCCCGGTGGCTGCGCGGGATCATCCCGAAGTGGATGGTCTCCGGATCGCCGAGTGAGCGCCCTTCGGCCACCTTGATCGGGTCCACGTCACCGATCAGGTCGGCCACCGAGGTGTCCGGGGTGGCCAGCTTCTCGGCGTACCGCTCGCTGCGGTGTCGCCAGGCGACCGGCAACTCGTCCCCGAGCTCGGCCGCCAGCCGCTGGGAGGTGTGTGAGATCGGCGCATAGGGATGCTCACCCAACTCGCTGCCGGCGATCACCGGCGTCCACTCGTCCAGTAAAGCCACGATGCTGCGCAGGAGCCGGGTCTTCCCTTGTCCCCGCTCCCCCAGCAGCACGATGTCGTGGCCGGCCAGCAGCGCCCGCTCGAGCTGGGGGATCACCGTCTCCGACATGCCGTGCAGTCCCGGCCACGGGTCGATGTTCGCCCGCAGTGCGTCCAGGAGGTTGTCGCGAATCTCCTCCCGCAGCGTCTTGTACACGTGGCCGCTGGCCCGCAGCGCCGCGACAGTCTGAGGCCGTTCCGCATTCGTCACGTCGTCAAGGTACCCGGCACCTGTTCCCCGATGGGCCGCGATCGAGGTCAACCCGGCGGCGGGCAGCCCGCATGGGTCGTAAGACCAAGGTCCGATGGCGCGTCGACCAGCCGGGCATCGAATCTTTACTCAGCACCCCGGCTCACCCAGCCACAGCGGAACCCAGCAAGTCCCCAGCAACAGCAAGACCCCCAGCACAAACCACGTTCTCCGAACCCCAGCAAAGGAAACCGACATGAACACCACCCCCAGCACCTTCATCGGCCGCTCGGTCCTCGGCATGGCGATCGCCGCCACCGCGGTCGTCCTCGTCCCCGGCGCGGCCTCGGCCAACGATGCCGACGTCCGCGTGTCGGGCAAGTGCAGCGGTAACTCCGTGTGGAAGCTCAAGGCCAAGCCCGAAGACGGTGGCCGCATCGAAGTCGAGTTCGAGGTCGACTCCAACAAGGTCGGGCAGACCTGGAACGTCGTCCTGCGGGACAACGGCACGACCTTCTGGAGTGGCACCCGCAAGACCTTGGCCCCCAGCGGCTCCTTCTCCGTCAGCAAGCTGACCAACAACCGCGCCGGCACCGACACTCTCGTCGGCCGCGCCACCAACCCCGCAACCGGCGAGGTGTGCCGCGGCACCCTCGCATTCAACGGCTGATCCACACCCCCCCCCACGAAGAGGAGATACCCATGTTGCGCATCGCACTCGCCGCACTTGCCGCCACAGCTGTGGCGACCCCCGCAGCCCTCGGGCTCGTCGGCAACACCACCTTCGCCGAGCGGACTCCGGTGCCGGCGCCCGCTGTCGAGATTCCCGGTACGCCGGACCCGACCGAGGACGCGTCCCCGGGCGTCGACGACGGCACCGACGATCACGGGAGCCACAGCAGCCATCCCGAGCCGGGAGACGACAACGGCGGAGACCGGGACGATTCGCCCAGCAGCTCACCGTCCGACGATTCGACCCACGACTCCGGCGACGACTCCGACGGTCGGGACAACTCGGGCCCCGGCAACAACAACGACAGCGACGACGACGGGGACGACCACGGGGACGACCACTCCGACAACTCTGGCCCGGGCAACAACAACGACGACCGCGATGACAGCGACGACGGGGACGACGACTCCGACAATTCCGGCCACGGCGGCGGCGATTCCGATGATGACTCGCGCGACGATTCGGACTCGCGCGATGATGACGGCTCCGGTCACGGCTCGGACGACTCGGGCGACTCACCCGACGACTCCGACAACCGCTGAACTGCACCATCCGATCTGAGCCATCCGAATCAAAGGGAGCAGCCGAGGACGTGGACCAGCCACCGATCCAGGGACAGGCGCCGGCCTGGCGGCCGATCTCCCGATCCGTCTCGCCCGCGGACGAACGCACCGTTCGTCCGCGGGCGATCTGGCTGCAACTGCTCGCCGGCGTGCTGTTCGTCCTCGTCCTGGTGGGTCTGCTCAGCACCTTGGCGGCACGGACCCTGGCGGAACGCGAAGCCGTCAACGACGCCGCCGGCACGGCCGGAGTCATCGCCGACACCCTCATCCAGCCGGCGCTCAACGCCGAGCTTCGGGCCGGCTCGCCCGAGGCTGTGGCGGCCTTCGATCAAGCCGTTCGAAAGTCCGTCCTCACCAACGAATCGGTGATCCGAGTCAAACTGTGGGGACCGGACGGTCAGGTGTTGTACGCCGATGAGCCCCAACTGATCGGCCGCACCTTCCCCCTCGACAGCGAACAGCTCGACGCGTTGGAGGGACCCGCGACGATGGCGCACATCTCTGACCTTGAGGAGTCGGAGAACACCTTCGAATCAGGGGACCGAGCCGTCGAGGTCTACCGGCCGGTGTGGTTTCCCGATGGTTCTCCTGCCCTCTTCGAGATGTACCTCTCCTACGACCCGGTGGGCGATCGGCGCAACGCCTTGTGGCGCGGCTTCGCGGGGCTGACCGCGAGCAGCCTGGTCCTGCTCGTCGTACTGATCACGCCGATCGTGTGGCACCTGACCCGCCGTCTTCGCGCCGCCGAGGCACAGCGCGTGGCGTTGCTCCAAAGGGCCGTCGACGCCTCCGAAGAGGAGCGGCTGCGCATCGCCGCCAACCTGCACGACGGTCCAGTGCAACAACTGGCCGCCTCGTCGTTCACCGCCGCGGGTGCGGCCGCCACCGCACGGGCCGAGGGCGAAGAGGCGCTCGCCCGAGACCTGGAGGGGGTGGCCGCGTCGGTGCGCACCAGCATCCGCGCGCTGCGCACCCTGCTCGTCGACATCTACCCGCCCAGCCTCGGCCGTGCCGGCCTGATCGCGGCACTCACCGACTTGGGTCAGGCACACCAGGCCGAGGGCCAGACGGTGCAACTCGACCTGGACCCTGAAGCGGCCAGCTCACTGGCCGAGCCCGAAACCCGACTGGTCTATCGGGTCACCCAGGAGTGCCTACGCAACACGGCCAAGCACGCTGGTCCGGCCGAGGTCCTGGTGCGCCTCTCGCGCGAAGGCGAGACCGCCGTCTTGGACGTGGTCGACGACGGGGTCGGCTTCGACGTGACGGCTGCCCTCGCAAGGCCGGCAGAGGGGCATTTCGGCTTGCGGGTTCTCAGCGAACTCACCTCGGTCCCCGGAGTACGCCTGGACGTGTCCAGTGCTCCCGGTGCCGGGACCCACTGGCGGCTCACCGTGCACACCTTGGAGGTTGGAAAGTGATCAAGGTCGTCATCGTCGATGACCATCAGTTGGTGCGCAGCGGCGTACGCGTGCTGCTGTCCTCCGACCCCGAGATCGAGGTGGTCGGTGAGGCCACCAACGGCCAGGAAGGCGTGGAAGCAGCGGTGAGCGCCGCCGCCGACGTGGTGCTGATGGACCTCTCGATGCCGGTGATGGACGGGGTGGAGGCGACCGCGGCACTGGTCGAACGACTCCCCGACGCCAAGGTGCTGGTGCTGACCAGCTTCGCCGACTCCGAACGCGTGCGTGCCGCACTCGGTGCCGGGGCGACCGGCTACGTGCTGAAGGACGCCGAGCCGGACCAACTGCTTTCGGCGGTCAAGTCCGCCGCCGCCGGGCATGTGCCCATCGACCCACGAGTGGCGCGGGCACTGCTGCCGAACGCCGGTGGCAGTTCCTCGAGCCCCGGCGCCAACCTCTCGGCCCGCGAGACCGAAGTGCTCCGGTTGGTGGCGCAAGGCTTCTCCAACAAGCAGATCGGTCGAGCCTTGGGGATCGCCGAGCGCACCGTGAAAGCTCACCTCGGCCGCGTCTTCCGCGAACTCGGGGTGCTCGATCGCACCAGCGCGGCCCTCTGGGCCAAGGATCACCTGGACTGAGCGACCAACCTGCCGGTGGCCGGGTTGCGGTCGGTGATGCAGTAGATCAACCCGACCGGATCGCGCATCACGGTCCAGAACTCCTCCGGCCCGATCACGGTCGCGCCCAGGCCCAGGTGCCGATCGACTTCGGTCGGCCGATCCGTGGTCCCGAGGTCTAGGTGGCAGCGCACCTCGCCGGCGGCCTCGTCGGTCGCCTGCAGGAGTACGTCGAGGGCCAGTTGCCGCGGGTGTCGGACCCAGGAGAATTCGGGCCGAGCACGGAGCACCTCTTGTTCGGCTCCGAACAACGTCAGCCAGAAACCAGCCTCGGCGTCGTACTGCTCGGCCGGGAGGTCCAGGCAGACCTGGTAGACGGAGGAGGAATGCCCAGCCGGCCACTGCGTCGGTGCCGCACGCTTGGCCCCGCCCTCCCCTACGAGACAGAACACCTGCCCTCCCGGCGACCGCATCACGAGATAACCCTCATCGGCGAGCAGGGTGCCGCCCGCGGCGATGGCCACCTCCGCAGCCGCGCGAGGGTCGGTGACGGTCAGGTCCAGGTGGATGCGCGGGCGGCCGCCGGCAACGCGTTGCACCTTGAGATACACATCCCCGTCGGGAGGCAGGAAGGACGCGAACTCCGCCGACGCTCCACGCGGCGCCGATAGCTCGTGGCCGGTGACCCCGCCCCAGAAGTCGCGGCCGATTTCGTAGTCCTGCTCAGGAAGGTCCAGGAACGCGGTCAGCCAAGTCGGGCCCATGGCCACCCAGCCTAGGGGCTGGAGGCCTCGTTGTTTCGGCCGCTACTTCTTCTGGCGCGGCTACTTCTTCTTGGGCGGGAGCGACCGGGCGAAATCGCGACCGAGCCGGACCAACCGCACGAACTCTGCCTCGTCGTCGGTGACCGCTGAGTCGGCGAGCAACCAGCCGCCCATCGACCGGCCACCCATCTCCATCGGTCGGACGTGCGCGCCGAGCAACTTCGGTGCCGCCTCCGGCGAGACGCGGATCATCAGCCCGCCCTTGCTGCTCGCGGCAACCGCCATATTGCCGTTGATCATGAAGCCGAGCCCCCCGAACATCTTGCGCTCGGTCAGCCCCGGTTCCCCATCGAGCTCGAAACGCATTCGGGCGGCGAGCTCCTCGTTGTAGGGCACAGGGTCAGTCCCGCACCACGTCGAGGACCAGCTTGGTGATCCCATTGGCATAGGTCTCCGACTCCCGCACCGTGAGCTTCTGCTTGGCATCGCCAACTGGCGCGAACAGCCGTTTGCCCGCACCGAGCACCAGTGGGAAGACGAGCAAGTGGTAGCGATCCACCAGCCCGGCCGCCGCCAGCGACTGCGCAAGAGTCTGGGAGCCGTGCACGATGAGCGGACCGCCCTCGGTCTCCTTGAGCGCCGCCACGTCCTGGATCGATCGCAGCACGGTCATCGGCTGCCAGGGCGATGCCGCCACGGTTGCGTCGTCGAGGGTGGTGGAGACGACGTACTTCGGCATCGCGTTGTAGAGCGGGAAGACCTCGGTCATCGTCGGCCAGATCTCGTGGAACTCCTCCCAGCTCTGGCGGCCGACGAGCAAGGCGCCGGCTTCCTCCTGCTCGCTGCCCTTCAGGGCATAGGCCGCCTCATCGAAGGCGACATCCTGGAACGTCCACCCGGCATGAGGGTGGTCGCCACCACCCGGCGAGTCGGTGACCCCGTCAAGGGTCATGAACTGGGTGATGATCAGATCGCGCATGCGTCATGTCTCCTGTTGACCGGTCGGGTTGCGGGCTTCTCCCGACTCTTCCACGACGATGGACACCCGCCCTGGTCGGAAGCCGAGCTTCTCGTTGCCCCCCCGTATTTCGGGGCCTCTTCGCCTTCGCTCCTTCGTCGCTGCGGCTCACAAAGCTCCCCTATTTGGGGTTTGTTCGGGCTCCGCTCCTTCGTCGCTACGACCACCTATTTCAGCTCAGAGACTCCCCTATTTGGGGCCTCTTCGCCTTCGCTCCTTCGTCGCTGCGGCTCAGCAGAGCTCCCCTCTTTGGGGTTTGTTCGGTCTCCGCTCCTTCGTCGCTACGACCACCTATTTCAGCTCAGAGACTCCCCTATTTGGGGCCTCTTCGCCTTCGCTCCTTCGTCGCTACGGCTCAGAGCCCCATATCCTTCGCGATGATCATCTTCATCACCTCCGACGTCCCGCCGTAGATGCGGTTGACGCGGTTGTCGGCGTAGAGCCGGGCAATCGGATACTCGTTGATGAAGCCGTAACCGCCGTGCAGTTGCAGGCAGCGGTCGATGACGCGATGGGCGACCTCGGTGCAGAACAACTTGGCAGAGGCCGCCTCGGCAGCGGTGAGCTCCCCGGCGTCGTAAGCCTCCAGCGCTCGATCGACGACAGCCTCGGCGGCATCGACCTCCGCCTTGCACGCGGCCAGCTCGAACTTGGTGTTCTGGAAGGAAGCCACCGAGTGGCCGAAGACCTTGCGCTGTTGGACATAGTCCTTGGCGAACTCCACCGCGGCCGCGGCCTGGGCGTAGGCACCCAAGGCGATGCTGAGCCGCTCCCGAGGAAGATTTGCGCCGAGATAGGAGAAGCCCTTGTTCTCCTCGCCGATCAGGTCGCCCACCGGCACCCGGACATCGGTGAACGAAAGCTCGGCGGTATCAGAGGTCTTGAGGCCGAGCTTGTCGAGCTTGCGGCCCACGGCGTAGCCGGCCGACTTGGTGTCCACGGCGAGCAGCGAGATGCCGTAGCGGCGGTCGTCCTCCGACGGAGGCGCCGTCCGGGCACACACGATCACCCGATCGGCCAGCACGCCACCGGTGATGAAGGTCTTGGCGCCGTTGAGCACGTAGTGGTCGCCGTCTCGCTTGGCGTTGGTGATCATGCCGGCGAGATCGGAGCCGGTGCCGGGCTCGGTCATCGCGATGGCCCACATCTCCTCCCCGGAGATGAACGGCGGCAACCACCGTTGCTTCTGCTCCTCGGTGGCCAGCCCCAAGATGTAGTGCAGGCACAACGCGACATGCACGCCCGAGCCGCCCAGCGATACCCCGGCGCGGTGCACTTCCTCGGTCTCCACCGCGGCGTACTTCAGCGAGTGGATGCCGCTGCCGCCGTACTCCTCGGGAACTTCGATCCCGAAGACCCCGAGCTCACCGAGCTTGAGATAGAGCTCCTTGGGGAACAGCCCCGAGGCGTACCACTCGTCGTAGTGCGGCACCACCTCGGCCTGGAGGAACTGACGGAAAGCCTGGCGGAAGGCTTCGTGGTCTTCGGTGTAGACGGTGCGGCGCATGGCGGACTCCTCGGACTAGCGGGACGACTCGGACGTTATCGCCCGCACAGAACTGGGCGACTCGGGGGTGCGTCCCGGGAATCCGGGGCAGCGGCCGACACAGATCGTGCCGCGCCACCACTGAGCGACGAGCTGGTCGGCCTGCCGAGGAAAACACCGCATCGAACCGCCTAAGGTGTGCCCATGGCTCGCACTCGTGAGGACCGCGACAAGCTGATCGCGGCGGTCTGCTCCCCCGATCTCGCCCCCATCGTCGACTTGGTGTTGTGGATCGACGACGACCCCGCTCCCGGCACCGCCTACGCCGCCAGCCACCTCGGCGTGGTGCGCTGGGTGGGTGACCTCGAGCGGGAACTCGTGTCCGGCAGCGACCCGATCGGCAGCGAGGACCCGATGGCCTTCCTGCCCTACGCCGAAGAGGTCGCGAACCCGAGCCCGGCCCACTCCACCGACAACGCCTATCCCTATGTGGCGACCCGGCTGCGCTCGTTCTTCGCCGATCCGGACCGAAGCCCCGACTTCGCGATCGTGCACAACCCGCGCCACTACTTCCCCGAGGAGCACGGCCACGTCGGCGAGCACGGTTCGCTCGACGTGATCCAGTCCAGGGCGCCCTTCATCCTCAGCGGTGCCGGGGTGAAGACGGAGGGCTACCTCGCCGAGCACGCCCGGCTGGTCGACGTCGGCGCTACGTTGGCGTTCCTGGCCGGAGTCCCCGAGTCAGACCTGGTCGACGGCGCGGGGAACCGGCTCGACGGGCGGGTGCGCCACGAACACCTCACCGGCGAAACCCCTCGCTGGGTGATCGGGATCCTGTGGGACGGCGGACACTCCGGAGAAGTGCTGGCGGGTGCCGAGGAGGGCCGGCTCCCCGGGGTGGCTCGGTTGATCCAGCGCGGGGTGGCCTATCGCGGCGGAGCCGTGGCGGAGTTCCCCTCGATCACGCTGACCAACCACACCGCAATCCTGACCGGCGTCGGTCCGGGCCGGCACGGTGTGATGGGCAACGTCTACTACGACCGGGCGACCGGGGAACGTGTCGTCCCCAACGATCAAGCCACCTGGCATCGCTCCGCGGAGTGGCTGAAGCCGGATGCGCGCACCATCTTCGAGATGGTGGCCGACCATGCCCCCGAAGGCACTCTGCGCACCGCCAGCGTGGACGAGGCCATCGACCGAGGTTCTGACTATTCGACGATGGCGCTGATCCGAGCCAGTGGCGAATCCGGCGCCGACGCCCTCGACGACGCCCTGCCGGACCCGACCGCATCCCCGTTCCTAGGCGACCCCAGCTACCTGGAGGACGACTACTTCCGCTGGGGCGTGCGCGTGGACGATCTGGGACTGCGGCAAGTGCTCGACCTCTGGGCCGACCCGACCGCGGCACCGAAGCTGACCTGGTGGGCCAACGTCGTCACCGATGCCGGGCACCATGGTGCCGGGCCTCGTTCGGAGATGGGCCGCGACGCCTTGCGGCAGTCCGACGCCCGACTCTCGGCCTTCCTCGATCACCTCGACGCCCTCGGAGTCAGCGATCAGGTCGCGATCCTTCTCACCGCCGACCACGGCTTCGAGACCTCAGATGCCGCGGTGCGCGGCTCGTGGCGCGAGGCGCTCGACTCGGTCGGTATCCCCTACCGGGACGAAGGCCCCGGGCTGGTCTATCTGCTCGACTGAGTCCCGCCGGTGAGGATGCTCAGGCGGGGCGGTGCAGTACCGCCGCCGTAGGCACGATGAGTACGTCGTCACCGACTGCCTCCGCCTGCCCATCGATGATCAGGCTGTGCTGGCCGGGTGCCTGAGGGTCTGTCGGCGGGAAGACCAAGCTGACCGTCGCGTTGGCGGCGAGGTTGCGCAGTGTCCCCGGCCCGGGCGCGGCCACCTCAAGCCGAGCACCCCGCCACTGCGGGCGCACCGAGACGATCTTGATCCGGCCGTCCTGAGTGGTCAGGAGGTAGCCCGCACCGAAGTCGGCCAACCTCTCGGGCAACTCCTCGATCGAGACCAGGATGCTCATGTCTGCCGAGACTACGCGGGGTCGTCGGACACGTCGGTCCAGCGGGTGCCGAGAGGCTGCGGATCCATGACGGATGCCGTCAACGACGACAGCAGCGCTGGCAGTTCGGCCCCGCGCGCAGCCGGTACGCCGAGTCGCAGCGTGACCGCGGCGGCGTAGTCGACGCCCAAGATCTCGATCCCCCGGGCTCGCAGGTCGCTCTCCACCCGGCCCGCCTGCCCATGGTCGAGCTCGACGGCGTACTCGGCGACGAGAGCCCGGCGCTGAACCCCGGCCGCGGCGAGCGCCGCCGCGGCTGCCTCGGAGTAGGCCCGCACCAGACCTCCGGTGCCCAACAACACTCCGCCGAACCAACGCGTCACCACCACGACCACATCGCTCAACGCGTGCCCGACGACCACGTCCAAGATGGGCGCTCCCGCGGTGCCGGACGGCTCGCCGTCGTCGGAGGATCGCTGCACCTCGCTGCGCGCGCCCAGCACGAACGCGGAGCAGTGGTGTCGGGCATCCCAGTGCTCGCGCCGAGCCGCCGTCACCACCTCGCGCGCGGCCTCTTCGCTCTCGACGCGCGTCGCCGTGCCGAGGAAGCGGGACCGCTTGATCTCCACCTCCGCCGCCGCTGCGCGTGCGACGGTCAAATAGGAGTCCGCGGCCACAGCCAGACAGTAACCGGCTTCAGCCCGTGAGCAGCCCCGCGCCCAGCCGCACCGCGAACCCCACGATCACCACCAGCAGGAAGGCCCGCACCCAGCGGGAGCCCTTGGCGATGGCGAGCCGCGCCCCGAGATAGCCGCCGACCACGTTGGCCAGACCCATCGGGATCGCGGCCGCCCACACCACCCCACCCGCGGGGATGAAGACACACAAGGCCGCCAGATTGGTGGCCCAGTTGGCTAGCCGGGCCTTGGCCGAAGCGTCGAGGAAGGAGTAGCCGAGTCCCCCGGCGAGCACCACGAGGAAGAAGGAGCCGGTTCCGGGGCCCATGGCCCCGTCGTAGGCGCCAACGGCGAAGCCGGCCACCATGGCGACGACGAGATGGCGGCGCCCGGTGAACCGCAACGCGGTCTCGGCGCCCAGCGTGGGACGCAGCAGTACCCAGGCGCCGACGACCAGCAACACCACGAGAACAAGGGGCTCGAAGACCTCTCGCGGCAACTGCCTGGCCACCAGCGCGCCCGCGACCGAGCCGGAGAAGGCCGCCACCATCAGCGGTCCGAAGGTCGCCGGATCGGGGCGGATCCGGCGGTAGTAGGTCGCGGCGCTGACGGAGGTGCCGCAGATCGAGGAGAACTTGTTGGTGGCCAGCACCTGCAACGGGGTCGCTCCCGGCAGCCAGAGCAGCAGCGCCGGGAGTTGGATGAGCCCGCCGCCACCGGCCAGGGCATCGACGAACCCCGCCGCGAACGCGGCCGCCACCAGAATCGCGACGGTGTCGATCGGCAGGTCAACCACACGCGCACCCTAAGCCGACGCCCGCCCGCTCTGTCGCCCGGCTACATTTCTCGCCGTGCGCATCGTCTCCCTGCTCCCCTCCGCGACCGACATCCTGGTCGCCCTCGGGGCGGCCGCCGAGGTAGTGGGAATCTCCGCACACTGTGATCCACCCGAGGGCTTGGCTCCCGGCGTAGTCACCGCCCCGGACGGTACGCCGCTCGCCGAGGCCGTCATCGAACTGCGGCCCGATCTGGTGATCGCCGACCCAGACCGGCTGGCGTCGCTGCCGCCGGCTCTCCAAGCACGCACGCTCCCGCTGAACCCCCGGACACTCGACGAGGTCTTGGCCACGATTGCCACGATCGGGGAGGCGGCTGGTCGCGAGGAGGCGGCCACCGAACTGCTGGCCGAACAACGCCGACATCTGGCCGTGCTGCTGCGCTGGGCGATGCTCAAGCATCGTCCGCGGGTGGTCTTCCTGGAATGGGTGGATCCCCCGAGGGGGCCGAGCCTGTGGGTCCCCGAAATGCTCGCGATCGCCGGCGCCGAGTCGCTGCTCGGTGAGCGAGCCCAGCCGTCAGGCGAGACCTCGTGGGAGGCGTTGCGCGCGCTGGCCCCCGACGCGGTGGTGCTGGGGCCGTGCGGCCATACCCGGCCCGAGGCGGAGGCGCTGCTGGGGGAGGTACGCCGGCTGGCCGGCCTGCCCGAGGACACCCGCTACCTCGCGGTCGACTCCCGTCGAGGGTGGAGCCGCCCGGGTCTCGGGATTCCGGACGCAATCGAGGACCTCGCCCTCTGGCTGCACCCGGGCAGTTCAGCAACCCGGTGAATCACCCAGGGTGCGGATGTCGATCCTGGTCAGCGTGGGGATCACCGGCCGGTCACCGAGCCGCCGGAAGCGATTCGAGCCCGATTCGCTGACCACCCAGACGTGATGCCGGTCGGAGAAGGCGATTCCCTCCGCGCCCGGTTGGAACTCCAGGTCTCCCTGCGGTCCGCTGAGCACACCGCAGCGGGTCTGCGACCTGGAGAACCACACTCCTCCCGGCCCAAGGGTCACTCCCTGGATCAGGGAAGGGGTGGAGCGTTTGGCCACCGGCCCGACCATCGAGCCACGGGTCGTGGTGCCGAGGGTGGTGACGCCCCCCGCCAGCACCTTGTCCACGTCGTACCACCGAAGCTTGCCGGGCAGCGTCTTGGTGAAGCCGGCCAGCCCGATCCGATGCGGCGTCACCGTCATCGCCGAGCCCCGCACGGGGGCGGCGAGGTCCCATGCCCGCACCACCGGATCGGTCCCCGCTTCGACGGCGGCAGGGTCGAGCAGCCAGAGCCGACGGGTCTCGGCGACCCACAAGCCCGAAGCGTTGAGCCCGATACCGCCGCCGTGTCGGCAGAAGGTGGTCTCGCCGGCGCCGACGCGGCCCTCGATCCGGGCCACTCGGGCTACGACCCGTCCGGTATCGCGATCGGCCTGGAGCACTTGGCACGGCCGATTGCCCGGCGCGGCATGGAGGTAGCCGCTGAGGTAGACCGTCGACTCACGCCCGAGGGCTAGGCCTTGCGGGACCATCCGACGAGGCATCGGCTTGACCCAGACCCCGTCGCAGGCGAACTCGCGCACCGAGCGCGACAAGTTGAAGTCGCCCGGACAGCCCTCGGCGTGAGCGTCTCCCGACGGCGGTGCATGCGGTGGGTTGGGCTTGCCCGAGCCGTGCCCAGGCTCGCTGGAACCCGAGGGGTTGGCGGAGGTGTCGGTGTTCCCGGGCGAACAGGCAGCGACCAGGACGAGCGCCAGACCGGCGAGGAACAAGCGCACCCGATCAGCTCCGGGCGAGATAGGCCAACAGGTCTTGTCGGGTGACCACGCCGACGGGCTTGCCGTCCTCGTGCACGAGCAGCGCGTCCGCGGAGCCCAGCAGGCCGACGGCACCAGCCACCGGCTCGGTGGCGCCGATCGACGGGAGCGGAGCCGACATGTGCTGCTCGACCGAATCCGACAGCTTCGCGGTGCCGGCGAACAACGCGTCGAGCAGAGTCCGCTCCGATACCGAGCCCGCCACCTCGGCGGCCACGATCGGCGGCTCGGCGCGCACGACCGGCATCTGGGAGACGCCGTACTCCTGCAGGATGTGCACCGCTTCGGCGATGGTCTCCGAAGGGTGGGTGTGCACCAGGTCGGGCAACCCGCCGGACTTGCGGCGCAAGACCTCGCCGACCGTGGTGCTCGCCGCGCCACCGTTGCCGGTCGAGAACCCGTATGAAGCGAGCCATTCGTCGTTGAAGACCTTGGTGAGGTAGCCGCGTCCGGAGTCGGGCAGCAGGACCACGATCACCGCATCGTCACCTTCGGGGGTGCCTTCGAGTTCCCGAGCGAGCGCCACCGCGGCTTGCACGGCCATCCCGCTGGACCCGCCGACCAACATGGCCTCCTCGCGGGCCAACCGCCGGGTCATCGCGAACGAGTCGGCGTCGGAGACCTCGATGATGCGGTCGGCGACCTTCCGGTCGTAGGTCTCGGGCCAGAAGTCCTCGCCGACGCCTTCGACGAGGTAGGGGCGCCCGGTGCCGCCGGAGTAGACCGACCCCGCCGGATCGGCGCCGACCACCTGGACACCGGGGTTCTGCTCCTTCAGAAACCGCCCGATGCCGCTGATCGTGCCGCCGGTGCCGACACCCGCGACGAAGTGCGTGATCCGGCCGTCGGTCTGCGCCCAGATCTCGGGGCCGGTGGTTTCGTAGTGCGAGCGCGGATTGTGTGGGTTGGAGTACTGATCGGGCTTCCATGCGCCCGGCTGCGCGGCTAACCGGTCGGAGACGTTGTAGTAGGAGTCGGGGTGCTCGGGCGCGACGGCGGTGGGGCAGACCACTACCTCGGCTCCATAGGCCTTCAAGACGTTGCGCTTGTCCTCACTCACCTTGTCCGGGCAGACGAAGACGCACTTGTAGCCCTTCTCCTGCGCGACCATGGCAAGGCCGACTCCGGTGTTGCCCGAGGTCGGTTCGACGATGGTGCCGCCCGGCTGCAGCGCCCCGCTCGCTTCGGCTGCTTCGATCATCCGGGTCGCGATCCGGTCCTTCACCGATCCGCCCGGGTTGAGGTATTCGACCTTGGCAAGAACCAGCGGGCCCTTCGGTTCACCATCGGCACCGGTAGCCGCGGGGCGATCGAGCACCGAGCGAAGGGCGACCAGCGGGGTGTTCCCGATCAGTTCCAGGAGCGAGGTGACGTAGTCCACCCGGTCAATCTATCCGGGGTCCCACTCGAAGATGACCCGCTACGTACAGTTGTGCGCATGGGAAAGGTCGCCGCCGCGCGGAAGCTCGCTTCGGCCGCTGCCTACGGCGGCGGCGGGTTGTCGCTCCTCGGAGCCTCGCTGTACGGCGTACTCCGGGCGGAGGCGCGCCTGGCTCGCCTCGTCATCGGCCGTGCCGAGGGGGCCCCACCCGATGCCACCGGCTGGTACGGCCGCGGCCGCCCCGGCCCCGCGATCAAGATCGCGCTGCTCGGGGACTCCTCCGCGGTCGGCTACGGCGTCGAGACGGTCACCGAAACGCCCGGCGCCATCTTGGCCTCGGGCGTCACCGAGCAGACCGATCGCCGGGTCTACCTGCGCCAGCTCGCGGTCGTCGGCGCGCAGTCTTCCGATCTCCAGCCACAGGTCGCGCAGGCACTGCGGTTGCGGCCCGATCTGACCGTCATCTTCGTCGGCGGCAACGACGTCACCCACACGGTGCTGCCCTCGGCGTCGGTGCGGCACCTCTCCGAGGCGGTCCGGACCTTGGCCGATGCCGGGTCGGCTGTCGTCGTGGGCACCTGCCCGGATCTCGGCACGATCCGCCCGATCGCTCCGCCGCTGCGTCAGGTGGCCCGCTCCTGGTCGCGGCGACTGGCCGCTGCGCAGGCGATCGCGACCGTCGAGGCCGGGGGACGCAGTGTTTCGCTGGGGTCGATCCTCGGCCCCGAGTTCGCTCGCGACCCCAATCGGCTCTTTGGCCCGGATCGCTTCCATCCGTCGGCCGACGGCTACCGCGCGATGGTCGCGGTGGTGCTCCCGTCCTTGCTCGCCATGCTGGATCCGGCTCAGGACGAGGCTGCCCCGGCCGACGCCTGGGATACCCGGGTCATGTCTGTGGTCACCGCGGCGGTCGAGGCGGTCCAGACTCCCGGCACCGAACTCGACGGCAGTGCCGCCGCCGCTGGCCGCCGTGGAGTGCGCGGCCGCTGGGTGCAATTGCGCCAACGCAACCGCCAGGGCACGGAAACGACGACGGCCCCGGAAGAATCCGGGGCCGCCGAGACCCTGCTCGAGGATTCCTCGAGCGGGGGATGATGCGCGCTGCGATCAGTCCTGGCTGAAGAAGGCCAGGATGCGCAGCAGGTTGGTGTAGATCCAGACCAGGCTCACGGTGATGGCGAAGGCCGCGCGCCACGACTCCTTCTCCGGCAGTCCGGCGGCGACGCCGTTCTCGACGAAGTCGAAGTCCATGATCAGCATGAACACGCCGAGGAGCAGGCCGCCGAACGCGGTGAACATGCCCAGGCCCGAGACGTCGAAGAGGCCGATCGAGGCGCCGAAGAGGCCGAGCACGAACTCCATCAGGGCCAGGCCCACCATGCCGAACATCGCGGCGACCACGAACTTGCGGAACTTCGGGCTGACCGAGATGTTGAAAAACTTGTAGGCGGCCAGCGTGCCGGCGAACGCGGCGAAGGTGCCGAGGACCGCGCCGCTGACCAAGTGGTCGCCGTTATCGGCGTACTGGGCGTCGAAGAACTTGCTCAGCGCACCGAGGGCGACACCTTCGAACGCCGCGAAGATCATCACCAGGATCGGGCTGATCTCACGCTTGAACGAGTTCACCATCGACATCACGAAGGCACCGAGGGAGCCGACCGTCAAGGCCAGCACGAGGCGACCCATCGCCGCGTTGTCAGCGCGCAGGTCGCCGGTCATCACCCAGGTCACAATCGCGGTCGCGACCACGATTGCGAGAGAGAAGCCGGTCTTCTGAACCACCGAGTCGATGGTCATCCGCTCACCGGAAAGGGTCGTTGTCGGAGCGCCGGTCCCCCAGGTCGCGGGATCGCTGTAGCCCTGGTTGGCCGTAGCCGTTCCGTTGAACTCTTCCGAGCGCCGGAACACCGGATTGTTGCTCTGCATGTGTCTTTCACTCCTTGGCGGTCGTACGACCGTCGGACGACGGTTGTCGGTTGCTCCAGCATAGCTGGCACCGAGGTCAACGAGCGGGAGTCGAAAATTGATCCCGCTGCCGGAAACTCTTAGCCGGCGCCGATCTGGACGGTGCCCCCACTGGGACTCGAACCCAGACTGAATCGCTTTTAAGGCGACTTCCTCTGCCGATTGGGATACGGGGGCGTCGGGCTCAACCTAACTCGCGGCGGGTCCCGCGAGGGCGAGGGCCCGGGCAAAGACACTGTCCAGCATCGGCACGGTGAGCCTGCCGGTGAAGGTGTTCTGCTGGCTCGGGTGGTAGCAGCCGAGCAAGGTGACCATGGGGGCGTCGCGCCCCCCGGCAATCAACTGGACCTCGGCCCCATGGCCGAACTTCGGTCGCGTGGCCGGTTCGTAACCGATCCGCTTGTAGGCCTTCAGCGCGGCGTCCCAGCCGAAGCCGCCGAGCGCGACGACCGCTCGCACCGATCCGGCGACGTGCGAGAGTTCGGCGTCCAGCCATGGAGCACAGGTGTCGCGCTCGACAGGAGTCGGCTTGTTCTGCGGCGGCGCGCAGCGCACCGCGGCCACGATCCGGGTTCGGAGCAGCCGCTGGCCGTCGCCGGCGTGCGCACTGGTGGGCAACTCGGCGAGCCCGGCGCGATGCAACGCGGCGTAGAGCCAGTCTCCGGAACGGTCCCCGGTGAAGACCCGGCCGGTGCGGTTGGCACCGTGTGCGGCGGGGGCAAGGCCGACGACGAGCACCGCCGGATCCTCCACACCCCACCCGGGCGCCGGGCGGCCCCAATAGGGCTCGCCCGCGAACGATGCCCGCTTGGTCACCGCCACGTCCTCGCGCCACTTCACCAGGCGCGGGCAGGCCCGGCAGACGCTGATCTCGGCCGACAGCTCCGCCAACGTCGTACAACGGGCACCAGCCAGTCGGCGGACCTGGGCCGCGGTGCCGGCAACCGGAGTCTCGGAATCGGCCACATCGTCGGGCCACCCCGACCCGGCTGGCACCGGACTGGCGAAGAGCTCCCCGGTGACCGGGTGGGGCAGCAGCGGCTCCTCAGTCATGCTGCGGCCCTCACTCGGCGAGCATCGCCTGGGCGATGCCGTCGAGGATCCCGGCACCGGACATGGTCAATGTCTCCACCTGCGTCCGCGCCAGGATCCGATCGAGGATCAGCGCGCCACCACCGATCACGTCGGCGCGTCCGGGGTGCATGAAGGGCAGCGCCCTCCGCTGGGCCGTGGTCATCGACAACAGCCGCTCCACCGCGGCATGCACCCGGGCCCGGGGCACGGTGAGCTGATCGGTGTAGACCGAGGAGTATTCGGGGGCCTCGATGACCGCCGAGGCCACCGTCAGCACGGTGCCGGCCACGCCCACCGCCGACCGCGCCAGGGACAGATCGACACCGCAGGCATCCAGGGCCCCGTCGATGTCGGCCACACAAGCCGCCATCTCCTGGGGGGTCGGCGGATCGGAGTGCAGATGCCGTTCGGTGTGTCTCACCGAGCCGAGATTCATCGAAGCCGACTGTTCGGGCCGCTCGGTGCCGACGATCACCTCCGTCGAGCCGCCGCCGATGTCGATCACCAGGTGCGGGGCTGGCAACGGAGTGCGAAGCGTGGCGAGTGCACCGGAGAAGGCCAGCCGGGCCTCCTCCTCGCCCGCGATCACTTCCGGGTCGACCCCGATCAGTGCCCGCACCGTGGCCGCGAACTCGGCTGCGTTGTCGGCATCCCGGGTGGCCGAGGTCGCGCAGAAACGCACACGGTCCACGGCGTACCTCTCGTTGACCGCAGCGATGCTGCGCAGCGCGGTGGAAGCGCGCGCCAACGCCTCCTGCGAGATCGCGCCGGTCGTGTCGATGCCTTGGCCGAGCCGCACCATGTGGCTTTCCCGGTGCAGCGCCTCCGGCAGGCCGTCCGGACCCGGGTGGGCGACCAGCATCTTGATGGTGTTGGTGCCGCAGTCGATCGCGCAGACCACCGGTCCCGTGGTGTGCTCGGGCCGACCGCCGCTGTCGGTGGCTACCCGGACCAAGCCGAGGCCGGGATGGGTGGCTTCGTCGCTCACGTGGTCCCGGTCTCCGGGTCCGCCCCGGTGGAGACGCACGGGCCCGAAGCCCACCACTCGCCCAACTCCGCCACTACCTCGTCGCCGAGCGGGTTCACACCCGGGCCCTCGACCAGTGCGTGCGCGGCAAGCACGTGCAGGCACTTCACCCGGTCCGGCATCCCGCCGGCGGAGATCCCTTCGATCTCGGGGACCTGGCCCAGCTCCGCGCGCACTTCCAGATAGCGCCGATGGGCTGCGGCGTAGGCCGCGGCCAGCTCGGGGATCCTCCGACAACCGGTCCTGCATCTGCCGCATCAAGCCGCCGCCCTCGAGGGTGCCGATCAGCGAAGCAGCACGCGGACAGGTGAGGTAGAAGGTGGTCGGGAAGGGGGTTCCGTCCGGCAGTCGCGGCTCGGTGACCACGACATCGGGCAAGCTGCACGGACACCGGTGGCCGACCCGATCGATGGCCCGCGGCGCGCGCCCGAGCTGTCGCGCGATCGCGGCCTCGTCGGCGTGGTCGATGCCTGCCCTCTTGGGTGGCGTGGCGCTCATCCTTGTCCCTTCGGCGGCGCGATCAGCTCGTCCTTGGCCGCGTCGTCCTTGGCCTTCTTCGGGGGTACGCCGGCCAGCTCGACCGACTGCCAGGTGGTCTCCCACCACGTGGGGTCCCACTCCACGGCGCCTTCCTCGAGCTCGGGCAGCGCGACCTCCGAACCCAGCGGCTTGCCGTCGATGTCGATCACCTGAAGCCCGGTCTCGCCGGGCATCACATAGCCGAAGCGCTGGCGCGCCTGCATCCGGATGTAGGCAGGGTCCTCCCAGCGCCGCTTCTCCCGTTCCAGCGCCTTGACCGATGCTTCGCGTTCGGCGATCTGCACCTTCAGGTCCTCGATGTGACTGCGCTGGTGTAGGTAGGCCCGCAACGAGGAGGCATAGGAGACGGTCAGCACGGCCAGGACCAGGACCAGGACAGCCATCCGGCCGGTCAACCGGCTGCGTGCCGGGAGCGCGGACACCCAACGCTGCGACTCCCGCGTCGCCGTCAGCGAGCCGCTCGTGTCCGAGACGGACCGCCTCCGGGCGCGGACTTCGGGGCGCACCTCGGGCCGCGCCGGCGGGCGCGCCTTGCCGCGGGAGGGTCCTCGGGTGGCCACCCGTCAAGTGTGCCGGGCCGGGAGGGGCAAACCGGGCAGCGAAACGCGCCCCGAGTGACCTCGGGGCGCGTTGTCGCTCAGGATCGGCGTGACTTCAGCCGTTGAACCGCGGGAACGCGCCCGCACCGGCGTACCGTGCGGCGTCGCCCGAGCTCTTCTTCGATGCGCAGCAGCTGGTTGTACTTCGCGACCCGCTCCGATGCGAGCCGGGGCACCGGTCTTGATCTGGCCGCAGTTGGTGGCCACCGCCAGGTCGGCGATGGTGGTGTCCTCGGTCTCGCCCGAGCGGTGGCTCATCATGCAGCGGTAGCCGTTGCGGTGGGCCAGGTCGACCGCGTCGAGGGTCTCGGTGAGCGAGCCGATCTGGTTGACCTTCACCAGCAGCGCGTTGGCCTGGCCGCTCGGTCGATGCCGCGCTGGAGCCGCTCGACGTTGGTGACGAACAGGTCGTCGCCGACCAGCTGGACCTTGGCTCCCAGAGCGTCGGTGATGGCCTTCCAGCCGTCCCAGTCGTCCTCGGTCGAGGCGGATCCTCGATCGAGACGATCGGGTAGGCCGCGACACAGCTCGGCGTAGTAGTCGATCATCTCGGCGGCCGACTTGCTGGCCCCTTCGAAGGAGTAGCCGCCGTCGGTGTAGAACTCGCTGGCCGCCACGTCGAGAGCGAGTACGACGTCGCTACCGAGCTTCAGCCCGGTCTGGGCGACCGCCTCGGCGATCAGGTCGAGTGCGGCGCGGTTGTTGGCCAGGTCGGGGGCGAACCCGCCCTCGTCGCCCAGCCCGGTGGCCAGACCCTTCTGCTTCAGCACCGACTTGAGCGAGTGGTAGACCTCGGCGTCCGTGCCGAGCGGCCTCGCTGAAGGTGGCCGCCCCGATCGGGGCGATCATGAACTCTTGGACGTCGACGCCGGTGTCGGCATGGGCGCCGCCGTTGAGAATGTTCATCATCGGCACCGGCAGCAGATGCGCGTTCGGCCCGCCGACGTAGCGGTAGAGCGGGCAGTCCGGCCGATTCGGCGGCCGCGCGGGCAACGGCGAGGGACGACACCGAGGATCGCGTTGGCGCCGAGCGAGGCCTTGTTGGGCGTGCCGTCGAGGTCGAGCATGGTCTGGTCGATCAGGCGCTGGTCGTCGGCTTCCAGCCCGGTGATCGCGTCGGCGATCGGCCTCGAGCACGGCAGCGACGGCCTTCTGCACGCCCTTGCCGGCGTACGCGCTCGCCGCCGTCGCGCAGCTCCACAGCCTCGAAGGCTCCGGTGGACGCGCCGCTTGGCACCGCGGCCCGAGCGAACGCGCCGTCATCGAGCAGCACCTCCACTTCGACGGTGGGGTTGCCCCGTGAGTCGAGAATCTCGCGGGCGCCGACAGCGGCAATGGCGGTCATGGTTTCTCCTGTTTTCGACAACCGAACACCTCCACCCTAGTCAAGGTGCCGGGTCGGGCCGAGACGCGTTCGCCATGCGTCGAACGGTGTGGCGCAACGCACTCTCCGGGTCGAGCCCCGCACGCCGCGCTTGTACGACGAGAGCCAGCAACGCCTCGCCCAACGCCCGATCATCCAGCTGGTCATCCAGCTGGTCATCTTGCTGGTCATCTCGCCGGTCATCTCGTTGGGCGGCACCAACTCCGCCCGCCGGCGCAGACTCGGCCAGTAGGCCCTTCTCCAGCGCCTTGGTCGCCCACAGCAACGCAGGAAGCTCGGCCGGGATCCGGTCGAGCGAAGAGGCCTCGGCCGGGGTCTTCTCCGCGCTCTTGATGCGCTGCCAGGCCTCGTCGATCGCTGCCGGGGCCAAGTCTCTGCTCGCCTCCCGCTCCTGGGCGGTGCCGAAGACGTGCGGGTTGCGCCGGATCATCTTGGCCCGCAGCCCGGCCGCCACGTCGTCGATGGTGAACTCGCCTCGCTCAGCGGCGATCGCGCTGTGGAAGTAGATCTGCAGCAACAGGTCGCCCAGTTCGTCACGCAGTCGCGACGGGTCGCCGACGTCGATGGCCTCGAGGGTCTCGTAGGTCTCCTCCAGGAGATAGCGAGCCAGCGACGCATGGGTCTGCGCGGCTTTCCAGTTGCACTCGGCGCGCAGCCGCCGCATCACCTCGATGAAGGCGACCAGGGCCTCGCCCTCGGCGGGCTCCAGGTCGCTCATCGATCAATCACCGGTCGATCGGCCGGGTCTCCCCGACCTCAGCCGCAGCGCTGAGCCGCGGGCAGCTTGGCGACGTCCGCTGGGTCCATCTGCTCGGCCGCGCCGGCTAGTGCCGCGGCGCTCACCGGCGTGCTGACACCGGTGTCGACCGCCTTGACCGAACCGTCGACCACCGTCAAGCCGAAGCGGGGATCGAGGTCGACACCCTTCTCATCGGCCCACAGCGCGAAGATCTGCTCGCCCCGAGCGAGTTGATCCTCGCTGCTGGGTGACGCGATGCCTTCGTCCTGCAACGCGGCCAACCCGGCTTGCTGCTTGATCGAAGCCGCATAGGTCGCGGCCGTCGACAGCTCCAGGTAGGTGCCGCGCAATTCCTCGGGCAGTTGCAGCGAGGCTTGCTGCTGCACGGCGTACTGGGAGAAGTAGTCGTCGCCGGGCTTGAGCCCCTCGGCGTCGGCGATCTGCTTGGCGATCTCGCCGGTGATCATCGCCTCGACGGCGAGATTGCGGATCGCGCTCATCGCGAACATCTGACCCTGCTCCTGGATCTGGGGCCGGAACACCTCGCACAGATCCTGGGTCGCGTCGTCCACCGCATTGAGGGTGATGGCCTTGGTGCCCACCTCTGCGGCGACACCCGGGCGCGCGCCGGCGCAGCCACTGACCAGTCCGCTGACCAGCAGCGTGACGGCGACCGCCGTCAGGGAACGCCGCATCTTGGGTCGGCTCACGTTCATGCTCTCCTTCATCTGAGGTGTCGAGTGTTTCTGAAGTCCCGGCCGCATCGGAGCCGGGACCGCGATTCGGTCCTCACGCGGCACCGTCGCCAGCGGGGGGACTCAGCACGTCCTCGACGACCGTGCGGGCCCATTCAATCAGGGCGACGCCGTCAAGTGGACGTCCCCCAAGAGATCGGCCGTCGTTTCCGCCTCCTTGCGGGCGCGGGACCAGCACGGTGTCGACCTGGCTCTTGATCACCGACTTGGGATGGAGCCGCTGCAGCCGGACCACGCGGGACTCGGGAAGGCTCACCGGCGCGAAGCGCACGAACTTGCCCGCAAGAGTCACCTCGCCGATCCCGGCGCGGCGGAGCAGCGCCCGGAAACGTGCCACCACCAGCAGGGAGCTGACCTCGGTCGGCGGGGCGCCGTACCGGTCGGTGAGTTCGGCGGCCACAGCATCCACATCGTCGTCGGTGCGCACTTCGGAGAGGCGCTTGTAGATCTCCAGGCGCAGCCGCTCCGAGGTGATGTAGTCATAGGGCAGGTGGGCTTCGACCGGCAGCTCGATCCGGACCTCGGTGAACTCGGGCGCGCCGTCACCGCGGAATTCGGCGACCGCCTCCCCCACCAAGCGCACGTAGAGGTCGAAGCCGACATCGGCGATATGACCGGACTGCTCGCCGCCCAGGAGGTTGCCGGCGCCGCGGATCTCCAAGTCCTTCATCGCGATCGCCATGCCACCGCCGAGGTCGGAGTGCTGGGCCAGCGTCGCCAGCCGCGCGTGCGCCGTCTCGGAGAGCGGCTTCTCCGGCGGGTACAGGAAGTAGGCATAGGCGCGCTCGCGGGAACGACCCACCCGGCCGCGCAGCTGATGCAGCTGGGACAAGCCCAGGGCGTCGGCGCGCTCGATCAGCATTGTGTTGGCGTTGGAGACGTCCAGGCCGGACTCGACGATCGTGGTGCACACCAGTACGTCGAAGCGCTTCTCCCAGAAGTCGACCATCACCTGCTCGAGCTGGTGCTCGCCCATCTGTCCGTGAGCGGTGGCGACCCGCGCTTCGGGCACGAGTTCCCTGACCCGGGCGGCGGCCTTCTCGATCGACTGCACCCGGTTGTGGATGTAGAAGACCTGGCCGTCGCGCAAGAGTTCGCGGCGTACGGCGGCGGTCACGGTTCGGTCCTCGTAGGCGCCGACGTAGGTGAGTACCGGATGCCGCTCCTCCGGAGGTGTGGTGATGGTGGACATCTCCCGAATGCCGGTGATCGCCATCTCCAAGGTGCGCGGGATCGGGGTCGCCGACATGGCGAGCACGTCCACGGAGGTGCGCAGCCGCTTCATCTGCTCCTTGTGCTCCACACCGAAGCGCTGCTCCTCATCGACGATGATCAAACCGAGGTTCTTGATGCGTACGTCGGGATTGAGCAGCCGGTGGGTACCGATCACGATGTCCACGCTGCCGTCGGCCAGACCCGCCATCACCTCGGCCGACTCCTTGTCGGTCTGGAAGCGCGAGAGCGGCTTGATCACCACCGGGAAACCGCTCATCCGCTCGGCGAAGGTCGAGGTGCTGTTGCGTCACCAACAGCGTGGTGGGCACCAGCACTGCCACCTGCTTGCCGTCCTGCACCGCCTTGAACGCGGCCCGCACGGCGATCTCGGTCTTGCCGTAGCCCACGTCGCCACAGACCAGCCGGTCCATCGGGACATGGCTGCATCCATGTCGGCCTTGACCTCGTCGACGGTGCTCAGCTGGTCGGGGGTTTCGGCGAAGGGGAAGGCGTCTTCGAGTTCCCGCTGCCAGGGGGTGTCCGGGCCGAAGGCGTGACCACGCGTCGCCTGCCGGGCGGCGTACAGCTTGATCAGTTCGGCGGCGATCTGGCGGACCGCCTTGCGGGCGCGGCTCTTCCGTTTCGACCAGTCGGCCCCGCCGAGCCGGTCCAGCGAGGGCTGCTCGCCGCCGACGTAGCGGGTGACCTGGTCGAGGGTGTCGGCCGGCACGAACAACCGGTCCGGGGGCCCGCCGCGACGACCCGCGCCGTACTCCAGAACGAGGTATTCGCGCACCGCCCCCTGAACCTCGCGCTGCTTCATCTCCACGAACCGGCCCACGCCGTGCTGCTCGTGGACGACGTAGTCGCCGGGCTTGAGTTCGAGCGGATCGATCTGGCGCTTGCGCCGGGCGGGCATCGAGCGCATGTCTCGGGTGGAACTGCGCTGCCCGGACAAGTCGTCACCGGTCAGTACCACCAAGCGGCGATCGGGATCGATCAAGCCGTGCTCAAGGCTGGCTGTAGCCACGCCGACGACGCCGGGATGAGCTGCTTCATCGGAGAGCAGCCGAGCCGCGGTGCCGTGTTCGGCGAACAGCTCGACGGTGCGCTGGGCCAGGCCGTGGCCCGGCTGGACGATCAAGACGCGGTAGCCGTCGGCAAGCCAGGCCTGGACGTCGGAAACGGCCCGCTCGATCTCACCGCGATATTCCGGCGCGGGTACGGCGGTGCTCGCAAGCCGGGCGACGGCGCCATCGGACCCCGGCGCTGGCGTGCCGACGCGGGGGCTCGACTCCGCCGCCTCATCGAGCCCGAAGGGGCTCAGCGTCCACCAGCCCAGCCCCCGTCCGAGAACCAGGTCGCGGACATCGCCCAGATCGCGATAGGACGCGGCCCCCAGGTCGACCGGAGCCTTGCCGCCACCGGCGGCCGCCGCCCAGCTCGCCGCGAGAAACTCCTCGCTGGTGGCGACCAGATCGGCTGCCCGCGCACGGGCCCGCTCGGGGTCGAGGATCAAGACGCGCGCCGAATCCGGCAGGACGTCGACCAGGAGTTCCATGCGATCCACCAGGGCCGGAGTCAGCGCCTCCATGCCCTCCACCGCGATCCCGGCGCTGATCTTCGCGGTCAGTTCGGTTAGTGCCGGATGAGCCTCGCCGAGCTTGGCCGCGCGCCGGCGGACATCATCGGTGAGCAGCAGCTCGCGACAGGGAGGGGCCCACACGTGGGCGCGGGGCTCCAGAGTGCGCTGATCGGCTACCGCGAACGCGCGGATCTCCTCGACCTCGTCCCCCCAGAACTCGACCCGCACCGGGTGGTCTTCGGTGGGCGGGAACAAGTCGATCAATCCGCCACGCACGGCGAACTCACCGCGTCGCTCGACTAGGTCCACTCGGGTGTACGCCGCCGCAGCGAGCCCTTCGACGACCTGCTCCAAGCTGATCTCCTGGCCGACGCGAAGCTCCACCGGGGGTAGATCCGCGAGCCCGGCGACGTGAGGTTGGAGCACCGCCCGGACGGGGGCGACCACCACGCGCAGTCGGCCGGTTCCGGGAGCACTCCCGTCCGGAGCGGGATGCGCCAGGCGCCGGAGCACCGCAAGTCGTTGACCGACGGTGTCGCTGCGCGGGCTCAGCCGCTCGTGGGGAAGGGTCTCCCAACTCGGGAAGTAGCCCACCGAGTCAGCGCCAACGAGGTCTCCCAAGGTGGTGGCCAGCGTTTCGGCTTCACGGGCGCTGGGCACGACCACCACGACCGGGTCGCTGGTCCGGGCCAGGGCCGCGGCAAGGAAGGGTCGCAAGCCATCGGGACCGGTGAGCTCGACTGCAGGGTGCTCGGCTGGGGCCGCAAGTGCTTCGCCGAGCACACCGTCGCCCAGCAGCGCGTCGAGGAACCCTTGCAGGCCCACTCCGGCTGCGCCGGCTGTCTGTTCGGGGATCACTGACGCGGCCGGGTCAGGAGCCACGGGCGCGAACAACGAGGTACTCAGTCGGTGCCGTGCCGGCGTACGAAGTCCAGAATCGACTCGGCCAGTTCAGGCCGGCAGACGATCAGGTCCGGCAAGGAGACGTTCTCCTGGTTGTAGATCAGTTCGCTGCCGTCGACCCGTGAGCAGAAGAGCCCAGCCGCACGCGCCACCGCGACAGGAGCCGCGTTGTCCCATTCGTACTGCCCGCCGGCGTGCACGTAGGCGTCAGCGACGTTGCGCGCCACCGACAAAACCTTGACGCCTGCCGAGCCCATCGGGACCAGTTCGGCGTCGATCTCGGCCGCAAGTGCCTCCACGAAGGCCGGCGGCCGGGTGCGGGAGACGGCGATGCGCGGGCGCGATGAAGTGCGGGCGGGCACGACAGGAGGCTGTGCCGTGTTGAAGGTCTCGCCGAGCGCGGGCTGGGCGACTGCTCCGGCGATCAGTTCGCCGCCCTCGCCGGAGGCGTTGCGCTGCCACAAGGCCACGTGCACGGCCCAGTCGTCGCGCGGCGGCTCGGAGAACTCCCGGGTGCCGTCCAACGGATCGACGATCCAGACTCGCTCAGAAGTAAGCCGGATCGGGTCGTCCTTGCCCTCCTCGGACAACACCGCGTCGCCAGGCCGGTGCTCGGCGAGCAGGGACATCAGGAGTTCGTGCGCCGCCAGATCGCCGGCGTCCTTCAGTTCACGCCCGACAAGGCCACCCTCGCGGACCTCGAGCAGCCGGTCCCCCGCTGCAGCCGCGAGCCAGCGGGCCAGTTCGTGGTCGTCGGTGAGGTTGGACATGCTCTCGGTAGTCACCGGGCCAGTTTCCCATGCCGGTGACCCGAGTCAGGTTTCGCGGTCGATACCCGCCCCAGCAACCTCGGCGCTGTAGCCCGAAAGGACCATCCCCGGACAGCCACGTGGCTCATTTTGGCCCGAAACGCCCGCGGACCCGGCGACAGGTCTGGTCAGGCAGCCGCCGAGCGCGCAAGGATGAATGGAACTGGGGGGTCGTGGGGCTCATGCCGTCTCCGCGGATTCCGGAGGCTCGTTCTTTCGCGCTTTCGGGGCTCACATCACCCTCCGCACGCTCGTGGTGACGTCGCGGGTGACAAGAGCACAACAAATTTTCTTCTGGGGGAAGTCACAGATGCTTAGCGCAAGCACTCGCGTATCCGTTGTCGGCGCACTTTTCAGTGCTGGTTTGGCGGTGCTCACCACCGCCGCACCGGCACAAGCCGCCGTCGGCGATCAGCCGCTGCCGGGACACACCGCGATCGTTCCCGACAAGCCGCGGACGAACACACCGCGGATCAGCGGCGGTGAGATCTGGGATATCGCCTCCATCGGCAACAAGGTCTACATCGTCGGCGGGTTCTCTTCCATCCAGAACAACGCCTCGGGCAACACCACGACCTATACCCGCAACCAGATCGCGTCCTACGACATCAACACCGGCTTGGTGGACACCGCATTCAACCCAGTGGTCGGGGGCGGCGGGATCAGCACCATCGAGCCCTCCCCGGACGGGACCAAGCTCTACATCGGCGGCACGTTCACCACCGTCAACGGAGTCAGCAAGCGCAAGCTCGCCAGCATCTCCCCCACCACGGGCGCACCGGTGGCCGCCTTCACCGCCAACGGCAACGGCGACGTCAACGCCATCGATGCCACGAACACCACGGTCTATGCGGGCGGTCGCTTCACGGCCATCAACGGCACCACGCGCGTCGGACTGGTGGCGGTCAACGGCAGCACGGGCGCTGTGGACACCGCATTCAACAACCAGATCTCGGGTGGCATCGGGCCCAACGGGGCGCTCACCGTGAACGTCTTGGAACTGACCCCCGACAACACCAAGCTCGTGGTCGGCCATACCGGCCGCAAGATCGCCAACCAGGACCGCTATGGCGTCGGCATCATCGATACCGCGACCAAGCAACTGCTGCCGTGGCGTACGCGCCTGTGGGAGGACAACCTGCAGTACGTCGGCGGCATCCAGCGCCTCTTCGGCGGCGACATGGCTCCCAACGGCCAGTACTTCGTCATCACCTCGGGTTCCGGCGGTGACCGCCCGCCGATCAACGACACCGTCGTCGCGCTGCCCGTGAGCGGCAACGACAACGTAGAACCCAATTGGGTGACGCGCATGTTCGACTCCGTCTACAGCGCGGCCATCACCGAGAAGGCCATCTACGTGGGCGGTCACCTCAGCTTCGCCGAGTCCGAGTTCGCGAGTGACCCCTGGCCCGGCTTGACCACTCAGGGATACGGCTTCGGCCAGGGCATCGGCGCCTACGCGTTGAAGGACGAGGTGGTCCGTCGCGATCACGTCGCCGCACTCGACCCCGTAACCGGCAAGGCCCTGAACTGGAATCCGGGCTCCAATTCCTACGAGGGCAACAAGGCCATGCTGGCCACGCCTCGTGGCCTCTTCACCGGGGGCGACGGCATGATCCAGGGCACGGTCCGCACCGGCCGAGTCGCCTTCTACGACTTCAACACCGCACCGGCAGCCAGTGCCGTGGACACCAAGATCGTCAAGCCGATCGAAGGCCAGATCATCTCCGCCGGCGAGCCCTTCACCATCACCGGCACCGCGGTGAGCCCCACCGCGCTCCGGCGGGTTCAGGTGGAGATCATCGACGCCGCCGGCCGCTACCTTCAGGACAACCTGACCACCTGGGGCGCCGCCAACTCGATCAACGCGACCTTGGGCGCACGCACCGGGACGACGACCCCGTGGTCGCTGACCGTAACGCTGCCCGACGCACGTTCGGTCAAGGTGACCGCCAAGGCCTACGACCAGACGACGTCTGATCCGTCGAAGGATCAGAACGTTATGGAGTCCTTCCTCTTCGACAATCTGGCGCCGACGGCCCGGATCACGACTCCCGCTCGGGGACTGGTGACCAGCACCTCGTTCGTCATGGGCGGGACCGCCACCGACGACCAGGGCGTGCAGTCGGTGACCTACTTCCTGCGTGACGCCAACAACATGTATCTCAATGAGAACGGTCAGCTGACCGCCGACTACACCACCATGCGGGTCGACCCCGACGTGGTCGGCGCGACGTCGACCTCATGGTCGGTGCAGATCCAGTTGCCGCACGAAGGTGAGTGGCGTGCCGGCGTGCTGGCCAGCGACGTCACCGGACAGTCGGGTCTGACCACCTTCCCGGGTGCGACCTGGACCGTTGACAGCTCGGGAGCGGCGCCGACGGTGACGATCACCAACCCCCTGACGGTGATCCCACCGACGGTTCCGCCCACGCTGCAGAGGGCCACCGGTTCGCCCATCACATTCAGCGGCACCGCGGCCGATGACGGCAACTTGTTGAACGTCGAGATCCGGCTGCAGAACACCTCGACCAAGGAGAATCTCGCTTCCGACGGCACCTGGGGCACGGGCGTACAAGCGGGCTGGTACCGGGTGACGCCGCTGAACCTCAACACCAACTCCGTGAACTGGAGCTACACCACACCGTTCAATCTGACCCCGGGCTCCTACAGCTTCACCGTCCGGGCGACCGATACCCAGGAGCTCACGACCGCCAGCACCTACCAAGGCAAGCTGACCGTCGTGGCCGGCCCGATCGGGGATACCGCGCCGGACACTCTGATCACCTCGCTGCCCTTCGACCAGTCGCTGGAGGCGTTGAACTGGAACGTCACGGGAACAGCTACCGACAACCTCGGGGTGAACGAGGTGCGAGTAGCGCTGCTCGACAGCGACACCGGCCGTTACCTCCAAGCGAACGGGACCACGGCAGCCGGCTTCACGACGATCCCGGCCACCCTGGCCACTCCTGGTGCCACCAGCACTACCTGGTCGCTGCCGGTGACGGTGCCCCAAGCGGGAACCTGGAACCTGACCGCGATCGCCGTCGACACCGCCGGGCAATGGGATACCTCCAACACCGGAGCCACCGCGCAGTACCTGGTCTATCCGGGTGATGCAGATCCCACGCTGGATCCGCTGCTGCGCTCGCCGGTCACGGGCAACAGCTTCACCGAGGCCCGGATCCCGATCTCCGGAAGGGCCAACGACGACGTATCGATCCAGCGGGTCGAAGTGGCGATCGTGAACTCGGCCGGCTGGTACATGAGCTCGGCCGGCGTCTTCAGCGCCGGCGAACGTTGGGTCCGTGCCTTCGTGAACAGTCCGGGTTCAGTCGGGTCGAACTACTCCTACACGACCCCGGCCATCGCGGCAGGCACCTACACAGTGCGCGTTCGCCCGGTCGACGGACACTTGCAGTATCCGGTCCCCACCGATTCGGTCGTCACGGTGACCGCCCCGGCAGGCAACAACCCGCCGGTCGCCCACATCGTGAAGAGCTGCACCGACAACGCATGCACGTTCGACGCGAGGACCACGACCGACGAGAACGCCGCCACGGTGACCTACGCCTGGAACTACGGCAACGGGGTCACGGGCACCGGCCCGCTCCCGACGTACTACTTCCCGACCGCGGGCACCTTCACGGTGACGCTCACCGCGACCGATGAGTACGGCCTGGTGGGTACCACCACGACGACGCAGACGATCACCACGCCTCCCGGAAACACGGCACCGACCGCGGTCTTCCCGCAGCCGACGTGTGTGGGCTTGGTGTGCGCCGTCTCGGGTGCGGGATCGACCGATCCCAACCTCGGCGACACCTTGGTGTACAGCTTCAACTGGGGTGATGGCACCACCCTCGGCACCACCGCGTCGGGCACGCACACCTACGCCGCCGCCGGCACCTACACGATCAGCATGACCGTGCGGGACGGCTGGGGCGCGACAGCTTCGGTCATCAACCGGACGGTGACCGTCGCGCCCTAGGCGCAGAAACTGACGACGACTGGCCCGGGCACGGATTCCGTGTCCGGGCCCAGTTGTCTGTCGGACAATCTTCGGCCGGGGGGCACCCCCATGGCGGCCGAGGTCGGGGCTACTGGCCGAGTCGGGCGGTGCGCGGGGAGTCGATCAGCTCCCGGATGGTGGCATCGCCGGCATCGCCCAGCCGGGTATCACCGATGGTGGGATCGCTGAAGGGTGAGTCGAACCAGGCCAGACCCACCACTCCCGCCTCGGCCGCAACGTTGTAGGCGTCACGCAGCCACTGGCTGGCGCGTTGCGGGTCCAGCGGGTCCTGCGGAGTGCCCAGTTCAGGCACAACGATCGCCTGCTCATCAGACAACTCGGCGCGCACCTGATTGAAGAGCTGGGCGAAGTCGTTCCAGATCTTGTCGTCGGTCGGTGACCAGATGTTGTAGATATCGACCCCCAGCAAGGGAAAATCCTTCGGCACCCACTCCCGCGGGTCCCGGCCGGAGTCCGGGTTGAAGGTCCACTGCATCAAGACCGGAACCACCGTCACCTGCGGAGCCTTCCGGGCGGCACGATCACGCGCACGGCGCTGCATCTCCTGCCACGCTTCCGGCGAATGACCCGACTCGGCCGAGTCGTTCTCCGGTTCGTGGTGGAGGGCGAGGAAGATCGGTCCTCCCGCCGCATCGAGGCCTGCCAGCAGGCCATCGAGCCACTCATCACGCTCGCCCTGGGCGACCGATGCCCAGGAGCCGGGGACCTTGACCGACAGGAACGGCAACGCCCCCTGTTCGATGTCCTGAGTGGCCATCGACGACATCAAGCCGACCTGGTGATCCTTGTAGAAGCGGCGCGTCATCGTCGGCGAGGAACCGATCTCGGCCGCCTTCTCCGACAATGGCTGATCGATGCTCAGAGAAACACCGAGGTACACCTTGTCGCCGGGATCACCGGGGAATCGCCCGGCAGCGGTTGACCCTGACGGGCTCGCCGAATCGGTCGCTTCGGGGGCAGAAGTTGTGGGTGGAGTGGGCGACGGATCGCCTTCCGACCGAGGCCACACCGCGAACCCGGCGTACCCGGCCACGGCCACTCCCCCGACGAGCAGCGCGCGACGACCCCAGCGCGGCGAGCCGGTGGGGCGCATTGCGTGCGAGCCCCCACGCGTAGTCACCCGCCCATTCTCACCCATCCAGACCAGTTGTCCCATTCGGAACTACGGTAGGGAGATGCGAATCCCGTCCAGGCTCTGCATGGGCATGTTCCTGGCCGTGCTCACGACTCTGACAGCGAGTGCCTGCCAGTCACCCGAAGTGCGTGGGGACAAGCCTGAGGAACCCCCTCGGGCATTCTCCGAAACCCTCTTGCTCGCCGACTTCGACGACCTCACACCGGAGACGTTTCTCGACACGGACCTGTTCCTGAGCGGGGAACTGGAAGCCACCCCGGTGCTGACAGGCGCCGGCCGCCTCCAGGTGGTTGCGGGTGCCGGGGGTGCAGGTCTGGCGTTGCGCTACCCCGACACCGCGGGCATCGCCAGGGGGGAGCGCGCCGCGCTTCACGTGGCTCCCCATGGCGCCGAGCGCCTGGCACCCGAGGAGGCCGACTTCGCGTTCGGCGCCGACGTCTTCTATGGCGAACTGCCCACCGACACCGCCGCGGACAACGGGGACAACGTGCTGCAGCGGGGGCTGTTCGCCGACGTGGGCCAGTTCAAGCTCCAGCTCGACCAGGGCCGACCGGGGTGTCGAGTGGCGGGAACCGGCGGAGAGGTGCTCGTCAAGGCCCAGGACACACTTCGCTCGGGTACGTGGTACCGCTTGCGTTGCCAGCGGGTCGAAGACACCCTGTCGCTGTTCGTCGCCCCCCTTTCCGGTCGGGCACCCCTCCCGGGAAGCGAGGCAGAGCAGAACCTCGACTGGCTGCTGTGGCAACGTGGTGGCGAGACCGGCAGCGTGACGGTCTCGGACCCACCGGCGACGCTCTCCATCGGCGGGAAACTGAATGCCCAGGGAGGGATCGTGGAGAATTCGCCCGACCAATTCAGCGGCGAGCTGGACAACGTGATCATCGGACTGGTCACCTCTCCCTAATCACCTGCGCTCCCGACTCCGCCAAATTAGGAGCGCCTTAACACGGCCTTGCCGCCGGCCTAGGTCTCTGTTCGCTCCCGTCTGCCACGATGAGCTGGTTATGCCGACCACGCCGCACCACCGCAATCAGCCTGTCCATCACGAAACCTCGCTCTGGTCCCCGGGAGCCGACCCAGCGACGCACCCTGGGTTCAGTCGCCGAAACGCGCTAGTGCTCGCCGGTGGTCTCGGCTCGCTGTTCATCGCCCCGCGTGCGCTGGCGGCCGAATCACTGCAGAACCCGCTGGGGAGTCCGCTGACGCTCGCGCGCCGACGGTTCGACGGTGACCCTGGAGCGAACCGGATCTACTACGGCGCGGTGATCGACACCAACACCACCGTCCGTGCCTTCGAACGGGAAATGGGCCACCGCCTGGGCTGCCGGCGCAACTATCACTCGGCCCATGCGCCTCAAGCTCTGGTGAAGCGCGCCCGGCAGGAGGTCGCGGCGAGGCGATTCCCGGTCCTTTCGATCACCCCTCCGGGGGATTGGCGATCGGTCGCCAACGGAAGCCACAACGGCTGGCTGGATCAGATTCTCGACGGACTCGCGGCCGTCGACGCCCCGATGACCTTCACCATCCATCACGAGCCCGAGAACAACGTCAACGGCGACGGCAACACCCCCCAGTGGCACAAGGAGATGACCGAATTCGTCTTCGATCGCGCCGCCGTCCGGGCGCCCCGGGTCTACGTCAATCAGATCCTGATGGCCTATACCTTCGACCCCGTCTCTCGCCGAGACCCCGATGCCTGGGTCGCTCCGTCGCCCAAAATCTTCGGTCTCGACGCATACAACTGGTGGGAGCCGCACGGCCACGTCGACTGGATCTCGTTCAAGAAGCTCGTTCGCCGCGCCTATCCCTGGATCGACGGGCGACCCATCGTGATCGGCGAGTACGGCGTCCGCGAGGACCCCAATCGCCCAGGCCGCTCCGCGCGCTGGATGCGCCGGGCCTACAAGTTCGCCGTCGAGACCGACATCATCGCGATGAACTACTTCAACACACATCTGACCGGCGGGGCCTACCCCTGGAAGTTGGATGGCGAGCGGCTGCGCGTATTCCGACGCAAGCTGCACGCCCGCCGATCGGTGCGCATGCGCTACGCGGAGTGAACCGGCCTGTCCGGATCCGCTACCGGCGGATAGTCCCTTCGGGGGGTTAGCGACTCCCGAAAGCGGTGACCCGGCATACCGCGGACTACAATCCGCGTGGGGGTAATTGGTGTCAGTTCTTCTGACCACGGCAAGGAAATTCATCGACGTCGGCCTCCGCCCACGTAGTCGACGCCGTACAAGAGGGGGAACGATGACGGCCCAGCCCCGGGTCTTGTATCTCGGTGGATTCGGACGCTCCGGCAGCACGCTCCTGGAGCGCATCCTGGGACAGATTCCCGGCTGGACCAATGTCGGCGAGCTCGTCGATCTGCCCCGCTCGGTGTTCGTCCATCAGGAGAACTGCGGCTGCGGCGAACCGTTCCTGACCTGCCCGATGTGGTCCCAGGTGGGCGAGCGCGCTTTCGGCGGCTGGCACGACCACGACATGCAGCGGCTTGCCGACCTGCGGTTTGCGGTCGCCCGGCAGCGACAGTTGCCCGCGCTCTTGATGCTCGCCCGCGGACGAGGCTCCGATCAGTTGCGCGCCGACGTCACCGCCTACCAGGCCGGCTACGGCGCGATCTATCGCGCGGTCGCCGAGGTGACCGGAGCGTCGGTCATCGTCGACGCGAGCAAGGGCCCAGCCCACGGCCTGGCCCTGGCGCTGTCGACGGGCACCGACCCGGGCTACCGCATGTCGATGGTCAACCTGGTCCGAGACCCGCGGGGGGTTGCGTATTCGTGGTCCCGTCGGCAGACCAGCCGCCCTCAGGCGACGGGTGAGGCCGGCGCCGAGATGTGGCGGATCTCCGCCCAGCGGAGTGCCGGCCAATGGGCGGCACTCCAGGCAGAGATGAGCTTGATGGCTCGCGGCGGCGGGATCGAAATGGTCCGGCTGCGATATGAGGATCTTGTGGAGAAGCCGCTGCCCACCGTGCGCGGACTGCTAGACCAGCTCCAGTTGTCGTCCGCCGATCTGAGCCACATCACCGATGATGTGGTGAGACTGGACGCCAGCCATGGGCTGTCCGGCAACCCGGGGAGGTTCACCTCGGGTGAGATCACCCTCTCGGGAGATCATGCTTGGCGTAGGTCGCTCCCTAACCGGGATCGCTACTTCGTCACCGCCGCGACGCTGCCCTGGTTGGCGGCCTACGGCTATCCGCTCAACCCCAACAAGGCCGAGGAACCCGCATGACCAAGACCGCCCTGCCTCTCGTCTCCGTCGTCGTACCCACGCGCGGGCGCCCAGAACTGCTGCGTGAGACGGTCGCCAGCATCGTCGCGCAGGACTACGCCGGCGACATGGAGATCCTGGTCTCCCACGATCAGGAGGACCCCGACCCCAGTCTGGAGAGCGAGTTCACTCGCCCCGGCCGGACGGTGCGCTCGGTCTCCAACGGCGGCACCCCCGGGCTCGCCGGCGGACGCAACTTCGGCATCTCGGTCACCAGCGGCGAGATCGTCGCCAGCTGCGACGACGACGACCTATGGCACCCGGAGAAGATCCGCAAGCAGGTCGACCGGCTCATGTCGGATCCCGATCTGCTTGCGGTAGGTGCGGGTATCCGATTGCTCATGGGCGACCGCGACGTCGACTGGCCCGGCGATTCTCCGGTCATCACCCACGATCGTCTGCTCGGCAACCGGGTCAAGGAACTGCACTCCTCGACGTTGTGCATGTGGCGGCGGGCCTTCGACAAGGCCGGCCTCTACGACGAGGAACTGCCGCACGGCTACGGCGAGGACTACGACTGGCTGCTGCGCGCGACTCGCGTCGGCAAGGTCGGTGTGGTCAACGAGATCCTGGCCGACATCCGCAAGGACGTCCCCTCCTGGTTCCGGGGCAAGGCGCTCAACACCGCCGACGCGCTGGAGTACATGCTGGAGAAGCACGACTTCGAGAGCTACCGCCCCGGGCACGCCCGGATCCTCGGCCAGATCGCCTACGCCCGGGCCACGGCCGGGGAGCGCAAGGAAGCGCTGCAGTACGCCGGCAAGGCGCTGCGCACCTATCCCGTTGCGCCGCACGCGTGGCTCGGCCTGGTGGCGACCACCGGCGTCAGCCCACAGAAGGTGCTCACCGTGGCCCGCAAGTTCGGTCGGGGCGTCTCGTGAGCCGACTGCCCAACTTCTTGTTCATCGGTCCGGACAAGGCCGGCTCGACGTGGCTGCACGAGAAGCTGATCCGGCACCCCGAGGTCTTTTTGAGCCCGGCCAAGGATCTCTACTTCTTCGACCGCTACTACGACCGCGGCATGGCGTGGTACGCCGACCAGTTCAAGGGCGCCCGCGACGATCACGCGATCGTCGGCGAGGTCTGCCAGGACTACCTCTTCCACGCGGAGGCAGCCGGCCGGATCGCCAAGGAACTCGGCCCGGTCAAGACCATGGTCTCGCTGCGCGACCCCGTCGAGCGAGCGTGGTCTTCCTGGCTCTACGCCCGCAAGCACGGCATGTGGCCCGAGGACTTCCTGACCGCGGTGCAGACCGTGCCCGAGCTCCTCGACCACAGCCGCTACGCAACCGGCCTGGATCGTTTCGGTGACCACTTCGACCGGGATTCGATCTTGATCGCGGTCTTCGACGACTTGGGCGCGGACCCGCAGGCGTTCCTGGACAACGTCACCGACTTCCTCGCAATCTCGAGGCTCCCGCTCTCAGAGGAGGAGCAGCAACCCACCCTCGCTGCAGCGGAGGCTCGTTCGGTCACCGTGGCCCATGCGATCCGGCGTACCGCCGACGTGATCCGGGAGCGCGGTGGCGCCAAGGTGATCGGCGCGGTCAAGCGCAATCCCTTGGTGCACCGAGTTCTCTACCGGCCCATCGACAAGGCGGCGGTGCGTCCCGACCCGGCCGCCGTCGACTACATCCGCACGGCCTTGGCCGACGAGGTCTCGCGCCTGGACTCCGACTGGGGTCAAGACGTTGCTCGGAGGTGGGGCTGGAAGTGACCGTCCTCGCCAGCAACCGGCAGGACCCCTTGGCGCTGGCCGACCCTTCGTGGGTGCGGCCGCGGCGACGCGGGTTCTTGTTGGGCCGCCTCGACGAGTACTGGCCGCTGACGGTCTACTTCTATCTCTTCCCCGTCTGGTGGGTGCTCGGCCTGGCCCAGGTGATCCTCTTCATCCTGGCCGGGCCGATGCTGTGGCAACTCGTGCGCCACCGCGATCTGCGTGCACCGCAAGGTTTCGGCATCTATCTCCTGTTCCTGACCTGGGTGGGACTCGGTGTGACGATGCTGTGGGTGGACGCCCCGGGCACCGAGCTCAAGTCCGGTCTGGGCCCGCTGGTCGGCTTCGCCTTCCGCGCCCTCTGGTACATCTCGGTCACCATTGCCTGTCTCTACGTACTCAATGCCGACCGCACCCGACTGAGTGCCAAGCGAGTCACCCGGATGCTGGCGTTCCTCTTCGTGGTGACCGCCGGAGGTGGCTTCCTGGGAGTGGTGGCGCCCACGCTGGACTTCCCCAGCGCAGTCGAACTCATCCTTCCCTCCAGCTTCACCCAACAGCCCTTCATGAACGCCCTGTTCCACCCGCGTGTAGCGCTGGCGGCCGACTACTTCGAGGCAGGCAGCTCGCGCGTCACCGCGCCGTACAGCTATCCCAACACTTGGGGCAACGCCTACGGTCTGCTCCTTCCGTTCTTCATCTTCGCTTGGACCGGGCGCGATGCCGGGTGGCGTCGCTGGGCCGCTCCGCTCGTGCTGCTCCTGAGCGTGCCTCCGGTGGTGCTCTCCCTCAATCGTGGACTCTGGCTCGGGTTGGCCATGTCAGCCACGTGGGTGGTGCTCCGTCGGCTCCTCGCCGGTGACTTCCGTGCGCTGGTCGCGGTGCTGGCCGCTTCGGCGATGCTGCTGATGACCTTGGTCGCCACCCCATTGGGCGCGACGATCGTCGAGCGAGTCGGTAAGCCGCACAGCGACGCGCGGCGGGAGGCCACCGCCAGCCAGGTGATCCGGACCACGTTCGAGGCATCCCCGGTCCTCGGCTACGGCGGCACCCGTCAGATGACCGGCAACTTCCACTCGATAGCCGGCGGCATTCCCGGTTGCCACCAGTGCTCGGCTCCGCCCCTCGGCACTCAGGGCTTCCTGTGGGGCTTGGTGTTCATGACTGGATTCGTCGGGGCGCTACTGATGTTGCTGTTCTTGTTCTGGCAGTTCCAGCTGAACGCCAGGCGCACCACGGCGATGGGGCTGCTCGCGTCGACAGTGGTGATCAGCGCGGTCTTCTACTTCCTCTTCTACGACTCCCTCGACGTCCCGATGCTGGTGACGATGATGGCGATCGGCCTCTCCTCCCGTGAGCACGCTCGACAACCGCTGCTGGAGCCGCTGCCATGAGCCCATTGCCGACCGATCTCGGCTTGCCCGCGCCCTTGCGTCAGGTGCTGGCCGAACTCGGCGTACCAGCTACCGATGCGCGCCTGAGTCTGGTCTCCGGCGGGCAGGCGGAGTCCTATCTCGTGCTGCCCTCCCCCGACCGGCCTCAGTTGTTGGTGCCGATAACTGCTGCCGGAGGCGAGTTGGTCGCCGAACGCCGATCCGGCGGCGCGGCTGGTCGCACCGTGAAGCGAGTCCTGGCAGGAGCCCTGAGACGGGGTTATGCCGGCTACCTCCCCGGCCCACGCCTGTTGGTCCGCGGGGACCAGCTGAGCCGGTGGGCCGACTTCGCCAGTGCGGGTGCCTGCCGCAGCGCCGGGTTCATGTGGGGCCCGCCGCGCGCGAACCGCAAGCCGGTCCTGCGACTCTTCGACGCCGACGGCTCCACGTGGGGCTACGCCAAGGTTGGGATCAACGACCTCACCAACGAACTGGTCGACGCCGAAGCGGTGCGCCTGGCCCGGGTCAACGCCCTGACCTGGCGGACGCTGCGACCGCCGAAGGTGCTGCTCGACGACACCCTTGATGGGCGACGGGTGCTCACCACGGCACCCTTGGCTGGAGTCGGCGCCGAACGGCAGCCAGCTGCGCTTCCGGTGGCGGCCACTCGGGAACTCTCGGCCCAGCTGCCGACGAGCGAGGCCACGCTCGCCGAGATCCTCGTGGGCCCGCCAGCCAAACATCCGGCAGCCAAGGATCCGGCCAGCAACGATCGGGTTGGGTCACTGACCCAACGTGCGATCGAGCGCTGGGGTGACCGGATCCTCACCGTGGGTGCCTCCCACGGTGACTGGACCCCTTGGAACATGGCCTACTCAACCGACACCATCGACGGCGAGCGCGTGTTGGACGTGTGGGACTGGGAGCGTTTCGAGGACGACCGCCCGCTCGGCTTCGACATCGTGCACTTCGCCTGCAGCGCCATCGACGCAGCCCGTTCAGATGCCGCCGATCCTCAATCTCCGGTGATCCGCGGGCTCCGCGATCAGTTCGCAGCGTGCGGGCTCGACGCCTCCCTGGTCGATCCGGTACTCGCGGCCTATTTGTTGCTGATCACCCAGCGCTACGACGCCGACCTCGTTCGAGAGCCGGTGCCCTCGCTCTCCCGCCGCCGACAGTGGGCGTTGGATCTGCTCGACGGCCACCTCCAGCACACCATCACTGAGGAGCGTTCATGAACCTGCGTAAGCAAGCCCCCGACTGGGTGCGAACCGGCGGCCGGCAAGCAGCGCTGTGGTGGGGCCGGCGGACGGCCGACTCGCGCCCGCTTCCAGACTTCCTGGTCGTCGGCGGACAACGTTGCGGCACCACGTCGCTCTTCCGAGCGCTGATGAGTCACCCACAGATCCGGCGCCCGATCATGCACAAGGGCGTCAACTACTTCGACATCAACTACTGGAGAGGCGAGGACTGGTACCGCGCCCATTTCGGCAAGCGCGAGGACGCCGACGTGCGGATCTTCGATTCCAGCGGCTACTACCTGTGGCACCCGATGGCGGCCGAACGGATCGCCAAGGACCTGCCGGGGATCCGGATCATCGCGATGGTCCGCGATCCAGTTGAGCGCGCCTATTCGGCGTACAAGCATGAGCTTGCCCGCGGGTTCGAGTGGGAGAAGTCCTTCGGCCGCGCCCTCGAACTTGAGGATGCCCGTCTGGAGGGCGAGGTCGAGAAGCTGCGCGCCGATCCGCAGTACTACAGCTTCAACCACCGTCATCACGCCTACCGGCACCGTGGCGAGTACGCCGTCCAGCTGGCGCCGTACATCGAGGGTCTAGGCCGCGACCGGGTGCACATCATGCAGAGCGAGGCCTTCTTCGCCGAACCGGAGAAGGAGTTCGCCAAGGTCACCGACTTCCTGCAGATCGCGCCCACCATGCCCGAGTCGTTCGACCGCTACAACGCTCGGCCTGGTGTGGGTCTTGAGGACAGCGTCCGCGAACAACTGCAGGCCCATTACGACTCCCATGACGAGGCGCTGGCCGCCCTCATCGGCGAAACTCCCCGGTGGCGCATGTGAACGATGCCACCCCTCTCCCCCGACTCGGGGACTACGGCCGGCACGGCCTCTCGCACTGGAAGCGGTTCACCATTCTCAGCGTGCTGGGAGCACTGGTCGGCGCGGCGATCTATTTCTCGATCAGCCCCCGCTACTTCGCCACCTCACGAGTGTCTCTGTCGCCGCAGATCACCTATCTCTCCTTGAGCCCGACCCCTGAGCGCCAACCGTTGGTCACCATCGACACCACGGCGCAACTGGCCCGCTCCGACTACGCGATCACCCGGATCGCCAGCGCCATGGAGGTCAGCGAGCAGGAAGCACGCGACAGCCTGGCCATCTCGGCCAAACCGCTCTCCCGGGTGCTGATCCTGCAGGTCAAGTCCTCGTCGAAAGACCGCGCCCGCGCCGGCGTCAACGCCGCGACCGAGGCGCTCATCTACCTCCAGGCAGAGTCGTTCGCGCTGAGCAACGCCCGGGTTCGGCTGCTGCGCAACCGAGTGGCCACCATGAACCGTCAGGCGCTCGAGGCTCTGCGCACCGGCAAACCGTCGGGCAGCTTGTTCACCACGATCGAGATCCTGGAGCAGAAGCTCGATCGGGCGGTTACGACCAACAACACCCGCAGCTTCGTGGTGAGCCGGGCGAACGTGGTGACCTACCGACCCGGCGAGGTCGAAGTGTTCGTGGTCAGCGGCTTGGTCCTGGGATTGATGATCGGCCTGCTCAGCGCCGGCCGCACTCGTCGCACGGTGTCCCCCCGAAGCAGATTCGCGCTGGTGTCGTGATGACTCCCAGCGCGGTTGTAAGGATTCTGGGCGAGTCTTGCTGCCCATCGCCCGCGGACGCCTTCTCCGGGCAGCGGCGTCGCTACTATCGACTCCGCCTTAACAAGCGCCGGGGGTGTGCGTTCGCGCCCATTGGTCACGACAAGAGAGCCTGTAGTTCCCATGGATGACGCCTTCGCCCCGCAAACCACGCGCCTGCACGTGCGCACCTCGCTGATGGCCCACCGCCGGTTGATCGTGATCACGGCGATCCTCGGCGCACTGCTAGGTCTCGGGGTCGCCTTGCTCCTGCCGACCTCCTTCAACGCCAGCGCGACCGTCCTGGTGCAGCCCCTGGACGGCAATCCCTTCGCACCGAACCAGCAGGGCAGCGACCTGACCCAACTGGAGACCGAAGCCCAGGTGGTCACCTCGGACGCCGTGCACGAAGCGGTCGTGGCTGCGCTCCAGAAGGATGGGCGGCAGCCTCCTCGACGGGCCGGCCTCTCGGTGTCCGTGGTCAGCAACGCCCAGTTGCTGCAGGTCAGCTACGCCGCGCGTGGGCGCAATCAGGCCGAGGCAACCGCGAAGCAGTACGCCGAGAGCTATCTGGAGCTGCGGCAGTTGCGTCGCGACACCTTCATCCAGAATCGCCGCACCGGGCTGGAGGATCGCATCGACGGTCTGGGCAAGGACATCGAGGCGCTGCGCAAGCAGGACCAGAACAACCCGCAGATCCCGGCGGTTCAGGCACAACAGACCAACCTGCGCCTGCAGCTAGCCGCGCTCGAGACCTCCGATTCCGATCCCGGCTCGATCACCACCCAGCCGGTGGCCCGCCGAGGTGGGCTCTATCTCCCCAATCCGCTCGGCTTGCTCGCCGGATTCCTGGGCGGCCTTTTCGTCGGGGCAATCCTCGCGCTCATCCTGGAGCGTCGCTCCGAGGTCTTGCGCACCGTTGAAGACGTCGAGCATCTGGGCATCGCGGTGCTGGGTTCCCACTCCGGTGAAGCAGAGGACGGGAGCGTCAGCGAGAGCCCGTACGACGTGGCGTTCTTGGCCGGCACGATCCTCAACCGGCGCGCGGTTGTGCCCGCAACCGTCGCGATCTCCTCGTTGGCCGACGGCGTCCCGGTCTCCGGGTTCGCCGGGGATCTTGCCGACGTTCTGGCGCACGGGCGTGAAGGTGTTTTGCTCGTGGACGCCCTGAGTCGCGAGGCCACCAAGCACCCCGGCTTCACCGACGTACTGTTCGGCAGCGTCGATCTCAAGGACGCACTGCGTCGCAAGACCAAGGCGGAGACCGCCGATCACGTCGACCGCGTCGACATCGGCAGGGACCCCGAGAACGGCCCACTGCTCTACTCCACTTCCCGCATGTCCGAGGCCCTGGCCAACGCGTGCGAGGCCTACGACTGGGTCATCTTGACCGGTCCCGCCTCATCGGTGACCGCCGGGCGCGCCGTGGTGGGTGCGTGCGATCACTGGATCCCGGTGGTCGTGCTCGGCCACTCCACGCGTGAAGAGCTCGAGCGGGGTCTTGCCTGGGCGCGCACGACAGGTGTCGAGCCGCTGGGAGTGGTCGTCGTCGACACCAGCCCGGCCAAAACCCCCGTGCTGTGGCGCACCAAGGCCGCGGCCGAGAGCTGAGAGTGGCCGAGCAGCAGGAGCTCCGCAAGCTCGCGCGCGGGGGTGTCGGCGGTCTGCTGGCCGCGGTCGTGAGTGGCCTAGGTGGACTCGCGTTCATCATGGTCGGCACGAGGTTCTATTCGAAGTCCGACGCTGGCGCCGTCTTCGTGATCACCTCGATCTTCTTGATCGTGCTTGCCGTGGCGACACTGGGCGCGGACACCGGAATCACCCGATTCGTGGCGGTTCGAACCGCCGACCGGCCCGAAGAGATCGGCACGACGGTCGCGGTCATCCTGGCTCCGGTGGCCTTGGTCTCCACGACCTTGGCCGTGATCGGCTGGTTCAGCTTGCCGTCGCTGCTGGACGGCACGAGGTACGCCGACACGATCGGCGCCTCGCGACTGCTGGCGGTCTTCCTTCCCGCCGCCGCCGCCTCGATCCTGACGCTGGCGGCCACCCGCGGGTTGGGCACGGTGCGCCCGACGGTCTTCATCGAGGGCCTGATGCGCCAAGGTCTGCAGCCGGTCCTCGCGCTTCTCGCGGCCTGGCGCGGACTCGACTTGTTCTGGCTCACTGCTGCTTGGGTGGTTCCCTACGCGCTCGCCGGTGTCGCCGGGTGGTTCTGGTACGCGCGATTGTGCCGCGCACGTGGGGTGCCGGCCTGGTCCTCACCGTTCGCTGCAGAGGCGAGGTCGGTAGCCCGGGAGGTGTGGCTCTTCAATGCCCCCCGGTCGTTGACCCAGATCGCCCAGATGGCCGTCAGGAGAGCGGACGTGCCACTAGTGGGCATCCTGGCCGGCAAGGAGGCCGCGAGCGTCTACACCGCCGCCTCGCGCTTCGTGGCGGCCGGCTTGCAGGGCATCCGCGGCATCCAGCAGATGGTTGGCCCCCAGATCGCGCGCCTGGTGTCGTCCGGCGATGTCGCCCAAGCCGGGCTGACCCTGCGGACGGCGACGACCTGGAATGTGCTCATCGCGTGGCCGATCTATCTGACCTGTGCCGCACTGCCGGGCGCGATCATGTCGCTGTTCGGCTACCAGCAGGGCCGTCAGGTCGTGGTGATCCTCGCGCTTGCGATGCTGATCGGCACCGCGGCGGGTCCGGTAGACATTGCGTTGCTGATGGTTGGCCGCTCGGTGCTGAGCCTGGTCAACAACACCGCGGCGCTGGCCACCAACCTGCTGCTCAACCTGATCCTCATTCCGCTGTGGGGCATCACCGGCGCGGCGGTGGCATGGGCCGCCGCCATCGTGGTGAGCAACGCTCTGCCGACCTGGCAGATCCGAAGGATCCTGGGTCCGCCGTCGGACCGCGCGACCGCGCTAGCCGCGGCGGCCGCCGTGGCGACGTTCGGGCTCATCCCGCTTCTGGTCAAGATGATCGGGGGCGACTCGCTCGGGCCGGCAATCGGCTCGGTGATCGTGGCAGGGGCGGCCTATGCCCTGATCGTGTGGCGCTTGCGCCGCCCACTGCGTGTGCAGGAGCTGCTCAACACCGTCAAGCGGCGCCGCAAGCGTGCTGGCGGGGCGCCGGCAGCGGAATCGGGATCCTGACCGGTTCCCGACTGCCCCTTTCACGACTGGCCAGTTCCCGACTGGCCCGTTCCCGACTGGCCCATTCCGACTGCCCCGTTCGCGACCGGCCCGTCGAGGGATGCCGACTCCGTTGGCATGGCTCCCAGAAGGCCCGCTTCGGGCAAGAAGATTCAGGACAGGCTGAGGCGCGCGTCCAGCGGGTGGCTGGGTGTTGCCGAGGCTGGGGCTCGGCCGGAGGCGAAGCGATCCAGCACTTGACCGGCGCGCTCGCGGACTTCCTGGACGCCCGCGACCTCGACCGGCACGTTGCGCTTGCGCAGAGACCGAGGCACCGGCCCGCCCAAGTGGAGCACCCGAAGATCGATGCCCGCATCGTGGCTCAACGCTTCGGCAACGCCCGGCGTGGTGTCGACCAGTACTCGAGCACCGCTCAGCGCCCAGGCCGCGCGGTAGACGGCTTGATAGGGAGCGGAGAATCCCAGCAGCTTCTCGCGGTTCTCCTGTCCGGCCCGGAACCGCCGAGTCGTGATGGGCGCATCGGACGAGAGCCCACGAGCCGCCTCAGCCTCCCAGCCGCCAAACCCCAGCCGGCCGACCTCGGACCAGAACCCGCAGACCTCGATGGTCTCGCCGCACCCGCATCGTGCGCCGCGACGGCTCAGGCGCAACAAGTCACCGACCGCGCCGAGCACGGCCACCCCGGGAACCTCGCTCAGTGCCTCGACGACTTGAGCCACTTCGGCCTCGTCACCGGATAGGTGCAGCACCACAGGAGCGCCCGGGGCCACCCGTCGCGCTGTCAGGTCGGAGTCGAGCAAGGTGGCTACCGTGGCGATCGCTTCGGCCGAGGCACTGTGATCGTTGCGTTCTTCGCGGGTGCCGCTCTGCGGCAACTCCCCCATCAGCCGGTCGAGGTCCTCCGTCGTGCGGGCGAAGCGGACCAGACCCCGACGCTGGCACCACGCGGCGAACCGCTGCTGGTGATCATCGACATGCTCCCCGTGCTGTGGGTCGCGGGGGAAGACAATCGGGAGATGCCCGCCGGAGCGAGCATCGCTGATCGTCCCCGGGCCGCCGTGGGTGATGACCACGTCGGCGCCGGCCACCGCCTCGCGCATCTCCGCCGGTGACAGGAAAGCAGCGCCATCGGCGCGCGCAGGCGCCGAGGTCCGGCCGTACTGGATGAAGACCTTGTCCTGAGGGTGGCTCTCGGTACGCCGATCCGCCCAATCCACCGCACGCTGAAACGCGTGGTGATCGGTGCCGACGAGCATGACGATCGAGAAGGGAGCCATCACAGCAAGGGTCCCACTACAACCGCGTCGGAGTACAACGGGGCTTGTTCGGGCCACTGCACGAGCATCAGATCGGTGAAGGGGCGGCACAGCCGTCCGGTCAGCGTGGACGTCTCGACTCGGTCGTAGACCTCGATGTAGACGGTGCGAACGCCGGTGAGCTTGCCCAAGACGAAGAAGGGCAATGCCACGCCGGCACCGGTGGACAGAATGACCGTCGGCTTGAACGAGCGGGTGACCTTCCAGGCCAACCCGAGGTTCTTGACCAAGTTCTTCAGCGAACGCGTGGTGGGATGGAAGGCCCACCACACGTTCTCCTCCCCTGCCAGGGAGTGCACCGCATCAGGAGTGTCGAAGGTGACCCAGCCGCGCGTCTCGGCCTCCCACCACGGCTTCAGGGCATACAGCTGGGTCAGGTGACCACCGCTGGAACCCACGAGCAGGGCTCGTGTCTCAGACATCTGGACCTCTCAGTACGCACCCTTGGAGCGCACGACCGCGTCGACGGTGCGCAAGCCGATGACCAGGTCGTCGGTGAGGCGGTAGTTGTCGGCGTAGCGCAGATCCAGGTCGACCGAGGTGTCCCAGTCCAGATCCGACCGGCCACTGACCTGCCACAGACCGGTGAGGCCCGGGCGCACCGCAAGCCGGCGGCGCTCCTTGAAGTTGTACTGGGCAACCTCGACCGGCAACGCCGGGCGGGGACCAACCAGAGACATCTCACCCTTGAGCACGTTGAAGAGCTGCGGCAGCTCATCGAGCGACGTCTTGCGCAGCAGTCGCCCGACCCGCGTGATCCGCGGATCGTGCCGGATCTTGAACAGCACGCCGTTGCCCTCGTCCTGCGTGGCCAACTGTGCCTTGATCTCTTCGGCGTTGGTGTGCATCGTGCGCATCTTGTACATCGTGAAGAGCTCACCCTTGAGACCCACACGCTGCTGCTTGAAGATCGCCGGGCCCTTCGAGTCGAGCCGCACGACCAGCATCATCAGCATCATGAACGGCGCCACTGCAGCGAGCAGGGCAGCGGCCGCCACCCGATCGCCGACAGCCTTGACGAGCCGCACCCATGAGGACGGCCGCGGCGTGCGCACCTGGATCAGCGTGACCCCGGCGAAGTGAGTGGTGTCGATCCGGTGCGGAGCAACCGAGTCCAGCACGCCGAGAACGGCCAGCGACGCGCTGGTGTCCTCCAAGTGCCAGCCGAGCTCGCGCAGCGACTGCGAGGTGATCCCGCGACCAGGAGAGACCACCACGAGGTGTGCCTCCCAGGCATCGACCCACTTGCCGACGTCGCTCATCTCATGGATCGCCTGGATGCCGAAGTCCTCCGGCATGGCGATCCCGTCGGTGGCCTCGGGCTCCATCAGCAAAGCGCCGACGACTCGCACGCGTCGATCCTCGGCCCAGCGGGTCGCGGCATCCGCGATCGCCATCCGATCACCGACGACCACCATCCGGATCTGGCCGGCGAACAACCGACGCCCTAGAGCGAACGTCACTCCGACAGCCGTCGCCGCGGCCGCCTGGACCAACGCTTCACCGAACAATCGGGTCGACACCAGGCCAGCTGCCACGAGCACGGAGATGCCCGCAATGGGAAGCGACATGTCACGGAAGAGCCGGCCGATGTGCGGCAAGCCCGGCCGGACGGTCTGCAGCCCTGCGTAGTAGTTGACGATCAGAGAGGTCAAGAGAACCCCGAGCGTCATGGCCAACGGGGTCCGCAAAGCGACACCCAGCCCCACGACGACGGCGGTGACCAGTCCGATCTCCCACGTTAGCGAGCGACGCAGACGCGTACGGAGCGACCCTCGGGTCTGCTCGGGTACGGCAGTAAGGCGCGGAACTGCCCCCAGTTCCTGCGCAGCGACGAGCCTCCGAAGCCCGTCGCTCCCTGTCTGAGACAGGGTTTCGACGTTGTCCATTCCACACCCCCACGGAACTTCTTGGCCAAGTCTCCGTTTTCGAAGCACTGAGCAGCAATCGTCCGTTGTGCTCATCTAGTCCAGTCGGGGTGAGCGGTCCGATGATCCTTGTGGGCCACCCCGACTAGATGCGGTCAAGTCCCCTGGCTCGGCGTGTCACGGGCCCCAAATCGGGGGACAACTGTTAAAGCCATCCCGCACCTCCACAAACGGTGACTTGTTCCCCCATGGCCGCCACCCCAAGGCGACTTCTGTCGGCCCGAACGGGCCATCACCGATAGCACACTTTACCCATACGAAACCTAGTCACCGCTAGGCCTTTCACGAGGTTTCTGACGGGATTTCTACTAGGGCGAGCCATGAAATCGGTTTTGGGTGGCAGCCAGGCCCTGGGTAATCAGCATCACACCGGCATCCACCGCCCGAGCTACCTGGGTGTCCAAGCGGTCAGCTTCATCGCGCCGATAGTCGGAGAGCACGAAGGTGGCGACGTCCTGGCGGCCCTGCGGACGACCGATGCCCATCCGGATGCGATAGAAGTCGCCCGACCCCAAAGCGGCGCGGATCGAGCGCAGACCGTTGTGACCGTTGTCGCCCCCGCCACGCTTGAGGCGGACCTCCCCGAGGTCGAGATCCAGCTCGTCATGGACGACGATCAGCCGGTCCAGCGGAATCCGGTAGAAGTCGCACAGGGTCGCCACCGGCCCCCCCGACTCGTTCATGAACGTGCGTCCACGCCCGGTGACCACGCGGGGCCCCGGGGATCCGGGGATGCCGAGTCGGCCTTCGTACACGTCGGCGCGACCGGACTTGTGCGCCCGCAACTGGCCGCGGGGCGAGCCGAGCTCGGCAGACATCGCCTCGATGACCAGATAGCCGACGTTATGGCGGTTGGCGGCATAGCGCGGACCAGGGTTACCCAAGCCCACGACAAGCCAAGGGCCGGCTGCAGACGTTTCGCCCGCAGCCGGCCCCGGCATGCTCGTCACTCCTCGGAGGAGCCGGCCGACTCGACCTCTGCCTCGGCGGCCTCGGCGCCCGGCTCAGCCTCCATCTGTGCGGCGGTCGGAGCAGCGCTCACGTTGACGATCAAGACGTCGCCCTCGGTCAGCAGGCTGGTGCCCTTGGGTAGCGACAGATCCGAGGCGTGCAGCTGCGTGCCCACCTCGGCACCCTCGATGCTCACCTCGATGAACTCGGGGATGTGGGTCGCCTCGGCCTCCACGCTGATGGTCGAGTGCTCGGTGACGACCAGCGAGTCGCGCACCGCCTCGCCCACCAGGTGGATCGGGACGTCGACGGTGACCTTCTCGCCAGTCTTGACCGCGACGAAATCGATGTGCTCGATCACCCGGCGGACCGGGTCCACCTGGACGGCCTTGGACAGCGCCAGCTGGGGGGTGCCTTCGATGTCGAGCTCGAGGAGTGCGTTGGCACCCAGGTGCTTGAGCGCCATCGTCGTGTCGTGGCCGGGCAGCGTCACATGGACCGCGTCCTGGCCGTGGCCGTAGAGCACCGCGGGGATCTTGCCCTCGCGACGGATCCGGCGGGCGGCACCCTTGCCGAACTCCGATCGGACTTCGGCGGCAATCTTCTCTGCAGACATGTCGTGGTAACTCCGGCTCTCACGTTGGGGCGGGCAGGTGGCCGCCAGTTCGGGGTCTCTATCGGGCCCGGCGAGCGCGTGTCAGGGCACGGCGCACAATCGCGTCGGGCCCGTCGATCACGTTGCAGCGGCGGTGCCACCTCCCCTCGCCGGACCGGGAAAGTCTAGGCCAGGCTGCAGGGAGCGTGGAAATCCTGACGTACGACGACATGACCAACGCCTGACAGCGCCGGACAGCGCCGGGCAGGGAGCGCTCAGACGTGGCCCTGGAACATCGAGGTGACCGAGCCGTCCTCGAAGACCTCACGGATGGCCCGCGAAAGCAACGGGGCGATCGGAGAGGATGGTCAAGGTTCTTGAAGCGACGGTCCTCGGGGACCGGCAGCGTGTCGGTGACCACGACTTCGGTGACCGAACTGCTGCTGAGCCGCTCGACGGCGGGGTCGGACAAGATGGCGTGAGTGGCCGCGATGACCACGCCGGCCGCGCCGTCGTTCATCAACGCCTCGGTCGCCTTCACAATCGTGCCGCCGGTGTCGATCATGTCGTCCACGAGCACACACACCCGACCCTTGACGTCACCGACCACACGGTTGGCCACGGCCTCGTTGGGAACCTCGGTGTTGCGCGTCTTGTGGATGAATGCCAGCGGGGCGTCCAAACGGGCCGCCCAGCGCTCGGCGACCTTGATTCGACCGGCATCGGGCGACACCACGGCCAGCTTCTCCGCGCCGTACTTCTGGGCGACGTAGTCGGCCAGGATCGGCATCGCGAAGAGGTGGTCCACCGGGCCGTCGAAGAAGCCCTGGATCTGATCGGCGTGCAAGTCGACCACGATCAGCCGGTCGGCGCCGGCGGTCTTGAAGAGATCGGCCACCAGGCGAGCCGAGATCGGCTCCCGGCCTCGATGCTTCTTGTCCTGCCGGGCATAGCCGTAGAAGGGCATCACCACGGTGATGCGCTTGGCCGAGGCACGCTTCAGGGCGTCGACCATGATCAGGTGCTCCATGATCCACTCGTTGATCGGAGCCGTATGGCTCTGGATCACGAAGGCGTCCGAGCCGCGCACCGACTGCTCGAAGCGGACGTAGATCTCGGAGTTGGCGAAGCCGTAGGCCGTCGTCGGGACCAACGTGGTGCCCAGCTCCGCAACGACCGCCTGGGCGAGCGCGGGGTGAGCCCGGCCGCTGAAGACCATCAGATGCTTCTTCGTGGTCTTCTTGGTTACACCCACTACAGCTCTCCTTGCATGGTGAGGCGCGAGCCGAACATGAGAAGCCCGAACATGAGAAGCCCGGACATCAGGAGCATTGTCACTCAGCCGCGCCGCTGTCGCCCAATCCGGTGTCCGTCGGATCGGTATGCGAGATCGACTCCGTCGCGGCCTCGCGAGCCGCTTGGGCGGCGCGGGCCATCGCCGTGCCTGCGCGGCGGCTCTCGGTCCAACCCTCCACCATCCGCTGCGGCCCCCCGCTGACGGCGAGCGCGCCCGCCGGGACGTTGCGGCGTACGACGGTGCCGGCGCCCGTGGTCGCGCCGTCGCCGATGTTCACCGGCGCCACCAGCACATTGTTCGCGCCGGTTCGTACCTGCTTGCCGACGACCGTGCGGTGCTTGGCCACTCCGTCGTAGTTGGCCACGATGTTGCCGGCGCCGATGTTGGTCCCGTCGCCGATCTCGGCGTCACCGACATAGGACAGGTGCGGCACCTTCGCGCCGATGCCGACCGTCGCGTTCTTGATCTCCACGAAAGCACCCGCCTTGGCGCCTTCGGCGAGGATCGCGCCCGGACGCAGGTAGCTGTACGGCCCGACCGAAGCGCGTGGCCCGATCACCGCAAGCTCGGCATGGGTGCGCACCACGCGAGCTCCCGCGCCGACCTCGCAGTCACTCAAGGTGGTGTCCGGGCCGATGACGGCGTCCTCGGCCACCACGCTCGCCCCGAGCAGTTGGGTGCCGGGAAGCAGGACGACGTCCGGGGAGAGCTGAACCTCGGCTTCGATCCAGGTGGTGGCCGGGTCCATCACGGTGACTCCGGACCGCATCCATTCCTCGACGATGCGGCGGTTCATCTCCGCGCCCACGGCCGCAAGCTGGACCCGATCGTTGACACCCTCGGTCTGGGCCATGTCGTCGATGCAGGTCGTCCCGATCAAGCCGCCTTGGTCATCGGCCAGCGCCACGGTGTCGGTGAGGTAGTACTCACCCTTGGCGTTGTTGGGCTCGATGCGCGGCAGCGCGCCGACCAGGAACGCCGCGTCGAAGGCCAGAATCCCGGAGCTGACCTCGTCGATGCGACGGATCTCCTCGGTGGCGTCCTTCTCCTCCACGATCCCGCGCACCCGCGCGTCCGCGTCACGGACGATGCGGCCATAACCGGTGGGGTCGGGGGTGCGGGCCGTGAGGATGCTCATCACGGCACCCGAGTCGGCATGCTCCGCGGTGAAGCGGCGTAGGAGTTCGGTGGTGATCAGGGGGGTGTCCCCGTTGAGGACGAGGACAGTGCCGGTGGGCGCTTCGGCAGCCGACTCGAGGGCGACCTGGACGGCGTACGCCGTGCCGTAGCGCACCGCGGGGCCACCGGGCTCGGCCACGGGCTGGCGGGCGATCGTGAGCTCGGGCGACAGTTCGCCGAGGTGGGCCTCGACGGCTTCGGCCTGGGTGCCGACAACCGTGATCACCCGGCGCGGCGCCAGTGCCGCCACCGCATGCACCACGTGTCCGACCAGCGAACGGCCAGCGACCCGGTGCAAGACCTTGACGGTCTTGGACTTCATCCGGGTGCCGCCACCGGCAGCAAGGATCACGACCGTGAGGTCGGTGGGTGCGGCGTGGCCGAGAGGACCGGCGTGGCCGGACGTGGCTGAAGAGCCGGACAGGTCGGACATGCTGCCTCCGCAGATATGAGGGGTGACTCGAACCTGGCTCCCCGGGTAGGAGTCGAACCTACGTCGCTAATCCTGATTCAAAGTCAGGCGGGCCCTGCCGGCAGACCAACCGGGGATCGATGAGCGGTCCCAGGTTACTGGCGCCCTCGGGGAGCCGCCCAACCGGCGCTGTCCGAGGGGCTACAGCCGTTAGTCCGGTGTGAAAGGCTCGCCGGATGGACCTCCCGTGATGCCGCCGGTGTCCGCTGGTAAGACAGATTCGTTGGTGGTCACGCACCACAGCGTTTGCTCAGAACGGTTGAACAGCCGTTCAGCGTGCCCAGACTGACTCCATGAAGACCATTCCGCTGCCGATCGTGCCCTGGGAGACGGTGGTGCAGCTGAGCGATCCACTCCACGCGCCCACGCGACAGCTCCTGCGGACCCTCAAGCGGGCCAGACTGCCTGCGAGGGAGTTCGCGTCGTCTCACGCGAACGCGGGCGAGCACGGGGCAGCGCGGTCTACTACAGCGCACTGACCGCGCTGGCGACCCAAGCACGCCAAGGTGGCGACGAGAAGACCGAGAGGCTGCTGAGCGACGAGGGCCGACAGATCGAAGCGGCACCCCATCAGTAGGCCGCCATCAGAGGCCGAGAGTGCGCCTAATGTCCTTAAGCATGAGCACCAAGTGCAGCTCATCGGTCGGGCTCTGCTCGAACTCCGGCACCAGATGAACATAGAAGTCGCGAGCGACCTGCGACTCAGCGTGAACCAAGAGGCCGCGGCAGCCGATCTTGTCGGAGAGTGCCGCGACCCGGGTGACTACATCCGTCAGAAGTCCAGCTCCTAGTCCTCTTCCCTCGTGCGCGTGATCAACGCCGAGCCGGGCGAGCAAGGCGACCGGCTGCGGGTACCGCCCGGCGCCCTTGCGCAGTCGCTCGGGAGCGTCGCCGATCGCAAGCTGCGCCATGCACCAGGCGTAGTACGCGACGACTCGATCCGAGCCGGTCTCTGTGACAACCAAGACCCGCGTCGTGCCCATTGAGGTCGACTGCCGAGCAAACCGCCTCAGCCACTGCGTCTGTTCGACGGAGCCGCAGGCGAACTCGTCAAGGAGATGCGTCGATCCGAGAGGTTCGGGCGCACGGTAGGTCACTCGGCGAACGGCGAGGGACGGCGGAACAACGCAGCCAGGCCGGGCAGCTCACGTGCTGGCTGGGAGTTGAGCTCCTCCCACGCCGCCAGAGCGCCTGCGTCGAGCTCGAAGGACTGCCGTTCGGCCAACACCCGTCGCGCGGCCTCCGAGGCGTGAGCGACGACGAACTCGGTCAAGTCCGTGCCTGACGCCGCCACTGCGCGGTCGATCAGCGCGCGCTCCTCCTCGGTTGTGCGCAACTCCAACCGCCGGCTGCGGCGGCGTGTGATCGTGTCAGCCATGACCCCTCCTCCTGTACGTCCAGTGTACGGCCGCCGAGCGGCGAGGGCAACGACCGCCAGCGACGCCTCGATTCCGACAACCTTTGCCGGCTGGTCGCACCCCTGGAACTAGAGTCCTCAGCGTGGACCTTCCCGTGATGCCGCCGGTGTTGCCGATGCTGGCCAAGAGCGTCCCGCCGATGCCGGACCCGGCCAAGCACACGGTGGGCGGTGTGACCGGACTCGGCTTCGAACCGAAATGGGACGGCTTCTGAGTTTTTTGTACGTAATCCGTCTATGCTCAGTCTATGAGCGCTCGACGAACCCCTGCAAGCACTACGTCGCGGCTGGGTGTGGGCTACACGCGGTACTCGACCGAGGAGCAGGGCTCGACGGCTGAGCAGCGAGCGATCAACGAGATGATCGCGGCCGATCACGGGGTCACATTGCTGGAGACGTTCACGGACGAGGGCGTCTCCCGTACGCTCACCGACCGGCCGGGTCTTCAGGAGTTGTTCGACTATCTGGAGGATCGCCGCGATGTGCGGTACCTGTTGGTCAACGAGCTGGAACGCATCACGGCCGGCGTGGGTCAGCGCCAGAAGATCACGTCGTTGTGCAAGCGTCTCGGGATCACGCTGGTAGCCGAGGACATCGGACTCATCGACCCGCATGACGAGGACGCGATGTACGACGCGGACGTGCGCGCGGTCAACGCAAAGGGGGAGGTGTTGAAGGTCCGGCGACGTACGCGCAGGAACCTGAGGGCCAAGGTGGTTGCCGGGTCGACGGTGGCGATGCGCCCGCCTTATGGGGTGCGGATGAAGCCGCTGGTCATCGAGGGCGTGGAGTTGCCATCCGGGATGCCGGCGTTCGTCAATGGCCGCAAGGTCCGCTCAGGCGTGCCCGAGCTGCATCCCGAGGAGTACCCGTGGTTGGTCCAGATGTTCACCTGGGCCGATGAGGGCCTGTCGGTGGAGGAGATCGCGCGTCGGCTGACGCGAGAGGGTGTGCCGACCAAGACGGGCAAGGATGCGTGGCCGCCGAACTCGATCGCCGGGGTTCTGGACAACCCGTTCTACAAGGGCGAGCTGATCTGGGGACGCCAGCAGGTGCTGCGGGATGAGAACGGTAAGCCGTATCTGGAACTGCGGGGCGAAGATGACCCTGGCCGAGTGATCCGCGAGTCCCCATTGGGGGCGATCGTCGACCCGGAGTTGTGGGATCGGGTCAACGCGCGGAGGCTCTCGGCGCGCGGCCAGAAGAACAGGGACAAGCAGGCCACCCCGGAGAACGTGCTGGACGGGATCGTGTTTTGTGGGCGGTGCGGGCACCGGATGTACACGCGGATCGACAACCCTCGCAGCCACAAGACCGTGCGCATCCGGTTCTATTGCCCCGGCAAGCGGCCGGGCATGATCCCGCGCGCCGGATACAGCCCCTGCGAGAAGGTCAACACGATCCTCGCCGACAACATCATCAAGGGCATCGCTTCGCAACCGATCCGCGGCGGGAAGACCGTCGAGGTGCACGTGACGCGCGGCGTCGCCGCTGACGCGGACGCGGAGAAGAAGCGCGACCGGCTCCAGGCCCGGATCAGGGAGGCCCAGGTGGAATGGGCCAACGCCAAGCGGCTCGCGGTCAAGGGACTGCTCGATGACGACGACGTCGCGGCGGTCAAGGCCGAGACGGAGGCGATCATCTCCGAGGCCCGGACCACGCTCGAGGAGGTGGACCAGGCCGGCAGGGTCGAGGTGGTGCCGTTCACCGGGACCGTGGCCGACAGGTTCGCCGAGCTGGTCGACGGGTTGAGCGACGAGGAGGTCCCGGCCGAGCTTCGGAAGTCACTGCTACGCGACTTCGGCATTACCCGCATCTACGTCGACAACCCAAGCGTTCGAGTCGAGCTGCTCTAGCGGATCAGAAGCCGATGCTGGGTGGCTCGGGAGGCCGCGAGCTCATCGGTGGCTCGATAGGCCGCGACGTCGAGGTCTCGGGGGGAATGAGGCGAGCGCGGCCACTGCCCGGATCTTGTCTCTTCTCGTCCTCGATGGCGCGGCGCAGTCGCTCAGCGCCAGTCTCCGGCGTCTCGGCCTCAACTTCAGCGCCGTGCATCGTTCCCCGCGCGGCGGCCCGGTGGGCGACGTCTTCGGCGATGTAGTAGTGGCGTGGAAGCAGTTGCCCTGGCGGATAGGTGTGGCTCAGCAGGTCGACTGCCTCCTGAGCCGTGGTGTAGCCGAGTCGGTTGAACAGGGTCGCGGCATCGTCAAGGTCTCGCTCGTCGCGAGAGGCATGGAGTTTCATCGCCAGCAGATACTCCGGCGAGGCGACCTGTACCAGCAGCGACTCGGACTCGAACACGGTTTGCGGGTGCTCGTCGGGGCCCGGGAGAAAGCCCTTGGCGGCGTCGTTGAGCCAATCCGGCTCCAGGCCGTGGGCGGCGCCGATCTCTCCAGCAGCGACCCGCACCTCCGGCGCAGGGACAAACAGGGCATCCACGTCGCGGGTGAGACGGCCCTGGTCGTAAGCCAGTGCCATGGCCGCCCCGCCCACGACGAAGAGCTGTGCCTGCACGCCACCGGTCGCCAGGCGCTCCGACAGCTCGTGGAACAGGCCAAGGACCTGCCCTGCGTCGAGTTGTCGCGCCTCGCTGCTCATGCCCGGTTCAGAGACCGTGCGGTGATGAAGATGCCGCGCTGCGCGAAGGCGCGCGGACTGTCGCGCTCGGCCTCGGCCCTCCAGGTGTCCGGCACGGCGGGGTACCAGCCGTCGGCACGCCGGGCCGGGTCAAGCGCCCACCCGGGCACGGGCCAACCGTCACGCTCGGCCAGGTGGTCTGCCAGGGCAGCGAAGGCGGCGTCGACCTCGTCGGATCCGGTGGGCGCGGGGACGGCGGTGAAGACCAGTGCGGCGAGGGCAGCGCCGCCGCGACGCAGGGTGGAGGTGTAGTCGTCGAGGGTCTGGAGGACGCCGAAGCGCCAGCGCGCTTCCAGCGACTCACCAGCAGCCAACAACTCGCCGCAGCGCAGCGCGTTGTCAGCGGCGGTGTGCCGGACACCGACATGACGGGCCGGCTCGTAGGCCGGGGCGGCCTGAGCGCGCTCGAGCAGCGCTCCGATGGAGAGCACCTCACCTTGGAAGACCACGACCAACCTCCTTTCCGTTTCCCATTGTCTCAGACACGGCCCAGACGAGTAGCGGTCAAGCGACCTCGGAGTCCCCTGTGTCGACGTCGACGACCCAGGCGGCGGCGGCGAGCTGCTGGAGCGGCAGCCCTGCTCGCAACGCCTCGCGCTTCGCCTTGAACACCGCGAGCGCACGGATGGCTCGGGCGTCCTGTTCGGCGGTGAGGGTCGTCGACATGGCGGGGCTCGATCAGCGACGCTGCTTCATGGCCGTGTCACTCATCCCGAGACTCGCGCCGGCGGCCGGCTGCAAGGAAGCGGCGTAGTTCGGCGACGGTGGTGTAGAGGCGGCCGTTGCCGTTGATGCGCCACCAGCGGGGTCCGATGCCTCGGCGTTTCCAGTCGCGTGCGGTGCGTTGCGGGGTGCGGACGAAGGTGCAGAACTCCTCGAAGTAGAGGACGTCGTTGTCGTCCCATTCGGGCGGGATGTGGATCGGGCTCATCGCGATGACCTCCTTGGCCAACCAGGTGCGCAGCATTGGCCGGAAGAGTGACGCCGGGGCGTACCCCCAAACGTCCTCCTGAGGGGGTCCCAGCAGGGGGGTACGCAGGGGTACGCTCCCGCGGCCTTCGCGTTTTCGCAGGTCAGACAGCGTCCCCCCAAAAGTTGTCCACATCGTGGGACGAGGGTTGAAGGGGGTGCGTCCCCCCGGATTTCGGGTCGGGGGGAGCGCTGATGGGAACGCTGGTTGACGACGGGCATCCGGGGGTTCCTCTCGGCGTCCGTGGAGCCCGGCTCGTCCGGTCCTCCTACCAGTGACAGCAACCGGCACTCGCCCGGATCGGACACCTGACGCCGGGGAATCTCGTGGCCACCAACGACGCGAGCGTGATGGCGACCGGTGGTGTCAGAACCCGATGCCGGGCCCGGGGCCAGGGGCGGGAGCACCGACGGGCGGGGGTTCGGGTGGGTGGGGGCGCCGTCGTGGTGGCTGCTGGAGTGCTCCTGCCTGCAGCGAGGTGCCGCGCCCTGGGGCAAGCGCGGGGGCACGGGGTCCGTAACGCTCGATGTCCTCGGCCGCGGTCTGGGCGGCGTGGGCCGGGCCGAGGTCGGCGCGGTCGCGGCTGAAGACTTCGACCCACTGCTTGCGGGCCGAGTCGAGGTCCTTGGCGACCAGATGCGCGGTGTTGGTGCTCCGACCGCGGGTCATCGCGACGTAGGTCGCCGCTGCGCCGGTGGTTTCGCCGAAGACGAAGTGCGCGTGGTCGACAGTCTCGCCTTGGGCGCCGTGGACGGTGGTGGCGTAGGCCAGTTCGACATGCTCGCGGACGTAGTCGGCGGGCAGGAGTCGTTGCCCGACCCGGCCGGCCACCAGCAGGCTGCCGCCCTCGCCGATGCCGGCCACGGTCCAGGTCTCGCGGTTCGCGACCCCGAGGTCGCGGTCGTTGCGACGCGTCGCGACTCGGTCCCCGAGCCCGATCCGCTCACCAGCACGCGTGACCGGCTCACCAGACCGCTCACCATCCCGCTCACCAGCGCTTTCGCCAGTGGCGTGGTGGTCGCGAACGACGGCGTTGAGCGCAGCGACCTGGTCGCGGGTGTCGGCGATGACGAGACCACGGGCGCTCGCGAGGGCGGCCGTGCGTTCGACCTCGGTAGGATGGAGGACGATCTGTCCCCGTTCGACGAGCTGGTCGAACACCTCACCACTTTGCTCACCGACGCGCATGAGAAGGCTGAGCCCGGCGTAGACGGGGTCGGCGAACCGGTGCACGGCAGCGAGCTCGAGCCGGGCTTGATCGGGTGCCCAGCGGGCGGCTAGGTCGAGCACTCCCCCACGTCCCACGGCCGGGAGCTGGTGACGGTCGCCGAGGAACACCACCTCGGCACCGGCGCGGTCGGCGATCGCGAGGAGTGCGCGGGCGGTGTCCTGGTCGAGCATCCCGGCCTCGTCGACGAGGAGTACGTCACCGGGCAGGAGTCGGGCCTCGGCGGGGATCGGCTGCCGTGGGGTGGGGTGGTGGGTCCAGTGGCCGTCCTCGTCCCATAGGTAGCCGTGCTGGTGGGCCAGCCAGGCTGCGGAGAACGCGTCAGTCCCGACCTGCTGCCGGGCGGTCCGGGCGGCCTTGAGGGTCGGGGTGACCACGACCAGCCGCCGGTCTTGGGCATCGAGTGCGGCACGGGCTGCGGCGAGGGTCGTGGTTTTACCGGTCCCGGCGGCGCCCTCGATCACGAGGAGGCCGGCGTGCCCGGCCATCGCAGCAACGGCACGGCGCTGGCCGGCGTCGAGCCGGTCTACGAGGCGATTGGGGATCCAGACCCGCCGAGCTGGCGTCACGGGTTGCTCGGCCCGGATCGCGAGGCGATGGTTGAGGTCGGCCTCAACCTGGAGCACCCTCTCGGAGGTGAGCGCGCGGATGTGATCAGGGACATCACCCCGGGTCAGAAGGGGACGACAGAGATCGACGGCGCGGGCGGTGATGTCCTCAGTCAGCTCGGTGCGTGCCGCGCGCTCGGCGACGACCCCGATCGAGGCGATCAGCTTCTCGGTCTCGCCGCGGATGTCTGCGGCGTTCCACGCCGACCGCTTCGCCCCGAGCCGGGACAAGATCACCTCGACCGCGACGTCGCGGTCGATGGCGCCGATCGGAGTCGACCGAACCCCCGCCACCTGACAAGGCTGGCGGAAGCCGAGGTCGTGCAGCTCCTCGTTCCACCGCGCTACCAGCTCGGCACCCGAGGCGGGTACGACCTTGTCGGGTCGGGCGTCGGCCCACGCGCGGCGGTCCCACGATCGGCGCAGTTTCGGCCCAGGCTCCTGGCCGGGATAGGCGGCGCGCCATTCGGCTTCGTAGCGGTCGACGTTGCGAGCGATCTGGGTCGCGCGCTCGCTGAAGGGTCCCGCGAACGGGCCCAGTTCGCGGATGTCACCGGCGTCGTCGAGGGTGTAGCCACGAGCCGCTAGCGCTGCCCGGAACTCGGGGTCGCACATGATCGCGGCGTGACCGATGCCGTTGATGGCCTCGATTGAGTCCCTGACCCCGACCGAGTGCAGGCCGCGCCAGGCACCGGCGGCGAAGACGCGGGCGTTGATCTGGAGATGCAGGTGGCGGTGCGGGTCACCGGCTCGGGAGGTGTAGTGCCGGACGACGGCGCCTTCGATCTTCTCCACCGGGACTTGGGCCTGCCGGCCCCGCGGACCCACGCGCGTGGTCGCGTGCTCTGCGACCCAGCCGATGATCTCGCTCGCCGCGCGGGACTGGGCGGCGTCGTACGCCTCAGCGATCTCGGGGTGTAGGGCGGCCGCCAGCGACCATGTCTTCGGCCCGTTGACGACGACCTCGACGAACCGCAGAGCATGCTCGTCATCCCGCAGCCGACCCTTCGCCCAACCCGTGGTCACGTCGTAGCCAGCGACCCAGCGCTCATAGCCGTCGCCGTCGAGGTCCGGGCGACGCTCCAACCTCACCGTGTCGTCGCCGCCGACCGTCGCGACATGGTGCTCGGCCAGGCCGGAACCCTCAGCGAGGTAGTAATCATCGGCACGAGAGTGGTCAGCCTCCAGGTAAGACCGGGCAGCGGCGGCCGAGCCGCGGTAGAACTTCACTCCGCCGTGCATGATGGCCTCGTCACCGCCCGTCACTGTTCGTCAACGTCCCCTGAAACGACGCTCGGCCCGCCCAAGCGGGCGGACCGATCTACGAACCTTCGTAGCATGCGTGCCGCTCAGATTTGAAGGTCTTCGAAGGCGTTCAGAGGGAGCGGATCTGGGACTCGTCACTCGTCGTCATCGCATGACGATGAGGTGGAGATGAAGCGGTCACGAGTCTGATTGGAGACGTCGGGCTCGAGGTTGGCTAGTCGGCTGCGGACTCCTTCTCGTCGATAAGGTTCGGCTCGACACTTCAGAACCGGAAGTCCGAATTTCCGCCGACGGACCCGGCAGCTGGGCCTCGCATTCCCGCTGCTGCAGGTTCCGCACGACGCCCCTGTCCCGGGGACGCCTCCGGACAGGGCTAACGGGACGAACCCGTCATCGCCACTCAGGATCAACAGGGCGTCGCCGCATACGGTTCGGCCTGCGGGACGGTTCGCGCCTCCCGACGTCGACTGGCACGCAGACCCGTTGCGGACTAACCCCCGTCGCACTGTTCGTTCGGGAACGCGTCGTCGACTTCCTGCTGTCCCAGGTCGAGACGAGGCCACGTCGCAAGGTCGGCGAGCATCTGCCGGTCGTGAGTTGCGACGACTACCGCGCAGGAGGTTGTTGTCAGCGCCTGAGTGAGCTCGTCGACGAGGGAGATCGAGAGGTGGTTCGTCGGTTCGTCCAGCATCAGCAGGTCGGGCTTCGCGGCCAGGCACATCGCCAGGTGCAGACGGCGCTGCTGGCCTTGGGACATCCGGCCGACCGCGACACGCTGCGTCGCCGCGTCCAGTAGCCCGAGGGCGGACAGGGACGGGGGTTGCCCCGGCGTTCCGTGTGCCTGGAAGCGGTCCGTGTGCGCTCGGTAGGTCTCGTAGGCGGTAATGTCCGGGTTCCATCTGGGCGCCTCCTGCGACAGCAGCGCCACTCGGTTTCCGTGGTGCACGCGGAGCTGTCCATGTGTCGGCTCGACCTGACCAGCCAGTACGGCGAGGAGAGTGGACTTGCCGGCGCCGTTCGGTCCGGTGAGCAGCAGCCGGCCGCCGCTCGTCAGCGACACGTCGACCGGGGATTCGAGTCGACCGTCGACGACCAGCCCATGGCCGTCGAGGACTGGGCGATTGGCCCGGATGGGCCGATCTGGCCAGGACAAGTGCCGCGGGGGCTCGGGCACGGTGATGCGGTGGCGTTCGAGATCCTCCACCCTGCGGTTGAAGGCCTGCACCACCCCGGCGGTGCGGGTGGCTCGCTGGTGCTTGCCCGTCCCCTTGTCCGGGCGCCAACCGGTGCGGAGACGGCCGCGTGCGTCCTCCGCGGCCTGCTGGAGCTCGGCGCGCTCGGTCTGCTGGGCTACGTGCTCCTGCTCCCAGCGCTCGCGCTCCCGGCGCCGGCCCTCGGCCCAGCCGTCGTACCCGCCGGAGTACTCGCGGGGAAGACCGTCGCGGCTTGGGTCCAGGTCGAGGAAGGTCGTGGCGACCTCGCGCAGAAGTGCCCTGTCGTGACTGACCACGGCCAGTCCGCCGGGGTGTTCGCGGAGTCGTCGGGTCAGGAAGGCAAGCGCCTCGGCGTCCAGGTGGTTGGTCGGCTCGTCCAACAGCAGCAGGTCCGTGCTCGAGCCGAGCACGACGGCCAGACGCACTCGATAGCGCTGCCCCACCGAGAGTGTGGCCAGTCGCCGACTCCGGTCGGTGCAGGCGCCCAGCCCGTCGAGAGCGACGTCGATACGTCGTTCGGCGTCCCACGCGTCGAGGACCGTGGCGACCTCGAGGGCCTGCGCATAGGCGTCCTCGGCTCCAGCCTCGCCGGCGGCCAGCGCCTCGGTCGCGGCGTCCAGTCGGTCAAGAGCGGTTAGGGAGTCGCCGACGGCATCCTTGAGCAAGTCCCCGACGGTGCGATCGTTGTCGACGTCGAGGGTCTGCCCGACGAGGGCCAGGGTGCCGATGCGCGTCACCGCGCCCCCGTCCGGCGAGAGATCGCCGGCCAGGACGCGCAACAGAGTCGTCTTGCCGCGGCCGTTCTCGCCGACCACGGCCAACCGTGAGCCGTTCGAGACCGTCACGTCGACGCCGGCCAGGACAGAGCGCTCACCAAGGGACACAGCGATGCCCTCGGCGCGCACGTGGGCAGCGGTACCCGCAGGCAATCCGCGAGTTACCCAGGCAGGAGCGTCGGAGGAAAGGGAAGAAGGGTCAGTGCGAAGCATGCGTGTTCTCTCAGCTCGTCAGGGAGCCGGGCAGCACGCGTAGCCGCCCGGCATAGGCCAGGACGGCGGACGAGAAACTCAGTCGGGTTCGGCCGCCGTCAGCGGACGAACCAGGGCTTCGCACAGAAACTCATGGTGCGGACTCTACGAGCGGCAGGCGACGTGTTGCCAACCGATTACTCGACGCTGTTGTGATCCACCCAGGCACCGCCGTACAGAACTTCGTACGGCGACGGTCGGAGGACTTGTCGACTGGATCGCCGCAAACGGATCGGCTTACGGGATGGCCCGGAGCGCGGGGAAGGCCAAGAACTCCCGTCTTTACAGCGTTAGCGACACATGATCGGTGAGTTCTGCACGTGCTCGTAGACTTCTCAGATGAGTCTCACGCCCGAGCAGACCGAACGCGTCCTCTCGCTGGCCCTCGACCTGGCCCGCGCCGGTGAGACTGAGCAGTTGGAGGAGTTCCTCGACCACGGCGTCCCCGTCAATGCGGTATCCGAGTCGGGCGACTCGTTGCTGATGCTGGCGGCCTACCACGATCGTCCCGACACCGTGAACATGCTGCTCGTCCGCGGCGCCGACCCCGACCTGCGCAACGCTCGCGACCAGTCGATCGCCGCTGGTGCCATGTTCAAGGGCGCCGATGAGGTCGTACGCCGACTCGTAGGCGCCGGTGCCGACCTGGACGCCGGCACGCCAACAGCCCGCCAGGCGGCCGAGATGTTCGGTCGTGGCGGGCTGTTGACCTGAGATCGGTCAGGCGGGGGTGTTGTCCGGGTTGGGCTCGGTGTCGTCGATGGCGTCGGCGGCGAGCGCCTCGATCGCCTTGCGGACACCTTCGCCGTAGGCGGGGTCGGCCTGCGTGCAGTTGAAGATGTGCTTCTCGACCGACGTGGCGGACGCTCCGTCGATGGCCCGCGCGGTGTTCTCGAACAGTCGCTGCTGCTCCTCGGCGCTCATCAGGCGGAAGAGGTCGCCGGGCTGTTCGAAGTAGTTGTCATCGTCCTCGCGGAAGTCGAACCGATCGGCGACGGCACCGATGGCCTGGGCCGGGTCGGCGTACGCGGGCTGCTCAGGCCAGCGGCCGAAGTTGTTCGGCTCAATTCCGGGCACCGACCCCTGGTTGCCGTCGACCCGCATCGCGCCGTCGCGGTGGTAGGTGTTCGTCACCTTCGCGGCCCGCGGCTGGTTGACCGGGATCTGGTGGTGGTTGACCCCGACGCGGTACCGGGCCGCGTCGCCGTAGGAGAAGAGCCGGCCCTGGAGCATCTTGTCCGGGCTGAAGGAGATGCCCGGCACCAGGTTGGCGGGGGTGAATGCGGCCTGTTCTACGTCGGCGAAGTAGTTGTCGGGGTTGCGGTTGAGCTCGAACTCGCCCACCTCGATGAGTGGATAGTCCTTCTTCGACCAGACCTTGGTGAGGTCGAAGGGGTGGAAGCGGTAGTTGTCGGCCTCGGCCTCAGGCATCACCTGGATGAAGAACTTCCACTTCGGGAAGTCGCCCTTCTCGATCGACTCGTAAAGGTCGCGCTGGCCGGACTCGCGGTCGCCGGCGACGACAGCGGCAGCGTCCTCGTCGGTGAGGTTCTCGATGCCCTGCTGCGTGCGAAAGTGGAACTTCACCCAGAAACGCTCGCCCGTGGCGTTGATGAAGGAGAACGTGTGCGAGCCGAAGCCGTGCATGTGGCGATAGGACTTCGGGATGCCCCGGTCACTCATCACGATGGTTACCTGATGCAGCGCCTCGGGCAGGTTGGTCCAGAAACCCCAGTTGTTCTCGGCGTCGCGCAGGTTGGTGCGTGGGTCGCGCTTGACGGCGCGGTTGAGGTCGGGGAACTTCAGCGGGTCGCGGAAGAAGAACACCGGGGTGTTGTTGCCGACGACGTCCCAGTTGCCCTCCTCGGTGTAGAAGCGCAGCGCGAAGCCGCGAATGTCGCGCTCGGCGTCGGCGGCACCGCGCTCACCGGCGACGGTGGAGAACCGGGCGAACATCTCGCACTCGTTGCCGACCTTGTTGAAGATCGCGGCCTTCGTGTACCTCGAGATGTCCTGGGTGACCCTGAACGTCCCGAAGGCGCCCGAGCCCTTCGCGTGCATCCGACGCTCCGGGATGACCTCACGGTCGAAGTGCGCCAGTTTCTCGAGGAACCACAAGTCCTGCAGCAGCATCGGACCGCGCGCCCCGGCAGTCAGGCTGTTCTGGTTCTCAGCGACCGGTGCACCGGCCGCGGTGGTGATCGGGTCAGTATTCTCTTCAAACGCCATCGTTCATCGCTCCTCGTTGAGTGGTTCGTTGGGGCTTCAGGAAGTGGGTGCAACAGGTGACTCGGAGCAAGCCGGGCAGATGCCCCAGTAGGTCACCTCGGCCTCGTCGATGACGAAGCCGTGGGTCTCGGAGGCGTCAAGGCAAGGTCCCTCACCGACGGCGCAGTCCACGTCGGCAATCGCACCGCACGAGCTGCAGACGACGTGGTGGTGGTTGTCACCGACCCGCGACTCGTAGCGCGCGACCGAGCCCGAAGGCTGAATGCGGCGCACCAGGCCCGCGGTCGTCAGCGCACGGAGCACGTCGTACACCGCCTGGTGTGAAACGGCCGGCAGCTCACGGCGCACGGCGCCGATCAGCGACTCGGTGTCGGCGTGCGGCTGGTCCTCCACGGCGCCCAGCACCGCCACCCGGGGTCGCGTGACACGCAGGCCGACAGCCTTGAGGCTCTCGCGGAGATCGGCACCACGCGTCGTTGACATCCCTTCAACTCAAGCAGATTGTCTGGAACAACTCAAGAATTCGACACATCGGCACGTCGGAAGTGCCTGCGTCTTCGAAACGTCGGGCGCGCAAGCGCCAGCATCGATTCGCCGCACGCGGATCCCGCACTGGTCACGCTCCGCGTGACGATCCCCGACCGACATGATGAGCCACCCAGGCGCATCACGCCTTGCGCCGGTCGGATTACGAGGCTCTCCCTTTAACGAACGAGCCGTTCGCGGACCACGGAGTCCGTGTACGGCGACGCACGCACATACGCGCAGCAGCGTCAGGACTGGACGCCGTCGCCCTGCTGACGGCCGACGCGCGCGAGCAACTGCTCGCCGAGCACGACCTCGTGCGGTAGCCGGCCCAACTCCAGAGCGTCGGCCTCAACGCCGTGGCGCCGGAGGATCGCAGCAAGGCAGGCCCAGTGCTCTGCCTCCATGTCCTCCCGCGAGTGCCCATCGAACGGCTCGTCCGGGCCGACGACCATGCGTGCCGTATCCGCGATCTCCTCGACCGACGTCACCGCCCAGATGTCGGGCGGGCCCGATGCGCTCCAGCCTCGGTCAGCCAGGAGCAGCACACGGTCGCCGTTCGTGAGGACGGCCTCGTGGCGCGCCGAGACCGACATCAACTGGGTCTCAACGACAGGGTCATCGACCTCGACGAAGGTCACCAAACGAGTCACGTCAACCACCTGCCCATGATGCCGCTCTTGTCCCGTGGTGCTTGGGGATCCGCTGCCGCTCAAGTGGTGACCGGCCTCGGCAGTGTTGCCCTCACCGGCGGTAGGCGGGCAGTGGCGGCTCGAAGGTGAACCGGGTGTATGGCGCCTCGGCGGTCTCGTCTTGCGGCCACTGTGCGGTCCCGATGTAGGGTTTGCCGTCGAGGGTCACCTCGACGGTGTAGGTCACCGACGCGCCCGACAAGCTGTTCAGCTCGGCGGGGGTGAGCTCACGGCCCCGGTAGGACACCGCTCCATCTCGATCACAGCGTGACTCCTCGCGGCGCAGGGGGACAGTGACGGAGGTTCCGGCGCGGTCGGTCACGGTCCACGACGCCGCTGCGTTCGCCGGCGTGCGCGCCAAGTCCGCGAGGTGCAGCTCGGGCCCACCGTACGGCGCCACCCGTCTGCCGTCCTGATCGGTGAACAGCGAGCCGGTCCCGCGAGGTTCGGGCATGGATCCGTCGTCCGGCGTGGTCCAACGGACCGATGTCACGGCGTCTCCGCCTGCAGGTGCCCGCCCAAAGACGTCGACCCGCCATTCCCCACTCAGCCCGGCCGGGTCGATGCGGAAGATCCGGTCGGTCACGGGCTTGGCGCGCACGGTGATGATGCGACCCCCACAGTCGTCGTCGACGGGGTTGAAGCTCACCCAGTGGAACTTCCAGCCCGGGTAGTCGAAGGCGAAGTACAGCGCATCCGGGGAACCGACCGAGGGGATCTGGCCGCCCAGACCCGGCGCACCGTCCCAGCAACCATTGCCCAGGCAGGCCGTCCATGGCTGCTCGTCGAGGACCCGTCCCTCATCGGTGAGGAAGTGGAAGATCGGGTCCCCCCACGTGAAGTCAGACGGGTCTCCGACGGCTCCGAGCCGCAGCGCGTCGACCACGTCGTGTTCCTTCGGCCGCGGCTGCTGCGACGACTCGGACGACGAGGGCCTCGCGGAGTCCGGCCCACGCTGGGTGCCGCAGCCCGCAGCCAACGTCGTCAGTACGAGAAGGACCAGCAGCCGACGCATCCGCATGATGTTGTGACGTCTCGTGATGCGTCGTGGTTCCCGATCAGCGGTAGTCAGTGGACGTCGGGGATGTACCAACCTGGTCACCGACTGACCTGTCGCCCGACGTGTTCGGTGGTTGGAGAGGCCGCGTTGCCGCCGGGATCAATCATGTGGCACGAGCAGGTTGACGGTGGTGATACGCCCGGCGTCGTCGATCCACAGCCAGACAGACCAGTCGTCATCGCAAGATGTCAGTTCGGCGGGGTAGAGCACGATCTTCTTCTCGTCGGGGAGCCCGCTGGGGAGACCGCCCCGATCGATGAGCTCACAGGTTTCACCCGGCGGCCAGCGGGTCACGTCGCTGAACTCACCGGTCTCGACCTCGCCGTCGCGTCCGGCAACGACCAACGGCGAGACCTGACAGTCCTGCGGGGTGACTCCGGAGCAGAGCGACCACGTGGCCGGGTCGTCGGCGGCGGCTGCGGTGACTGTGGCCCAGGGGGCGTGGCCGAGCAGCTGTTGGACCTCGGGCGCCCACGTCGGCGGCGGTCCGCCGCGGGCGAAACGCGGGAAATCGCTCGCGGCGGCATCGAGACCGGCGCAGTCGCGGGTGGTATGGGGGACCTCGACCACGAGCGTGACCGGCCCGTACCAGCCTGGGTCGTCCTCGCGGTCCTCCTCGATGGCCCGCTGGGTCGGTGCCTGTTCCACCACACCGCGGTGCGGGTGACACGCCTGCTGCTCCTCGACCCGGGCGGGGTACCCGGCAGCGGTGACGCTGTCCCGCGCCTCGGTCAGGGAGAGGCCCACGACGTCGGGGATCGGCTTCAGGTCGCTTCCGCGGGCGCTGTCGGACCAGGCGACCACGGTGTCGATCGCTCCGCCAGTCTCGTACAGCGCAACCCTGGTGGGGCAGCGCGGCGGCCTGGTGACCTCGGCGAAGTCGATGGTGAGCGTGAGCGCCTCACGTTCCGCGACGGCCCTGGGCCGCCTGATTCCGCACCAGGTGTCGGGTGGAGTGCCGGCGGTGACCTGCAGCTGCGGCGTGCGGTAGGAGTCGCCGACGCGGAGCACCTGCTCGCTGGACCGGCTGAGGATGCCCAACGCCGAGTTCGCTCCCCAGTCACCGCGTGCGGCGTCGGCTGCGGACAGCGTCCCGGTAGCAACACCGTCGACGAACAATCCCACCTCGTCGGCGAAACGCGGGGCTGGGCCGCGGCCAGTGGCGAAGTCGAGGAACCGCCAGGGCTCCCGCAGATCAGCCATGCAGTCGGTGTTTGCGCCCTGGTACGACAACAGCACTGTGACGGTCTGGCCCGGAGACACGCGGGTCCCCGCAGCCGGCTCGGTCCCCACCGGCCGCCCCGCCGGGTCGCAGCTGATCTCCTTGCCGTAGCGGACATCGAGCCCGAGTTCTCGGAGCAGGACGTGGGCCGACTCCCGGGTGTGCCCGAAGACGGAGGGCACGGTGCCGTCCGGCGTCCCAGCGAGGACGACGGGAGCCGGCTTGTCGGCGTCTGGTTCACCACCGGTGAGGATGCCGGTCAGGGCGGTCCCGGCGACGACCACGCCGGCTACGGATGCCGCGGCCGTTAGCGGCACCAGGAACCGCCGCCGTCCTGATGTGCCCACGCGGGGGGCCCTTGCTCGATCTTGACTGCGCGTCCGCGTGATGACGGCAGCCAGGTGCGCATCGGTGTCGACCTTGATCTCGTTGGCGAACTCGTGCACTTCGGCGCGCACTCGGTCCTCACTCAGCATGATCGGCCTCCTCATCGGCCAGTAGCTCGGCCAGCCGCGCGCGGGCTCGCAACAGATGCGTCCGCACCGTGGAGGCCGAGCAGCCCAGAAGTACGCCGACCTCCTCGGCCGACTGGTCCTCGTAGTAGTGCAGCGCCACCGCGGCGCGCTGCTGCGCGGGCAGGGCGCGCAGCGCGGCCGCGAGGTCCAGGTCGCGCTCTGGTGGCGACGACTGTGACGACTGCCCACGGGTCGGTGCCCGGCGAGATTCCTCCCGGCGGGCCACGCGCACCGCCATCCGGATCGCGACGCGTCGCACCCAGGCCTGCGGGTTGTCGTAGCCCCTGACCTTCGCCCAACACCGATAGAGCTGCCCGAAAGCGTCCTGCGCCACGTCCTCGGCCGCCTGCTGGTCATGCAGCACCAAGTACGCCGTCCGCACAGTCCGCTCGAACTCGCGGCCGAAGAAGGCGGAGAACTCCTGGTCCTCGGGCTCGGTCATCGACGCGCCTCACTGCGGCCGGAAATCCTCATGTCCCTATACAGACCTAACCAGGTGCCCGCGTCCACCACGGCTCACAGGATTTTCGCGCTCGCCTGAGGAAGTTGTGCTCCCCGGAGCGGTCTGCGCACAAAGCATTTCCTCTGCCGCACCACCAAGAGGTCCCTGGTTGGAGTGCATCCCGTGATCTCGAAACGGCGACTTGGAGAAGCCCGAGCGTCAAGCGACGTGGTGCCACAGTGGATCTCCGCACCGGGTCGCTCCGGAAGCCCATGGGCTCGCGGAGCGACCCGGTGCGGGATCGGCGTCTGGTCATTGACCGGAGCGGCGTAGGTGCTGGCGCGAGGCTGGTCGTTGGTGGAGGGTAGCTCTGAAGGTTTCTGTGGCTCCTTCCTCCACGCGGTGATATCGTTACAGTGATATCGGAGGTGGTCGCTATGGAACAGATCCTGATCCGCAACCTGCCCGCGGGGACGAAGGCCGCGCTTCGGGCGCGTGCGAAGCAGCGTCACCGATCGCTCGAGGCGGAGGCACGGGAGGTGCTCGCCCGGGCGTTGGAGAGCGAGCCGGTCACGATCGTTGATCTCTTGGCCACAGACGACGGTGCCGACATCGAGTTCGAACCCGAGCGTCTTGGCCTGACGGCTCGCTCAGCGCACCTGTGAAGTACCTCTTGGACACCAACGTGGTGTCCGCGCTGCGGGTCCGAGGCCGCAACCGGCCCGTTGAGTTGTGGGCGGCGTCGATTCCCGTCGGCGATCAGTTCGTCTCAGCCCTTACGATCGCGGAGATCGAGCGGGGGGTGATCGGCAAGGAGCGATCCGACGCTGAACAAGGAGCAATTCTGCGAAGGTGGCTGGAGGACCAGGTGCTGCCGACGTTCGCCGATCGGGTCGTGCCGTTCGACCTGGCGGCGGCCCGGGTCCTCGCGGGCTATCGGGTCCCCGAGCATGCACCTTACGACGACGCGTTAATCGCGGCGGTCGCAGAGTCTGCCGAGATGACCGTCGCGACGCGGAACACCAAACACTTCGAACCCCTCGGTGTGCCGTGCCTCAATCCATGGGACACGATCACTCTCACGAGCTAGCCTGCCGTTCACCCAGCAGGGGGGCCAACCGGCGCCATGAGCCTGGTCGATGCTAGTGGGTTCCGGCTCTGGCCTTGCGCCATGAGGCGAGCCGGCGCTGTCTGGGGCAGTCGGACTTTGTCCGATGCCCGAGCCGGCCGCAGCCCGTGGCCCAGGCCGGGCCAGCCCCATTGGAGGTGCGCCATGAGCGCGCTGCTCGTCGGGTACGCCCGATGCTCCACCGATCAACAAGACCTGACCGCCCAACGCGACGGGCTCCTCAGCCTCGGCGTCGAGCCGGACCGGATCTACGTCGACCACGGTCTGACCGGCACCCACCGCGAGCGCCCCGGACTCCGCGAAGCCCTCGCCGCCTGCCGGGCTGGAGACACTCTGGTGGTCACGAAGCTCGACCGCTTGGCAAGGTCACTGCCTGATGCCCGAGCCATCGCCGACGAGCTCACGTCCCGCCAGATCAGCCTCAGTCTCGGTGGGTCGGTTTATGACCCGACCGACGCGGTCGGAAAGCTGCTGTTCAACGTCCTCGCGATGGTCGCCGAGTTCGAGTCCGACCTGATTCGGCTCCGCACGGTGGAGGGGATGAAGGTCGCCAAGGCGAAGGGACGGTTGCGCGGGAAGCAGCCCAAGCTCAGCCGCAAGCAGGAGGCACACCTGGTGTCGTTGGTGCACAGCGGTGAGTACAGCACCCTCGAGGTGGCCGAGCTCTTCGGCGTCGGACGCTCCACCGTCTACCGCGCGATCGAACGCCAGCGCACCGCAGCCAAGGCTGACCTCGCAGAGGCACGATCGCGCCACTGACTTCACCAAGGCGTCGGCTGTCCCGGATCCGACACCCCAACGGGACAACCGGCGCCGATCAGCCAACGCTCGGACCGACGGATCGGCAGAGGTTGGCCAATTGGGATGGCGGACTGTCGACAAACAGGACCGCAAGTAGCCGATGAGCGGGCCACCGGGCGCGAAAAGACACTGCCTGCTCGGACGACGTGCCGCTGGGTGGCGATGTGGTCGCTGCGCCACTGACATTCGACCTGGTCGACTTTGACGAGGACAAGGATCGGTCGTATTCATCCTGCTCGCAAGGGTCAGTCCGGGTGAACGCGTACACGACACCAAGAGCCTGGCGGGTGCCGTCTGTCACCGTGATGGCGACAAGACGTAGGGGCTTCACCTGGACCGTCGGGGCGCCGAGGCTGTTCTGGCTGCGGCGGTCCGCTAGAACCAGCTGAGTTGGACTTGATCTGCGTCAAGGAAGTGCGGCCGCGATCCTCGTAGCTTGGGAACAACCCAAGTGAAGGAGAACACCATGTTCATCAACCGCATCGTCACCCTCCTGGCCGCGATGAGGCCCGTCAGAGTGCAGGCCCACTGCGACACCGCCGAGGGTCCGGCCGTCAAGGACGGACGCAAGGCGTTGGAGACGGGCAACCTCAACTACGCGCTCAAGTGGATCCCCGCCGACGGTGAGGCCGAGCTGCGCGACGTCTTCGAGAAGGCCCTGAAGGTCCGCCCCCTCGGTGTCGAGGCCGCCGAGCTGGCCGACCGGCTCTTTCTCGAAACGATGGTCCGCATCCACCGGTCGGGCGAGGGCGTCGGCTTCACCGGCATCCAGCCCGAAGGCACGCAGATCGACCCGGTCGTCAAGGCCGCCGACGAGGCCATCGCCCTGGGCTCGGACGCGGACCTGCTGCCGCTGGTGCCCGAAGAGCGCCGCGCCGAACTCGACGAGCGCTTCCAGTCCGCCCTGGCCATCAAGGACTTCGACGTGGACGACGTGGCGGCCGGCCGACGCTACCTTGCCGCCTACGTCAGCTTCTTCAAGTACGCCGAGGGTGAGGATCATGAGCACCACGGGCACGAGGCCCACGCCCACGCCCACGCGCACTAGGACACCCGCATGAAGCGCCTTGTCAGGGTGGCCGGCGAATCGATGGCCCCCACCTACCGCTCGTCCGACCTGCTGCTCACGCAGCCGGTCGGGCCAGCCGGGGCGCGGGTACGGCGTGGCGATGTCGTGGTGTTCCGCCACGGCGAGGTGCGGATGATCAAGCGTGTGGTGGGACTGCCCGGTGACCTCGTCGAGCTGGAGGCTGGACGCCTGTTCGTCAACGGCGACCCCGTTGACGGACGCGCTCGGGTGCCGGGCGCCTATACCCAGACCTGGCGAGTGCCCAGGGCGAGCTACTTCATGGCCGGCGACAACCCGGCCGCCTCGGACGACTCGCGGGTCTGGGACGAGCCGTTCGTCCCGGTCGAGACTGTCGAGACGGTGGTCTCGCGACAGCTGGTGGCGCCACGCCGCCCCAGGGGACTCACTCCGTGTCGACCAGCTGCTGCAGCCGGTCGGGTTGCGTGATTGACACCGACCGCCCCGCACCGATCACGATCAGACCCTCCGCGGCGAGACTCTTCAGGGCCCGGCTCAAGCTCTCGGGGGTGGTGTCGAGCAAGGAGGCCACGTCCTTCTTGGCCAGCGGCAGGGTCACCGTGGCAACCCGGCCCCGCCACCTGCTGGGCAGACCGAGCAGGTAGTCGGCCAGGCGGCTCTCGACGTCGCGGGAGGTCAGTGAGCTGAGCCGGTATTCGGTGTCGGAGAGTCGCTCGCTCACCGTCGCCAGCATCCGCAAGCCGATCTCGGGGTGCTTCCTCATCAAGGCCACCAGATCGTCATGGCGGAACACGCAGAGCTGGCAGTCTTCCAGCGCGGTGGCGTAGTCATCGGGGTGCTGGCCCGTGAACACCGAGGTCTCACCGGTGAAGTCGCCCGGCCCCAGCACCCGGATGAGCTGCTCGGAGCCGTCGGCTGAGAGCCGAAAGACCTTGAGGCGTCCGGTGTGCAGCACCATGAGCTGCGAGCGTTCGTCGTCGGCGGAGTAGGCGGTCTCGCCCGCCTTCAGACGGGTCGGACGCGCCAGCCTCCCGACCCGTTGCTGGTCTTGCGCGGAGAGGCTGGCGAAGACCGGGACACGCGAGACGCAGGTGTCGGCCATGACCTGAGCCTAGATACCCGGCCGAGGCGTCAACCAGATCCGCGAGGTGAGACCGACAACGCCTTCGTCGATCGGGACTTCACAGGTCATCGGGGGCAATCGAGCCCAGCGTCGAGGTAGTGCTCGAAGACGGGGGCGAGTGAGGTGGCGAGCAGCTCGGCGGGGGCGGTGGCGAGGGGGTCGAGACCGACGATGTGTGTGGCGGTGGTCAGTCCCACGATCTGGGAGGCGATGAGGCTCGCTCGTAGCTCGGGGTGGTCGCCGTCGAGGCGGAGGACGAGGGGTAGCAGCAGGCGCTGGGTGATGACCTCCCGCATCAGCGCAGCGGCTTGCCTCTCCGTGGCTGCGGCGCGGACGAGTGCAGTCACGGTTTCGTGGCCGGCCGGGGCCCTCGACAGGTACACGACGAACTGGGCGAGTCGGCGTCCCAGGCCGGGCTGCCCGGCTGCGTAGAGGTGGTCGAGGACGATTTCGGGTTCGAAGGGGAGCTCTGCGATGGCTAGGAACAGTTCCTGCTTGGAGCCGAAGTAGTGGGCGATGAGGTGGGTGTCTACCTCGGCTCTGGCGGCGATGGTGCGCAGGGAGGCGCCGCGGTAGCCGAGTGCGGCGAACTCGTGACGGGCGGCATCGACAATGGTCGCGCGGGTGTCGCTGCCGCGGGGACGTCTCCCTCGTGGTCGGCCCCCCATGGGTGGCTGCCCGGCGGGTGTGCCTGGTGTGGTCCGCACCGCACCTGACCTCGGTCGTCGGCTCGTGGTCATGGAAGGTGTGCGGCTGGGTGGCGGGGGGCTGGTGCGTGCGGCGCATGCTCGTCGCCTTGGACTCCGCCTTCGATGTCGATGGTGGGCAGGAGCCGCTCGAGCCAGCGCGGGAGCCACCACGCGCTGTGTCCGAGCAGGCTCATCGTGGCCGGAATGAGTGTCATGCGGACAAGGAATGCGTCGATGAGCACTCCGACGGCCAGCGCGAAGCCGAACTGTTTGATGGTCGGGTCGTCGCTGAAGACGAAGGCGGCGAACACCGAGACCATGATGATCGCGGCGGCGGTGACGACGCGGCTGGCATGCTCGAACCCGTGCACGATGGCGCGTCGCGGCATCATGCCCTCCGCGTGTGCCTCCCGCATGGAGCTGACCAGGAAGACCTGGTAGTCCATGGCGAGCCCGTAGAGGATGCCGGTGACCATGAGCGGTAGGAAGCTGAGCAGCGGCCCGCCGGTGTCGAGGCCGACCAGGCCGATGAACCAGCCCCACTGGAACACCGCGGTGGTGACGCCGAAGGTCGCCGCGATGCTGAGCAGGAAGCCCGCGGTGGCCTTGACCGGAATGACCACGGAGCGGAAGACGAGCAGCAGCAGGAGCAGGGACAGCCCGACGATGATGGTGAGGTACTCGGGCAGGGCCGCGCTGAGGCGGTCGGTGATGTCGATGTCGACAGCGGTCAGACCGGTGACCCCGAGCGTGACCTGGTTCTGGGTGGCCAGCGGGTTGTCCGGGTCGCGCAGCGTCTCGACCAGCTGAGCAGTGCGCTCGTCGTCGGGACCCTGGTCCGGGATGACGGTGAACATGCCCAGGGTGTGCTCGGGATCGGCGCCCATCAGGCTCGCCGAGGCGACGCCTTCGGTCTCGCGCAGGCTGACGGCGATCGCGTCGAGGTCGGCCTGATCCAGGGTGCCGCCGTCCTCGGGATGGGAGACGACGAGGAGGGGGGCGTTGTAGCCCTCGCCGAACCCGCGGGTGATCGCGTCGTAGCTCTGCCGCGAGGTGCTCTCGCGGGCGGCGGTCCCCCCGGACGGCATGCCGAGATCCATGCTGGGGGCGGGGACGGCGGCCAGCCCGAGCACGACCACCGCGCCGGCGATGGCGATCCACGGGCGTCGGACGAGGAACTCGACCCATCGGTTCGCGAGGCGCGGCCCGCTCGTGTGGGTGACGGTTCGGGCCTTCGCGCGTGTCTTGGGCGACCAGATCCGCTCGCCGACGATGCCGAGCAGGGCTGGCAGCAGGGTGAGTGCGATGAGCACGGCCAGGGCCACGGTCGTGGCCGCGACCAGTGCCATCGTGGTGAGGAAGCCGATCCCGATGACGGTCATGCCGGTCAGCGCGATGACGACGGTCGACCCCGCGAAGACGACGGCGCTGCCCGCGGTGGCGAGGGCGCGTGCCGTGGCGTCGGCGGCGCTGAGGCCTTCGGTGAGCATCAGGCGTCGTTGCCGGTTGACGATGAAAAGGGCGTAGTCGATGCCGACCGCGAGTCCGACCATGAGGGCCAGCGCCGGGGTCGAGGTGGTCAACGTGATGGACGAGGAGAGGGCGAAGGCGCCGCCCACACCGATCCCGACCCCGATCAGAGCGGTGAGGAGGGGCAGGCCGGCGGCCCACAGCGAGCCCAGGGTGATGAACAGCACGAGCAGCGCGATGGCCAGGCCGATGGCCTCGTGACCGCCGATCGGCGCATGCATCGCATCGAGGGAGTCGCTGGGCAGCACCTCGACTCCGGTGTCATCGATCGCCTCCTCGGCGAGGTCGACGACCTCCTCGGTCGTTCCGTCGGGCAGGACGTCGACCTGGGTGTTGAACTGCATCTGGAGCATCGCCACGCTGCCGTCGGTGGAGACCTGGACCCCCGGGACGGGTTGGCCGTCGACGACGAGCGGTCGGGAGGCAGAGGTGGGGTCAGCGGCACCGTCATCGGCGTTGTTGGGCTGGGCCGCGCCGGAGGGGGTCGTCGATGTGCCGGACTCCGCTGGTTCGGCGGTGAAGGAGGTCCGGTCCACCACCTCGGGCAGCGCGGAGATCTCTGTGGCGGCGTCGGCGATCGCGTTCGCGCGCTCGCCGGAGTCGAGCCGCTCCCCCTCGGGAACGGTGAATACGAGTGTGCCCTGGCCCCCGCTGGCGGGCGGAAACTCCTCGCGCAGCTGGTCGAGGACCCGTTGGCTCGGGGTGTCATCGATGGTGAGGCTGGTGGAGATGTGCCCGTCACTGGTGACGGCGAGCCCGAGTGCGCTGCCGAGGACGAACAGCCAGGTGAGCAGGAATGCCCAGGGACGGCGGTAGGCGACGGCGCCGAGGCGGTGCAGGAAGGTGGACATCAGGGACAGCGCCCCTTTCGGGATGGATGGATCGCCGCGGCGGTCGAAAGGACCGCTGCGTGGTGGACGGTGGATGGGCCGCTCGGGTCAGAAGCCTTCGCGTAGGTGGGTGAAGGTGAGGTCGACGAAGTCCTCCAGCGTCATCGCACCCTCCTCGCCACCGGTCGAGTCGTCGGCCTGCGGGCGGGCTGCGGGCGTCGGCGTTGCAGTCGCCGGGAGACGCACGGGGATGTGCCCGTCGAGCACGCAGGTCAGGGCGCCGTACGCGGCACCGACCAGGAGGTGGGCATAGATCCGGCCCCCGGGTCCGTCGACCCGGGTCAGGACGGCCTCGCGAGCGTTCTCGCGGATGCGCCGCTGGACTTCGAGCAGGTGGGGCCGCAGCGGTGGGTGGCGCTCGGCGAGAATGCGCAGCTCGCGCAGCGTCATCAGGAGTCCGCCGCTGAGCTGCTCTCGGGCCACGGCCTGCAGCCAGTCGACCAGGGGCAGATCCTCGTCGGCGGCCAGGTCGGAGGCCGTGTCCAACGCATCACGCACCCGGCTGGAGGCGACCGCGACGATCGCCTCCTCCTTGCCCGCGTAGTGGTTGGCGAAGGTCCGTCTGGAGTAGCCGGCCCGGGCCGCGACCTCGTCGATGGTGAAGCTGTCGACACCACGCTCGACCGCCAGGTCGAAGGCAGCCTGGGCCAGCGCCCGGGCGGTAGTCCGTCGCTTGGTCTCTCGCAAGCTCATCTCGGTCACGCCGTCCAGAGTGACACATAATTGCCCATTGGGCAAGTTTGCCGGTTGGGCATCAAAGAGGTAGGGTTGCTGTCATGAGCCGCCCGCCCGCCCCCAGCCCGGTCATGACCGCCTCCGGTTCGGTCTGATGAGCGCGGGACTTCGGATGTGGCACACCCGCGAACAGCCCGATGACTTCCCCGAGGCTCGCGACCGGCTGGTGGACTTCTGCGTCACCGAGCTTCTGCCTCACCTGGACCGCGACGATCGATGGCTCAGCGATGGAGAGCTCCGCCCCGAAGGGCGCCTCCTGGCGGAGGCGATGCGCGCGGAAACCCGGACGATGAGGGCCGCCGTGTCGGCGCTGTCCACCGCCCCCGATGCCTGCGAGACGATGGCCCAGACCCGGGTGCTGCACACCTTCCTCGCCGCGCACGATCACCACCAGAAACTGCTGCTGGCAGCCGACTCGACCGCGTGATCGCATGGGTCGCTTGGCTGACTCGCGCCCCGCCGCATGGCCGTTGCGGGCGGTCACGGTCGTCTCGTGCGTCGTGGCCGGCTTCGGTGGCCTGAGGGTGGGCGCCGCCATGGTGAGGGGGACGCTGGTGCGTCGCTATGGGCGCCCGGTCCGCCGGTTGCCCGATGTCGCGCAGGTGCCCTCCGATGCGCTCGACGTCATCATCGTCGGCGATACCGGCGCCGTGCTGCGCGGCTTGCTGCGGCGACCAGCCCCCGCCTACGAGACCCCGGGCCCGGTCGCGCTGGTTGTCCACGGCTGGGGGGCCAGTGCCGCCGACATGGTGCCGCTCTCAGAGCCCCTGCTGGAAGCGGGACTGCGCGTGCTCCTCATCGATGCCCGAGGCCACGGCCGCAGTGGCGATGTCGCTGTCGCCTCCATGCCCACCTTCGCCGAGGATCTCCGCACGGCACTGCGTTGGCTGCGCCGCCAACCGGAGATCGACCCCGACCGCATCGTGCTCGTGGGGCACTCGGTCGGAGCCGGAGCTGCGCTTTTCGTGGCAGCAGAGGATCACGCGATCGCCGGTGTCGTCTCACTCTCGTCGATGGCAGCACCACGGGAGTTCATGGCCGAACGGCTGCGAGGCAAGCTCCCGGGTCCGCTGGTCCGGCTCGCATTAGGGTACGTCGAGCACCTCATCGGACATCGGTTCGTCGAGTTCTCGCCGCTGCAGACGATCGGCCGGTCAACCGCACCCGTCCTGCTGGTCCACGGGGGCCTGGACGACACCGTCGCCTTGCGGGACGCCGCTCGTCTCCACGCGCGGGCCGCCGGTCGGAGCACTCTACTGGTGCTACCCGAGGCCGATCATGCCGATCTGGCGGCGATCGAGGAAGGCAAGCCAGAGCTGCTGCGCTTCCTTCGTGATGCAGGTGTTCTCCACGGCGGCACCCCAATCGCCCCGACGAAGCTCCGAAGGGGTCCCGCTTGTGGCCCCCCCGAGCCCTAGTGATGACCCGCAGTGGTGCTCTAGGTCCTTACCCGTCGCTGCATCCCCGCACTGGTCACGCTCCGCGTGACGATCCCGCACTGGCACGCTCTCTGCGAGCCGATGGCCGCCCGGACGGAGGCATGACCGCGCTGAGCTGAGCTCGGGCACGGAAACGAGGCAGAAGGGCTGTCCCGCGGGGTCGGCGTACATCCGCCAGGCCTTGGGACCAGAACATCCGTCAGCAAGCGGCCGACCGAATTTCCTGCCTGTGGCCTGACAAGGCTAAGGCCGGTACCCGGGCGGGCGCGGCTTGTACAGATAGTCGGCGCCGTTCGGGTCGACGCCACCGTGCGACATCAAGCCTGCTATGCGCACGACAGTTTTGAAGGACCACTTAGCAACGGCACCCAAAGCGCGTAGCACGCTCATGACGGTCTCCCCTATTGGTGAAACGAGTCACCCACATTGCCGAGGTCGCGGAAGGCCATCTGGCAGCCAAACTAGGCAAGCCTGCCTGCGTTCACCACCACCCCGTCGGATCTGAGTCATTCCGCAGATGACTGTCAGCCAGAAACCGCGCTGCGCCTACGTCCGTCCCGCAGACGGAACCTCGTGCGGCGCCCGAAGACGCCGGCACTGCCGCCAATCGCCGGTCAGCGCAAGCAGATCGCGTTACGACATGAGGCCGCGCACCCTGCACGTGTGTGGAAGCGTCTTCGGGTAGCCAGCGGTCCATAAATGGCCGCGAGACAGTCGGCTCCTACACTTGGTCGATGGACTGATCCATGACCCCATGACAGCACACATGTTCGCTGAATCGTCTCAGCTCGGACCGCGAGGGCGTCGCCGTCGCTCTGGATCAGACCCCAGGCGTCACCCTCGAATCGTGCTTCGCCTTCCGCGCGGTTCTCTGGCCTCATACTGTGGCCCTCATGGACCTCCCGGTGATGCCGCCGATCCAGCCAATGCTGGCCAAGTCGGTCGCCTTGGAGAAGGTGCTTTCGATGCTTCCCTACGTACAAATAGAACCCAAGTGGGACGGCTTCCGCTGCTTGGTCTTCAAGGACGGTGACGAGGTGGAGTTGGCCTCGCGCAACACCAAGCCGTTGACTCGATACTTCCCCGAGTTGGTCGCTCAGTTGCGCGAGCGACTGCCCGATCGGTGCGTCCTGGACGGGGAGATCTTCGTGGCGCTTACGGGTGCCGACGGGCGCACGCAGCTGGAATTCGAGACCTTGCAGGAGCGCATTCACCCCGCGGCTTCTCGGATCAACCTGCTCGCCGAACAGACCCCGGCCGGGTTCGTGGCCTTCGATCTGCTGGCCGACGGCGAGAGTTCCTTCATGGACCAGCCGTTCCAGGTCCGCCGGGCGCGGCTGGAAGAGCTGCTCGGCTCATGCGTCGGCGGTTCGGTGCATCTGACCCGGATCACCACCGACCCGGTCGAGGCCGAGGAGTGGTTCCGCCTCTTCGAGGGGGCCGGGCTCGACGGTGTGGTGGCCAAGCCGTTGGGCGCGCCGTACTCCCCCAACGGCCGCACGATGTTGAAGATCAAGCATGCGCGCACTGCCGACGTGGTCCTCGCCGGTTACCGGTTGCACAAGAACTCGACGGAGGCCGATCCAATGCTCGGCTCGTTGCTGCTCGGGTTGTACGACGGCGAGGGACGCCTCCAGCACATCGGCGTCGCGGCCTCGTTCACCGAGGTGCGCCGGCGCGCCCTGATCGAGGAGCTGCGGCCGCTGGAGACCGCGATCGAGGACCACCCGTGGGGAGAGTGGGCGGCGTGGGCGATCGCCAATCCCGACCGGGTGCCGGGCACTCAATCGCGCTGGAGCGCCGGCAAGGACCTCAGCTTCATCCCGGTCCGGCCCGAACGGGTGCTGGAGGTCGGCTACGACCACATGGAGGGTCGGCGGTTCCGGCACACGGCCCAGTTCAAGCGGTGGCGCCCCGATCGAGATCCCGAGTCGTGCGGATATGACCAACTAGACGAGCCGGACGGCTACGACCTCACTAGGATCCTTGACTGAGGACCATGTGCGGCCGGCAACGGGTCGGCAGCATCGAGAGGAGCCCGCGATGAGCGCCGAGAGCACCACCAACGCAGACAGCGGGTACGCCGTCGTGCTCCTGGTCGAGCAAGCGCTCACCGAACTCGACGCTCGTCAGGTGCGTTCGTTGCACGAGGGGCTCGATGTTCCGGTGACCTACCACGTGCTGTTGCCGCTCGACCATGCCGCCGAGCGGGTCGAAGCCGCGATGGGCACGCTTGCGGCCGGAGAGGTGATGGCTGCCCCGAGCGTGATCGCGGGCGCCGACATCGAGGCGATCATGGCCGAGAGTCGCGAGAATGCCGCCGCCGAGCTGGCCGCCACCTTGGCGGCACTGCGGGCCGCGGGAGTCACCGTTGAGGGCCGGGTCGCCGAGGATGACCCGATCGACGAGCTCGCCCGCGAGGTGACGGCGGTCGACGGACGCGAAGTCATCGTCTTGACCCGCCCCCACGTGGTGGCGGAGTTCTTCCACGTCGACTGGGCCTCACGCGCGCGCCGCCATCTCGGCGTGCCGATCCTGCACCTGCTCGAACACGAGACCTTCGACGAACAAGGCCAATCCGGCGAAGGCGTCACCGGCCTCTAACTCTCGCAGCCTGGCTAGTCGGGCAGCCGGTTGCCGTCGGCGTCCCAGTGCTCGGCGACCTTCTTGGAAGGCTGTACCCGCGGGGGTTCGCCGGGCATCTTGGGATGGTCGGGCGGGAAGTTGAGTTCGCCACCGGGCAATTCGCCCCACAGCGCGAGCAGCGGCTCCAGGGAGTGCGCGACCTCATCGATCTCGGCCCAGGCGTCGCCGTCGGCCAGGAACTCGGGCACGGAGAACACGTGGAACTCCGCCGGGTCCGCGAGCTCGGCCAGCCGGTCCCAGCTCATCGGCGTACTCACCGGAGCGCCCGGTTTGGGACGCAAGCTCCAAGCCGAGGCCACCGTGCGATCCCGGAGGTTCTGGTTGTAGTCGAGGAAGACCGAGGTGTCCGGCCGCTCCTCGCGCCACCAGTTGGTGGTGATCCCCGAGTCGCGCCGTTCCAACTCCCGACCGAAACCGATTGCCGCGTGCCGAACCTCCTCGAAGGTCCACTGCGGCCGGATCCGGACATAGACGTGGACCCCGCGATTGCCCGAAGTCTTCACGAAAGCACGGATGCCCAGCTCGGCGAAGAGGTCACGGGCCAACGCCGCGATCCGCTTCACGTCGGCGAAGGTCGCCGCCGGCTGCGGGTCGAAGTCGATCCGGAGTTCGTCAGGGTGCTCCACGTCGTCGGCGCGCACGGCCCACGGATGGAACGTGAGGGTGCCCATGTGCGCCGCCCAGACCGCGGCGGCTGGCTCGCTGATCAGCAACTCGTCGATCGGTCGCCGATTCGGAGTCGTCACCCGCACCGTCTCGATCCACTCCGGCGCACCCTTGGGCAGCCGCTTGGAGTAGAAGCCGTCGCCTTGCTGCTGTCCCATCGGCCCCACCGACAGCGTCATGCCCTCACGCCAGCCACCGGGCCAGCGCTCCAACGCGACCGGTCGGTTGCCGTTTGCGTGCATGAACGCCTCGCCGATCCCGGCGAAGTATTCGCAGATCTGCAGCTTGGTGACCTCGGGGGTGCGCGTGGTCGCTTCGTAGACCACCCGCTCCGGGCTGGAGACCCGAACTTCCCGTTCGCCGACCTGCAGGGTCACCGCCGTCGCCTTCGCCATCAGGTCAATCTATTGCCTGACCTTCTCAAGGCTGGCCATCGGTTGCGGCGGCGCGGCTACGGTGTGCCCATGGCCTACGAGATCGAGAAGTCCGCCGATGAGTGGCGCGCGCAACTCTCCCCGGAGGAGTACGCCGTACTGCGCGAGGGCGGCACCGAGCGCGCATTCACCGGGGAGTACACCGACACCGAGACCGTCGGGGTCTATCGCTGCCGGGCTTGTTCCACCGAGCTGTTCACCTCCGACACCAAGTTCCATTCCGGCTGCGGGTGGCCGTCGTTCTACCAGCCGATCAGCGACACCATCGAGTACCTGGAAGACACCTCCCACGGGATGAAGCGGGTCGAGGTCCGCTGCGCCGCCTGCGGATCCCATCTGGGTCATGTCTTCCCCGACGGTTACGGCACTCCCACCGGCGATCGCTACTGCATCAACTCGGTCAGCCTCAGCCTCGAAGAGCGACCGGCCGAGCAGTGAGAGCCACCCTCCTCTTGGCGGACTCAGCCACTCAGGACAACACCGGCAAGATCCACGCGTTGGGGATCGGCTGGAGCGTGACGAGTACGCCGCCACCGCCCTCGGCCCTGATCGTGCTGTTCCGCGTCCCTTGGCACGGCTCCGACCAGCCGCACACGTTCGCGTTGAGCCTGGTCGATGCCGACGGCCGTCCGGTGACGGTCCAGCAGGACGGCCAGCTCCGGCCGATCGGGATCGAAGGGCAATTCGAAGTCAGCCGCCCCCAGGGTCTGCCCGCCGGCACCGACCTCGATCAGAACCTCTGCATCCCGGTCGGTGGCGGCTGGAACCTCGCACCTGGCAGCAGTTACGAGTGGCGGCTCGATGTCGACGGCCGCCACGAGGCCGACTGGGTCGCGCCGTTCACCGTCCGAGCCTGAGCCCTCGACGAGGGTTCAGGCTCGCCGAGAGTTCAGGACAGAGCTTGGATCAGGACACCGTCCGGAGCGCGGGCGTGACCACCACGGCATCGGCACCGTAAGCCTCGTCGGCATAGTCCTGCAGGGTGCCGTCGTCGAACAGCGTGGAGACCACCACGCGGTCGTTCATCACCGAGGCGGACTCCACGACTTCCAGGTCGGACAACTCCGTCGCCGCTTTCTCCAAGGTGGCCGGGTCGTTGTCAGGTTCGGTCACGCACAGCGCGCCACCCCAGACCTCGGTGATCGCGGCCTTGGCCGCATCGACATCACCGGTGACCAGGACGTTCAGCACCACAGGCAGCGGCCCGATCGCCCCGTCGTCACCCATGTCGGGGTCGGGGTCCTCGTCGTACGGCGGGATCGTCACCTCGGCGTACTGGTCGCTCCAGGCAGCAACGAAACCGTCCTGCTCGGCCGCTACGGACTGGGCCCGCTCGAGTGCGTTGGCGTTGGCCGTGGCCGGTTCGGCGACCGCCCAACCATCGGCGGGCGGCTCGCATCGAGTCGCCACCGAACGCATGTAGTTGGGGTCCGGCGCGGGGTCGTACAGCGCGGCCGAGATCGCGGGTTCGGTGAGGGTCAAGGTGGTGCCGTCCCAGGAGCCGGTCACCGCGAACATCCCGAACTTGACTCCGTAGACGTGCTCGAAGCCCTCGACGGCCTTCCAGTCCCAGCCGGCTAGCGGTGTGCCTTCGCAGCTGGGCGGGTAGGACTCACCGATCGGCCCAAGGCAGATGGTGGTTCCCTTTCCGGAATCCATCACCATGCCTAGGCCGGTGACGGTGCCCGATGCGGCCGGCACGGCTGCAGGGGCAGGCGGCCGATCAGGGTCTGCGGCACTGGTGCTGCCAGTGCCGCCGCACCCCGCCAGAGCAAGGGCGAAGGTGGTCGCGATGAGGACGGCGAGTCCACGACGAATGTCGGGGCGAGAAGTGGCATTCATGGGCGTGAGACGCACCAAGCCGCGGCGCGGTTCCCTACCGAGGAATCCGGCGGGGTTTTCGCCTGGGCGGGCGGGAACAGTGGGGCTGGACCGATCGATCATGGCAACCTCCGCACCAGTTCGGCCGGCGTCATCCGCGGGCCGGTGTAGAACGGTATCTCTTCGCGGACGTGCCTGCGGGCGCCCGAAGCACGCAACTCCCGCATGAGGTCCACGATGCGATGCAGTTCGTCGGCCTCGAACGCCAGGATCCACTCATAGTCCCCGAGCGCGAAGCTAGCCACCGTGTTGGCGCGGACGTCGGGGTAGCCCCGCCCCATCTGGCCGTGTTCGGCGAGCAGCGCACGCCGCTCCGGCTCGGGCATGAGGTACCACTCATAGGAGCGCACGAACGGGTAGACGCACACATAGGCGCGCGGCTCCTCACCGGCAAGGAACGCCGGGATGTGGCTCTTGTTGAACTCCGCCGGCCGATGTAGCGCCACCTGCGACCAAACCGGTTCCAGGCTGCGGCCCAGCCTGGTCGATCGGAAGCGCTGGTAGGCGTCCTGGACGGCTTCCACGGTCTCGGCATGCCACCAGACCATCAGGTCTGCATCGGCGCGCAGGCCGGAGAGCGAATAGCAGCCACGGGTGACAACGTCGGCGTCGGCGAGCGAGGCGATGAGCTCGTCCACTTCGGCCGAGATCGGCTCCCGCTCCACCCCACCCAACGGATCGACCAGCCGGAACACCGACCACATCGCGTACCGGATGGTGTCGTTGAGCTCTCGGGTGCGGGCGGCGTTGGAGACCGAATTCATGGTTTCAATTGTGCCCGCGCGATGCCGAGGGCGCAGTTCCTGGCCCGCCCAGGAGTTCGCGAACCGCCCTGTCGGCCGAGGCGATCACCGCAGGGATGCCAACCCCGTCGTACGCCGCGCCGCAGACCGCGAGCCCCGGGATCCGCGCCACGTCGGCTCGGATCCGCTCAACCCGGTCGAGGTGACCGACGGCGTACTGCGGCAGCCCGCCGCCCCAACGCTGCACGTGCCCGGCGACGAGCGATAAGTCACGCCGGAGGACCCCGGCGAGCTCGCCCACCGAAGCGGCGATCAGCTCCTCGTCGCTGCGCTGCAAGCTGCGAACCTCGCCCGCCCGCCCCCACGACGCGCGCACCAGCACGACCCCCGCCGACCGTCCAGCAGCGGCGACCCACGCCCACTTGTTGGCCGAGAAGGTGGCGGCCTTGATCCGGACACCGTCCTCGACCGGCGGCACCAGGAACCCGGACCCGGGCAGGTCGCCCGCGGACTCCGGGGTGAGGGCGAGGGTGACCACGCCCACCGAGGCCGCTTCGATCTCCGCGAGGGCCGCTGCCGCCACGGGTGCGATCTCTCCGAGGAGCCGGGAGGCGGCGTGTGCCGGGGTTGCCACCACCACATGGCGGGCATGCAGCCGGTGCTCGACACCGGACCCCACCGCTGAGGTCAGCACCTCGAAGCCGCCCGGCACGCGCCGGATCGCTCTGACCAGTTGCTGAGTGTGGACGCTTACCCCGGCGGTGGCGGCCAATGCCTCCGGCAGCCGCCACATCCCGCCCTCGATGCCGGCGAAGACCGAATCCGCGGTCGCGGCCACCGACGGTGACGGTGCCGGCGTGCTGCGGTCGAGCAACGGGCCCCGCTCCAATGCCGCCAGAAGTTGCGGCACCGCCGCTTGGGCAGAGATGCGCCTAGCGTCCCCGGCGTAGACCCCGCCGAGCAGCGGCTCGACCAGCCGGTCGACCACCTCCTCCCCGAAGCGCTCGGCGATCAGCTCGCCCACCGCGACGTCCTCGGCGGGCAGTCGAATCGGGACTCCAGGCTCACGCAGGGCACGGCTGAGACCCGCCACGGAGAGGACCCCGCTGGCCTCCAGGCTCGCTGAATCGGTGGGGGCTCCCATCAAGCTGCGCGGCAACGGACGCAGGGCCCCTCGTGAATAGACCGACGGCGACACCGCTTCGGGTACGACGAGGGGCAGGCCCAGCTGCTCAGCGAGCGCGATCCCTTCGGGGCGACGCGCCAACATCGCCTCCGCTCCCGAGTCGACGCGCACCCCGGCGACTTCGACCCCCCGCAGCTTGCCGCCGACCTCGTTGCCGGCTTCCAGGAGGGTCACCGTCGAATCCGCGGACCCGGCCCCGGATTGAGCCAGCCGCCGGGCGGCTACCAGCCCGGCGATGCCTCCGCCGATCACCACGACCTCGGTCGATGCCGGCAGTTGCGCATGGGTCACCGAACCAGTGTCTCGACCGATCGGGAACCGAAGCCAATCACTCCGCGTCAGAGCCGCATGACCAGCATCTCGCGCCCCGTAGTTCCTCGCCGATCCCGCTCCCGAAGCCTCGTCGTCTGGGCTGCTCCGTTCCTGCTCGCTGCCGCGTTGCTTGCCGGATGCGCCGGCGGAGGCGACGACTCCGGATCGGGGGGCAGCAGCGCGGACATGAGTGCACCCGAGCCGGCAGCCAAGATGGGCGACGGGGGTGCGGCCGACTATGAGGGGGCCGTCCAGGACAGCGCGGCGATGCAGGACGGACTCAGCGCCGGTGGTGACTCGGCGGTCGAGTCCACCGCGATGACCCAACGGGCGGTGATCGCCAATGGCGCGGTCGGCATCGAGGTCGACGACGTGCGAGCCACCGCGACCAAGATCCGCGGCATGGTGACCACAGCGGGCGGGCACGTGGCTGCCGAGTCGGCCGACATCTCCCGCGACGAGGGTTTCAGCTATCTGTCCATGGACGTGCGGGTGCCCAGCGACAAGTTCGACACGATGCTCGCCCAACTCGGGGAGCTCGGCCGGCAGACCAACCTCAGCCGAGGAGAGGAGGACGTCACCACACAGGTGATCGACGTCGATGCCCGCATCGCCGCACAGGAGGCCAGCGTGCGCCGGCTGGAGGCGCTGATGGCCAAGACCCAGTCGTTGCGCGACATTGTCGCCCTGGAGGGTGAACTCACCCGGCGCCAAGCCGACCTCGACTCGCTCAAGAGCCAGCAAGCCTGGCTGAAGGATCAGACTTCGCTCTCGACGATCTCGATCTCGCTGACCACCCCCGGCTTCGACCAGCCGGAGGACTCCGGGTTCATCGGAGGCATCAAGCGGGGCTGGGCCGGGCTGGGCGAAGCCTTGGGCTCGGCGCTGATCCTGCTGGGCATGCTGCTGCCGTTCCTGGCCCTGGCCGCCGTGATCGGATTCCCGATCTGGTGGGTGCGCAAGCGCCGCCGTGAAGAGCGCGCGCAGGCACCCTTCAGCACCCTGCCCGCGACGTACGGCGCGGCGACCGCTCCGGACCGCGAAGAGACTCCCGCGACGACCTCATCTGAGGACTGAGCCGACGCGAGGCCGCTGATCCTCAGGCCCGCCAGCCCTGCACGAACTCGGTCAGCCGGGCCAGCGCGTCCGGGTCGGTGCTCGGGATGACGCCGTGCCCCAGGTTGAAGATGTGACCCGGGGCGCGGCGACCGGCGCGCAGGACGGCGTCGGCGCGCCGGAGCATCAACTCCGTCGGGGCGAAGACCAGGGTCGGATCGAGGTTGCCCTGCACCGCCCGGCCCTCGACCTGGTCGATGGCATGCGTCAGCGGCGTGCGCCAGTCGACGCCCACCACGTCGGCACCCGCCGCAGCCATGTCCGCGAGGAGATTGGTGGTGCCGACCCCGAAGTGGATGCGCGGCACGCCCCACTCCCCTGCCCGGGCGAGCACCTGGGCCGAGTAGGGCTGCACCTGGGTGCGGTAGTCCTCAGGGGTGAGTGCGCCGGCCCAGGAATCGAAGAGTTGGACGGCGCTGGCACCCGCCGCGACCTGCACCTCCAGGAAGACGGCGCTGATCGTCGCGATCTTCTCCATCAAGGCCGCCCACACCTCCGGGGCACCGAACATCAGCGCCTTGGTGCGCGCATGCTCCTTGGACGGGCCCCCTTCGACCAGGTAGGACGCCACGGTGAACGGAGCACCGGCAAAGCCGATCAGCGGAGTCGCCCCGAGTTCGGCGACCAAAGCCCGGACCGCTTCGGTGATGTAGGGGATGTGCGCGGCTTCCAGGTCGGGGATCGCCGCCACGTCGGCCATGGTCCGCACAGGGGCAGCCACGACCGGACCGACGCCGGAGACGATGTCGACCTCGACGCCGACCGCCTTCAGCGGCAAGACGATGTCGGAGAAGAAGATGGCTGCGTCCACGCCGTACCTGCGTACCGGCTGCAAGGTGATCTCGGTGATCAACTCGGGGGTGGCGCAGGAGGCGAGCATGTCGGTCCCTTTGCGCAACTCCCGGTACTCCGGCAGCGACCGGCCCGCCTGCCGCATGAACCACACGGGGGTGCGCTCGACGTGTTGTCCACGCGCCGCACGCAGGAAGACGCTGTCGGCGAGACTCGGATGGGCGTCGAGGGGACTCATAGGGGAATCGTCCCAAGCCGGGCGGCGTGTTGGCACATCACGGCTCCGCGCACACTTCTAGGGTGACGAGCATGGGTCCGCAGGCACACTCCGGCGACATGCCGGCGATGCCGGCCGCATTCACCGCCGCAGTCGAAGGCATGCGCCGCGCGGTGCTTCGCCCGGAGATCTCGTGTGAGGAGATGCCGGCGCCGCAGCGGATCGCACCCTTCTCGGCGGCTCTCTCGGCCGATGTCGGCTCCGCCGATCCCCTCGGCACCGGGGAGACCGAGGATCTCGGCACCGGCCGGATCATCCTGCTGCACGATCCCGCCGGGAACGACGCGTGGCAGGGCGACTTCCGCTGCGTGGCCTACGTCCGCTCCGACATCGAACCCGAAGAGTTCGGCGACGAGGTGCTGGCCGACGTCGCCTGGTCCTGGCTGACCGAGGCGTTGGATGCTCATGGTGCGACGTACGCCGCCGCCAGCGGCACCGTCACCGTCGTCGGCACGACCAGTTTCGGTGCCATGGCCGATCAGGACCGCACCGCCCAAGTCGAGATCCGCGCCTCCTGGACCCCGCTACCCGATGAAGACGGCAGCCTCGACACCGCAGCCCATGTAGAGGCGTGGGGCGAACTCCTCTGCAGCGCCTCGGGCCTCGAGCCGCTTCCGCCCGGAGTCACCGCCATGCCGAGCCGCCGCGGCCAACGCGGCCGATAAGGCCCAAGACGATGACCGAGACCCCTGCCGCCGAGCCACCCGAGGTTCCCCTCCTGCAGTTGCGCGAGCCGCGGCGCCCAGTAGTCGCCGACGACGCGGGTGTGGCCGACATGGTCTCGGCCTTGGCGGCGGGCACCGGACCGGTCGCCATCGATGCCGAGCGAGCCAGCGGTTACCGCTACTCCGGGCGCGCCTACCTGGTGCAACTGCGTCGCGAGGGGTCGGGAAGCTGGCTGGTCGATCCCATCACCATCACCTCGATGCAGCCGCTCGCCGAGGTCTTGCGGGACGCCGAGTGGATCATCCACGCCGCCACCCAGGATCTGCCGTGCCTTGCCGAGCTCGGGTTGCGGCCGCAGCGCCTCTTCGACACCGAGTTGGCCGGCCGGCTGCTCGGCTATCCCCGCGTCGGCCTGGCCACGCTGGTGGAGGAGATCCTGGGTCAGCGGATGCGCAAGGAGCACTCCGCGGCCGACTGGTCGACCCGGCCGCTGCCGGAGCCCTGGCTGGAGTACGCCGCACTCGACGTCGAGGTGCTCGTCGAACTGCGCGACACGCTGCACGAGCAACTCGTGGCTGCGGGCAAGTGGGGGTTCGCGGAGGAGGAGTTCGAGAACCTGCTCAGCTTCCAACCGGCTGTCCGGGTGGATGCCTGGCGGCGTACCTCCGGAATGCATCGGATCCGTTCGCGCCGGGCGCTCGCTGCGGTCCGGGCACTCTGGACCGCCCGCGACACGATCGCGGCCGAGCGCGACGTCACACCGGGCCGGATCATCCCCGACGCGGCGGTCGTCGTCGCCGCGACCACGAGCCCCACCACCGTGGAGCAACTCCTCTCCACCAAGGGATTCCACGGGCGCGGCGCGCGACGCTTTGCCAGTGAATGGCTCGAGGCGCTGAACACCGCTCGCGAGCTGCCCGACTCCGAGCTGCCCCCCCAAGCCGGCCCGCTGACTGGCCCGCCCCCTCCGCGCGCCTGGCAGGACAAGGATCCGGTCGCCGCTCGGCGCCTCACCGCGGCCCGCGATGCGATCACGGCCCTCGCCGAGACCTGGAAGATGCCCGCAGAGAACCTGCTCACCCCCGACTACCTACGCCGGTTGATGTGGGAACCGCCGAGCACCCGGGAACCCGACCTATTGGTCGGCGAGGTGTCCGCGCAGTTGACCGAGTACGGCGCCCGGGCGTGGCAGGTGGGCTTGGTCGCCGAGATCCTGTGCGCAGCCATCCTGCAGGGGGACGAACCTGTGCCGGAGACCAGCCCGGAGACCAGCCCGGAGTCCAGCCCGGAGGCTTGAGGTCGTGGCCGCTGTTTCTGCGCACCGTACATCCCCTCGCTGGAGGGCGTGCGGCAATCGGTAGGCTACGGCTCTCGGGAGTTGAGTGATGAAGCGAGGATTGCCGGTGAAGCCAACGCGCGGTCGGGGCGTTCGCTCTCCCCTGGTCAGCATCCTCGCCGTAGTGCTGGCGGCCGCAGTCCTGGCCGGTTGCGCGGACCAGGAAGAGCCCAAGCCGACACCAACGGCATCCCCCTCCTCTTCGGCATCCGCGGCGAAACTGACGTTGGCCGTGATCGCCCAGGAGGAGGAGGTCGCGGCCTGGCAGGACGTCCTGACGGCTTATGTGCCACCCCAAGGCGCCGACGCGGAGGTCACGGTCAAACTGACCACGTGGGCCAGCCCCGCGGAGGAGCTGACGGCCATCGACAATGGTGATCCGCTACCCGATCTGTTCATGATCACCCGGTCGCAGCTGGAAGGCTTGGTGGCCGCGGGGCGCGTGCAGCCGGTGAGCGATCTGCTCGACGCGCGCGAAGTCGACTTCGGCGACGGCTATGAGCGCACCACACTGCTTGAGTTCAGCGCCGACAACGCCCTCCAATGCATGCCGTGGGGGGCCAGCCCCCAGGTGATCTACTACAACACCGAGCTCATCGACTTCGAGAAGATGCGTGCTCGCGGACTCGATGTTCCCGAAGACACCGACTCGTGGAACTTCGAGCAGTTCCAGGTGGCCGCCAAGCATGCCTCGCGACCGGCAAAGGGACGCCGGGGCTTCTACATCGATCCGACCCTGGAGGGAATCGCCCCGTGGCTGTACGCCGCGAACGGCTCGATCTTCGATGACGACAGCGAGCCGACCACCCTGGCCTTCAGCTCCAGTGAGACCAACGCGGCCTTCGACGCCCTGTTGCCGGTGCTGCGCCAACAACGGCTCACCTTGACTCCCGAGCAACTCGCCGAGCGGACCCCGGTGGAGTGGTTCCGCCGCGGCCGCCTGGCGATGCTCGTCGCCGACCGCAGCCTGGTCCCCTCGCTGCGCACCGAACCCACGCTGCGCTGGGATGTGCTGCCGCTGCCGTCCATCGAGCAATCGGCGACGACCGGCGACGGCACCGCCTTGTGTATGTCGGCAGCCGCACCCGCGGAGCAGGCAGCCGATCTGTTGGCCCACCTGATCTCCCAGGAGAGCGAGCAGCGAATCGCGAGCGAGGGCTACCTGGTTCCCACCAGTGCACCGGCCCTGGAGAGCGACGACTTCCTGCAGCCCGGCAGGCTCCCGCTCAATGCCCGCGCGTTCAGCCGTAGCATCCGTCAGATCGAATGGGGAGTGACCCGCTTCGTCACTCCGCAACTCTCCTCGGCGGTCCAGCCGGGACTGGACGAGCTGTTGCATGCCACTCTGCCCGACGTCCCGGTGACCACCGCCGAGATGGACACCGCGGGGAGCGCGGTCTGGTCTCCCGAACTAGTGCTGCCCAGCGCGACCGCGTCGCCCTGATCCCATCGGCCTGATCCCAGCGGCTGAGCCAATCGGCTGAGCCCGTCGACTGAGCCAATCGACTGAGCCAATCGACTGAGCGCCCATCGACTAGGGGTGCGGCCAGTCGTGGAAGCGCCGAGCCTCCTCGACCACCCGGTCGAAGATCTCCTGTGCCAATGCCGCCCCCTCACGGCGGATACCGTCGGCGGGCAAGTGCAGGAGTCGGTCGAGCCGGACCTCGCTGGGCCGCCCCTCCGGGTCCCAGCCGCCGCTGCCGACATCCATCCAGTACCTGCCCCAGCGCGCCTCGTCGGCCGCGTCCCGATCGTGGTCCTGGCTGCTCAGTTGGAGCGCCGCCCAGCCGCCGTCCTCGCGATAGAGCAGCAGCACCGGCCGATCCTTTCCTTGGCTGGCGTCCTCCTCATAAGCCACCCAGCCCCAGACCACCTCGCCGGGGTCGGGCTCTCCGTCAGGTGAGGGAGCGTAGATCGGCTGATCGGAGTCGGTTTCGGCATCGGCCTGGTCGGGACCCGGGCTTTGCCTCAGGCTCGCCTCGGGATTGAACCCCAAGCTTTCGGATGGCTCCTGCTGGCTCGCGCGAGGGCTGAGCAGGGCATCGAATAGACGGCGCAGGAGACTCATGGATGAAGTGTGCCGGGAAGATGTGTGCCGGACCGGGAGCGCCTCACGGCGCGTGGCCGCTCGTAGCGGCTAATTTTGGGACCCGGGGCTGCCGCGGCCCGGCACACATCGCAGGAGTCTACGACCTGTTCGCAACCCGTGTGGAGCTACCTCCCAATCTGGTCGGATCGGATTGATCCGGTTGCGTGCCATTCGTGCCGCACCGCACGCACACCGACTGCGACCGCATCGGAACTCAGCCAGGTCAACAGCAGCGCGAGGCCGAGAGCACCGGCACGCTCGGCGGCTTTGGCGAGGTCGCGGCCATAGTGTGGGTCCATGACCGAAGTCGCGCGGCCAGTCAGTTCTGTCATTTCCGATCGCGCCCTGCTGGCCGCCGAGTTCGCCCTTCAACGTGCCGGTCTGAGAGCCGTCGAGGCCCACGACATGACCCTCCTGCGTGAAGTGGCCGAGTTGTTCGGCGAGGTCTGGGGACGCAACAGCGAAGGTCTGCCGATGCCCAGTGAGGTGCTGCGCAGCCTCGCCCACGCCGGTGGCTTGGTCACTGCCGGGTACGACGACGCCACCGGTGCCCTCCTCGGTGCCGCCGTACTCGGTCGCGACGAACCCGGCTCCGCCTACGGCTACATCGCCGCCGCCACTCCCGGATCCGGTGACCGAGGCATCGGGTTCGCGCTCAAGCAACATCAGCGGGCTTGGTGCCTGACCCGCGACATCACCCGGATCCGGTGGACCTTCGATCCGCTGGTGAGCCGCAACGCACGATTCAACCTGAGCAAACTCGGCGCGGTGGTCACCACCTACGAGCCGGCCTTCTACGGCCGGATGAGCGATGCGCTGAACGGCGACGACCCGGCCGACCGACTGGTGGCCGACTGGCGGCTGGACAGCGATCGCGCGGTGGCCGCCGCGGAGGGCGCGCTGATGCCCCCGTCCGGCCCTCCCGCCGAGACGGACGCATCGGGCGTTGGCGACGAGCAGGACCGCGGGCCCGACGGGCTGCCCGCCTGGCGTCGCTCCGGGGCGGAGGCCTGGTGCCGGGTACCGACCGACATCGTCGAGCTACGCCGTCTGGAACCCGCCACGGCCAGCGCCTGGCGGACCCAGGTGCGGGGGCGGCTGACCGCGGCCTTCGATCAGGGCTGGATCGCCGACGGAGCCAACCACCAGGGCTGGTATCACCTCACCAGCCCCCGAACCGACGGGACGGGACCATCCTCGTGAAGATCGCAGAACTGACCGCGTACTGGGTAAAGATCCCGCTGGTCACGCCCTTCCGCACCTCATTCGGCACCTCCCACGACCGGGAGACCTTCGTGATCAAGGTGGTGACCGATGATGGGGTCGAGGGGTGGGCGGAGTGTGCCTCCGAGCCCGACCCGTTGTACTCCTCGGAGTTCTTGGAGGGCGATCTGATCGTCATCCGCGACCAGCTTCTGCCTCGGCTGGTGGCGCTGGGGGACGACCTGTGCGCCACCCGCGTGCGGACTGCCCTGGAGCCGGTCAAGGGTCATCCGATGGCCAAGCACGTGGTGGAGACCGCGCTCCTTGATGCCGAGCTCAAGCAGAACGGGATGTCTTTCGGGCGCTACCTGGGCGCAGTGAAGAAGCGTGTGCCGGCCGGGGTCTCGGTCGGCATCTACGACTCCCTCGACGAGATGATGGGTCACGTCGACGACTACGTCAGCCAGGGCTACCTACGGATCAAGCTCAAGATCGAGCCGGGCTGGGATGTCGAGCCGGTCCGCTTGGTCCGGGAGAAGTACGGCGACGACCTGGCCCTCCAGGTGGACGCCAACACCGCCTACACCTTGGCCGACGCCCGCCACCTGGCCCGACTCGATCCGTTCGACTTGCTGTTGATCGAGCAGCCGCTGCCCGAGGACGACCTGCGCGGTCACGCCGAGCTGGCCAAGCGCATCCGCACCCCGGTCTGCCTCGACGAGTCGATCGAGTCGGCTCGCGACGCCGCCACCGCCATCGCACTGGGCGCGTGTTCGGTGATCAACATCAAGCCCGCTCGGGTGGGCGGCTACCTGGAAGCCCGCCGCATCCACGACGTCGCCCAGGCCAACGGCGTGCCCGTCTGGTGCGGCGGGATGCTGGAGACCGGGATCGGCCGCGCCCCCAATGTCGCCCTGGCCGCCCTCCCCGGCTTCGTGCTCCCCGGCGACACCTCGGCCTCCAACCGCTACTACACCACCGATCTCACTGCCCCCTTCGTCCTCGAAGACGGCCACCTCGCGGTGCCGACCGGCCCGGGGAACGGGGTCGACGTGATCCCCGAGGTACTACGGGAACTGACCACGGAGACAGTGCGACTGCCGCTTCCCTGAGGCCAGGTGGTGGGGCCCAGTTGGTGGGGCCCAGGTGGTGCAGGGCGGGCTAGTGCAGGTGGCCGGTGAGTTCGGCGTGGCCGGCGCGTTCGAGCTGTTCGGCCAGCACCAACACCCGATGCTGGGTGTCGACGGGGTCCTCTTCGAGGACGGCCCGCCCGGAAGCGATGACGTGGGCGAAGGCGGCGGCCTGGAACAGTACGTCGGCGAAATCACGCTCCGCGATGCCCCGCAGGACCAGATCGACCATCTGCTGGAGCTCCGCGGGCCCGGGCGGCTCGGCGACTCCCGCCACCACGCGGGCCACGGGCACCCGGTGACGCCCGGCCTCGAACTCTCGCGCGGCGCGCAACGGGTCGGCGTACACCCAGGTGCGGAGGAGGTAGAGCCGCCACAGACATCCCGCCACCGTGTCGGCCGCCGCTTGCGACCAGAGCTCGGCCAGCGAGTCGAGCCCCTCGGCCTCGGCGAGCCGGATGACACGTTCGGTGATCTCGGGATCGGTGCTGGTGCGGGCACCGCGGACCAAGGCGACCGCGGACTGCTCGGCGGCTTGCGCCAGCAACGCCGGATCGGCGGAGCCCGGCTGGGCCTCGAAGAACCCGGCTCCGGGCGTCGACGGCCGGTGATGGCGTGGCGCGGGCGAAGAACTCACCCGACGAGCCTACGCGGGAGTGGTGGGACGCGGGACTAGAGCCGACCCGAGCCCGAATCCGCGGCGTCGAGCGCCTTGCGCAGTCGTTGCTCGCTGACGGGTTCGGCGGTGCGCAGATGCGGCTGACCCCACAGGGACACGCGGAACTCCTCGATCAGCCGGCCCAGCCGCTGCAATCCGGGTGACGGCGGCGTGCCGTCGGGCAGGGCTGCCACGCGCGAGTCGTAGGCATCCTGGAACGGCGCCACCCGCTGCATCGCGGTCCGATCGGCCACTCCGCTGGCGTCGAGCCGCTCCCGCCTCAGCCGCAACCCGGCGAGGTAGCGCCGCACGTCGGCCAGGCCACGGGCACCGAACTCCCCCAGGAAGCCGCGGTGGATCAGTCGACCCAGGTGCGCCTGCATGTCGGCCAGGCTGGGTAGGAGCGCCAGCTCGGCCCGGCCACTGAGCAAGCGGTCGACCTCACGCCAAGCGGCCAGGACGGTCAACAGGTCGGCGAGTGCGGCGGCAATCCGCTCCGGCAAGCCCGCCCGGGCTTGCTCGACCAACGCAGCGAAGGACTCCTGGTCGCGCACCGTGCCGGGGTTCGCGGCGGCGATGGTGTCGTCCAGCACCGCGAGCACGAGGTCGGCGGCAAGGTGGCTGGTGGTCGGGTAGGGCGTGACCGCGAGCGCGAGCTTCTCGGCTCCGGTCAGAGCGTCGATGCTCTTCTGGGCCACGGCCTGCGCGTCCGGCAGGGCGAGTGCGACCAGCCGTCGTACGCCGGCGCGATGGCAAGCCTCGGCCTCGACCGCGGAACCGAAGACCCCCAAGCCGACCGTCTGGCGGCCAGCTCCGATCCCCTCGTCCAGCAACGCCGGATAGCCCTGCACCTGATGCCCGGCCCGCACCGTGGTGAACGACTCCGGCAGCACCCCGAAGGTCCAGCTGGTCTGCCCGGTCGCCTCGAACCCACTGTCCGTCGCGGCTTGCGCCATCGCCTCGGCGAACTGCCCGGCGAGAGGTGCCTTCAGCGCCTCCAGGTCCTTGCCTCGGGCGGTCTCGGTGCCGTCGGCATCGAGGATCCGGAAGGTGGGGCGGAGGTGGTCGGGCAGCTTGTCGTAGTCCCATGCGTCGACCGGCACGTGGATCCCGGTCTTGCCGCGCAGGTAACGACTCAAGGAGTCGGTCAGCGACTCCTCCCCGGGCGCCACGGTCGCCAGGAACTCCCGCGCGGTGTTGGGCGCGGGCACGAAATGCACCCGCAGCTGTTTGGGCAGCGACCGGATCAGCGAGGTGACCAGTTCGTGGCGCAGCCCGGGGACGTTCCAGGAGAACTCCTCGGCATCGACCTGGTTGAGCGTCAACACCGGCACGTCGACGGTCACCCCGTCGTCGGGAGCACCCGGCTCGAAGTGGTAGCCAACGGAGAAGGTCAGCGGCCCCTCGGCTCCACCGGCAGACCAGCTCAGCGGGAAGTCGGCGGCGCTGAACTTCTCGGCCAGTTCATCCTCATCGCCGTGGGTCAGCATCTCCGGGTCGAAGGTGAGTAGTTGGGGATGTTGCTTGCGCAGCCGGCCCCACCAGGTGTCGAAGTGGTTGAGGCTGATCGCCTCCGCGCCGACGCGGGCGTCGTAGAACTCGAAGAGGGTGTGCTCGTCGACGACGATGTCGCGGCGCCGGGCACGGTGCTCGAGTTCTTCGGCTTCGGCGAGCAGCTCGGCGTTGCGGCGCCAGAACTCGTGCAAGGGGCCGGGTCGCGGCTGCCACTCGCCGTAGACGAGCGCGTGCCGGATGAAGAGTTCCCGGGCGTAGGCGGGGTCGATCTTGCCGTAGTTGACCAGCCGATCGGCGGCCAGCGGGACGCCGTAGAGCGTGACCCGTTCGTGCGCCACGGCGCTGCCGCGCGATGCCGACCAGTGCGGCTCGGAGTAGGTGCGCTTGATCAGGTGCGCGCCCAGCCGTTCGGCCCACGCCGGGTCGATGGCGGCGTTCTGCCGGGCCCACAGCCGGGAGGTCTCGACGAGTTCGGCGGCCATCACGAATCCCGGCGGATTGCCCTTGAGTGCGCTGCCGGGGAAGATCGCGAACTTCGCCCCCCGAGCGCCCAGATACTCCCGCATCGGCCGGCGTTCGCTGCGACCACCCCCGCGGGTCTGCTCCCGTTCCTCCAGTACGCCGACATGGCTGAGCAGCCCGGAGAGCAGCGCTTGGTGGATCCCGTCGGCGTCGGGCTGCTCCTCAGCGCGCCGAGCCCGGCCGAGCTCGATGCCGACCTCCTTGCAGACCTGGCGCAACTGGGACTCGAAGTCCTGCCACTCGCGCACCCGCAGGTAGTTGAGGAACTCGCGACGGCACATCCGTCGGAAGGCGCTGGAGGAGAGCTCCTTCTGTTGGGTGCGCAGGTAGTTCCACAGCGCCAGCCAGGTCAGGAAGTCGGAGGTCTTGTCGACGAACCGTGCGTGAGCCTGGTCGGCTTGGGGTCGCTGCTCCTCGGGGTGTTCGCGCGGATCCTGAAGGGAGAGGGCGGCCGCGATGACGATCACGTCACGTCCGCAGCCCTGCTTCTCGGCTTCCAGGATCATCCGTCCGAGCCGGGGGTCGATCGGCAACCGGGCCAAGCGACGGCCGATCGGGGTGAGGGTGGGGCCCTGGTGGCTGGGTGCCTGGCGCCGACCCCGACCGCGTGCGGGGCCGGCTTGATCAGATTTCGGGGGCGCGGGCACCGGACGCGCTGCCTGCAACGCGCCGAGCTCTTCGAGGAGCTGCTTGCCGGCGGTGATGTTGCGCGGGTCGGGCGGGTCGATGAAGGGGAACCTCGCCAGATCGCCCAAGCCGAGGCTGACCATTTGGAGGATCACGCTGGCCAGGTTGGTGCGCAGGATCTCGGGGTCGGTGAAGGCGGGCCGGGCGGCGAACTCGTCCTCGGAGTAGAGCCGGATCGCGATGCCGTCGCTGGTGCGGCCGCACCGCCCGGAACGCTGGTTGGCCGAGGCTTGGCTGATCGGCTCGATCGGCAACCGCTGCACCTTGGTGCGCACCGAGTAGCGCGAGATGCGAGCGACGCCGGTGTCCACGACGTACTTGATGCCGGGGACGGTCAGGGAGGTCTCGGCAACGTTGGTCGACAACACCACCCGGCGTACCGACGCGTCGTGGGAGCTGAACACCCGATGCTGCTCGGCCGCCGTCAGCCGGGAGTAGAGCGGCACGATCTCCACCGAGACGTGCCCGGCGCGCCGCAACGGATCGCCCTGGGGCGCCGACTTCACCGCATCGGCGAGCGCGTCGGCGGTATCGCGGATCTCGCGCTCGCCGGGGAGGAAGACGAGTACGTCGCCGGGGCCGGCGACACACAGCTCACGGACCGCGTCGACCACCGCCTCGGTCTGGTCGCGCACCACGGGTTCGCCGTCGTCGTCGGTCTCGGGGAGTTCGACCAGCGGTCGGTAGCGGACTTGAACCGGGAAGGTCCGACCGGAGACCTCGATGATCGGCGCGGGCTTGCCTCGCCGATCGGCGAAGTGCCGGGCGAAGCGCTCCGGATCGATGGTCGCCGAGGTGATGATCACCTTCAGATCGGGGCGTTTGGGCAGCAGCCGCTTGAGGTAGCCGAGCAGGAAGTCGATGTTGAGGCTGCGCTCGTGGGCTTCATCGATGATGATCGTGTCGTAGCGGCGAAGCAGCCGATCGCGCTGGAGTTCGGCCAGCAGGATGCCGTCGGTCATCACCTTCACCCGGGTTGCCCGGCTGGTCTGATCGGTGAACCGGACCTGGTAGCCGACCGCCTCGCCGAGGGAGGTCTCGAGCTCGTCGGCGATCCGCTCGGCCACCGACCGTGCCGCGATCCGCCGCGGCTGGGTGTGCCCGATCATCGTGCGGCCCTGGCCGCGGCCGAGCTCGAGGCAGATCTTGGGCAGCTGGGTGGTCTTCCCGGAGCCGGTCTCCCCCGCCACGATCACGACTTGGTGGTCGCGGATGGCGGCAGCAATGTCCTCACGCCGCGCACTGACCGGGAGCTCCGGCGGATAGCTGATCCTCACAACGCCGCCATTCTCACATTGCCCGGCCTCGGTGCGGGGGGATGGTTCGGATCGGGAGTCAGCGGCGGGGGAGGCGCCAGCGAGGGGCGGGAGCCTCGGGGGTCGGGTTCGCCTCCAGTTGTTTGGCCAGCGCCTTGTTCTCCCCGCTCAGCCGGCGTACGTCGGCGAGCAGGCCGGCGACCAGGTGGGTGCTGGCTTGCACGAGCTCGGCGTCGGTGACGTCTTCGGGTCGCCGACGCTCGACGCCGGCCGGTTCGGGGGTCAGCCACGCGAGCTCGCCGCGTACGTCGTACGCACCGGTCGCGAGCATCTCCACCGCCGCCTCCCCGCGCCGCCGGAAGTCCGCGAGCTTGTCCGCCGATGCGGTGAAGCGCTCCCCGGAGGGCGGCAGCACTCCCCCGTGCGCGAGGTAGCCGCGGATCCAGGTGCCGCGCGCATAAGACCCCTTGAAGTCACCCAGGGCCGGGTTGATCCGCCGCAGGAGTTCGACCTCGACCAAGCCGAGGGACTGGTTGGCCGGCCGATCGGCGGGGGTCAGTCCGGCGGAGTCCACACCGAGCACGTCGAGATAGCGACGCCACAGCGCTTCGGGCCGATCACCGGCTCGCATCGGCAGCACGTGGATCCGCTCCGGGGCGACCACGGCGCCCCACCGGGTGAGAACGTCGGCCAGATCGATGCCGGCCCACCCCCAGACTGCGGTGGGCTTGTGACTGTCCGGTGCGGGGAAGTCCTCCAGCGCTCGCGACCCGCCGTTCTTCACCGACTCCTGCCACATCGACAACCCGATCTCGACCAGGTCGCGGGCGGTGATGACGACATGAACCTCACGTCCGGCCAGGTCGTCGACGACCCGCTGCACCTGCGCGCTGGCCGCCGCGGAGAAAAACTCGTGGCTGATCAGCGCGTCCAGGTCTGAGCCGAGGATCTCATCGACCAACTCACCCCACGGACGAGTCACGTCGCCGGGCCGCTGCGCGAGCGAGGGGTCCTCGCGGACCTCGAAGGAGGCCAGCAGATGGCGCCGCCGGTGGCGCCCGGGGATCAGCAACCCGCGCTCACGCAGCGTCGGAACCTGGGCCCAGATGCCGTCCTGAAGGTAGGTGGTCCCGGTCTTGGGAAGCCCGATGTGCAGAAAGACCCGCTTGGTCACCGGACTCCTTCCGCGCGTGTGCGAGTGCCTCCACTGCGCGGCTCCACACCGGATCCAGGCAGGGTCCCCGCCATGATCTCGGGGCAGCCCATGATCCCACGGCAACCTCGGCCGCGACACGCAGTAGGCAAACAGCAGCCTCACAGGAAACCCACAGACTCCTGGGTGAGGATCAGCTTCATGGTTGCCGAACCCGTGCCCACTCGCCCCGACGGATCTCCGCTGCGGGTGCTCGTCGTCGACGACGAGGTCAACATCGCCGAGCTGATCTCGATGGCGCTGCGCTATGAGGGCTTCGAGGTCCGGCAGGCGCACACCGGCTCCAAGGCGGTGGCCGCGGCCAAGGACTTCGAGCCGGACGCGGTGGTGCTCGACGTGATGCTGCCGGACTTCGACGGCTTCGAGGTGCTGCGGCGGATGCGGTCCACCGATCCCGACGTCCCGGTGGTGTTCCTGACCGCCCGCGACGCGGTCGAGGACCGGGTCGCCGGGCTCACCGCCGGCGGCGACGACTACGTGACCAAGCCGTTCTCCCTGGAGGAGCTGGTCGCCCGGCTGCGTGCCCTGATGCGCCGCAGCATCGCCGTACGCCTGGATTCCTCCTCCGTGCTGGCGGTCGGCGACCTGACCCTGGACGAGGACAGCCACGAAGTGGTCCGTGCCGGGGAGCAGATCACGCTGACGGCCACCGAGTTCGAACTGCTGCGCTTCATGATGCGCAATCCCAAGCGGGTGCTCTCCAAGGCCCAGATCCTCGACCGGGTCTGGAACTACGACTTCGGCGGCCAGGCCAACGTGGTCGAGCTCTACATCTCCTACCTGCGCAAGAAGATCGATCACGGCCGCGAGCCGATGATCCACACCTTGCGCGGCGCCGGCTACGTCTTGAAGCCGGCCACGTGAAGCGCCCCATCTCGCTGACCGCACGACTGGTGGCCACCTCGGTGCTGCTGGTCGCGATGGTCTCGGTCGTGATCGGCGCCGCGGCGTTCGCGGTCATCCGGACGACGCTCTACCGGCAGCTCGACGCCAGCGTGCTGGCCGCCACCGGCAACACCGCCGATCCTCGACGAAGCCCCGACGGCCCCAACCACCACGACGAACCTCACGAGGAGCCGTTCCAGGGAACCTTCGAGGGGAATATCGGCCCAGGGACTTTGCTGGCGTGGCCCGACCGGTCCTACGGCTACATCGCTGGCACTCGCCGCGATGAGGGGGCTGCTCTGTCGTCGGGAGCAGTGCAGCAACTTGCGGAGGTTCCTGCCGACGGCCAGGTCCACCACGTCCGGCTCGGCCATGATCGTGAGTACCGAGTCGCGGTCGGCACCGACCTCAACGGCGAAGTGCTCATCGTCGGCGCGGGCACGCAGAATGCCGATGAGACGTTGGCTGGTCTACTGGTGGCCGAAGTGATTGCGATCGGTCTGGCGCTGGCTGGCGCGACGGGCGGCGGGCTCCTGCTGGTACGCCGGCAGCTCCGGCCGCTGCGCGAAGTCGCCGCCACCGCCAACCAAGTGGCCGAACTCCCGCTGGCCACCGGCGAGATCGATCTTGCGCCGCGGGTGCCCGGGCACCTGACCGACGAACGCAGCGAGGTCGGCCAGGTCGGCTCGGCGCTGAACCGGATGCTCACCCACGTCGAGTCTTCCCTCGAAGCGCGGCATCGCAGCGAACAGCAGGTGCGCCAGTTCGTTGCGGACGCCTCCCACGAACTCCGCACCCCGCTCGCCACCATCGCCGGATACAGCGAACTCGCCCGGAAGCATCCCGACGACGTCGCGGGGTTGCGCACGGCCTTGGACAAGGTCGAGTCGGAGTCCGGCCGGATGACCGCACTGGTGGCCGATCTGCTGCTGCTGGCCCGGCTGGACGCCGGCCGGCCGCTGGAGCGCGAGCCGGTGGACCTCACCCGGATCCTGATGGAGTCTGTCGCCGACGCTCGCGTCCTGGCCCCCGAGCACGTGTGGCGGATGGAGCTTCCCGATGAGGCCGTGGAGGTCATCGGCGACGAGCACGCCCTGCATCAGGCGCTGACCAACCTGGTGACCAACGCCCGGCGCTACACCCCGGCCGGGACGGTCGTCACGGTTTCGGTCGGTCGCCAGAAGCCGGGCGATCCCTTCGCCGCGGGATCGGTGCGGGTCGCCGTACACGACGACGGGCCTGGTTTCGGCGACGACCTCGCCGAGCACGCCTTCGAGCGGTTCGTCCGCGGTGACCGGGCGCGCACGCGAGACGGCGGCACCGGGCTCGGGCTCTCCTTGGTCAAGGCGATCGCCGAAGCACACGGCGGCGAGGTCTTCTTGGATTCCGAGGCGGGCGACACCACGATCGGGTTCCAGCTTCCCGCCAGCTGAGCGGGCGTGAAAGGTGTCAGCGGTGCAGGTCGCCGCGGCCGCTGACCGCGGGGTGCGGCCAGTGCTCGCCCACGCGCCGACCGGTGAGCTCACGCCAGGGCAAGACGAGCAACAGCGGGCGGTGGCCGCCGGCCCATGGGGTGGGTCCGTCGCCGTGGTCGCGCAGCACCTGCTCGGCCGGGTTTTCGTGACGGTGCAGCACGCCGTGAGCTAGGACGCTCCAGCCGGCCTTGGACCGGCTGTCGAGATGGTCGATCTCGAAGACCACCTCGGCACCCACAGCGTAGACCGAGATCTCACTGAAGGACGTGGTGAGGAACTCCACGGTGTCGCCGCGCACGACATAGTTGAGCGGCGCAACCCGCGGACCGTGCGGAGTGGTGAACCCGAGCCGGCCGACCACGTCACTGTTCAGCAGTTCGCGGCATTCGTCCTGGCTTAGTTCGTAGGCATGCTCCACGTCTTTCATCCTGCTCCCCACCCCCATCCACGTCCACCCCAAAGGTCCCTTCCCAATGAGCCGGAACGACGTCGGCGCCGCCCGCACTTGGTGCTACCCCGATGTGCGCTCGCCAAGGCGGCGCAGCGCGTCGCGGAGGATGAGCGCGTGGTCGAAGGCCAGGCGCACCGGCGAGTCCGGAGCGACCAGATCGGCCACCGGCCACCACCGTGCGGCGGCGGCGTCATCGCCGGCGCGCGCCGAGAGCTCGTGGGGAACCTCCGCGAGGAAGGCGACCGAGACCACTCGGCCGCGGGGGTCGCGCCCCGGTGTGCCATAGGCACCTAGTTGGACCACCTCGATGCCCTCCAAAGACGTCAACCCGGTCTCCTCGGCCAGCTCCCGCGCGGCGGCGTCGGGAAGGTCCTCATCGGGGTCGACGAACCCACCCGGGAACGCCCAGGCCCCGGCATCCGGCTCGTGCCCTCGTTGGATCAACAACACCGACCGGTCTCCCGGCGACCCGGTGACGAGCACCGTGTCGGCGGTCACCCAGAAGATCGGGTACTCGCTCGTGTAGACCATCCCAGCAGCGTAATGGCCGGCTCCCCCGACGGAGGGCCGTCGGTCCGAGCGGGCCGCTCCTCCCGCGTAGGGTGTCGCCCATGCAGCGCAACCGGGGCGGCACCATCGCAGGCAAAGTCGTCGTGATCACCGGAGCCGGCTCGGGAATCGGCCGCTCTCTGGCACTCGATGCGGCTGGTCGTGGCGCGCGGCTCGCGCTCAGCGACGTCAACGAAGTGGGGCTCGCGGAGACGGTGCGCCTCCTGGGCGAGTTGGCAGGCTGGAGCGCAGACGGCGACCACCTGCACCACCGGTTGCTCGACGTGGCCGACCGCGCCGCGGTGGCGGCGTACGCCGAAGAAGTGCACGCCCACTTCGGTGTCGTGCACATGCTGATCTCCAATGCGGGGGTCTCTCTGACCGGCGACTTCGCGGACCTCTCCTGGGAGGACATCGACTGGCTGGTCGGGGTGAACTTCTGGGGGGTGCTGCACTGCACCAAGGCCTTCCTGCCCCACCTGATCGACTCCGGCGACGGTCATGTGGTGACGATCTCCTCGCTCTTCGGGCTGATCAGCCTGCCCAGCCAGAGCGTCTACAACGCCACGAAGTACGCCGTCCGCGGGCTCAGCGAGTCGCTGCGCCAGGAACTCATGCTGGCCCGTCAGCCGGTCGGCGTGACGGTGGTGCATCCGGGCGGGGTGCGCACCAACATCGTCCGCGGCGGCCGCCACGCCCGCCCCGAGCACCAGCCCAAACTGGTGGAACTCTTCGACAAACGCATGGCCCGCACCACTCCAGACGAAGCGGCGCAGATCATCCTCGACGGCGCGCTGGCCGGGAAGGCACGCGTGCTCGTCGGCCGCGACGCGCACCTGTTCCACCAGTTCGGCCGAATCGCCGGCTCCCACTACCAAGACCTGCTCGTCGCCTCCCGGATGCGTCGCCGACGTCGCTAAGCCACGACCAAGCAGAACTCCCGGTCAAGTCCGTTCCCCCACGGAAGCTAGAACTAGCCTTCGACAACCCAGCCTGCTGCCTGATCTGCGCGAACTCGGCGAGGTCTCCGACGCGATCGCAGGCAGTGGGCGGACAGCGCACGACCCTTGGGCCACGTTCGCAGTTGCCTCAAGGCGAAGTTGAATACCGACGCGGTCAACCCACGTTTGCTGCTGAGGATCGTGGCCATGGTGGCGACTAGGGCGGCCACGAAACCGATCATCCAACGAGCTGGGCTGCTGGCCGCCTAGATCATGGCGTGCAATCTTCCTGGTCAGTTTGGCCAGACTCGGAACCAAAAATCTCCGCGTACCAAGGGTCGTCCTCGTCAACGACCATGACGAAATCCTGGCTCTCGAAGAGACCCGACTCGCCGACAATCTCGCGAGCTCGACCCACACCAACCCCTTCAACGTCCCGAACGAGCCTGACCATGTCAACCTCGGTGACCCCCTCCCCATGCAGGTCGCTAAGGACCTGACCCCAGGAGACACCACGTGCCCTCAAACCTTCGGCAAACACCCGCGAGTCGTCCGTCATCGGCTCACCCGCCAAACAACCGATCCGTCATCTGTCAACGATGCAATCAGATCGACCACGTGGCCCGGTTTTCCCGAGCTACTGACACTTCGCACGCCCCGGAAGACGACTTGGTTGACCCCAGACGGCGCGGCCTCCCGCAAAAGGTTCGCGCCTGCTTGACGCATCGCAGCAGGCCCTACCTGACCCACAAGAGGTCCGTTCATCCCAAACATCGCGATGTCATCGATTGTTGCGACACTGCCACTCCGACTGACGTTGCCAAGAACACCAACGGACTCGTCCCCAATTTTGAGAACAAGGTCAAGCTCCGCCTTGTCGGCCCAGGTCACTCCGTTTGCGGCAACACCGGATCGCTGGGGGACACGAGAATCGTCCGCGGCCACCTCAGGTCTCCCTGCGCTGTGCGCGTTACCGCGTGCAATCTGTGCGAGGGTGCCGGTGTCGTCGTAGCTGCAAATCGGTGAGGTTGTACGGCCAGTGGGGCGAGGAAGCGCGCCATGGGCGGCGGGGCCGACAGCGTCGTAGGTTGTGTGCCGGTCGCACGTCGCGGGCGGTCCGCGCTCGGCAGCGGTGTCGACCGCAAGGGCAGAAGTGCCGTGGCAGTCGCAGGTAAGGGCGGCAACACCGGGTGCTCCGGGGGAAGCAGCGGTCATCGAAGGCGCAACAAGGATGACCGCAACCAACGCGGCCAAGAAAGCGAGGATCCAACGCAGGATTGACTTGATCATTCGCGCGGTTCCCAGCCCAGCCCTCGCAACTGTTCGAAGATGGGCCCCGAGCTTGGAACTCGATGCCACCACCAGCCAGCCCCAGACGGCTCCCCCGTGAACTCAGCCCAGCTCCCGCCGAACTCGTTAGTGAACGACTGCAGCATCGCATCTGCCAGCCCGACCGAGTACGGGGGACGTTGCTCGAAGTTCTCCATCGCACGGTCGATCCGATCACGGATCAGGTACGCGGCAGCGAGGTCGTCAATTCCCCATAGATCGCGAGTCCGATCGTCCCAGCGCTGGTGACGCTCCTCATAGAGACGAAGAACATGACCACTCCAACTATCCACAAGATCGGCGAGCGGTATGCGGCGTTCGCCGCAGGTAATCCTCACGGCATCGGTCATCGTCAAGTGTCGCCTAGCCTCCATTTCGCACCACCGCCGCGCCCCCTTCCTCAGCACCGGCCCGAACTGGATCTTGGCTGCGCCGTCGCTGGCACATCGTGCACGCGGAACCACGTGCACGTGCACCCGGCGGCCGCCAGGCGCCCACAGACCCTACTCACCGACCAGACCCCGCACACGATCGCCAACTGTGAGTAGCCAGGTCGTCATCGTGAAACCATCCGAATCCGGCAAGTACCCGCAACCGAGCTCACCAATGATCAACGCGCGCAGGTCTTCCTCCGAATCGATCATTGCGACGACCCGAGCGACCTCATCTGGCAGTTGGCCAGCGATGGGTTCACTTGCGACGTAGTCGTCGACAGCAGCCCAAACGTTCGCATAGTCGTCGGGCCAGTCGAGCGTCAGATAGCCCTGGGTGAGGAGTTCGAGTGCGGGGTAGTTCATGGCGTGGGGAAGGCCGTATGGATTCGTAGCCGATAGACATGTTCGCGGGCATAGACATCGTACGCAATGCCATCCACAAGTGTGTCCGACGTTCTTCCAACCCCGGTCGCTTCTCGCAGGACAACTTGCCGACCCTCACCTGCAAGATGCTCCGCGACAGCCTTCGCACTCGCACTGAAGCCTTGCCCTTCGAGCGTCAAACCGCCGTTTGCGGCAACAAGCCGCCGACTCCTCGATCAACAGGCCATCACCGATGCCCTGCCAGAACCGACTACGCACCTCAAACGGCAGCCGATAACGCCCCCTCACCACACACACCTCACTCAAGGTGTTGCAACGACCCCTTGAAGCCGAGTTGCGGCACGCCGCGCGGAACCCCCGCGCCACGAATGGTCGACGGCTTCAGAGGCGCTGGCGGGCAACGCTGGCCTACCGTGCTTGGCAGCGGCGTCGCGATCGGGCGCAGAGTAGAGGGGTGCGTCGTAGCTGTAGGCGAGGGCTTCCACCGACGGAACAGCACGGGTGGCAATCGTGGTTGCGCCTGCTGCACTGAGGCTGCCACCAATGGCGGCCAGGCCCGCAAGGAGAGCCGCCAGCAATAGCCGAAGTCGAGAGACACGAGGACGAGGATTCTGCATCAGAACCCGTCGCTAGCGCCTGGCGGATTCACCAACTCAGACAGCATCAAGGCAATGTCCTCACAGGCTGCGGCAAACTCAAGATCAGTGAGACCCGGATCGTCACTGCCCACAATCTCGGCGCGAATATCGTGGCAGGCCGCTTGGACGCTCACAGCTATGCGTCTTCCCTGATCCGCCGGGTAGAGGTCGAAGTGGATGCCTTCCATGTGGTAGCTAACCGCCAAGGCCTCACGGTCTCTCGTATCGGACAACGTCACCATCGCTCGGTTAACGATCTCCGCAAAGGCCCACCGCGCGAGGATTCGCGGCGCGTGCGACGGCACTGCAATCGCAGCCACCTCTAAAACCCGACCCGACTGATCGCTGCCTCCTGACCGGAGCTGAGCCCACTCACGTAGTCCCTAACAACCGAGACTTGACTCGACCTGAAACCCGTGAGGGTCAAGTCCTGAGCAAGCACTTCGAGTTCCGCCCGACTTCTCATACTGAGTTCACCTCGAAACTCTTGCGTCCGGACTACCGGGTCAGGCTCCGCTGGCACCCATCGTGTGTCGGCTACGAGGACGAACAGCAGCCTGATCAGGTTGCAACGTCGGGTGCCGGGTGTCTCCAAGCGTCGAAGTGTCATGACGGCGGCCGTATTCCGAGCGCTTCTAGCAGGGCTTCCGCTGACTCAGCGATCTGAACCCAGCGCCCGTCGAGCATCATGAATCTGACCACGGGGATTGCTCCCCTGAAGTCAAGCGCGAACGGGCGGTCGTAGCCCAACTCCCCGATCAACACCGACTGAGTCGCCTCGATGTCATCAGGTGCAGTCCCAAACCACCCATCGTCGCTCTCTTGGTGCCATTCCTCGGTCATAAGCCGGGATTCGTCGAGGGTATAGAACTTCCAGGACTTGTCCGGCGCTTCTCCGAAAACCTTCGCCACCAGCGACGAAGGGAGTCGCTCCACCTCCGTATATCCAGTCAATACTTCCATTCCGACAACCCAAGCCATCTCCTCGGGAAGCTCAAGGCCACACACAAGTAGAGACATGGCTAGCCCAACACCGCCCGGCCAGAGGCCGCCGCCAGCGCATCCAGAATCGCTGGGCGCAGCGAAGCACAAAGTCGGAGTCTTCCCGCACCTTGACGGGCGCGTCCGGAATCTTGGTCCAAGTTTCGAGCGGATCCACGGTCGAGGTGGCCGCGTCGGGCAAGTCGCCCAGCTCGTTGGGCAAACGATCGATGGCGTCGGTTGCGAAATCCGGCCTCGGCAGTGGGGCGGTTGCAACCCCCCGGGGGAGCGTCGTCAGCTGACTCGTCACCTTGCAACAGAGAGGCAGCAGCCACCGCAGGGGCTGGCATCACGACGGCCTTAGCGCCAAATCCACTGGCGAGGAGCGCCAGAGCCACCATGAAACGCATAGCCAACCACCGACCAACACGGAGCCTCCCCCCGGAACTGACCCACTTCATCAAGGTCAGGCAACCATCACATGCTCGCTCCCCTTCGAGGGCTGGGTCTGGCCCGATCACGTTGCCCGCGTCATCTCGAACAGCTGATCGGCAAGCTCGTCCAGCCGAGTTCTGGCTGCCTCCTCAGCCTCCTTCGAGGTCGCCGCAAGGGGGAGGTCAAACAGACCGCCCATACCCAAAACGATCGAGTGGAGCTCCTCCATCGTCCACTCGATCACCTCGGGGGACTCGGCGGCTTCGAGCGCCCGCTCGCGCTCGAGAAGCCAAGCCCCCTTCGACTCCTGACCGTGGGCTTCGAGGAGTTCCCGAATAGCTGCGACAAGCCGGACCAGTTCGATGGTCGTCATCCGAGCGGCCTCGCGCCAACTTGTCGGAGGACTGTGCCCAGATCGACGCCACGAGGTACCAGCGCCTGGTAGCCCTCACCACCCGCAACTCTGCCGTAGTACATCGTGACGTCTTCCGTAAGTCGGTAGGTGCGCATCACCTGAGTCGGGTTGCCCCACTTGGCGATGTTGTCCGCGGCCCCGGCTTCGGCTCGCGTCGAAACAGCCTCCGTCCCGAGGAAGCGACCGGGCGCCGACGCGCCCCACCCTTCGGCTCGGTAGAACATGCTGCCCGCCTTGAAGGTCCTCCTGGCGTAGACCCCGCCCTCGAACGACTCAGCGATGCTGCCCGTGAGCCTGGGCAATGCAGAAGCACCGGCTTCTGTGGCACATCGCATGCCCGGAACGACGCGCACCTCCGCCACGCGGCCGCCAGATGCCGTCCGGGTTGCACCGCTACAGCTGTCACGCTGCACGACCTGCGCGGGCCGGTCGTAGGTGGAGTAGCGCCAGATCGCCGCGGTACGACGAGGGCACACCGAAGCGCCGAGCGACCGAAAGCCGTCGGCGTCGTAGGCGGTGGTCTTGCAATCAACTGCGGGCGGTCCGGGCTCAGGGGTGATGTATGTCGAGCCAGCGGAGAGGCGATGGACGTCGTAGGTGTAGATCGTTGTCGACGCAGGACTCGCCACGGCATCCGCCGGCCCGACGGCAGACTAGCCGAGGAACGCCGCGACAAGCGCTGCGACCACCATGCGGAGCAGCGAAGTCACGGTGCTCGCTCCACTACCTGGGCGGCCTTCCAGTCAGGCTCGACATCGACCGGCACACCAAGCTCTCGGAGGTAGGCGAGGACCATGTCTGTCGTGAATCGCCGCGCCTTGACGCGGTTCGAATAAGCCGCCTGGTCTTCAAACGGGTAAGCACTGCCCGCCGTCTCGAACACCCATCGGCCGCCATCGTTCGCCGCGACGATCGAACGCTCAAGGGCCAGTGGCGGCTCACCGTCTGGGCCATACACCTCCAACACTCGCGCCGGGCAAATCGCGGTGTCGCCGACACTTACGACGCGTATTGCGCGGCGCCCGAGCTCTCGGGCGGCATAGCTCGGCAGCACGCCGACATCGGTTCCGAGCGGCCCGTTGCTGATCAGCGCAGTCCACCGGCCAACCGGGACACATACATATCGAGTGACGTCGCCCCCTGGCGTCAGGAACGCGACCGCCTCTTTCATCGAGGCAAAGCCGGCTGGACGAGCCGTCCATCCAGGGTCGAAACCGCGAACGATCCATTCGGCGAGGTCGGGTGTTCCAGCCTCGAAGAAACCAACCTGTTCCGTGGTTGCACCACCCGCGGGTGAGGGAAGGGTCATGGAACGATCCTGAGCATGAAGTTGGCGCCGGGGTCGTTGGCCAAGATGCGCGCCTCGTGCAAGTAGTTATGTCGCACCGGGATGCTTGTGTTGGGCGTTGCGCTGGGGCCGGTGTCGAGGGAGAGTCGGACACTGCCTTGTAACGTCGCTGGTGATCAGCGGGGCATGGCGCACCCCGGCGTGGACGTTGACCGCCGACGGCGGAGCGGGTGCTGGCATGGCGGGGGATGGCGCTGCACTACCTAGCACGGCAGCCAGCGTGATCAGCAGGACGCAGCCAACTGCGCGCACTAGACCCAGTAACGCGGGGAACAATTGGCCAGAACCGGTTAGGTCGCGAGTGACCGCCATAGCGGGATGCCCGGCGCACGAAACATCCACCCCGTTCGACCGGCTGACCATCACGGCCCACTTACTTCGATCGAAAGAAGCCCGTCTATCACGACTTGCGCGGTCAGAACCACTGCGCCGAACCGGATGCTGATCCCCGCCAACTCCATGACTGCGTTGAGGAACGGCTCTACATTGGTTGCGGTCTCACCAATGATCAGCGCCAGTTCATCATCATCATCGTCGCCCACACGGAGCCTGGTCCACAGTCCGACATCACTCGCGAGACGTTCCAGTTGCGCTGGATCGCAGTTAGCGTACGGATCTGACCAAGGTACCGACGATACCGAAAGCGTTAGGTCTGTGTTCTCGTCCAGCACCGACACTTCACCCGTGGCCCATCTGATCTCCAGTGCGCACCCAGGAGTGCGCGCTTCACCGGCCAGCTGATGCACCAGCCTCGTCACTGCGACGCAGCGACGACCCACGATGCCCCACGACTCGTCGATACTCAATGGTCGAACACCTGAGCATTCTTGAACCATGAACTGGTGTTGGCACCCGGATACATCGACACGAAGGTGCCGTCGGTCCGGGTGATTAGCAGATCTTGACCTTGTCGGAACATGAACGCATCGTCGTAGACGCCGTACTGACCCACACGCACCTCGTCCGGGTTCATATGGACGTTCCTCACTTTCGACAGCCAGCCGGCGCGGGCAGCAGCATCCCCTGCATCGAGACCGTAGTCCGCGGCGTGCTTCCCCCACTTCGCCCCAAACTGGCTCTTGGGAATTGACAACGGTGGCCGGACTCGAAGCGCAGTGTTTGTGGCATTCTTCGCCGCGACAATGGCGCGAATCTCCGGCGCCAGCCGCGAAACGGCGGCGCCGCCAGCAACACCAGAGGCGACGAGCGCACCACTGCTGATCGCCCCCCCGCTATAGCTGGCAGCATCGGCGGCTGCCAAGACGCAAGGCGCAGCATCAGAGCAGCTCGCTGCCCCTAATATTCCCAACCCACTCACGAAACCAGCGGCCACTGAGGCCAAGATTCCTATTGGAGACGCGCCGGGCGGTACACCGCTCCCACTCCCCCCAGCGAGACCGGAATAGCTGAAGTCGAGTTCGATATCTGACCCACCAGCGCCGTTGTTGCTGCTCGACTGTGATGGAAATTCCGGATTCGTGTTGTAGCCAGGCGGATTCGAGGGTGGTGGGCTGTCCTGCGGGTCCGGATGGCAAAGCTCCGCTACGCACAGACCGCTTGGATCGCTGTACCCGATTGGGTTGCCCTGGACGTAGGAGTACGGGTTCAGCGTTTCTGGGTTGAACGGATCCAGGAGGGGGTCGGGGGTGGTGAAGACGCCGAGGCTTGCTCGGTAGTTGCGGTGGTCCAGGCGAATGTCGCCGTTGTCGTCGGTTGGTTTGCCGAGGTAGCCGCGTTCGAGAGGCGCGGTTGTTCCGATGGCCTCGCCGTAGGGCAAGTAGTTATGTCGCACCGGGATGCTTGTGTTGGGCGTTGTGCTGGGGCCGGTGTCGAGGGAGAGTCGGACGCTGCCTTGTAGATCGGCGGTGAGCCAGGTCCATTGGTCGTTGGTCTGCCAGGCGACCGGGGAGCCGCTCGGGTCGGAGAACATCCGCCGGGCGGTCATCTGGGCAGGGTCCGCGCTGTGCTTCTTGATCGTGACTTCGGTGGACCCGAGGTACAGCGTCGTGTTCACCCAGTTGTCGGCGCGGGTGCGCTTTGACGCCAACTGGAGGCCGGAAGGGTCGTAGGCGTAGACATCGGTAGCGGTAAACCCGTTCTTCGTGTCCGTCTTCTGGGCGAGGTCGCCTTCGTTGTCGTAGGTGAACCCGAGCGTCCGGCCGCTTCCTTCGGTCAGGGTGGTGACGCGTCCGTCATCGGAATAGGCGATGCCTGAAACCACCGGCGGCAGCTCGATCGTGGGCGTCCCGGTGCAGCCAGCCACCACAGGGGCTGGCATCACGACTGCCTCAACGGCAGATCCACCAGCGAGGAGCGCCAGAGCCAACACGAAACGCATAGCCAACCGACCGACCAACACCGAGCCTCCTCCCGGAACTGACCCACTCACGCAAGGTCAGGCAACCATCCCATTCCCAGCACAAGACAGCACGCAAGACCACCACTACGTGCGGCCCGATCAGCCGACGTAGCGCCGGCGTGGGCCCCAGGTCCGAGGGCCGCGCCGCAGCCGCCACATCCGAGCGCCCCGGTCCACCGGGTGCGCCACGAAATCACCAGCCAGCACCCCCGCAGCCAGCGCGAGAGCCACCGAACCGGCGGTGATGATCGCCAAGATCCCCTGCGAGGAACGGATCGGGTCGGCCAGCAGGGACAACCCGCGGAAGATGAGCAGCCCGGGCAGCAGCGGCACCGCCGCGGAGACCGCGAGCACCATCCCGGGAACCCCCACCCAGCGATGCATCGTCGGAGTCATCAGCCCCACCATCACCGCGGCGATGCCGGACGCCCACGGGCGATCCAGACCAAAGCTGGTGACGACTTGAAAGACGCCCATCGCCACACCTGCCATGGCAGCGATCGGGAGCAGGGCTCGGCGCGGGGCACCCGATGCCATCGCGAACCCCACCCCCGCGAGGGCAGCCCCGAGACCAGCCGCCCCCGGGGACTCCAGGAAGGTGCGGCCGGGGTCGAAGGACCGGATGTCCACGCCGATCCAGTTGGCCACGCTCAGCCCCAGACTCACCCCGGCGATGATGCCGCCGGTGGCCAGGGTCGCCTCCAGCAGCCGGGCCCCAGCGGTGATGTAGTAGCCGGTGAGGGCGTCGTGGAAAGCCCCCATGTAGCTGACCCCGGCGAGCAGGATGATGATGTTGGCGGTGACGACGAGCGAAGGATCCAAGCCGTCGATCCGGGCGGCAGCCACCGCCGCGACGACCGTCGCGATCGCCCCGCCCACGATCTGCCGATAGAAGATGTGGAACCCCCGACGTGCGAGCGCGGTCTGGGTGAGATCGAGGCAGACGGCGGCGAGGAAGGCGATCGGCAGCACCGCCCCGGTGCCGCCCAACTCCAACGCGACGGCCATCCCCATCAGACCCCAGGAGAGGGCCACGAAACCGAAGGGCGGCAGTTGTTGGGAGCTCATCAGCCGGGTCAATCGGGTGCGGGCTTCGGATAGATCGATCTGGTCGGTCATCACCAGATGCACCAGATAGTCGACTCGCGTGAGGTCCTGATAGTCCAGGTCCCGCTGCTTGACCTGGCGGATCTGCACCCGCGGAGGCTTGGTCGGGTCGGCCTGATGACTGATCGACAGCGAGACGAAGGTGACGTCGACGACGCAGGTGAGGCCGAGATGCCCGGCCAGGTCATACATCGTGTCCGATACCTGCGCGGCCCCGGCGCCATTGGACGCGAGGATCTCACCCACGCTCAAGCAGAAGTCCAGCGCGAGGAAGACGAACCGCTCGTCGCTCACGTTCTGGGGGTGCCGATCGGTCACCGCGGCATCGTCCCACGGCGTCCCCGGCCGGACCTACGTCTCGCTGGCCTCGGCGTCCGGGCTGCCTGACACCGCTGACCGGGGCCGCGGCGCCGGCATCGACGCGGCCGCCTCGACCGGGTCCATGCCGGTCACCATCAGCAGGTCCAGCACCACCGATCTCAGCTGGGTGAGGATCGCCTCGGCCGCGAGCTCATCGGTCCGCTCAAGCTGCCCCGAGCGGGCGCCCAGGCTGAGCAGATCCGGGCGCACCGCCTCCGCCGTTCGGTTGCGGCGCAGCTCCTCGGCCACCCGGCGGGCTGCTATGCCCAGCTCACCGCAGAACGCGGCGTACGACGCGGGTACGTCGAGGCGATGCGCCGCGGTGACCGCGGTCTGGCGCACCAGCACCCGGGTGCTGCGCAACGCTCGATCGACCGGCTCCACCAAGTCGACCAGCCGGCGCAGGTCGCGTCGGTCCTGCCTCCGGAAGGGGGAGGAGACCACCACCGACATGCCCTCGTCGGCGGCATCGTCGAGTTCGCGCACCAAGAAGTCGGTGGCGCGCGCATCGGCCAGCAACGCCATCGCCGTGTGGGTATCGCCGTCGACCATCACCTGCGCGGCCGCCGCGATCAGCCGTGCCTCCTTGTCCACCACTGCCGCGGCCTGCTCCCAGGGCCGCCGCAACGGCGCACCCGGCACGAGGCTGGCCGCGATCAAAGCCACTCCCCCACCGATCAGCGCATCGGTCCAGCGGAGGAAGGCACCTTCCGACGTGGGCAGCAGCACCGTGACCACGATCGACTGCACGGCCGCCTGAGCCACGAAGAGCACCCCGCCGTCGAGCAGGATCGCGGTCGACATCGCCAGCGCCACGATCAGCGCCAGCTGCCACGCACCGCTGCCGATCACACTGACCAACAAATCGGAGGTCAGCACCCCGATCGCCACTCCGATGGTCACCTCGACCACGCGCCGCAGCCGCTGGCCGTAGGAAGTGCCTAGGCACAGCACCGCCGCGATCGGCGCGAAGAACGGCTGGGGATGAGCGAGTAGGTCCCCGGCGATCCACCAGGCCACCGCGGCGGCCACCGCGCACTGCACGATCTGGAAGCCCTTGTCCCGCAGTCGGGCGACCCGGGCGGCATAGGAGCGCCGCGCCCCACGGCGTACGTCGCGGGTCCAGCGAACGCCGTCCTGCACGCTGGGGAGCTCGGCCATGGAAGAGAACTTAGTGCCCCAATCGCGACTCGCCGTTGCGCCGAGCCTTGTCCCATCGCCGCACGTGCGACAGGCTCTGCGGCATGCCGACCCCCTTGGATCCGACCGCGATCGGCTTCCTGCTCGCGGAAAACCGCCGGATGCCGATGCACGTCGGCGGGCTCCAGCTCTACAAGAAGCCAGCGGATGCGGGGCGTGACTACGTCCGTGAGCTCTACGACCAGATGCGCAACGTCGACGAGATCGCCCCGTTGTTCCTCAAGCACCCCCACCGCTCCACCAAGACCGCCGGGTCCTGGGTGTGGGTGGAGGACAGCGAGTTCGACATCGAATACCACGTCCGCCACAGTGCGCTGCCCAAGCCCGGCCGGGTCCGGGAGCTGCTCGAGCTCGTCTCGCGGCTGCACTCGACCCGGATGGCGGTTGAGCGGCCGCTGTGGGAGTGGAACCTCATCGAGGGACTGCGGGACGGCCGGATCGCGATGTACGCCAAGCTCCACCACGCCCTGGTTGACGGCATCTCCGCCAACCGGATGCTGCAGAGCGCACTCTCCCCCGATCCCGATCGGCGCGACCTGCCCGCACCCTGGGCCAAACGGCCACGTGCCGACCGGTCGGTCACCGCAGGCCCCGAGGCCGATCCTGAGTCGATCACGTCGGTGGCCATGCGCCAGGCGCTGGGCATCGCGGCCGAAGCTGCCGGGCTGCCGGGGGCCTTGGCCAAGACCATCAGCCGCAGCTTGCGCAACGAAACCTCCACCCTGGCGCTCTACGCGCCCCGCACGATCCTGAACCAGAACATCACCGGATCCCGCCGGTTCGCCGCTCAGAGCTGGCCGCTGGAGCGGATCCGCGCGGTGGGCAAGGCCAGCGGTACGACGATCAACGACGTCGTGCTGGCGATGTGCAGCGGGGCACTGCGCGACTACCTGATCGAACTCGACGCCCTCCCCGACACCTCACTGATCGCCATGGTCCCCGTGGGGTTGAAGGCCAAGGAGTCTCACCTGGCTTCTGCCGAGGGCGGCAACGCCCTGGGGTCGGTGATGGTCCGGCTCGGCACCGATATCGCCGACCCGGCGGTGCGGTTGTCCGAGATCCACGACAGCATGAGTGGCGGCAAGGCCGCACTCTCGGAGATGACCCCGATGCAGGTGCTCGCGATGAGCGCGATCGGTCAGGTGCCGGCGATCCTGCCCTCGATGCTGGGCGTCTCCGGCCTCACGCGACCGGCGTACAACCTGGTGATCAGCAACGTGCCCGGGCCCCGCGTGAAGCACTACTACAACGGCGCCGAACTGATGGGCAACTACCCCTTGTCGATCCCCATCGACGGGATGGGACTCAACATCACCTGCACCTCCTACGCCGACAACATGGATTTCGGGTTGACCGGCTGCCGGCGCACGGTGCCGCGCCTCCAGCGGATGCTGACCCATCTCGACACCAGCCTGCGCGGCTTGGAGCGGGCGGTCCGCTAGTCGAGGGTGAGTTCGGCGAATCCGGCCGCCTCGTGGAGTTCGGCTACCGCACGCAGTCGCGCCCGCGTGACGTCGGCGACCGAGGCATAGCCGGCGAGTGCGGCCCGCGATCCCGGCAACACCGGGTGCTCCCACTCCACGCTGAGGCAGGTGCGGGTGCCGCCGTCAGCGAGGTTCTGCAGCACCACGGCGTGACCGGTGGTGCCGCTGCCCGCGAAGAAGTCCAACACCCGGGCGTCACTCGGCATCACCTCGAGCAGCCGGCGGATCAGCCCGGTCGGCTTCGGAGTCTCGAACACCGGACCGAGGATCGCCTTGAGTTCGGCGATCGCGGTGTCTGTGGAGCCGACCTCTTCGGCGAGCCAGATCGTGGTCAGCTTCTTGCGGCGCCCCTCGTGCAGCCAATCTCGCTGGAAGACGTCGACCCGTTCACCCAGCCGGCCGTTGACTCTGCGGCAGACCAGATCATCGGGCCGGGACTCGACCAGCGGCGCCGACCAGCGCCACACCGCCGGGCCACCGTCACCGAAGACCGGCCAGATCTCACTCCCCCCGTCGAAGGGTGCCGCCGCTACCCGCCCGCTGACGGGGTCGCCGTACAACGGATAGTGGAGCGTCCGCGCCGTGGCCGGATTGAACTTCTTGTTGGTGTTGCGCAGCGGCAGGTGCCGGTAGCGGCGCCCGTCGGGGGCGGTCAGCGGGAAGTCGGCGGGATCCACGTGCGCTGCCGAGGTCGCGTCGAGGGCGCAGGCACGGGTGTCGCGGGCATAGCCGAGGAGATACTCGTGCGAAGTCGCGAAGCCCCCACCGAGTTGTCGCCCCTTGGGGTTGAGGTTGACCACGATCTGGGCCAGGAAGTTGTCCTCCCCGAAGACCTCGTCGAGGAGGAGCCGCAAATGCGCGACTTCGTTGTCGTCGATGCTGACGAAGATCGCCGCGCGAGGCGACAGCACCTCTCTTGCCGCCTCCAGCCGCGGCCTCATCATCTCGGTCCAGGCGAGGTGCCGGGTGGCCCGGCGACCATTGCGATAGTCGTCGCGGTAGGCGAAGTCGTTGCCGGTGTTGTAGGGCGGGTCGATGTAGATCAGGTCCACCGATTCGGGCGTCAGGCCACGCAGGGCATCGAGGCAATCGGCAGCGATGAAGGTGTTGACCGGTTCGGGCGCGGCACGGCCGGCAGGGCGATTGCTCAACAGGCCCTCCGTGTCCGGCGATGGTGACGTCGCCGGACCATAGTCCCGGCGACTCCGCACGCTACCTCCCCTTCCGGCACACTGTGAACGTGCTCGACAACTGGCCGGTATGGGCGCTGTTCGCCTTCTTCTTCGCCGGCGCCTTCCTGAGGGGCGGCTTCACCTATGCCCTCGGCTTCGGCGTACGTCGAGTCGACCAAACCCGCACGGGCTGGCTGAGTGGGGACCGGGTTGCCCGCGCCGAGCAGATCGTGAGCCGATGGGGAGCCCCCGCAGTGAGCCTGGCGTTCCTGACCGTCGGCGTGCAGTCCGCGATCCTGGCTGCCGCCGGGGTGTTGCGGATGCCGCTGCGCCGCTTCCTCCCGGCCTTGGCTGTGGGCGCGGCCATCTGGGCGACCGTCTATACGACGATCGGGATGGCAGTGATCTCGGCCTTCTGGGGGCAACCGACCACCCGCTGGGTTGTCGGTGCCGCACTCGGGATCGTGCTCACCTGGGCCTTGACGGCGTGGTCGCGGCGACGTCTGGAAGGGCGCGCGAACCTCCCCGGAGCACAGCTACCCCGGACGGCGGTTGAGCCTGTCGAGGCAGGCGGCTTCGAGAAGGGCGGCAGGTCAGCGGCCGAACATCAGCACGAAGCCGATCACGGTCGGTAGCAAGCCGAGGAGAAGCAGCGGGCTGAGCGCCTTGCGCTGATGGATGGTCAGCGCGGCAGCCATGCCGAGCACGCCGAAGGCACCCCCGATGATCGGTAAGCCGATCCGCGCGTCGAGCCGATCCTCGGGCATCCACATCGCGGCGAGCACGAGGGCACCGGCCATGTGTCCCATGGTCACAACAGTGAGGGTGGACATCACCCACTTCTGCACCTGGGACAAGCTCATCCCCTGCCGCTTCGGCTGCCGTACGGGCGGGTTGTTCAGGTCGATGAGGTGCTTGCGGGACAGCTGAGCCATGGATCGGATAATACCCCCACGGGTATCCGTGTTGAGTCCTTGGGTATGCGATCGGGCGGCCTGCCCGCTCCCTGGTCATCCTGTGAGATTGCCGTCTCAACCCTTGGGCACGTTGTGGACTGCCACTAGCGTGGCTGGTGCTCCACCGCCCACCCGGGCAGTCGTTCCCCACCAGTCCTTCGATGTTGCAGGAGTCCACCGTGACCCATCGCCCCGAAACCCTCACCGTGCATGCCGGTCAGGAAGCGGCAGATCCGGCCACCAACGCGCGCGCCGTGCCGATCTACCAGACCACGTCCTACGTCTTCGATGACACTCAGCACGCCGCGGACCTGTTCGCGCTGCGCGTCCCCGGCAACATCTATACCCGCATCATGAACCCGACCCAGTCGGTCTTCGAGACCCGGATGGCTGCCCTCGAGGGCGGGGTCGGCGCGCTGGCGGTCGCCTCGGGCTCGTCCGCGGTGACCTACGCCGTACTCAACCTCTGCTACGCCGGCGACAACATCGTGGCGATGTCCACGTTGTACGGCGGCACCTACGCGCTCTTCGCGCACACCCTCCCGCAGTTCGGCATCGAGGTGCGCTTCGTCGACCCGACCAAGCCCGAGGAATTGGCCCAGCACGTCGACGACAAGACCCGGCTGGTCTTCGGCGAGACCGTCGGCAACCCCAAGATCAACGTCGTCGACCTCGACGCCTGGTCGGCCGCGGCGCACGCCCAAGGCTTGCCGTTCATCGTCGACAACACCGCGCCCACGCCGTACCTCTGCCGGGTCTTCGACCACGGCGTCGACGTGGCGATCCATTCGGCGACCAAGTACATCGGCGGCCACGGCACCTCGATCGGCGGCGTCATCGTCGATGCCGGCTCGTTCGACTGGGCTGCCCATGCCGATCGCTTCCCCGGCCTGACCAAGCCCGACGGCGCCTACCACGGCGTCGTGTGGACCGAGGCAGTCGGCAACCTGGCCTTCATCATCCGGGCACGCACGGTGCTGCTGCGCAACACCGGCGCGGCCACCACCCCGATGAACTCCTGGCTGTTCCTGCAGGGCCTGGAGACCCTCCACCTGCGGATGGAGCGGCACAGCGAGAACGCGCTCAAGGTGGCCGAATACCTCAGCAACCACGACGCTGTCGCCTGGGTCAACTACCCCGGCCTCGCCTCCTCGCCCGACAAGGAGATCGCCGACCGACTCTTCACCGGTCGCGGCTACGGCGGCCTGCTCAGCTTCGGTATCAAGTCCGGCCGCGAGGGCGGGCAGAAGTTCGTCGAGGGTCTGGAGCTGTTCAGCCACCTGGCCAACATCGGCGACGCGAAGTCGCTGGCCATCCACAACGCCACCACGACGCACTCGCAGTTGACCACCGCGGAGCTCGAGGCGGCCGGCGTACCTGAGGACATGATCCGGCTCTCGATCGGCATCGAGCATGCCGACGACATCATCGCCGACATCGAGCAGGCGCTCGCCAAGGCGGCTGGCTAACCGGTGCCCGACGCAACAACGGTCGATCCGCGCAAGCGGGTCGTGCTGTTCACCGAGGAGTCCCCGCTGCGTTTGCGCGGCGGGGACCTCTTGGGTCCGGTCGAGGTGGCCTACGAAACGTGGGGCACCCTCAACGAGGCTCGCGACAACGCGGTCTTCGTGGCGCATGCGCTGACCGGCGACTCCCATGCGTCCGGCACACCCGCTTCCCCGGGGTGGTGGGACACGATGGTCGGACCCGGCAAGCCGGTCGACACCGACCGGTTCTTCGTGATCTGCCCCAACCTCATCGGTGGCTGCCGCGGCACGACGGGGCCGACCGCGATCAACCCGGCGACCGGCCAGCCCTACGGGTTGGACTTCCCGATCGTCGAGATCGCCGACTTCGTCGAGGTCCACCGCGCCTTGTTGCGGCACCTCGGCATCGAGCGCCTCCTCGCCGGCATCGGCGGCAGCCAAGGCGGCATGCAGATCCTGCAGTGGGCGCTGACCGCACCCGAAGAAATAGCCCACGCGGTGATCGTGGCGGCGACCTCGCGACTCTCCGCCCAGAACATCGCCTTCTCCGCGGTGGCCCGGTCGGCGATCATGCGGGACCCGGAGTTCCACGACGGTCGCTACACCGAGATGCCGTTCGACCCGGCCCACGGCACGGCCGGCCCCCGGACCGGCCTGGCCGTCGCGCGGATGATGGCGCACATCACCTATCTCTCCGAGGAGGCGATGGGCGAGAAGTTCGGCCGACGCTTCCAGGACGGCGAGGAGGCCGCCCGCCGCTTGGGAGTGGACTTCGCGGTGGAGTCCTACCTCCAACACCAGGGCGACACCTTCCTGGACCGCTTCGATGCCCTCTCCTACCTCTATCTCACCCGTTCACTGGACTACTTCGACCCGTTCGCCGAGCCGGGTGCCATCGACCTTTTGGCCGCCTCGGATACGACGGCGCTGATCGTGTCCTTCGACTCCGACTGGCGCTTCTCCACCGCCCATTCGCGCCGGGTCGTGCGGACCCTGGAGCAGGCGGGCGTGCCGGTGACGTTCCGGGAGATCTCGGCGCCGCACGGTCACGACTCCTTCCTGCTCGACGTACCCGACTATCTGGCCACGGTGCGCGCCTACCTCGACCACGCCTGGGAGGTGCGCGATGCGTCCTGATCTCGAGGTGGTCGCCAGCTTGGTCGAACCCGGCTCCCGCGTGCTGGACCTGGGTTGCGGCGACGGGCAGCTGTTGGCTCACCTGTTCGCCGCGCGTGGCTGCCGCGGCACGGGTGTGGACGTGGATCCGCCGGCGGTGCTGGCCGCGATTCGCCGGGGTGTTCCGGTGATCGAACTCGACGTCGACCGCGGGTTGTCCGAGTTCGCCGACGACACCTACGACGTGGTCGTGGTCTCCCAGACCCTGCAGGCGATGCGGCATCCCGATGCGGTGCTCCGCGACGTTTCCCGGATCGCCGGGCGCGGCATCGTCTCGGTGCCGAACTTCGGGTTGTGGCGCCACCGCGCGCACCTGCTGGTGCGCGGCAAGATGCCGATGTCGGCGGAGCTGCCCAATCCGTGGTGGTCGACCCCGAATATCCACCTCTCGACGCTCGCCGACCTGGAGGCGTTGTTCGCCTCGCTGGACCTCACCGTGCGCAGCCGCGTGATGCTGGACGCTTCCGGTTCGGCGTCTGTCGGCTTGCGCGCGAAGGGCCCGGCCAACCTGATGGCATCCGGCGCGGTCTACCTGGTGGAAAGCCGCTAGCCGAGGCGTTTCCACAGCGGCCGGTCATCCACAGCGGCCGCTGACGCGCGCTCCGGGGCGCGGCTGGTCGTTCATGGTGACTCCATGACTGCCGACCATGCCTCCGCCCCGTTGCCGGAACCGAACCGCCCGATCATCGCATCCGACGAGGATCTGCTGGACTTCTGGCGAAGCTTGATCCAGCCGGGCCTGGTGGAGGCGCCGGCGCTCTGGATGCTCCTGATCGAGCCCGAAGGCCACCCCATGCGGCAGTTGATGGAGATCGCCGAGCCGCCCGGCTTCCCCGAGCAACCCGACATCCGCACCCTCGCCCAACTCCTCCGCGTCATCGGCAACGTCCCGGAGCTGCCCGGCCTCCGCGTTGCCCCCCTCGTCATCCGCCCCGGGAAAGCCGAACCCCTCACCAGCACCGACCTCGCCTGGGCCGACGCCTACCACCGCGCCGCCCTCCGTGCCGGCGTCCCCTGCGAAACAGTCCATCTGGCAACAGACGACGGCATCCTCCCCCTCCCCCTCGAGACGGAGGACTAGCCGACATGTTCCGAGCGGGTGGCGTGGTGGCGGGGTGGAGGGCCACCCGGGCAGGGCTGTCCGGGGCAGGGTCGGGTGCTACTGCGGTCGATTGGTGCCGCCTGGTGGCACTGATCTACCGCGGTTGGAAGCAGGTGTGCCGCGGGGGGTCTGATGATGGTCAACCCAAGTGCAACCCAAGAGCCGGTGGCGCCCGCCAGCCGAGATCCACGCCACCCCCCCACCGCCCACAACGTGCCCTCACCACACCCGGCGGAATACCCTCTCCCCTATGCGCAACCCGTTCCGCCGACCAGAACCGGCGACTCATGCCGAGGCCATCGAGCACGCTCAGCAGGGGGTGGCGATCTACTGGCGGCCGGGGTGTCCGTTCTGCATGATCCTGCGCAGCGCGGTGAGCCAGCACGCCGACCGAGCGGCTTGGGTGAACATCTGGGAGGACGCCGACGCGGCGGCGTACGTTCGCAGCGTCAACGACGGCAACGAGACCGTACCGACCGTGGTGATCGACGGCGTCGCACACACCAACCCGAGCCCCGGCCTGGTGCTCGAGGCGCTGGCCGCCGCCGAGTGAACACTCCCCCGGCCGGTCAGTCCCAGGACACCTTCGGCTTCGAGGTCGGCACCACCCTTCCGGGCCGCCACGGCCGCACCGGCACGATCAGCACGCCGCACGGGCAGATCCAGACCCCGGCATTCATCGCCGTCGGCACCAAGGCGACGGTCAAGGCCGTCCTTCCCGAAACCATGCAGGACCTCGGCGCCCAGGCGGTGCTCGCCAACGCCTACCACCTCTTCCTCCAGCCCGGCCCCGACATCGTTGACGAAGCCGGCGGCGTCGGCGCCTTCATGAACTGGCCCGGCCCGACCTTCACCGACTCCGGCGGCTTCCAGGTGCTGTCGCTGGGCCAAGGGTTCAAGAAGGTGCTGGCGATGGACACCGCCGGCCTCGAGAACGACGACGTGATCGCCGCGGGCAAGAGCCGCCTTGCGCATGTCGACGACGACGGCGTCACCTTCATCAGTCACCTCAACGGCCAGCGGCACCGCTTCACCCCGGAACGCTCCATCGAGGTCCAGCATCAGCTCGGCGCCGACATCATCTTCGCCTTCGATGAGTGCACGACCCTGCTCAACAGTCGGGGCTATCAGGAGCAAGCCGTACGCCGGACCCAGGACTGGGCGATCCGCTGCCTGGCCGAGCACGGTCGGCAGACCCTCGGCCGCACGCACCGCCCGTACCAAGCGCTCTTCGGCGTCGTACAAGGTGCGCAGTACGAAGACCTCCGTCGCCAAGCCGCGCGCGACCTCGCCGCCCTCGCCGTCACTGAGGAAGACGAAAGCGCAGGCGAAAGCGGCCGGGCTTGGGCATTCGACGGATTCGGGATCGGTGGCGCCTTGGAGAAGGAGAACCTCGGCACCATCGTCGGCTGGGTCTGCGACGAACTCCCCGTCACCAAGCCCCGGCACCTTCTCGGCATCTCCGAACCCGACGATCTCTTCACCGCCATCGAGAACGGCGCCGACACCTTCGACTGCGTCTCGCCGTCCCGGGTGGCCCGCAACGCGGCGCTCTATACCCGCGACGGCCGGTTCAACGTGAACACGGCGGCCAACAGGCGGGCCTTCCGGCCGGTCGACGAGGAGTGCGACTGTTACACCTGCGCGCACTACACCCGCGCCTACCTGCACCACTTGTTCAAGGCCAAGGAAATGCTGGCCTCGACGCTTGCGACCATCCACAACGAACGCTTCATCGTGCGGCTGGTCGACAACATCCGGGCGAGCATCGAGCAGGGCAGCTTCGAGGAGTTCCGCGAGGAGACCCTCGGCCGCTACTACGCCAAGACGGTTGCCCACTAAGCGCTCAGCAGCCTGGCAGGCTCAGACGAGCTCTTCGCGACGCTTGATCCAGCCGATCACCCGGTAGGTGAAGGGCAGGCAGATCACTTCGACCGCCACCTTGTAGAGGTAGCCGACGACGGTGAAGGAGAGCAATGACCCCCAGCTCGGGAAGATCCCGGCGAAGGCGATGAACGCGAAGAGCGCGGTGTCGGCGAACTCTCCGACGACGGTCGATCCGATCAGCCGAGCCCACAGCCGGCCCTCGCCGCGCCGCTTGAGCCAGACCAGCACATAGGCGTTGAGCAACTGCCCGACGACGTAGCCGACCAGCGAGGCGAAGACGATGCGCGGCACGAAGCCGAGCACCGCCGAGAACGCCTCCTGGTTCTCATAGCCCGGGCCCGCCGGCGCTGCGCCGACGATCAGGAAGGTGACCGACGCGAGCGCCGCCATGGCGAAGCCGACCAGGATGGCGCGCCGGGCTTGGGTGAAGCCGTAGACCTCGGCCAGCACGTCGCCGAGCACGTAGGTGAGCGGGAAGAGCAGTGCGCCGCCGTCGGTGTAGATCCCACCGAGAAGGGGTACGTCGGTGGCCAGCGTGATCGTCTTGGTCGCCGCGATGTTGGAGATCAGCAGCAAGCTGCAGAAGACCGAGACCACCACGGCGTACGTCGCACTCGGGGTGGTCACGAAGCGCGGCTCGGCGCGTTCGGGGGTCATGGTCACGGCCGCACAGCCTACGCCGGATCCACGATCCACGGCTCATCCACAAGCGCGTCCCAGGTGAAGCGCGCGACCAGCTCATCCGCCGTGACCTCTGCGCCCGGCTCCGCCAACCCGGCCGAGCTCGCCAGCAGGGACAGCACCCTCCCAGGGCCCATCCCCCGCTCAGCGAGCTGCGACAAGGTCACGGCACCGTCGCGCTTGGCCAACCGCTGACCGGCTGGGTTGAGGGCTAGCGGGACGTGCCCGTAGCTCGGCACCCGCAACCCCAGCAGCGTGGCCAGATAGGCCTGGCGAGGGGCCGAGGAGAGCAGATCGTCGCCCCGGACCACCTGGTCGATCCCTTGGGCGGCGTCGTCGATGACGACGGCCAGGTTGTAGGCCGGGGCCCCGTCACCTCGCACCAGGACCAGGTCATCGACGCTGCCGACATAGTGCCCGTGCAGCGCGTCCTCGACCGACCACTCGGCAACCTCGGATCGCAGCCGGATCGCGGGGGTGCGGCCGTGTGCGCGGCGCTCGGCGCGCTGGTCGGGGGTCAGGTTGCGGCAGGTGCCCGGGTAGGCGCCGTCGGGCGGCACCCGGATTCCGTCCGGCCCCGCGGTCACCTGGGGCGCAGAGGCGGCCTCCCGGATCTCGCGGCGGGTGCAGAAGCACTCATAGGTGAGGCCGAGCTCGCGCAGATGGTCGACCGCGTCGGCGTACACCCCGAACCGCTGCGACTGCACCCACACCTCGCCGTCCCAGTCGAGACCGAGGGCGGCCAGATCGGCGAGCTGCTGATCGGCTGCGTCGGCCACGGTGCGGTCGCGGTCCAGGTCCTCCATCCGAACCAAGAAGCGGCGCCCCGAGGCGCGCGCCGCCAGCCACGCCAGCAGCGCCGTACGCAGATTGCCGAGATGCAACTCCCCCGAGGGGCTGGGAGCAAAGCGCCCGGCTCCCCGAGGGTCGTCCCCCGTGGAACCGGGCGTGGCGCCGGAGAAGCCGGCGTCGGTCCTAGCTGTCACCGCCGCGGCGGGCCTTGGTGACCCCGACCGCGTAGCGCGGGATGGCGACGCTGACCAGGACACCGAGGTTGGTGCGGTTGGCGTCGAGCAGCATGCCGGACATCATGTCCTCGCCGTGCAGCTGGCAGACCACGATGTTGCTCTGCTCGAGATCGAGGATGTAGTAGCGGTCCAGGCCCGGGAAGCCGGAGCCGCGCAAGGTGCGCTGCATTTCCTGGGTGAGCAGGTTGAAGAGCGCGGTGGCCTCGGGCTGCGGGTTGTGGCCGGCCAGGCTCAAGCCGGTCTCGATGTCCCACACATCGGTGGCGATCAGGCCGTCTCGCAACAGCCCCTTGATCTCGGTGACGGTGTCTTCGAGTTGGGCGATGTCGACGTCAAGCATGGGGAAGCTCCTTCGTGCCGCTGAGATGACCCGGTCAGGGAAATCCGATGTGTCGTGCGTGTCGTGTGTGCATCAAGTGCCGTGTGGATGCTAATGGGAAGACTGGGGTTGCTGCTAGTGCCGATCCGCCCAGAAGTGCCGAAACCGGCTCGTCAGTCCTCGACTTCGAGGATCTGCCGGATCCCCGCGGCCGCCCGATCGGCGCGCACCAGGAGCGCCCCGAGGGTCTCGGATTCGGCGGTCACCCAGAGGAGGAGCTCGCCGACGATCAAGTTGCGCACGGCGAGCACCACCGTGGTCGCGTTGCCGTCGGTGAGCGTGATCCGGTCGAGCTTGCGGTCCTCGTCGTCGTGGACGGCCTCGGTCACCGCGTCGGCGATCGAGTGCATCGAGGAGGTGAGCGCCGCGAGACGGCGTACGCCGGACTCGTCGAGGCCGAGCGTGCACAGGTTGAAGCCGTCGGCGGTGCAGATCATCGCCGACTTGAAGCCCTTGATGGCCTCGGCGAGCTCCCGCAGGGTCGGCATCAGTGCCCGGCCGATCTGAGCCGACCAGAGATCCCAGTGAGCGGCGATGTCTTCGTCGAGGGCGGCTTCATGCCGCCCGTGTGCCGGGTGCAGGGCGATCACCTCGCCCGGGTTGACCGCCATCAGCCCACCGCCTGCTTCGGGGAGGTGCGGGCGAGCGCGGCTTTGAGGACTTCGGTGACCGACTCGGCATCACGCGGGTCGGCGGCGATCATCGGGATATCGGGGTCGACCGAGGCGACCACCTCGCGGATCTCCTCGATCGGGGTGGAGACGTCGGTGCGGGTCAGCGCGACGACGAGCTTGCGGGAGGGCACCTCGCGGGTGACGAAGTCGAGCCACAGCCCGGCATCCTCCAGCGCGGCCGCGTGGTCGCCGTAGAGCCAGAGCACCACAGCACTGCTGCGTGGCATCGCCGAGCGACGCACCATGTCGAAACGCTCCTGGCCGGGAGTGCCGACCACGCACACGACGGTACCGTCCTCGGCGGTCCACTCGCCGATCTCCAGGCCGACCGTCGTGGTGGCCTTGGCGTGCTTGCCCGGGACGGCCTTGGCGGTGGAAGAGAACACCTCGGTCATCACGACTTTGGTGGGGCAGACGGTGACCACGGCGGTGGTTTTTCCCACGCCGAAGGGACCGACGAACGAAACCTGGGGACCCAGGCCCGCCCCGATCACCTCGCGCATCTCACCCTCATACTCTCTTTGCCCAAACTCTCCAGCACGGCTGGTAAGCCCCGATCATGCCCGTGCAACAGGTGTGAGCAACAGTGCCTGTGGATAAATCTGGCCTACAAGAACGATAGTGATCAGCCCTTCGGCCCACCCCTTTGTTCCGGACTCTGGCAGTCTGGAGGGATGTCAGCCACGGTTTCGGAGACCGCCGCCCCGGCGGCCAATGCGTGGGGGTTCGACAACTCCTATGCGCGGGAGCTGGACGGCTTCTACGTGCCGTGGCAGCCCACCCCGAGCATCGATCCGGTGCTGGTCGCGGCCAACGACGAACTCGCCGAGGAGCTCGGACTCAACCCTGCCTATCTGCACTCGGCCGAAGGCATCGCGGTGTTGGGAGGCTCCTCTCTTCCGGCCGATGCCCAGCCGCTCGCGCAGGCATATGCCGGGCACCAGTTCGGTCAGTTCTCCCCCGTCCTCGGCGATGGCCGAGCGCTGTTGCTCGGCGAGCTGATCGACCGTGACGGCGTACGCCGGGATGTGGCGCTCAAGGGGTCGGGACGGACGCCGTTCTCCCGCGGCGGCGACGGCAAGGCGGTGCTGGGCCCGGTGCTGCGGGAGTACCTGTTGGGCGAGGCGATGCATGCCCTCGGCATCCCGACCACCCGCGCATTGGCGGCGGTGCGCACCGGTGACCTGGTTGCCCGCCAAGGGCTCGAACCCGGCGCCGTACTCACCCGCGTGGCCGCCTCCCACCTGCGCGTCGGCACCTTCGAACTGGTCCGCACCCGCGGCACGATCGAGCAACTGCGGCAGCTCGCCGACTACGCGATGGCCCGCCACTACCCCGAAGTGGAGCCGGGCGACTACCTCGGGCTGCTGCGGGGCGTGGTCGCGCGGCAGGCGAGGTTGGTGGCCGATTGGATGGCGGTCGGCTTCATCCACGGGGTGATGAACACCGACAACATGACGATCTCCGGGGAGACCATCGACTACGGTCCGTGCGCGTTCTTGGAGAGGTACGACGAGCACACCGTCTTCAGCTCGATCGATACCGGCGGGCGCTACCGCTTCGGCAACCAGCCGCCGATCGCCGCTTGGAACCTGTCTCGGTTCGCCGAGTCGCTGCTGCCGCTTTTGGGAGATGGCTCCGGGGATGGCGGGGATAGCAGGGACGGCGGGGACAGCGGCGATGAGAACCTCGCCATCGCCCGCGCGACCGAGACCGTCGAGGGCTTCTTCGACCTGTTCGACGCTGCCTACCTCGAGCGGATGCGGGCGAAGCTTGGGATCGACCCTGGAGCTCTTGATGGCCCCGAGGCCGACCAGCGCGACCGCGAACTCCTCCGTGACCTGCTGGCGCTGGCCAAGGAAGCCCGGCTCGACTACACGCTGCTCTTCCGCGGGCTGGCGCGGCAATTGCGTGGGGAGGCCGACGCGGTGCGCGGGCAGGTGCTCGACCTGGCGGCGTACGACGCGTGGTCGGCGCGCTGGCTCCCCCGGCTCGGCCTCGCGGCCTCCGGCTCAGATGCCAGTGGCCAAGCGGCTGCAATCGCCGACGCCATGGACGCGGTCAACCCGCTGGTCCTCCCCCGCAACCACCTCGTCGAGGAAGCGCTGGCCGCCGCCAACGCCGGCAACGAGGAGCCGTTCCACGAGCTGTTAGCCGCCGTCCGCGACCCCTTCGCCGCCGACGCCCCGACCCACTTCACATCGCCCGGCCCGCAGTCCTTCACCGACTCCTACGTCACCTACTGCGGCACCTAGACAGCCCCCGAGGCGTCCGCCGCTCGGACCGGTTGGCGCAAGACGGTCTTAAGGCGCTCCGGCGGTACGCGCCGCGGATCGCTGAGGTAGATCTCGTGGTGGCGACCGTTGAAGGTCAGCCCCAGAGACGGCATCACCTGGTCATGGAGCCGGGCGAGCGTCGGAGCCTCGTCGTCATAGCTGCCGAGGTGGAGGATCTGCAGGCACCGGCCCTCTGTCCAGGTCCACTGGCGCACCTGGGAGACCGGCAGCTCGGGTTTGGCGCGCGCCGCCTTGGCGATCCCCGCCTCGATGTCCTCAGTAGTCACGATGGCAGGCATCGCGATCAGCATCGTCCACTCCCAGTTGGCCTTCTGCCGCGTGACGAAGTCGGCCGGATCCGGGCTCGACCAAAGCCCCTCCAGCGGTGGCACCACAAAGTCGTCGCCGGTCCGCGCCCGGAAGCCGAACTTGATCGCATAGGCGCACGCATACAGCGCCGCGACGGCATCGGCGTACCCCGAAGACACGTTGGGATCGCCTTGGCCATCGATGGCCAGATAGCCCATCTCGGGTATGTCGACCTCGACGAAGTCACGGCTCGGCGGCAGATAGAGCGCCCGCAGTTCGCGCTTCAGGTCGACCTTCATCGCCATGCCTCGCTCACCGTTGGGCGAGCGCCTCTTCGAGCCCCAGCAACGCGTTCTCGACGACCTCGGCCAGCGCCGGGTGGATCCAGTACTGCGAGCGCGCCAAGCCCGCGACGGGGAGGTCGAGGCTCATCGCCATGATCAGCGGCTGGATCAGGCTGCCGGCGTGCGGCCCCATCAGGTGGGCGCCGATCAACTTTCCGGTGGCGCGGTCGCCGATCAACTTCACGAAGGAGTGCTTGTCCTCCATCGCCCAGCCGTAGGCGGTGTCGCCGAAGGCTTGGTCCTTGATCGCCACGTCGATCCCGGCCGCGCGGGCGTCGCGCTCGGTGAGCCCGACCGACGCGATCTGCGGGTGGGTGAAGACCGCGGACGGCACGAACCGGTGGTCGGCTTCGATCGGCGCGTCAGGGTGCAGCAGGTTGTGGCGTACGACGCGGGCCTCGTGGTTTGCCACGTGCTTGAGCTCGGGAGTGTGCGCCACATCCCCGAGCGCCCAGATCCCGTCCACCCCGGTGCCCATCGTCGGGCTGACCGTGATCACGCCCTTCGCGTTGGTCGTGATGCCGGCAATGGCGACGTCGAGGGTGTCGGTGTTGGGCGTGCGGCCGGTCGCGATCAGCAGACTGTCGACCTCGATCACCTCGCGGGTGCCGTCGGCGCACAGCACGTGCACCTCGATGCCGCCCGCCGACTTCGCCACCCGCTCGATCTGCGAGTCCAGCCGCAGCCCCCACTCCCCGCGGGCGACCTCGGTGAACCGGCGCGCGATGTCGTCGTCGTGGTGGTTGAGCAGCGCCGGGTGCCGGTGGATCTGGGTGACCTCGACGCCGTACGACGAGAAGACGTGCGCAAACTCGCAGCCGATGAACCCGCCACCCAGGATCGCCATCCGCTCCGGCAGCGCGTCCAGCCGCATGATCGTGTCGCTGGTGTGGAACTCCACCTCGTCGAGCCCGGGGATCGCCGGGATCATCGGCCGTGCGCCGGTTGCGATCACGATCTGATCGCCCGTGATCGTGGCCTCTCCCCCGGAGTCGAGGGCGATGGTGAGTTCCTTGGGGCCGGTGAAGCGGGCCGCACCTTCGTAGAGCTCGGCCCACTCGTTGCGCCGCCGGTAGTCGCGCCCGCCCGCCTCGATCGCGTCGATCCGACCGAAGATCCGGTCGCGGATCGACGACCAGTCGACCCCGTTGAAGCTCGTGTCGACCCCGAGCCGCGGACCGTCGCTCGCTGCATAGCTGGCCAGGTCGGCGGGATAGACGAACATCTTGGTCGGGATGCAGCCCACGTTGAGGCAGGTCCCGCCGAAGGTTCCGGTCTGCACCAGCGCGCACTTCTTGTCCGCGAATGCCTGGTCGAGGATGGAGTTGCCGCTGCCGGCACCGATCACGATGACGTCGTAATGCACCCGCTCAGGGTAGTCGCCGCGATCCCCCGCTACGCAGGCGGCGAAGCCAGCTCGACAACGACCCCGGCATGGTCGGAGGCCCAGAGCCCGGTGACCGGGTCGCGGGTGTCCGGCGTCGCCCCGGTGAGTACGACGGCACTCACCGCCAACCGCGCGCCCTCACCGCCGCGGACGAAGACGAAGTCCAGCCGATGGTCGAAGGCCGCTCCGGCGGGATCGTCGAGGTACTCCCCCAGACAAGCGGTCCAGCCGGGCTCGGACTCCGCAGCCCATCCGTCCGCAGCCCAGACGTCCCAGGCATCCACGAAACCAGCTCCCAGCATCGCGAGATAGGCCGCGTTCGGCGCTGCCTCGGCGCCCTCGCGGACCCGCCCGTCGAGCGGATCGGAGTTGAAGTCACCGAGCACCACCACCGCCCTGTCGGTGGGCAAGGCACGGTGCAGCTCCTCGGCCTGCGCCAGCGTCAGGTCCGCGCCGAGCGACTCCAGATGGGTGTTGACCACGCGCACCGGCCGCTCGCCCACACCGACCTCGACCCACTGCCACCCCCGCTCAGGGGCGAGCGTCAGTCCGGCCACCTCGACGCTGAGGTTGGCCTCATAACGCCCCGCCGCGGTCTCCCCGATCGCCACGCCTTCACGCACCAGCAGGACATCGCGCATCGTGAGCCGCACTTCCACCGGCGCCTTGGCCTCAGGGTCGGCGCCGCCTCCGGCCTCAGCGACCCCCTGAGGGATCGGCACCGCGAGGTCCGCCCGGTCGGTGGCCACCGCCACGACGTACGCACACCCCGCGCGTGACAGCTCCGCCAGCAGCGAGTCCAGGAAGTCCCAGGTCACGACCTCGTCGCCCGCTTCGCCGATGCGCTCGCGCCACAACGCGGCCTCCTGCAGTCCGATCACATCCGGCACAGGGGCAGCGACTTCCGCCGCGATCAGCCGAGCGCGCACCGAGAAGTCGGTCGCGGCGACCGTTGCCCGCAACTCCAGCATCGCCCGCCCGACGGCTACGGGATCCCCGACTGCCGCTACCACGCGCTCGATGTCGGCGCCGAGGTAGAGATTGCGGGTCATGACTCGCAGGGATGGTGCGTCGCTCACGGGGCCAGAGTAGATCGGCCGGGGCGCCGCTCAGTCCTCGAGGCTGGAAACGTCGTCGGGGACGTCGACGGCATGTTCCTTCAGCGCCTCCAGTGGCACGAAGGCGAGCGCTCGCTCACTGGTCGAAGCGAGTACGACGGGAGCCGCCACCCCGTCGACGTAGGCCTGCCACCACCGCGGCGCCACCACACACCAGCGATCACCCGGGACCAAGCCGGGGAACTGCAACTCCGGCCGGGGAGTGCTCAAGTCATTGCCGATCTCGAGCTGATGGGCGAGGAAGTCGTCGGTCACGACACAGCAGATCGCGTGCACGCCGTCCGGACCGCATCGGCAACTGCCGTCGCGGAAGAAACCGGTGATCGGGTCGGTGCCGCAGGGCTGGAGCGGCTGGCCCAGCACGTTGCGTTCCATCCGGTGTCTCCGTGGGGGTCGGGGTTCCAGGCTAATGCCGCGGGTGCCGGGCACGCTTGTCCCCCGACGGCTCCTTCGGACCTAGGGCGAGGGTCGCGCCGGCGTGGGCTCGGGGACCGACAGGAGGCGAGCGGGAGCCGCCGCCAGGACCAGCGTGGCGAGCGCCGCACCGGCCGCCGCCACCACCATCCCGAGGGTCGGATGATGCCGGTAGAAGGGCACCAGCAGGACCGGCGAGATCGAACCGCCGAGGAACTGGCAGGCGAGCATGAACGACGCCGCTCCCCCACGGTTGGCCGGGGCGCTGTTGACGGCAAGCGAGTTCACCGAGACCCGGGTGGCCATCCCGGCGAGACCGCCCAGGAAGAGGGCGGCGAAGAGCACCAGGGCTGCCGGGGCCAGCGCGGCCAAGACGCAGGCCGCGACCATCGCGATGCTGGCGGCGACCCCGAAACGCCGTGGGCCGAGCCGCTCCAGCAACCGGCCGACGTACCCACCGCCGATGAGGCCCGCCACCCCGAAGCTGCCCACGACCAGCCCGCGACCCTGCGGGGGTAGGTCGAAGCGATCGTCGGCCAGCAGCACCCCGAGCAGGGTCAAACCCATCACGGTGAAGTAGTTGAGCGCGGCCACCGTGCTCGCCAGTGCCAGCGGTGCATTGAACAAGGATCGCCACCGGTCCGCCGCGGAGGGCGCCTCCTGCGGCGTGGGCGACGCGGCGGTGTCGGGAGTCGGCAGGGGTACGACGGCCAAGCCGAGCGCCGCCGCCATCGTCGTCCAAAAGGCCAGCCGCCAGTCGAGGGCGGCGCAGAGCCCGCCGATCATCGGCGCGAAGGTCAGCCCAGCGGCTTGCACGCTGCCGAAGAAGCCCAGCACCCGCCCCAGCCGCCGACCCTCGGTGATCTCGACCAGGACCGACATCAGGATCGGGGTGGTGAAGGCATTGGCGATGCCCTGACCCACCCGGCCGGCGAGGAAGAGCGGGGCGCTGCTCGCCAGTGCGCAGACGACCGAAGCCGCGGCATAGGCGAGGTAGGCGAACAGGAGCGTGCGGCGCCGGCCCCAGATCTCTGCCAGCGTCCCCGACCACAACAGGCAGATCGCGAATGGCACCAGGTAGAAGCTCATGTTGGACGCGATCACCGCGAGCGAGGTGTGCAACGCGTCGCGGAGTTCGGGCAGCATCGGGGAGACCATCGCGCCCCCGAACGGGCCGATGAAGCCCCCGACGTAGACCGGCCAACTAGCTGCCCCGCGCCTCGATCGGGGCTCCGGCGCGGCAGTCACCGGCCCAGGGTAGGGCGGTGGCGCCGTGGCGTGGTGGATCGGTGTCACTGGGTGACACCAAGGCACCGCACAAGCACTCCGGTCCGCACGTCCCGGCTCGCACGGGGAGTCGCTTAGGGTCGGCAGGGTGCGCACCCACGAGCGGTCGGCGGATCCAAGACCACCCGAGTCGATCGTTGTCGTCGGCGCGGTGATCGTGCGTGCTGGTCTGGTGTTGTGCGCCCAACGCGGCCCCGGATCGCAGGCGGGTCTCTGGGAGTTCCCCGGCGGCAAGGTCGAGCCGGGCGAGACCCCTCAGGACGCACTGGTCCGCGAGTTGGCCGAGGAGTTGGGCTGCTCGGTGTCCGTCGGTGAGCGCGTGACCACCACGACCCACGAGTACGCCGCGGTCGTGGTCGAGCTGACGACGTACTGGTGCCGTCTGGTCGGCGGTGAACCCACCGCCCACGAACACCAGGCGCTCGCTTGGCTCTCCGCCGACGAGCTCCTGGGGCTTGACTGGGCGCCCGCCGACCTGCCCGCTGTCGACCTGGTGATCGCTGCGCTCGGCTCCGCTCGGTAGTCCAGCGCGTTCCGGAACCAGGACGGGAGGCACGCCGTCCCATCGTCATGATTCGTCGGTGGCCTCTGCTCCTACTCCTGCCGTTCCTGGTGTCGTGTGCGGCTCACACGGGCTCCGAGGCGGCGATCGCCGAAGACGGGCTGACGAACCGCGAGGCAGCGCTGGCTGCGGACGTCGTACGGCGGGTGATCGACGAGCAGGATGCGACCGTCACGCGCATCACGGTCGCGTCCACTCGCGGCATCGTGAAACACCCCAACACCGGGCAGCCATGCCTGTCCGGTCGGGAGCTGCGGATCAAATTGATCGGCACATTCCCACACATCGTGACCACCGGTCACCCAGTCCTGCCAGGTCAAGCCGCCCCTGACACCACGGCGCCTGACACCACGGCCGGGGCGATGCTCATCACCGCTGACGCGGAAACCGGGGAAGCCTGTCTGATCGGAGTCGAAGCACCCACCAAGGGCGAGCCACTACCGATCCCGACACTTGACCCGGTCGGCACGCCGCTCCCCATCCGTTAGGGGCCGGCGGCGTGACGATCAGTTCGCGCCTGTCACCCCGCAGGGCAGGTGATGGACACGTCGCGAGTAACCAGGGCGCGGTACGGCGTCGAGTCCACCGACTCCTTGGCCTTCAGCGTCAACCGAAGTCGCAAGTCGTGGGTTCCCGGACCCAGCAACTTGCAGCTGACGTTGGTCCGATACCAGAACCCGAGCAGCGGTTCGGCACTGGTGCCTGCACCGCTCGAACCATCGCTGATCACGGCACGAGAGCCGTCTGACTGCGTCTCCAGCACCGAAAGCCCACCACGAAGGCGATGAACGTTCGCGCTCTCGGGGCAGTCCCACTTCACGACCGTCCACACGGCGAGCGGCGAGTCCGGGTAATGGTTGCTGACCAGCCCGATGACCGGCTCGCTCAGTCGAGCGATGCACCCGTTGGTTTCGCCGGCCGCATTCACGAACGGCGCCTTCCCTACAGCCGCCTGAGCCGGACCCGCAATCAAGCCGACGGCAGCCGTTCCGAGCGCCGCTGCCACCGCGATCCCACCACGAAATGTATGCACCATGATTCCCCCGTAATTTGTGCGTTTCTCGGAACCATAAGCACGGGGGTTACCGAAAGTCGAGCCCCGCGGCGACGGCTACGGCGCGGAGAGCGGACGCCAGTTCCCAGGTGGTCAGCGAACGACCGGACCGCTGGATCATCGTTGTTCCTCCCGAAACACTGGCCCCCGTCGATTGGGCTGGCGCGATCCTGTCACGGATCCGGCACCGACGTGCCCGTCCGCGAAAGGCCGCCCGAAGGATTCAGTCGCGGCGCAGCTTGTCGTCGAGCCAGATCCTTGCCGAGCCGACGACGCCTGCGGCCTCGTGCAGGAGTCGGCCGAGCGCGTCCTGGGCACGTCCCAAGGCTTCGGAGTACGACGCAGCCGCTTCCTGGGCCGCCTCGGAGACACTCGCGGAATCGTCGTCATTCCGGCGCGGATAGGTGCCTCCGAGGATGTCGGTGTAGGCGCCGCCGTCCACCCAGGTGCGCAGCTCGCGCGCCCGCATGACCGCGAAGGGGTGAGTCCGGGTCTCGGTGAGCAGCGCCTTCAGCACCGAATCGCGCAGATCCTCGGTGTCGGCGTACTCCGCGGCTTGGGCCAGGAACTCGGTGGTGTCCAACTGCTCGAGATCCCCGCCGCTCGCGAACTTCATGTGCACCCTCGTCGCCGCCGCCGGATCCTGGCAGGCCAGCAACCCGGCACGGTCGGCGGACAGTTCGGATTTGCGCGACCACTCCATCAGGCCGGCCATAATCACCCGCACGCCGAGCAGCCCGCCGGGCAGCAGGGAGAACACGGCCGCCAGGCTCAGCATCCGGTCGAGGAGCGTGCGATAGACAGCGTGCCCGCTGAGCGCGTGGCCCAGCTCGTGGCCGATCACGAAGCGCAGTTCGTCGGTGTCGAGCAGGTCGACCAGGGCGGAGTTGAGCACGATGATCGGACGGTTGAGACCGATCGTGCGCGCATTCAGCGTGGGGTCGGCGACGACGTAGACCTCAGGCAACTCTGCCGCGTCCAGCACAGTGCCCACGTCGGTCAGCAGTCGGTGCACCTCGGGGAACTGCCGCTCCGAGACGCGGACCGCGCTGCCTAGGAGGATCAGCCGCATCTGACGTTCGCTCACGAGCGAGCTCATCGTCTTCAGCATCGCGTCGAAGCCTTTGAGCCGGCGCAGCGCGACGAGCGCTCCCTTGTCGGCAGGATGCTCCCAGGCACGAGAGCTGATGGCCGGAAGGACAGTACGCCGCCGAGCCGGCTTGCTTGTCGCCATGCGGGACATCCTGGCAAACGGCTGCCTATATGTCGCCTGATCTGTCCAGACCCGCACCCCGGGATAGTCCAGCGCGTTCCGGTCGTCGGTAGGCCGACGAAGGGACCGGAACGCGCTGGACTACCGAGGCTGAGGCCTCAGGAGCAGCCGGAGGTGGAGCCGCAGCCCTCGCAGACGTAGCAGGAGCCGGCGGGACGCATCTTGGTGCCGCAGGTCATGCAGAGCGGGGAGTCGACGGCGTGGCCGGTCAGCTGCTCCATCAGTTCGGCCGAGGTGTGTGCCGCGGACGGGGCCACCACTGCGACGGCCGGGGCCGCGGGAGAGGACGGGGCCGCAGCCACTGCCTCGGCGGTCGGCGTCGGTTCGGTGGACTCGGTCTTGAGCGACTCGGCCTCGCTGATCTCCACGATCGGCTCGTAGGAGCCGGTCTCGAGGTGACGGCGACGCTCGTCGGCGGAGTAGATGCCAAGGGCGGAGCGCTGGTCGAAGGGCATGTAGTCCAGCGCCAAGCGGCGGAAGATGTAGTCCATGATCGACTGCGCCATCCGCACATCCGGGTCGTCGGTCATGCCGGCCGGGTCGAAGCGCAGGTTGGTGAACTTGGTGACATAGGTCTCCAGCGGCACGCCGTACTGCAAGCCGATCGACACCGCGATCGAGAAGGCATCCATCACACCGGCCAGGGTCGAGCCCTGCTTGCCGAGCTTGAGGAAGACCTCACCGAGCTCGCCGTCGTCGTGAGCACCGGAGGTCATGTAACCCTCGGCGCCGCCGACACTGAACGACGTGGTCCGGCTCTGCCGCGACTTGGGCAGCCGACTGCCGGGTCGGGCGGTATTCCACCACAGGAGCCGCGGCTGCCTCGACGGTCTCCTCGGTCTTGCCGGCCTTGCCGTCGGACAGCGGCTGACCGACCTTGCAGTTGTCGCGGTAGATCGCGGTCGCCTTGAGACCGAGCTTCCAGGACTGGAGGTAGACCTCCTCGATCTCCTCCACGGTCGCCGACTCGGGCAGGTTGACGGTCTTGGAGATCGCGCCGGACAGGAACGGCTGGCAGGCCGCCATCATCCGCACGTGACCCATCGGGGCGAGCGAACGCAGGCCCATCGCGGTGTCGAAGACCGGGTAGTGCTCCGGCTTTAGGCCCGGCGCGTCGACCACGTGGCCGTGCTCGGCGATGTAGTCGACGATGGCCTCGACCTTCTCGCTGTCGTAGCCGAGCTTGGCCAACGCCCGCGGGATGGTCTGATTGACAATCTGCAGCGAGCCGCCACCGACCAGCTTCTTGAACTTGACCAGCGAGAAGTCCGGCTCGATGCCGGTGGTGTCGCAGTCCATCATGAAGCCGATGGTGCCGGTGGGGGCGAGCACGGAGGCCTGCGCGTTGCGGAAGCCGAACTTGTTGCCCAGCGCGACCACGTCGGCCCAGGCCTGGGTGGCCAGCTTGTGCGTGGCGGAGTCGTTGACGGCGTAGGTGCGCACCACGTCGTTGGCGGCCTGGTGCTTGCGCATCACCCGCTGGTGGGCCTCGGCGTTGCGGGCGTAACCGGCGTAGGGGCCGACCACTGCGGCCAACTCGGCGGAGCGCTTGTACGACGTGCCGGTCATCAGCGAGGTGATCGTCGCGGCCATCGCCCGGCCGGCGTCGGAGTCATAGCCGAGGCCCATCGCCATCAGCAGCGCACCCAGGTTGGCGTAGCCGATGCCGAGCTGGCGGTAGTCGACGGTGGTCTTGCCGATCGACTCGGTCGGGAAGTCGGCGAAGCAGATCGAGATGTCCATCGCGGTGATGATGAACTCGACCGCCTTGGCGAACAGCGGCGCATCGAAGGTGCCGTCGTCGCCCAGGAACTTCATCAGGTTGAGGCTGGCCAGGTTGCAGGAGGAGTTGTCCAGCGACATGTACTCCGAGCACGGGTTGGATGCGGTGATCCGGCCGGTCTCGGGGTTGGTGTGCCAGTCGTTGATCGTGTCGTCGTACTGCAGGCCCGGATCGGCGCACTCCCACGCTGCCAGGGAGATCTTGCGGAACAGCTCACGGGCATCGACCGTCTCGATGACCTCGCCGGTGGAGCGGGAGCGCAGGCCGAACTCGCCGCCGTCCTCCACCGCGCGCATGAACTCGTCGGAGACGCGCACGGAGTTGTTGGCGTTCTGGTACTGAACCGAGGTGATATCGGCGCCGCCGAGATCCATGTCGAAGCCGGCATCGCGCAAGGCGCGGATCTTGTCCTCTTCGCGCGCCTTGGTCATCACGAACTCTTCGATGTCGGGGTGATCGACGTCGAGGACGACCATCTTGGCCGCACGGCGGGTGGCCCCGCCGGACTTGATGGTGCCGGCGGACGCATCCGCGCCACGCATGAAGGAGACCGGGCCAGAGGCGGTGCCGCCGGAGGAGAGCAGCTCCTTGCTCGACCGGATCCGGGAGAGGTTGAGGCCGGCACCCGAGCCGCCCTTGAAGATGAAGCCCTCTTCCTTGTACCAGTTCAGGATCGAGTCCATCGAGTCGTCGACCGACAAGATGAAGCAAGCCGAGACCTGCTGCGGCGACGGCGTGCCGACGTTGAACCAGACCGGGGAGTTGAACGAGAAGTACTGGTTGACCAGCAGCCAGGTGAGCTCCTGCTCGAAGACCTCGGCATCGGCGGGCGTGGTGAAGTAGCCGTGCTCCTCACCAGCCGCGCGGTAGGTCTTGACGACCCGGTCGATCAGCTGGCGCAGGCTCCACTCGCGTACGTCGGTGCCGAGGGCGCCGCGGAAGTACTTGGTGGTCACGATGGTGGAGGCGTTGAGGCTCCAGAACTCGGGGAACTCCACGCCGCGCTGCTCAAAGACGGTCTCGCCGGTCTTCCAGTTGGTCTGGACGACGTCGCGGCGCTCCCAGTTGATCTCGTCGTAGGGGTGCACACCCTGGGTCGAGAAGACCCGGTTCAGGGTCAACCCCGTCTTGGTCTGAGACTTCGCCGTCTTCGTCATGTCTGTGAGCTCCTCCGTGGCTGCTGCTGGCTGGTCATGCGGTGTGCCGGTCTAACTGTCTGCTGGTCTAACTGTCTGCTGGTCGAACTGTGTGGTGGCCCGGGCGCGCAGCTTCCCCACTACGCACCCGGGCAGTCTGTGTGTCAGCCGCTGGAAACCGGCTGAGCTTGGCGCTCCATGCGGAGCATCGCGATCTCGGACTCGAAGTCCTCCACGCTGGAGTAGGACTTGTAGACGCTGGCGAACCGCAGGTAGGCAACCTCGTCCAGTTCGCGCAGCGGCCCCAGGATGGCCAGACCCACCTCATGAGCGGGCACCTCGGCCCATCCAGAGGAGCGCAATGAGTCCTCGACCTCCTGACCCAAACGGGCCAGATCGTCCTCGGAGACCGGACGGCCCTTGCACGCCTTGCGGACGCCGGCCACCGCCTTCTCCCGATTGAATGGTTCGGTCGTGCCGGAGCGCTTCATCACCGTCAACTGCATGAGTTCGATCGTGGTGAACCGCTTGCCGCAGCCCTCCTGACCGCCAGCACCGTGACCGCCAGCACCGTGACCGCCCGCCTCCGGGCAGATCCGCCGGCGACGGATCGAGGCGCCATCCTCAGACACCCGAGAGTCGAGCACCTTCGTATCGGTGTTGCGGCAGTACGGGCAGTGCACGTCGGGCCCCCTTTCGGTGCGTGACTCGCGGCTGAAGCCGCTTTCGGGTGCGTCCTCCGTGACGACAGGACGAGCCCCGATGTGGATGGTGTTGTGGAGGACGGCCCACTATCTGTGGGTGAGTGACTCCGAGCTGTGGAACTAGATGTGGAAAACTACATCGGTGTAACTACTAGATGTAGTGGCAACCGTACGTCGAGTTCTCACGGTGCGCAAGCAACTTGCCGAGATCAGCCAGAATGTCTGCGTGAACACCTCCAAGGGGAAACGAGCCGCCCCGCGGAGCACCGAGCCCACCCGACCCAAGCTGACCCTGTCGGCACTCTGGCCGGCTCTTTTCGCAACAACAACGCTCGTCGCCTGGGGCCTGCTGGTCTATCTCGCCGTCGGTTACGGCGAGCGAGTGCGAAACGGGAGCACCTCGGCCTGGGCGATGCTGCTGCTCACCGGACTGGCCGCCGTCGTGTGCCTCTTCGTCACCTTCATCATGCTGGCGCGCATGCTCCAGGCGTTGGGATCGGCCGGCCTCGAAGCGGGTCCGGACAAGGAATCCCGGCCGGTCGGCGGACGCCGAGCCAAGCGCTGAGCATCCTCGAGGATCCCTCATCCGCGGGTCAGCTGCCCGATTGCCTCGTCATCACACTCGGTCGACGAGCCTCCGCACGAACTTCAGCCCCGACCAGACCTCGTCGATCGCCGCCACCTTGACGTCGACCAGCCCAGCTGTCAGACCGAGATCTCGCACCTGGTTCTCATCCAGATCGACCACCACCCCTTCGGCTTGCAGTTGCTTGTGTGCCGCCTTCTTCGGCCAGCACACCCACAGCATTCCGTAGGCCACCGACAACGACTGGGTAGCCGGACGCGCGGTCCTATCGACGAGGGCGGGCAGGCGCTTGGCCAGCGACTCGGCGCGGTAGTGGAAGGTCACCGTCACATCGGCGTACGCCGGCAGCCGACGCGGCCACACGATCGCCGCAGCCTCGGCCGGGTCGAGCATGCCGGCGAGATCGAACCCGGCGGGGGCGCCATCGAGGAAGACCACGTGCCCAGGCTTCAAGCCGAGCTTGCGAGGTAGCGGGGTGCCCGAGTAGCCGCTCGTCGGGCCGACGGCCCCGCTCATCGAGTCGAACTCGACACGCAGTAGCCGCAACCAGGCGCAGGCCAGTCCGCAGCTCGGCTTAGGGTTCCGGGACAGAGCCGACGTCTGGTTTCGTGACGCATGCGAGGCAACCTACTCGCCGAAAGGGGCAGCACGCATGAGCCAAGGGAAAGCCGGAGGATTCACGTGGCGGCACCGCGTCGCGCCCGCAGCCTATGCCGGGTTGGCGGTCGCGGACACCTTGCTTGCTGGGAGCAAATCACCCCGGGCAACCAGCCTGCGTCGCTTCACCAAGCCACTCTTGATGCCTGCTCTGGCAGCGTGCGGCGCCAGCACGACCCCGACCGGTCGCTGGTCCATGGCGGGACTCGGATTCGGCTGGGTGGGCGATATCGCCTTGATGCGGCCCGGCGTGCCGGCGTTCGCGGCCGGCGCCGGCTCCTTCGGGCTCGGGCATCTGTCCTATCGCGCGGCCTATCGGACCTTGCCGAGCCGGCCCGCGCACACCACCACGACAGCGAAGGGCTTGGCCGCCCTCTGGCTCACCACGGCGCCGCTGCTCAGTCTGGCGGCGGGCCGGCAGGAGCGCGTCCTCGGGCCTGCGGTCGCGGGCTATTCCGCCCTACTGTGCACCATGGCAGCCCAAGCCGCGGCCGTCGAGGAGCACGTGCCGGGGAAGCGCGACCTAGTGGCCGGTTCGCTGCTGTTCGTCGCCTCCGACACGCTTCTCGGCGCCTTCAAGTTCGTGCCGGACAGCCTCGGGGAAGGCCGTCCCGGCCACCCGCCGGTGCGGGCCGAGAGCTTGGTGATGGCGTCCTACACCGCAGCTCAGTTCCTCATCGCCCGGGGGCTGCGTCGCGCCGCAACTGCCTGATCGCCGCAAATGAACAGGGGGCGAGGCACCCCCGCGCCTCGCCCCCCGCTTCCCCATGGTTCCGCCAGCCGGGGTCGAAGCGGCTGGCGGAAGCTCACTCCCCCGCGTCTGCTCCAGCAGCCGGGACGCGCAGCAGCTGACCGGCCATCAGCATCCCGCTCTCCAGAGCGTTGAGTTGCTTGATCTCGTGCATAACGTCGCGGACGTCTTCCTCACCGGTCTGCGCGGCGATATCGCTGGCGATGTCCCACAGGGTCTGACCCGACCCGACCACGATCGTCTCGGTCGCCACCGGTTGGCCGGCCTTCTGCGTGGCCACCGAACTCGCGCCGAATGCCAACGAGGCCAGGGCGATCACGATCAACCCGGCGATGAACACCACGACCCGTCCGCGGCGGGTCAATCGCAACTGCGCAGGTCGCTGAGCGACCGAGGGCACCGCGTGCAGATGACGGACACCCGCCGGGGCGCTGGGCCGCGGCGCGGACCGGTGATGCTGCGGTGCTGCGAAAGAGATGGTGCTCATGGGTGCCTCCTGGGGAAGTGCCCCGCAGTGCGGGGCGGTGGCGCTGCTTGCCGTGTCGATCGATGTCTACCGGGGACCACCGACAGTGCTTGTCGGCGCCGATCCTGATCGAGCAGACGTTCGATCGAACACGTGTACGAAGTTAGAACACGCTTTCGAAGCCGCGCAAGCGACACGCCGAACGAATGTTCGATTACGCGATGCTCGACGGACACGATCGGAACCCCGCACGACCCTTGCCCACCCTCGACAGGCACCCCGGTCATCCACAAGCCGTTCCAACGACACGCCGTTCGAACAGGTGTTTGAAATCGGATCGACGCTGGCCTAGCGTGGGGTGCACAGCCGAGGCGGGCTTCGTCTCGCGCAGTCACGACGGAAGGTCAGCGGCCATGGACAAGTCCCGGGAGTCGAAGAGCAAGGTGCGCGAGCTGCCCGACGGTCCGCCCGATTCCCACGGCTTGACCTTCCGACAGAAGCGGATCCTGGCCTACATCAAGTCGGCCATCGAGCAGAAGGGCTATCCCCCTTCGATGCGCGAGATCGGCCAGGCCGTCGGGCTCACCAGCTCATCCTCGGTCGCCCATCAGTTGCGCGTGCTCGAGGAGCGCAACTTCCTGCGCCGCGATCCCCACCGTCCGCGCGCGCTCGAGGTCTTCCTCCCCGAGGTCATCGCCGCGCGGCGTTCGATCAGCAGTGCCGAGGAGACCGCGATCGACGAGACCGGGGCCGGTGACGCGATGCCCGCGGCCGCCTACGTACCAATGGTCGGCCGGATCGCGGCCGGCGGCCCGATCCTGGCTGAAGAGCGGATCGAAGAGGTCTTCCCGCTGCCCAAGCAGCTCGTCGGCGAAGGCACCCTGTTCCTCCTCGAAGTCACCGGTGAATCGATGATCGAGGCCGCTATCTGCCCGGGTGACTACGTCGTGATCCGTCAGCAGCAGACCGCTGAAAACGGGGACATCGTGGCGGCGATGATCGACGGCGAGGCGACCGTGAAGACCTTCCAGCGTCGCGACGGTCAGGTCTGGCTGCTCCCGCAGAACTCCGCCTACGAACCCATCGACGGCACCCACGCCACCATCCTCGGCAAGGTCACGGCGGTCCTTCGTCGGTTGTGACCCGACGCAAGGGAGTTCCAGCGCTTCGTCCGCGAGCTCCCGGCCGCCGCTAGTGTCAGCTTGTGGAACTCCCCAAGCCGCGATTCCAGGTTCTCCCACAGGGCTACGTGTTCAGTGAGGTGGACGGGCTCATCAATCGGATCAACGCGGCCCTGGCCTCTGGTCAGCGGGTGCCGCCCGGGGTGGTCGATGCGACGACGTTCACGTTGTCCACGAACTCCGGCTACTCCGTGGACGACGTCGCCACCTGGCTCGACGACGCCTTCGAAGTGCTCAGCCACCCCGACCCGAGGCCGTTCCCGACAGGCTCGGCCGCCTCTGCGGATCAGCAGATCGGCCGGCCCGAGCCCGCCCAGCCGGGGCGCCACGATGCCTACGACACGGTCGTCGCGTCGGCCGGACAGACCGATTCCGGGTGGTTCTCTGGCGGATCGACCGAGAGTTCCATCAATCCGAATCCGGCTGACCGGGAAGTCGCGCCGTTGAGCACCGGATACAGCGCGATCGAAGAGTTGCCCGCGACACCGCGCTGGGCGACCGCTTTGACGGTCCTCGTACTACTGGGCCTGCTTGCCGCGATGGCCGGACTGCTGTTCACCCGCTGAGGCAAGCCGGCGCAACGCACCCAATGCCTGGGCCGGGTCCGTGGTGGTCCACATGGGCGGCAGGCTGGCGCGCAAGAAGCCGCCGTATCGCGCGGTGATCAGTCGCGGATCGAGCACCGCGACCACGCCGCGATCCGCCGAGGTCCGGATCAGCCGGCCCGAGCCCTGAGCCAGCAGGAGCGCCGCATGGGTGGCCGATACCTGCATGAAACCGTTGCCCCCGGCCGCGTCGGCGGCCCGCGACCTCGCCGACATCAACGGATCGTCGGGGCGCGGGAACGGGACCCGGTCGATCAACACGAGACGACAGGTGTCACCGGGAACGTCAAGCCCCTGCCACAGGGTCAAGGTGCCGAACAGACTGGCGTGCCGATCCTGGGTGAACTGCCGGGAGAGCTCGGGCAGCTGCGCTTCGCCCTGGGCGAGGGTGGTCAGGTGCGGCAGCTCCTTACGGACGTGTTCCGCGGCTGTCTCCGCTGCCCGGCGAGATGAGAAGAGCCCCAGTACACCGCCTTCGGAGGCATCGACCAGCGCCACGATCTCGGCCAGCTGAGCCGGTCCCAACCCATCCCGCCCGGGTGGCGGCAGGTGGCGGGCGATGTAGAGGATCGCCTGCTTGTCGTAGGCGAACGGCGAGCCCACGTCGACGGCGCGCCACGGCACCGCCAGGTCCTGCTCCACCTCGTGAGAACGCAGATACTCCCGGGGCTCAACGTCTTCTGGCGGCGCGTCGTCTGCCTCGGTGTCGGGCGGGTCCTCGCCTGAAGCAGCCGCTGCCGGACGCCGGCCCCGGGGCAGCGGAGCGAGATCCTGCTCCCCCGCCTTGAAACCCAAGGACTGCGCGACGGTGGTGAAGTCCCCGCCGAGGCGAAGGGTCGCGCTGGTGAACACCACCACCCGGCCTCTGAGCAGTTTGTCGCGCATCGGCCCCCACACCTGAAGGGGCGCCACGCACACCCGAGAGGGGATCCGATCACCGGACTCGGTGATCCACAAGACGTCGGCTGCGGCTTGCTCCGCCATGCGTTCGGCGGTGGTCTGCAGCTCTTGTACGGCGCCACGCGCCGCCACGCGCGCGGCATCCGCGTCACCCTCCCCGTCGGCCGGCTTCCCGATGGCCGACACCAGAGCCCTGGCGGCATCACGGACCAAGACCAACGCGTCGGCCAGCTGATCGGGAACCGGGTCCAGGCGCCCGGGCCCGATGCTCACAATGGCGTCCCCCAGCGCCTCGCTGGCATCCGCGAGGTGCTCGGCCGGGTCACCAGCCGACGGCCCGCTTCGCGACTGATCGTTCTGCACGAAGCGTCGTGCGCGGCGTACGGCGCGCTCGATGTCGACGACGGCAAGCTCGTCGGTCGCCGCCTGGGTGACGCGGGCGGTGAGCTCGTGGGCTTCGTCGATCACCACGGCGTCGTAGTCGGGGATCATCGGCACGCCTTCGATGGCGTCGATCGACAGCAGCGAGTGATTGGTGATGATCAAGTGGGCACGTTGTGCCTGCTCGCGGGCGAGCTCGACAAAACACTCCGCGCCGAAGGGACAGTTCGCCGCGCCCAAACACTCCCGATGGCTGACGCTCACCTGCCGCCAGGCCCTCTCGGTGTGCCGCGGGGCGTGGTCACGTTCGCCGGTGCCGCCCTGTTCGGCCTGCTCCTCGGCCCACCCCCGAAGCGCCAGCACTTCTGCTCCGAGACCCTTGGCCTGGGCGGGCATCGCCGGCACCAGTGCGTCCTGGTCGTCCTCGGGGACCCCCTCCCGGACCCGGTGCAAACAGGCGTAATTGGACCGTCCCTTCAAGACGGCATAGGCCACCGGTTTGGGCAGCAGGGGTCGCGCGGCCTCCAGCAGTGCCGGAATGTCGCGCTCAACCAGCTGATGTTGCAGCGCCAGGGTCGCCGTGGCGACCACTACCCGGCGTTCGTGCAGCAGTGACGGGACCAGATAGCCGAGCGACTTGCCGGTGCCGGTGCCGGCCTGGACCAACAGGTGTCGCCCGTTGGCGAGCGCGGCGGCCACTTCGCGCGCCATCTCCACCTGCCCGCTGCGTTCTTGCCCACCCAAGGCCCCGACCGCGGCGGCGAGCACCTCGTCGGTGTTCGGGGTGGAGGAGGCCATGAGGACGCACCCTAACGGCGCGGACCGTCAACCGCGGCAGCGCCGAGCGCGCAGGGGCCGCGCCTTGAACTGGCCGTTGGCGCGTGCTGCTGGTTGGGCCTCAGTCGTCGGACCGTGCGTAGAAGTCGGGGCCGTCACTGCGGCAGACGACGTAGACGTCAATCTCCTGGTCTTCCCCGTCGGTCTTCTCGAAGGTCACCCGGCCACGGCCCTCATCGGTGTCGGCTTCGGCGCGATACCCCGGATTGGAGATCGCCGAGATCCGGATGCCGCGCGAGCTGCACTCGGCGAAGACGGTGCCGCCTTGGCCCGTCCAGCTGCCGCGCGTCGTGCTTGAGGTCTGCTCGTGACCGTCGCCGGACGGCGAGGACGGGTGATCGTCCTCACCGGGCGCGCTCGATGACGATGACGGAGCCGCTGGGCTCGACTCGGTGGGGCTGGGCGGCGCCGGCGGCGGCACCTGCTCGATGGGTTCGGGCCGCGGGGCCAAGGAAGCTTCGGGCGCTGTCGGCGAGGCCGCTGTGGGCGAGGCCGCCGGTGCTTGGATCGGCGGGCTCGCAGCCGGGACCAGCTCCTTGCCGGTCTGCGAGATCACCGCCCACACGGCCGTCGAACCGACGAGCACGACGATCACCCAGGCCGCGACAATGCCCAGGAGAATGCGGGAGCGGGCCATCAACGGATCCTCTCACGAGAAGGGACTACGGTTCGGGTATGCCCTCGGTGCTGGTGATCGAAGACGACGACGCAATCCGAGCCGCCGTACGTCGCTCGCTGGACGAACGCGGCTACGCCGTCGCGGTTGCCTCTACGGGTCTCAACGGCCTCGAACACGTCGTCAACCAGCAACCCGACGTCGTCCTCCTCGATCTCGGACTGCCCGACGTAAGCGGCTTGACCTTGATCTCGATGATCCGCGCGACCAGCGAGATCCCGATCATCGTCATCACCGCCCAAGACGACGATCCGACCATGGTGAAGGCGCTCGACTCGGGTGCCGACGACTATGTGGTCAAGCCGTTCGGCACTGATCAAGTCGCCGCTCGCATCCGGGCGGTGCTGCGTCGTGGGCGGCAAGCCGACGGGCCGCCGGCGCCGTTGAAGGTCGGTGACCTGGTGATCGACGAGCGCATGCGGGTAATCACCCTGGCCGGCCAGCCGCTGGACCTGGCCCGCAAGGAGTTCGACCTCCTCCTCGCGCTCGCCCAGCGGCCGGGAGAAGTTGTCACCAAGCGCGAGTTGCTGTCCGAGGTGTGGCAGCAGGCCTACGGCGGCTCCGACCGCACCGTGGACGTGCACCTGTCCTGGTTGCGACGCAAGTTGGGTGAGTCCGCGGCCGAGCCCCGCTACCTGCACAGTGTGCGAGGTGTGGGTGTGCGACTGGTCGACCCCGATCAGGCCACGCACCGGGACTCCTGATGCGGCGCCAGATCGCCTGGCTGGTCGTCGCCACCACCGCCACGGTGGTGGTGTGTTTCGTGATCCCGCTCTGCCTGTTGGTCAAGGCGATGGCCGAGGACCGCGCCAAGGCCGCCGCGGATCAGGAGGCACGCAACGTGGCGATTCTGGTCGCCGGGCTTTCCGGAGACGACCGGCTGCCGTCGCTGATCACCGATCTGGACGCCCGCAACACCCCCCAGACGATGGTGCGTGGTCCTGACGGCACCTGGCTCACCGGCAACTCCGACAGCCTCGACGCCGCGATGACGGCTGAGGTCGACAAGGCCGCCAGCGGGATCGGCCGGACCTACGTCGACGAGCACGGCTTGCGGGTGCTTCTGCCGATCGTGATGGGCGAGGGTACGGCGGTGGTGCGGACCTCGGTCCCGCTCGCCGAGGTGCGCGAAGGAGTGGGCCGGGCTTGGCTCTCGATCGTCGGGGTCGGGTTGGCACTGCTCGCCTTGGCGCTTGCGCTCGCGACCTGGCTGGGACGACGGGTGAGTCAGCCGCTGCTCCGAGTGGCGGCGGTCGCCCATGAGTTGAGTGCGGGCGACCTGACCGCTCGTGCGGAGATCGCCGGACCCGAGGAGACAGAAGAGTTGGCCCGCGCGCTCAACGGGCTCGCCGAACGCACCGAAGAGCTGCTTGCCGCCGAGCGAGCCGCCGTGGCCGATCTCAGCCACCGGCTCCGCACCCCGGTCACCGCTCTGCGGCTGGACGCAGAGTCGGTCACCGAGCCGGACCTCGCCGTCCGACTCCAAGAACACATCGGCAATCTGCAGCGCACCATCGACGCCGTCGTACGTGAAGCCCGGCGACCGGTTCGCACCGATCTGGCCGCCTCGTGCGACGCCGCGAGCGTCGTGCGCGGGCGGGTGCGCTATTGGAGTCCGCTCGCAGAAGATCAAGGTCGCCGGATGTTGGTCGATGTCCCACGTCTGGAGTTCCTGGTGCCGGTCACCGCCGACGATCTTGCTGACACCGTGGATGTGCTGATCGACAACGTCTTCGCACACACCCCCGAGGGGATCGGCTTCCGGGTCAGCCTGCAGCCGGCACGTTCGGGCGAGGAGCCGATCGCCACGGGAGTCACTCTCATCATCGAAGACGATGGGCCAGGAATCGTCGAAACCCGTCCGCGGCTGCGCACCGGCAGCACCGGCCTTGGTCTCGACATCGCCCGCCGAACCGCGAACGGTTGCGGCGGTTCGCTCGAGATCGGACCCACCGGGCGGGTAGGGAGCAATGGAATCGGCACCCGCGTCCAACTGAACCTGCCCCTTATCGCCCGGCTCTAGCGGCGCGGCCGAGCCCGCTCGATCAGTCGTCGGACTCGTGCTCGCCACCGTCATCGTGCTCGTCGTCGTCCTCGTGGTCGTCGCTCTCATGCGAGTCTTCGTGGTCGCTCTCGCCTTGGTGGGCAGAGGAATCGTCACCGCCGTGATCGGATTCATGGCGATCGCGGTGCTTGGCGGGCCCGGATCCGCTCGTCGCGGGTGCCGCGGGAAGCACCACATCCTGGACGACGTCGATGACACATGCTTTGCCCTCGCGGTGTGCGGGCTTCTTGCACGGCTTGAACTTCACCACGGGCTTTGCGGACTCGGCAGCCTCGGTCGGCGCCACGCTGGGCGTGACGTTGGCTGAGACCAACTGCTCGACGCTCGACCCGGCTGAGGCAAAGCGATAGGCGGCAACCGCGCCGAAGAGCCCGGCGATAACAGCAAGGGAGGCCATCACGGCACTGACACGCTTCATGGGGCAATCATCGCGCCACCTTTGCTCATGGCGAGGTGACCCCAGCGTCAAGAGCAGATCAAGAGACCGCGAATCCGGCGCCGCGAGGTGGCCCGACCAACCCGGTTGATCTGGGCTTAACACCCCAATAAGCCTCCGTTTGACCAGTGCCCGCCACACTTGGCGTCATGTCCTATACCTCTCGCACTCGGAACGGTTACCGAGTCCTGGTCGCCGCCGTGACCGGCGCGCTGTCCTTGGGTTCGCTGACCGTCACCGGACTGGTCGCCGGTCAGGCCGCGGCCGACCACAACGACCAGCTGGCCGCCAAGGCACTGAAAGAGCGCGAGGCACAGGAGAAGTACGAGCGTGACAAGGCCGCCTACGAGGCAGCGCTTGCCGCGGCCGAACCTCAGGTGATCTGGAAGAAGCGACCCGTCAAGAAGCGCGTCTCGATCCGCTATATCCAGGCGGGCGGAAGCAGCCTCGGTGGCGGCGGCAGCGTCGGTTCCGGGAGCTCAGGCGGCTCGGGTGGCGGCGGCAATTCCAGCGGTGGCGGGGGCGGTTCCTCGTCCGGGGCCGGCACCCCACCCCCGCCGCCGCCTCCTCCCCCGCCGAGCAGCGGCTCCTGAGCGACGTCCCGTGGCACTCCCCCAGGCCGCGGAACCGGGATCGCTCCCGTCCGGGCACGCGTTCGCAGCGACCACCTTCCGCGCGCTGGGCACCTACATCTATGTCGCGGTCAGAGACCCCCGCGAGCTATCACGAGCCGAGCAGCTGAGCCGCGACCTCCTGGCCGATATCGACGAGACCTGCTCGCGGTTCCGTGACGACTCCGATCTGACCCTGGTCAACGCGCACGCCGGAAGCTGGGTCGCCGCAGACCCTCTGCTCGTCGCCGGCGTTCGAGTTGCGCTCGACGCCGCGAACCTGACCGACGGTCTGGTCAACCCGCTCGTGGGCAAATCGTTGAGTTTCTGGGGCTACGACCGCGACTTCGAAAGCCTGGTCGCGCAGCCCACCCCCGTCGGCGCGGCTAGCGAGACCGCCCGCGATCCGGACGCCTGGCGGCGTATCGAGCTCGCCGATGACGCAGTACGCATCCCGGCCGGCACCTCCCTCGACCTCGGCGCGACCGCCAAAGCCTGGGCAGCGGACCTGATCGTGCGCGCCTGGGCCGAACACCTCGATCACGGCGCATTGGTCAGCCTCGGCGGCGACTTGGCCATCCTCGGCGATGGGGAACCATGGCCGATCGCGGTCAGCGAGCGGCCCGCGGAACCCGCCCAGCAAGAGGTGAGCCTCGATCGGGGTGGCCTGGCCACCTCCAGCATGGTCGTACGCCGCTGGCGCCGCGGCGACACCGTCGCCCACCACGTGATCGACCCCCGCACCGGGCGCCCCGCCGCTGGCCCATGGCGTACGGCGACCGCCACCGGCGCAACCGCGACCGCAGCCAACACCGCCACAACGGCGGCGCTCATCCTCGGCGTAGAGGCTGAGGCCTGGTTGGCTCGGCACGGTATCGATGCACGGCTGGTCGACCACCAAGGCGTGGCGCACGCTGTCGGCGACTGGCCGATCCCGCCACTCACCACTGATCCGGGCACCACTGATCCGGGCACCGCGGATCCGGCCACCCCTGAGCGACAGACAGGAGCGACCCGATGAAGGCCCTCACCGAAGGCCCGTTGCTGTGGTACCTCGACCGATCAAGCGGACTGCTCACCATGCTGCTGCTGACGCTGTCGACGGTGCTGGGAGTGCTGTCGACCCGAGGGCGCGCCGGGCGCAGGGTGCCTGCTTTCGTCACCCAGAACCTGCATCGCAACATCTCCTTGCTCGCGGTGAGCCTCCTGGTTCTGCATCTGGTGACTTCGGTTGCTCATGAATTCGTCGACATCCGGTGGTGGAACGTCTTCGTGCCGTTCGGGTCTCCCTACGAGCCACTGCTGGTCGGTATGGGCGCCGTGGCCGTCGATCTGATCCTGCTAGTGGTCATCACCAGCTTGCTTCGAGACCGCCTCCAGCACGGGCACTGGCGGCTGATCCACGCCACTAGTTACCTCGCCTGGGCGGTGGGCTCGGTGCACGGGTTCTTCCTCGGAACCGACACCGCGCACCGGCCCTGGAGCACCGTCACGCTGGCATGCGTCGGAGTGGTGGCGATCAGCGCACTCTTCCGCTTGGTCGTGCTGGCCAAGCCCGAGCTGGAGCGGGTCCGGTGAGCCTGCTCTCGTCCGCGGTCACCCACACCGTGTCCTCACCCGTCCCGATCCCGGCCGAGATCGCGATCTCAGGGGGGCCGCTGCTCCTGGCCAGCCTCTCCGAAGGCCCGTCGTTGGCTGCCCACCGCGCCCGCTGGGGTGCGCTCCTGCCCTTGGGAGTCGATCAGCTGATCGATGAAGCGTCCGCTCTCGAACTCCGGGGTCGTGGCGGCGCCGGCTTCCCGTTCGCGATCAAGCTTCGGACGGCCGCAGAGTCCAGCGGCCGCGCGGAGGTGGTGATCAATCTGAGCGAAGGCGAGCCGGTCAGCGCCAAGGACACCGCGCTCGCCCTGACCCGGCCGCACCTCGTGTTGGACGGGGCGGTCGCCGCGGCCACGGCGCTGCGGGCACGCACCGTGCACGTCGTCGTACCAAGTGAGCGGTCGGCCACCGAGCAGGCGATCCGGGCGGCGGTCGGAGAACGAGCCGACCCGGTGGCCTGGCGCTTCCATCGAGCCGAACCCCGCTTCGTCGCCGGCCAGGCACGCGCGGTGATCGAGTTGATCGAGGGACGCACCAACCTGCCAGTCACGGCATGGCAGCCCGAAGCGGTGTCGGGGATCCGGGGTCGGCCCACCCTGCTGTCCAACGCCGAGACCTGGGCCCACCTCGGCGTCCTCGCGACGCGCGGCGTCGCGGCGTACGACGGCCGCGGCACGGCCACCGAACCCGGCACCGTCCTGCTCACCCTGGTCGACGACCGCCGGTCCACGACCGGCGAGCTCCTCACCCAGGTCATCGAAGTCGACTACGGCACCCGCTGGCGCGATGTCCTGCGACCCGAGTGGGCCGGGCGGCCGGCGATCATCGGCGGCTTCCACGGCTCCTGGAGCACCTGGGACACGCTGGCCTCCGCCCGCGTCTCTCCGGCGGCCATGCGCAGTCTGGGCATCGGGCTCGGCGCCGGCGCCGTCTGGATGCAACCGCTGGGCGCCTGCCCGGTGCAGGTGACCGCGCGCACGGTCGCCTACCTGGCCGATCAGAGCGCCCGTCGCTGCGGCCCCTGTTTCAACGGGCTCCCGGCCCTGGCCGACAGCCTTCACCGGGTGCTGGCCGGGACGGGTGGGCGCGAGGAAGTCGATCGGCTGATCGCCCTGGTGACCGGCCGTGGCGCCTGCGCCCACCCCGACGGCACGGCGCGGCTCGTGCGCTCGCTGCTGACCACTTTCCCCGCCGAAATGCGGGGCCATGCCCACGGTGACTGCCCAGCGCGTGGGCAGATGGGGTCGTGGGCCAACGAGACGAGGGTGCTCTCATGAGTTGGCGACTGCGGGTGGACTGGCCCCTGTGCGAAGGCCGCGGACTGTGCCACGAGCTCGCTCCGGACTCGATCACCCTCGATGAGTGGGGCTACCCCGTGATCACCGCCGTGGTCGAGGAGAAGCATCTCGGCGACCTGAAGGAGGCCGTTCGCGGCTGCCCGCAGCTGGCGTTGCGGCTGATCAAGGAGAAGCCCACCTCGCGGCGCCGCGGCAGCAACTGACGCGCCTCAAGCTGAGGGCTCGACTCAGCGGGTCGCGACCCGATCCACGAACGCGTCCACCAAGGCATGTGCGCGCGCCACGGCCGCCGGCTCTTCGGCCACGGTCTGGGCCATCACTTCGTCCGGGTCGAGGCCGAAGGCACGCGCCTCCTGGTCGCCGCCGGTCTCATACCACCCGTGCAGCGACGCCGCGGTTACCTCCGGGTGGAACTGCACGGCCAGGTTCCGGCGCATCGTCCACGCCTGAGAGGCGCGGGCATTGCGGGCCACCTCGGTGGCTCCGGGTGGCACCTGCCAACGATCGAAATGCCACTGGAACCACGGTCCCGGCGACACCAGCGTGTGGTCGTCGGTCTCGATCGAGGTCCAGGCGATCTCCCCGACCGGCGCCTTGGCGACCGAGCCGCCGTGCGCCGTGGTGAGCAGTTGGCCGCCGAAGCAGATACCGAGCACCGGGATCCCGGCGCGGTCGGCGGCGCGGGCGAGCTCCAGCTCCGGCCGCACCCAGCGGCCGTGGGTGCCGACGTCGTAGACCGAGTAGATAGCACCGAGAACCACGAGGGCATCGAAGTCGTCGATGGTAGGGAACTCGATATCGGGTCCCGGAGCGCCGATGACCTCGTCGGGGATGCGGAACATCTCCAGGTCGTAGAGACGCTCCCGCATCCGGTCACCGATCGGTCCCAGCGGCGACACGTCGTCGTGTTCGATCACCAATGCACGCATGCGGGCGCCTAGATGTCGAGCACCAGCCGGTGGCTCTTGGCCCGCGACACGCACACCATCATGCAGTCGTTGGCCTCCTGCTCGGCTGCATTGAGGATGCTGTCGCGGTGGTCGACCTCGCCTTCGAGGACGCCGGTCTCACAGGTGCCGCAGGTGCCTTCCAGGCACGACCCGAGTACGTCGACCCCGGCCTCGCGCAAGGCCACGAAGACGCTCTGGTCGGCCGGCACCGAGATCACCTGACCCGAGCTGGAGAGCTCGATCTCAAAAGCGGTGTCGACCGCATCGGGATCGACCGCCTTCGGGGTGAACCGCTCCAGGTGCAACGCACCCATAGGCCAGGGCTCGCACGCGGCTTCCACCGCGGCCAGCAACGGCTCGGGGCCACACGTGTAGACGTGCACGCCGCCCTTGGGCTCGCCCAGGATGGTGGCGAGGTCGAGGATGCCGAGCTGGTCCTGAGGGACGATGTGGACCTGTTCGCCGCGCGAGCGCAACTCCTCCAGGTAGGCCATCGACGCCTCGGTGCGACCGCCGTAGTGCAGTTCCCACGACGCCCCGGCGGTGTCCACCGCGTTGAGCATCGGAATCAACGGGGTGATGCCGATGCCGCCGCCGATGAAGATGTAAGAGTCGCCGGAGACCAGATGGAAGTTGTTGCGCGGACCGCGCACCTTCACCCGATCCCCGGTCGCCAACTTCTCATGGACGGCGACCGAACCACCCCGGGAGGCCGGCTCGCGGAGCACGGCCACCCGGTAGCAGCTGCGGTCGTCAGGTTCACCGCACAGCGAGTACTGACGCACCAGGTCATCGCCGAGCACCAGGTCGATGTGCGCACCCGGGTGCCATTCGGGAAGCTCGGCACCCTCGGCGTCGCGCAACGTCAGCTCGACCACGTCGGTGGCCAGCAGACGCTTCTCGGCAAGCACCAGGTCGAGCTCATGCTCGACCGGCTTCACATCGCTGGCCTTGGTGAGGTAACCCATGGTTCGTCGTCCTTCTGCGTCGTTTCGGCTCGTGAGTGGGGGGTCAGCGGGGCGCGATGCGCACCGGGAATCCCTTGATCCCGTTCACGAAGTTGGAGCGCACCCGCTTGATGTCGCCAGTCAGCTCGATCTCCCCGAGCTGCGGCAGCAGCTCTTCGAACATCAGCCGGATCTCCATCCGCGCCAGGTTGTTGCCCAGGCACAGGTGCGGGCTGCCCTTGCCGAAGGTCATGTGGTCGACGTTCTTGCGGGTCACATCCAAGTTGTACGGCGAGTCGAAGACCGAGTCGTCGCGGTTGCCGGAGGCGAACCACATCACGATCTTGTCGCCTTCCTTAATCTCCTTGTCGCGGATCATCACGTCTTGGGTCGCCGTACGACGGAAGTGGTAGACCGGCGAGGCGTAGCGCAGGAACTCCTCGACCGCATGCGGCACCAGCGAAGGATCTTCCTGCAGCTTGCGCATCTGATCACGCTGCTCGATCAAGCCGAGCATGACATTGGAGATGGCGTGCCGGGTGGTCTCGTTGCCGGCGATGACCAGCAACGTGAAGTACATGTTGAAGTCCTTCTCCGACATCGGGATGCCGTCGTCGGGCAACTTGTTGGCCAAGATGCTGACCAGGTCGGTGCCGTTCCCGCCGATGCGCGACTTCTTCAGGTCCGCGCCGTACTCCCAGACCTCGAAAACTGTCGGCGAGCGGAAGGGCAGGTGCTTGTAGGCATCGCTTTCGGGCTGGTCGGCCAGCACCTTGGCGAAGTCGGGGTCGGTATTGCCCACGAACTCGTTGCCCCACGCGATCAGCTGCGCGGTGTCCTCCTCGGGCACGTCGAGCAACCGGGCGAGCACGTTGATCGGGAAGTCGGCCGAGATCTCCTCGACGAAGTCGATCTCGCCGTTGTTGTCGGCCGCCTTCTCGAACGCCTGAGAGATCGTGCGCCGGGTCAGGTCGCGCAGGAAGCCCTCGTAGTTGTTCATCAGGTTGCGCGGGGTGAACTCGCGCTGGATCAACCGGCGCAGCGCCAAGTGACGGCTGCCGTCGGTCTCCAGCATCGAACGGCGCACCTCGCGGTCTTCCTCGGAGACCTCCTCGAGGTTGACGAACTGCTCGGAGGTGAAGGTCTCCGGGTCGCGGTCGACGGCCCAGATGTCGTCGTAGCGCGTGACCGACCAGAAGCCGGCGTTGGACCCCGGCTCCTCGTTCCAGTGGACCGGGTCTTCGGCGCGCAGCGTGTCGAGTTGGGCGAAACCGCGCAGGTCGGCGAACCCGTCGATGTCGGCCAGATCGACTTCGGCCAAGGGCACCGGATCGTGACGAGGCATGGTTGTGACTCCCTTCAGTTGGTTCGGGATGAAGTTGTGACTGCGACCTCGCGTGAGCTCACAGGTGGTAGGTGTACTCGGCGAACTCCCAGTCGGTGATCCAGGAGTTGAACCGGCTGATCTCGTCGCGCTTGTAGGTCAAGAAGGCCTTCACGAAGGGCTCGCCGAGCGCGGCGGAGAACTCCTCATCGGCCTCCAGGGCGTCCAGCGCCTCACCGAGGGAGGACGGCAGCATCTCGGCCTTGGAGACGTCGTAGCCGTAGCCGACCAGGGCCTCCGGCGGTTCGAGTTCGTTCTTGATGCCGATGTACGCCGCGGCGAGCATGCCCGCGATCAGCAGGTAGGAGTTGGCGCTCGCGTCGCCGACGCGCAGCTCCATCCGGGACGCGGAGCCGCGCTCGGGTGGGATCCGGATCATCGCCGAACGATTGTCCAGGCCCCAGTCGATCAGCCACGGCGCCAAGGTGTCGGGACCGAAGCGCTTGAAGGAGTTGATCGTCGGATTGGCCACCGCGGTCAGCGCCGGAGCGTGCTGAAGGATGCCCGCGATGGCGTGCTTGGCGACCTTGGAGATCCCGTCGGGCTGGCTGGGATCGTCGAACAGCGCGGTCTGGCCGTCCTTGGACCAGCACGAGAAGTGCATGTGGTAGCCGGAGCCACCCTCGTCATTGAACGGCTTGGCCATGAAGGTGGCCAGCTTGCCGCCCATCCGGGCGAGCTCCTTGATGGCGGTCTTGAATCGGTGCGCGCGGTCGGCCGCGTCGAGCGCTGGGCCGTGCCACATGTTGATCTCGAACTGGCCCGAGCAGAACTCGTGGTTGGCCGCGGTGACCTCGATGCCGTAGTCGCCCAACTGACGCAGCGACCGCAGCAGCACGTTCTCGGGATCGCCCTTCAGCCCGGAGGTGTAGACGTTGCCGGTGCCTTCGCCGTAGCGCGACCAGCCCGATGGCGACTTCTCATCTTCTTGCAGCACGTAGAACTCGAGCTCGGGGCCGACGATCGGCACCATGTCGAGCTCGGCGAACTTCTCGACCACGGCACGCAGCACCATCCGCGGGCTCTCCATCGACGGGGTGCCGTCGGCGTTGAAGACGTTGGCGATGCAGTGCGCCACCCCGGGCTCCCACGGGATCGGCCGAAGCGTGGAGACGTCGGGGAAAGCGACGACGTCGGGCAGACCTTCGGACAGGCCGCCCTCGATATCGACAACGCCGCCGCGCGGCGTGGTGCCATAGACGGACCGGCAGAAAGCGACGCCGCCACCGACGGTGCGTGCGAAGCGGTTCACCAGGACGTCACGTCCGCGATCGGTGCCAATCAAGTCGGCGTACCCGAGCCGGACGACGTCGATGCCCTGCTCGGAGAGGGAGTCGGCGGCCGGCTGCAGCCCCGAGGTGTCGAAATGCGCCATGGGCGGCCCTTCCTGTGGTCGTTTGGGTCCGAACAATAACGCTCGTGGGGGGCCGCGGCAAGGGTTCCCCGCCGGGAACAAACCGGCTATCGTACGGGCCCTAACGACCATCTGGTACCAGGAGAGACGCACCATGGAGATGCACGGATTCTTCTACCCGCGCACGGCCACCGGCCAGTCATCGATCATCCCCTCCCCGCCCTGGTACTACTCCGGCGATCTGTTGACCGTGGAGTACCGCACCGATCCCGCGCGGGTTGCGGAGCTGCTGCCGGCACCGCTGGAGCTGGCGCCCGAAGATCCCGGGGCCGTCGCCCTCATCTGGGCCGACTGGCAGTCCTGCAGTGGGACGCGTGAGGAACTGCTCGATCCGGTGCGCTCGCAGTACAAGGAGGCCTTCGTGGTCGTCCGCTGCTCCTACAAAGGCACGACGTACTCCCGCTGCGTCTACATCTGGGTCGACAAGGACTTCGCGATCGCCCGCGGCATGCATCAGGGCTACCCCAAGAAGCTGGGCCAGATGTGGCAGACGCGACCGATGGCCTTCCCGCACGCCGCGCCGGTGATCGGCCCCGGCGGCGTGTTCGGCGCGACCTTGGCCGCTGGTGACCGGCGCCTGGCCGAGGCTGTCGTGACCTTGCGCGAGGAGTCCGAGCACAACGGTTTCGTCAACGCCCACAAGATGGCCCACCACCGGATCTACCCGGCGATGGACGGCGGACCCGACGCCTACGCCGAGCTCATCGAATCGGGCGCATCGTCCTTCGAGGCCGGCCAGGCCTGGGCCGGTGACGCCGATCTGCGCCTTTTCGAGGCCCCCACCGAAGAACTCGCCCGGCTGGAGGTCCACGAGATCATCGGTGGCTACTTCCGCCAGGTCGGCGTGGAGTGGAACGGCGGCCGCTCGCTGGAGATCCTGAGTCGCGACGAGTGAGTGAGTGACGGCCATGCCCGCGGCAACGACGATCGAGATGTTCGGGATCGTTAGGCTGCGAGCTATGCCGGACCAGCACACCCTTGCCGAAACCGAGCGGGCGGTGGCCGATCGAGTCGGCGGACTCCCCCTCGACTTCGCCGCCATGCAGGCGGTCTCAAGCTTGTACCGCGCCGCCAATGCGGCGCGCGCGCACCTGACCAGCACGGCGCTGCGCCCCCATGATCTGACCTGGACCGGGTTCTTGGTGCTCTGGCTGCTGTGGATCTGGGACGCGATGGAGACCCGCCGGATCGCCGAGAACGTCGGCATCTCCAAGGCGACCTTGACCGGCGTCGCCAAGACGCTGGCCTCCCGTGGCCTGATCGATCGCGCGGTCGGCGTCAAGGATCGGCGGTTGGTCACGTTGCGGCTGACCGCGGAGGGCCGCGAACTGATGTCGACCCTCTTCTCTGACTTCAATGCCGCCGAAGCAGCATTGGTGCGCGACGTGCCCGCCGGCGACCTCACCGTGATGACCGAGGCGTTGCGGATGATCGTCACCACGGCCGAAACGCAGAACACCGCCTGATCGGGGCTTGATCATGGGACTCATGGCGGGGACGAGCTCATGACGGGGACGGGCGAGCGCACGGGTCGGCTCGTGGCGGTTGCGGCCGCCGTACTCGCGTCGCTGGCGGGCTGCTCGCTCCCTGACACCGGACCCGCCAGCGAGCCGATCACGGCACGCGCCGTGGCAGCGGTGGCCCTGCGCCATCTGCCCGACGACACCACCTCGATTCGCGCGGCCGACCTGGGGATGGCAGCCGCCCGGGGTGCGGTAGGGGCCGACCTGCGCTACCCCGACCGAGACGGCGCGGGAGGCGACCGGCACATCTCCGTCACCGTCACCCCGAGGGCCGGGGAGACCAAGGCGCCCGACCCGTGTGCGCAGACCAATGGCTGCGTGCGGCTGAAGGACGGCTCAGCACCAGGGGATGTCTACCTCAATTGGCAGCTGGAACAACCCGCTGAGGACCCCGGCATCGTCGTGCTCACCCGGATCACGAGTGACGTCGTGGTGCACGTCGTCTGGGATGGCGCCAAGGTCACCGACGATCCGCGCAACCTGCCGATCCAGCCATCCCTGGCCGACCTCGAAGCAGTGGTGACCGACTCGGACCTCGCTCCCCTGGTCTCCCAAGGCGTGATCGAGGCGGGAAAGGACGTCGCGGGTTGGTCGGGTGGGGAACAGGATCCCGACACCTATGTGACCGTGATGCAGACCGACCGCGGCCTGGCCGTCGGGCTGGCTTCCTTCTACGGCAACGATTGGGCCTACCTCGGACCCTCGCCTCTGAAGAAGATGCTCGGCCCCGAGACGATCGGTGGCCGGGTCCGGCTCGGCGCCGGCATTGAACCGATCGGCCCCGCCGTGGTCGACGCGCTCGTTTCGCCCACCACCCCGGACTGGGTGGCCGCAGGCAGCTGCCCCGAAGGGTTCCGGTGCCGCCGCTTCCAGAAGACGGTCTTCGCCTTCCGCCCCGCCGCCGGAAGCGATCCCGGCGAGGCCTGGCTCATCTGCCACCGCAGCGACGACTCGACGGTCGCCGTACACACGCGCGGCCAGCGACTGCCCGCCAACGGCAAGGAAGCGCTCGGCCCCGCTGGAGCATGGGCCTTTGCATCGATGGTCGCCGGGACCGACCCGGAGTTCGTCCTCTCCACCCGAATCACCGTCGCGGAGTTGGCCCGCATCGACGCCGAACGCGGCGAGGGCTGAGCCGCTCTACGGTCCCGGGGGAACCTCGAGGGTCGTGGGCCCGCGTCTACACGGAACGCGCTGTCCACAAGCCGACGGTGCTGGTCTGGCGCGGCCGTTACTAGTCGAAGGGTCTGGCCTGCCCGCCGGATGCCAGGCGTTCGGGCCGTCCCCAGGAACCGGATCATCGGGTGATCGTGGCCGAGACCTTGAAGCCGCCGGCAAAGAAGCTCGGGGTCACGAACTGGTCGACCAGGCTGTTGGCGGACCGGCTGAAGATCTCGCATAAATCGGTGGCCCGCACGTGGTCTGCCTACGGGGTCAAGCCGTGGAGGGCGCAGTCGTTCCGATTCTCCACCGATCCGGACCTGGTCGGGAAGGTCACCAACATCTGAGGGTTGTACTTGGCACGGCCGGAGAACGCGAACGTCTTGTGCGTGGACGAGATCCAGGCACTGGACCGAACCCTGCCGATTCTGCCCAAGCCGGAGGGCGGATCGAGCGCCGCTCTCACGACTGCTACCGACACGGGACCACGACCCTATTCGCGGCCCTGGACATCGCGACCGGGCAAGTGACCGCAGCGTTGAAGCCCAAGCACCGCCACCAGGAGTTCCTGGCGTTCCTCAAGCAGATCGAGCGGACCTACCGCGACGTGCGAGGCAGTGACGGCGAGCCGGTCGACCTGCACCTGGTGATGGACAACTACGCCGCGCACAAGCACACGAACTTCCGCGACTGGCTCGACCAGAACCCTCGCTTCAAGATCCACTTCACCCCGACCCACCCCTCCTGGATGAACCTCGTGGAGATCTGGTTCGGCATCGTCGAACGCCAAGCCATCCGCCGCGGCGTCCTCAAATCAATCAGGGACCGCAACACCAAGATCTGCGCTTTCATCGGCGGCTGGCACGACCGTGCCCAACCATTCGTGTGGGCCAAGATCTCGGGCAAGGGCGCCCCAGAGTGCACGCGGGGCGTACCCTCCGACCAGATCTCGAGAACGCAAACCGTCTAACAACTTCTAATCCACCCGGCACTAGCTAGCTGAAAGCCTGCTTGATCGGGCCCACATCACCATCCGTTCGACGACACTATTCGGCTTGGCCAGTCCCAGTGAGCAGCGCGATGGCGCGATCCAATTGAGCTGCGAGCACCGTCCACCGAATCGGCACTTGTAGTCGTCAAATTAATCGTCGTCACCTTAGGGTTGGAAATTCGGCGCTCTTCAGGTCGTCGCTCATAGTCGTCAATTTCTTCAATAGTGAAGTCAACTACCTCAAATCGCCATGGTGCCATTAGGAGTTCTCCTCGCTGCACTTGACAGACCCCGGGCGCCGATCTCGTGCCGAGGACATCGCTGCCGTCGCAATCGGTCAGCACGCAGCGAACTCTTCCTGTGGTGTGGAGATCAACCTCTCCGCTCGGAGACGCTGCAATGGTCTCCCAATGAAGATCCCTATCAGCCAAAATATTGCATCTATGAGTGCGGGCGGCAATTCTTTTCCTGTATCAGAGTCAGCTAAAACATTTCATCATGGAGTTACAAGTATCGCTCGGGCCCCACAGAACCAGGACTGGCCGGTTACGTCCAGGGACTGACTGGAGCGACCGGGTAGGCGTATTTCGTTGCACCGCCGCCGAGAATGGTGTCGTTTGTTCCGGAGAAACGGGTTATACAACCTTGCGCCCATGAGGGTGAGTCCGCCGAGGGCGTCGCTGCTGCGTTGGTGGGGACCGAGGTAGCCGTACCGGCCAGGGGCGACGCCGACTGCGGGGCGCCGTATTCGTCGGTTTCTGAGTAGGAGGCGAGTGTGGTGGCTCCGGTAGCGGTGGTTTGGGTGGCCGCGGTGTCGCCGTGCAGGTCGGCCAGTGAAGTAGGTGCGTCACTTTCCCCGCTGAATCGGTACTGCAGTCGTTGGGTCTCGGTGCGGTCGGTGGTTGTGGTGATGGTGTCGATGCGTCCGGCGGGGTCGAGGCTGTAGGTGTTGGTTATGGTGACTGCGGTGCCGGCCCCGGGGCGCGCGTCTTGAACTCGGCGCCATGCAGTCCAAGTGGCCGTTGGCGAACTCGCGCCGAGGGTCGTGTTCCCTTCGGCTGCTCGTGATCCTCCTGGTGAGAATGCTGAGTCTGACCGACCCCCGGCAGGTCGAACACCGACGAGGAAGCCGACGACTACACCTGGCACGGACGTGGCGCGGATCGACCCATGGTCAGCGACGCCATGGTGGTCAACCAGGTCCGCGACCTGGCGAGGACCATCGATCACGAAGACGTCCGCAAGATGACGCCCGAGGGTCGGCGGTCTCTACGGGCGTCGCAAAACGACCGTGCTCGTGCGACGCACGACACCGGACGCATCGCCTGGCAGCGTGGATCGCGCCATGAGATCCCTTGCCCTGCAAGGGATCCGTCGCTCCAAGGGGATCCGAACCACGATCCCCGCGAAGGACGGCAAGCGTGCAGGTGACCTGCTCGACCGCGACTTCACCGCGGTCGCGCCCAACCGCATCTGGGTCATGGATTTCACTTACGTCAAGACGTGGGCCGGGTTTGTCTACACCGCGTTCATCCTCGACGTGTTCGCCCAGAAGATCGTCGCCTGGAACGGTCGCACCCACCAAAGCCGTCGACCTGGTCGACGCGCCCCTGCGGCGGTGGCGCTGTGGCAACGTAACCGCGACGGACACTCGATCGTGCCCGGCGAGCTCATTGGCCACGCGGACGCGGGCTCGCATACACGTCCGTGACCTGCACCGAGCACCTCGCCAACGAAGGCATCCGACCCTCGATCGGGTCAGTGGCCGACGCGTACGACATCGCGCTGATGGAGTGCGTGTTCGGGCTCTACAAGCCCGAGTGCATCCGCACAACGGTCTTCCACGCCGGGCCCTACCGGACCATCGGAGACGTCGAGTACGCCACCGCCGGCTGGGTCGACGGGTGCAACAACCGGCGCCTGCACGGCACTCTTGGGATGATGACCCCATTGGAGTTCGAGCAAGCCCACTACGCGGCCCTCAACCGAGGGCCGCAACCCACATAGGAGCGGCCGAGAACCTGGGGCGCTTCACGGTGCTTGTCGTGAACCTCTTGACGAGTCCGTACACGTTGGAGGCGGGACTCGATGTCCTGGGGAATCGCGATCGGCTTTGTTCTCGAGACTGGATTCCAGTTCTTCCCGGGTAAGTTCCATGGTCCCTGCCGGGTCAACCACCTCGACGTGGAACGCCGACCAGTCCAGCGCCGATTCACCGGCCTCGGCGTAGTCGGCGTCGAACTCGCTGTAACCGAAGTCGCCCCGCGGTTGGTGACAGGACGGTTGGTGCGTGTCCACACGCGGTAGGTGCGCGTGGCGATCTGGCAGCCCTGCTCGCGCAGGACCCGGCAGATCGACTCGACCACGTGCCCCCTCGAGCCGACGGACCTTCGCCTTGAGTTCCTTGATCTCAGCCAGTTCCTCCTTGGTGGCGCCCTGGCGCTGTCCACCGTCGATCTGGGCCTGAACCACCCAGCGGCGCACAGACTCCTTGCCGACGCCCTCACGTCGCGCGACGGCCTCCGACGCGGCCGTAAGCGACGGGTAACTACTGCAGGTGCTCCAGCACCTGCCGCACGCACCGCTCCTTGACACTCGGGTCGATCTTCTTCGGCACGGTTCGCATCCTTCCAACTCAAAAGGATGCGGCATCAAACCTGGGGCGCTTCAAAATCCTCGCGCAGGCCAACCGCCCCAAGACTTCAAATCCGCGGCACTAGGCACTAGATTGGGGCACAAACCGACGGCCTCCAATCCGACAAGGTAATGGAGATCGTACCACCGACACTTTTCGATTTGGCCAACTCGGACACATTCAAAGAAACCCAGTTTCCTCCAAATTTCCCAACGAGACATTCGGTGTCCGACATGTCAATGTCCGACACCCCGAACTCCTCCACCAAATGCTTGACGAAAGTTGGGCCATCTTCTACTCCAGGCACACCAACCCCGCTCACCCTCACGGCCAAAGATGAGTTTCCATCTTCGGAATAACACGTGTCGAATCTAGTCACCTCAGAGCCAGGAAGATCCTTCGCGGCCTGTTGGAATTCATCCACGTCACTTAGGGACAGGCCGAGGCACCCGGGTAGATACTCGGACCTAGCTCGCCAGAGAAAGAGCGACCCAAGAGCCAATGAAGCGGTCACCACCAGCACGGTCAAAAGTCTAATGTGACGCAATCTTTGCTCCACCTTATTCGTAAAGACATGGTTCATCGCCCATTCTGAAACACCCATTCGATCCACTTGCCAGTCTGTCTTGATACCACATAGTCTGAGCTATAGAGATTAGTCGAGAAATTGCTTTGTCAGATTTGTAATTATCTGGTCGAGAATGATTTCTAGCATACTCTCTTCCCAAGAAGTTGTTGTGCTGATCCACCCAGGAATCTAGCTCGGATTTACTATACTCCTCGTGACCATTCGCGGTCGCAATTGCGATACTTTGGCCGTAGCGCCACATAAGCAGGACACTCCATACAAAGTGGCGAATGGCGTTCGCTGCACCGTTTTTCCAACCTAAAAGCCCTTTCATTTCTTTGATTATTACAAAGAGCTTGGCGCTCATTGCGACGACACGAACACATTTAAGTCGCCCCCCGCCTCCGTCTCTACAGCCGTCATAAACGCCTCGCGTGCCTGTGCTCACCCTCCCCGTCAGATCGGTCATGTTGACAGGGTCCTCAGGGTAGCCAGAACGTGTCGCGTTCCCCCCAATCACCGAATCGAACGAGCTGAATAGACCCGTTAGGGGGTTGTAGAGGCGTGCTCCCATCAATGTGAGTCCACCGGGGCCGTCGCTGCTGCGTTGGTGGGTGCCGAGGTAGCCGTACCGGCCGGGTGTGGTGCCGACTACGGGGGCGCCGTATTCGTCGGTTTCTGAGTAGGAGGCGAGGGTGGTGTTCCCGGTGGCGGTGGTTTGGGTGGCCACTGTGTCGCCGTGCAGGTTAGCTAGTGACCATTCAGCGGTTGTTCCCGTGGCGTTGCCGACCATGCCCATGCTGGGGACCTGGATATAGCGATTGGTGGTCCAGTTGGCCCCTGCATTGATTGAGGTAGCGATTGAGGTGGGGGCGTCGCCCGCGGCGCTGAATCGGTACTGCAGTCGTTGGGTTTCGGTGCCGGCGGTGGTTGTGGTGATGGTGTCGATGCGTCCGGCGGGGTCGAGGCTGTAGGTGTTGGTTTTGGTGACTGCGGTGCCGGCGCCGTTGTCGACGGGTTGGGTGAGGCTGGCGACCATGTCGTTGGGGTAGTAGGTGGTGGTGAGTGCTCCCATGGCCCCGGCTGCGGTGTCGGCTGCGGGGGTGGTGCGGGTGCGGCCGAGGTTGTCGTAGGTGTAGCCGGTGTTGGTGATGCGGTTGGCGGTGTCGTAGGTGCCGTTCCAGGTTGTGGTTGGTGTGGTGGTTTGGCATCCGCCGGTGCTGTTGGGTGCGTAGGTGGTTTTGTTGGTTCGTTCCGAGGCGGTGCTGAAGCCGTAGGTGCGGGTGGTGCAGCCGTCGCTTCGGGTGTCTTCGGTCTTGGTGAGGCGTCCCAGAGCGTCGAAGGTGTAGTCCTGCGAGGATGCGCTTGAGGTGGCTGCGATCACGCGGCCGTCGACGTCGGTGGTGTTGGTGAACCCGGCGAGGTCGGTGGTTCCGTTCTTGTAGGTGAGGCTTTGCCGGAACCCGATCTCGTCGTATCCGTAGGTCGCGACAGTTCCGTTGGGGTACGTGACCGTGGACGGTTGTCCGTCGTTGCCGTAGGCGATGGTGAAAACATCCGGGCCAGTGGCCAAGCCAACGTCGATGCTGGTGGGGAGTCCTCGGTTGTCGCCGTAGGTGTAGGTGTAGACCCCGACACCGTCGTTGAAGGTCGCGGTTTCGCCGGCCGATCCGTACGTGGTGGTAGAGGTCATCCCGGAGGCATCGGTGTAGGTCTTGAGCCGTCCCCAAGTGTCGTAGGTCGCGCTGATGGTTTCCCCGCCCGCCGTGACCGAGGTGAGAGCGCCCGTGGTGTTGTCGTAGGCGTAGGTGACGTTGGGCAGGGTCGGGTCGGAGGTGTTGCCGCCGGTGATGGATGTGGCGACGGTGCTGGTCCGGCCCTTGCTGTCCAGGGTGGTGGTGGTGGTGCGGACCGTGCCCCCGGAGCGGTCCTCTGTGACGAGCGGGACGAGGTCGCGGTTGTAGGTAGTGGTGAAGGTGCGTGGCATCGGGTTGCCTGCAGGTTGCCCGGCAGGTCCGTGCATGCACTCCAAACCGGCCCAATCTGGCTTGCTGCCGCATTCGGGGTATGCACTGTTGGCGGCGGCGGTGTAGTAGACAAACATCGTGGAGTGGGCGTCGGTGCCTTCACCTGTGCTGTTGGTGGCGCCGCCCGGTTGCCGAGTTTCGATGACCTGTCCGTCGGCGTTGTAGCGGCTGATGTTGACGGTGTTCCACGCCCCACCAGATTGCTGCACCTCGGTCTTGGTCGGTTGCCCGAGATCCCACCCGGAGGTATCCCCGCTGACGATCGGCGCGTAGGTGTTCTTGACGGTGGTGGCGTCGAACGCGCCCGTACGGTCAGGATTCGCGACGGAACTGATGGTGTTCACAACCAATCCCCACGAGGTTTGACCCGTGGGCAGCGCCGGGCGGCCGGGGACATCCGCCGTTGCGGCTTCGTCGTCGTAGACGTAGGCGGTGTGTGCCCGGTACGGGCCGGTGGTGCCGTTCTTCAACGTCGCGGTGTGCACCGGGCCGTATTCGTCTTCCACGCGGGCTCCGTCAGCGTTGTAGACGCTGTAGGACGATGCCTGGTCAGCGACACCCACCCGGTCAGCAGCCACTGCGGCTTGGACACGAGCCCAACCCGCCCCGTCCAGCGAGCGCACCACATTGTCGCGGGTGTCGAACCATTGGGTGTCGACCAGCCACTGGCTGCCCGAGTTGACCGCGGTGTTGGTGGTCTTCCCGTCGGCGGTCATCCACGACACCGCAGCGTAGGCAAGGTCGCCCGCGGTGGGAGTCGAGGCCGGCACCCGGTTGGGTTGCCACACAGCCGCGGCCTTGACCGGGATCTCGGTTTGGCCCCACTCGGCAGCCGAGGCAGCGGTGATCGCCGGCAGCCCGCTGGTGGCTGGGTCCAGGTCGTACTTGACGCTCCAGGTTGCGTCCCCGGTGCCGGTTGCGGCGTCCAGGGCGCGGGTGACCTTGGTCAAACGGCCCGTGGTGTCGTAGGTGAATGCCCACGGCTTCACCCCGCCCGGCGGTGCAGCCGATGCGAGCAGAGTGCGGCCGTTGACGGTGGTGTAGGTGTAGTCCACACACCAGGTGGTGCCCTGGGTGAGGTCGCAAACCTTCGACAGTTTCCCACTGCTGTAGGTGTAGGAGGCTAGGTCTTGGTCGGCCTCCCCCGCGACGACCTGGGTGATCATGTCGATGTGCCCGTTGGATTGGGTGATCTTCAATCCCCGGCACCCATCGGTCTGGGTGGTCAGGGTGCACGACGCCGAGGTGCCAGGCGCGATCTGGGCGATGAACTTGGTGGTACCGCTGGTGACCACGTTGGTGACCCCGCTACCGATCGGGTCGGCCGTGACCAACTCCCACCCGTCGGTGGTCTTGGCCCAGACGGTAGTGCCACCGATCAGCGGGGTGAAGGTGAGTCGATCACCAGCCGTGTTCAACGTCAACCGGCTGCCGTCATCGGTCCCTTCAGGGACGAAGGTTGTGGTGGTGGTCTGCTGCTTGTAGGTCTGTTCGCCCCACCCGTCGATCTGGAGCACGAACCGCTTCTGGGTGTTCACATCCCCAGGCTCGGTGTTGTCGATGATGGTCGCCCCAGAAACCTCGGAGTCAGCGGCGATCATCGACGACCAGCCCGGCCCGAACGGCCCATCGACCATCGTGGAACCATCGAAGGAGGAGAACACCCGCCCGGCCCCAGCTGAGGCATCGAGGGCGTCAGGGGCAGCGATCATCGCCTCACCCGTAAACAACGCCACCGACGCAGGACCAGCCTGACCAGTGGGGAACCTGCCACCGAACGCAGACTCCACCAACTGCACACGACGCGCGTTCGAGCAGTTGTCCGCGCCGACGGTGTAGGTGAAACACACCCGAACCTCTGCGGTCAAAGAACCAGAGAAACTACCGGCCGAACGGACGTTGAACGCCAGGTTCCCCGTCACCGACCCGCCGTTGGCCTGGGTGACCGCACCGTTCCACGACGACCCAGCAGCGGTCTTCACACTCGACATCGGCGCAGCAGTCCACGTCGTGGTCGCAGCGTCAGGGATCCGGTACTCCATCCGGGCACCACTCGCGCCCGCAGGAGCGGTACCAGATGCAGCGAACACACCAGTTGATGCCTGATCATCGGCCGGAGACACTGCCAACGCGGCACCGCCCACACCGAACTTGAACGAAGCGCTGGCCGAGTTCCCAGCCTTGTCGAACGCCGTCACCGCAAGCGTATGCCCACCATTCGCGGGATTCCACGCCAACGTCGCATCACCAGCAGCATCAGCATCCAGGGTGCCGTCCGGGATGCCGTCCTTGGTCACCGTGAAGTAGTCGGTATCCGTCGGACCGTTCAACGTGAACGTGTTCGACCCAGGTTGAGTAGCCGTCCAGGTCCCATCAACGAAACCAGTCGCAGTGATCGTCGTGGCGGGTGCGATGCTGTCCACGATGAAGGTGGCGGACGCGGATACGTTCTTCGACAAGAGGCCACCGGGGTCCAGCGCCCGCGCAGTCAGCGTGTATGAGGCGCCTTCTGCCAGTCCCGAGGTCATCTGCAACTTCGACATCGACCCACTGGTCACCCACGATGAGGCGTCGCCGGTCCAGGTCGAACCGCCGGTGAAGGAGAATCGCGCCTTGACATTTCCGCCATCGGGGTCGGTGACTGTGGCCTGAACAAGGGGTGTCTTAGAACGGGAGTAGCCGGGGTTGCTGGGCGGATCAGTGATGACCTGCGGCCTCCAGGCAGTGTTCGGGTAGGAGTTGTAGGTGACAATCAAGCGCGGCAAGATGCCGGTGCCGTTGGTGGTGGTCTGCTCCAATGACCGGTACCGCCGCCACGACGCGTTCTGGGTGTCATTGTCCGCTGCCACCCGCAACCCATAATTCGGGTTCGCACCCGAAGCCCACGAGTCCACTATCGCGGTGACATTCCAATCCGCGTCCGCGCCGGCCTCACACGACGACCCGTTCGGGCCACCATAGGCGGCGTTCAACGTGTCCGAGTTCGTCGACGTCACCGACGGCTGGTTGCCCCACGTCAGGCTCGACTGAGTCCACGACTGCGTGATCCGAGACACCCGGATCGGCGACCCGCCACACGACAGCGACAACCAGTTCCGCAGCCGGAACGTCGCCGAGGTGACCTTCTTGCCATCCCAACGGGTGTCGTTGAACTTCAAGAACGACCGCGCCCTATGCGTGCCAGAGTCATAGGTGCCGGCACGAAGCTCGTCACTGCCCGACATCGAGTTCGTGAACTCAGCGTTCTGCACCCACGTATCCGCATCCGCGATCGAGGTGAACGACGGATCCACCACCACCGGATACACCGTGGCCGGGTCAGTCAAGAACCCCTGATCAGGGGCCAACGTGATCGCCGCGTTCCCGCCCGACGTCTTGGTCACCATGGTGTCAACCCGCTCAACTTCAGGATCACCCGCAGCGTCCGCACTGGAATCCCACATGATCGGACGCGGAGCCTCCGCCAACGTCTCACCGGACTTCGTCTCGACCTCCAGGCCACCCTGCGCGTTCTCAGTCACCACCGCACCATCGGTAGCCACCGGCATCGTCAACACCAGCGGCTGGGTCGGCGCCTCACGCAACACAATGTTGTAGGAAAACCCGGCCGGTAACGCGGTCACCACCAGGTCGCCGTTCTCCACCACATTCGGGTACGTCGCAGTCGACCCCTCGATCATCGGAGCCGGCAACACCCCGATCCACTTCCACCCCAGATCCTTGCCCGCTTCGCTCAACTCAGCGAACAGACGATCGCCACCATCAGAGAACACCACATCACTCGCCGCATTCGCCGGCGCGAAGCCGCCCTCAACTTCCACCAGAGCGGTGTCGATCGGCGTCCACTCCCCCGTCGCCAGATCCTGAACAAACTCCGGCTGCGACGTCTCCTCCGCAGTCCACGAACCATCCGGGTTCGCATACACCCGCGTCGACGGACCCCGCTGTGACAAATCCTCCACCCGCGAGTCCGCAGCCTGCGCTGTCTGCATCGCCGACACCGAATCCGGACGAGCCGACACATCCGGAGCAGCAGCAGGAGCCGGAGCCGCCGCAACAGGCGCCTGCACCACCGGTGACCCCGCAAACGCCACCGCCATCGACAACGACCCAACCAGCAGCGACACAGAACGAACCGACAACCTGAGCACCTGGAACCCCCGAAAACGTCATGACATAGGTAGGAGAAATCGCCCCGAACCTAACTGCGATAGCAGCGTTTGGGAAGTGAGGAACCCAAAGCTTTACCACTGAAAGTGACCGATAATTGCCAGTCAGTGTCATGCAGGGCCTGATTGGTCTAGGCCGGTGAAAAGGCTGGGGTCACGCCTGTACGACCCCGGCTTCGTGATCGATGAGCAGCCCCGGAGGAGCCGCCTTGCGGCTCAGCGGCAGGCGTCGATGAACTGCTTGAGTACGCCGAGTTGGACGCCCACGGACTCCCAGTTGTCCTCGGGGTGCCACTGCAGGCCCATGAAGTAGCCGGGGGTGCCGGGGATGTCGACGGCCTCGACCACGCCCTCCTCGGAGCGAGCGATGACGCGCATGCCCTCGCCGAGTCGGTCAAGGCACTGGTGGTGGTAGCAGGAGACCTCCACGCGCTCACCAGTGGCATCGACCAGCGTGTTGTTGTGGTCGATGGTCACCTGGTGCACGTGGTGGCGGTGGTGGGCCAACTCCGAGTCGTGCTCATCCATGTCCTGCACGAGCGTGCCGCCGCGGGCCACGTTGACGATCTGCAAGCCGCGGCAGACCGCGAACAGCGGGATGCCCTTGGTCAACGCAACCCGGGCGATGGCCAGATCGAAGGCGTCCTGCTCCTCATCGACGTCGTACAACGCCGGATGCGGCTCCTGACCCGACCAGTGCGCCGAGATGTCGCCGCCACCCGGAAGCAAGATGCCCTGGGCCCAACTCAGCCGCTCAGCGACCTCTTCGTCGCTGACCACTCCACCAGGCGCATGCGGGTGCACCAGCAGCGGTTCACCGCCCGCCGCATAGATCAACGAGATCAGATTGCGCGAGCCCACCATGGCCCGATGACGCAGCGCCGAAGCGCTCTCGGAGAAGCGGGCGGGTACGGCGATGAGCGGGCGTGACATAGGGCCATTCAACCAAGTTCGCTGCCTCCCAGCACCCTCGGGAGGCCCGTTTTGAATCAAGATTCAAGGCCACTTCCCCTCCGGAGCGCGGGGCGCGCCGCCGCTCCACCCTCCGACTTCTCGGCACACTGGCCCCATGAGCGCTCGGCATCGGGTGGTGATCATCGGCTCCGGCTTCGGTGGCTTGTTCGGCGCGAAGGCGCTGAAGGGGTCCGACGTCGAGGTGACCGTGATCGCCAAGACCACGCATCACCTCTTCCAGCCCCTGCTCTACCAGGTGGCGACCGGCATCTTGAGTCAAGGCGAGATCGCGCCGGCCACACGGGAGATCCTGCGCCACCAGCGCAACGCAACGGTGCTGCTCGGCGAAGTCACCGAGATTGACCTGGCCCGACGGCAAGTGACGGCCACGCTGCTACGGCGCAACGTGGTCACCGACTACGACTCGCTGATCGTGGCGGCTGGCGCGCACACGACCTACTTCGGCAACGACCACTTCGCCTTCCACGCGCCAGGAATGAAGAGCATCGACGACGCCCTCGAACTGAGAGGCCGCATCTTCGGCGCCTTCGAGTTGGCCGAGCTCGCCGCCGCGCGCGGGATGCCGTTCGAGGACCTGCTGACCTTCGTCGTGGTCGGCGGTGGGCCCACCGGGGTGGAGATGGCCGGTCAGATCGCCGAACTCGCGCATCGCACGTTGAAGCGCGACTTCCGCGCCATCTCGAGTCAGCACGCCCGCGTCATCCTGGTCGACGCCGCCGAGCAGGTCCTCGGCGGCTTCGGTAAGCGGCTGGGAACGCGGGCCCAAGTCGCCCTTCGCAAGCGCGGGGTCGAGGTCATGCTCGGCGCCATGGTCACCGACGTCGGCGAGCGGACGATCACCGTGAAGATCGACGGCGAGGAGAAGGTGATCGGATCGGCCACCAAGATCTGGGCCGCCGGAGTGCGTGCGAATCCGCTGGCCGAGACGTTGGCGGCACAGTCGGGTGCGGAGCTCGACCGAGCCGGACGCGTCGGCGTACTCCCCGATCTATCCCTTCCCGGCCATCCCGAGGTCTTCGTGGTCGGCGACATGATGAGCCTCGACGAGTTGCCCGGGGTGGCTCAGGTGGCGATCCAGGGCGCGAAGTACGCCGCCAAGACCATCGACGCACGGCTCCGCGATCGCCCCGCACCCGAACCGTTCAAGTACTTCGACAAGGGCTCGATGGCCGTGATCAGCCGGTTCAGCGCCGTGGTCTCGCTCGGCAAGCTGCAGTTCAGCGGCTTCCTGGCCTGGCTGATGTGGCTCGGGCTGCACCTCGTCTACATCATCGGCTTCAAGAACCAGATCACCGCGCTGATCGCCTGGGCCACGGCCTTCTTCGGCCGCGGTACCCCGGAGCGGACCACCACCGAGCAGCAGATCTTCGGCAGGCAGGCGCTCGCCCAACTCGAAGGTGGCGCCGCCCAGTTGGTCGAAGATCCCGAGGAGTAGACCCCAAGACGTGCTGCGAAGCGGGCGCCAGAACAACCAGACCGCAGCACGCCCCGCGGCGTCGGGGGCGGACGTGCTGCGAAGCGGTCGCCAGAACAACCAGACCGCAGCACGCCCCGCGGCCTCGGGGGCGGACGTGCTGCGAAGCGGTCGCCAGAACAACCAGACCGCAGCACGCCCCGCGGCGTCGGGGGCGGACGTGCTGCGAAGCGGTCGCCAGAACAACCAGACCGCAGCACGCCCCGCGGCCTCGGGGGCGGACGTGCTGCGAAGCGGTCGCCAGTGCGACCAGACCGCAGCACGTCCCGCGGCGTCGGGGGCGGACGTGTGGCGAAGCGGTCGCCAGAGCAACCGGATCGCAGCACGTCCCGGGGCCCACGCGGCAGCAGACCAGCGCCTCAGCTCCCCGCCGGCGTACCGCTCAGTGAGCCGGAGGCAGCGGCTTGCGGATACCGCGGAACTCCCAGTCGCCGCCCTGAGCGGTGGACAGAACCTCTTCGCTCTCGGTCGGCTGGGCGCCCACGTCGGTGCGGATCGGGGTCGGGCCGGTGACGATGTGGTTGCTCAGCGTGCCCGAGCCCCTCCACCTCGACCTCGACGACATCGCCGGGATAGACCGTGCGCGAGATCGCCGGGCGTGCCGGAGCAGCAGCAGGTCACCGGGCTGCGAGGGTGATGGTGCGGGCGATGTCGGCGACCAGGTAGTGCATGTCCCACTCCATCTCCGCGGTCGTTGCCGTCCTGCTTCGACCTCCCCGTTGACCCGGGTCTGGATCCCCTTGTTGCGGAAGTCCCAGCCGCTCCACCACACCCGGCCCGACCGGGCAGAGCGTGTCTGCACCCTTGACCCGCAGCATCGAACCGGAGTCGGTGTCGCGGAAGTCGTGCAGGCCGTAGTCGTTGGCCGACCGTGTAGCCCGCGGATGTAGTCGCCGGCCTCAGCGGGGCTGATGTTGCGGCAGGTGCGGCCGATCACGATGGCGATCTCGCCCTCGTAGTTGAGCCACTTGCAGCAACTCCGGCCGCACCACCGCGGCGTTGTGGGAGTTGAGCGCGGAGACCGGCTTGTGGAAGTACGTCGGGGCAGGCGGCAAGCTCGGTCATCATCTCCTTCACGCGGCAGATCGTAGTTGAGGTGGACGCAGACGATCTTGCGTCGGCGTCGACCGGCGGCAGGTGCAGGGCGTCGACGATGGCCACCTCGCGGCCATCTCCGGCGACCAGTGTCTCCCCGTGTCGCACGACGTCGACCGGATAGCCGTCGAGCAGGATCCGACGGGTTTCGCGCAACGCCTCGGGCATGGAGATCTCCTTGTTGTTTCAGGTGTCGTTGAAGGTCGGGTCGGTGCAGGTCGGTGGGTCAGCCGGCAGCGGGTACGTCGGCACCCGGCGCCGCCATCTGGCGCACGTAGTCGGGGTCGACCGGGGTCTCATGCGCCCGCGGGAAGCCGCCCTCGGGGGCGTCGAACCACAGGTGCACCTGGCCGGTGCCGATCGAGTTCTCGTAGTCGCCGTACTGCCGGGCCTTGGCGGTGCAGTCGCCCTCGCCGGTGGCGCCGGCCATCATCAGGTAGTGCGCGAACATGCGCTTCGGGGCGGTAGGGCATGAAGTCGCCGCATGGTGTCGAGGACGCGCTTGTGATCGCCGGCCTTGAACCACTCGATCCGCTCCTCGTCGGCGGCACGCGCCTCCTGGGTGCGGATGTGCGGTGAGATCGCGCGGCCTCGTGGTCGCGCAGTTGGCGCAGCTTCCAGAAGGTGTGCGACAGCGCGCCGGAGGCGATCACCAGCACCTTGCGGTCGGTCTTCGGCGATCGCATCGCCCAGCACGCGGCCCGACGCGCAGGAAGTCGTCACTGTCGCCGGTTTGGGCAGACCGAGACCGAGATCCACTGCTTGTCCAGGCCCTCTCCCGAGGAACTTCCACAGGTTGAGCGATGGCGTAGTACATCGGGAGGTAGGCATCGTCGATGGCAGTGACCCAGGTGGCAGCTGGCTTGCTGTCGAGCCGGTCCATCGCCTCAGGCCAGCTCGCGGGTCGCCGCGCCAGTCGTAGGGGATCCGGCACATGCCGCGAGGCAGCTCCTCGGCGGTGAACAATCCCGCTCGCCGATCCTGCGCGGTGACCACGAACTCGACGGTGGTGAACCAGTGCGAGTCGAGCACCACGACGGTGTCGTAGTCGAGGGTCTCGAAGACGTCGCGGCGCAAGTCGAGCAGCGCCCCGCCGAGGCTGAAGTCCTCACCCTTGTTCAGCTCGCGCCGGGTCTCTTCCGGCAACATGATCGTCGGGACGTGCGCCAGCAGTCCGGCGCCAACAATCTCACCCATCGTTCCTCCATCCATTCGGGCTGAACACCGAGTTCTTGATGTCGGTGTAGAAATCGAAACTCCATACGCCGCCTTCGCGGCCGATGCCGGACTTCCCGTTGCCACCGAAGGGGGCACCGAGGTCGCGGACGAAGAAGCAGTTGACCCAGACCGTGCCGGCATTGAGCTCGGCCGAGACCCGCTCGGCGCGCTCGGGGTCGCCGGTGACCAGGGTGGCGGCCAGCCCGAACCGGGTGTCGTTGGCCATCGCGATGGCCTCGGCCTCGTCCGGGCGAACCGTTGCGATGGTGACCACCGGGCCGAAAACTTCCTCGGTGAGGATCTCCGACCCCTCCGGCGGCATCGACCAGGACCGTCGGCTGAGAAGAACAACCGGCACGCGAGGTCGGCGTTCGGGCCACCGCCCAACAGCGGCCGGGCACCATCGGCGATCGCTCGCTCGACGAAGCCTGCCGATCTGGTCGAAGTGGCGCCGGTGGATCAGCGCGGACGACGTCGGTGCCTTCCTCGCGCGGATCGCCCTGGCGCAGCTCGGCGGCCTTGGCCACCATGCGCTCGGTGAACTCATCGGCGATCGACTCCTGCACGAGCATCCGGGCCGCCTTGAGGCAGACCTGGCCGGCGTTGTCGAACTGCTCGACCGCGATCGTCACGGCGAGGTCCATGTCGGCGTCCTCGAAGACCACCAGTGGCGACTTGCCGCCGAGCTCGAAGGAGAGCGGCACGATGTTGCGGGCCGCGGCCGTGGCCACGGTGCCGGCAGGTCGGGACCGAGCCGGTGAAAGCAGAGTCGATTGATGCCGGGATGGGCCGTCAACGGCGCGCCGGCTTCGACGCCCGTGCCTTGTACGACGTTGAAGACGCCCGCCGGCAGCCCGGCCTCGGCGGTGATGTCGGCCAGCAACGACGCGGTGAGCGGCGCCCACTCCGGCGGCTTGAGCGACGACGCAGTTGCCCGCGGCCAGGGCCGGACCGATCCGCCAGGTGGCCAGCATCAGCGGCGCATTCCAGGGCGTGATGATGGCGACCACGCCTGCGGGGTCGTAGCTGACCCGCTCGCGGTGGTCGCGGACCTCCATGTCGGGATGGCCGAGGGTCTCTTCGGCGTAGTCGGCGAAGAACCGGAAGTTCATCGCCACCCGCGGCATCACGCCGCGACGATGGGAACGGATCAGCGAGCCGTTGTCGCGTGTCTCGACCTTGCGAAAGGTCCTCGATGCGGGCCTCGATCCCCTCGGCGACTCGACGCAGGATGGCCGAACGCTCGGCGACCGGAAGCGCGGCCCAAGCCGGGAAGGCGGCCCGCGCCGCCGCGACCGCCCGATCGACCTCGTCGGTCCCACCCGCCGAGACATGGGCGATCACGGTCTCGTCGATGGGGGAGATGTCTTCGAAGCTGAGCTCCGAGGCGACCCGCTCGCCACCGATCCAGTGACGAGTGTCGACCAGCACGCCTTCGACTTCGACCGGGCCTGGGCCCAGGGCGCCTGACTGCGCGGGTGCCGTCATCGCTCATCCTCCGGGGTCGGTGTGGATCCGGGCCTCAACGCCAGATCGTTCGGGCCCAAACGTATTAACAGAGGGCGCGGTGGTCAAGAAGCCCGAACCAACCGAAACCGACTTCCCGACGGCCGTCTCCGGACCCCTTGGCAACGCGGCCCCCACCCTCTAGCGTACAAGTCATCGCACGATCGTTCGGGGCCGAACGATCTCCGCATCGAGCCAGGAGCGTCTCACGATGAGTTCAACCGATTCCGCCAACGATGGCGTGGCCCGCCGCGACGGATACCAACTGCGCAGCGGGCACCTCGGCGTACTCGCCGTCGCCTTCTTCGTGATCTCCGCCGCCGCCCCGCTCACCGGCATGGCCGGTGGCGCGCCGGTCGCGATGCTGCTTGGCAACGGGCCCGGCATGCCCAGTTCCTACGTCGTGGTCACCGTGTTGATGCTGATCTTCGCTGTCGGCTATGTCGCCATGGCACGCCACCATGCCGCGGCCGGAGCCTTCTACTCCTACGTCGCCCGCGCGATGGGCGGCAGCGCCGGTGGCGCCGCTGCTTGGGTCGCCTTGCTCGGCTACAACGCGATGCAGACCGGGCTCTACGGCTTGTGGGGATTCGCCTCTGCGGCTTTCGTGCAGACCGCTTTCGGCGTGAGCGTGCCGTGGTGGGTGATGGCGCTCGGCGCCTGGGCCCTGATCGCGGTGCTCGGCTACCGGCAGATCGACCTCTCCTTGAAGGTTCTGGGCGTGCTGGTGGCTTGCGAGTTCCTGATCGTGGCGGCCTTCGACCTGATGGTGCTCATCAAGGGCGGATCCGGCGGCACCGGCGGGCTCAGCCTGAGCCCGTTCAGCCTGGATTCATTCAACGTCGGCTCACCGTCGCTCGGCCTGCTCTTCGCGGCCGCCTCCTTCATCGGCTTCGAGGCGACCACCATCTACTCCGAGGAGGCCAAGGAGCCCCAGCGCACCATCCCCCGGGCGACCTACCTCGCCGTACTCACCATCGGCATCTTCTTCATGCTCACCTCCTGGCTGATGGTCAACGCCTACGGCGACAACGCGACCCTGCAGGACTTCCTGGTCAGCGACGACCTGGGCGGCGACCCGACCAATTTCCTCTTCGCGATGTCGAGCAGCTACCTCGGTGACTTCCTGACCAACTACGTCATGCTGTTCCTCTTCGCGACCTCTCTGTTCGCGGCCTTGCTCGCCTTCCACAACGCGGTGGCCCGCTACCTCTACGCGCTCGGCCGCGACGGCTTGGTGCCCGAGCGTCTGGGCCACACTCACGAAGTGCACCTGTCCCCGCACATGGGCTCCATGAGCCAGTCAGCGGTGGCGTTCGTGGTGATCGCCATCTTCGCCATCACCGGCCAGGATCCGGTCTTGACCTTGTTCACCTGGCTGACCCAGTTGGGCACCCTGGCGATCACCTACCTGATGGCGGCTGCAGCCTTGGCGGTGTTCGTCTTCTTCATGCACAACCCGACCCTGGAGACGAGCGTGTGGCGACGGGCCCTCGCGCCGGCCATCGCTTTCCTCGGGCTGCTGGTGCTGTCGATCTTCGCGACGGTGAAGTTCTCCTTCCTGATCGGCTCCGACAGCGCGCTGGGCTGGGTGCTGCCCGCTCTGGTGCCGGTGGCGGTGGTCATCGGCTGGGTGTCGGCGGAGATGTTGCGTCGGCGCGAGCCGGCGGCGTACGCCCAGATCGGCCGCAACCGCGCGGTCCAGCTGACCGAGCCCGAGAACAAGTAGCCCCAAGCCCCAATCACCAGCCCTGACCATCGACCCTGACCCAGCGCGGCAAATCGCAACTGAATCGGTATCAAAACCCCCGTTGTGCTGAGGATTTCCCCCGGATAGGTTGCATGGCTATGTCATCTGGGTCTTCCGGTGGGTCCGCCAGCGCGTCCGGGGCGCGCACAGCCATTCAATTGGACCAGGTCACCAAGACTTTCGGTTCGGTCACTGCCGTCGACGCTGTCGACCTCGCCGTGCGCGACGGCGAGTTCTTCTCGATGCTCGGCCCCTCGGGGTCGGGCAAGACCACCGTGCTGCGGATGATCGCCGGCTTCGCTGTCCCCGACTCGGGCACGATCCGGCTCGACGAAGACGACGTGACCAAGCGGCCGCCGTTCGCCCGGGACGTCAACACCGTCTTCCAGGACTACGCCCTCTTCCCGCACATGGATGTGCTCGCCAACGTCGAGTACGGCTTGCGGGTCAAGCGAGTCCCCCGCGGCGAGCGCCGCGAGCGCGCCCTAGAGGCATTGCGCACGGTCCGACTGGAGGGCTACGGCGACCGGCGGCCGGGACAGCTCTCCGGTGGCCAGCGGCAACGAGTCGCCCTAGCCCGCGCGCTGGTCAACCGTCCCAAGGTCCTGCTCCTGGACGAGCCGTTGGGGGCGCTCGACCTCAAACTGCGCCGCGAGATGCAGATCGAGCTCAAGCAGATCCAGCGCCAGGTCGGCATCACCTTCGTCTTCGTGACCCACGATCAAGAGGAAGCGCTCACGATGAGCGACCGGATCGCGGTCTTCAACGAAGGCAAGATCGAGCAGATCGCCAGCCCGGTCGAGCTGTACGAACACCCCGCCACGGCCTTCGTTGCCGGCTTCGTCGGCACCTCAAACCTGCTCACCGGCGAAACGGCCGAGAAGATCGTGGGCCGTGCGGGCCATTTCGGCATCCGCCCGGAGAAGATCCATCTCGTCGGGGACGCCACCGCCGGGGCCGAGCTCGACGACCTTCCGGTTCGCGCGCGCGGAAGCGTTGCCGCGATCGCCTACCTCGGCTCGGTCAACCACTACGTCGTCGACCTCGATGCCGGGGGCTCGCTGACGGTGCTCCGACAGAACCTGCACGGCACCACGGATCAGGCAATGAGTCGCCGAGGCGAACAGGTAGCACTCAGCTGGTCCGACGAACACCTCATCGACCTGACACCACCACGCTGACGCCCACCAATAAAGGAGAACTGATGACAACCCACCACCCGCGACGAGGCCCTCGTCGCTCTGCGGGCCTGGCCAGCGCCGCGGCGCTGCTCTTGGTCCTTGCCGCCTGCGGCACCCAATCGGCCGACACCGGCAACGGCGACGGCGCTGACAAGGCAACCGGCGGCTTCACCGTTCCCGATCTGCCGATGGCCGAGTCTCTCGGCGAGAACGAGGGTGAGGTCAGCGTGCTGGCGTGGCCCGGCTACGCCGAGGACGGCAGCACCGATCCGGCCGTCGACTGGGTGACCCCCTTCGAGAAGACCACGGGCTGCGACGTCACCGTGAAGACCTTCGCCACCTCCGATGAGGCGGTGCAGCTGATGAAGTCCGGTGAGTACGACGTGGTGTCGGCCTCCGGCGACGCCTCGTTGCGGTTGATCGCAGCCGGCGACGTCGAGCCGATCAACACCGACCTGGTGCCCAACTACGCCGACATCTGGAGCTTCCTGAAGGACCGCAGCTGGAACTCGGTCGACGGCCAGATGTACGGCGTCCCGCACGGCTACGGCGCCAACCTGCTGATGTGGCGGACCGACGTCGTGGATCCGGCTCCCACCTCGTGGGGCGCTGTCTTCGACGAGAACTCGCCGTACGCCGGCAAGATCACCGCTTACGACTCGCCGATCTACATCGCCGACGCGGCGCTCTACCTGATGAAGACCCAGCCCGACCTCGGCATCAAGGATCCCTATGCGCTCGATGCCGATCAGTTGGCCGCAGCGGTCGACCTGCTGAAGAAGCAGAAGACCGTCGTCGGGGAGTACTGGTCGGACTACACCAAGGAGATGGCAGCCTTCAAGAGCGGCGACTCCGTGATCGGCACCAGCTGGCAGATCATCGCGAACCTGGCCCAAGGCCGAAGGCACCAAGGTCGACGTGACCCTGCCCGTCGAGGGCGCGACCGGCTGGTCGGACACCTGGATGGTCGGCGCCAACACGCAGCACCGCAACTGCGCCTACGCCTGGCTCAATCACATCGTCAGCCCTGAGGCCAACGCCGCCGTGGCCGAGTGGTTCGGTGAGGCTCCGTCGAACGCGAAGGCCTGTGACGTCGCCACCAAGGGTCACTGCGAGACCTTCCATGCCGGCGACGAGGCCTACGCCGAGCAGCTCTACTACTGGAACACCCCGGTCGAGCAGTGCCTCGACGGTCGGACGGACGTCAAGTGCACGACCTACTCCGACTGGACCCAGGCCTGGACCGAGATCAAGGGCTAGCGCAGATCAAGGGCTAGCGCACCGCGCTGTCCTTGCTCTGATCCGAAGGCCGCATTGCAGTCAATGAGAGAGGCATGACCGATGAGTAAGCGCCACCCCCGGCTACGGCCGCAGTGGATGGGTCTGAGCGTCCTGCTCGGCCCACCCATGCTGTGGCTGGGGGTGGCCTACCTCGGGGCGCTCGCCACGCTCTTCATTACCTCGCTGTGGTCGGTCGAGACGCTCTCGGGCACGATCCTGCGTACCTGGAACCTCGACAACTTCCGCACCCTCTTCACTACCGACGTCTATCGCGCGATCACCCTGCGGACGCTGCTCGTGGCCGTCGCGGTGACCGTCATCGACGCCACGCTGGCATTCCCCATTGCGTTCTACATGGCCAAGATCGCTTCTCCGCGAGCACAGAAACTGCTGGTCATCGCCGTGCTCACCCCGCTGTGGGCTTCCTACCTGGTCAAGGCCTACGCGTGGCGGGCGATGTTCTCCGCGACCGGCCCGATCGCGTGGATCGCCGACCCTTTCGGCTTGCACTCCCCCGGCTATGGCTTACCAGCCACGATCATCACCCTGGCCTACCTGTGGTTGCCCTACATGATCTTGCCGATGTACGCCGGGCTGGAGCGGCTGCCCGACTCCTTGCTGGAGGCATCGGCCGACCTCGGCGCCGGGGTCAGCCACACGTTGCGCCGCGTCGTTTTGCCGGTGCTCTTCCCGGCAGCCGTCGCCGGCTCGATCTTCACCTTCTCGCTGACCCTCGGCGACTACATCGCCGTGAAGATCGTCGGCGGCACCACTCAGATGCTCGGCAACGTCGTCTACGACACGTTCCTCACCGCCAACAACATGCCCTTCGCTGCCGCCGTCTCCCTGATCCCGGTGGCCGTGATGCTGGTCTACCTCACCGCGGTGCGGCGTACCGGCGCCCTGGAGAACTTGTGAGCGCCCGATGAGACTGTCTGCTGCCGCGCGCGCCGCGCTGGCCGGCTTCGCCGGATTCGTGCTCCTGGTGATCTATGCGCCCCTTGTGCTCGTGGTCGCCAACTCGTTCAACACTTCGCGCTCCTTCTCCTGGCCTCCCGATGGCTTCACCACCCGCTGGTGGGTGGCCGCCTGGCACTCCGACGGCGCGCGGGCGGCGTTGTGGACCTCGGTGCAGGTGGCCGTGCTCGCCACGGTGATCGCCCTGGTGCTCGGCACCATGGCAGCGCTCGCCCTGCATCGCTATCGCTTCTTCGGCCGCGACACCGTCTCGCTGTTGATCATCTTGCCGATCGCGCTCCCCGGCGTGGTGACGGGCATCGCGTTGGCCAACGCCTTCTTGACGATCCTCGGGATCCGGTTGGGGTTCTTCACCCTGGTCGTGGCTCATGCCACCTTCTGCATCGTCACGGTCTTCAACAACGCCATCGCTCGTCTGCGTCGGATGGGCAACAGCCTGGAGGAAGCGTCGATGGATCTGGGTGCAAACTCCTGGACGACTTTCCGACTGGTGACCCTGCCGATGCTGCGCTCGGCACTGCTGGCGGGCGGTTTACTGGCGTTCGCCCTCAGCTTCGACGAGATCATCGTGACGACGTTCACCGCCGGAGCGGGCGTCCAGACCTTGCCGATCTGGATCTACAACAACCTCTTCCGTCCTAATCAGGCTCCGGTGGTCAACGTCGTCGCGGCCGCCCTCATCGTGTTGAGCATCGTGCCGATCTGGCTGGCCCAACGACTGGCCGGCACGGACGAGCGGGTGGCTGCGGGACGATGACCAGACCGGTTGAGGCCGGGCCGCAAGGTCCGGCCGAATAATTCGGAGCTACCCCTCGTCGTACCCGTAAGGCATCCCATACGGTGACATCACAACGTCCTGAGCGGGCGAGCGTAAAGGAGACCCATCCATGCAATCCGACAATGAGTCCACGGTGATCGGCCCCGCGGGCCACCACGAAAAAGGCTTGAAGGGCGACGCGATCGGTTTCTGGGACGGCGTTGCTATCGGTGTCGATTCGACCGCGCCTGCCTACTCCATGGCCGCGGTCCTCGGCTCGCTCGTGGTGATCGCTGGTGTGAAGGCACCCGCCATGTTGCTCATTTCCTTCATCCCGATGTTCCTGATCGCAGGCGCGTTCTACTACATGAACCGCGCCGATCAGGACTGCGGGACCACCTTCTCCTGGGTGACCCGAGCGATGGGCCCGTGGATGGGCTGGATGGGCGGCTGGGCCGTCTTCACCACCGGCGTGATCGTGGTCGGCGCACAGTCGGACGTGGCGGCCTACTACATCATGAACCTGCTCGACCCGATCCTCCACGCAGACTGGACCGCCGACCCGCAAGATGCCGGCCGCTGGATCCGGATGCCGTTGGCCATCCTGCTGACGGTCCTGATGACCTGGATCTGCGTGGTCGGCACCGAGCTTTCCGCCAAGGTGCAGCGCTGGATGGTGCTGTCCCAGGTCGGCGCACTGCTCCTCTTCATCGTGATGGCCATGGTGGCGCTGGTTCGCGGCAAGGGCGAGGGCGCAAGCTTCAGCCTGGGTTGGTTCATCCCCAACGAAATGTCCGCCTCGAGCATCATCCAGGCGATGCTGCTCGGGGTCTTCATGTACTGGGGCTGGGAGTCGGCGGTGAACCTCAACGAGGAGTCGGAGAACGCGGAGGAAGCGCCCGGCAAGGCCGCGGTGGTCAGCACCTTGCTGCTCCTCTTCATCTACGTCGGCACGGCCGTGATGATGGTGGCCGTGGCCGACCGCGGTCTGATCGAGGAGTACGACGACGACGCCGGGCTCTTCGGCGCAGTGGCCCAAAACGTCATGGGCTTCCTGTGGCCGGTGCTGGTGCTTTCGGTGGTCATTTCCGGCGCTGGCTTCCTCGCAGACCACGATCCTGCCGGCCTCGCGGACCTCGTTGTCGATGGGTGTCGCCAAGGCCTTCCCGAGCATGTTCCACGAGGTGCACCCCGAGCACGGCACCCCGGCCAAGGGCACCTGGGTGATCGCCATCGCCACCACGTTCTGGTACGTCGTCGCATCGCAGATCTCCGACAATTTCCTCTGGGACTCACTGTCGGCCCTGTCGATCGTGGTGGCCTTCTACTACATGCTCACCGGTGTGGCGTGCGCGATCTACTGGCGCAACGAGCTCTTCCGTTCGACCCGAGCGATGTTGATGGTCGGCGTCGGTCCGTTGATCGGCTCGGCGATCCTGTTCGTGCTGCTGCTGCTGTCGCGATCCGTGACGGTGCCAATCCGGAGAACTCCTATACCGCGGTCTGGCGTCCTCGGCGTGGGCATGCCGCTCGCCATCGCGATCTTCCTGTTCGTGCTGGGTCTGGTGCTCATGTTCGCCCGGTTCTTCTCTCGCGAAGGCCACGACTACTTCACTCGACGCGGCTTCGAGCGGGTCTCGGACGAGGTCGCGACAGCCGCCCTCGGACCGGTCGGCCCGGGCATCGACGGACCTAGCCTCAAGCAGTAAGCGCTACCCAGGCACGCGGATTGGTCGAGAGCTAGTGGGCGTACGCCGCGAGCTCACCGGCTAGGTCGTCGTTGGCGCGACCGCTGACCAGGGTCCCCTCGCCGGTGTGTTCGAGGATCTCGATCTCGCCGTGCTGGTGGATCCTGTTGAGCAGATCGCCGCGGTCATAGGGCAACAACACGCTGAACTCCACCCCGGGCCGCGGCAGCTCACCCTCCACCGCGGCTTGCAACGCCTCGATGCCCTCGCCGGTGTGCGCCGAGACGACCACCGAATGAGGTTCGCGCTGCCGGAGCCGCGCCAGAACCAGCGGATCGGCGGCATCGGCCTTGTTGATCACCACGAGTTCGGGCACCTGCTGCGCCTCGATCTCGGCGAAGACCTCGCGGACCGCGGCCAACTGACCTTCCGGGTCGGGGTGCGAGCCGTCGACCACATGCACGATCAGGTCGGCATCGGCCACCTCCTCCAGCGTCGAGCGGAAAGCCTCGACCAGCTGATGGGGCAGGTGCCGGACGAAGCCGACGGTGTCGGTGAGGGTGTAGTGCCGGCCGTCCGCCGTCGTCGTACGACGGGTGGTCGGGTCCAACGTGGCGAAGAGTGCGTCCTCGATCAGCACTCCCGCATCGGTCAGCTGATTGAGCAGCGAAGACTTGCCCGCATTGGTGTAGCCGGCGATCGCGACACTCGGGACCCGGTTGCGCTTGCGCTCTTGGCGCTTGGTGTCGCGGGTGCCTTTCATGTGCGCAAGCTCGCGGCGAAGCTTGGCGATCTTGTCGTTGATCCGGCGGCGGTCGGTCTCGATCTTGGTCTCACCGGGACCGCGGCCACCGATGCCCTCGCCGCCGGCGGTCCGGCCACCGGCCTGCCGCGACAAGTTGCCGCCCCAGCCGCGCAGTCTCTGCTTCATGTAGTTGAGCTGGGCGAGTTCGACCTGGGCCTGACCCTCCCGGGACTTCGCGTGCTGGGCGAAGATGTCGAGGATCAACGCGGTCCGGTCGACCACCTTGACCTTGAGCCGGTCCTCCAGGTTGCGCAGCTGGCTCGGCGCGAGTTCGCCGTCGCAGATCACCGTGTCGGCCCCGGTGGCCCGGACGATCTCGCCCAGCGCCTCGACCTTGCCGCGTCCGATGTAGGTCGCCGGGTCCGGCTTGTTGCGGCGTTGGTAGATCGCCTCGAGCACTTCCGAGCCGGCGGTTTCGGCCAAGGCGGACAGCTCGGCCAGTGAGTTCTCCGCGTCGGCGACCGTGCCTTCGGTCCAGACGCCGACCAGCACGACCCGCTCGAGTCGGAGCTGGCGATACTCGACCTCGGTGATGTCCTCGAGCTCGGTCGACAGAGTGGCCACGCGGCGCAGGGCATAGCGCTCAGCCAGCTCCCGCGCGCCGACGGTGAGTTCGACTTCCTCTTCCTCGAACTCTTCGGCATAGCCGGACACGAAGCCGTCGTCCTCGGGATCGGCATTCGGGTCGTAGCCGTCGACAGGATCGTCGAGATCCCACCCGGCGGTCTCGGCAAGTTCGCCCTCGGGGGAGAAGGACTCCAGGGGCGTGGGTTCAGATGCGTTCGTCATACCGCTGTCCAGCCTAGGTGGCGGGGGCGACGGGCGCGAGCCGATTCCCCTCTGCGGCCGCTGATCAGTCACAAGGTGTTCTCAGCGGCGCTCGGGCCAAGTAGGTTGTGGCGGTGACAGGATTGACTGACGGTTCAAACTTCCCTTCGCGCGCCCGCGTCGTGATTGTCGGCGGCGGTGTGATCGGCTCCTCGATCGCCTATCACCTGGCGCAGGCCGGCTGGGGCGGCGACGTCCTCCTGCTCGAGCGCGACCGGCTCACCAGCGGCACCACATGGCACGCAGCGGGTCTGATGACCTGCTTCGGCTCCACGTCGGAGACGTCCACCGCGATGCGGCTCTACTCCCGGGAGCTCTACGCACGCTTGGGCGCCGAGACCGGTCAGGAGACCGGCTTCAAGCCGGTCGGCCTGATCGAGGCCGCCGCCGACGCAGACCGGCTGGAGGAGTACCGGCGGGTGGCGGCGTTCCAGCGAAGGTACGGCCTGGAGATCGAGGAAATCTCCCCCGCGGAGATGAACGAGAAGTTCCCCTGGGCGCGCACCGACGACCTGCTGGCCGGGTTCTGGGTGCCGGGCGACGGCCGAGTGAACCCCGTCGACCTGACCATGTCGCTGGCCAAGGGTGCCCGGATGGGCGGCGTCCGGGTCATGGAGGGGGTCAGCGTCCTCGACATCGTCACCGAGCAGACCGGCTTGGTGGAGAAGGTCACCGGCGTCCGTGTCGCATCGACCGCGGACAAGGATCCGGGCGCGGGCACCTTCATCGAGTGCGACTACGTCGTCAACTGCGCCGGCATGTGGGCGCGCGAACTCGGTGAGCGCAACGGCGTGGTCATCCCCAACACGCCCGCCGAGCACTACTACCTGATCACCGACACCATCGAGGGCCTGGACCCGAACGCCCCGATCTTCGAGGACCCCGCCGCCTACGGCTACTACCGTGAAGAAGGCGGCGGCATGATGGTCGGCCTCTTCGAACCGGAAGCGGCAGCATGGCACGCCGCGAGCACCCCGAAGGACGCCTCCTTCATCACCCTCGAACCCGACTGGGACCGGATGGCGCCGTTCCTGGAAACGGCGATGGCACGGGTGCCGGTGACGCTGGAGGTCGGCGTCCGGAAGTTCTTCTGCGGGCCGGAGTCCTTCACTCCCGACCTGGCGCCGTGCGTCGGCGAAGCGCCGCACATCCGGGGCTACTTCGTCTGCGCGGGGCTCAACTCCGTCGGCGTACTCTCCTCGGGCGGACTCGGCCGGATCATGGCGCACTGGATCACCACCGGCCTTCCCGACGTGGACGTGACCGGCTTCAACGTCGACCGGTTCCGCGACTGGCAACTCGACCCCGACTACCGCGCCGCGCGCACTGCCGAGATCCTCGGCACCGTCTATGCCGCGCACACCCCCGGTAAGCAACTGCACACGGTCCGCGACCGCCTACTCTCCCCGGTGCACGACCGGTTGGTCGCGGCCGGCGGCTACCTGCGCGACGTCTCCGGTTGGGAGTCCCCCGACTGGTACGCCGGTGCGGGGCAGACGCCGACCGCAACCCCGACCTGGGGTCGAGCCGACTGGTTCGAGACTTGGGAGGCCGAACATCGCGCCATCCGCGAAGGCGTCGGCGTGATGGACATGAGCTTCATGGCGAAGTTCCAGGTCACCGGTCCCGACGCCGGCCGCGTGGTCTCCGAGCTCTCGGTCGCCGGGATCGATATCCGACCCGACGCCGAACGGGAGAGTTCGCGCAACGAGATCGTCTACACCCAGTGGCTCAACGACGACGGCCGCATCGAGGCCGATCTGACCGTGACCCGGGTGGGCGCCCAGCGCTACTTCGTCGTCGCTTCCGACACCGCGCACGGGCACACCGAGGCGCTGCTGCGACGCGCGGGCGGTGAGGGCGCCGACGGTGCGGGGCCAGGCTTCGACTACGCCGTCACCGACGTCACTGCGGACCTGGCCCAGCTCAACGTCCAGGGCCCTGGTTCGCGCGAACTCCTCAGCCGACTCACCGACACCGACCTGAGCGATGCGGCGTTCCCCTTCCGGACCTCCGCCTTCGTGGAGCTTGCCGGAGTCGAACTTCTGCTCACCCGGATCACTTACCTCGGCGAGCTCGGCTACGAGCTCTACATCGTCGCCGCCGACGCACCGCGGGTCTGGGACGCGTTGTTCGAGGCGGGTTCCGATCTCGGGGTCCGGCCGGTCGGGCTCAAGGCGCTGAGCTCGCTGCGGCTGGAGAAGGCCTACCGCGACTTCGGCCACGACATCGACAACACCGACTGCCCCTTGGAGGCCGGCCTCGGCTTCGCGGTCGACTGGTCCAAAGCGAGCTTCCACGGCCGGGATGCGCTGGCTGCTCGCAAAGCGGCCAACACGGCTGCTGGCGGAATGGGCCAACGGATCGTGCAGATCCTGCTGTCGGATCCCGAGCCGTTGCTCTATCACGCTGAGCCGGTCTACCGCGACGGCGAGTACGTCGGCTACCTCCGCGCCGCGTCGTACGGCTGGACGCTGGGCGGCGCGGTCGGGTTGGCCATGGTCGGCGGCAACGGCGCCCTGGTCACTCCCGCCTGGCTCAACGAGGGGTCCTGGGAGGTCGAGGTCGCCGGTCGGCGAGTGCCCGCAACGGTGTCGCTGCGACCGATGTACGACCCCACCAACGAGCGCATCAAGGGCTGAGCCTTCGGTGGACCGCGCCGCCGCGGGGGTGCCTCCCCTACTCGCAGACCCGCTGGCGCGCGCCCGCGAGTTGGTCTCACGAGCCCCCACGCGAGTGCTGCTGGGCATCTCGGGAGCGCCCGGGGCAGGGAAGTCGACGCTGGCCCAACGGCTGGCCGAACAGGTGGACGGATCGGTCGTGGTGCCGATGGACGGCTTCCATCTGGCCGACGTCGAGCTGGACCGGCTGGGGCTGCGCGACCGGAAGGGCGCGCCGGAGACCTTCGACGCCTATGGGTACGCCGCGTTGCTGCGCCGGTTGCGCGAGGAGACCGCCCATAACGTGCTCGCGCCGGCCTTCGAACGCGATCTCGAGCAACCGCTCGCGGGGGCGATCCCGGTGCCGCCCACGGCACGGTTGGTGATCACCGAGGGCAACTACCTACTGCTCGATCGACCGGAGTGGCGCGCGGCGCGCGAGCGGCTCGACGAGGTGTGGCATCTAGGTGTCGACGACGAACTGCGGGTCACCCGCCTGGTCGAGCGGCACGTCCGGTTCGGGAAGTCGCGCGAGGCCGCGCGGGACTGGGTCGAGCGCGTGGACGAACCGAATGCCCGGCTGGTCGAGGCCGCCGCGGCGGGAGCCGACTTCTGGGTGCCGACGCCTGGGTGACCGGCTGACCGGCGGACCGGTTGCTTGCCCTACTTCGGTGGCATCCGGATGCCGCCGTCGACCCTGATCACCTCACCGTTGAGATAGTCGTTGGTCAAGCACTCGACAACGACCGAAGCCAGCTCCGCGGGGGTGCCGAGCCGGCGCGGGAACAGCACGTTCTCCCCCAGTCGCGCCTTGAATTCGGCGGGGTCCTCGGCGAAGTCGTAGATCGGGGTGTCGATCAAGCCCGGCGCCACCGTGTTTACCCGGATGCCGACTGCCGCCAGGTCCCGGGCCACCGGCAAGGTCAGCCCGACGAGACCACCCTTGGACGCGGCGTACGCCGCCTGCCCGATCTGCCCGTCGAAGGCCGCCACACTCGCGACGTTGACGATCGCTCCCCGGGCACCGTCGGCCAGTGGCTCGGTGCGGCTCATCACGGTGGCGGCGATCCGGATCATGTCGAAGCTGCCGACCAGGTTGACCGCGATCACCTTGGCGAAGGCGGCCAGGCTGTGCGCGGACTCGTATGCGCCGTCTCGCCCGATGGTGCGCTGCGCTGCCGCGATGCCGGCCGAATTGACCACCGCGCGCAGCGGGCCGAGGGCGGTCGCGACCTCCACTGCTTCGGTGATCTGCTCGGTGGAGGTGACATCGACCCGCACGAACCGGCCGCCGATTTCAGCGGCCAGCGCTTCACCCTTGTCGTCCTGCAGGTCGGCGATCACCACCTGGGCGCCACGCTCGGCGAGTGCCCGGGCGCAGCCGGCACCGATGCCGCTGGCGCCACCGGTGACGATGGCTGCTGCTCCGGAGATGTCCATGACAGCCGAGGATAGAGCCGGCGCCCGGCCAGGTCCGGCGCGGGCCTCAGAGCTCCGATTCGCCGGAGGCCACGATCACGGCCGGGCCGGTCAGGATCAGCCGGTTGGCAGGGGTCCAGGTGACCGTGAGGGCGCCGCCTGGTACGTCGACGCGATAGGTGGTCTCGATGAGCGGTGGTGCCGCTTACGCCGTCGCGGACGGCTGAAGCAACCATCACCGCGCCGGCGCCGGTGCCACAGGAGCGGGTCTCCCCCGCCCCGCGCTCGAAGACGCGCATCGCCACATGGCGGTGCCGGCGGTCGGCGACGAACTCCACGTTGACCCCGTCGGGGTAGCGAGCCGCGTCGAACGCGGGCGAGGTCAGCAGGTCCCCGGCTTCGGCCAGGTCGCCGACGAAGGCGATCGCATGCGGGTTGCCGGTGCGCACGTCGGTGGCGGGCAGGTCACGACCGGCGACGGTGACCGCCGTACCGCCACGGACGTCGGGTTCACCGAGATCGACGCTGATGCGTCCGTCCGGCAACAGCCGCACGGACTTGTCGCCGGCGCGGGTGCCGATGAGCAGCGCCGCCTCCGAGGTGTCCGCGTGATCGACGAGCCCGGCATCGGCGAGATAGCGCACGAAGACCCGCGCGCCGTTGCCGCACATCTCCGCGACCGAACCGTCGGCATTGCGGTAGTCCATGAACCACTCGGCCCCCGACCCGCGCACCCCTGGGGTCTCGGGCGCCAGCTTTGCCAGCGCCTCGGTGCGGATCACCCGGAGCACTCCGTCGCCGCCGATCCCCGCACGCCGATCACACAGCGCCCGAACCCGGTCGGCAGCCAACAGCCCATGGGTGGCGCCGTCTTGATCGGGCAGCAGTACGAAGTCGTTCTCGGTGCCGTGGCCCTTGAGGAACTGGTAGCTCACACGGTCATTGTTCCAGCCCGAGATGGCTAGCCGGTGTGGCCCTTGCGCACCATCCGCATGATCCGCCCGTTGAGGGCCACGAAACGCGCGAGCTGCACGGGCAGACTCTTGCGGCGACGCAGCATCTTCGCGGTGGGAAGCGGAGCCTTGGACAGGTCAGCCGTCGGCTGGTCGGCGTTCGGGGTCTGGTCAGTCATCGCACTCACTCCGGGATCAGGTGCCAGCCGGGCCGGCCCTTGGCTTTGTAGATGAACAGGTAGTGCAGCATCAGCTTGATCCAGTGCCCGGCAAGGCCGAGCTCGCCTTTGGTGTCTGAGCTGTCGCGTCCGGTGGGGTACCGCTCGTAGTCGGGTACGACGGGCATCATCGTCATCGCGGCAGCCGAGCCGGTGCGCAAGCCGGCGCCGGCGGACGCGACACAAGCTGCTCCCATATGGGCCATCGATGCCTCATGTGCCTTGGCCGACGAGCCCTGCTTGATCCGATCGACGATCGACAGCGCGGCGGTCTTGCCCATCACTCCCGAGGGCATGCCGGTGCGGGGCGGTGACGGCGCGATCATCGTCCCGTTGGGGGTCTTGCGCGGCCGAGAGATCTGATGGGGCGGAGCGAAGGCGATGCCGACAGCCCAGATGTTGTCGAAGCCCACGGCCTGATAGGTCGACGGCCAGTCGCTGGCGCGCCACTCCTCGAAAGGCTTCGGGGTGTAGTCGGCGTCCACCTTCATGAAGCCACTAGGCGCGAACAAGTCGCTGGTGATCTCGCCACCGTCCCGATCGAATGCCTGCAGTGGCACCCCACCGAAGGGCGGCAGCAGCATGCCGAAGTCGAAGTCCAGGGTGTGCGTGGAGCCGTCGAGGGTTTCGTAGTGAACGACGCCCGGCTCCACCTTGGCCACGTGCGCACCAAGGATCGCCTCGACGCCGCGCTCGCGGAACAGCGAACCGGTCCACAACTCCGAGGTGGTCTCGAAACCCATCTGCTCGAAGGTCATGCCCCCGACGCCGAAGTCGCCGAGCTCGGCCTCATTGGTCAGGTAGACCAATCGGGCCAGATCGCGGACGCCCGCTTCGCGGAGTTCGTGGTCGACGTTGAAGACGTATTCGAAAGCCGCACCTTCGCAGGTGCAGGTGCCGTGACCCATGCCGACGACAAGGGTTTGGGGCTGCCCGGCCTTGAGCCGCTCGATGGTGCCCTTCAATGCCTGGGCCGCCTCGATCGCATGGTCCGCCGTACACACCGAGACCGTGTGGCCACCGTGCGGGCCCAGGCCTGGAGTCATCGCGAACTTCAACTGCGGCCCGGTGGCGTTGATCAGATAGTCATAACGCACTCGTTCGGTGGCACCTTCGCGGCCCGCCTCGGTGTACTCGATATCGACGGCGCCGCGCTCGCCGTCGGCATCACCGTACGGGCGGATCGCGAGCGCCTTGGCCTGCTTGAACCGAACCTTGCGCTTGGCATAGACCGGCGCAAGCGGGAAGACCACCTGCTGCTTGGACATCTTCCCCACGCCCACCCAGATGTTGCTGGGGATCCAGTTCCACTGGGAGTTGGGGGATACGACGGTGACGGTGTTACCCGAGGGCAGGAGGCGGCTCAGATGCAAAGCCGCCGTATGTCCTGCCACCCCGGCACCGAGGATGACCACATCGGCCATGTCGGGCTGCTCCTTGTGGTGAGACGAATGACCTCTGCACCATACCCCCCCAGGTATATTCCCGCTATGGACCAAAGACCCCTTCAGCATCTTCCGGTCACCCTTTTCGCCGCGGTGATGGGCGTCGGTGGATTGGCGCTCGCCTGGCGGCGGGCAGCGAAGGTCTGGGGGGTGAGCGAAGCACCGTTCCAGGTGCTACTCGGGGCGGCGCTGATCTTGTTCGTCGTGATCGGGGTGGCCTACCTCGCCAAGTGGGTGCGGCACCCGGCAGCGGCCCGCGCCGAGCTCCGGCATCCGATCCGAGTGGCGTTCGTCCCGACGATCACCATCTCCTTCCTGGTCCTGGCCACCGCCCTGAGCGAAGTCGCCCCGGAGATCGCGCGGGTGTTGTGGTGGATCGGCGGCGTCGGTCACCTGATCGCGACCGTAGCCGTACTGTCGGCTTGGTTCGGCCGTCCCGAGGTGGGCATGACGCAGGTGACGCCGGCGTGGTTCATCCCGATCGTCGGCAACGTGATCACGCCGTTGGCGGCACCCAAGATCGGCAACCTCGATCTGGCCTGGTTCGCCTTCGGCGTCGGGGTGATCTTCTGGCTGGCGTTGCTGCCGCTGGTGTTGCAGCGGCTGCTGCTTCACGATCCAGGCTTGCCGGACAAACTGCTTCCTACTCTCGCGATCTTCATTGCCCCACCCAGCGTGGTCGCTCTCTCCTGGCAGGCACTGACCGGCGAGCTCGCCGATCCGGTCGGCCGGATCGCGTACGCTGCGACGCTGATGTTCACGCTGCTGGTGCTGGCCCAGGTTCCCCGGCTGATCCGGGTTCCCTTCGGGTTTCCGTTCCTCGCCTACACCTTCCCGCTCGCGGTCGCGGCCTCGGTCGCCATCGCCATGGCCGGGGCTGCTCCCGGAGTGGGGTACGACGTGATCGCCGTCGCGCTCCTGGCACTGGCGACCTTCGTGATCACCGCCGTCATCGTCCGGGTCGGCGTGGCGACCGCCCGCGGTCAGCTGCTCGTTCCCGAGGGCTGAGCCACCGCAGCGACGGCGTGCTCGACCAGCTCGGGGTCGTCGTAGTCCAGCCAGGTGATGCGCGGGTCCTTGCGCCACCAGGAATCCTGGCGGCGGGCGAAGCGACGGGTGGCGACGATGGTCTGCTCGACGGCATCTTCGAGGGTGATGTCGCCGGCGAGGTGGGCGATCACCTGGCGGTAGCCGATGGCTTCCCTGGCGGTTCGGCCCTCGGTCAGCCCACGCTCCATCAAGTCGGCGACTTCCGCCACGAGACCGTCGTCGAACATCCGGCGTACCCGCAGCTCAATCCGTTCGTGCAGTTGTGGGCGGGCGATGGACACGCCGAGCTGACGGGTCGCGGGGTCGACATAGGTCAGGTCGGGCAAGGGTGGCCGAGAAGGGCCTGCCGGTGAGCTCGATGACCTCCAAGGCGCGCACGATCCGACGGGTGTTGTCCGGGCGGATCGCTGCCGCCGCAGCGGGATCGAGCCTGGTCAGACGGTCATACATCGGCGCCGAACCCAGGTCGACCGCCTCGGCTTCCAGCGCCGCCCTGACGTCGGGGTCGGTGCCGGGGAAGTCGAACCGATCCAGGATCGCCCGGGTATAGAGAGCCGATCCGCCGACCAGGATCGGGATGACGCCACGGGCCCGCAGCTCGGCAATGGTGGCTCGTGCCCAACCTTGGAACTCGGCGACGGTGAGAGGTTCGGTGACCTCGAGCAGGTCGAGGAGGTGGTGCGGCACTCGGTCCCGCTCGGCGGCCGATGCCTTCGCCGTACCGATGTCCATGCCGCGGTACACCGCCATGGCGTCGGTGTTCACGATCTCCCCGCCGAGCCGCTCAGCAAGCGCCAAGGACAGCTGCGTCTTCCCCGAAGCGGTCGGGCCCACCACCCCTACGATCGGCAGCCGCTCCGCCTCCATGGAAGTTGGGAGCGGGGAACCCGCGAAGGGCGTGGACATGCGGGTTAGTCTTCCATCGAGAGGCTGCCCGCCGGGTGGCCGGTACTTGGAGGACAAAGACCAATGGGCATGCTGGATGACGCCAAGGGCAAGCTGGCCGGGGCAGTCGACAAGTTCGGCGACAAGATCGGCGACGCCGTGGACAAGGCCGCCGACATGATCGATGAGAAGACCGGTGGGAAGCTGGGCGACAAGGCCGATCTGGGCGCGGACAAGGCAAAGGACGCCCTGGACGGTCTCGACGGCAAGAACGACGACATCAACTGAACACCAAGATCACCTGCCCGCACGACCGGCATCCCGAGTGCCCGTCGTGCGGGCAGGGTCGTTTCGTGGTGGTCCCCGCGGCTTACCTCTATCTCTTGCGTGAGGGAACCGCTGGGACCGAGGTGTTGCTCCAGTTGCGGCAGAACACCGGCTTCATGGATGGCCACTGGGCAGCCGCTGCGGCTGGTCACGTCGACGAAGGCGAATCCTTCGAGTCCGCCGCGTGGCGCGAGGCGCGGGAAGAACTCGGCCTCACCGAGATCCAGGTCGAATTCGCGACCACACTCCAACGCAGGCACTCCGCCGCGCCGATCGACCAGCGCATCGACGTCTACTTCACCGCCCGGTCCTGGGCCGGTGAGCCCCGGATCATGGAGCCACACAAGTGCGCCGAGCTCCGCTGGTGGCCGATCTCGGCCTTGCCGGAGGCAGTCCCCGAACATGAGCGCTGGGTGCTCGACCGACTCGCCCAGGGCCGCCTCACCTCGTTCGCCTCGCTCGGTTTCGACTAGGAACAGCTCCGGGCGGCACGAAAGCGGAACAAAGCCGGGATTCCGGAGCCGACTCACGCGGGACGCCGTCCCTCGGCAGGCCCTTTGTTCCGCATTCGTGCAGCTTCCTGGAGCAGGGCCAGCACCCAGGCCGGGTCGAGCATCACGTCTTCCCAGGAGAACCTGAGCACCAACCACCCGGCGACGACCATCCGGTCATATCGTCGGGCATCCCGCTGCAGCGCCGAGCGTTTCCCATGCCACTCGAACGAGTCCGCTTCCAAGATGATCCGTCGTTGCCTGTCCACCAGATCGGGACGCATGCCTAACTCAAGCAAGGAGACCTGGGGCTCGACGGCGAGACCGGCCTCGAACGCAAGGTGCCTGAGCACGCTCTCAAACGGGTTCGCGGCGAGTGGTGTCGCCAGCCGCACCGCCCGGCGAAGATTCAGAGTCCCCGGACCACGCGTTGCGTCGGCCAGGCTTTCCAGACCCGCGCGTCCGATCACCCCCTGCCGGAGCACCGAGTCCGCAAGGGCGAGAGCCTCGTCGGCCGGGAGAGCTCTGAGGCAGTCACGGAGGGTGGTCTCGATTCCCGTCCTTCCTTGGAGGCCGGGCGGCATGGTGCGGACGAAGTGGAGGTGCACGCGGCGTCTCGTCGAGGGCAGCAACCGCCGCCCCTTGGGCACGGTGACATGAGGGCGGTCCGGTTGCCTGGCAATCTCCCACCCGTGAAGTTGAGCGGCGGACGCGTGGGAGACGAGGCCTCCCAGGCTGACCGCCTGGTGCACTGCCTCGTTCTGATCGGGAAGCGTCAGCCCGCTCCGTCCGCTTCGCCGCAGTACTCCCTCTCCGATGGCGACCTCCAGGTCCCGCCGTGTGTGCCAGCGCAGGAGTTGGGCGCGCGAAGCTGAGCCACCCAGAGCGGCGACTGTCTCCGCAACAGTCAGGGCGTGGCGCGAGGTCATGCGCGCAAGGGTGCCCTGAGCGAGGCTCGCCTGTGCGAGCCAATCCACAGGCCGCCGGGAGGCGTCCGGGGGTCCGCGCTGACTGCAATCGCTGCACCACTGAGACGAGCTCTAGCTCACCGGCGCGGCCCGTGTGCGAAAGCGAGTATTGGGACGGCTGGCACGATGGAGCTCACGCGTCTCGGGCCTACGGGCCGAATCCTCTCGGGAGGTCCAGGTGGTGGGAGTCGAATCGACGAAGCTGGCGGCACTGGTCGATCAGTTGCGGTCGGCCCAGCTGGCGGTGCTGGCGGCCGACTCGGCGGCGCTGAAGCTGGAGGCGTTGCGCCCGCAGCTCGTCGAGCTGCGCACCGCGTTGGATCGGGCCCGGAGCCGCCATCTGAAGGAACGGGCCGACGTCGCCAAGCTCGAAGGCTGGTCGATGCGTCGGATCGCGACCTCCCTGGGAGGCAGTCGACTCACCGAACTGGAGCGCGAGCAGGCGGAGGCTCAGGCTGCGGCCTACGAGCTGGCAATCGCCGAGCAGCGGGTGCAGCAGACCGAGACCCGGGAAGCCGAACTGCATGGGCAAGCCTCGGCCCTCCACGAAGCGGTGGAAACCCGAGAACGCATCCTCACCGAGTGCTCAAACACTCTGCTCATCGTTGGCGATGACCGCGGGCAGCAGCTCCGCCGGGCAGCAGAGGACCTGGCGATCATCGAGAACGAGCAGCGCGAACTGGCGGAGGCGCTTTCAGCCGCAGAGGTGGCTGCACGGGTGATGAGGGAGGCGTGGAGTCTTCTCTCCAGCGCGCGTTCCTGGTCGACGTACGACACCTTCTTCGGTGGAGGGCTGATCGGCGACGCCTTCAAGTACGACCGGATCGAGCAAGCCACCCGGCAACTGCAGGCCGCCGACCAGGCAATGCGGCGCCTCGCCGTCGAGCTTGCCGATGTGGGAATGGGACCGACCCGAGGGGTCGAGATCACCCAGATGACCAGGGCCTTCGACATCTGGTTCGACAACATCTTCAGTGACTGGGCGGTGCGCAACCGGATCGAAGAAGCCGCGGCCCGCCTGGCCGAATCGCGCCGGGCGCTGCTGAAGGTGCAGGAGGAGTTGTCTCGGCGTCAGCAGGATGCGCGCAAGCGCCACCACGACCGGGTCGCCGATCGCGAACTCATGATCGACCAACTCACAGCGGGCTGACCCCCCTCCCGAACGACTGGCCCGCGCTGCCAACTGATCCGACGGATCGCGCATCACACAGGCATGTTCACCTTCTCGCGCCGCTTCCTCGTGGCGGCACTCTTCACAGCACTTCTCCTGGCCGGATGCGGCGGACAGGTCACGGAACCGTCGTCGGCCGGCAGCGGCTCGGAGCCCTCCCCGACCGCTCCCGCCACAGCCACCGCGCAGCCCAGCCACACGGCCAAACTCGTCCGCTGGCGCAAGCCGGTCGAGGAGATCTTCGTGCACCCGCTGGTACTGCGGCCGAAACTGGCCTTCACCAAGGACTCGTTGGGTCAGGGCTTCGCCGACTACTTCGTCACCGACGGCGAGTTCGAGCGGATGCTGGACCAACTCTGGGCCAACGGCTGGACCCTGGTCGACGCACGGAAGGTTGCTGCCCGCGAGGTGTGGGTGCCGAAGGGCCGCAAGCCGCTCGTGCTGATCGAGGACGACGTGAACTACTACGAGTACTTCGACGGTCGTGGTCTGGCGCGACGTCTCGTGCTGGACTCCGACGGCGCGGTGAGGGCCGAGTTGCCCGACGGGTCGTTGAGCGACCGCGACGTGGTGCCGATGGTGGAAGCGGCCATCGCCGAGCACCCCGAATTCTCTGCCGAGGGGGCTCGCGGAGTGCTGGCATTGACCGGTTTCGAGGGCTTCTTCGGTGAGCGCGACCTGAGCGATCCTGCGGCGACCGAGCGAGCGCGGGAGTTGGCCGCCGCCCTGACCGATTCGGGATGGGACCTCGCCAGCCACAGCTACGGCCACATCAACCTGACCACCTCCTCAACTGCCGCCGCCGTGGCCGACGCGCAACGATGGCAGGAGCTGGCCGAGCCGGTCCTAGGCACGACCGACCTCTACGTCTACCCGTTCGGCGCCCGCCCCTCACCTCAGGCGACCCGTGCCTTGGCGCGGCTGGGGTTCACCACCCAGTGGGACATCGACATCGCGCCTCGGCGGGTGCGACACGACGGCGCGATTGTGCTCAGTCGCCGACACATCGACGGCTTTGCGTTCGACGTACCCGAGCGGTTGCGGCCGTTCTTCGACGTGAGGACCGTGCGCGATCCGCTGCGGCCGCCCAGCAGATGAGCGGCTCAGCCGCAGGCGTCGGGGGCGGTTGCCGCGACGGGAGGGGCGCCGATGCTGGGCATGCCGAGACTGACACCGGCCGCGGTCGGAGCGTTGGTGCGCGCCTCCCAGGCGTCCCCGGCGCGCGTACGCCGGGTGTCCAGGACCGGCCCATCGGCGACCAGATGGTGCGGCGCCGCGTAGGTGATCGCCACGGTGACCATGTCTCCAGGACGGATGCCTTCAGCCCCTTCGGGGTTGAAGTGCACCAGCCGGTTGTCGGGTGCGCGCCCGGAGAGTCGGTGGGTGGCGGCGTCCTTGCGGCCCTCGCCTTCGGCGACCATCAGCTCGATCTCGGCGCCGATCAACTTCTGGTTCTCGGCCCAGGTGATCTCGTTGACCAGGTCGACCAGACGCGTGTACCGGTCGGAGACCACCTCGGGGGGGACCTGGTCCTCGAGCTCGGCGGCCGGGGTGCCCGGACGCTTGGAGTACTGGAAGGTGAAGGCGCCGGCGAATCGCGCCTGCCGGACCACCTCCATCGTCTCCAGGAAGTCCTCCTCGGTCTCCCCGGGGAAGCCGATGATGATGTCGGTGGTGATCGCGGCGTCCGGCATCGCGGCGCGGACGCGCTCCAGGATGCCGAGGAACTTGGCCTGCCGGTAGGAGCGACGCATTGCCTTGAGCACCCGGTCGGAGCCGGACTGCAACGGCATGTGCAGCGAGTGCATCACGTTGGGGGTCTCAGCCATCGCCTCGATGACGTCGTCGGTGAACTCGGCGGGGTGCGGCGAGGTGAACCGCACCCGCTCCAACCCGTCGATCTCGTCCGCAGGCGCGCAGCAGCTTGGAGAAGGCCTCGCGGTCGCCGAACTCCACGCCGTAGGAGTTCACGTTCTGCCCCAGCAGGGTGACCTCGGTGACACCCTCGGCAACCAGTGCCTCGATCTCGGCGAGGATCTCGCCGGGACGGCGGTCCTTCTCCTTGCCGCGCAGGCTTGGCACGATGCAGAAGGTGCAGGTGTTGTTGCAGCCGACGCTGATCGAGACCCACGCGGCGTACGCCGACTCGCGCTTGGTGGGCAGCGTCGACGGGAAGACTTCAAGTGACTCGAGGATCTCGATCTGCGCCTCGTCGTTGGCCCGGGCTCGATCGAGCAGCGCGGGCAGCGACCCGATGTTGTGGGTGCCGAAGACCACGTCGACCCACGGCGCCCGCTTCAAGACCGTGGCGCGGTCCTTCTGCGCCATGCAGCCGCCGACCGCAATCTGCATCCCCGGCTTCTTGGCCTTCACCGGCGCGAGGTGGCCGAGGTTGCCGTAGAGCCGGTTGTCGGCGTTCTCCCGCACCGCGCAGGTGTTGAAGACGACCACGTCGGCCTGCTCCCCCTCGGGCGCAGCCGTGTAGCCGGCATCCTCGAGCAGCCCGGTCAACCGCTCGGAGTCGTGCACGTTCATCTGACACCCGTAGGTGACGACCTCGTAGGTGCGGGGGGTGGTGAGCTGCTCAGTCATGACCGAAACAGGGTACGGCGCACCGCTGGGCACACGGGAACTCTCAGCACCACTTCGGCCGGGCGCGCCCCTGCGAGGGCACCTCCGACTCCCCGCGGACGTGCTGCGTTCCGGTCGCCGCAGCGACCACATCGCAGCACGTCCCGCGGCCGCAGCAGCCCTACCCCTTATGGTTACTCGCGAGTAAGGAGGCGACGCATGTTCGACAGCCAGGTGTTCATCGACCCGTGGGACGATCCGGTCACCTACGCGATCCCGTTCTTCATCCTGTTCATGGTGGTGGAGTTGATCTCGCTGAAGTACCTCGACAACGAGCCCGACGAGTTCGGCAGCCCGGAGCGGATGGGTTACGAGGGGAAGGACACCGCAACCAACCTGTTGCTCGGCGTCGGGTCGGTGGCGATCAACTTCTTCGCCCGCGCCGCGGCGTTCGTCCTCTACCTGGCCCTCTACGCGATCACGCCCCTGCGGATGAGCCCCAAGGACTGGTGGACCTGGGTGATCGCCTTCCTGCTGATCGACTTCCTGTGGTACTCCTACCACCGCGCCAGCCACCGAATCCGGATCTTGTGGGCAATGCACCAGGCCCACCACAGCTCGGTCTACTTCAACTACTCGGTCGCCTTGCGCCAGAAGTGGAACCCCTGGGGCGAGCTGCTCTTCTGGATCCCGGTCCCCCTCCTCGGCATCCCGCCGTGGATGATCTTCCTCGTCTGGTCCTGCAACCTGATCTACCAGTTCTGGGTGCACACCGAGACCATCGGCCGAAGCTGTCGGGCGCCGTTCGAGTTCATCTTCAACACGCCCTCGCACCACCGCGTGCACCACGCCTCCCAGGATCGCGAGTACCTCGACCGCAACTACGGCGGCATCCTGATCATCTGGGACCGCCTCTTCGGCAGCTACGCCGAGGAGACCCGGCGGCCGGTCTACGGCCTCACCAAGCCGGTCGGCACGTTCAACCCGCTACGGCTTCAGTACGGCGAGTTCGGCGAGGCCATCTCCGACGTACGCCGGGCCGCAAGCTGGCGAGAGCGCGCCGGCTATCTCTTCGGCCCACCGGGATGGCAGCCGCCCGCGGATGAAGCGAACGAGCCGGAAACCGTCTCGGCCTGACCCCAATCAGCTTCCAGCGGACGTGCTGCGTTCCGGTCGGCCCGGCGACCACATCGCAGCACGTCCCGCGGCCGAAACAGCTCAGGCCGGCGCCGGCACCGGGTTGAGAACGGCACGCACCATCGTGAGCGCCGACCACACCAAGGCCAACAGCGCCACCGCGGCTTGGGCGAGGTAGACGCTGTCGATCTGCCGGCCCGCCAGACCCATCAGCAACGACACCGCGAGCCCGGCCCAGAGCAGCGCATGGGCTCCGGCCAGCACCTGACGGCGATGGCTGAAGGTGAACCGCACCGGCTTGCCGTCGAACTTGCCGGGCGGACGCCCACGCACGAGGAAGGCCTTGTAGGTCTCGATCGAGGCGACCGCGAAGCCACCGGCGGACAACCCCAGCAGCACCCAGTCATCGGACAGGAAGGACAACGGGATCGCCCACGAACCGGCCACGACTGGACTGCGCAGGAACTTCCAGCCCGAGAACCCCTCGATGGGAGCGTCCTTCCAGGCGCCACCGACCGCGGTCAGCCACCCCGAGATCGACGCGATGGCGATGGCCACCACCTGAGGCATCCGGGGCAACGCGGGTTGCAGCCAATCGACGAACCAGATCGCGCCAACACAACCGAGGGAGAGCAACACCCCCAGGGTGTAGCGGGCACCCGCCGCGTCCAGGGTTTTGCCGAAGATGCTGAACCTCATCGGGATCGTGAAGGTGTCGGCAGCGTGGCCACGGAAGAACAACTTCCAGAACTCGGTGATCAGCCGTTCGAGGCAGTAGACCACGCCCAGCAGCACCACGAGCGAGGGTCGCGCAGGAGCGACGAGCCAAGCGATCACGGCGGCGAGCACCACCGAGAGCGCGATGCTCCGCACGAACCGGGACCAGTGGAAGCCTTCGTACGGCGAGTCCTTGTAGGCCCCCCACGTGGCCACATGGGCGCCGACGGCCAGCCCGACGATCAACACCTCAACGAGGGTCATGGACGGCTCCCATCACGTCGGAGGCCGACGGATCGTCGGAATGCACAGACGCGAGCATACGCAAGCCGAGGAACATCAACAGCAGGCACAGGGCCAAGGCGATGATTCCACTCGGTGTCTCTGCCGGGATCTCATGGAAGACGAGCACCCCGAAGACCAAGGAAACGAGCACGCTGACGACGTTCAGTGCCGGCATCGAGACCGACAATGCCGCCAGCTGGTAAGCCCGCTGATTGATCGCTACACCCAGCAGCCCGGTGAGGACCTGGCCCAGTAGGTGCCAGGAGGTCAGGATCCCCACAAGCCCATGATCCGCGAAGTCGTGACTGAGCAGTTTGAGCATGCCGGCAGTCATCCCGAAACAGACCCCGCTGCCCACCCCGAGGAGCGCCGAGGCGCGCATCGGGTGACCCAGCCGCGAGGCGGCAAGCACAATCAGAGCGATCACACCCAGCCCGATCAGCCAGAAGACAAAAGCGGTGCGGTCCTGGTAGGTCTCCCCCGCCGTGGGGTCGGCGACGACCACGAAGATCCCGAGGGCCGCCGTGGTGAGGGTCACCGCAATCAACTCTCCGCGCGGCGGCAGGTCGACGATCCATCGCGGAGCGGAAGATCACCGCCATCACGACGCCACTGATCATGATCGGCTGGACGAGGGCGATCGCGCCCTTGTTGAGCGCGAGCGCATGGAAGACCAGTGAGATGCCGCCGATGGCGGCGCCGGTCAGCCAGATCGGGTGGGAGACGACGAAGCGGAGTACGCCGGCCAGTCCGCTGCCCGTGGATCCACCGGCGACGCGGTGCTGCATCGAGGTGGACAAGGCGAACCCGAACGCCGAGAGCAGCGCAAAGCCCGCCGCCCAGACGATGTCGGCGTTCACCGAAGCACCTGCCCCCGAAGCTGAACCATCGGACAATCTAAAGGCCCGGCGCCGAGAATCCTCGACGCCGGGCCTTGTTTCCCTCCGCAGATCTCTGCTGGCAGATCAGCCGGGCTAGATGAACAGCAGTTGGGCCCCGACGGTCAACTCCATGAAGTCGCTGGCCGAGATGATCCCCTCGACTCCGTCGACGAGGTCCTCCTCGTGCAGCTTCATCATGTCCGCCGACATCCGGCAGGCCCACAGGTGGCCGCCACTGTCGACGATCTGCTCGAGGAACTCCGGCACTTCGGGGACACCGAGGTCGGCGATCTGCTTCTTCATCTGATGGGTCGCCATGGCGGTCACGCCCGGCAGCGGGGTGAGCGCTTGAGGCATGTGCGTGGCGGTATTGCCGACCGGGGAGAACTTCAGGTCGTGCATGGTCTTCTTGTTGATCATCTCGAAGCCCCAGAAGGTGAAGAAGAGATGAGTCTCGATCCCTTCACCCAGTGCGGCATTGGCCAGGATCAAGCCCGGGTAGGCCATGTCCAGGTTGCCCTTGGAGCAGATGATCGCAAGCTTGCGGCCCTCTTGGGCCTCGTCCTGGAACGACGGGACGAACGGAGTCTCGGTCGTGGTCATCACACGCAACCCTTCGGCTTGGGCAGGCCCGCGACGTACGCCATCTTCTTGGCGGGCTTGCCGGGGAACAGAGCGAACAATTCCTTGACCGGGATCCCGGCCTGGGTAGAGACGCGACGCAGGGTCGCGGTCTCACCGGCCGTGGCGTAGTCCTCACGCAGGAAGCGGATCGGCCGCCAGTGCGCATCGGTCATGTCGATGCCGATCAGGTGAGCGAGTTCGGTGCCGAGTTCCTCATCCCATGCCTGGGGATCGGCGAGGAAGCCTTCGTCATTCACCTCGAGTGAACGACCGGCGATGGTGGTGGTGGGCATCTGTTGCCCCTTTCTCCTGGGTTCCAGGTCTGGTGGGGATCTACTCGGATTCGACGTGCTTGCCGGACATGGTCATCTGAGGCTTGAGCCCGAGCGGGCGGCCCGGGAGCAGGCCGTTCCAGTAGACGTGGCGGAAGGCGAGCTTGGAGAGGTGATTGAGCCGCGACTCCTTCAGCAGCGAGAGCGGGCCGCCGTTGAACGGGAAACTGCCGGTCAGCGGTTCGGTCTCGTAGTTGAAGTCGAGCAGCAGCGCCTTGCCGTGGCCGGACTCCACGAAGCAGTTGGCATGCCCGTCGAAGGAGTGGGTCATCTCCTTACCTGCGGCGAGTTCGAGCAGATTCTCGACGAACACCTCCACCGAGAAGTGGGCCACCGAGCCGGCCTTCGAGGTGGGCAGGTTGCCCGCGTCGCCGAGAGCGAAGATGTCCGGATGCTTCAGCGACTGCATCGTGTGCTTGTCGATCGGCACGTAGTTGAGCTCATCACCGAGGCCGGAGCGGCCGACGAAGTCGGCGCCCATGTTGAGCGGGACGGTGACGAGCAGGTCGAAGTCGATCTCGCGCTCGTCGTAGGACACCAGGACCTTCCGCTCCGGGTCGACCGACTCGATCATGAAGTCGGTCTCGACGGTGACCTTGCGGTCGGCCAACGCGTGGCCGAGTTGCACGTGCCGCGATCGGCTTGGTGAACGCGCTGTCGAGCGGGGTCACGAACACCAGGTCCGTGGCGTCGCGTAGCCCGTGTTGGCTCAGCCAGTCGTCGGCCAGGAAGGTGAACTCCAGCGGCGCGACCGGGCACTTGATCGGCAGTTCGGTGATGTGCACGACCAAGCGGCCGCCGGTCCAATGCTGCAAGGCGTCGCGCAACGCGATCGAGCCGTCGTAGGTGTAGAACTCGTGGATCGACTTGCGCCACTCCTCGCCCACGACACCTGGGGTCTCTTCGGGTCGCGGGGTCGTGCCCGACGCGATCACGAGGTAGTCGTAACCCAGAGCCTGCCCATCAGCGAGCATGACCTGCTTGGTCTCGGGGTCGACCCGGTCGACCTCGGCTTGGAGGAAGGTGACCTTGTCGCTGATGAACTCCGACTTGGTCTTGCGGATCTGCTCAGGTGTGTTCATCCCGAACGGAACGAACAGGTAACCCGGCTGATAGTCGTGGATGTCGTTCTGGTCCACGACGGTGACCTGCCAGTCGGGGAGTTCATGGGTGACCTTGTTGGCCACCATGGTGCCCGCTGTGCCACCGCCGAGGATGAGAAGTCGAGTTCGCTCAGTCACAATCCCAGGGTGTACCCCCCTGGGTATGGCGACCAGGGTCGAAAGTCTCGCCGCGAGGGCCGTTGGTCACCCGTCCGCCATTTCGTCCGGGGTTCGCCCGCCCCTTGTTCGTCTTTACCGACTGGGACGCATGGGGGTGGACTCCCCCCGGTAGACCCGCGACCCCTTGGGCGGCCCGATCGCCGGGCCCGACTTCGGCTCGTAGACCCCAACGCCCACTCGCATGGGGTCGTCGAAGAGTTGGGTGTTCTCCGGGTTCAGGTTGCTGGAGGTGTACAGCCCCACAGACACCCACGGCGGCCAATGCATGCAACGGCGCGGGATGTTTACTCGCAACACGTTCTTCTCGTCCATGAGTCGCACGCGCAATCCGGCGCAGGGGTATCTGTCGTTGTCGCTATCGTCGCTGTAGTAGACCCGAAGGCTGCCGGCGTAACTCTGATCGCGCTTCTGGTGCACCTCGAAATAGACCGGGTCGTCCCACACGTTGAGGAGCCCGGCGATTGCCGGATCGTTCTCCAAGGTGAACTCGCGAGCCTTGACGCGGATGATGATCCGCTTACGGGTGTGGCGGTACTTCACCCTGATGATGTCGCCCTCGGCGATATCGGGGCGCATCCGGTTGGGGAACTCGTCGAAGTGCTTCTCCTCGATGTCGTTGCGGGCGTCCACGACGACCGTCGACTCCCCGAACGCCGCGCCTGCAGCCAACACCGGCAGCAGCAGTGCAGCCGCCGCGCAACCGGCCACCTTTCCCATCCATGCACTCATCCACGCCTCCCACCCGAGCTGGTCTAGATAGGAACCTAGTGTCCGACCACCCGCCGGGGGAACCCTGAGGTCTCATCGAAGGGCAGCCAGATCGCTTCTGCCGCGCCGTTCGCGCGGGGCGGAACGGAGCGGTGGCCCACTCAGACCAGGTTGAACGTGTCCGGGTCGGGTCCGGTGCGGAAGCCGCGGTCCAAGGCGGCGAGGGCGGAGAGGTCGTCGGCATCAAGGGAGACCTGGGTAGCGGCGAAGTTCTCGGCGATCCGCGAGGGGGTGACCGACTTGGGAATCACCACGCAGTCAAGCGCGAGATGCCACGCGATGATCGCCTGCGCGGATGTGCAGCCGTGCTTCGCCGCGATCGCGCCGATCACCGGATCGGCGAGCACCTGCTTGCCCGAGGCAAGCGGGCTCCAGGATTCGGTGACGATGCCGTGCTCGGCATGGAAGGCGCGCAGTTCGGCCTGCTGAAGGTAGGGATGCAGCTCGATCTGGTTGATCGCCGGCCACTCGCCGGTGGCGTCGAAGGCCTTCTGCAGATGCGGCACGTGGAAGTTGCAGACACCGATCGCTTTGACCCTGCCCTCGTCACGCAGTTCGCGCAGCGCCGCCCAGGTCTCGGCGTACTTATCCTGCGCGGGCACCGGCCAATGCACGAGGTAGAGGTCGAGCCACTCCAGACCGAGGCGATCCATCGATGCCTCGAACGCCGCGCGCGTCCGCTCGGGGCCCTGATCGTCGTTCCACACCTTGGTGGTCACGAAGATCTCCTGGCGCGGGATCGACGATGCCGCGAGCGCGCGACCAACCCCGGCCTCGTTGCCATAGATCTTGGCCGTGTCGATGTGGCGGTAGCCAACCTCCAGCGCAGTCACGATGGCGGCTTCGACCCGATCATCGGGGACCTGCCAGACCCCGAAGCCGAGGCTCGGGATGGGGAGTGAGCCCCCGGGGATGCTCAGCTGGGTGGTCGAAGGGGAGGGATCAGTCATGGGCGCAACCGTACGACGCCGGAATGCTGGCGCGACAAGAAGTTTCGACATCAAGATTCTTGATTGCCACATTCACGGTTAATCTGGGGAGGTGCCCCTGAGTCCGGATCGCCGCGACGAGGTCGACGACCTGGTCGACGCCTGGTCCCGAGAGCGCCCGGATCTCGAATTGGCGCCGGTCGCCATCTTCAGTCGGATCACTCGCCTCGGTCGGCACCTCGACCGAGCCCGGCGCGACGCCTTCGCCGCGCACGAGGTGGAGTCCTGGGAGTTCGACGTCCTGGCCGCCCTACGCAGAGCGGGAGCTCCCTACGAGCTCTCCCCTGGTCGGCTGCTGCGCGAAACGCTGGTCACCAGCGGCACCATGACCAACCGGATCGACCGACTGGAGGCACGCGGCCTGGTGCAGCGTCGGCCAGACCCCGATGACCGGCGCGGAGTCCTGGTGCGGCTGACCCCCTCAGGGAAGGCCGCCGTCGACGGAGCCTTCGAGGCGCTCGTGGCCGCGGAGCAACACTGGCTGGCCGAGCTTCCCGAAGCCGAGCGCCAAAGCTTGGCCGGCTTGCTGCGATCGCTGTTGCGGCCGTTCTCCTGAGACCGGCTAAGCGGCTCACTCCAGGATTTCGGCGGCCTCAAGCCACTCCAGCTCGAGCTCTTCGCGTTCCGCGCTGACCGCCTGCAGTTCGGCCGACAGTTCGGCCAGCATCGCGAAGTCGCTGGCGTGTGCGGCGAGCTTGGTCTCCAGCTCGGCTTGCCGCTCGGACACCCGCTCCAACTGCCGGTCGATCCGGGCGATCACCTTGCGTGCCGCCCTTTCTTCGGCGCTGCCCGGCCGCGCTCGTACGTCGGCCCCTGGCGCCCCGCCTGGCGCCCCCTCCGCCGCCCCGCCAGCAGACCCACCAGCGGACCCGCCACCGGATGCGGGGCCCGGAGCTCCGAGCACCACGGCGGTGGGCTTCTCGACTTGCCCGGCGGCATACCGCTCGAGGTATTGATCCACTCCCCGCGGCAACATCGAGATCTGCCCATCGCCCAGCAGCGCCCAGACCGAATCGGTGACCCGCTCGAGGAAGTACCGGTCGTGGGTGACCACGACGAGCGTGCCCGGCCAACCGTCGAGGAAGTCCTCCATCACGTTGAGCGTCTCGATGTCGAGGTCGTTGGTGGGCTCGTCCAGGAGCAGCACGTTGGGCTCGGTGAGCAGGACCCGGAGAAGCTGGAAGCGCCGGCGTTCGCCACCGGACAAGTCGCCCAGCCGGGCGGTCAGCCGATCCCCGGTGAAGCCGAACCGCTCCAGCATCGAGCTCGCGGTGATCTCGCCCGTCTCGGTCTTCGTGATCCGCCTGGATCGCACTCCACGCTGTCCAACACCCGGTGCCTGCGGGTCCAGACTCGTCCAACTGCTGGGTGAGGTGCTGCAGGCGACACGGTGCGGCCGCGCTTGACCCGCCCGGCGGCCGGCGGCAGGGTCGCCGGCGATCAGGTCGAAGCAGCGAGGTCTTCCCAGCGCCGTTGACACCGACGATGCCGATCCGGTCGCCCGGGCCGAGCCGCCAGGTCAGCGCCGGCCAGCAGCCGCGCGATCCGCCGCGGACGCAGGTCGACGTCCTCCAGGTCGACCACGTCCTTGCCGAGCCGCGGCGGTGGCGAACCGCTGCAGCTCCAGCCGGTCGCGCGGCGGCGGTACGTCGGCGATCAGCTCGTTGGCTGCGTCGATGCGGAACTTCGGCTTCGACGTCCGTGCCGGGGCGCCCCGGCGCAGCCAGGCCAGCTCCTTGCGGACCAGGTTCTGCCGGCGTGCCTCCGATGGCCGCCGCCTGGCGCTGCCGCTCGGCCTTGGCAAGCACGTAGGCCGGCGTAGCCGCCTTCGTAGGCGTCGACGACGCCGTCGTGGACCTCCCAGGTCTGGTGGCAGACCTCGTCGAGGAACCAGCGGTCGTGGGTGACCACGACCAGATCGCCGGCCGCGCGCCGCGGCCGTCAGGTGGGCGGCGAGCCACGCCACCGCCTCGTACGTCGAGATGGTTGGTGGGCTCGTCGAGCACGATCAGGTCGTGCTCCCCGAGCAGCACCTCGGCCAGCGCGCAGCCGGCGCCGCTCACCACCCGAGAGCCCGTGCACGGCCCGATCCAGGGAGATGCCCTCCAGCAGCACCTCGACCAGGGCTCGCAGGTTGGGGTCGGCCGCCCACTCGTGATCGGCCATCCCGCCGACGCACGGCTTCGCGCACGGTGTGGCTGTCGTCGAGTTCATCGCCCTGACGCAGATAGCCGATCAACACGACCCCGCTCCCGCGAGACCCGCCCCGAGTCCGGCTCCAAGGCGCCGGTGAGCACCCGCAACAGCGTTGTCTTGCCGTCGCCGTTGCGGCCGACGATGCCGATCCTCTCCCCCGCGGCGACGCCCAGGGAGACGTCGTCGAGCAGGGTCCTGATCCCGACACTGAGGCGTACCCGTTCGAGATTGACCAGGTTGCTCACAACACTCCTCGCCTCACCAGCTACTCCGCAGCCGATTACCAGTTGCTGACAATGTGCGCGCCGGCCACGGGCCCGCTGGTGACGAGTACGGCGTCGCGCCAGGTCGCGCGCAGCGAGCCGCCGACCTCGCGGGCCTCCTCCGCGCTGCCGCACAAGAAGATGCACGTGGGACCTGAGCCGGTCACCATTCCCCGCAAGGCGCCTTCGGACTCGCCATGGGCGACCCGCCGCTCCAGGTCCGGGCGCAGGTCGAACGCGGCCGCCTCCAGGTCGTTGTGCATGGCGCGAGCCAGCGCCAACGGGTTACCCGAAGCGATCGCCTCCAGCACCGCGAGCCCCGACAGCGGCTCCGGGGAGGCGTCGGGGAAGAGCCGGTCCCAGCGGCGATAGACCGCCGGCGTACTCAACCCCTCGGTCGAGGTGACCACCACCCACCACCACGTGCCCGGGTCAGCAACCTGCTGGACCAGTTCGCCCCTGCCGGTGCCATGAGCAGTGCCGCCGATCAGTTCGAACGGCACATCGCTGCCGAGTTCCGCCGCGAGCGCCAGGAGGCGCTCGTCGGGGGTCTCCAGCGACCACAGACGATCCAGGCCGACCAGGGCTGCAGCGCCGTCGGCCGAACCGCCCGCCATACCTCCGGCCACGGGGATGCCCTTGCGGATCCGCACATCGGCGCCGGGATGATCGGGGCCACCCAGAAGCGCGGCGGCTCGGTCCACGATGTTGTCCCCAGGTGCCGGAAGCGCCAGCCCGTCGACATAGTCGGCGGTCTCGAAGATCACCCGGAAGTCGTCGGCATCGGCACCCACACTCGGGGCGACGGTGACGTCGTCGTAGATGCCGAGGGCTTGATAGACGGTGTCGAGCGGGTGGAAACCGTCCTCGCGGGGGGCTCCGACCCCGAGATGCAAGTTGACCTTGGCCGGCGCCCGGACGGTCAGCGATGGATGGGTCTGCATCACGACCACGCCCCTGCCGGCGGTGGATCGAGCCGACCGAAGGCTTCGGCCAACGCGGTGAACTCGCCGATCCCCAGGGCCTCCCCGCGGGTGCGCGGATCGATCCCGGCGTCACGCAGGGCGATCTCGGAGCGGTCGGGCGATCCGGCCGCCACGCTCAATGCCGCGCGCAAGCCCTTGCGGCGCTGCGCGAAGGCGGACTCGATCACGGTGAAGACCTGCTCTCGTGAGGCGGTTGTCGCGGGAGGGTCGCGTCGGACGAATCGCACCAGTCCGGAGTCGACGTTGGGTGCCGGCCAGAAGACGGCGCGGCCGACGGTGCCGGCGCGGGTCACCTCGGCCCACCAGGCGGCTTTGACCGACGGGACGCCGTAGGTGCGCGAGCCGGGACCGGCAGCGAGCCGGTCGGCCACCTCGGCCTGCACCATCACCAGCCCCGTCCTGATGCTGGGGAAGCGCTCGAGGAAGTGCAGGAGCACCGGCACCGAGACGTTGTAGGGCAGGTTGGCGACCAGCGCGGTCGGCGCCCAGCCCTCGGGGAGTTCGGTGACGGCGAGCGCATCGGCAGCGAGCACCGAGACATCGTCGACTCGATCGGGCGCGAACTGCTCGATCGTGCGGGGCAGCCGGTCGGCGAGCAGCGGATCGACCTCGACCGCCAGCACGCGGCTTGCGGCTTCCAGCAGAGCCAGCGTCAGCGACCCGAGCCCGGGTCCGATCTCGACCACCACGTCAGTGGGCGCAAGGCTCGCTTCCCGGACGATCCGGCGCACGGTGTTGGCATCGATGACGAAGTTCTGTCCGCGCTGCTTGGTCGGACGTAGGTCCAGCTCCGCCGCCAGTCCCCTGATCTCGGCAGGGCCGAGCAGTCGTACGGCAGAAGACACGCGCGTCAGGATACGCAGCCCAGAGCTCTCGCGCAGACAGACGTCAAGACTATGGCCATCGACACTGGCTCAGAGCCGTTCATCGGGAGGGCGGAGAAACCCGTCAGAGCGGCAGGCCGAGGCTCCGGGCGCATGCCGGCCAGGCGCCGTACCCGCCTCGAGCGTCGCGCAACCGGGTCGCGACCCGGATCTGCTCTTCACGGCTGTGCTGGTGCGGCAGCCCGGTACCGCCGTAGGCGTGCCAGGTGCTCGCGTTGAACTGCAGCCCGCCGTAGTAGCCGTTGCCGGTGTTGATCGCCCAGTTGCCGCCGGACTCACACCGCGCCAGTGCGTCCCACACCGTGTTGCCGCCGGCGAAGTTGGCCACCGGCTCCTTGGTGCCGACACGGACCAGAGCGGGGACGGGCTTGCGCAGCACGGTGCTGGTGACGACCTGGCGCCGCTTGAACTTCCCGTTCTTGAAGATGACCCGGTAGGTCACCTTGCGAGCCCCGTTCTGCCCGGCACGCTCGACGACCGTCTCACCCTTGTAGAGGGTGTCGTCGGGGGTGGACTTGGTGGCGAAGGGGATCACTTCGCGGGGGATCTGCTTGATCACGGTGCGGAACTTGGTGACCACGATCTTGTCGCCGGTCGACACCAGAGTGTCCAAAGCGGGCTTGACCTTGTCGTCGGCGTCGACCTTGATGCCGAGTTGTTCGAGTGCCTCGGCCACGGTCAGGTGCAGTGGCCACCTTGCGGTGCGCCTTCTTGCCGCCGACCTTGATCACCAGCTTCTTGCTGGTCACCACGTCCAGCGACATCCCGGCGCGGGAGATCGACATGCTCCGGCTCACCGACAAGCGCGCACTGTCATAGCCCGCGCCGATCTCGGCCAAGGCCGAGGCGACGTTGGTCGAGCGCACCCAGTGGGTGGTCTTCACACCGTCGACGACGATTTCGAAGGGGCGGCCGAAGCGGACGCTGATCAGATCGCCGTCGACGATCGGGGCATCGAGCGCCGGGTCGACCAAGTCGTGTTCGCCGACCGAGATGTCCTGGTTCTCCAGCACCTCGCCCACGGTGTTGCCCATGGCGACCACCTCGCGCGTCTGTCCGTCGACGGTCAGAGTGACCGACCGGCTGAGGGCGCCATAGGCATAGGCTCCGACGACCAACGTCAGGGCCAGTGCGCCCACCAACATCAGGCGCCACCGGCTCGTGCCGGCGACCAGATTGTCGGCTCCGAGGCGCGTCGAGCTCACTAACTTTTCCCACATAGTCACGAGACGATAACTTCCCTGCGCCCTGAAGCAAACTCTGCTAACTGCTTCCAGGCGTGACCGCGTGAGGCATCGCACAAGATTTCCGTAGCTTCACACCACAGCTCTGCCACCTGCGCGAATGCCGCCGGGCTGATCGTCCGGACAGGTCCCTGCGTGCTACCAGGCGCCACCGAAGGCGTGGAAAGTGTTGGCCTCCACCGCCGCGCAGAGCTCGCCCAAATCGGCACCCCTGACCTCGGCGAGCGTGCGCATGGTCCACGGGATGAGGTGCGAGGCGTTGGTCCGGCCGCGGTAGGGCACCGGGGTGAGATAGGGCGCGTCGGTCTCCACCAGGATCCGGTCGACCGGGGTGATCGCGGCCGCGGCCCGCAGGTCCTCGGCGTTCCCGAAGGTCACGGTGCCGGCGAAACTCAGGTGGGCACCTCGGTCGAGGCACGCGCGCGCGAAGTCGGCATCGCCGGAGAAGCAGTGCATCACCCACCGGTCCGGCACACCCACCGCATCGAGCACCGCCAGCACGTCGGCATGGGAGTCGCGATCGTGGATCACGAGGGTCTTGTCCAACCGCTTGGCCAAGTCGATGTGCCATTCGAAGGAGAGCCGCTGGATGTCGCGTCCCGAACCCTCGGGGGTGCGGAAGTAGTCGAGCCCGGTCTCTCCTACCGCCCGGACCACGGGGTCAGCGGCTAGGGACGCGATCTCGGCCAAGGCGTCGTCCAGATCTCCCTGCTCAGCGTGCCGGGGAGCCGAATTGGGATGCAGGGCCACCCCGGCCACGATCTCGGGATGCTGCTGCGCACAGGCCACCGACCAGCGCGCCGTCAGCAGGCTGCAACCGATCTGCACGATCCGCGGTACGCCGACCGCAGCCGCGCGCGCCAACGCCGCCGCCGGATCGGGGTCGGGGTCGTCGGAGCGGCGCTTCACATCGAGGTGGCAGTGGTTGTCCACCACCGGATGCGGCAGCGGCTCGGGGGCCGGGGGCAAAGCGGATGCGTCGGACGGCATCGGTCAGCTCTCCTCGAGGTCGGGTCGGTGCACCAGGTCGTAGACCTCGCGCTTGGGGAGGCCGGCGGCTCGAGCAACCGCGACGATGGCCTCCTTGCGGCGCACGCCAGCGGCTTCCTGGGCCGCCACCGCCGCGCGGAGCGCGTTGGGGGTGGTCGGGGGCGCTGAGGGAGTCGCGCCGGCCACCACCAACGTGATCTCGCCGCGTATGCCCTCACCTGCCCAGGAAGCGAGCTCGGCGAGGGGCCCGCGGCGTACCTCCTCATAGGTCTTGGTCAGTTCCCGGCAGACCGCGGCCGGCCGCTCCGGGCCGAACGCTTCGGCCATCGCACGAAGCGCCGCCTCGGTGCGGTGGGGCGCCTCGAAGAAGACCAAGGTGCGCGCCTCTCCGACCAGGTCAGCAAGCCGCCGGGCGCGCTCACCGGCCTTTCTAGGCAGGAAGCCCTCGAAGCAGAAGCGGTCGACCGGCAGGCCGGAGACGGCCAATGCGGTGAGCACTGCCGAGGGTCCCGGCACGGAGGTCACCTTGATGCCGTCAGCGACGGCGGCGGCGACTAGTCGATAGCCCGGATCGGAGACGCTGGGCATGCCCGCATCGGTCACCAACACCACGCGCTGCCCGGTGCGCAGTCGCTCCAGCAGCTGGGGAGTGCGGGCGGTCTCGTTGCCCTCGAAGTAGGAGATCACCTCGGCGCTGGTCTCCACGTCGAGGTCGCGCAGCAGCCGGCGAAGCCGACGGGTGTCCTCGGCGGCGATCACATCGGCACCAGCCAAGGTGGTCGCGAGACGAGGCGGGGCGTCGGCGACCTGGCCGATCGGCGTGCCGGCCAGCACCAGGACGCCATTCTCGAGTCCGGCTCCCCCATCGGTCGGGCGATTCGCCCGCGCATCGGCTGCGCTATCGGCGGCTGCTGGCTTCACGAGTGCCGATCCTGCCACTCCGGGACGGCATCGAGGTTTTCCTCCCCGCGCTATTAAAGTCGCCCGGGTGAGCCTCACCTCGGCAGCTCCGCGTCGCCGCATCGGATTGTCGGCCACCGCGAACGGAGATCCGGTGCCGTTGGCGACGCGAAGGGCGGCTGGGTCCTGGCGGGATCTCGATCCGTTCTGGGGTTGGTTCGGCAGTGTCTGCGTGGCGGCCCTCGCCCTCTTCTTCCGACTCTGGAGGCTCGGCCGGCCCGACGCCTTCTCCTTCGACGAGACCTACTACGCCAAGGACGCGTGGTCGTTGCTGCACTTCGGCTACGTCCGCAACTACCAAGACACAGCCAATGTCCAGATCCTGCGGGGAAACGCCCTCGACCAGTGGAAGGACACTCCGTCGATCATCGTCCACCCGGAGGTCGGCAAGTGGTTGATCGCACTCGGGGAGCGCGCCTTCGGGATGGACCCCTTCGGCTGGCGGGTCTCGGCCGCGGTCGCCGGCTCCCTCATGGTGTTGGTGATGTGCCGGTTGGCCAGGCGCCTTACCGGTTCGACTGCGCTGGGCTGCATCGCCGGCTTGCTGCTGGCCTTCGACGGAATGCATCTGGTCCTGTCCCGGCTGGCGCTGCTCGACATCTTTGTGGCGCTCTTCCTCCTGATCGGCGTGCACTGCGTGGTGGCCGACCGGGAATGGCATCGCAGGCGCCTTGCTCAGCGAGCGGTCATCGGCGATTACCCCCGCTTCGGCGCCATCCGCGCCGTACTGGTGCGGCCATGGCTGCTTGTCGGCGGGATCGCCTGGGGACTGGCGGTCGGGACCAAGTGGACAGCGCTCATCCCGCTGGCGGCGTTCGGCATCCTGGTCTGGCTGTGGAGTGCCGGGGCCCGGCGGTCCTTGGGAGTGCGCGGGGCGTGGCTCAAGTCTGCCGTGGTGGATGGGATCCCAGCGTTCCTGCAGTTGGTCGTGGTGGCTTTCGCCGTCTACGTCCTGACCTGGACCGGGTGGCTGGTGAATGCCCACGAGTACGAGAAGCATCTGTCCAACACCCAATACACCCAGTACGACGGCGGGCACGAGTGGCCGACGGCGAACGAGCCGGACGCCCACGGGTTCGGCGAGGTCACCCAGTCCCTGCGCTCACTTGCCTACTACCACCAAGACATCTGGACCTTCCACACCCACTTCCTCAATGACTCCACACATACCTACGCCTCCAAGCCGCGCGGCTGGCTGCTGCTGAGTCGACCGGTGGGCATCGACGCCCAACTCGGCATCGATCCCGGAAAACAGGGTTGCCAAGCCGCGCCAGGCTCGGATTGTCTGCGTCAGATCCTGGCCCTGGGCAACCCGGTGATCTGGTGGGGTGGCGCGCTGGCGCTGCTGTTCGCCGTCTTCCAATGGCTCGGTGCCCGCGATTGGCGGTTCGGGATGGTCGTGATCGGCGCGGCGGCCACCTGGCTGCCCTGGTTCCGGTACGACGACCGGCCGATCTTCATCTTCTACGCCATCGCGATCCTGCCGTTCACCGTGCTGGCGTTGACCCTGACCATCGGCAAACTGCTCGACCCCCTTCCCGGCCGAGGCCGCTCGACCTGGGGAGTGATCGCAGCCGGGTCGTTCCTGGTGCTCGCCCTGATCGCCTTCGCATGGTTCTGGCCGATCTGGACCGACGGGCTGCTCACCCATCAGCAATGGAGCGAGCGGATGTGGTTCCGCCGCTGGATCTGAGCGGGCGTCAGCCGCGCTCGCCGTCTTGAGTCCGCCGATCGAACCGGTCCGGATACTTGCCCGGCCGCGGCACCCGGTTGGGGGCGTTCCACGCGAGCACGGCGGCCACCAGGAAACCCAGCCCGACCAAGGTCGACAGCAGGGTGCGATGACCCGACTCGTGGATCACGTTGAGCACCACCCCGATCACTCCGAAGACGACCGCCCCGATCCTTAGGGCGCGGCGATGGCGGCCGGCCCAGTCTCCGCCCAGGGCGTCTTCGTTGATGGTCACCGCACCACTGACTCACCACCTGAGTGGAGGCGGCAACGGCGAGATGTCGGGTCCTCCGACAGAGGCGGAAAAGCCCGACAATCCGTGCGGTGCAATCGGGCCGAGCCGAGATGAGCGCATCCCAAGGGGCACAATCGCCTTCATGTCCGAACCGTCATCTGCCGACCCTGCCGAGCCCTCGGACGCGACAGCCGACGATGAGCCGACCCCGCGTCCCCCGGCGCGATCCGCACTAGTCCTCCTGGTCGCGTTGGCAGTGATCGCCACGGCGGTCGGCCTCCAGGTCGCGGTACGCAAGCACTTTCTGGGCGACCCCGACGACCGCATGCTCGGCGGGGACGGACCGAGCATCGCCGATCTCGACAAGGACTTCGACGAGATCATCTTCGAGGGCCCCTGGGCCTTCACGGATGGGGTCTGGGCGATCTCGCTGCCCGGCGAGCTTGTCGATCCAGCCGATGCGTACGACGGCCAGGTCAACGGTTTGTTGGGCGGCGCGGACAAGTCCGGCCTGGCGATCTTCCCGCCACGCGAGTCCGGCACGGTCTCCTTCACGGTTCAGCTGCTGGGGAGCAAACCCAAGGCCCCCGATTGGTGCGAGGACGAGGTCGAGGCCTCCCACCTCTTCCCCACGGGCGTAGAACTCAGCAATCTGGACACCTCGGCGCCCTTGGAGATCCCGGAGGGGGTCTATCGGTCCCGCTACTGCGCCAGCGGCCAGGATGCGGCGGCCACCACGCAGGCCGAGGCACTGCCCGGGGACTACCTGCTGCAACTGTGGCCCGAGGGCGCCTCGGGTGATGCGGTGATCAAGCAGGGTTCCCAGTTCGCCCAGCAGCGCAATGCCGAGGTCTCCGGCGGCTGACCCCTGGCCGAGATGAGTCAGGCGGCGGTCAGTCCGGCCGTCGCGGTGAGTGTGCCCTCCGCGTCGTAGACGCCGGCTTCCGTCGTACCGCAGCGGACGCGGAGCAGTTGGGTGCCCACACACGGCGCCACCAACCGGTAGGAGAAGGTCTGGCCGACCAGGTCAACGCCGGTACGCCGCAACGCCTCGCCCATGAGCAGCGCCTGCAGCGGCCCGTGGACCACCAATCCGGCGTAGCCTTCGTGCTCGGCCCAGGAGAGGTCGTAATGGATCCGGTGGGCGTTGTAGGTCAGCGCCGAGAACCGGAAGAGCAGGGTCTCGTCGACCTGGACGTCGAATCCCGCCTCGGGGGCGCCGGCCAACGCGACCGCCTCGGGATGTGACCGAGCCCCCACTAGCGAGCCGCCCCCCGGGTGCTGCTCGCGGTAGACGATGTCCTTCTCCTCGGTGATCACCAAGGCCTCACCTTGCCGGTATTCCAGCCGCTGGGTGACGAACCAGAGGGGGCCGGAACGGCTCTCTTTGGCCACCGGCTCGGTCACCGCGCTGGTCATGGTTGCCGGGCGCTCGAGGTCGAGCAGGCCGAGCGCCGTCACCCTCCCTCCGGCGAACATCCGACGAAGTCCGGGTCGGGGCGGCGCCGGCGCGCGGTGCAGCGGATGCCCGTCGGGGCCGAGTTCCGGCTGACCGGGACGGGCGAGGAAGTAGGTCCAGTGCCACAGCGGGGGCAGTGGTCCGCCGCCCGCGTCCGGAGCGCCGATCAAGCCGGCCAGTGCCTCGGCGTGTTCGGGGCTCATCCGGTCGATCAGCTCGGTCACCGCCGCCGCCCCCCTTCGACCGACCGCAGGATCCGGCGTGCCCGCGCGATCACCGGGGCATCGACCATCGCCCCGTCCACGGCGAAGGCACCGCCACCGGCCGCGGCGAGTCCACGCTCGATCTCGCCCGCCCAGGAGATCTCGGCCTCCGTCGGCACGAAGGCTCCGGCGACCGGGGCGAGCTGGACCGGGTGGATGCAGAGCTTGCCGGCCAGTCCGAGCCGCTTGGCGTGGCTGGCATCGGCGGCCGCCACTGTCGGGTCGCGGAATTCTGGCGTCACACCGTCGACCGGGCCGGGCAGTCCTGCGAGCCTCGATTCGAGGACCAACGCCATTCGCACCTGGTCGAGCGTTGGCGAGTCCGGCGAGCAGCCCAGATCGGCGGCGGTGTCGAGGTTGCCGAAGGCGAGCCGCGCAACCGCGGGATGGGCGCTGAGCTCGCGCGCCGCCCCCCAGCCGCGGGCGGATTCGATCAAGGCGACGACGGCGATGCCCGGCAGGTGGGCTTGGATCCGGTCGAGGTCGGCAGCGGATTCGGCCAGGGGCAACATCACGCTGAACTCAGCGGAGGCGGCGCCGGCCAGCACCCCGTGCAATGCCTCAAGATCGGCCTGCCCCTCGGCGCCTGTGACCGGGTTGATCCGCACGCACCCCGTGGCCCCCGCTGCCAGGGCCCCCGCTGCCAGTGCCCCCGATGCCAGTGCCTGGGCGACAGCCACGCGAGCCTCGGCCTTCTGCTCGGCGGGCACCGCGTCCTGCAGGTCGAAGATCACCACGTCGGCGCCGGCCGCTGCAGCCTTGGCGAACCGGTCGGCGCGATGCCCCGGCACGAAGAGCCAGGTGACTGCGTCGGCGACTCCTGTCATCGGCCCACCCGTCATCGCCCCACCCGTCATCGGCCTACCCGTCATCTGGGCGCCTTGTTGCGGCCGATCAACTGCTTGACGATGACGTTCTTCTGGATCTCGTTGGTGCCCTCGCCCACGATCATCAGCGGAGCATCGCGGAAGTAGCGCTCCACGTCGTACTCGGTGGAGTAGCCGTAGCCACCGTGGATCCGCACCGCGTTGAGGGCGATCTCCATGGCGGTCTCGGAGGCGAACAGCTTGGCCATCCCGGCCTCCATATCGGAGCGGCGGCCTTCGTCGTAGGCGCGGGCGGCGTACAGCGTCAGCTGTCGCGCGGCTTCGAGCTTGGTCGCCATGTCGGCAAGGTAGTTGCCGATCGACTGGTGCTTCCAGATCGGCTTACCGAAAGCCTCGCGTTCCTGGGCGTAGCGAAGCGAGTCGTCGAGAGCCGCCTGCCCGACACCCAGGGCGCGCGCGGCGACCTGCAACCGGCCGATCTCCAAGCCCCGCATCATCTGGGCGAAGCCGCGGCCCTCGGTGTCCCCGAGGAGCGCGTCACTGCCGACGTACATGTCGTCGAAGACGAGTTCACAAGCCTCGACACCCTTGTAGCCGAGCTTGGAGCAGATCTTTGGAGATGGTCAGCCCATCCCCGTGCTCGACCAGCAGGATCGAGACCCCCTTGTGGGCTGGGGACGCCTCCGGATCGGTCTTGCAGAGTACGGCGAGCAAGCCGGACCGCCGCGCGTTGGAGATCCAGGTCTTCGACCCTTTCAGTCGGTAGCCGTCTTCGACCGGGCGGGCGACGGTGCGCATGGCTTGGAGATCGGAGCCCCCCGAGGGCTCGGTCAGCGCCATCGTGGCGCGCAGCTCGCCGGTGGCCATCCGCGGCAGGTAGCGATCCTTCTGCTCATCGGTGCCGAAGTCGTGGATCAGCTTGGCCACCACCGAGTGACCGCCCATCGCTCCGGCCAGGCTCATCCAGCCGCGGGCAAGCTCGGCGGCGACCGTGACGTAGCACTCCGCGCTGACCTGGCCGAAGCCCCAGGGCTCGGGGATCGCGAGCCCGTAGATCCCGAGCTCCTTCATCTGCTCGATGAGCGCCTCGGGGTAGGTGTTGCTCGCCTCCAGGTCGTGGACCGCGGGCTTCACCTCGTTGTCCACGAACTGACGCACGATGGCGACGAACTCCTGCTCTTCGGGCGCCAGCATGGCTCTCCTCGCGTGTCTCGGGCTGTTTTGATAATTTATCAGACTCTGCTGCCCGGTAGTCCAGCGCGTTCGCGTCCCAAATTTGGCCCCCGAGGGGACCAAAACGCGCTGGACTATCCAGAGGGGGGTAGAGGCTCAGGTGCGCAGCACGAAGGGATCGCCGACCGGCTCGTCGCTGGTCTCGATCCAGATCGCCTTGGCCTGAGTGAACTCGGCCAGACCGTCCATGCCGTTCTCCCGGCCGTAGCCACTCTCCCGGCCACCGCCGAACGGAACTGCCGCGTGCAGCGCTCGATAGGTGTTGACCCACACGGTGCCGGTGTCCAGCGACTCCGCCACCCGGTGCGCGGCACCCAGATCGTGGGTCCAGATGCCCGCGGCCAAGCCGAAGTCGGAGTCGTTGGCGATCGCGATCGCCTCGGCCTCCTCGCGGAAGCGGATCACCGAGAGCACCGGGCCGAAGAGCTCGTTGCGGGCCACCGCCATGTCGTTGGTGACCCCATCGAGCACGGTCGGCGGGTAGAACCAGCCGGCGGCGTCGGGAACCTGCTGCGGGCCACCGGCGCGCAGCGCCGCCCCGGCGGCAACGGCTTCGTTGACCCGCGAAGCCACTCCGTCGAGGATCTTGGTCTGCGACAACGGACCCATCTCGGTCTCCGGGTCGCGCGGGTCACCCAGCTTGATCGTCGCGGCGCGCGCACTCAGGGCGGCGACGAGTTCGTCGGCCACGCTCTCGTGTACGACGAGCCGCGAGCCGGCCACGCACGTCTGCCCGGCCGCGGCGAAGATGCCCGCGATCACGCCGTTCACCACGTCTGGCACCGAGACGTCGCCGAAGACGATGTTGGCCGATTTGCCGCCCAGCTCCAGCACCACCGGCTTGAGGCCCTCGGCCGCCCGCTGCGCCACTGCTCGACCCGATGCCGGACCGCCGGTGAACCACACCTTGCGCACGTCCGGATGGGCGACCAGCGCGTCACCGGCTTCCTGGCCGTAGCCCTGCACCACGTTGAAACAGCCGTCCGGGAGCCCGGCCTCCTGGAGCAACTCGCCCAGCTTGCGCAGCGAGAGCGAGTTGGTCTCCGGGGGCTTGGCAACGACGGTGTTGCCCGCCGCCAGCCCAGGTGCGATCGACATCGAGCCGAGCAGCATCGGGGAGTTGAAGGCCGGGATCACGCCGATCACGCCGTAGGGCGCCCGCCGCGTGGAGATGTTGAGCGAAGCCCGGTCGTGGATGATCGTGCGGCCTTCCAGTTGGTAGGCCTGGGAGGCGTAGTAGCGGTACCAGCCGCGCATCGCGCGCATCTGCCCGACCACCTCGCGGATCACCTTGCCGGCATCGCGCGACTCCAGTTCGGCCAGCTCTTCGGCATGGTCGAAGATCAAGTCGCCGGTGCGCCAGAGCACTTCGGCGCGCACGGCCGGCGACGTACGCCGCCAGGAACCGAAGGCGGCCTTGGCCGCCGCAACGGCGCGGTCGACGTCGGCGGCCTGACCGCGGGCGATCTCGGCCCACACCTCGCCGGTGAACGGGTCGAGGGTCGGCAGGTAGCCGCCATCGGCGGAGGCGACGGGTTCGCCGCCGATCCAGTGCACGTGCTTGTCCACGTTGGTGCCCACTCTTTCTCTACTCGGTCTAGCGGTGCTGGCTCAGGAGAGCTGCAGCCAGGTGGTCTTGAGGTCGAGGAACTTGTCCATCGCGTGCAGGCTCTTGTCGCGGCCGAAACCGGACTGCTTGACCCCGCCGAAGGGGACGGTCAGGTCCCCCTCCTCGTAGCAGTTGACCCAGACCACGCCCACCTTGAGCGCCCGGGACACCCGGTGCGCGAGGTTGACGTCGCGGGTCCAGACCGCCGAGGCCAGTCCGTACGACGTGGAGTTGGCCAGCCTGATCGCCTCGGCTGTGTCGGCGAAGGTGGTGATCGCCAGCACCGGCCCGAAGACCTCCTGCTGCGCCAACGTCGCCGTTCCCGGCACCTGGTCGAAGACGGTCGGCGGGTAGTAGCAGCCCCCGGTCTCCTGGAGCACCGGTGCGCCGCCGGTGAGCAGGTCGCCGGGCTCGGTCAGAGCCGTCTCCACCAACCCGTGCACCCGACCGAGGTGCTGAGCGCTGACCAAGGCACCCATCTGAGCGTCCGGATGCAGCGGGTTGGCCGGCTGGTTGCGTTCGGCTGCGGCAAGCACCCGCGCCACGACCTGGTCGTGGACCGACTCGTGCACCAGCAGCCGGGAGCCCGCGGTGCACATCTCGCCTTGGTTGTAGAAGATCGACCACGCGGCGGTATCGGCTGCCTGGTCCAGGTCGGCATCGGGGAAGATGATGTTGGCGGACTTGCCGCCCAATTCCAGCCAGACCCGCTTGAGGTTGGACTCCGCGGAGTAGTTGAGGAATCTGCGCCCCACCGCGGTCGATCCGGTGAAGGTCAGCACGTCGACGTCGGGGTGCCTGCCGAGCGCTTCTCCCGCCACCGCCCCGTAGCCGTTGACCACGTTGAGCACGCCATCGGGCAACCCTGCCTCCTGGCCGAGCTGGGCCAGCCGCAGCGCGGAGAGCGGGGAGTTCTCGGCCGGCTTGAGGACCAACGTGCAGCCGACCGCGAGGGCCGGCGCAAGCTTCCAGGCGGCCATCGTGAGCGGGAAGTTCCACGGGACCACCGCGCCGACGACCCCGGCTGGCTCGCGGCTGACCATCGCGACCGAGTCCGGGCCGGTCTGGGGCATCTCGTCGAGCAGTTTGTCGGCGGCCTCGCCGAACCACTCCAGCGTGCGGAAGACCGCTCGTACGTCGACGGCCTTCGCTTCACGCGCGGGCTTGCCCATCTCCAGGGTCTGCAGCACCGCCAACTCATCGGCGTGCTCGCGCACCAGCGCCGACCAGCGGACCAGGATCTCCTTGCGCTCGCGCGGCAGCAATCCCGACCAGCGGCCGTCCTCGAAGGCCGTCCGTGCCGCAGCAACCGCACGATCGACATCGACCGCCTCCGCGGCGGCCACCTCGGCCACCTGCCGCCCGTCGATCGGGCTGACCACCTGCAGCCGAGAGGAGCCGACCGGCTCCCAGGTGCCGCCGATGAAGAGGCCTTCGGGCACCCGCACCCGCTCGGCGAGACCTGCCCAGTCGGTGGTCTCCTCGGTCGTTGCGCTCACGACGCAGTCCCCTGCCTTTCTCGTTCCATGCGTTCTTCACGATTCACAGTCGCGACCCGCCAGGTGAGCGGGCGCGCGGTCACGCTCGTTGTGCGCCGACCAGATCCTCGATGACCCAGTCGACCAGCAGTTCACAGTTGCGATGGGCTTCGGGTTCGGCTTCGGCCCAGACCTCGAGCAGCCGCTGTGAGGTCCAGTGGGCGGGCAGATGGTGCTCGCCGATCCGCAGCCAGTCGGCGACCAGCGCCCGATCCACCTCAGGGTGGAACTGCAGCCCGACCGCGCTGCCGCAGCGGAATGCCTGGACGGCGTTCTCGTTATCGGCCAGCACCTCGATCCGTGGGTCCTCAGGCAGCCGGATCCGGTCCTCATGCCAGGCGAACCACGGGCCCGAGGGCACCGGGAAGTCGGGCGTGCGGGCCTTGATCTGCACCACCCCGACCTCCTGGTTCGCCTCCGGAGCGAGCTCCACCGAGCCGCCCACCGCCATGGAGAGCAGCTGGCCGCCGAAACAGATCCCCAGATAGGGAGTCTCGGTCGCCATCGTCTGCTGGATCAGTTCCACCTCCGCACCCACCCAGTCGGCGGCCGTCGGGTCGTAGGCGTTGTGGAAGGAGCCGAAAGCCACCACGAGGTCATAGGAGTCGAGGTCGGGGAACTCGGTGTTCACCGACCCATCCGGCGGGAGTACGACGTGCCGCTCGATGCGCACCCCGCGGGCGGCCAGCATCTGACCGATGATCGCGGGAGCCGCCTCCTCCTCGTGGCTGATGAGGAGTGCCCGCAGATCAGATGACACCTGCAGATCAGATGACATCGGAGTACCGAGCGGTTTCCCAGTCCGAGACATGAGCGGTGAAGGAGGCGATCTCGTGCTGCTGCATCGCGGTGAAGCACTCGACGAACCGCTCTCCGAAGGCTCGCGCGTTGAACTCACTCGCCGCGAAGTTGGCCACCGCCTCGGCTAGCGAGGTGGGCAGGCGGTCCCAGTGGTCCTCCACATGCGGGTCGCCGGTGACCATCGGGGGCAGCTCCAGGTCCTCCTCGATGCCGTGCAGGCCGGCTTGCAAGCAGCCGGTCAAGACCAGATACGGGTTGGCATCGGCCGCCGCCCAGCGGGACTCGAGTCGGTTGCCGGGCCCTTGGTCGACCAGGCACCGCACCCCGACGAGGCGATGATCCAAGCCCCAGGTCACCTGGGTGGGCGAGAAGGAGTAGTCCTCGATCCGCTTGTAGCCGTTGATGGTCGGGGTCATCACCGCTTGGAGCTCCTTGTGGTGTGCCATCAAACCGGTGAGGTAGCGGCGCATCAGCGTGGAGGTGACCGGACCCTCCCCATCGGAGACGGCGAACAGGTTGGCGCCCGAGGCGTCGGAGATGCTCTGGTGCACGTGCATGCCACAGCCCGACTGGCCGGTGAACGGCTTGGCCATGAAGGTCGCCCGGAAGCCGTGCTTGCGCGCGACCCGGCGCACGACGTACTTGAACAGCACGGTGGCGTCAGCGGTATATAGCGCCGGCCCGTACCGGAGGTTGATCTCCACCTGGGCCGGCCCGTATTCGGTGTTGCATGCCTCGACCTCGATGCCCATTGCGGTGAGGACGTCGCGGATCTCGCCGTGGACGTGTTCGTACTCCGAACCCTTGTCGATGGCGTAGCAGTGGATGTCCTCATAAGCGGGCTTGCCCTCGGGAGTGAGCAGATAGAACTCCAACTCCGCGGCTGCCTGGACGAACATCCCCTTGGCTTCGAATGCCTCCAGGGTGCGCTTGAGCATGCCGCGCGAGTCCAGCGCCACGCGTTCCCCAGTGGTGTTGTCGTAGGCGTCGCACATCACCACCGCGACCCCGGGCTCCCAGCCCGCGACCCGGAAGGAGGACAGGTCCGGCACCAGGTGCATGTCGGGGAAGCCGTCTGCTTCGTTCACCCAGGGGGTCGGGTTGATGTCGCAACGCGGGCTCCACACGTAGATCACGTTGGCGAGGTGGTAGCCGGAGCCGCGCAGGAACTGCGCTACCGGGATCCGCTTGCCCCGAGGGATACCCCACGTGTCCACCACGATGCACTCCACGGTGCGGATCGAATGGTCGGTGCAGAGCTGAGTGACACGGGCAAGTTCCTCAGCGGACAAGTGGGCCACGGCGCCCCCGATCTCTAGACGTTGATATTTGATAGGAGTACTGTGCTGCACCGCAGCTTCGAAGACAAGCAGCGAATCTTGCGGCACACTTCACGCGAGCTGAGAACAGAGGAGACCCGGCGACGGGACTCAGCGATACCCGTCTAGCAACTGCGTACCAGTCCTGAGGAGGACATTCGATGAGCAGTTCCACCGCGCCCGTAGAGGACCCCGGGCCACCGCAGGCCCACGAGGCCCACGACCACGCCCTCCGGAAGGGGACGATCGGTCTGCTCGGCATCGTCTTCTTCGTGGTGGCCGCGGCCGCCCCCATGGCCGGCCTGACCGGCGTACTCCCGCTGATGATCGTGCTCGGCAATGGTGCCGGCTCAGCGGGCGCCTATGTCATTGTCGGCCTGGTGCTGCTCCTCTTGGAGTCGGCTACGCCGCGATGAGCGCCCATATGACACACACCGGCGCGTTCATGGCCTACGTCGGCAGGGGCCTCGGCGTCCCGTGGGGTGTGGCGAGTGCCTACGTCTCGGTGATCGCCTACAACGCGGTCCAGTTGTGCGTCTACGGCTACTTCGGGGCCGTGGTCAGCGCGCAGATGGAAGCCGACCTGGGCATCAAGTTGCCGTGGTGGGCGTGGGCGATTATCGCCTTGGTGATCATCCAGATCCTGGCCATCCTGCGGGTCGACGTGGGTGCGGGCGTGCTCGGCGTGCTGCTGACCGTCGAGCTGTCGACCCTGGTCATCACCGGCCTCGCCGTGCTCTTCCAGGGCGGCGGGCCTGAGGGCCTCAACTTCGGCGCCTCGTTCTCGTGGGGCTCGATCTTCAGTGGCGCCCCCGGCATCGCGTTCGCGTTCGCGTTCGCATCGTTCATCGGCTTCGAAGCCACCGCGATCTACGGCGAGGAGTCCAAGGACCCCAAGCGCACGGTTCCGCGCGCGACCTACCTGTCGATCCTGGCCATTACCGCGATCTTCGGCATCGTCAGCTTCGGCGTGATCTCGGCCTACGGTTCCAGCAAGGTCGTCGACGAGACCCTCACCCTGACCACGGTCGGCGATGTGGCTTTGGCAAATCCCGCCGCTCTGCTCTTCGGCGCAGCCACCGACTACGTCGGCCCGTGGCTGGCCACGCTGATGGGCTGGCTGCTGTTCAGCTCACTGTTCGCCGCACTGCTCGCTTTCCACAACGCGGCGGCTCGCTACTTCTACTCGATGGGTCGCGCGGGGCTGCTCCCGGCCGCGCTCGGCACGACCAGTTCCAAGTACCGCACCCCCGTGGTGGCGTCGGTGACCCAGTCGGTGCTGGCCGTGATCGTGATCGTGCTGTTCCTCATCTTCAAGCTCGATCCCGTCCTCAACCTCTTCTACTGGGGCTCGAGCATGGCGGTGATCGCGATCAACATCGTGCAGGCGCTGGTCTGCCTCTCGGTGATCGCGTTCTTCCGGCGTACCAAGTTGGACACCAACATCTTCCGCACGGTGCTCGCACCGATCGGTGGGTTCATCGGAATGGTGGTCGGGCTGTACCTCTTGATGAGCAAGTTCGCGTTGCTCGCGGGCACCACCAAGGAGGGAGCTGATCCGACGACGCAGAACTGGGCGATGAACGGCACCGGCTGGTTCATCGTGCTGCTGCCCTTCGTGGCGCTCCTGATCGGCCTCGCGGTCGGCATGGCCCGCCGCAACTCCGACAACACCAACATGGTCGAGGAGCTGATGAGCTGAGCCATCCGCTCACTTGTCTCTCGCGACACACCTCGCACGACCGCTCAAAGGAAGGAGCCGCGGGCCAACCGGCCCGCGGCTCCTCTCTTTTGTCGGCTACTCCTCGACGGTGATGGCTTGCATGGGGCAGAGCTCAGCGGCGTTGAGGGCGTCGTCGAGCGCAGAGTCGGGGACCTCGGCGAGCACCCGGGAAGGGCCCTCGTCCTCGAGAGCGAACACCTGCGGCGCCTCGAGGGCGCACTGCCCGTAACGCTGACACTTGGTGCCGTCTACGGCGATCTCCATCCAGCCACTCCTCCTGTGAAGGAGCCGGAGAGGTCTCCGGCTCGGGTTCGGGCGATCCCGGCGGGCGCCGGGTCACGATCGATGCGAGTCCTTCTCGATCCTGGCTCGACCACGCGCGCGGAGTACGGCGATCAGCTCCGGGTCGTGTTCGTCGAGTTCCGGCACGCGCACCTGCGAGGCCCCCGTGACGTCATCGGCACCGAAGACCGGCCGGAGCAGTTCCGCCTGTCTCCCACCGGGCAACCCCACCTGTCGAAACCGGTCGCGCTCTCGCAACTGCTCGTGCTGCCATACGTCCGGCAGGTCATTGACCCGCGCCACCGCAATCCGGGCCGCGGCCAGCCTCCGCAACGCCTCGGCCGGGTCCATGCCCTGAAGAGCCGCGTTGATCTCCTTCTCCAACACTTCGACGTGTTGGACACGAAGCGGGTTGGAGGCGAATCGGGGATCCTCGGCAAGTTCGGGGCGGTCGAGGACCTCCACGGCCAGGCGCCGCCACTCGGGCTCGTTTTGGACCGCGATCAGAATGTTGCGCCCATCGGCGAGCAGGAAGCTGCCATAAGGTGCGATCGAATGGTGGCGGTGACCGGTCCGGGGCGGTCTGCCGCCGCCGTACACCGCGCCATAGAGGGGCGCCGACATCCATTCGGCCATGGTGTCGATCATCGTGACCGGCACCGTAACCGGCACTGGCGACGCACCGCCGTCCCGGAGCTTGCCGACCAGTGCGGCGAGGATCCCGGAGAAGGCGTACATCGCGGCGCTGATGTCAGCGACCGAGAAGCCGATCTTGCTCATCTGCTCGTCCCCGGTGACCGCGAAGGCGCCGGACTCGGCTTGGATCGCAAGGTCATAGGCCTTGTCGGCCGCCCGCGGGCCACGATCGCCGTAGCCACTGACATCGCACGTGATCAGCTCGGGGTGGCGCGCACTCAGGGTCGCGGAGTCGACACCGAGTCCGCGAGCGGCGCGCGGAGAGAGGTTGTGCACGAAGACGTCGGCGGCGGCGACCAACTCGTCGAAGGCGTCCCGGTCTCCTGGCGCCTTGAGGTCGAGTACGACGCTCTGCTTGCCCTGGTTGGCCCAGGCGAAGTAGGTCGCCGTGCCTTGGACGTGGCCGTCGTAGGCGCGCGCGAAGTCTCCCCCCGGCCGCTCGACCTTGATCACCGTGGCCCCGAGGTCGGCCAACTGCCGGGTGGCCAGCGGCGCCGCAATCGCTTGTTCGAGGGAGACCACCACGATCCCGCGCAGCGGCTGGGACTGGCCGACGGTGATGCTCATGTCCCTCCTTGGCTGCCCATCGCGCTAGCGATTTGATACTTGATAGATGTACTGTTCCCGTATCGGACTCCAAAGACAAGAGCCCAGCTACGAGAGGTGCAACACGTGCGTGCGGTGGTGCTGCGAGAGGCCGGTTCCCGGCTCAGTGTGACCGATCATCCGGACCCGGTTCCGACCGGCGACCAGGAGCTCATCGAGGTCACCGGGTGCGGGGTCTGCCACTCCGATCTGCACGTCGTGGCAGGTGACTACCCGGTCGATTTCCCGGTCGTGCTCGGCCACGAAGTCGTCGGCACCCACGCAGAGCTCGGGCCGGTCATGGTCTACGCCTGTTGGGGTTGCCGCCGGTCGGACTGCCCGCAGTGCATGAGCGGCCAGGAGATGATCTGCCCCAACAGCCGCGAGGCCGGGCTGCTCAGCGACGGCGGGTACGCCGAGCGCATGGTCGTCCCCGACCGCAGCTATCTGGCTCCCCTCGGTGATCTCGATCCGATCCAAGCCGCCCCGCTCGCGTGCGGCGGACTCACCGCCTACCGCGCGGTCGGCCAGACCCTCGAAACGCTGCGCCGCCCGGGCACACCTCGTGCCCTGGTGATCGGCGCCGGCGGACTCGGACAGTTCGCCATCCAGTTCCTGCGCGAGCTCAGCGACGCCGAGGTCACCGTCCTGGACACCTCCGCCACCAAGAGAGAGCAAGCGCAGGCCCTGGGTGCGCACGCGGCTGTGGGGCCCGACGAGGTCGACGGCAACTTCGACGCGATCGTCGACTTCGTGGGCGCTCAAGCAACCCTGGAGACCCTCGGCAGTCACGTCGCCCGCCAGGGCATCGGCGTGGTCGTCGGCCTCTTCGGCGGCCGGATCCCCTTCGGGCTGGGCGCCATCGCCAACGAAGCCCGGCTGACCACCAGCATCTGGGGCACCCGGGGGCAGCTCACCGAACTCATCGACTACGCCGCCAAGCACCCCTTGAGCAATCCGATCGAGACGATGCCCCTGGACCAGGTTCAGCAGGCGCACGATCGGTTGGCCTCCGGTGCCGCCAGCGGCCGCATCGTGCTCACCGTCTAGCCGGCGCCCACCCACTTGCAGCACCACCCGTCGTACCAAGGAGAGGCATCATGACCGACGTCGACCAGGCCACCGCAGTCCCCGATCTCGCTGATCCGGGCGCATTCGACCACGGCATCCCGCACGAGCGCTTCGCCCAGCTGCGACACGAGAGTCCGGTCAGCAAGCAACCCTTCAAGGGCGGGCAGGACTACTGGGCGGTGACGCGCTACGACGACATCGTCACCGTGAACCGCGACTACAAGACCTACTCCAACGCCCTCGGCTTCACCACCTTGGAGGACCTCACCGAGGAATCCATGAAGGTGCGCCGCTCGATCATCGAGACCGACCCGCCGGCCCATATGCGCCTGCGCAAGCTGGCGATGCCGCCGTTCACGTTGCGCAAGGTCGGCGACTACGTCGACCAAACCGCTGCCATCGCCGGGCGCCTGCTCGACGCGGCTTGCGACCAAGGTGAGGTCGACTTCGTGCGAGCCGTCTCGGCGCCGTTCCCGATGCAGGTCTTCACCACGATCCTGGGCGTGCCGGAGGAAGACTCCGACTACATGATCGAGCTGTCGGACCATCTGGTCGAAGGCATGGAGAACACGCTGGCTCCCGACGCCTACGGCAACACGACTCCGCTGGAACTCCTGCCCTTCCGCAGCCCGGCCGCCCATGCGCTCTTCGAGTACGGTCGCGAGTTGGGCGAGCAGCGTCGCGCCGATCCGAAGCCCGACCTGATCAGCGCGATCGTCAATGCCGATCTGGACGGCGACCGGCTCAGCGAGGTGGAGTACGCGAACTTCTTCCAGGTCCTGGTCTTCGCAGGCAACGAGACCACCCGGACCGCGATCTCCAACGGCATCGACGCCTTCGCCCGGTTCCCCGAGCAGCTGGAGAAGTTGCACGCCGACCCCGAGCTCGTCGAGAGCGCAGTCGAGGAGATCATCCGCTGGGCCACCCCGGTGCTCTACATGCGTCGTACGGCGGCGGTGGACACCGAGCTCGCCGGCGTGCCGATCGCGGCGGGCGACAAGGTCGTCATGTGGTACTGCTCGGCCAACTACGACGAGACCGTGTTCGAGGACCCGCTGGAGTTCCGGATCGACCGCCCGGTGCGCCCCAAGCACCTCGCCTTCGGCGCTCAGGGACCGCACCAATGCCTCGGCGCCAGCCTGGCTCGGCTCGAGATCAAGGTGCTGCTGCAGGAGATCCTCAAGCGCGGCCTTCGGTTCGAACCCACTGGCGAGGCGCTCCGCACCCGGTCGTCGTTCGTGAACGGGATCAGCACGCTGCCGCTCCGGATCACCGCCGGCTGACTTGGGCTACGCCTCGTCGTCGAACTCGGCGCCGGATTCGAAGAAGCCTTGTCGGCGCAGCGCTTCGACGGCGTAGCGCGCACTGGCCTGCATGTGACCCTCCATCGCACGCTGGGCGCTGGAGGGATCGCGGGCGGCGATGGCGTCGATGATGTCGGCGTGATGGTCCTGGGCCTCACCGGACCACTCCGGGTTCATGCCGTAGAAATGCTGTGGCAAGGAGCGGGCCAGCAGGTCGATCAGGATGTTGAGGCGACGGCTGCCACCGGCAACGTTGATCACCCGGTGGAGTTCGTAGTTGACCCGCTCCAGATCGTCGGGATCGGTGAGCTCGGCCATCTCGTCGTGGAGGCGGCGCATCTGGGCGACCTGGTCGTCGGTGGCACGGGCGGCCGCCCGGCTGGCGGCAAGCCCCGCCATGTGGCCGAACAGTTGATAGTGGTCGGCGATGTCGTTGGGAGTCAGCCGCTCGACGTAGGTCCCGCGGCGCGGGATGGTGCGCACCAACCCCTCGCCGTGCAGCGCGATCAGCGCCTCGCGCACCGGCAGCCTGGAGATGCCCAACTCGTCGGAGATCTGGTCCTGGTCGATGCGCTCACCAGGCTTCATCGCGCCCGAGAGGATCGCGTCACGGATGTGGTCGGCGACCTCCTCCGCGAGATTTCTGCGGCGTCGCGGACGCTGGCTGCTGGTCGTCACCGGGCAAGTGTATGCCTCGTCACGGACACCTCATTCTTGATAAAGAATCAAATGTCGCTAGGCTTCGGCCACGACCGACCGGGAGAGATCGCACATGACCTTCGTCATCACATCCACCTGCTGCAGCGATGCCTCGTGCATCCCGGTGTGCCCGGTGCAGTGCATCCGTCCCCGGCCGGAAGACCCCGACTTCACCACCGCCGAGCAGCTCTACATCGACCCGTCGATCTGCATCGACTGCGCCGCTTGTCAGGAGGAGTGCCCGGTCGCGGCCATCTATCCGGAGTTCGAGCTCCCCGAGGAACTCGAGGACTATCTCGAGGTCAATGCGGACTACTTCGCCGACTCCCCCATCGAGGAGTCCACGGCTCCGGACCCGGTCAGGCATTCGCTCCCCGCCGGCCATGGGTCGCTGCGAGTGGCGATCGTGGGCACCGGGCCGGCCGGTTGCTACGCCGCCGACGAGCTGAGCCAGATCGCAGGAGTGAGTGTCACTGTCTTCGACCGGCTGCCCACTCCCTTCGGGTTGGTGCGCGCGGGCGTGGCCCCCGATCACCCGGACACCAAGCTGATCACCGGACTCTTCGGTCGGGTGCTGTCCCGCCCGAACGTCCGCTGCGCCTTCAACGTCGAGGTCGGAGGTGACCTGACCCTCGATGAGCTCCGCGAGACGCACCACGCGGTGATCTGGGCGGGTGGCGCGTCCTCGGACCGACCGCTCAACATTCCTGGGGAAGGGCTCGCCGGATGTGTTTCCGCACGCGAGTTCGTGGCTTGGTACACCGGCCACCCCGACCATGCCGACCGCAGTTTCGACCTTTCCGGCGAACAGGTGGTCGTCATCGGCAACGGCAATGTCGCCCTCGACGTGGCCCGGGTGCTGGTGCAGCCGAACAGTGAGTTGCGCCGTACCGAGATGGCCGATCATGCGCTAGCGGCGCTGGACGCCCACGGTGTGCGCGACGTCATCATCACCGCGCGACGGGGCCCCGAACATGCCGCATGCACAAGTGGCGAGCTCGCCGAGCTCGCCCGCGTCGAAGACGTCGTGGTCTGCGCCGAGCCCGACGAACTCGCTGGGGTGGACACGTCGCTGCGGAGGGTCCGGCTCCTGGGCGAGGCAGCCGATCGCAACCGAGCCGAGGCCGAACGCGGGGTCACCTTCCGGTTCGGTCTGACGCCGACCGAGATCCTCGATGGCGGCACCGGCGCGGTGGCCGCGGTCGCCTTCGCTCGCGCCGACGGCGAAGCCGAGACAATCCCGGCCAGCCTGGTGATCAAGGCCATCGGCTACCGCGGACTGCCCGTGGAGGGTCTGGGCTTCGACGCCGATCGGGGGACCTTCGCGCACGATTCGGGCCGCGTCCTCCAGGCACCGGCTGGGGCCGCCGAGCCGGGCCTCTACTGCTCGGGCTGGATCAAGCGGGGGGCCACCGGGACCATCGGGACCAACCGGGTCGACGCCCGGGAGACGGTGGAGTCGCTGCTGGCCGATCTGGCAGCCGGGCTGTTGCCCGAGCCCCGTCGTACGACCGAAGAGCTGGCCGGCCTGCTCGCCGAGCGCGTCCCGGAGCTGGTCGACCGCGAGGCCTGGGGGCGCATCGACCGCGCGGAACGCGAAGCGGGAGCCGCGCAGCGCCGCCCGCGGATCAAGTTCACCACCATCGAGGAACTACTGGCGGCGGCTCGGAACTGAGGCGCACAGGCCGCCGGACGACTAGCGCTTGGCGGACTTGGGCGGATCGCTCAGCGCGAATTCCGCCGCCCGCTGGACCCAGCGGGCGAGGACAGCTTCGTCGGTCAGCAACGGCGCATCGACCATCACCAGCCCGCGCATCGGACGCCCGGTGAAATCCATCTCCCGGGCTCCGTCGGCGATGGCCGCCTGGTGGCCGAGCTTGCCCACGCGCACCATCAGGTCGTCGCCCAGGATCCCGCAGGCCATGTGCGTGTTCACCATCAGGGCGAGTCCGCCGAACATCTTGCGCTCCTCGAACGGCGCATAGCCCGAGAGCTCGTCGCGCACCCGGGCGGCCAGGGCTTCGTTGTAGGCCATGCGGATCCCTCCTCACCGTTCCAGCAAGGCCGCGAGGCGGGCGAGATCCTTGCTGGTCGCCCTGCGCATCGCGCGCTCGATCATCGGGGCGGCAAGCGCGGGAAACCCCGATGGGTTGCCGCGATTGCGCAACGTCATGCGAGTGCCGCTCTCGACCGGCTGCCACTCGTAGGTCGTCTCCATGGGGAACGGGCCGTCCGCCGTACGCATCACCAACCGCCGACCCGGGAGCAGCTCGGTCACCTCGTAGACGTAGGTAAGTGTCCGGCCTAGAAATTGCGCCACGAACTCCATCCGCGAGCCATCCTGCACCGGCGGAGGTGTTTGCCACTCGACGGACTTGATGTTGGCGTACCACTGCGGAGCGTTGCTCGGATCGCCTGCAAAGGCGGACACCACCGCAGGCTCACGGGCGATGGTGGTGGCAACAGTGACATCGACCTGCACGGCTCCTCCTTCGACGGAGATTGTGGTGGGGCAGAACCGAATCCAGGCCCGATCGATGCCTATCCAAGCACAGCGCCCGTCGTTCTGGCCGAACGTGTTCTCACCCTCATGGCACACCGCGGTGTGTCTCGAGGACCACCTCTGTCGACACGCTTTGGCACCCGCGGAAGCGGCCCCGTAGGTTCGGGTGAGTGTCTTCCCCACAATCGGCTGCGTCGCCTGCTCGGGCACGCCTCGGGGTCGGGCTGGTGTTCTTCGGGAATGGCGCCTTGTGCGCCGCATTGCTGCCGCGATACCCGGAGATCAAGGACGCCTACGGGCTGAGCGACGGCCACTTCGGGCTGATGGTCATCTCGTTTGCCACCGGCGCCATGGTGGCCACGGGCTTCGCCGGGCAGGTGATCCGGCGACTCGGCAATCTGCGCACGGTCGGGGTCAGCGCGGTGGCGTTGGCGGCAGCTCTGACGGCGGCCGGGGCCAGCGACTCGGTCTGGCTACTGGTGGGTGCGCTGATGTTTGCCGGCGCATTCGACGGCGTCATGGATGCCGCGATGAACGTTCAAGGGGTGCTCGTCGAGCGCTGGCGGGGTCGGTCGTGGATCAATGGATTCCACGCGGTCTGGTCCCTCGGAGCGGCAACCGGGGGCGCCATCGGAGCGGCCGGCGCTGCCCTTGATATCGGGATCGGCGTGCAGATGCTGGGCAACAGCATCGTGTGGACCCTCGTGGTCCTAGCCGGATGTCGGCTGGCAAGAGTGCCCCGTCGGGTCTTCCTCTCACTGGCCTCCGGACCCACTGAGCCCACCGAGGAGTCCCTGACCCCCGCGGCCTCGAACGCGCCTTCCGCCGCCCCGAGGGCCACCGCCTGGTTCCTGCTGGGTCCGTTGGTCGCGCTCGCGGTCTCCGGCACCCTCGTGGAGGACCTGGCGAACAACTGGGCGATCCTCTACCTGCGCCGGGTTGCTCTCGCGCCGGCCGACTGGGCTGGACTGGGCCTCACCGTGACCTTGCTGGCCCAGTTCGGGGGGCGGCTTCTGGGGGACCGGATGACCGACCGCTTCGGCCGAGACCAGGTGGCTCGCGCCGGCGGATTTCTCATCGCCCTGGGCGGCCTCTGCGTCGTCGCCGGACCTGGTTATCCCTTCGCGTTCGCAGGCTTCGCCTTGATGGGCTTCGGGTCGGCCACCCTCGTACCCGCGGCTTTCGCGGCAGCCGGACGCCTCCCCGGACTCCCGCATGGCACCGGAATCGCGATGCTGAGCTGGCTGATGCGGCTGGGCTTCTTGCTGACCTCACCGATCATCGGGCTGGTGTCCCAAACCACCACTTTGCGCACCGCGATGTTGCTGCCGCTCATCGCCGGCGTCGGAGCAGCATTGTTGGCCGCGACGCTTCGACCCAAGCCAGCCCGGCACGAGTGTGCGTGAACGCACCGAATTTCTCTCTTGGTTGGTGCCGCTACGCACACTCAACGCGGGCCGGAGTGTTTCGCCGCGCTCTGAGAGACTCCCGCTATGCGAGCCGTCGTCCTGGATGCCGCCCGTGCCCAGCCGGAGGTGCGCGAGGTTCCCGATCCGTCGGCGCCCGAGGGTGGGGTCGTGGTTCGGGTCGCCGCGACCGGACTTTGCCGCAGCGACTGGCACGCCTGGGCCGGGCACGACAGCGACGTGGTCTTCCCGCACGTGCCCGGACATGAGCTCGCCGGGGTCGTGACCTCGGTGGGCGCCGGCGTACGCCGCTGGGCGGTCGGCGATCGGGTGACCGTGCCGTTCGTGTGCGGCTGCGGCCGCTGTGAGTGGTGCGCGTCGGGCAACGCGCAGGTGTGCCCGCACCAGGAGCAGCCCGGGTTCACCCATTGGGGTTCCTTCGCCGAGTACGTCGTGCTGCACGCCGCCGACACCAACCTGGTCGCCATCCCCGACGAGGTGGACTTTGCCGCCGCGGCGAGCCTGGGCTGCCGATTCGCGACGGCCTACCGCGGCTTGATCGGTCGCGCCCGCGTCCAGGCAGACGAGTGGGTGACGGTCGTCGGGGCCGGCGGGGTCGGGCTGAGTGCCGTGATGATCGCCCGGGCGGTGGGAGCTCGCGTGGTCGCGATCGACCGTAACCCCGAGTCGCTCAGGGTGGCCACAGCCCTCGGCGCGGAGCACACCGTCATCGCCGAAGTCAGCGAGGTCGCGGCGGTCGTCGCAGATCTCACCAGCGGCGGCAGCCACGTCGCGGTGGACGCGGTCGGCAGCGAGGAGACGTGCGCCGCGGCGATCCACAGCCTGCGTCGCCGCGGACGGCACGTGCAGATCGGGCTGCTTCCCCCCGTCGACGGGCATCCCCGGGTGCCGATGGACCGGGTGATCGGTTGGGAACTCGACCTACTGGGCAGCCACGGCATGGCCGCGGCCGACTACCCCGCGATGATGGCGCTCATCGAAGCCGGGACGCTACAGCCGCAAGGACTGATCGAGCGCACCATCGGCCTAGCCGAAGCCGCCGCGCTACTCCCGTCCTACGACCGAGCGACGGTGGCCGGGATGACCATGATCGACCCGACGCGCTGAGCCCGCCGGTCCCGCAACTACTCAGAGCACCGAGCCGACCCGTAGCCCGTCGAGCACGGCCTCCTCCACGGTGCGTGGGGCGAGGCAGTCGCCGATGCCGTGGACCTCGCGCCCACCTTCCAGCTGAAGATCACGCAACAGGCCATCGACGGAGGTATGACCCTGCGCGAGCACCAGCGCCGCGACGTCGTCGAGGATCACCGGCTCGTCGGTCAGCACGTGCTGGAAGTAGGCGCTGTCGGCATCGGCGCCGATCACCCGCAGCAGGGGTTGGATGGAGACGCGGCGGCGGGTGGCCTCTGCGATCATCGCGTCGCGCACGTACTGCTGGAGCCGCTGACCCGGGTGGTAGCCGGTCACGCAGAGCGTCACCTTGTGACCCTTCTCGGCCAACGCGATGGCGGCGCCGAGGCCGTTCCAGTCAGCTCGCCAGTCGGCGACCACCACGTGGCCAGGAGGCACCGCTGCGCCGGCGAAGACGTCCCACGCGGTGAGGACCGTCGGGTCGTCCTCGACGAGCAGCTCGGGCACGCGCGGCAGCGCGCCCGTGGCGACCACGACGGTGTCGGGGTCCAGCTCATTGACCAGGTCACCGTCGGCCGCGACGCCGAGGCGGATCTCGACACCGGCTCGCTCGGCTTCGGCGGCGAGGTTGGTGATCGCCCCACCGAACTCGGCACGCCCGGGCACCTCCTGGGCAAGGAGCACCTGTCCGCCGAGGCGACGAGACTTCTCGACGAGGGTCACGCGATGACCACGTTCGGCAGCCACCGCGGCTGCCTTGAGTCCACCGGGCCCGCCGCCGATCACGAGTACGTCGCGGGGCTGGGCCGCGCGCCGGCGTACGCCGTAAGTCAGCTCGCGGCCGGTCTCCGGGTGCTGGATGCAAGAGATCGGATAGCCGGCGTGGAAGTGCCCGATGCATGCCTGGTTGCAGCCGATGCAGGCGCGGATCTCCGTCGAGCCGGCCCGCCTCCGCCTTCGCGGGCATCTCCGGGTCGCAGATCAGCGCCCGGGTCATCGCGGTGGCATCGGCGTCCCCGCGTTCGAGGATGAGCTCGGCGTCCTGCGGCTGGTTGATCCGCCCGGCCACAATGACCGGACAGTCGACGACCTGCTTGGCGGCGCGGGCCGCCGCCGCGGTGTAGCCGGGGGTGAAGGTCATCGGCGGCACGATGTGATCGGAGCCGGCCAAGGTGGCCGAGGTGCCCTGGACGACCGAGACGTAGTCGACCAGCGGACCGACCAGCCGGAGCGCCTCGAGCGAGTCGTCGGTGGTGAGCCCGTCGGGTGACTCCTCCCCCACCGAGATCCGGACACCGACCGCCAGCCCGGGACCAGCGGCCTCGCGGACGGCCGCGATCACCTCGATCAGGAACCGCGCGCGACCAGCCAGATCGCCGCCGTACTCATCGGTGCGCAGGTTGGTCCGCGAGCTCAAGAACTGGGCGGGCAGGTAGCCGTGCGATCGCCACCACTTCGACGCCGTCGTACCCAGCCTCCACGCATCCGCCGGGCCGCCTCGCCGTAGCAGCGCACCATCTCGCGCACCTCGGCCAGCGACATCGCCCGCGGCATCACGAGGAACCGCTCGTTGGGCACCGCCGACGGCGCGAGCGCGACCGGCAGAGTGCCGTCGCCGGACTCCATGATCTCCCTGCCGTCGTGGAAGAGCTGCTGGAAGATCTTCGCGCCGTGCGTGTGCGCGGCGTCGGCAAGGCGGGCGAAATGCGGAACGCACGCGTCGTCGTCGGCCATCAGCACCGCGGAGGTGTACTTCGCCGTGGCATGTACGCCGGCCACCTGCACCACGATCAGACCGACACCGCCAGCAGCTCGCGCCTCCTGATAGGCGATCATCCGGTCCCCCGGCAAGCCGTTCTCCGCCATCACCGTGTCGTGGCCCGAGGACACGATCCGGTTGCGGACCTCCACCGGCCCGATCTTCAGCGGTGAGAACAACCTCGACAGCGCCACCATGATCCTCCCCACACCGACGATCGCCCGCGACCGGGCGAAGCGCTCCCGAATCTAGGGGATGCCGTGGACGGCGTTCGCCAAGAGGCCTTGGCTTTCTAGTCACGATCAGTCGCACGCCCTGTTCAACTGTTGGACGCGCTGGGGGTCGGCGGAATGCGTTGAAGGTCCAACGCGTTCGGCACCGAGAAGGGCCGGACCGGCCTACTGATGGCATCCCGTCATCGAGGGATGCCCATCGACCAACCACAGGAGACGCACGTGACCACCGCCTTCGACCCCTACGAGCTCGGGACGATCAAACTCAAGAACCGCATCGTGATGGCGCCGATGACACGCAGCCGCGCGTACGGCGAGGGCGCGACACCGACTCCGCTCATGGCCGACTACTACGCCCAGCGGGCGAGCGCGGGCCTGATCGTTACCGAAGGCACCCAGCCGTCCGTGGTGGGCCAGGGCTACCCGGACACCCCGGGCCTGCACTCGCCACAGCAGGTCGAGGCGTGGCGCAAGGTGACCGACGCCGTACACGCTGCCGGTGGGGTGATCTTCGCCCAGTTGATGCACGCCGGCCGGGTCGGAGATCCGGGTCTGCTGCCCGGTGATCTCAACGTCGTCGGGCCGTCCGCTGTCGCTGCGAACGGCCAGATCTACACCCACGAGGGCCCGAAGCCGATGGTCGTTCCGCACGCCCTCACGGCCGACGAGGTTCGCGAGACGATCGCCGACTTCGCCACGGCTGCGCGCAATGCGATCGAGGCCGGTTTCGACGGCGTCGAGCTGCACGGTGCCAACGGCTACCTGATCCACCAGTTCCTGTCGGACAACGCCAACGTCCGCGCCGATGAGTGGGGCGGCAGCGTCGAGGGTCGCATCAAGTTCGCGCTCGACGTGGCACGTGCGACCGTGGACGCAATCGGCGCCGACCGCGTCGGCATCCGGCTCTCCCCCGGCAACCCGTCGGGTGATCTGCAGGAGAGCCACCTCGCCGAGACCTACGTCGCACTTGTGGCCGGCCTGGCCGAGATCGGCCTGGTCTACGTGCACGTGCTTGAGGTCCCCGGGCAGCAGGAGTTGGCTCGCAGCCTGCGCAACGCCTGGCCGAACACGTTCATCCTGAACCCCGCCACGCACCCCGAGCCGACCAGCATGAAGGCTCTCGAACTCCTCGAGGACGACGCAGCGGACCTGATCTCCTTCGGCAGCCTCTTCATCGCCAACCCGGACCTCCCCGCCCGACTGCGGGCCGGCGGCCCCTTCAACGAGCCCGACCGCAGCAAGTCCTTCGGCGGCGACCACCGCGGCTACACCGACTACCCGACGCTGGCGGACAACGCCTCCTGACGGCGAAGACGCCGCGGAGAGCCGCGCTCGCGCCATTGGCGAAGCTGCTGCGTGGATGTGGAGTCACCTGGTGACACCAACTCCACGCGGCACACGCCGAGACTCAGGGGCACGGAGAAGAAGGTCCCGCCAGAAGCTACGGCCAAGGAGATCCGCGAATCCTGACCCGCATGAATCCTCACCCGCGTGACGGCAACTCTTGGTGGGCCGTGAGCGTCCAAGGTGCATGGTGAACGAGGGTCCAAGCATGCGGAGGCGCTGGTTGGTCGCCCTCATGACTGCCGGACTCGCCATCTCGCTCGCGTCATGCGGGAGGCAAACGTCCGCGAGAGCCGCCGACGAGGCCCCGAGCGACCAGACAGTGAGCACGACCCCGAGCCCCCCGGACGCGGACACCCCGACGTATGCCAGTTGCCAAGACCTCTCCAAGGTCTTCAACTCCGGCGAAGAGAACCAGCTCTCCTACCTGCCCGAGGAGCGCTGGCTGCTCGTGAGCCCTAACGGCATCACCTACAAGATCGACCTCGTCAACGACACCGACTGCATCGCCGCCAACCCGGCCCTGGCATCCTTCATGTCCCAGTTCAGGACGTCCCTCGAGAGCGACCAGCGCGCAGAGTGCCACGCGTCGCTTGAACAACTTGCAGCCGGGACCATGACGGTCGGCGACAAGTCCACCAATCCCGAGGCACTCCGTAACTACGCAGCGTCGGTCTGCGAGCCACTCGGAATCCCAGTTCCGCGGTAGGGCCAGACCCATCACCCGCGCATGTCCACGAGGTCCCGCTTGACCACCACCTCCGGCTGCGGACCCTGCCGACGTAAGAGGCTCGCATCGGGCCGGGACATGCAGGCACCCGTGTTGCCGTGGACACACGAGCCTCCATGAGCTGGCAACAGGGCCGGGCGAACGCCGTCCCCAAGCTGGGGCAGCATCACCCTTCGCATGCCCCAAGTCGACCACGCCCGGGCTGGCTCTTCCCCCGGTTGCGAGGTAGTTCGGTGTCACCCAGTGGCACCAAAGCACCTCGCTAAGAGGCAGAGAGGTGGAGTGGGCGACCACGTCCGGGACGGACGCGGGCACGAGCCCGAAAATCTACAGAGTTTGGTGGAACTTGTCGCCCAGTACTCCAACACTCCACAACGGGGATCCTGGCGATTGAGCGAGCACTCACCGTGTGCGCGGAACTGCAACTTTCACTCGTCATGCACGCTTTCTGGCACGTCAGAAACCGACGTAGTTTGGACGCAAGCAAATCTTGTCAACGGCATCCTGGCCCAGACGAGCTGTGACAACTTTGATATCCTCTCCGAACAATGTGACCAGAACTACATTAAAATCGATTGGGATGAGGTCAACGAAGGAAACAATGACGAGATCGACCAAACGATAACAACATGTCACGAGCTGGGACATACGGCTGGCCTATCTCACGGGTCGACCCAAAACGATTGCATGGAGAACGTGGACAGTATCAACCCACCCACTGCGCTCAAGTGGCGTCGATACAGTTCTCATCACATTAACGACCACATTAATTCGTGGTTCTGAGCGCAAAGGGAGAGCGTGAATGAATACCACGATTAGGGTGCTTGTAGTCTTGAGCTTGGGAGCTACGTTCTTGGCGGGCTGTAGCAACGACGGGTCGGAATCGTCGGAGGCAAGGAGTACTAAGAGTGTGGTCCATCTAATTCGAGACACATCGTCTGCTCGGTTTGAGCCCTATTCAACCCCGACGGACATGCTTGAGGCGGTACAACTCGTGCTTGTGGGCCACGTCGTGTCGGTCGAAGCCGCCGTTCTGAAGGACGAGTTTGATGGCCAGGGCGCGATCGTCGTTGGATTGGAACCCGAGGAGGTTTGGAAGAGCAGCGAGAAGTCCGCCTCAACGACCGTGACCTATTATATGTTTCCACGCCCAAAGAACATCGGTGTTGAAGAGTATAGAGACGGTCTTGAGTCGAGTAACCGCGTGGTAATTTTTGCCGACGTATCCGATGTCGCGTTCTTAGAGGGCGGCCCTCCGAAAGATGAGAGAACATACGAGACCGCCTGGCAAGGAATGTTTATTGAGGCGGACGGCAGGCTAATCAATGTGCGTGAATCTGGTGAAGAAGGCTGGCCAGACATATACAGCTTCGAGGAGCTGAGGACTGCAATAGAGCCCTCGATAACGCAGCCCTAACAGTTTGCCGTTGCTGGTAGTGCCGCGGATTTGAAGTTGTTGGACGGTTGGCTTTCGCGAGGATCTGATCGGCGGTCTTTGTCCACATGAACGGGTGAGCACGGTCGTGCCAGCCGTCGATGAAGGCGCGGATCTTGGCGCTGAGATCCTTGCCAGGTACAACCCGCATATGTCGGTGACCTTCCCGACCAGCTACGGATCGATGGAGAACCGGAACGACTGCGCCTTCCACGGCTTGACCCCGTAGACAGACCACGCGCGGGCCAACGACTTATGCGAGATCTTCAGCCGGTACGCCACAAGCCTGGTCGGGCACGTCGGCGCAAGAAGCGCAAATGACAGGCGTGTCAGTTGTTCGCACGGATTGCGTTTGCCCTGGTCAGGGCTGGGTTTTGGTAGTGGAGCTGAGGGTGTGATCCGTCAGGACATCCCGGACAGGTCTCTCAAGACATCCCGGACACCAGGTCGGCGCGTTGGGGACCCCGCAGCCTGTGTCGGCGACAGCGTCGGGTCATGTCGAAGACCCGGCTGGTCATCACCGCAATCGAGCTTGAAGGACGCACCGTCGCTGAGGTCTCGGCCTCCTACGGCGTCTCCCGCTCCTGGATCTATGAGCTCCTCGCCCGCTACCGGCTCGAGGGCGACGCCGCGTTCGAGGCACGCTCACGGCGTCCGAAAACCAGTCCGACCGCGACCCCGCAGGCGACAGTCGACCTGGTCATCACGCTGCGCAAACAGCTGGTCGAGACTGGTCTCGATGCCGGCCCCGACACGCTGGCCTGGCACCTGGAACACCACCACAACATCCAGATCTCGGTCAGCACCATCGCGCGGATCCTGACCCGGCACAACCTCGTCAAACCCCAGCCAGAGAAACGGCCCAAGTCCTCCTACATCCGCTTCGCCGCCGAGCAACCCAACCAGACCTGGCAGTCCGACTTCACCCACTACCGCCTCGACGACCCCCGACCAGCCGGCCGCCCTGGCAGCGACACCGAGATCATCACCTGGCTCGACGACCACGCCCGCTACGCCCTGCACGTCACCGCCCACACCCGGATCACCGGACGGATCGTGCTCGAGACCTTCACCGAAACCGCAGGCCAGCACGGCTATCCCGCCTCAGTGCTCACCGACAACGGCCTCGTCTACACCACACGGTTCTCCAGGGGCCGCGGCGGACGCAACGGCCTGCGAATCCGAGCTCCCACGCCTCGACATCGTCCAGAAGAACTCCCGCCCGAACCACCCGACCACCTGCGGCAAAGTCGAACGCTTCCAGCAAACAATGAAGAACTGGCTCACCGCCCAGCCCGTCCAGCCGACCACCATCGCCGAACTCCAGACCCTTCTCGACCAGTTCGTCGAGGCCTACAACCACCAACGCCCGCACCGCGAGCTCGGCCGCAACACCCCCGCCAACACCTACACCTACACCTCCCTACCCAAAGCCGAGCCCATCGGCGACCACCGGCCAGGCCACTACCGGCTGCGCCACGACCGCCTCGACAAGGACGGCAAGATGAGCTTCCGCAGAGCCGGCCGCATGCACCACATCGGCGTCGGCTCCGAACCCACGCCCGCAACCGCAAGTCCACAAACCATCGTCGACGGACTCCACATCCGTCATCGTCAACGCCGCCACCGGCGAGACTCCTCCGAGAACTCACCCTGAACCCCAGCCGCGACTACCAGCCCCTCGGCCGTCCACCCGGCCCCCAACCAAAAACCAAGGAGCCCGTGACCCAGTCTCTGGTGTCCGCGACCGTCCAGGTGTCACCTATGTCGCGAGATCATCACATGGTGGACCTGCCGTAGAGACTTTGAGAACACCCGCCAAGCCCACAAAACAGTGCATTCCCGCTGGTCACGAGGCCACTACCGGACCCAGGTGAGGGCCGTCCGAACCCCCTGTTCGGGACTCTCGGGGGCCAATCGTGGGTGCAGTTGGGAAAGTTCAAACATTTCTGACTCCCGCCCAGGTCGAGGCGTTGGTGGCTTCGTACCGGGCCGGTTCGCGAGCACCACCGAACTGAGCAAGACCTTCGGAATCCACCGACGGACGGTCGGTCGTCCACCTCAAGCGGCAGGGCGTGCCGCTTCGCCGCGACGGCCTCGCGGCGAAGCACATCAAGACCGCCGTGAGGCTGTACGAGGAGGGCTGGTCACTGGCACGGATCGGCACCAAGTTCGGCACCACGACGAACACCGTTCGGGCCGTCCTGCTCGCCCAATCCGTCGAGATGCGTAAGCCTTGGGAGCGAGTCGACCGGTCAGGACCACTCAGTGCGGAATGAGAGGGCCGAGCCCAGATACCACCAGTCAGAGGTTACGCGCAGCGGGCGGCACCTCCTGGCGGAACCTCCTACTCGTCGGCGTAGTCCAGGAACTCGTGGTAAGGACGTCGATGGATGTCCCAGCGCGCGGAGTACCCGGGAGGCCGAGGACGGGTCGAGGTCCAGGTGAGGACTAGCTCGCTCTTCGCGCGGGAAATTGCGACGAAGAACTCCGCCCGGTTCTCGTCGCTGTAGCGGGACCAGAAGAGCTCGTGCTCGACGCCGAGGACGATCACCTTTTCGAACTCCAGGCCCTTGCACTTGTGGATAGTGAGGATGCGTACGGCGTCCTCCTCCGAGAGCCGCCTCAGCGCGGCGAGGGGGTCGCCGTCCTTGGCTAGCTCCTCGCCAAAGGCATCGACGCTCTGGTCGATGATCTGCTCGAGTCGTGGGCCACGCTGATACTCGGGTGAGAGTGCCGTCAGGGCCGGCTTGGTAATCAGATCGACAAACTCGTCGACAATGACGGCCCAGCTCGCCGGATTCGGCCATGCGACGGGGCTCGTGCGGAGCTCCCGGCGTTTGAGTGTCAGGAAGCGGCTTAACGCCCTCGCGCTCCTCAACGCCATCTCCTCGGTCGGACTTGTGAGGGTGGCAGTGCGCATCAGGTGTTCGTAGGCCACCGACCGCCGCTCGCCGGCCAGGACCCGGAGCAGATTGAGGATGACTGCAGCGGCGGGCTCGGCAGTCAGGTCCTGGCGGACCTGCTCGTTGCGTGACGGGACTCCCCGGGACAGCAGTTCGGTGATGAGGTGGTCGCAGACCAGATGCGGCTGCTGGCGTACGAGGACCGCGATCTCTTGAGGCTCGATGCCCTCGTCCAGCCAACGTTGGATCCGGTCGGCGACGGCGTCTGCCTCGTCGTGGACGGAGCCGAAGGAAAGCACCTCGACCGTTCCGTCGCCGCCCGCGAGGTCCGCCATCGGTACTGCGGCTGGCGGATCCATCACCTGCACCATGCGGTTCTGCATGCGGCGAAGCGCCGGCGCGGAGCGGAAGTTCTGATACAGCGTCAGTGAGGTGGCGGTGAAGTCGGCGGCGTAGGTCTTCATGATCCCGTCGAGCGCTCCAGCGAACTTCATGATGCGCTGCTTGGTGTCGCCGACCGCGGTCAGGGTCGCATCGCTGTCGAGGAAGGCTTCTGTCAGCAGTTGGTACTGCTTGTCGGTCGCGTCTTGAAACTCGTCGAGGAAGACATGGGTGTAGGTCTGCCGGATGGCGTTGCGTGCGTGCGGGCTCACCTGCAGAAGGTCGGTCGCGAGGCGAACAAGGTCATCGAACGTGATCTGCTTGTGCTGGATCCGCTGAGTGGGGTCCAGGGTGTAATCGGGGTCGAGGGCGTCCATCCCGGTGAGCAGTACGCGGTAGTTGTCCACGATCCTCTTGGCGAAGGCGTGGAAGGTGAAGCTGTCGAACCGAGCAGCCAGCTGGTCGCCGCAGCGGCGCCGGACCCGCTCACGGATGTTGTGCGCGGCGTCGACCTTGAAGGAGATGGCCAGGATGCGCCTCGGGTAGGGGCACGCGCCGGTGGTCAGGAGGAAGTCGGCGCGCTGAGCCAATAGTTCGGTTTTGCCGGCGCCGGGGCCGGCCGAGACGACGACGTCAGCGTCCCTCTCGCGAGCAGCAAGAAGTGCGTTCGGCTCCAGGATGATCTCGTCTGCGGGCACCCAGACCTCGGACGGGATCATTCGGGGATTGACTCCAGCCGTTCCTTGACGGCGTCGAGGAGCCGAGCCAGTGGTCCGGGTAGGCCGGCGAGTAGCTCCTCGTCCTTGCCATCGAACGACGCCATTGCGCCGAGATGGCTGGCCGGCTTGCTGCCCAGCTTGAACTGCTTTTGGTACTCGTTGAAGAGCTCAAGCTGCGTGTCGCTGTAACGATGGGAGTTGACGTGGCTCTTGCCAAGCACGGCCTTCGTCGTCGATGTGTCGGGGGAAGCCTTGCCGTCGACGCCGTAGGCCTCGGGGTACGCCTCCAGCATCATCAGGTCGAGGTCGAGAGGATGGGAGAAGAACACACCCTTGCGCTCGCACGCGCACAGCCAACCAGCATTCTCGCGGTAACCCGGGAATGCCCGGTCCGCATCCCAGGTCGGAAGTCTGTCGATCTTCTCCTGCTTCACCGTCCCCGGCTTGTGCATGTTGAGCTGCTTGGCGGCGTAGCGGATCCTGCCCCAGCCGCCTTGATGCCGGCCGCTGTCGAGGTCGAGCAGGGTGACGTAGGGGATCTCCAGGCGTTCTAGCAGCCGCCAGAAATGGTGAACGTGCCTGCCGCCGAGTGGGACGACGCTCACCGAGACATCGTCGTCGGCGATGCCGGCCGCGGCGAGCACCCGCGGCAAGACGATCTGCTCGCTGTCGCCCTCCCCGAGGATGACGAGTCGGGCGAAGTAGAGCTCTGGGTAGGAGCGAACGGCCTCCCGAACATACTTTGCGGCCTCGTGCTTGTCGGTGGGCATGACGACCGTGCGGACTTGGGTCGTGCGATCTTCGGCCAACCGTAGGAAGCGAATGTCCTCCGGCTCGACGCGGTGCAGCAGCGCAGGGGCGTGGGTCGCGACCAAGCACTGGACGTCCTCCTCGGCGCAGAGCGTCCGGAGCTGGCGGACGATCCGGCCCAGATGCTGTGGCGCCAGGCTGTTCTCCGGCTCCTCCAACGCGAGGATGACGTGGACCGGTGGTCGCAGCTTGTCCGGGTCGAACGCGGTCTCCTCACCGCTCAGCACCTTGTGTGCGATCTCTCGCCACGCCAGCACGAGCGTTATGTAGAGCAGAGACTTCTGGCCGTCGCTAAGTCGTGCGAAGTCCACGGTCTCGCCGCCGGGACCCGGCGCGAAGGTCATCGTCAACTGCCGCAAGACGCCCTCCATCTCGCCTCGACCGAAGGCGATCGACGGATCCTTGAAGAAGGAGCCCTTGTGCAAGCTTGCCCATGCGCTCTGTACCTCGGCGCCGATGCCGGCGACGGCCGCGTTGGCGACCAGCGACGCAGAGAGCTCGTCGGCAAGGCGCACCATCTCCTTGCGTTCATTCGTCCAGTCCGCTGCGCGCAGCATCCGGCCCAGCAGAGAGGCCGCGGTGAACGCGATGTGGTCGCCTGGGTCACGTCGCGCCGGCAGGTAGTGCATCTCGATCGCCGCACGATCGTGCCGAGACATCTCCGAGCGCTGGGTCGGCTCGTCGTTCGCGTCGACCTTCGTGATGTACTCGATCTTCTCCTCGACGTACTCGTCGATGTCCAGGGTGGCCGTGAGCCGGATCCGGACACGCGGCACCCCGCCCGCATCGTCAAGCGCCATGTGCGTGAAGAAGGGCGGGATCGAGGGATGGTCGCCATCCTCGTCAGCGGTCTCGTCGAACTCGATGTCGACTTCGAGCCACAATTCGTTGTCGACTTGCTCAGGGTCAGCGCCGACAGGAACATGGAAGTCGGAAGGCTGCACCCGGCGCATCGTCTGAACGGGGCTGAAGAGGCGTGCCAGCGCTAGGAGGACCGCGGTCTTCCCGGCGCCGTTGGGACCGAGAACGAACGTGAGCCTGCTGAGCTCGATCTCGGTCGGTGTTGGACCGAACGACTGGAAGTTCTTCAGGCGCAGATGACAGACCCTCATGCCCTACAGCGCCTCCATCGATGGGAACTGGCGCGGCGCCCGCACAGCCTTACTCTGGATCGCCATGCTCAGTCTCCTGTCGCGCGGCAGAGGGCCGCAGCTTGCAAATAGACGCATGACGCGCCGGTGGAAGTATTACTTGGTAGTTTGAGCCGTATCCTACACTTACCTGTAATCAGTTCGCCGAGACTTGGAGTGCCGATGGACGTCCGAGAGCTTGCTGCCATGACCGAGCAGTACGTGCCCGCCGAGTTCCAGCGCCGAGCGCTTCAAGGCGTCTTCATGGCCCACCAGGTTTCTGCCGAGTACGTGCGTTCGGAGTTCGCCCCGACCGAGGCGGTCAACTTGCTGCCCTACTACCGGCGCGCCAAGCTGGAGGGCTACCTCCGCGACGCGGCTGAGCGCAGCGGCATCGCGGCGAAGGCGGTCAAGTCTCCGGGATCAGGCTGGTTCCACTCCGAGGTCCGCAGCGGTCCGGTCGTGCTCACCGCGAGTACCGTGCAGACCCCGTGCGGGCCCGTCGACCCGTCCGAGTTCCGGCTATCGCTAGCCGAGGAGAACCCGCTGTATCTCTGGGACGAGCCAGGCGACGTTCCCGCCGACGACCCGCCCCTCTACATCCTGCTGCTGCACAGCCGAAGCGTCTGGTCGACAGCTGAGGAAGACTCGCGATACGGCATCTTGCCGGGCTCTGCGTATCTTGCGTTCCCGGCAGCCGGCCTGGAGACCTACCTTCACACGATCAACCTGTTCGAGGCGTTCCCAGATATCGTTGAGTCCTACTTGCCGCGGGAGTGGGCCACCGAGGCCAAGGTTCGATACATCCACAACGCCCGCCGTCTGTCGGCATGAGGCCAGGAACTCCGGGATTCTCGGGGGCACGTCTCCGTGAGGCCCGTGAAGCCCGGGGCCTTTCCGTTGTCAGCTTGGCGGACATCGCCGGCGTGTCCTCGCAGGCGATCTACCAATACGAGAAGAAGGGCGGCAGTTCGCCCGGACCCGAGGTGCTCAGCAAGATCGCTGCCGGAACGAATCTCCCCGAGTCCTTCTTTCTTCAGTCGGAGCGCAGCCAACCTGAGACCACCGTCTTCTACCGCTCCTTGAGCTCAGCAACCAAGGCGGCTCGGCGCCGTGCGAACAGCCGATTGCGCTGGGTGCAGGATCTCGTTGCCTACGTCGAGGAGTACGTTGCGCTTCCCGAACTCAACGTCCCCACATTCGAGTTGCCTGACGATCCTCGTCTGATTTCCGATACGGACGTTGAGCACGTCGCCGATGAGCTGCGCCGTTACTGGCGTCTTGGCGAGGGACCGATCGCCAACATGGTGCTGCTCTTGGAGAATCAGGGCATCGTCGTCGCACGCGGTCCTCTCGGCGCCGAGGCTCTCGATGGGGTATCCACCCACGACGGCGAGCGGCCTTTCATCTTCATCGGTACGGACAAGGGAACACCCGTCCGTTGGCGCTTCGACGCTGCGCACGAACTCGGCCACGTACTACTCCACCACAACATCGCCCAAGAGCATTTTCAGCATCCCGAACTGCACAAGAGAATCGAGCAGCAAGCTCACCGATTCGCTTCGTCGTTCCTGTTGCCACTGGCGCCGTTCGGCGAAGACCTATTTGCTGCGAACCTCGACGTCTTGCGTTCACTAAAGCCGAAGTGGAAGACCTCGATCGCGATGATGATCATGCAGGCCAAGTACGGCGGCTACATCAGCGACGACATGCAGCGGAAACTCTGGATCACCATGAGCCGTCGCAAGTGGCGCACGAACGAACCGCTCGACGACACAATGGAGCCCGAGATTCCCCGGCTGTTGCGCCGTTCGATCGAGCTGATCCTCGATGAGGGTGCGCAGACAGCAGCCGACATCGTCAATCGGCTGCGGCTATCTCACGCAGACGTTGAATCTCTGAGTGGTTTGCCTGAGGGATACCTCAGCAACCACTCGCGGGTCAGCCTGATCGGGAGCAAGGAGTCCAACGTCGTCTCAATCAGCGACCGACGACGTGACGGATAGGCCGTCTTGCACGTCAACCGCTGGTTCGCCTGAGCTTCCAGCCCACGGGTCGACCGGCTCCGGAAGCGCCACATACGCCGCTCCCCCACGGGTTCGAAGGTGCGTGCACCTGGGGGCAACCGAACTGGTCGCCCGCATCCAATGCCGAGCGCCGCTGGTCAAGAAGGTTCTGAGATCGGTCGCCGCCACAACTGCGGCATCACATCAAAGCGCAAGGCAGAGACGAGATCCGCTCTCGCCCCCGCCACAGACACAAGTGCTTCCTCGGTGATCAGCGCGAGATCGGGGTCTCCCAAGTAGACCTGCAATTTCGTCTCCCAGCCGGAATCCTTCGTTGAAGAGGGGAAGTTCCGTAGCGCGGCTGCGACCGCTTGAAGTGCAGCGTCATCGACAGTTCCCGCGTACGCGTCGATTGTCCGAGTAAAGCCACCCCAATCCGCAGTGGGCTCAGACGGCAGTGCCTTCGAGGGATCGCGCTTGACGGTGGCGAGGCCAAGAACATCGGAACTCACTTGCAGCTCCCGGCCGAGGTGCTCGATGACCTTCTGGACCTCGCCCGCCCAGCCACGCTCCCAATGTGTTCCGCCAAGAGCTGCGCGAAGGCCGTCAGCGATCAAGCCCCGCACCTCGCTACTGATCGTTGCGGCCCGCATCAACATGCGCGTGAAGGTGTTCACGTCGTCAGGCTCAGGTCCGCCGATCGCCGTGAGCGCATGACCGACGAGTTGGTTCAACCATCGGGGTAGGCCGACAGCCATTCCGTCGTCGATGATCTCCAGAGCGAGTTGCGGTCCAACGGGGATGATCTTGGCCAGGCGTTCCGGGGCATCGTCATCGAGCGTCAGAACCAGGTTCGTGATGGCTTCGTGCTGGGGCGGCTGTGGCTCAGAGAAGTAGCGTCCACAACTGAAGAGCAGCGTATTCCGCCAGTGGGGCGAGGCGGCTATGCGCCGTAACCTCGGGACAACCTCATCGAGGGTCCCAGTGGTTAGCTCCATCGCTGCCATGAGTTCTTGCAGGGATCGGACGTCGAACCCGTATCCTCCGCCGGGTTGCGGAGCCAGCAGGACAAGTCGTTTTGTCGCGGCACTGATGATGTCTTCGAGGAGACCGGCATCGGTGGTTGAAGGCTTGTAGTCGGCATCGGCAAGCACGTGCCATGCGATGTCACGCAGGACTTCAGGTGTGAGTACCGCGTCAGAACCCGTAGCTGTCTCCGCGCGGTGTTGGAGCAACAGCCCCGCCCGCCGGTGTAGATCGAATATCTGCTGGGAGTGCTCGCGGAGCAGTCGGGAGGCGCCCAGAGTCTTCGTCTGCTCACGGGAGAGGATGGCCTGGTAGTAGCCCCAGAACAGGCCGAATCGGTCAGGCGCGAAGCGCCGTGCTGTCTCAGCGATGATGGTCATGATGAGGACTTGAAGAGGGGTTCGCATCAGATGGCGGAGTTCGTCTTGTCGGGTCGCGTCCTCCAGGAGACTTTCAATCCCAAGTCGTCGACTCTCGTCATCCTGCACCCGTATCCGGGTGACCATGCGCCCATAGTTCAGTGCGTCGTCGATCCCGAGGTCGGTGAGGTCTACGCGCTCAAACAGGGTGTCGGGAAGGTCGCTGGTGTAGCCGTCGGGGCGCGTGGTCACGACCAACAGCATGTCTGCGTCGCCCGTCTCGGCCTCGGACGCGAAGGCTGTGATGTCGTTGATGAGCCCCTTGCGGACCGTTGGTTCGGTCACCTCGTCTAGCCCGTCGAGGACGAGGAGCGACGGCCAGGTTTGAAGCCAAGGCCATAGCGCCCACTTCGGCACCGCCTTGGCGGCCACCTGCTTGGAGAGGGTCTCTGAAATCCAGGTCAAGCAGGGTGTAGTCGCTGTCGGTCGCTTTCGCGATTGCGAACTTGGCGAGATCAACCCGGAGGGGCCAGCGGCGATGCGACGGCGTCCTCGCTCCTATGCCCGCCAGCGCCGCCGACGTGGCTTCGACGGCGGCCCTGTGCTCGTCTCCGAGGTCAGAGTCTTCGCCGAGCCATGCCCCTCGATAGGCATGAACGAGGAACTTGCTGACTGGTCGTCTTGCCGTTCCCCGGAGCGCCGACGACAACCAGGTGCCGGGGCTTCTCAACGGCGGCGAAGGCGGGTCGGAGAACGTGGTCGTCCGCGGTCCAACGTGTATCGAACGACCCGTTCCGGGGCATCGGCCCCCGCGACGAGGACGGGAAGGTCGATCACCACCTCATCGACCGGAAAGCCCTTTGGCTGCGCCCCTGCTTCGTCGAAGTAGATGTTCCGCTCGTTGATGAGCGCCCATCGGGCGTGCGCCTTCAACGCGGGTGCGAGCTCCTGCTCGGTCAGCGACGTGGAGAAGCGCGACAGATCGGCAAGCACGTCGCCCGCAGTCAGGAAGCCGTCGAACGCCCGACGTACGCCTTCGTTGGCATCGAGCAGTCCGTCGATCTGGTAGCCGTCCCATAGACGCCACCTACGAAGACTTCGCATACGGTCGCGGCGAGCCTCACGGATTCGACGGGCCTGCACCTTCGCAGCACCGTCCAAGTGATCCTCTGCGGTCGAGTCACTGAGGGCATCCAGATATCCCTGGATACGCGTGGTCACCACGTCGTAGCCACCAGTGTCCTGTGTGGGAGTCAATGGCACGTTGGTCACGAACACCAAGTAGTTCGGCACCGCTTGGCGCTTGGTGTCAGGACTCGACCACTCGTCGAAGCTCCGCTCCTGATTTGACTCCAGACCCAAGTCGCGTCCTTCGCCGGCTCCGTCAGGCGGTCCTTGTGCTTGACCTGAAAGACGGTTGCGCCGTCCCACGTCTCTGCGCCGTCCACGGGCGGTCTCACCCCACACGATGACGCCGTTGGC
>JBAOHF010000010.1:0-10329 GCA_037046605.1 Nocardioides sp.
ACCCCGGCATCGGATGCGCGGCCGGTGGTGACGTCGCACCGATCCTCGCAACGATCCGAACCCTCGAGTCCGGCGGTGACTACACCGCACGCGCCGCAGGGTCGAGCGCATCCGGCGCCTACCAGTTCATCGACTCCACCTGGGCCAACCACGGCGGCTACGCACAGGCATGGCAGGCACCACCAGCGGTGCAGGACGCGAAGGCCGCCGAGAACGTCCGCCGCGTCCTCGACGCCAACGACGGCGACGTCAGCGCCGTGCCCGTCGTCTGGTACATCGGCCACCTGCCAGGCCCGACATCGCCAACGTGGGACCAGGTGCCCGTGCCATCGGCAGGCAACGTCCTCACGCCTCGCCAGTACCAACAGCGATGGCTCGCCGAGTACGACCGGCAACTCACCGGCGGCGACGGCACCACCTCAGCAGGGTCATGCGCTCCAGGCGAAGCGATCATCCCGTTCGCCGACGGCTACGCGATCCCCGGCCCGGCCGACCTGTTCGCCACGGCACCCGTCGACGAACCTCATCACACCTATCCGGCCTGGGACTGGATGCTCCCGACCGGAACCCCGATCTACGCCATCCGAGGAGGGCGGGTCGTGACGGTCCAGTACTGGCCGTACAACTGGTGGGACCACGGCTGCGGCCAGAACTCGGCCGGCTGCCAGACGTGCGGCATCGGCGTCACGATCGAAGACGACGAGGGAACCCGCTGGGCCTACTGCCACGGCAACGCCGCCCACGTCGCAGCCGGCACCACCATCGCCGCCGGGACCCAGATCCTCACCTCCGGCAACACCGGCCGCTCCAGCGGCCCCCACCTCCACCTCCAGATCCGCACCGCCGACGGCCTCCTCCGGTTGAGGTTCACCCTGTTTGACGGACATCTACCTTGAGGGCTGGAGAGCCCGGATTGGAGTGTCCATGTCAACGAGTAAGGGTTCCGGCCGGTCGCGCCGGAAGTTCACCCCTGAGTTCAAGGCCGAGGTCGTCGCGATGGTCGAGTCCTCCGGGGGGAAGATCGCCCAAGTCGCCCGAGAGATGCGCCTGCACGATTCGTCGGTCGGGAACTGGGTTCGTGAGGCCCGCGAGGCCAAGGCCGGCAACGCGCCGACCGCGGCGGAACGAGCGGAGATCCGCGAGCTGAAAGCCGAGTTGGAGCGGGTCACGCGGGAGCGGGACATCTTGGGAAAAGCTGTCGCCTACTTCTCGGCGTCGCACCCGAAGAACGTGTGACCGCGATGTACACGTTCATCGCCGAGGAGCAGGCTGATCCCGAGTGCGTCTGGTCGGTCACCGAGATGTGCGCGGTGCTCGAGGTGTCCCGGTCAGGGTTCTACGACTGGCAGAACCGTGGCCCATCGCAACGCGAGCTCGACGACCGGGTGTTGGCCCGCGAGATCGAACTCATCTACGTCGCGTCAGGTGAGACCTACGGGGTCCCACGGATGACCCACTGGTTGCAGTTGCAAGGGTTCGAGGTCAACCACAAGCGAGTCGCCCGAATCATGGGTGAGCTGGGCTTGGAGGGCGAGTCCGGCCGGCGACGGGTCCGCACGACGATCGTCGACAAGGGCGCGACCGCAGCGTCGGATCATGTCCGACGTGACTTCAACCCGCCCGCCCCGAACGTCGTCTGGTGCGGTGACATCACCTACCTGCACACCGGTGAGGGCTGGCTCTACCTCGCCACCGTGATCGATCTGTTCTCCCGGCGGGTCATCGGCTGGGCAGCAGCCGAGCACATGCGCACCGAACTCGTCACCACCGCGCTCGAGATGGCCGTCGCTACCCGCGGCGGCCACGTCGCCGGAGTGATCTTCCACTCCGACCGCGGGTCGGTCTACACCTCGCACACCTACGGCGTGCTCTGCACCCGCCACGGGGTCGTGCAATCGATGGGTGCGACCGGTGTCTGCTGGGACAACAGCGTCGCCGAGAGCTGGTTCGGGACCATGAAACGCGAGCTCGCCCACCGGCGACGTTGGGCAACCAGGGCCGAGGCACGGCGGGATCTGATCCGCTGGATCGAGGGCTGGTTCAACCCGCGACGGCTGCACTCCTCGAACAACTACCGCAGCCCCATCGACTGGGAGAACCTCTACTACCGTCGCGGTGACGGCATCGCCGCATAGCAACCCCGTCCGTCAAACTGGGCGAACCTCAGAGCTCCTCGTGTGAGCGCTCAGGAGAAGGCGCGTTCGGCGCTCACCAAAACCCGCGGTTGATGCTCGGGTCTGTGGTCGGCGGGGTGAGGTTATCGGTCGGGGTTGGTGGTGGCGATCTCGAGGCCGTTGTGCTCGCGGAGACGCCATGAGGGGCCTCGGATGTTGAACACGATGGCTTTGTGCATGAGCCGATCGAGGATGGCGGCGGCGACGACGGCGTCACCGAAGATCTGGCCCCAAGCGGGCAGCCCGCGGTTCGTGGTGACGAGCGTTGGGTGGCCTTTCTCGTAGCGGGTGTTGACGACGTGGAAGAACATCGCTGCGCCTTCGGTCCCGCCGATCGGCAGGAGGCCGACGTCGTCGATGACCATCACCGTCGGTGCGGTGTAGGTCTTCAACTTCGTGGCGAGGGTGCCGTCGTGTTGGGCGCGGATGAGGGTCTTGCACATGTTGTCGGCGGTGGTGAAGTAGCCGCGGTAGCCGGCCTCGACCGCGACGGTCGCGAGTGCGACAGCGAGGTGGGTCTTGCCGCAGCCGGGTTGGCCGAGGAACAGGATCGGCCGGTTCTCTTCGATGAAGCGGAGGGTGGCGAGGTCCTCGATGAGCTTGCGATCGACGGACGGTTGGAACTCGAAGTCGAAGTCGGCGAGCGTGCGCCGGTAGGGGAACCGGGCGTAACGCAGCCGGGCCGCCAATCTGCGGTTGCGGTCGACGGTGGCTTGTTCGGCGACGAGCCGGGCGAGGAACTCGACGTGTGACCACTCGTTCAGCCTGGCTTCTTCGGCGAGCACGGCGAACGAGGCTGCGGCGGCGTCGAGGTGGAGGTAGCCGAGGTCGGCCTTGATCTGCTCGTAGAACCCGGTGCTCATGCGAGGTCCTCCAGATCGACATCGAGTTCGATGTCGACGGTGATGTCGATGCCGTAGCGCTGTTCGAGGTCGGGGGTGTCGACGTCGTAGTCGCCGTCACCGAACCCCAACTGCTCCAGGGCTGGGTCTGTTGCAGATGCAACGAGGTGGAGATGGCGGCCGTCGTGTTTCGGGCGGCCGGCCATCGCAGCGGTCTCGATCTGGGCCCGGTGCTCCGGGAGCCACACGATCTCCGGTGCCGGCTTGTCCTGAAGTTCGTGAGTGACGATGAGTCGGCCGGCGTGGCGGACGGTGAACTGGCGACTGTCGACCGGGCGGCGGATCTCGACGAGCTGACCGAGCACGTTCGCTGGGAGCCCGTAGCGGCCGCCGTCGACGGAGATGAACGGCACGATGTTGTGGACCCGGCGGGTCTCGACGTAGTCGGTGTCGAACCGCACCCGCGGCAACGGTGTGAGGAACGGCCGCTCGACGATCAGCCGGTCCGCCGGTCGCTCACCCGTGGTCCTCGACTTGACGCCGTGCACGCGTGCCTCGAGCCAACGCTCAGCCCTGCGGTTCAACTCGGCCAGATCGGCCGGGATGCCGTCGAGCTCGACCTCGGGGAGGAAGGTCTCCTGCAACTGGCGGAACGGCCGCTCGACCTTGCCCTTGCGTTTCGCGTCACGGGCCTTGCAGGAGGTGATCGTCGTGGTGTGATGCGCGGCGAACCCGACCGTCGGTGGGTGCAGCACGAACCGTTGTCCCTGTGATCGGCCGAGCGCACCCATCCGATCAGTGCGACATGCGGCCGGGATCCCGCCGGTGGCGTCGAAGAACCGGGCGATCCCTTCGAAGGTGTGCTGACGGTCCTCCGACGTGGTGAACCACCAGATCCGCCACCGAGACCAGCACAAGATCATCCCGAAACACCACAACGGCGTGCCCCACCCCCAGCGGCGTGCCCAGTCAGACAGGTCGCAGAAGTCGAACTGGGCTTCCTCGCCCGGGTCGGTGTGGATCGGCATCGACACGGCTTCCGCCGCCCGGAACCGCGGCCCTCGGATCGCCCGGAGCTCACGGGTCACGGTCGAGTAGCCGCCGGTGAACTTCTCCGCCTGCAACTTGTTGAACACCGACACGCCCAGCAGCCGCGGGTAGGTGTCGATCAGCGTCGCGATCCGTTGCTTCCAGAACGCGTTCATCACCAACGCCGAGTCCGGCACCTGCCGGCCCGCCGGTGGTCCTTCGGCCTTCAGATGTTGGGAGATCGTCGACGGGTGGAACCCCGTCTCAGCAGCGATCTCGTCCAGCGTCCAGCCCTGCTTTCGCAGTTCATGCACTTTCACGTACGTCTCCTGGTTCATCATGGAGAGCGGTTCCTCCAACGGTCGTGGCTTGGTCGCTCGACACGTTGGAGGAACCACCCGCTCCCGGGTGGGATGGTTGATGCCGGCCAGAAGACCCCCGACATCAACCGCGGATTTCAGTGAGCACAGAACGCGGATCTCACCGAGCGCTCACACCTCGAACTCTTGGTCGGTCGCGTTCCGGGCGACATCTGCCAGCAAGCTGGCGGTCGTGTCGATGCAGTAGGGCCACAGAGACGGGATTGGTGGAATAGTCGACGCAAACGGCAACGCGTCGAACAGGCGTAGCGCCAGCTCTCGATCGTAGGGAAGTCCTCTAGCGCGTGCGTATCGTCTGGATTCGTCGAGTAGCTCAGTGTGTTCGCGGAACAGTCTTTCGGGTTCGGATTCCTTGGGCTCTGGTGGTGGCTCGGGCGCGACGGGCTCAGGCACGTCTTCGTTTCGCCACTTCGCCGAGAGACTGTCGACAGCAGTGTTGAGCGCATCTACGGCGTCGGACAGCAGGCTGTCGTCCTCGAACGGGGGTGGGGTGGGCCAGCGGCCCGCTGCCTCCATGAGCGTGTCAGTGGCGCGAATCACGGCATCGCACCACGGTCGCAGCACCACTGAAGTAGCTCGCACGCCGGCCACTTCCGTGCGCACAGATGCGACATCCCCTCGCGCCTGCTCAATTGCCGTCGCAAGTGCGGCCGCAACTGCCCGGCGGTGCCGGTCAGTTTCGTTCGCTGACGGTTCGGCGTAGAGGCGCTCGCCTGTCTCGGGATCCCACGCAAGGAGCGACGAGCGGGCGGACTCCCAGGTGCGACCCCAGAGCGTTGCGGCGTACGCGACGTAGGCACGGGAAGTGATGACGTTTGAAGCGAGCGCAGCCGCGGCCTTGGCCACTCCCACGACCGCGGCCGCCGACGATGCGTCGGTTGCGGAAGTCACAGCTGCAACGATCCACTCCTCGAGGCGCTCCTCCGTGAGGCCGCGAAGTCCGGCGAGTCCGGCGATGCCTTGAGCCTCTCGCTCCGCCTTCCACAGCTGCAGGTCTTGCACTGCGTATCGGCCCGGATGGGTCTTGTCGACCAGGGTGTGATGCGGTTTGCACAAGAGCACCAGATTCGCGAAAGCCCGTCGCTCGTCATCGACCATGTCGGGGTCGTACCTGTTGCCGACCTTGGCATCGCGAATGTGCGCGATCTCGTAGTTGATGAACGGTTCGCCGTCGATGAACGTGAGAATCGGAGTGGTACAACCCGGGTAATAGCAGGTTCCGTTCGACAGTGCGGCGAGCGCCGCACGCGTACCGGAGGTGTAGTCCCGTGGCCCGGTCGTCATTGGTCGGACCGGAGTGGGGTGAGGGATCGCAGCCGCTGCCTCACCGGGCGGCGACGGCGGCCGGATGAAGTGTCAGCCCGCGGGGCGACCGCTGCGTCGTTCCTTATCTCACATATCGTGGCCGTTTGCGTCACGAGCCCACACTGTCACGCACCACGTGGGCGAGATCGTTTGTCGGTAGCCGCAACCTTGTAGACGGAGCCGATTCACGTGAAGCGCTGCTCACGCCAGCGATGACGGCTGGCGAACACCATGTCCAGCGACATGAGGAACCTGACAGACCGGAGGGGGCCACACGGACCTGGGCGGCATCGGCGCAGAGCTCGCGCCGGCATCTCAGTCCGCCGATGGCTCTGGGAGGCTGGAGTCCCCTCATCGAGATCGAAGTGCGGCGATCGAGCGGGGAAGCCCGGACTGGGCGAGGCGGTCGAGCAGCTCGTCGATGCTCATCGGTGGGTTCCGAAGAGCTGATGCCTGCGCTTCCAGGACGCCGAAGACGGTCCTCGGGGAGAGGTCGACGAGGTGGAGGAGGAACACGTCGGGAGTTTGGGCTTCGATGTTGTAGGTCTGAAGCACGTGAGCCGGGAAGTCGCTGAGGTTCTCGGTGACGATGACCTGCGAGCCGGATCGGATGGCGGCGGCGAGGACGTGGCGGTCGTCGGGGTCGGGTAGGTGGAGCCCGTCGATGAGTTCTTCGTAGCCGGTCGTGAGGCAGTCCGGGACGGCGTCGCACATCAGTTGGCGGGTGCGGGCCAGTTGGGCTTCGGTGAGGTCAGGTCGACGTCGCAGGATGGAGCGGACCATCTCGTCGAGGATGTCTGCGCTCCAGTGAGCGCGGAACATCCCGGTGCTGGCGAGCCGGACGAGGAGGTCTCGCAGCCCGGCTGGGTGCAACACGCACGCGTCGTAGGTTGCATCGAACGCCACGCCAGCCTGCTCCGGCTCGCTAGTAGTCCAGGCCGAGACGCTGCGCTTCGGAGGTGAGCTCGTCGGCGATGGCCCGCCGGTCGGCGTCGTCGATGCGCTTGTAGGCGAGCAGGTCGGCGAGCAGGACGCGGCGACGGTTGCCGACACGTCGGTAGGGGAGCTTGCGTTCCTCGAGGAGCTTCACCAGGTACGGCCGGGAGACGTTCAAGATGTCCGCAGCCTGTTGGGTCGTGAGCTCAGCGTGGACGGGTGCGACGGTCACGGCGTTGCCGTTGGCGATCTGGGCGAGGATGTCGACCAGCAGTCGCAGGGCGTGGCCGGGGATCTGCAGGGTGGTGTCGGAGTCGTCGGCATTGAGCGAGACGGCGATCCCGGGAAGGTTGGGGTGTTGACGAAGGAACCGTTCGAGGACATCGACGGCCTCAGCAGCCTGAGTGGCTGTGGCCTCGTCGGGGACGGTGAGCTGATGGTCGAGGAGCGCGGGCGCCACGGTCGGGTCTCCTAGCAGCGTAGGGAGGTCGGTCTCTGTTCGAAGCATACGCGCCATTCGAAATGTTCGCAACAGCGCGCGCGTTCGAAACAAGGCGTATAGTCGAATCACAAGCGTGTAAGCATGATCCTTCCCCTGGAGGTGCCCGATGGCCTCATCGAACAACCGTCACGTCGTCCCGAACCCGAAGGGTGGCTGGGACGTCAAGGCTCCCGGCGCCAAGCGAGCGTCGGCCCACGCGCCGACCCAGGCTCAGGCCGAGAAGCGCGCGAAGCAGATCGTCTCGAACCAGGGCGGCGGCGAGGTCCGCATCCACGGCAAGGACGGCCGCATCCGCGACTCCGACACCGTCGCCCCCGGCCACGACCCGAACCCGCCTCGCGACACGCGGCACTGACCTGACGAGGCGGAGGGCGAACGATGTCACACCCCTCCCGCATACTCGGCCTCATCATGAGGTGCGGGATCAACGACGCCTGGAGAGTTGGCGATGGCCAAGCAGTACTCGCGTAGCCAGCAGATCGGAGATGAGGGCCACACGTTCGCGGCGCGCATCGTCACAGCGCTCGGCCAGACCTGGCACGACCGCCGCGTCGACCACGGCATCGACGGCGAGATCGAGCTGATCAACCCGGCGACACGACAACCGCTGAACCGACTCGTGCTCGTGCAGAGCAAGGCGAGCAACTCGCCATTCCCGGGTGAGACAGATGCCGGCTTCCACTTCCTCATCTCCAACGACGACATCGCGTACTGGACCAACGGCACGAACCCCGTCATCGTGGTCTGCTCGCATCCACTTGCTGACGAGATCTGGTGGGCGCCCGCAACGCGAGCGTCCCCGCCTGGGCCGGGCGGGAAGTCCTGGAAGATCGAATTCGACAAGAGCGCCGATCGGCTGGACCGCAACGCGGTTCCGGCCCTGTTGACACTCGATCGCCGCTGGGAGACACGACCGTCACCCGTTTCGATCCAGCGGTCCGAACGACTCGTCACCAATCTCCTCGCGCTCGTCGAGACGCCACCGAGCATCTACGTCGCACCCACCTGGCTGACCGACGTGCGGCAACTTGGCCCCGAGTTGCGCAAGCGTGGCTATCACCGATCCGACTGGCTACTCCGCGACCGCACCATCTTCAGCTTCACTGATCCGAAGTCGAGTGCCCTGGGTTCCTTTGTAGAGGGAGGCATCGAGACGATTGACGCGGAGGAGTGGTCGGAGTCAAAGGACACCGAGACCACGAACCGGTTCGTCGATCTTCTTCGTCAGACGCTGCGTGAACAGGAGCACCAAAGCCTCGCAGTGCACGGCAAGCAGCGGTACTTCTACTTCCGTGCCACTCGGGACCTCAGCGATCGACGGGTTGCGACAAACTCGAAGAGCAAGGGCCGCACCGTCTTCACGGGCTACGAGAACAAGCGTAAACCGGGCGAGATCGCCGAGTACCGTCACTACGCCGTCGGCATCTCGTTCGTCAGGACCGACGAAGGCTGGGCAGCCCAACTCACCCCCACCTACCACTACACCTTCGACGGCCACCGGGAGCTGCCATGGGCGGCCGATCGGCTCTCCGGAATGAAGCAACTCGAACGCAACCCGGCCGTTTCCGGACTCGTGCGGTTCTGGGCCCGATACCTCGGTCGCCCGAGTTCACTCGGCGAAGAGCAGCGACCGCTGGTGTTCGGTGACCTGTACCACCTCGATGTGGATCGCGGCATCGACGAAGCGACGTGGCGGCCGCTCGGCACTACGTCCGGAACCGTCGACTCAGGGCAACTGGAGCTGCTCTGATGCGGGCACGAATCCTCGAGGAGCCCGAGCTCGAGTTCGGCAACGGTGGTCGGCACGTCGATCCCCGCACCGGGATCAGCGACTACGGCCCGGTAGATGACGCATCGCCTGGAGCACCGAGGACCATCCGCGTCGGCATCGTGGGCCCCGCTGACGGTGTGACCGGCGTGCGCCAATGGCTGGAGCGCTGCCGAGAACCAATCGATGCAAAGGAAGGCAACCGACACCCCTCGCTGTTCCGAGACTTCCCCGGCTGCAGTCCCAACTCGGCCTTTCGGGCAGAACTCGTCGTCGACGATTCGTGGACACGTCCGATCGCCGCTCGATCGCTGAAGCAGGCTGTCGCAAAGCCGATCGGTCTTGCGACAGCCGAGTGCGTCGACCTGTACCACCAGGAGATCGCCGACCTCTCCGAACGCGGAGTGGTCGACGTCGTGATCGTGGCGCGCCCTGACGACCTCGAAGACGACATCCCGGCACGGTCACGCTCGAACATCGACGAACTCGAAGAGAGCACAACGCTCGACGCCAAACATGTCGACTTCCACGACCTCCTCAAGGCCCGATCGACCGCGCACCGTCCGCCCATCCAGATCGTGCGCTCGACCACCTGGGACCCGCAGCACGCGACACGGCCAAGAAGAGGTCGCGGCGGCGACCGTCGCTGCAGGACGAAGCGACGCGTGCGTGGAACATTCACACCGCCCTGTACTACAAGGCCGGCGGAGTGCCCTGGCGCCTACAACGGCGCGCGTCTCAGCTTGACTCACTTTTCGTCGGTGTCTCGTTCTTCCACACGAACGACCGCACCCGCATGCACACCTCCGTCGCCCAGGTCTTCGACGAACGAGGCGAGGGTGTGGTCGTTCGCGGCGGGCCAGCCGCTCGCCACAAAGACGACCGGCAACCCCATCTCGATCGAGACGGTGCGGCGCAACTACTCGGCGACGCGCTCGACACGTACCGTCGAGAACACCACAACTTCCCCGCACGGGTCGTCGTGCACAAGACCTCTGCGTTCGACGACACAGAGACGAGCGGATTCGAGGACGCAGCCGACCAGCGATTCATCAACCACCTCGAACTCATCTGGATCTCCGATGGTGGCGAAGGAGTCCGCCTCTTCCGTGACGGCGACCACCCCGTTCTGCGAGGGACGCTCGCCACGATCGCCCGGGACCGCCACCTCCTCTACACACGAGGCAGCGTCGAGTACTACCGCGTCTACCCCGGCATGTACGTACCGTCACCGATCGGCCTGCGACCGGCGCTTGCGGAGTCCGACATCGAGACGCTCGCCACCGAGGTGCTCGCGCTCTCAAAGATGAACTGGAACCAGAGCCAACTCGATGGCCGGCTTCCGATCACCCTCAAGGCCTCGAGGCGAGTAGCGAGCATTTTGAAGCACATG
>JBAOHF010000011.1:0-470527 GCA_037046605.1 Nocardioides sp.
GCCCTCGCCGCGGCGCTCGCCCACACCGACGCGGCGAAGCGCCCGGCCCCCGAGGAGGCCATCGCCCGCGTGGTCGAGCTCGTCGGCGACGGCAAGCTCGCCGCCGCGCTGCGCCCCAAGCTCGGCGTCGCGAAGCCCGCCAGCGCGGCCGCCCGCCGCGGCCCCGTCGGCCCCCGCCGCGGGCGGCGCGTCGATGTCCGTCGACGACCTGCTCGACGCCACCGCCCCCACGGCGCCGCACGCGCCCTCCGCGGCGGCGGCGATCGGGAGCTTCCTCAAGGCCGTGCGCGAGCCCACCGCGCCCTCCACCGCGCCCTCCGCCGGCCGCGCCGCGCGCGACCTCATCGAGGGGGAGGTCTTCCTCACCGCGGTGGACATCCTCAAGGAGCCCGGCGTGGCCGCGCTCGAGAGCGCGTGGCGGGGCCTGAAGCTCCTCGTCGACGCGTCGCCCGACGCGGCGCGGGCATGGCCGTCGACGTGCTCGACGTGGCGCCCGCCGACGCGGTCGACGCGGTGCGCGCCGACCTCGCCGAGACCGAGCAGGACGAGCTCCCCGACGCGGTGTTCGTGCACGACCTCGCGGACGACGTCGACACGCTCAGCGGCGTGGGCCAACCTGGGCGCCGACCATGACATTCCCGTGATCGCGGGCGTCACGCACGGCTTCTTCGGCGTGGCCGACGCGGGCGCGGTGGCGTCGCGCATCGAAGACGAAAACGGCGGTCTCCCCGCCGAGTGGAAGGCGCTGCGCGTCGACGAGGCCTCGCGCTGGCTCTCGGTGGTGTCGAACCGCGTGGTGCTGCGCCTCGAGGGCACCGGCGCGGGCAAGCGCGTGGTGTTCGGCTCGCCGGTGATGGCCCTCGGCGCGATGCTCGCGGCGAGCTACCAGCGCACGGGCGCCTACGCGCAGGTGGTGGGCGAGAACGTGTCGATGACCGCGCCGGGCTCGTGGGAGCTGCCCGTCGGGCCGCGACGCGGGGATGCTCGTGCCCACTGAGGCGTTCTACTCGGCGACGGCGCAGACCACGCTGGCGCGGCTCGGGCATCATCGGCTTCGGGAGCCGCCGCAACTCGGGCAACCTGGTGCTCAAGAGCGTGCCCACGGCGCGCGCGGGCGAAGACCTGGTCCCGCTGCCCGCGCAGATTCTCACGGGCCGCATCGTGCGCTTCGCGCGCTGGGTGCTCGCGCAGCTCCCGGCCGAAGGCCCCGGAGCCCGAGGTGAAGCTCCTCTTCGAGCAGGCCGCGACGGTGTTTCTCTTCCCCGCGGCGGCCGAGGCGCGCGAAGCTCGAAGCGCAGGTGGTCGCCGACGAAGGAGGGCGCGCACGCAGCGTCGGTGCTCCAGGTGTCGGCGCACCCGTCGCTCGCGGGGATCCCGTTCCACCTCGCCTTCTCGCTCCCCCTCGCAGACTGACCACCGCCGTGACGGCGAACCCTCCCCGTTGCACCGCTGGCTGATCGCCTTCGCGTTCACGCAGCTCGTCGAGGTGCCCGTCTACGCGCGGGCCCTCGAACGCCAGCGCGTCGCGAACTCTCTCCCCACCGCCGTTGCGATCGCCTTCGGCGCGAGCCTCCTCACGCACCCCGTCGTGTGGTTCGTGATCCCCTCGTGGTGGACGCGCGTCTACCTCTGGATCATCGACCGCGCGCCGCAGATGACCCTCTCGTCGCCGACGGCGCGTTACGTCGCGATGGCCATCGTCGCAGAGACCTTCGCGGTGCTGGTCGAAGCCGTGTACTTCCGCGCGTGGGGGCTGCGCCGCGCGCTCGCATGGTCGCTCGGGGCCAACGCGCTCAGCCTCTCGCTCGGGCTCGCGAGCCGCGCGCTGTTTGGTCTCCCGCCGGAGCGCTACGTCCGTAGCGCCGCCGCAGCTCGAGCCCTCGCCCGCGGTGCAGCCGAAGCAGTGGCGGTCGGTGGCGATCGCGCGCGCCGCGAGCGCGCCGCGAGGTCGAAGCTCGTGAGATCGTGCCGCGGCGCGCCCTCGGCCACGGCCAGCTCGAGCATCTGGTTGAAGTCGCAGTCGTAGAGCGCGCCGTCCCACGCCCACGCGCAGAGCGTGTCCGGCACATCAGCGCCCGCCAGCGGCCGCGGGGTTGAACGCGCGCCACGAGCGCGGTCAGGTAGCGCGTCGAGGTTGCCGCTGACTCGACGAGCCACTCGAGGTAGCGCGCGATGGGCATGTTGGTGATGGCAGAAGAGCTGGTCGAAGACCACGCCGTGCCGCGCGCGCAGCGCGTCGCGTGAACTCGCGCCTCGAGCGCGCGCCTGGCCGGCGGGAGTGAAGGCGCCCACGGGGTTCGCGACGAGCGCGAGGCGCAGGCCCGAGCGCCCGTCGCCGTAGCCGAGCGCGTTGAGCGCGCCGCAGCGCGCGGATGCGAGCGCTCGTAGACGCCCGTCGCCGCGCTGGCGGTCGGTGGCCGCCGGCGTGTAGTGCGGCAGCGAGCAGACCACCTCGACGCTGGTGCTCGGCGAGGAACTCGGGCAGGTCCGCGCTGCGACCGGCGCTCGAGCTGCACCGTGAGGTTGCAGCGGTCGATGCACGTGCGCGGCCGAGCGCGCGGGCCTCGCTCGACCAGCCAGCGGAAGTGCGGGTTGAGCTCGGGCGCGCCGCCCGTGATGTCCAGCGTCGGCGATCTGCGGCTGCGCGCGCAGCGCGTCGAGGCACGCCTCGCAGCACGTCGTCGCGGCATGACCTCGCGTGCGGTCCGGGCCCGGCGTCGACGTGGCAGTGGCGGCAGGTCTGGTTGCAGAGCTTGCCCACGTTGACCTGCAGCACCTCGACGCCCGCGGCGCGCAGCGGCAGAGGCCCGCTGCCGGTTCCAGCGACCGCGTCATCGAACTCGCGCGCGAGCGGCAGCCGCCGGAGCAGCGCCCGCTGGGCCGTCGGGGGAAGCGAGCGGCGCGCCGCGCGCGTGAGAGCGTCGGCGAGGGGCGCCGCGCGCCGCGGGGGAGGGGGCGGCGGCCGTCACATCCCGCTCTTCTTGTCGATGTTGTGGGCGACGAGCGCGTGCGCCATGGTGATGCCCGCGCGCAGCGAGGCCGCGGCGTGCGCGGCCTCGGCGAGGTGCTCCATCGCGAGCCCGAGGCGACTGCGCCTGCTGCGTGTACGAGTGGATGCAGTAGGGGCACTTCTCGGTGAGCGCCACGGCGAAGCCGATGAGCACCTTCTCCCGCTTCGTCAGCAGCCCGGCCTCGAAGGCCGCGCCGTAGTATTTCTCGCCAGAGCGTCCAGAGCTCCGGGTGGTGCTGCTTGAGGTGGCCGAAGTGGGCGAGGTCGTCGTCGTCGAAGTACGCTGCCATGCGCGGAAGCTACGTCGCGCGAGAGAGCCTCGGCAACGCGAGCAGAAGCGCAATGAAAACAACTTCGCGCGAGCGCGTATCCGAAGGGGCGCGGTCGGCGTATCGAGGGGTTCGGCCGCGGTCGCGCGGCCTTTCGCCGTGGGGGCGTCTGGTGCGATGGTCGGGGCCATGCAGACCTATCTCTTCGAGACCGAGGAGCACGCCGCAGCTGCGCGACGCACGGCGCGCCGCTTCGCCGAGACGCGAGATCGCCCCGCACGCGCACGCGTGGGAGGAGGCCGAGGAGTTCCCGCGCGAGCTCTACGCGCAGGCCGCGCGAGGCGGGCGTGCTCGGCGTCGGCTACCCCGAGGCGTACGGCGGCGGCGGGCGGCGACCTCACGCACGCGCTCGTCGCGGCCGAGGAGCTGGTCCTCGCGGGCCGCTCGGTGGGCACGTGCGTGGGCCTCGGCAGCCACGGCATCGCGCTGCCGCCGATCCTGCGCGCGCGGCACCGAGGCGCAGAAGCAGCGCTTCGTGCCGCCCGTGCTGCGCGGCGAGAAGATCGCGGCGCTCGCGATCACCGAGCCCGGCGGCGGCAGCGACGTCGCCAGCCTCGCGCACGCGCGCGGTGCGCGACGGCGATCACTACGTCGTCGAACGGCGCGAAGACCTTCATCACGTCCGGCGTGCCGCGCCGATCTCGTCACGGTCGCCGTGCGCACCGGCGGCCCGGGCCACGGCGGCATCTCGCTGCTCGTCGATCGAGACGCGGCACGCCGGGCTTCACGGTGGGCAAGAAGCTGAAGAAGACGGGCTGGTGGGCGATCGGACACCGCGGAGCTCGCCTTCGAAGACTGCCGCGTGCCCGGTCGCGAACCTCATCGGCGAGGAGAACGCGGGCTTCATCGCCATCATGATGAACTTCGCGAGCGAGCGCGTGCTGCCTCGCGGCGCAGTGCGTCGCCATCGCCGAGCTCGCGCTACCGCGAGTCGATCGCGCTACGCGCGCGAGCGCCAGGCGTTCGGCAAGTCGCATCACGGGCTTCCAGGTGACGCGCCACAAGCTCGCCGACATGGCGACGCGCATCGCCGCGGCGCGCGCGCTCACCGGCGAGGTGGTCACGCGCTACGCTGCGCGGCGAGGACGTCGACCGCGGCCTCGCGGCGATGGCGAAGAACACCGCCACGGACATGTGCAGCTTCGTGTGCGACGAGGCCGTGCAGATCCACGGCGGCTACGGCTACATGCGCGAGTACGCTCGTCGAGCGGCTCTACCGCGACGCGCGGCTCTACCCGATCGGCGGCGGCACGCGCGAGATCATGAACGAGATCATCTGCAAGACCGAGGGCTACTGATCGCCGCGTCGGAGACATCGCTCGCGTCGGAGACATCGCTCGCGTCGGAGACATCGCTCGCGTCGGAGACATCGCTCGCATCCGTGACGTCGCTCGCATCCGTGACGTCGCTCGGCATCCGTGACGTCGCTCGCGTCGGTGACGCTTGCGACGTCGGAGGTGTCGTCGGCGTTGTCGGCGAAGACGTAGCCGTCGGGCAGGCGTCCTCGCGCGACGGGGTCGAAGTACACGTCGGGGGCGGCGATGTCTTCGTCGCGGCAGGCGCACGTGAGCGCGAGCGACGCAGCGAGGAGGAGGACGCGCATCGAGCGGCTACATCCCCACGTTCGCGACGGCGTCGAGGGCGGCCTGCACCTCGCGGAGCAGCGCCGCCGCGCCGGCGTGGTCGCCCGCGGCGGAGCGCGCGGCGGCGGCGGTGACCTTGGCGCGCAGGGCCGCGGGGTCCTGGCGCGGCGTAGGCGAGGGCCTCGTCGAGCAGCGTCGACGAGGCCGCGGAGGCGCCGCGCGCGATGGCGGCGCGCGCGGCGGTCGGTGGCGGTGGCGTAGCGCGCGGTCACGCGCGCCGGCGGCGAGGGCGGCGTAGAGGGCGGCCGCTGTCGTCGGATCACGGCGAGGCGCGGGTGGGGCCCGTCGTCGCGCCGCGACGCCGAAGCGCCCGCCGGGCGCGCGCGGCGCGAGACGGTCATCGCGCGGGCGTCCCCGCGAGCGGCGCGGGCGCGGCAGGGGACCGCGACGCCCTCCGAAGAGGGCGCCTGCCCTCGGCGCGGGGGTACTCCAGGTCCATCATCGACGCGACGCGGGACTGGTAGACGTTCCCGTAGTTCACCGCGGAGAGGAAGAAGTACTTGTTGCCGTAGACCTCGGCCTGGGCCGCGGTGTCGGCGAAGTTGTCCGCCGCGCGGGCGTCGATGAGCCGCGCGCCGCTGGTGAGCAGCGCGGTCATCCGCTGCGCGAGGTTCTCGTCGCTGAGGCTGTTGTTCCCCGTGCCCCACACGCCGGCCACCTGCGTGTCGGCGCGGGTCTGGTACTTCGGCGCGAGGCCGTTGGAAGAACACCACTGCGCGGTCCCAGCGCTGCCGCGCCTCGGGCCAGTTGCCGCCCTCGGAGGCCGCGACGGCCCCGCGCAGCTCGCTGTCGCCATCGCAGAGCATGCTGCGCGGTGAGCGAGGGTCTTCTCGACGGTCTCCTGCGGTGGCGGTCTGCGCGTTGGCGTCGGTGGGGGCGGCGCGCCCGCGCGCGAGGGCGGCCGCGATGGTCGCGCGCTGGCCGCGCGTCGGAGCGTGCGCCTGCGGCGTCGCCCGTGAAGTCCGCGTCGAGCTGCGCGAGGAGCGCGCCCGCGGGGGTGCTCGGCGCGATCTCCGCGGTTGGAGCCCGGTCCCACTGCGAGGCCTGGGCGAAGCGCGCGCGCCTCGGCGGGCCCCTCGGCCGGCGGCGCCGGCGGCGCTGACGCCGGTCGGTCGCCGTGTTCATCGGGCGACTCGGGGGTGCAGCGCCGCACGAACATCGCGGCGGCGGTGGGGGCGTTCGACGAGCCGCCGTCGCCGCAGCCCGCGGAGGCGAGCGCGAGCGCGAGCAGCGCGACGAGCGGGTATCGAATCATCGGAATCTCCCTATGGGAACGGGCTTGAAGGTCGCCGATCGCCGGGCGAGGCAGTCGCCGTCTCCGAGTGGGAGGGAGGTACATAATGAAACCAGGATCTCAGAATCAATACCGTCAGTCAATCTTGACTCTCGTTTTCAAATACGGGGATGGAGCCTCTGCCGCGCGCCTCGTGCGAGCGGTCTTCGGGCTGCCTCGTGGTGATGGCTGCGCTCGCGGTTGGCGGCGGGGACGAGGGGCCGCGCTGTCGTCCCCGGGGGATCAGGTGCGGTGGGCGCCTCGCGGGCGGCGGCCACGTGGGGCTATCGCGACGTGCGGCAGCCGCCGCCGACAGGGCGGCGTCGGGTACGGCGGCGTGCGACTGCGTGCTCGGGCTCGCAGCCGGCCACCGCGAGCGCCTCGCAGGCCGCGCCGTACACGCAGCGGGACGGGCACCGGGAACGGGAGCTCGCCGCCGCTGGGGCGATGAGGTCGCGCGTCGCCGCGCTCGTCGTGGGCGCTGGCGGCGCGCGCGTCGCGCCTCCCGTGGCTGTGCCCCGTCGAGCAGGACCTCGACGGCTCGCGCTTCGTCCGCGCGCTGATGCGCTTCGACCTCGCGCAGGGGCACCCGCACCCGCCGGGCTATCCGCTGCTCGTGCTTCTCGGTCGCGTCGCGATGCGCGCGGTCGGTGATCCGAGCCACGCGCTCTCGCTCGTGAGCGCGGTCGCGTTCGCCGTCACCGCGTCGAGCGCGTTCACCATCGCGTGGCGCGCGACGCGCTCTCGGCGGCCGACGGGGCGCCAACCTGGCCGCGCTCGCCTTCGCGCTCGGCACCTGCGCGACGGTCCAGTCGACGAGGCCGCTCTCTGACATGCTCGGCTGCGCGCTCGCGTGGTCGACGCTGCGGCTCGCGGAGTCGCCGTCGCGCAACGGCTTCCACGGCGCGCTCAGCCATCGGGACGCTCGCGGCGGCGCGTCCGTCGGCGCTCCCCATCACGCTCGTGGGCGCGATCCGTCGCGGCCGAGGGAACTCTTCCAAGCGCCCTCACGCTCGCGTCGTCGTGCGCGCTCACTACGCTGATGCTCTACGCGCCCGCGGTGTGGAGCGTCGGAGTCACGCGCTTTTCGCGTCGCTGGTCACCGAGCACGCCGAGGGGCACTTGGCCCGCGCTTCGGCGGCAGCGTCGTGACGCGCCCCGACCTCTTGGAACGAGCGCGCGCGTTCGCGTTCGGCCTCCACGCGCACCTCCTCGGCGGGATGGTGGACCGATCGGCCGCGCTGGCTCCTGCCCGCGACGGTGGCGACGTGGGCGCTCCTGCTCGTGGGAGCTGCGCGCGCGCGCTCCGTGAAGCTGCTCCGCGGTCCGCTCGCGTCGTGCGCGGTCTACGCCGCGTGGGTGTTCTTCGGGCAGAACGTCGTGTGGCAGCCGAGGCACCTCCTGCCGCTCGCGCCCGCCGTCGCGATCCTCGTGGCGCTCGGCTTTCGAAGCGCTGCGCGAGCGCGCGCGATGGATCGCCGTCGCACTCGCGGTCCTCGCGCTCGCGCCCGCTGCGGTCGAGTCGTCGAGGCTGCTTCGAACGCCGTGGCACGTGCGCCCGCCGACGCTGCGCATCGTCGACGAGATCGAGCGGCGCTGTGACCCCACGCGCACGCTCGTGGCGACGGGGCAGCTCTCCGCGACGTGGATACGCTTCCGCGCGTCGGGGCATCGCGTGGTCGAGGTGCGCGACATCGACGAGGCGCTCTCGCTCGCGCGTCGCAACGGCGTAGGGCTCTGCGTGACGAGCGAGGTGGCGGGCGTCGACGCGCGCGGGCTGCGACGCGTCGCGCGGGTCGAGGGCGATCGATACGTGACGTCGACGCTCTACGACCTCGCGCTGTGGATGACTCCGTGAGCGCTCAGCGCCTCGCGCGCTCGACCTCGCCGCGCACCATCGCGAGCTTCGCGCGCACGGCCTCGTCGGTCGCGAGCGCCTCGATGTCCGCGGGGAGGCGCCACGTCCAGTTGTGGGGGCCCACGGTCGAGGGCGTGTTCACGCGTTCGTGAACGCCGAGGACGTCTTGCATGAGCAGCAGCACGAGTCTCGCTGCGCGCGCCGAGCACGAGGGCCATGAGCGCGTGGTGCACCGCGGGGGTGAACTTCGCGCCGAGCGACGAGCCTCCGCGAGACGCGAGCGCGGGGAGCCTGCACACGGCGTCGCGCTCCCAGGTCGGGAGCGCCTCCCACCACGCGGCGACGGGCGACGTGTCGTGCGTGCCGAAGCAGGCGACGCGAGCGCGACGGGATAGCGCGCGGGATCGCGGAACGCGCCGTTCGTCGCTGCTCCCAGATGAGCACCTTGTAGCCGGGCACGCCCATCGCGGCGAGCGAGGGGCGCACGTAGTCGGGGATCGACCCCGAGGTCCTCGGCGACGAGCTCCGCGCCGTGTCTCGCGTCGCGCCCGCGATCATGGCGCCGATCACGGCCTCGCCGTGGGCCTTCTGCGCGGGCTCCTCGGCGGGGTCGAAGAAGCCCGGGACGGAGCTTGCTGTCGGGCCCGCGGAGCTTGTCGTACGGGCCGCATGTACGTGCGGTAGAAGCCCACGAGGTGGTCGATGCGAAAGCGGTCGTAGAGCACGCCCGCGTAGCGCGCGCGGCGACGCAGCCACGCGAAGCCGTTGCCGCGCATCACGCGCCAGTCGTACGGGCGGCAGGCCCCACTCCTGGCCCTCCGGATCGAACTGATCGCCGGGGCACGCCCACCGACGCGTCGCTGCGGAACTCGTCGCGGTTGGCCCACACGTCGGCGCTGTCGCGGCCGACCATGAAGGGCAGGTCGCCCATGATCTCGACGCCGAGCGCGCGGAGGTCGGCGCGCGCGCCGACTCCCACTGCGCGTGCGCGAGCCACTGGAGCGTACTGGTGCTTGAGCACGCCCGTCGCGTAGCTGCGCGCGCGCTTCGGCGAGCGCGTCGGGGGTCGCGGTCGCGCACGCCCTCGGGCCACTCCCACCACGCGCGCGAGCTCGTAGGCGTCTTTGAGCGCGCGGAAGAGCGCGTAGTCGTCGAGCCACGCGCGGTGCGCCTCGACAGAAGCGCGCGAAGGACGCGTCGCGTGATCCGCCGCGGCCGTGGACGCGCTCGACGGAAGCGCGCGAAGGCGGCGTCGAAGGCGCGCTTCTTGAGCCACCGCACGGCCTCGTAGTCGATCACGCGAGTGTGTCGCGGAGCCACGCGATCGTGCGCAGGCCGTCGTCGCCGAGGAGCGCGGCCGAGCTCGGACTCGGGGAGGTCTTCGACGTCGGAGAGCGAGATGTAGATCGGGATCGATGCCGAAGGCCGAGAGCGCGGAGTAGGGCGAGGTCTCGCCGCCCGCGATCTCGCCGAGCGGGAGGAGCTGTACGAGGCGCGCGCCGCCGTCGCGGATGCAGCCGCGCGAAGGCGGCCGAGGTCGCCGATCTCGCCGATGCCCCACGAGCGCTTCGTGCGGAGCGAGAAGAGAGGGACGGTGACGCCTGCGACGCGGCGCCTTGCAGACTGCGTGGTGTCGTTCATGGGGTGACGTGGAGTGGAGGAGTGTGAGAGGCGCCGACGCGGAGGTCAGCGCACGCTGATGTGGCCGCCGGCGCGGAGCTGCGTCTCGAAGCGCACCGCCGCCGCGCGCCCGCCCTTGCTCTGCGAGCTGCGCCGTGATCTGGAACTTCAGCACCAGCGCCTCCTCGTCGCGCACGTGCTGGACCACCACGTTCTTCAGCCGCGGCTCGTACTGAAGGATCGTCGCGCGGATGCGAGCGCTGGAGCATCTGGATCGCCTCGGGGAAGTTGTGCACGAGGTCGGTGAAGTCGATCGACGCCGAAGTCGGGCACCGTCAGGCGCCTCGCCCTGACGCGTGTTGAGCAGCGCCGCGCAGGTGCTCGACGATCGACTCGAGCTCGTTGACCGGCCGCGCCTCGCTGCGCGCTCGTCGCGGCGAGGCGGCTCAGGATGTCCTCGCAGCGCGCCATCGTGCTCGTGCGCTCGCGCGACGCTCGGCGCAACGACGCGCCGTGCGCCCGCGCGACGGGCTTGTATCAGCCCGCGCGCACCGACTGTCAAGCCGAGCAGCGGGCGACCGCGAGGCGCGCGCGCGTCGCCGGCAGGGAGCTCGGCGCTCGCGGACCGGCGGCGCTGTGCGGCGTGGTTGAACTGTTGATTCGCCGAAACGCGCATGTGCGATGCTGCTCCGTGGCCTTCGAGCCTCGCGCGCGACGACGCGCGATGCCATGCCGCGGCGGCGCGCGGGGCGGCGGAGCGCCATCGATGGGGTAGAGGTCGATCCGACGTGTTCACACTGAAGGTATCAACACGGTCTCCGTCGAGTGCTCCTGCTGCCTCGCGCTGGTCGCCCCGGTGGTCGCGCAGTGCAGCAGCTCGCAGCGGCCGCCGCACCACGCCGGGCGACACCTGCGCGCTGCCGCAGAACATCCAGATGGTGCTGCGCGGCGGCGAGCGGCTCAACCCCAACGACGAGGGGCAGGCGCTGCCCGTGGAGGTGCGGGTCTACCAGCTCAAGGCCTCGGCGCAAGATGGAGGAGTCGGAGTTCGACGCCATCTGGCGGCACGGACCGCGACACGCTCGGCGCCGACATGGTGAAGGTCGACGTGCTGTACCTCTACCCCGGGCAGCGCATCGCGCCGCGCCTTCCGCCGCGAGGACGGGGTCGACGCACGTCGTGGCCGTGGCGATCTTCCGCCACCCGTCGGGGCAGTCGTGGCGCACGATCTACGAGCTGCCCGCCGGCGCCCGCGGACGCCGAGTGCGCGGCGCGCCGCGGCGAGCGACGCCGAGGCCCCGCGGCGGCGACCCGCGCTACTTCTTCTACCTCGACGACTACTACATCGAGGCGATCGGCGACGACCCGGGCGAGGATGACCGACGGCGGCCGTCTCGCCGCGGTCGGCTCCCCGGCATCCCAGCACCGTGCCCCGCAGGCGCCCGACGCGTGCCGACGCTGCCGCAGCGCCCCGACGGTGCCGCAGCGCGCCGTCGCGCCCCGTCGCTGCCGTCGCTCCCGCAGCGCGCCGTCGCTCCCGAGCGCGCCCGCTCACGCCGCCCAGCGTCACGCCGCCGTCCACGCTCGCTGCCCTCGGCCCACCGGCGGCATCGGAGCGTCACGCATGAAGGTGCCCCAGCGCGTCATCTGGTCCGAGGGGATGTTCATGTCCCCGCAGCACCTCCAGCAGCTCGACCGCTACCACGAGGGCTACGTCGAGTCGCGCGCTCGCGGCGCTCGTGCCCGTACGACTGGGGCGTCGTCGCGCGTCGAGCTCGACGAGCGCGCGCTCGTCGCGGGCCAGGTGCGCATCCAGCGCTTCGAGGGCGTGCTCCCCGACGGCCTCCCGCTGGCCTTCGACGGGACGCACCCCGAGGTCCCCGCGATCCGCCCGGTGGAAGGGCACTTCAAGCCGACGCAGCACGTTCCTCGAGGTGTTCCTCGCGGTGCCCGTCGGAGCGCGAGGGCGCGCCGGCGATCGCGACGCGCGGGCGACGCCGACGGCGGGGCTGCGCTTCTTCACCTCGGCGCGCGTGGTGGTCGACGCCGCGGGCGGTCCAACGGCGGCGCGGCGGACGTGCACCGTGGCCTTCGCGCAGCGCCACGTGACGGTGCTCTTCGGCAGCGAGTCCCGCGACGACTTCGAGAGCGATGAAGGTGGCGGAGATCTACCGCGACGCCTCGGGCGCCCTCGCCGTGCGCCAGGAGTACATCCCGCCGATCGCGCCGCATCGGCGCGTCGCCGTGGCTGATGGAGCGCCTGCGGCAGCTCCTCGCGCTGATGGCCGTCGAAGCAGCGCTCGCTCGCCGAGAAGCAGCGCCAGCGCGACGACGCGCTCATCGAGGTGCGCGAGGGCGACGTCACGAACTTCCTGCAAGTTCTACACGATCAACGCGTTCCTCCCGATCGTCAACCACCTCATCGAGCGCGCCGACACGCCGCCCGAGGACGCGTACCTGCTCCTCTCGCAGTTCGCCGGGCAGCTCGCGTCGTTCGCCGTCGACGCCGATCCCGACCAAGCTCCCGAAGTTCTACTACACCGACCTGGCGACCACCTTCGGCGAGCTCATCGCGGAGATCATCCGGCTGCTCAACGATCATCGAGCAGCGACGCGCTACGTCGACGGTGCCGCCTGGAGTCGCGCGAGGACGGGCTGCACTTCGGCCGCCTCGACGACGAGCGCCTCATCGCGCGGCGCGCACGTACGTCCTCACGCTGCGCACCAATCAGCCCGAGCAGCAGGCGGCGCAGCAGGTCCCGGCGATCTCGAAGATCGCCGTCGTGGGGCAACATCGCGGACATCGTCGCGAGTCGGCGCTCCCGGGCGTGCCCATCCAGGTCGACGTACCGCCCGCCGTCGGAGATCCCGCGCGCAGCGCCGGGCACGCTCTACTTCGTGCTCCAGCAGACGGGGCAGTACTGGCAGAACGTCGAGGGCGAGCGCACCATCGCGATCTACCTCCCGCCGCCGTACGACCCGTCGCAGCATCAAGCTCGAACTCCTCGCGATCCCGCGGGCCGCCGGGGCCGCGCAGTAACGCCGCATTCCCGCGCACGGAGGACACAGCGGACATGGACCGAATCGACGAGCTCACCGCGGACTGTTTCAACTTCCTGATCCAGCTCCGGCAGGACGGACCCGAACGCGCAGCCGCCGCCCGAGACGCGTGCAGCAGCGCATGCGCTCGCTCATCGAGAACATGCAGCGCCGCGGGCTCGAGCATGAACCTCCCGCGCGAGGACATCCTCGAGATGTCGCTACGCGATCGTGGCCCTCGCCGACGAGATCGCCGTGTACTACGGCTCGCCCGCACCTCCGGCAGTTCTGGCTCTCGCGCCCGCTCCAGCTCGCGCTCTTTCAAGACCAACGTCGCGGGCGAGAACTTCTTCCTGCGCCTCGAGGCGCATGCGGCAAGACCCGCGGCGCATCGACGTCGTGCGCGTCTACTACATGTGCCTCGTGCTCGGCTTCCAGGGGAAGTTACCGCGTCCAGGGCGGCGACGCGCAGCTCCAGGCCATCATCGAGCGCCTCGCGGCGGACCTCGGCAACGCGCCAACCTCTTCGGCCCCGAGGCCGCTCTCGCAGCACGGCGGACCGCCGCCCGGCGAGGCCGTGTCGGGTTCGAGAGCGGCGCTCCCCATCGTGGCGCTCTCCGTGGGCGCCGTCGTCATCGCGCTGGTCTTCTACGTCGCGCCTGCGCGTCTCGCTCAGCAACGAGGTCTCGTCGGTGCTCGACCGCATCGCCCAGCTCGTCGGCCCGCAGACCTGAGCCCATCGCCTCGGATGGAGTGAGAGACCCGCTGTGCTCAAGTACATCATCGCCTTCGTCGTCATCGCGATCGCCTGGACGGTCGTGCTATCGTGCTCAAGCTCCCCTGGATCCGTCGCGATCCTGGCGACGCTGCTCGTCTTCTTCGTGCTCTTCGCGATCTGGCTCTACCGCCGCTTCAAGGCCCGCAAGGCCGCGCGCGAGATCGAGAAGGCCCTCAACGCCCAGGCCGAGGAGCAGGCGCGCAGCGTCCGCCCCGAGCAGCAGGCCGAGGTGCGCGCGATCCAGGCCGAGTTCAACCGCGCCATCGCCGCGCTCAAGAGCTCGCAAGCCTCGGGCAAGAGCGGCGTCGAGGCCCTCTACGCGCTGCCCTGGTACGTGATCATCGGCCCGCCCGGCGCGGGCAAGACCACGGCGCTGCGCAACTCGGGCATCCCCTTCCCCTACATGAGCGCGCAGACCGGCGGCGGCGTGAAGGGCGTCGGCGGCACGCGCAACTGCGAGCTGGTGGCTCTCCAACGAGGGCGTGCTCGCTCGACACCGCGGGCCGCTACACCACCGACGACGACGACCGCGACGAGTGGTTCACGCTTCCTCGACCTGCTCGAAGAAGAACCGCCCGCGCAAGCCGCTCAACGGCGTCATCGTGGCGGTCAACGTGCGCCGAGCTCGGCACCGCGCGCGAGCAGCAGGTCGAGCCGATCGGCCAGCCGCGTGCGCGAGCGCGTCGACGAGGTGCAGGCGCGCCTCCAGCTCACGCTGCCCGGTGTACGTGCTCTTCACCAAGTGCGACCTCGTGCAGGGCTTCACGGAGTTCTTCGACGACCTCCGCAAGAGCGAGCGCGGGCAGATCTGGGGCTTCACCGATGCCCGCTCGTCGCGCCCCGTCGACGCGCCCCTCGGCGCGCTCTTCGCCGAGCGCTTCGAGGAGATGGTCAAGACCGTCGAGGGCCGCATGCTCAAGCGCATCGCGCAGGAGCCCGGCATCGCGCGCCGCGAGGCCGTCTACCAGTTTCCGCAGCAGTTCGCGTCAGCTCAAGCAGAACCTCGGCGACTTCCTCGACGCGCTCTTCGGCGTCGACAACGTCTGCGCAGACCGCGTCGCTCCTCCGCGGGGTGTACTTCACCTCGGGCACGCAGGAGGGCAGGCCGCATCGACCAGCTCGCCGAGAAGCTCCGCGCGAGCTTCGGCCTCTCGCGCCGCCGCCGCGCCCGCCGCCGCCGCGCCGACGGAGCAGAAGAGCTACTTCCTCCGCGACGTGTTCGCGCGGGTGGTCTTCCCCGACCAGAACATCGCGGCGCTCAGCGCCCGATGAGCATCTCGCGGCAGCAAGCAGCAGAAGTACTACATCGCCGCGGGCGCCTTCGGCATCGCCGCGCTGCTGTCGATCATCCCCGCCAACGCCTACCTCGAGAACCGCGACCTCGCGCCGCGCGCCGACGACGCCGCGCAGCTCATCGCGCGATCACGTCTCGCAGCGCGCGCGAACGCGCCGCTCACCCTCGCGGAGCTCCAGCCCCTGCGCGACGTGGTCTCCGAGCTCAAGGGCTACGAGCGACGGCCACGCCGCCCATCGCGATGACCTTCGGGATGTATCCAGGGCGAGGCGCTCTACCCGAAGATGTCTGCAGCTCTACGCCACGGCGATGCAGCAGCACGTCGATGCAGCCCGCTCTACCTCGCCGACGTGCGCGACATGCAGGCCTTCGTGCACGCCGCGTCGGGGAGACGACTCCCCGAGCAGCGAGCGACCGCCAGCAGTACTACGACCGTCCTCAAGCTCCACCTGCTGCTCTCGCACGCCGCACGCAGGCGAACGAGCCCGCGCTCGAGGGCGACATCGCGACCTTCACGTCGGACCAGCTCGCCCGCGAGTGGGCCGCGCGCGTCAGCCAGGGCGCGCCCCTCGACGGCCGCACGCGCGACGCGATGCAGCAGAACGCGCAGCTCTTCACCGGGCTGCTCGCACGACAACCCGCGCCTCGCTCCTCGCGCGCGACCAGCGCACGGTCACCGTCGGCGCGCGCGGTGCTCAACCGCACGTCGAGCGTCGACATCGCGCTCAACCGACATCATCGCGCGACGTCGAGCCCATGGGCTACGACATCGACCCTCGCGCGCGCCCTCGGCCGCTCGCCGGAGTACGTCTACCAGGTCGGGCGCGCCGGAGCGCGCCGGTGCGCGGCGCCTTCACCCGCCTACGGCGTGGGAGCAACTACGTCCGCGACCGGCTCAAGCGCGCACGCCGCGAGATCATCAGCGGGCGACGCGTGGGTGCTCGGGTCAGGCGCCCAACGTCGACCAGCAGCGCCAGGTCGCCGAGACGCTCGTGCAGGTGCGCCGCAGTACTTCTGCGCAGTACATCGCCGAGTGGCGCGACTTCCTGCGGGTCGCTGCGCGTGCGCGAGCCGGCCGACGCGCGACGACGCGCTACGTGATGCTCACAGTGGCTCACCGAGCGGCGTGCAGCCCCGGCGTACGAGTTCCTCATGCGCACGGTGGCGGAGAACATCCACCTCCCCGACCCCGACGACGCCGTCGGCCAGCGCCGCCGCGGCAGCTCGTTGCTGCGCGTCGATCGGAGCGCGAGCTCAACAACCGCGCTCAACCGCACGCGCTCGGGCATGGCCGGCCAACCAGATCGGCCGCTCGGCGCTCGGCGCGCGCGCAGCGGGTCCGACGGGGCGCCGCACCTTCGTGCACCGCGAGGACGTCGAGCGCGACGCGGCTGCTCCACGGCCTCGTGGAGTTCGGCGTGCCGCCGCACGCCGCCGACGCCGCCCGCGGCAGCCGGGCAGCGCCGCGCCGCCGCCGCCGCCGCCGCCGGGCACCGACGGCCGCTGCGACGAGTACCAGGAGCAGCTCGCGCTTCGTGCGCGACCGCGCTCTACACGTACCTCGACAACCCGCGCGAGCGCGTCGGCAGCCGCTGCATGACAGCAGATCACCACGGCGCAGACCACGCGTCGAGGCGCTCATCAGCACCGCGCGGCGTCGAGTCGCGGCCGGTGCTGCGGAACCTCCTGCCGCCGCCGATCGAGTTCACCGTGTCGCGTACGCTTGGCGCGCTCGGCGGGGCTGGGCAGCGACCGCTGGTGCAGCGCCGGTGGTGGTCCCCTATACCAGCGAACGCTCCTCGATCACTACCCGTTCAACCCGAACGGGCAGGACGCGGCCCTCGCAGACGTGGCGCAGTTCTACAAGTCCGGCGAAGGTCTCGCTCTGGGCCTTCTATGGCACCGAGGCCTCGCGCAGTACGTCCCGCGCGTCGGGCGACGAGTACCGAGTTCTCGACGCGCCTCGGTCACGAACACCTCCGGAGATGTACCTCCCCGAGCTGAGGGACTTCCTCAACCGCTCGCAGGACATCACCACGGTGCTCTTCCCGCCGCATCCGCCGCCTCCGCCCGCGGGTCAGCCCGCGGCGCCCACGGCCAACGGTCCCCTCGTCGAGTTCGAAGTGCGCGTGCGCCCGACGCCCACCATCGCCGAGACCACCTTCACCGTCGACGGCGAGGAGGTCCGCTACACCAACGGCCCCGAGGAGTGGCACCGCTTCTACGTGGCCCGGCGCCGGTCGACCAGCGCGGCGCCAAGATCCGCGCGCGCGGCCTCAACGGCATCGACGAGACCATCGAGCAGGACGGCGAGTGGGGCATCTTCCGCCTCTTCGAAGTCGGTCAGGTCCGCGGCAGCGCCGAACTGCGCGCACCTTCTCGGTCGTGTGGCACCTGCGCGACCAGAACATCGACGTCGGCGTCGACGTTCGCCCCGCGCGCAGCGAGAACCCCTTCTTCGGCATCCCCCGAAACGACTCCACGGCGCGACCGCTACCTCTCGCCCTTCCGCGGCGACTACATCACCCCGCCGCACCCCATCGCTCGCTCGGGTCGCCCCTGCAACCTCTCGGGCGTCGCGAGCACCGGCGGCGCGCCCTCGGGCCGCCACCACCGCCGTCGCCACTGACCGCAGATCCTCTCCGCGCCGACGCCTCGCGCGTCGGCGCACTCCACCAACGCTGAGGGGCCGCGCACCGCGATGACACACCTTGCGAACCGCGACGTCGTCGGCGTCTACGGCAAGATCCCGGCGCAGGGCGACTTCGTCCGCATCAACGCCTCAGACCCCGCCGCGCAGAGCGCTCGACGGATGGATCCAGGAGTCGCTCGAGGCCGTCGCGCGCGCGGGCGCGGAGCTGCCCCCGGAGCCCGTTTACTTCATCCATCAGGGCGCGGGCCACGGCGCGCTCATCGGCGTGATGCTCCGCAGCACCGACCGCGTGGGGCGCGTGTACCCGCTCACGGTCTTCGCGCGCGTCGACCCGTCGACGCTGGGCGGCGCGTTCTCGGGCTTTCCCACCGCGTACAGCCTCTTTCTGCAAGACGCCTCGCGCCTCGCGCACGAGCTCGACCGCGCCGACGCCGCGCACCTCGCCGCGCGCGCCCGCTCGCTGCGCGTGCCCTCGCACGCCGAGGTCACGCAGGCCGCGATGGTCTGCCAGCACGTGCTCAACGTCACGCCCGCGGGGGAGCTCACCCGCAGGCTCTTCAGCGACGCGATCCCGGGCAGCCACGTCTATGCGTTCAAGACCGTCGTCGACGCGTGCGACACGACGCGCGCACGCCCGCCGCGCGTGCCCATCACCCTCGACTGCCCCATCGCGAGCGACGTCGACCTCTTCGCGTGGCTCGAGCTCTGCCGCAGGAGGCTCGCGGGCGTCGCGCTGCTCCCGACGTGCGTGTGGCGCGAGCTCGGAGCGTCGCGGCTACTCATCTCGCTCGGGGCGGCGCAGGGGGCGATGCTGCGCTACCTCGCGCAGCCCGAGGCGCAGGCCACGCAGCTCTGGCCGCTCGTGACGTCGCGCGCCGACGCCGTCGAGGCCGCGCACCACAACCTCGCGCCGCACCACCGCCAGGCGCTCGAATCGCCCGCGGCATCGCTCGAAGCGCTGCTCTCGACGCTCGCGGTCTGAACGTTCTGCTATCGTCGCGCGCCCCGCGGAGGGTCGCGCGGGCACCTGTCGAATTGGGAGAAGAAACGCCATGCCGATGACGGCAGAAGAGATCCTGAAGCTCGCCGAGCCGTGGACCGCGCCCATCTCCGACTCCGCGCCCTCGGGCGTGAGCGCCAAGGAGGACGAGCGCTACCTCTCGGTCACCACGGAGATCGCAAAGCTCGACTCGCCGACCACCGAGAAGATCGAGTGGAAGAAGGTCTGGAGCGCGGTGATCTCGCAGGGCGGCGAGCTGCTCCAGGAGAAGTCGAAGGACATCCTCGTCGCGTCGCAGGTCGCGTACGCGTTCTTCCGTCAGGACGGCCTCAAGGGGTTGCTCACGGGCGTCGCGCTGCTCACGGCCCTCATCGAGAACTTCTGGCCGACGCTCTACCCGGAGCTCAAGCGCCTCAAGGGACGCGCCGCGGCGGTGCAGTGGTTCCTCGACAAGAGCGACATCCAGCTCAAGGCGTACAAGCCCGTGCCGGGCGACCGCGACACGCTCGACAGCCTCGTCGTGGTGCTCAAGCGCTTCAACGCGTCGGCGAGAGACAAGTACGGCGACGCCACGCCCTCGATCGGCAAGCTCCGCGAGATGATCGAGCGCCTCGTCTTCGACGCGGGCCCCTCGCAGGCCGAGCTCGACGCGGCGAAGGCCGAAGAGGACGCGAAGCAGAAGGCCGCCGCGGATGAGCGCGCGCGCGCCGACGCGGCGAAGGCCCAGGCCGCGGCGCAGGCCGCGACGACGGCCGCGCAGGCGCCCGCGCAGCCCGCAGCGCCCGCAGCGCCTCCGCCCGTCGCTCCGCCCGTGGCGCCGCCGCCTGTCGCGCCGCCGCCCGTCGCGCAACCCGCCGCGCCTCCGCCGCCCGTGTACACCGGGCCTCCGCCTACGGTCGCGGCGCCGACGGCGACGGCCGGGCCTCCGCCCGCGGACGTGTCTCAGGTCAACTCGGTCGAAGCTGGCCTGGCCTTCGATGCCGCGGTGAGCCGAGTCGCCCGCGACACACATGGTCCGCTGGCGCAAGAGTTCGTGCGAACGCTTCAAGAGATGCAGATCGGCGTGTCGCGCGGTGAGGCGATGCGCGCAATGGCTGAACGCACCACCATGAAAGACCTCAAGTCCTTCTGTCTCGCGATGGTTCAGGCAGACTCCTTCGGTATTCCGATCGCTCGGGTGCTCCGCGTTCAAGCTCAGGAGATGCGGGTCAAGCGGCGTCAGCGCGCCGAGGAGAAGGCGCAGAAGTTGCCGGTCAAGATCCTCTTTCCGTTGATCTTCTTCATCCTTCCCTGCTTGTTCATCGTGATCCTGGGCCCGGCGGTACTTGCCTGGCTCGACTTCGCCAGCAGGCAATAGTCGAGGCCCGGTGGGGCCCTCTAGTGTTCGGGGTGATGAGCCTCACCGATCCCGCCCGTCGCACGCCCAGTCGCCAAGTGCCGGGTTGGCGCATCGCTACCGCCGTGCGCGTCTTCACCTTGGCGATCGCTCTTGGCCAGATGCTGAGCAGCCAGTTGGTGTCCTCGCTCGGGGTGCTCTTCATCGGCTTGGTGATCATCGCCCTGGTCGCGTCGGTCCTCGACATAGATGCCCCCGGGCTGATGGGTCGGCTGATCCCGATCTTCGAGGGGATCCTGGCTGCGGCACTTCTCTTCACCACCACAGGCGACGTCGATCCCCTGGTGATCTACCTGGCCGCGCCCATCATGATCGGGGGCGTTCGCGGTGGCTGGGTGGGCTGCCTCAATGCGGGGCTAGGGATCGTGCTGACCGCGATCGCGGTGTGGTTGACCCCGGAGTCGTTCACCCAGGCCGCGCAGAGCACCCGAGCCGCACTTCCCTGGATGGTGGTGGGCCTGGGCGCCGGCCTGCTTGCCGCCATGCAGACCCCGGTCGATCCGGCAGATGGAGGAGGCCCAGGCGCCGTATCTGGCGGCCCACCGGATCATGACCCAATCTGCATGCCGTCTCCCAGGATCTGGGCGGCGGGCTGGACACCGAGACCGTCGCCGCCACCCTGCTGCGAGAAGTCATGACGGCCGGCCACACAGATCGCGCGGTTCTGTTCGCCCAGGATGCTGGTGGCAACCTGGTCTTCCTTGCCGGAGATCTCCCGTCATCGCTCCCGCTGCCCGTGGAGACGGAGTCCGCTGTCCACGTCGCGCGTGGTGCCGAGCGCACTGCGGCGCCGCTCCCTCCCGCGTTCCCGCTGGTCGTCGGCGAGAACCGGATCGGTGTTCTGGTGGTGACGCCGAAGTCTGATGGCGGCCTAACCAACGCGGCGGAGCGAGCGGTCCAGGAGATCCTGGAACGTCACGGAGTCGGACTGGACACCGCTTTGCTCTTCGACGACGTTCGCGCGATCGCCACAGCCGAGGAGCGTCAGCGGCTCGCCCGTGACATCCACGACGGCGTGGCCCAGGATGTGGCTTCCTTGGGTTACGTGATCGACGAGCTCGCCGCCAGCAGCGCAGCGCAAGACGAAGTGGCCCGAGACGTCGTACGGCGCACCGGTGCGGTGGTGGATGCGGGTCATGACGCGTGTTGGTGCTCGAATAGGACCAGCGCTTCGTGTGGCTGGAGTGGAAGTCGACCCGGTGGAATTCGTCGGGGTCGGCTTACCGATCGCGGCCATGAACGTCAACGCGCGGTCGATCTCGGATCGCCAGCCTGTTCGTACCGCTGGCCAACCGATGACTCCTTGACGAAGTCGGTGTTTCCCCACGCGTGTACCTGGCGCAGATCGGCCGCTACCCGCCGGTCACGAATGCGCGCACGAGGTTCGGTGTGGAAGCGGAGGAATGGTAGGTCTCCGCGAGGCGCGCGCGGGTCGGGTTGCCGGGGCGGCGGTGGGTGAAGTGGAAGGCCCGCATTCACCGCATCGCCGCGGTAGGCCGGCAGGCTGAGCCCGTCGCGGGTCTCGATGTCGGAGAGAGCGCGGCTTGGCATACTGCCCGGCAAGCCGGCCCAACTTGACGACCGGCACCGACGCCGCGTAGGTCAGCACCACCGCCATCTGGAGCAGCACGCGCAACTTGTTACGGACGTTGTCGGCGGTCGCATCCACGAACGTCTCGGCGCAATCGCCGCCCTGCAGAAGAAACGCCTCGCCTCGAGCAACCGCGGCCAGCTTCTCGGTCAGCTCGTCGCACTCGCCGGCAAAGACCAGTGGCGGCAGCGCCCGCAACCGCGCGACGGCTGCATCGACTGCCGTGGCATCGGCGTAGCGCGGCTGCTGGGCCGCACCCATCGCGTGCAACGTGGCGAGATCGGGAAGGTCAGACACATCTGCAGGGTACTTCTCCGGGTATCTCCCAGCGCATTCGTCTCGCATGCGGACCCGGCCAGGAGCAACCTCCCCGGGACGCCGAAAAGCCCCCACGGTTCCCGATCGGCGCGAACCGCGCGACCCATGGTCGAGATCCAAACCGAACTCCCGGCGTGACGAGTAGCGGGCGAACGACGGAACGGACCATACTCTGTGATTCCGGTCGCACTCGGGGATCCGCCCCGTTGAGCACCAGCGCGGGCGGAACCAGCAAATGTTCACACCCGGGGGGATGAGTTCATGGACGTGCACGCGCGTCGCCTTCTCACGACACTTTGTGTCACTGCGCTGTTAGCGCTGTCAGTTCAACCCTTTGCCGGCGCCGAGGGTCAAACCGCCCCCACGGCCAGCCCAGCAGCCGCGGAGGCTTCCGCCGAGGCGGGGTCCCCAGCTGGAGAGGTCTCTGGAGAGACCCCGGAATCAAGTAGCCCGGAATCAAGTACCCCCGCCTCTGGCACCGAATCATCGGCTCCCGAGGAATCCAGCCAGTCACCCGAGACTGGTGTTCGAGACACTGCCGCCCCTGAGCCTGTTGCGGTCTCCGAGCAGCCTGCGCAAGCGCCCACAGGTCGGCGCATCGCTGGGGTCGACTGCCCGCCACAGGATCAAGGCGACTCGATCACCTCGATCACCGTCGCGCCGACCGTGGTCACCCCCAATCAGGCCGTGACGGTGACCTTCACCGGAGTTCTTCCCAACGGCGGCTGCGACGGCGACTACATCCGGATTCCGGTCCCGCCGGAGTTGCGCGGATTCACCGGCACCTTCCCGGTCAACGCCAGCGACGGCACCACGATCGCCACCATGGTTGTCACGGGCACCGAGGTGCTGATGACCTTCAACTCCTACTTGGAGAGCCACTCCGATGTGCGGTTCTCCGGCTTCGTACTGACCCAGGTGCGCAGTACGGTCGTGCCCTGACACGACCTATGACTTGCACTGGCCGGTCGGCGAGGGATTCGACACCCCCGTGGTCACTCCCCCGTGCGACAACTGCAACGCCGGAGGCGTCGGGTCCCGAAAGTTCGCGGTCTACGAGGCCGGGCCGCCGCCGTACGTGCGGTGGGCGATCTCTAGTCGGGTGACTCAGACCGTCGGCGAGACCGTGGTTATTACCGACACCGTCGGCGACGGACACAGCCTCGACTGCACCAGCCTGCGCGTGCGTCTGGCCACGTCGGTGGATGCGTGGGGGCACCCGGAGTTCTCGAGCAACTACTTCAACTACACCGTGGACTCGTGCAGCGACACGACCCTGCAAGTGACCATCGACGGCAACTGCTGTCGGCCAGTTCTTCCAGCTTCAGGGCGATTCCAATCCCACCGTCGTCCAGCCGAGCTATGTCGACTCGGGCACGGTGACCCAACAAGGCACCACTGACCCGGTGCGCGCCACCGCCCGCGCAAGCAATGGCGGCGGACAGGTCGTCGGCAACCTCCGCAAGCCGAAGATCACCATTCAGAAGTGGTCGACCAACCAGGGGATGCACGCCGGTGACCACGACACGTCGGCCAAGCGCCTCAATCCGAATCGCGCGGAGCGGCTGACCTTCACCATCACCAATACCGGCAACGAGCGGCTACGCGACATCGTGGTCTCGGACAAGACGTCCTCTGGACGGGGAGTGGTACGACACCTGAGTTGCGACTTCAGCCGCCTCGGCGGCCCGGCGACCGGCACCAGGTGGGCCGGCTCCTTCCTGCCCGGCGAGCGCTTCACGTGCACCGGCGTATTGCCTCCGCTAGGACGGCACGCCCGCCACACCGATATCGCCTCGGTGACCGCCATCGGCGCCGGGACCCGGATCCAGGTAGCGGCCAAGGACCCTTGGAAGGCGTGGACCCCCGGTGGCCGCGGTCCGGCGATCGATATCGAGAAGTGGTCGACCGACAAGGGCCCGCGCGCGGGTGACCACGACGGCTCCCCCGCCCACCTTGAGCCCAGCAAGGACCAATCGATCAGTTTCACCATCACCAACACCGGCGCGGAGACACTGCGGCATGTTGTCGTTCGTGACCGGACCATTGCGGGTGTCGGTCGCGTGCGGAACGTTACGTGCGACTTCAGTCCCTTGGGTGGCCCCGATCACGGGACCACCTGGGCGGGCCCGTTCGAGCCTGGAGAACACTTCCAGTGCGTCGGGGTCCTGAACGGCTTGTTGCCAGGACAGCACCACACCGATGTGGCGTCGGTGACCGGTATCGGGATCGAGACCGGCATCACCGTCCGCGATCGCGATCGCTGGCTCGGGGTCACGACCGGGGCCGGGGGCAGCACCGGCCTGCCCGACACCGGAATCGGCGCCCGCGTCGGCCCCGTGGGCTTGCTCGGGCTACTCAGCCTGGCGGGTGGGGTGATCCTGCTCCGTCGTCAGCGCCGGGCCGACGAGGCCACCTCCGGCTGACGCCGAGACGCACAGCAACGAGGGGCGTGCCGTTGCGGCACGCCCCTCGTGTGCTGTGGTGCTCCCCGCTCTGCTGCGGGGATCTCGGTCGGTACGGTCAGCCGAAGAAGACTTGCGCCTCGGCGTACTCCTCGGGGCTGACCAGCTTGAGTTCGCCAGTGCCTTCGACAAGCGGCACCCGGATGATGTCGGTGCCACGCAGGGCCATCATGGTGCCGAAATCTCCGTCGTTGACGGCCGCGATGGCCTGGAGGCCGAAACGCGTCGCCAACCAGCGATCGAACGCCGTGGGGGTGCCGCCCCGTTGCACATGACCCAGAACCACCGCGCGTGCTTCCTTGCCCGTGCGGTTCTCGATCTCACTGGCCAGACGGTCTCCGATCCCACCGAGTCGGACGTGCCCGAAGGCATCCTTCTCACCGCTCACCAAGGTCATCTCGCCACCCTCACGCGGAACGGCGCCTTCGGAGACGACGATGATCGGCGAATACATCGACTCGAATCGAGACTCCACCAGAGTGCAGACCTCATCGATGTCGAACGGCATCTCCGGGATGAGCACGATGTTGGCGCCACCCGCGATGCCGCTGTGCAGCGCGATCCAACCGGCGTGCCGGCCCATCACCTCGACGACGAGAACACGGTGGTGCGACTCCGCAGTGGTGTGCAGCCGATCGATCGCCTCGGTCGCGATATTGACGGCGGTGTCGAAGCCGAAGGTGAAGTCGGTGCCGGAGAGATCGTTGTCGATCGTCTTGGGGACCCCGACGACGTTCACTCCGAGGTCGGCCAACTTGGTGGCCACTCCCAAGGTGTCTTCGCCACCGATCGCGACCAGCGCCTCGACGCCGTCACGGGCGAGGTTGGCTTTGATCTGCTCCACGCCGCCCTCGATCTTGAAGGGGTTGGTGCGCGACGACCCCAAGATGGTGCCGCCCCGGGGCAGAATCCCTCGGCACTGCTCGACGCCGAGCGGCATCGTCACTCCCTCGAGGACCCCACGCCAGCCGTCTCGATAGCCGACGAAGTCGAACCCGAACTCCTTGGCACCGCGCCGGACGACGGCGCGAATCACCGCATTCAGTCCAGGGCAATCGCCGCCGCCGGTCAACACTCCCACGCGCATGGTGGTCCCTCCCATAGAGAAATTGGATCGTTCATATTCTGGCCGCGTGTGCGGTCGAACGGCAAGACCCTCGGCCGCATTAAAGTCCTGTCATGACCTTCTCCATCGTGGCGCGTTCCGAGGACGGGAAGACCTGGGGTATCGCGGTCGCTTCGAAGTTCCTCGCCGTGGGCTCCGCTGTGCCGGCGGCCATTGCTGGTCTCGGCGCAATCGCAACCCAGGCTATGGCCAACGTGGCTTTCAAGCCTCAGGCGATGTCGTTGCTCGATGAAGGCGATTCGGCCGAACAAGTGCTGGCTCAACTACTGGCCGACGATGAGGGTCGTGAGGACCGGCAGGTCGGTCTCGTCGACGTTGCCGGGCGTGCGGTCACCTTTACCGGAGCCAACTGCTTCGACTGGGCAGGTGGCCGGACGACAACCGGCGCGGCGGCCCAAGGCAACATGCTGACCGGGCCGGAAGTCGTCGACGCGATGATCACTGCCTTCGACTCCTCGGCCAGCGAGCTGAGCTTGGAGCGCCGCTTGCTGGCCGCTCTCGCTGCCGGGGACGCGGCCGGCGGAGATCGGCGCGGACGACAGTCGGCGGCACTTCTGGTGGTCCGTGAAGGCGCCGGTTACGACGGCGGCGACGACATCGCCACGGATCTTCGAGTCGACGACCATCCCGCTCCGGTCACCGAACTGACCCGGTTGCTGAGCTTGAGCGAGCTGTATCTCACCGCATCGACGCCTGAGGAGCGAGTCCCCGTCACCGCCGAACTCGGGGAAGAGATCGCCGAGCTCGTGGGCAACCTCGGGGAACCCAGCTTGACCGCATGGTCGGGCATCTGGAACTTCGAGATGAGGGTGGCCTCCGACGAATCATGGATCGATCGACAGGTGCTGGAAATTCTGCGGAAGGACGGCAAGTGACACCAACACAGCGCACCGAGCCGAGCCCCAGGAGCATCCTGGCGATCGACGCCGGCACCACGGGAGTGACCGCTCTCGTGGTCACCGCAGACGGGCGGATCGCGGCCAAGGGGTACGCCGAGTTCCCCCAGCACTTCCCCCAACCCGGCTGGGTGGAACACATCCCCGAAGAGATCTGGCAAGCCACCCTGACCGCAACCCGGGCCGCAGTCGCTCAGGTACCGGCCCAGGAACTCGCCGGGATCGGGATCACCAACCAGCGCGAGACCATCGTGCTGTGGGACCGGGAGACGCTCGCGTCCCCGCGCCCTGCGATCGTATGGCAGGACCGGCGGACCGCCGACATCTGCGAACGACTCCGCGCCGAAGGCCACGAGGACCTGGTCCGAGACCGCACCGGCTTGCGGTTGGATCCCTACTTCTCGGCGACCAAGTTGGTTTGGCTCCAGGAGCACGAGCCCCACACTTGGGCACTGGTCCAATCGGGCCGCTATGCCATCGGCACGGTGGACTCCTACCTCATCGCTCGGATGACCCGCGGCACCTGGCACGTCACCGACGTCTCCAATGCCTCGCGGACCCTCTTGTTCGATCTTGAGGCCGGGGACTGGTCCGACGAACTGACGGCGCTCTTCGGCGTACCTCGCTCGGCGTTGCCGGAAGTCGTGCCCAGCTGGGGCGAGATCGCCAAGACCGACCCGGCAAGCTTCTGCGAGCTCGCGCTACCGATCGCCGGAATCGCCGGCGATCAACAGTCGGCGCTCTTCGGACAAACCTGTTTCGACCCCGGCGATGCCAAGTGCACCTACGGAACCGGGTCGTTCATCTTGACCAACACCGGCACCGCCGTGCCGCGCAGTGACGCCGGGTTGCTAAGCACTGCGGCTTGGCGCTCCCCTAGCGGCGAAACCACCTACGCCCTCGAAGGCGCCATCTTCGTGACAGGCGCTGCGGTGCAATGGCTCCGCGACGGCCTGGGAATCATCGATTCGGCCGCCGAAACAGCCGAGCTCGCCGCAAGCGTCCCCGACACCGGCGGGGTGGTCTTCGTCCCTGCCCTGACCGGACTCGGTGCACCGCACTGGGACCCGCACGCGCGTGGGCTGCTGATCGGGCTTACTCGAGGAACCTCGCGGGCACACATCGTGCGAGCCACCCTCGAGGCGATCGCATACGAAGTGCGCGACGTGCTGGAGACGATGGGGCCGCTGGCCAGCTTGAAGGTCGACGGTGGAGCCGCAGCCAACGACTTACTGTGTCAGTTGCAAGCCGACCAACTCGGGGTCACGGTGGAACGCCCACAGATCGTGGAGACCACCGGTCTGGGGGCGGCCTTCCTCGCCGGACTCGGGGTCGGACTTTGGTCCTCCCAGGACGAACTCCGGCAGACCTGGCAGCTCAATCGGGCCTTCGCGCCTGCGGTGAACAGCCGGGCAGGCGCCGACGCCGGTCACGCACGCTGGTCCGAAGCGGTCCGTCGCAGCCTCGGCTGGGCTCGCGCCTGATCCGATCGGGGCTCGACCCGATCTATCCGGCCACCTTCACCGCAAGTCGTCGAGACGCTGATGCGCCTGCTGCCACTCGGCCCGGGCATCGGCCTCCTCGGCCGATGCCGCATCACGCTGCCGGCCGAGGTCGGCAAGCCGCAGGTCGATCTCCTCGGCGTGCTCCTCCAACTCGGCGGCACGGCGGGCCAACTCCTCCAGTTCGGCCTGCACTTGCAACGACTCGGCTTGGGTGGCCTCCCAACGACCGGTGAGATTGGTGTGTACGGCGCTCGCAGCGGCTAGTTCGTCGGCCGCGATCGCGAGCTCGTGTTCCGCGTGCGCGATCTGCTCAGCCAGTTCCACGGCCGGGTCCCGGGGCTCATCCGCGACCACGCTCAGCACGGGGGGCGCGGGGACGAGCGGCTCGCGGGACGTGGCCCGGTAGCCGAGCGCCTCGGGCACCGCGAGCGCGGGAGCGATCTCGGCGGCATCCACCCCCGTGGCCGCCAGCGGGGCGATCAGCAATCCGGAGCGCAGCGCTCGCCCCGCCTCGGCGTCGATCAGGGCCGCAGTCAGGCTGGCTTCCACGGCCTCAGCCACGGGCATGGTCACTCGCTGCCCCTGCTCGCCGGCAAGCTCTCGAGCCCGAGTGGTCAACGCTGCGGTGAGTTGCCGACGCTGCCGGGTCAAGGTCCGCAGCTCTTCGCCGTCAGCGCCCGCTTGCGCCTCCCGGAGCGCGTCGGCCATGGCCAGCACCTGATCGATCTGCTCGGACTCCCGGCGTACCAGCAGGTTGACCACCCACGCCGCAAGTGCCGGCTTGCGCAGCCCTTTGATCCGAGCGGCAAGGGCGGGGTCGCCCGCCTTCACCTCTTTGCTGAGGCTGTCGCGCGCCGCGGTGAAGTCGCCAGGAGAGAGGGCATACAGCTCATCGGCCAGCTCGACCAGACGCGTGTGCGAGTCGCCAGTCGTTCCTCGCCCAGTCACTCCTCGCCCAGTCACTCTTCGCCCAGTCACACTTCGCCCAGCCCGCGTTCGAGGGCGTAGCGGGTCAACTCCACACGGTTGTGCATCTGCAGCTTGCGCAAGGTGTTCTGGACATGGTTCTGCACGGTGCGATGTGACAGCACCAACCGATCGGCGATCTGCTTGTAGCTCATCCCCTTGGCCACCATCCGGAGGACCTCGGTCTCTCGTTCGGTGAGCTCGGGAGTGGCCGAAGCGTCGCTGGCACGGGGTTCGTCGGAAAGCCGGCGGAACTCACCCAGCACCAGGCCCGCCAGGCCAGGGGTGAACACCGGGTCGCCGGCGGCAACTCGGCTCACCGCGTCCAACAACTCACTGCGCGACGCGGACTTGATCAGATAGCCGGCCGCTCCCGCCTTGACTGCCGCTAGTACGTCGGCGTGCTCCCCCGAGGCCGAGAGGATCAACACCCGCGCGGCCGGATCCTGCCTGATGATCTCTGCGGTCACTTCCACTCCCGTGGGCGCGGGGATCTGCAGGTCGAGGACCACCACCTGTGGCCGGGTAGCCCTGAATCGTGCCAATGCCTGCCGCCCGTCGGCCGCTACCGCGACCACGGCGAACCCTGCTTCGACCAGGTCCCGCTCCACGGCGTCTCGCCACAGCGGATGGTCGTCGACCACCATGATCCGGAGCGGAGCGGACGTCGAGACGTCCACAGACGTTGACGGGTGTGCGTTATTCATCGCGCCCTCCTTGTCGGGATCATCAGCTCCCACTCGGTCCCGTCGCCGCTCGTGGTCAGGGTTGCGGTGCCGCCCAGTTCGGCCAGCCTGCCGCGAATCGACGTACTGATGCCCAGTCTGCCCTCCGACTCGGCGGTGGCCAGCCGACCTTCGGGGATGCCCGGTCCCGCGTCCCGCACCGTGACCACCACCGCGTCGCGGCTTGATTCGAGCAGCACCCAGGCCGGCGCCCCGCTGCCGACGTGGCGGGCGACATTGGACAGGCATTCTGCGACGGCGTCGATTAGCTCGGCCGCGACCCTCGCGGTGACCGCGACCGCTCCCCCCGGACCGCTGAACTGGATCTGTGACCCCCGCGACCGCACCAACTGCTCCAGCCCATCGACGAGATCAACCCGGTGTGCCTCCGAGACCTCGGCGCCAGCAACGCCGGCCGCTCCGGTGAGGGTGGAGCCTTCGTCGGCGGCAGCGACCACGGTGTCCTGGCGCCGGATCAAGGCCCGTAGTGCTGCCTCCTGCTCCCCCGCCAGTTGGGCAAGCCGGCCGAACTCACCCGGCTCGTCGCGGCCGGTGCGTTGCACCAGCGCCAGCACCTGGAGTACGCCGTCATGCACCGCGCGCGCGAGTCGGGCACGTTCCGCGGCAACCGCAGCCGCGCGCTGGGCACGGTCACGCTCGGCCGCCATTTGTTTGAGGGAGTCGGATACGAACCCGATGATCGGGCCACCGATCAGCAACAAGAAGGTGTTGCCGTAGTTGGCCTGGGTGAACTCCTCGCGCACCCCGAAGTCAGCGACCACCAGGACAACCGAGGCCACCAGACCGCCGCGCCAGCCCCAGTGCACCGCCCAGGCCAGCATCGCCGCCATCACCCAGAATCCGGGCACGGTAGCCCGCAGGTCGGTTCCCTTGGCAGCCACCGACGTCACGATCGCGGCGACACTCACCGCCAGATCCGCCACCAGGAGCCACCAGCGGCGGCGGTGCACCGTCGAATAGCCGAGGGTGACGACGGCGGTCCAGCCGAGCATGGCCACGACGATGGCTAGGCCGACTCGCGGACGATCGAAGTTCGCGGCTCGCAAGAGGTTGAGGATCAGCGCATTTCCTAGCAACACCACCCGCAGGATCGCCAGCGCCTGGAACAGCCGATCCTCGACCGCAACCCGCACCCCCGAGCCCACTTCCGGCCCGAAGCTTGTCCCGGCCGGCAAGGTCTGCTCCCAACCCAGCCACGGTCGACCCGATCCACCCATCGGTCAGCCTGCGCGATCCGCGGCCGCGCCCGGTCCGTCGCCCTCTGCGTCAGTCTCTGACTGGCGAGCGGATGCTTTCGCTGCCTCCTTGGCCTCGCGTTCGGCCTTGCGGGCTGCCGCGGCTGCCTTGTTGGCGGCTTCGCGAGCCTTGGCGGCGTACACATCGACGTACTCCTGGCCGGACAGCCGCATGATCTCGTACATGATCTCGTCGGTGATCGAGCGCAGGATGTAGCGATCCTGCTCCATTCCCGAATACCGAGAGAAGTCCAAGGGCGCCCCGAAGCGGACGGTGGGGCGGATGATCCGGCCGAACTTCTTTCCGGGTGGTGCCACCTGATCTGTGCCGACCACCGCCACCGGGATCACGGGTGCCCCTGATTCCAAGGCGAGCCGCGCCACGCCCGTTCGCCCGCGATAGAGCCGGCCGTCGTGGGATCGGGTGCCCTCGGGGTAGATCCCGAAGAGGTCCCCGTCGTCGAGGACGCGCCGAGCAGACTTCAGCGCCCCTTCGGCCGCTGTGGCACCGGATCGGTCGATGGGCACCTGGCCGGCGCCGGAGAAGAACCGCCGCTTGAGCCAGCCTTTGATTCCGGTCTCGGTGAAGTACTCCGCCTTGGCAACGAAGGTCACTCGGCGCGGAATCACGAGCGGCAGGAACAACCAGTCGGCGTAGGACAGATGGTTGCTCGCCAAGATCGCGGGGCCGGTGGCGGGCACGTGATCCTCACCTTCGCTGCGCGGCCGGAAGACCAGCCGGATCACCGGCCCCAGCGCCACCAACTTGAGGAACCAGTAGAACAACGACCTCCCCTTCCACGGGTGGTGTCGACGACCCCGAAAGTCACCCGGCCGGTGACCCGCCGCAGCCTAGTGCCATGAGGCACAATCAACCCATGAGCACCGGTACTCACGACCCTCTGTCCACTCCCGCCCGGCCCGAACTGACCGGCGGACGCTCGATCGGGGTGCTGGTGTGTCACGGGTTCACCGGGTCCCCGGCATCGATGCGGCCCTGGGCCGAATACCTCGCCGAGCGCGGCTACGCCGTGGAAATGCCACTGCTCCCGGGCCACGGCACCACGTGGCAGGAGATGAACAAGACCGGTTGGGCCGACTGGTACGCCGAAGCCAGCCGCGCCTTCGACCGACTTGCCGCCGGCAACGAGGCTGTGGTGTTGGCCGGGCTCTCCATGGGCGGGGCCTTGATGCTGCGCCTGGCCGCGGACCATCCGGACCGGATCAGTGGTGTGGTCGTGGTCAACCCGGCGGTGTCGACCGAGCGGAAGGACGTGCTGGCGTTACCGATTCTCAAGCATGTCGTCGGCGCCTTCCCCGGGATCAGCAACGACATCAAGAAGCCGGGCGTGACCGAGCATGCCTACCCCAAGACCCCTCTGCGGGCTGCTGATTCGATGATGACCGCCTGGAAGGGGTTGCGAGCTGACCTGCACAAGGTCACCGCTCCGCTGCTGTACTTCAAGTCCGCTACCGATCACGTGGTCGATCCGTCATCCCAACGCATCATTGTCGGGTCCGTAGGCTCAACCGACGTCAAGGTCCGGATGCTCGAGGACTCCTATCACGTGGCCACCCTCGACAACGACGCGGAGGCGATCTTCGCCGAGTCCGCGGAGTTCATCGGCCGCGTCTGCGGTGGGCCGGCCACCCAGTGAGTGCTGCGCAATCTCCCGACGAGGATGCTCGTTGGGACGACATCGTCGCCAACTACGGCGATCGGCCAACGGTGGAGGACGCGTGGACGCGACCTGAGCCCGCACCCGCGCCTCGACCGCCCCAGCAGGACACTCGCGCACCCGTCCGCACCGAGCCGGAGTGGTGGGAGCGAGAGCCGGAGCCATTCGTGCCGCCGACCCCGCCACCCATCCCCCGGACGTCTCCCGTCCGGACAGCGTCTTGGGTCTTCGTGATCGGTGGACCGCTGGTGTTGGTCGCGCTCGCGATCTTCCGAGTCGCCCTCCCCACCAGCGTGGTCCTGATCGCGATCGCGGCAACCCTGGCCAGCTTCGGTCATCTCTTGTGGACGGCATCACCCGCCCCACGCGAACCGTGGGACGACGGATCTCAGGTCTGAGCGGATCCTGCTCGAGCGGGCTTGACCCGGCCTGAGTCGCCGCGGTTGGGCAATTGAGCTTCAGCGCCGACACGGTCCAACGAGCCCGCCTGGCGGGCGACGACCCGAGCCATGGCTGCCGCGCCGACCATCCCGGCTGCCGGTCCCAACTGTGCGGCGACGATCTCGGGCACGGATCTGTGCTCGGCACCCACTAGCGAGCGTGCCAGCGTGATCCTGGCGGGCTCCAGCAGGAGATCTCCCGCGTCGACTACGCCGCCGCCGATGACGATCCGGTCCGGATCCAATGCCGCCACCAGGTTCGCCAGGCCGACGCCGAGCCATTCTCCGACGATTGCGAACGCGTTAAGCGCAAGCCGGTCGCCGGCTCGTGCTGCTTCGGTGACCATGGGGCCGGTGATTGCCATCGGATCACCCGCGCAGCGGTCCTCCAGCGAGGACTCCTCGCGGTCGATGCGGTCGCGTACGTGCCGCACCAGCGCATTTCCGCTGGAGTACTGCTCCCAGCAACCCGAGCGGCCACATTCACACGCCAGCCCGCCGGGAACAACCTGCATGTGGCCGAACTCGCCGGCCATGCCGTTGCGTCCGCGATGAATACGGCCGTCGATGACCAGCGAGCCACCGATCCCCGTTCCGAGGGTGACGATCAGCGCGGTATCGGCACCGCGGGCAGCGCCGAAGGTCCATTCCGCCCAGGCAGCCGCGTTTGCGTCGTTGTCCAAGACCACCGGTGCCTGCCAGCGGTCGGCCAAGCGCGACCTGACGTCCTCACCACGCCACGGCAGGTGCGGCGCGAACAGCACACTGCGCTGGGCGGCGTCCACGAAACCCGCCGCTGCCACCCCCACGGCCTCGATCGGATGCTCGTCGGCGGCCTCCAAGACGGCCTGCACCACAGCGTCCTCGACCAGGTGCACATCCACCCTGCGGCCAGGGGTGGTTCTCCCCGCAGTACGTCGAACCTGGCCCCCTGCATCGACGACCCCGGCCAGTACCTTTGTGCCGCCGATGTCGACGCCCACAACCACACCATCGCCGCTCACGCGCCCTCCTCGGGAGCCACATCCGGCCAATCTTGCGGCCAGTCCTCGTCGGCGCCAACGAACCCGTGGCCTGCCCCGGTGTCGTCGGCATCGAGATCGATGCGCTCGACCCCCTCGTGGGCACGCGATGTGGCCCCGTTGGCGGGCTGGGCCATGGCGAGCACCACGGCTTGGGCGAAGGAGGTGATCGCGTGGGTCAGGTGAGCCCGGATCTCGGGATTGGAACCCAGCACGATGTGGACGCTCCGGCAGATCGGGCACCACTGGCAAACGTCGTGGCCGCCGCCCTCAGGACCCGCGGCAGGCTTCCCGGCCGCGTTGATCAACACCGTCAGGAAGCGGGCTGTCTCGTCGGCGAGAGAGCCGAACTCGTCGGCAGTCACTCGGCCTCCTCCTCGAAGATCACTTGCAGTTCGCCGCCGTCGACTCGGGCTGCACGGACGGGTCGCCTGGCCAGTCCTGCGGGCAGGGTCAACAACCGTCTGTAGGACCCCACGGTCACCACCAGCTCGTCACCATGACGAGCCAAGTCGACATCGTCTCGCTGTGCGTTCGGCAACGCCAAAAGCAGCGCGGTGCGGGTCCCGGACCGCACTACCCGGAAGGGGCCCACTCCGTCTGGCTCCCGGAGGGGGTCGTGCGAGCCGTAGATAGCGCCGGCGACTCGGGACAGCACCTCTTCTCCTACGGGTTCGGCGTCTTGATAGAGCGACGTCCACACCGGGAGCCCAGCGAAGGATGCGGCCACTTCCTTCATCACCTCGGACTGTGCTCGTACCCAGCCGGCGCGCCACGGGTCGGCGTCTCCCTCGGGGAACACCCGGTTCGCGACAACGCCATCGACCCGATAGCCGAAGAGCGACAAGGTGGTATACGCGCGGCGGGCCTCGGCCACCACGACCTTCTCAGGGGTCAGCACCAGCCGAACACTCGCTTGCGGACCGCTGAGAAGAGCACGCACCTCCGCCAGCTCGCCATGAAGGCGCTCGATGGCATCGAAGACGGTGTCCGAAGGCATCGGGACTCCGGCGGCTTTGGTGAGCACCGGTTTCAGCGCTTTCACCACTCGTCGTTCCACCGGAAAGACGCGTTGCATGTACCAGCCGAGCGCCTCGGGAAGAGCGAGCAGTCGTAGGGTTTCCGCGGTGGGGGCGCAGTCGATGAGCACGACATCCCAACCGCCGGCGAGCACCTGACTTCGCAGCTCCAAGAGCGCGAGGACCTCCTCGGCGCCGGGGACGACCGTCAACTCCTCAGCGGCGACGGGATCCACTCCAGCCACATCGAGCACCGAGAGCAGATAGCCCTGAATGTCGGCCCAGGACTGCTCGAAGCGTCGTTGCGCGTCGACTTGCTGGACGTGCAGCCGCGGCGCGACCTCTGTCGGCTCGGCACCCACCTCGACACCGTAGGCGTCGGCGAGTGAGTGCGCGGCGTCGGTGGAGAGAACCAGCGTGCGATGCCCGCGCCTGGCGGCCAGCGCGGCCGTGCCGGCCGCTACCGTCGACTTGCCGACGCCGCCCTTGCCGGTGAAGAGGATGAGGCGCACGCGGCGCTATCCCCGCTCGGCCAGCGACTCGACCCTGGCCTTCAGCCCGCTCAGCGCCGTATCGATGAGCATCTTCTCGCCTTTGCGCTTGAGCATGCCGATCAACGGGATCGAAAGCTCCAAAGCCAGGCGGTAGGTGACTTCGGTATCCCCGGAGGGGAGCTCAACCAACTCGTAGGCGCCGTCCAGCGCGGTCAGGATCTTGCCTTGCGCCAGCGTCCAGGTAACGCCGTCGTAGCCGTCCCAGGTGTAGGCGAGGGTGTACTCGTCCTTGATGGGTGCGACATCGAGAGCGAAGAAGACCTGCTCGGCCCAACCGTTCTCATCCTCGGCCAGGATCTCGGCCCGGGTCACGCCACGCGCCCACTCCGGGTACGCCGGGAAGTCGCCGATGACCTCCATGACCTCGGCCGGGGATGCCTGGATGACAAGTGAGGCACTGGTCTGCTCGGCCACACGGTCCTCCTGTACGAAGGGGCCGACGCTGCGAGCCCGCACTGGATTCCTTGGAGTGCCGCGGAGATCACCGGATCCCCCCGACGGATGCGTCTGCGAGCCTACCCGAGCGGGCTGTCGCGATAGCCTTCCCTGGCTGCTCTGCGACAGGGATCACGCGGGGCCTCTGTGGGCACGACGCCGTTCGAGAGGGGGAGCTGTGCGCGAGTTCTCGACGCCGGCCGCCGACTCCACCGACAGGTGGACGCCGCTAGCCGCTGACCCGCACCTCTGGGCCGCCCGGGCTCCCCACCACACGCTGCTGTCGCGGCACCTTGCGGGACGCTGGGAACCGGTTTCCGCCGCGGCGTTCGCCGATCACGTGCGTGCCGTGGCGAAGGGATTGATCGCCTCCGGCATTCGACCGGGCGATCGAGTCGGTCTCTGGTCATCCACGAGATACGACTGGAGTGTCCTGGACTACGCACTGTGGGCAGCGGGGGCGGTCTCGGTGCCCTTGTACGAGACCGCGCAGCCCGCCGAAGTGGCTTGGATCCTCGCCGACTCGGGAGCGGTGGCCTTGATCGCCGAGCATCCCTCGTGGGCGGTGCGACTGGCTGAGGAGGAGCGACCCGACGGGGTGGTCCGGCATTGGTTCCTCGATGACCCCTCGGGTTCTGCGCTCGACCTCCTCACCGGAACAGGCAAGCACCTTCCCGACGCCGCGATCAGCGATCGGCTCGCAACGATCGAGCCCGGCGACGCGGCGACGGATATCTACACGTCCGGCACCACCGGACGACCGAAGAGCTGCCAGCTGACCCACGGAAATGTCACGGCCGCGGTTACCGCTGCGCTGAGCGGAGAGTCCGAGCTGTTCGACGCACCGGAGCCGGCCACGTTGCTGTTTCTTCCCCTCGCTCACATCTTCGCCAGGCTGATCCAGTGGAGCGCTGTGCGCGCGGGCGTCCGGCTTGGACACAGCAACGAGATCGGTGGACTCTCCGCCCAGTTGCGCGATTTCGACCCGACGTTCGTCCTCGGGGTTCCGCGCATCTTCGAACGCGCATACAACACCGCCTCGCAGGTGGCGGTGGCCGATGGCAAGGGCAGTCGCTTCGATCGAGCCACGACAGTGGCGATCCGGTATTCGCGTGCGCTGGATGCCGGACGGGTGCCCCTGCCCCTTCGAGCCGAACATGCGGTCTACGAGCGCACCGTTTTCCCCGAGATCCGTGCCGCCTTCGGTGAACGCTGCCGATTCGCAATCTCGGGCGGGGCACCCTTGGGGGATCGGCTGGCGCACTTCTATCGTGGCGCCGGGCTCCCCGTCCTGGAGGGTTACGGCCTGAGTGAGGGCGGCGGCGCCTTGACCGCCAACTCACCGTCGAGCCACAAGGTCGGCACAGTCGGACGCCCCCTCCCGGGTGTTGGAGTCCGGGTCGCCGACAACGGCGAGCTGTTGTTCTCCGGGCAATCGGTCTTCTCCGGGTATGCCCACAACGACGCCGATCAGGCAGTGCGCGGCGGGTGGCTCCATACCGGTGACTGCGGCGAAGTGGACGAAGAAGGTTTCGTGCGGATCACCGGTCGCCTGGAAGAACTGTTGGTTGCGGCAGGGGGCAAGCGCGTCTCCCCCACCCACCTCGAGGAGCGGTTGCGGGTACACCCGCTGATCGCCCAGGCACTTGTCGTCGGCGACGGGAGACCCTTCGTGGGGGCTCTGCTCAGCCTCGACCCTGAGGAGTACACCGCCTGGGCCGCCACCCACGACCCCTCCCCCACCTACCCGCAAGCCGGGCACGACCTTCGGCTCCTCGCCGAGCTCCAGCGGGCTGTTGACGCAGCCAACCTCGGAGTGTCCGAAGCAGAGTCGATCCGCAGGTTCTCGGTGGTGGCAACTGCATGGAGTGAAGAAGGCGGCGAACTGACTCCGAGCCTCAAACTGCGCCGATCCGTGGTGCTACGCGCGCACCGCGACGACGTCGAAGGCCTCTATTTTCGGTGAAACCGAATCCAACTGTCCCCCAGACGCGTGACCAAAGTGGCCAGACTCTACCCGTTCTGATCATTCACTTTGAGGGGCCTAGCCCCCTTAGACTAACGTTCCAACACGTGTGACCCGGGGGCTCGCTCATACTTTTCGCCCAAGGGGTCGCCGCCAACCGGCCTTGGCCGACAACGAGGAGCACGGCGTGCTGGAGTCACGATGCATTCGTCGACGCCGCGGGGGCGCACAACCTGCCTATTCGGAGCGCGGGGAACGCGGAGCCGCAGCGGTCGAGTTCGCCCTCGTGGCGATGCTGCTGATTACGATCATTTTGGGGATCCTGCAATTCTCGGTGCTCTTTTGGTCGCTCAACGTCGCCGAGCACGCATCTCGTGAAGGTGCCCGCGCCTACGCCACGGATCCCTGCGCCAGTCACGTTGCACTCGTTACCGAACGGGTCGGAGCCGCCTCGGCGGGCGGGCTATCGGCAACCAGCTCCTTCAGTGGCGCCAATCCTCCGGCTGCGGGCGACGAGGTGACCGTGACCGTGGCATTCAACGTCCACCGAGTCGACGGAAACTTCTTCGGCTTCATTCCGGCGACAATCACCCAGTCAGCCACCGCACGCGTCGAAGACGTGGAGGACTGCTAAATGTCCGCGGGTCTGCGACGCCGCCGGGTTGCTGCCGCGCTCACGCGCGGACGGACTGCGCGGGTACGCGACGAACGGGGTGCCACCGCGATCATGGTGGCCCTCATGGCCCTCGTCCTCCTCGGCGCCGGCGCGTTTGCCGTTGATCTGAGCAATGCCTACGCAACGCGGGGCGCTGAGCAGACCAACGTCGACCAAGCCGTGCTAGCTGCAGCGGCCGAGCTCACCCAGAAGGACGGCTGCAACAGCGCCGTAGTGAACACGGCCACCAGTTACCTGGAGGACTACGCCGGCAACCGGGTGCAGAATCAGGCAGGCGTCGATCTGAGCGGTGCACTTGGCGACGGCGACGGGTTCATCCGTTGTGCGGATTGGACCGTCTACCTCGAAGCGCCTGCAGCCCGAGTGGACTTCGGCTTGGCCAAGGCATTGTCGCCCGACAACGACTCAGCGTGGGTGTCCGCCCGAGCCGCTGCCAAGGTCTATTCCCCCAAGGGCTCGGGGATTTTGCCCGCCTATGCGGCCCGCGGCAAGGGCTGCGACTGGGGCCAACAGACACTGCTGGACAACTCCGGTGTTGCCGTCGCGCCGATTCCGCCGCTCTTCGAGCAGACTCCGGTCAATACCGGCTTGAAGCCGAACGCGAGTACTCCCAATAGCTTGCCGTTGGGTGCACCCACCACCAACGTCGTGATCACCGGCACCGGTCTGAAGAACGTCAACCGGGTTGCCTTCACCCGTGGGGCGAGCGCGGCCGAACACGTCGAGCAAGGCTTGATCGTCGGCATCCCGCCGACCAACACCCGAGTAGAGGTGCAGATCCCGCTCTCGGTTCGCAACACCGAGGCGCTCTGGTACATCCGAGTCTCGGAAAACGGTGGCTCGACCTGGTCGGCGCCCAACAACGGCGTGAAGCTCCAGATCGGCGATGCGCTGCTTCAGTGCGATTCCGCCGCGGCATCGGGGAACTTCGGCGCAATCCTGCTCCCCCACGGTGGCGGCAACCCCAATACGGCGCTGGCACTCAACTTGGCCCAAGGCCCGACCTTCACCCTGAGCACCTTCCCGAACCCGTTCAGCACCTGGACCTGCACGGCTGGGATCGCGGGTGCGATCGTGGCCACCAACGACGGCACCAACTGCGTCGACACCGACACCGGGCTGCCCGCTGAAGCCACCGAGGCCGGTCTACTGACCGGAGACGGGATCTCGGTGCCGGCCCGGCTGGCCGGACCCAACAGCCCCGGGTGCGGGTCCGCGATCACTGTAAACTTCGGGGGCAACATCGGCGCTCGCACGATCAACAACGATCGGTTGAGCTGTTTCGTCGATTCTGGGGCCGGCACCTCTTACCAGACTTCCGGCTATTCCGGTGGTCCGGTGATCTCGGCCGACATTTTCAATTCTCCCCGCTTCGCGTGGGTGCCCGTTTTCGGTCGTGAGGTCTCATCGGGTGGCTCCGCCAAGTATCAGATCGTTGATTTCCGTCCGGCATTCATCACCGGCACCGACGGCGGCGATTGGTTCAACGGTCTCTACCTCCCCTCTCAGGGCGGGAAGCGTAGTTTGCGGGCAGTTCAGGTGGTCTTCTTCAACTCCAACGCCTTACCCGAATCCCTTTCCCACGGGCCGGTCACCGATTACCTCGGTGTCGGCACTAAGGTCATCCATCTTGTCGAATGACCGGCCGCTGACCCAACGTCATCAGCCAGATCCCCAGCACACTCGAACACACTAAGGACTCGGACACATGGGACGACGCACCGTCTTGCTCCTGGTTGCGCTGTTGATCGCAGCGCTCGGCACGGCCATGGTCCTTCTGTATGTGAAGGGAATCGACGATCGCGCTACCAAGGGCCAGCAACTGGTCACCGTGGTGGTGGCCAGCGACACCATCGAAGCCAACGAGTCGGCCGATGATGCGGTCGCTGCCGGCAAGTTCGACACCTTAGAGATCCCGCTCACGGCCAAAGCCGACGGCGCCCTGGCATCGGTGAGCTCGCTCAAGGGTCAAGTCGCGCTGGGCAGGATCCTCCCAGGCGAGCAGATCCTCGGCGGCAAGTTCGGACCCCCCGGGTCCTCGGGACAGCTGTCGATCCCCGACGACAAGATCGCCATCAGCGTCGAGCTCTCCGATCCGGCGCGGGTTGCCGGGTTCATCGCCAGCGGCTCCGAAGTGGCCATCTTCGCCTCGACCGAACTCGAGCAGATCACGCCCGAAGGCGACACGAAGCCGCTCGGCTCCTGGACTCGACTGTTCATCGATCGCGCGACAGTCATCGGCATCGGTGACACCACCATCGGCACCCAGACGAAGAAGACCGAGAACCAAGATCAGACGTCAACCACCGAGGAACAGGTGCCGCGCACGATCCTCACCCTCGCGGTGACCCAGCAACAAGCCGAGCTCATTCAACAGGCCGCACACACCAGCGCACTCTCCTTCGCCTTGTTGACCGATACCTCGTCGGTCAAGGTGGGTCGCTCGATCGGAATGGCCGACATCTATCCCGATCTCTTCAAGGGTTTGCGATGACCGTCGTCGTCGAAGCCGACAGTGCCCTGTCCGGGAAGATCGCCGAGGCAGCCGACGAGAGCGCCACCGTCTTCTCGACCATGGAGGACCTCGAGCAGCACCTCACCGAGGCCCTTGACGAGCCCGTTGTCGTGCTCGGTTCGTCGGTTCCACTCTCGGTGGCGACTCGGTTCGCCGAGGATGCCCGGATCAGCCGGCCGGCCCTCGGGGTCATCCTGGTTCGACAACGGGTGGATTCCCAGGTCTTGGCCGAGGCCATCCGGGCTGGGGTCCGCGACGTCGTCGAGGCAGACGACCTGGCCTCGCTGAGCGACGCCGTACGCCGTGCTCGGCAGGTCGCCTCCGCGATGCGCAGTTCCTCTCGCCCCCCGGCCCACGCCGCGGAAACGCCTGGGGCCGAAGGCCAGGTGTTCACCGTCTTCTCCAGCAAGGGTGGGGTCGGCAAGTCCACCCTGGCGACCAATCTCGCCATCGCTCTTTGCTCGCTCGGTAAGCGCGTGGTCGCCGTCGACCTCGACGCACAGGGTGGCGACCTGGCGATCATGCTGCAGCTTTTCCCCACCCGGTCACTGTCCGACCTGCCGACGCTGCGCGGCGCGGTGGACGCCAGCGGGGTGCAGTCGCTCCTGACCGAGCACGAGAGCGGGCTGAAGGTGCTGGCCGCTCCGCTCCAGCTCGAAGCGCGTGACCAGATCGTGCCGGAGGAAGTCGGGCAGGTCATCACCGCGTTGAAGCAGCAGTTCGACTTTGTCGTCGTGGATACCTCTCCGGGGTTCGACGACCTGGCGCTGACCGCCTTCGACCACAGCGACCTGCTGGTCCTCATCGGCACCCTGGACATCCCGGCGCTGAAGAACCTCAAGATGGCCGCCGGCACCTTGGACCTGCTGAACATCCCGCGCGAAAGGTGGCGACTGGTGCTCAATCGGGCCGATGCACGAGTCGGCCTGACCCCAGCCGAGTTCGAAAAGACCCTCGGCCTGTCCATCACCGTGTCGATGCCCACCAGCCCCGACGTACTCGCGGCTGTCAACCGCGGTGAGGCGATTGTCGCGGTCAGCCCGAAGCATCCGGTCAGCCAAGCGGTGCTTCAGTTGGCCAAGCAGCTCGATCGCGAAGTGGCCCCCACCACGGACGCGCAACCGGCCGCCCCTGAGCGTCGTTCCCGCTTCCGGTTGAGGAGGTGACTCGGTGAGCCTGTCCGATCGCATCGCCAAGGCGCAGCGCACCCTGGAAACGCAGACCAGTTCCAACACCCAGACCGCGCCGCAGTCGCGACGGCGCACTGCCCAGTCCGACCCGTTCGGCGAGGTCAAGCGGATGGTCCACGCCCAGCTTGTGCAGAGCGTCGGCCCCAAGCTCTACGACGCCAACATGACGCAGACCGAGCTCGAGCAGCTCGTTCGCGCCACGCTCCAGAACGTCATGTCGGGCACCGACAGGCCGATGTCGGGTGCCGACCGCAACCGCATCGCCCAGGAGATCGCCGACGACATCTTGGGCTTCGGACCCCTCGAACCCTTCCTCAACGACCCAACCCTGACCGAGGTCATGGTCAATGGGTTCGAGGACATCTGGGTCGAGCGCGACGGCCAGCTTCATCGCGTCGACGCCAGCTTCTCCGACGAAGGTCACCTGCGCCGAACAATCGACAAGATCGTCGGCAAGGTCGGTCGTCGTGTGGACGAGACCAGTCCTATGGTCGATGCCCGGTTGGCCGACGGAAGCCGCGTCAACGCGATCATCCCTCCCCTCGCCCTCGACGGCGCCAAGCTCACCATCCGGAAGTTCTCCGCCGACCCGTTCACCGTCGACGACCTGATCTCCTTCGACACGATCACGTCACCGGCCGCCAGACTGCTCGACGCGTGCGTGCGGGGTCGGCTCAATATTCTGGTCTCCGGCGGCACCGGCGCGGGCAAGACGACGACACTCAACGTCTTGTCCAGCTTCATTCCTGAGTCGGAGCGGATCATCACCATCGAGGACGCCGCCGAACTGCGACTTCACCAAGAACACGTGCTCCGTCTCGAGTCCCGCCCGGCCAATATCGAGGGCAAGGGCGCAAGTCACCATCCGGGACCTGGTCCGCAACTCGCTGCGGATGCGCCCGGACCGCATCGTGGTTGGTGAGATTCGCGGATGCGGCCGCCTTGGACATGCTCCAGGCCATGAACACCGGCCACGATGGCTCCATCTCCACCGTGCACGCCAACTCGCCGCGCGACGCGCTGTCGCGGGTGGAGACCATGGTGATGATGGCTGGCATGGATCTGCCGGTGCGCGTCATCCGTGAACAGGTGTCGAGCGCGGTCGACCTGATCATCCAGCAGGCGCGTCTCAAGGACGGCACTCGCCGGATCACCGCGATCACCGAGGTGGTCGGCATGGAGGGCGACATCATCACCTTGCAAGACGTCTTCCTGTTTGACTACGGCGCCGGCTACGACGAGTTCGGCCGCGCACGCGGTCATCTGCGCTCCACGGGACTCCGTCCGCACTTCCTGGAGCGACTTGCCGACGAAGGGGTCCATGTGGACCCGATCCTGTTCGCCAGCGAAAGCGGCCTGGTGCGGTGAGAGGGGGGCGCCAGGTGGGTCGCCTCGCCGGCGTGCTCGCGGCCCTCGGGCTACTGCTCGGGACGGCGGGCATCGCCAGCGCAGCTGACCCTGCCGCCAACATCGACCACGTCGAAGTCTCCGACGACGGCACCAGCATCGCGGTAGTTCTCGGCTTGCCAGCGGGGGTGACCCCCGATCCGGACTCGGTGCTCGTCAGCGTGGACGGTTCCGCTGCCGTGGCAACGACGAAAACGGTCGCGACGGGCGATGTCTTGCGCACCGTCGTACTCGCCCTCGATGCCAGCAACTCCATGAGGGGCGGCAAATTCGAGGCGGCCAAGCAAGCGGCGCTCGCCTATCTCGCCTCGGCTCCGAGCGACGTTCGTATCGGACTGGTGACCTTCGCCGACAAGGTCTCGATCGTCGCCGACCCGACCACCGACCACCGGGTACTCAAGGCTTCTCTCGACCAGGTGACCCTGACCCGGGGCACGTTGCTGTACGACGGCGTGGCCACCGCTGCGCAACTGACCGGCGACAGGGGGGTCCGCTCGGTGCTCCTGCTGTCCGACGGCAAGGACACTGGGAGCACCCGTTCCCTGGAGTCCGTGATCACCGACGCTCAAGACGTCGAGGCGATCGTCGACGTCGTCGCACTGGATCAGGAACCAACCCAGCAGGAGCTGATCGATCAGCTGGCCACTAGCACCGGCGGTGACGTCGTCGCGGCCGACCCGGCGTCATTGGCAGCGACCTTTCAAGCTCAAGCCAAGGCCCTCGCCACTCAACTCCTGGTGACCTTCCCTCGCCCGGCAGGCGTCGGAGACGAGGCCGACCTGGAAGTCTCGGTGGCCGACACCGCCGGAGTCACCTACCAGGACTCTGCGGTCATCACGCTCCCCGGCGTGGTCAAGGAGGCGGCGCCGCGCGTGAGCAAGGGGAGCTGGGCCGGCGAACCGGTCCTCTTCGCCGGCGCGCTGGCTCTGGCTCTCGGACTCGCCGGCATCATCTGGGTGGCTGCGAGCGGCGCAGTAAGTGGCACCAGCCTGGCCCAGCGCCAGATCGAGCATTACACCGACGCGAACCGCCGCGGCTGGGGCCTACCCGAGGCGGGCGTCAAGCAGCCGGCAGCACAAAGTCTCAAGTCCTCGGCCGTCTCGGCGACCGAGAAGCTCCTCCGTGGCGACTTCGAGTCACGGCTCGCCACAAAACTGAGTGGCGCCGGTCTTCAGTGGACCTCGGCCGAATGGCTCTTGCTCCACACCGGTATCGCGGTGGCTGCCGCCTTCGTGGGACTGGTCCTGCGCGGCCCGATGTTGATGTTGCTGATGCTGTTGCTGGGCATCGTCCTTCCCTGGCTCTATCTCTCCCGGAAGCACTCCCAGCGGCTAGCCAACTTCGACGCACAACTCCCCGAGACCTTGCAGCTCATCTCGGGCGGCCTATCTGCCGGGTTGTCCCTACCCCAGGCAGTGGACACCGTCGTGCGTGAAGGTGCCGAGCCGATGTCCGGGGAGCTTCGCCGGGCGTTGGTCGAGCAGCGCCTAGGAGTCGATATCGCAGACTCCCTGGAGTCGGTGGCAGCCCGGATGAACAGCACAGACTTCGACTGGGTCGTGATGGCGATCCGCATCCAGCGTGAGGTGGGTGGCAACCTGGCGGAGCTGCTCAACACCGTGGCCAGCACGATGCGCGAGCGGGAGTACCTCCGTCGACAGGTCCGGGTACTCAGTGCCGAAGGCCGAATCTCCGCGCTCGTCCTCGGTGCTCTCCCGATCCTGATGGCGATCTATCTGGCCATCTTCCGACCAGACTTCCTCAGCCCGATGTTCCACAGCTTCTTGGGGATCTCGCTGTTGACCATCGCCGTCGTACTGCTGCTGACCGGATTCTTCGTGCTCAGCCGACTGGTCAAGATCGAAGTGTGAGGGGAACTCGATGCCACCGGTCCTGATTCTCCTGCTGGGTGCTCTGCTGATCTTCGCCGCCCTGGCCTTGTTGTTGTCGATCATCGGGGTCTTCACCAACGAGAAGCGCGCGGTAGCCAAGTCGCTACAGGCGATTCAGGCGATGGATCGCGCCCCAGATGCTCTCCGCAAGGAACTGGAGCTGCCCTTCAGCGAGCGGGTCATCGCCCCGATGGGCGAACGTCTCGTGGGACTGGGTCGCAAGCTGACCCGCGCCGACGCGGCCGAAAGCCTGCAGCACAAACTCGACATCGCCGGCAATCCACCTGGCTGGGATGTCAACCGCATCCTCGGCCTGAAAGTCCTCGGCGCCATTCTGTTCGGCGCGCTTACTGCCGCCTACCTGGTTCTCCGCCAGACTTCACCGCTGGTGGCTGTGCTCGTGGTGGTCGCGATGACTGTCTTCGGGTTCTTGCTACCCAACATCCTGCTGCACAACACCGGGCAGAAGCGCACCGAGCAGATGCAGAACGCGTTGCCCGACGCCTTGGACCTGATGACGATCTCGGTCGAAGCTGGCCTGGCCTTCGATGCCGCGGTGAGCCGAGTCGCCCGCGACACACATGGTCCGCTGGCGCAAGAGTTCGTGCGAACGCTTCAAGAGATGCAGATCGGCGTGTCGCGCGGTGAGGCGATGCGCGCAATGGCTGAACGCACCACCATGAAAGACCTCAAGTCCTTCTGTCTCGCGATGGTTCAGGCAGACTCCTTCGGTATTCCGATCGCTCGGGTGCTCCGCGTTCAAGCTCAGGAGATGCGGGTCAAGCGGCGTCAGCGCGCCGAGGAGAAGGCGCAGAAGTTGCCGGTCAAGATCCTCTTTCCGTTGATCTTCTTCATCCTTCCCTGCTTGTTCATCGTGATCCTGGGCCCGGCGGTACTTGCCTGGCTCGACTTCGCCAGCAGGCAATAGTCGAGGCCCGGTCGGGCCCTCTAGTGTTCGGGGTGATGAGCCTCACCGATCCCGCCCGTCGCACGCCCAGTCGCCAAGTGCCGGGTTGGCGCATCGCTACCGCCGTGCGCGTCTTCACCTTGGCGATCGCTCTTGGCCAGATGCTGAGCAGCCAGTTGGTGTCCTCGCTCGGGGTGCTCTTCATCGGCTTGGTGATCATCGCCCTGGTCGCGTCGGTCCTCGACATAGATGCCCCCGGGCTGATGGGTCGGCTGATCCCGATCTTCGAGGGGATCCTGGCTGCGGCACTTCTCTTCACCACCACAGGCGACGTCGATCCCCTGGTGATCTACCTGGCCGCGCCCATCATGATCGGGGGCGTTCGCGGTGGCTGGGTGGGCTGCCTCAATGCGGGGCTAGGGATCGTGCTGACCGCGATCGCGGTGTGGTTGACCCCGGAGTCGTTCACCCAGGCCGCGCAGAGCACCCGAGCCGCACTTCCCTGGATGGTGGTGGGCCTGGGCGCCGGCCTGCTTGCCGCCATGCAGACCCGGTCGATCCGGCAGATGGAGGAGGCCCAGGCGCCGTATCTGGCGGCCCACCGGATCATGACCCAATTGCATGCCGTCTCCCAGGATCTGGGCGGCGGGCTGGACACCGAGACCGTCGCCGCCACCCTGCTGCGAGAAGTCATGACGGCCGGCCACACAGATCGCGCGGTTCTGTTCGCCCAGGATGCTGGTGGCAACCTGGTCTTCCTTGCCGGAGATCTCCCGTCATCGCTCCCGCTGCCCGTGGAGACGGAGTCCGCTGTCCACGTCGCGCGTGGTGCCGAGCGCACTGCGGCGCCGCTCCCTCCCGCGTTCCCGCTGGTCGTCGGCGAGAACCGGATCGGTGTTCTGGTGGTGACGCCGAAGTCTGATGGCGGCCTAACCAACGCGGCGGAGCGAGCGGTCCAGGAGATCCTGGAACGTCACGGAGTCGGACTGGACACCGCTTTGCTCTTCGACGACGTTCGCGCGATCGCCACAGCCGAGGAGCGTCAGCGGCTCGCCCGTGACATCCACGACGGCGTGGCCCAGGATGTGGCTTCCTTGGGTTACGTGATCGACGAGCTCGCCGCCAGCAGCGCAGATCCTCAGGTTCGCTCGGTCGCGGAAAGCCTGCGCGGGGAGGTGAGCCGCGTCGTCAGCGAGTTGCGGCATTCGGTGTTCGACCTGCGGAGTCAAACGCGAGTCGACGGTGATCTCGGTGCGGCTCTGGGTGACTACGTGCGCGGCGTGTGCCAGCGCAGCGACCTCCTGGCCCACATCGCCGTCGACAGCACGGGCACTCCGTTGCAGGCCAGGGTTCAGGCCGAACTCATGTGGATCGCCCAAGAAGCCATGTCCAACGTCCGCAAGCATGCCCGCGGAGCCGAGAACGTCTGGCTGACCTTCCACACCGACGGGATCGGCTTCGGCATGACCATCGCCAATGACGCAGACACGGCACTGATTCCGCAGGGCCGACCAGGGCACTACGGGCTGCAGACCATGGCCGAGCGCGCCACGCGGATCAACGCCTCGCTTGCACTCGCCGCCCGCCCCGAGGGAGGTACTGTCATCTCAGTTCAATCTCCTCCCCAGCCGCTCCACAACGAAGAGAGAGACTCATGATTCGGATCATGCTCGTTGATGACCACGAACTCATCCGGCAGGGTCTGCGTCGGGCATTCGATCGCTCGGGCGACTTCGAGGTGGTCGGCGAAGCGGGCACCCTCACTGCGGCCCGTGTGGTGGCTGGCGAAGTCTCCCCCACGGTCGTGGTCACCGACGTACGGTTGCCAGACGGCAGTGGCCTCGACCTTGCGCGGGAACTCCGCAACCAGCACCCCGAGCTCGGCATCGTCGTGCTGACGATGTACGCCGGTGACGACACGCTCTTCGCCGCCCTCGACGCCGGAGCCTCGGCACTCGTGAGCAAAGACGCTCCCGCCGACGACGTCGTCTCCGCGGCCCGACACGCCTCGGTGTCGCCGCGCTCGTTCACCGCCAAGGACCTCGCCGGTGCCATGCAGCGCCGGATGCAACCTTCCGGGCCACGACTGACCGAGCGCGAGTCGGAGATTCTCACCTTGCTGGCTGACGGCCTCGGGGTGGCCCAGATCGCGCGGCAACTGTTCATCTCCGAATCGACCGCCAAGACCCACATTTCCCGCATCTACGAGAAACTGGGCGCCGCCAACCGCGCCCAGGCCGTGATGAAAGCCGTGCAGACAGGGTTGCTGCCCGGCCGAGAATGACCAGGCTGCCGCTCCGCGTTCGCGCGCTGGTGGGCTAGTGACAATCGTCCGAACGGGCGACCCGCTGGCCCCGATCGACCGATGACTAGGGCGCGACACTCCGGAAGAATTGGTAGCACGGTATTGCGCTGGCTCGCGGCAGCAGACCGGCTCATCAAATTCGGAGGGGAAAATGTTCGAGAAAATGCTTCACCTGGCGATCATGCTCAAGCACCGGGAAGAGCGCGGCGCTACGGCGACCGAGTACGCCCTGCTCGTAGCTCTCATCGCGATCGTCCTGGTAGTCGGTGTCGGTGCGTTCGGTGGCGCGCTGAATGCCTTCTTCAACCGGATCGCCGGCACCGTCGGTGGTTGGTAACGGTTGTAGCTGGCCAATCGGCTCGCACTTCTGAGAAATCCCTCGGTTCAAGAGAAGCGGACAGGACGACAACTATGCCTTGGCGATTCCGTGGGAGTTCCGATCGCGGAGAGTTCGGCGCGACCGCGACGGAGTACGGACTTCTCGTACTCTTCATTGCGCTGGTGATTGTGGGGGTATTTCGATCTTCGGCATCAACCTCAACGCGGTCTTCGGCCGGCTGGCCCAATGGGTGGTCGACACCATGTAGGCCCGGTGGATGCCGGTTTCAATTCGCTCATCCATGACGACGCCCGTGGTACTCCACGGGCGTCGGTCATTTCCGGCCGGTCAGTGTGGGGCCGGGTCAGTGTGGGGCCGGGTCAGCCGCGGGTGTGGACGACTCGGCGGATCGCCTGGCCAGTGCAACCCGTTGAAGACCTTGCGGGTGCGTGCCGAAGAGAAAGTAGGCCAACGCGGGGGGCGAGGGATCGGCCAACCCCCGAACCGCCAGGTTGCGCTGTAGGGCCTCGACGGCAACAGGGTCGGCCCCGGCAGCCAAGGCGTCGACATCCGCACGCCACTCGATGCGCCGACTGATCGCGGACTGCGCCGGGGTCGAGAGCAGGGACGCCGCGGTGAGTAGCGCCAGCACCCGCGGAACCGACGATGGCGCCGGACTCGGCACAACGAACGCGAGCAATCCGAGGGCGAGCAGCACCGCGAAGGCTCCCTGCAACGAGCCCCACCAGACGTCACGTTGCCGGGCATGAGCCAGCTCGTGCGCAGTGACGGCCAGGATCTGATCCCTCGGGAGGGAATCGACCAGCGTGTCGTAGAGCACGACTCGCCGACTCGACCCGAAGCCGGAGACATATGCGTTGAGCGTCGTCGTACGCCGGGAGGCGTCGGCGACCAGCACCTCACCCACCTGGACACCCTCGCGGTCGGCCAGCGACAAGACGTCCGAACGCAACTGGCCGGCCGGCAAGGGAGTGAAGTCGTTGAACAATGGCTCGACCACCAGCGGGTAGGCGAACGACACCGCGAGGGTCGATCCGGCCAGAAGTGCCCCCGCCGCTAGCGGCCACGACCGGGGTAGTCGCTGGGCCAGCCAGACGAGCAGCACGATCGCGAGACTCGTCACCGCAGCCGTGACGAGGAGGGATACCCCTACATCACGGAGTAGGCCGATGAGCGGTTGTTCGGTGAGCCCATAGCGGGTCCGCCAGCGCCAGGCCAGCACCGCGAACGGCAGCGTGGCCACCCGACCGAGCGCCAGCACCAGGAGCACCGCCTGAGCCGTCCGCATCCAGCGTGGCCCGTGAAGGTGAGCGGTCAGACGCGCACCCCAACGGCTGAATCCGAGCCAGAGCGAGACAGCGCTGGCGACAGAAAGACTGCCCCAGCCGAGCCACCGGGCCACTCGACTGAACGACTCGGCCCGGGCGATCTCCTGCGCGGAGAACACCGTCGTCGCATCCACCGGCGCCGGAAAACCACCGGGCACGGGCGACATTGGAACCCAGATCCACGCCACCGCCAGACATCCGGCCACGCCTAGCGAGATGGCCGTCAGTGCAGACCCTCGGGCACCGAAGGACATGGGAGCCGTCGGTCCCGCAACCAGCTGGCCTTCGCTCATGGATGCCAGTGTTGCAGGCGCTTTCGCCAGGATCGGGTGAGCCCGGCGAGGTCGAGTTCACTCTCCTGCGCGAGCACCTCCCCCACCGGCTCCCCGCCGGACAATCGTTGGTCGATTCGCGCGAGAGCGGAAGCGATCCGACTCTCGGACCAGCCCGGCATGCCTTGGTCGACCAGGATCGCGACGGCAGTCCTGGCAGCCGGGTAGGCCCAGGCGGGGTGCTGCTCGAATCCCGGATCACTCGGCAGGCGGTGAGGAAGCCGTCGGGGCCCGGCGCCAAGCCCCCGCTCGGCCACGGCCGGCCGGATCCCTCCCGCGGCGAACGCCACATAGTCGGCGTACCCCTCGCGCCACCAGATCGGGGCTTCCGGGTGCAGGGGCGACCTGGTCAGCGCATGCACCAACTCGTGGGCCAGCAGGACCGCAGCGGCCCGTGATCCAGGTCTGGCTTGGGATGCGTCGAGGAAGACATGAATGGGCGCATCCGCAGCGGCCGATCCATCCGGAGTCGAGGTCACCGCCGCCGCCTCGGCGAACTCTCCGGCCTCACCCGCCAGCGCCGCAGTTAGGGCAGCGTTGTCCGGCGCGATCTCGACAGTGATGGGCCGAGCCGGTCGATCCATCCACGGCTCGATCCGCTTCCAGGCGATGCGAGCGGTGCGCACCCACCTGGAGAGCGATGCGGGATCCGAGACCACCACAACCGGTCCAGTGGTCCTTGCCTCGAGTGGAGTCGCCAGCCACAACGGCCTCCGCTCCCCCGGACGTGCCGCGGGGATGGGAACGACGGCTCGGCTGTACCGCTCCTGGGGATAGGCCCAGCCGAGAGTGCGATGCTCCGGGTCGTCGGCCGGGGAAATCTGGACGTCGAGACCGAGCCGCGCGCGGTTCTCCGCGGCGAGCGGACCCCACCAGGAGCCGAGTTCTGCCGCGATCGCGTCCACTGAGGAGGAAGCCGACGCCGCATGCGTCGAGACCCGGGAGTCTGGGGGTGAGGCGGTATTGGACGGAGCCAGGCACGCAGCGCAAAGGAATGCCGAAAGGGCCGCGGCGAGAACGCCAGCGGCCCTTCCTAAGCAATTCCGATCAGCCCGGACGGACGGCTCCGGAGAACGGCATCGAATAGAGTCCGGCGACCCGGACACCGGCGCCCGGATGTGCCGCGTGCACGATCAAGCCGTTGCCGATGTACATGCCGACATGGCTGATCGGGCTGTAGTAGAAGACCAGGTCTCCGGGCTGCAGTGCGCTCGCAGGAACATGCGCGCCGCTTCCGAACTGAGCACTGGAGCTGTGCGGCAGTCCGACCCCCTGCTTGCGCCCAAGCCACCATCGTGAGCCCGGAGCAATCCCAGGCGTTAGGTCCCGCGGCGCCATAGACGTAGGCATCGCCCACCTGTGCCATGGCGAATCGGACCGCCGCACCGGCGCGCCCGGACGCGGAGATGTCCCCGGGGTTGATGCCGCCACTGGCGGCCTCACGCAGGAGCCGCTCGCGTTCCTTGGCCTCCAACGAGTCCAGCAACGCCTTGGCCTTGGCGAGGGCGTCGTCCTTCTGCTTCTTGTCCGCGGCCAGTTGCTTCTGCAAAGTCGCAATGGACTGCGCCCGACGGCCGGTGGCCTTGGTGCGCAACCGGAGCGCCTTGAGCTGGGTGGCGTAGTCGCCGTAGAGGGAGTTCTGCATCGCCTCGAAGGCGGTCATGGTGGACAGCTGCGACAAGAAGGCTTGCGGGTCATCAGAGACGATCACCTGACCGACGGCCGACAGGGTGCGGCCCTGGTACTCGGCGACGACGGTGTCCTCGACCTGTTGGCGCACCTTCTCGGTCGCCGCCTTCTGACGCTCCTGGTCGGCGGCCGCCGCAGCCAGGTCGCGGTTGAGCGCATCGAGCTCGAGGGTGACGTCGTGATAGCGCTCCTGAGCCTGCTCGGCCTGGTGATAGAGCGCGTCGACCTTCTTCTTCACGTCGGCGATGCTGGGATCGGCGGACGAACTGCCCACCGGCACCACGACAAATCCAGCCGCCAAGGCAACCCCCAACGCAGCCGCGGCAAGCCGCGGTCGACGCCAGCGGGGACCGGCGGTGTGCTTCCGATCGCGTGTCACGAGCGGATGTCTCCTCGTATGTCGTATCGCCTACCGGGTGAGCTGACGGGTTCGGGCACGACTTGCCCTACCGCGATTTCACAGGACAACTGCCCGGGTCGACCGCGGATTCACCCCAGGGACTTGGGTCCCCGGCTCCGGCACCCAACCGTGGTCGAGCGCCAGACTCGGCGTGCCACCCCGCGGTCTCGGTCGAGTCCGCTGGTAGGGCGACTTCCACACGGTAACTGGCCGAGCGTGGATCGGCCAAACCCCTCGACCAGCTTGTGGTCTCCCTCCAGGCATGCGATCACGATCACTCTCAGGGCAGCGGCAGCTCCGGGCTCGCGACCGAATGCACCATCCGCAGGGGAGGAATCAGACCACCTTCGGCCAACGCCTGCAGAGCACGGGCCTCTTCCTCGGCGAAACCACACTCGGGCGTTGGGCCCAACAAGACGGTGACCATGCAGTCCTGACAGGCCGGGCCCCTGGCGATGCAGAGGTCACAATCGATCACCAGCGGCGTCGCCCCCTCCTGCCTGGGACCGGCTGCACCGGTCGACGCGCCACCGCTGACCGGCTCTGAGGCCGGCCGATCCCACATCGCGAGCTGGTCCATGGTCGTGCTCCTTCTCCACAAGCCTCTGCTTGCCTCCGGACCAAGGGGCCGCGGCGGCTGGTTGCGCTGTGTCCCAGAGACTGCCACCGACCACCGACATAGGCTCCCCGCCAGGAAGCGATGGTGCCGCTGCGCATTCGATGTCGGTGCCGCCGATTAACTTGCCCACCATGACCCACCTCACCCTGGACGCGAGCGCGACCGCTCCCGCGACCAGACCGCGCTTCGAGGAGCAGCGCGGGCTCGACGACCTGGGTCGTCCATTGCAGGAGGTCACCTTCTGCGTGGTCGACCTGGAGACCACCGGAGGCAGCGCTGAGGGCGGCGACCAGATCACCGAGATCGGAGCGGTCAAGGTCCGCGGCGGTGAGGTCCTCGGCGAGTTCCAGACCCTGGTCAACCCACGTGCCCACATTCCCGCATTCGTCGCGGTGCTCACTGGGATCACCGACCAGATGGTGGCGCAGGCACCCTCGATCGAAGAAGCGCTTCCGGCGTTTCTCGAGTTCGCTGCTGGCTGCGTCCTGGTTGCCCACAACGCTCCTTTCGACGTCGGCTTCCTCCGGCACGCCTGCCTTCACCAGCAGCGGCCGTGGCCCACGTTCGATGTGGTGGACACGGCGCTGCTCGCCCGACGCGTGGTGACCCGCGACGAATCGCCCAACTGCAAGCTCTCCTCGTTGGCCCGGGTCTTCGGGTCGGCCACTGTTCCCAATCACCGCGCGCTTGCCGATGCCCGAGCCACCGTGGACGTGCTGCACGGATTGTTCGCCCGTCTCGGCAATCTGGGTGTGACCACCGTGGAGGAGGTCCAGGGCTTCAGCGCCAGGGTCTCCACCGCCCAGCGTCGCAAGCGGCACCTTGCCGACGGCCTGCCACACGCCCCCGGCGTCTATCTCTTCGTCGACGACGCCGACCGGGTTCTCTACGTCGGCACCTCGCGCGATCTGCGCACCCGGGTGCGCAGCTATTTCCACCGCGTCCGAGACGCGCTCGCGGATGGGCGAGATGATCGCGATCGCGACGCGTGTCCGCAGCGTCGTCTGTGCCACGGCGCTCGAAGCGTCGGTGCGTGAGCTGCGCCTCATCGCGGCCCACAAACCGCCCTACAACCGGCGTTCTCGATTTCCGGAGAAGGGTCGCTTCCTCAAACTGACCGTCGAGCCCTGGCCCCGGTTCTCCCTCGTCCGGCGCGTCACCGAGGACGGCGCCACCTACCTCGGCCCGTTCGCCTCGGCGCGGAGCGCCGACCAGGCGTTGGAGGCACTGCACGAAGCCTTCCCGCTGCGCCAGTGCGCCGACCGACTCCCCAAGCAACCCGCGCGCACTCCTTGTGTGCTTGCGGAGCTGGGCAAGTGCCTCTCCCCGTGTGACGGCAGCACGACCCTGGACGAATACGCCACCGTCGTGGCCCGGGCGCGCGAAGCCGTCGAGATCGGTGCCCAACGTGTCGTGGCCGTGCTTTCGGACAAGATGGAGGCGTTGGCCGAGCAGGAGCGCTTCGAGGAGGCGCAGGTGCACCGAGACCGCCTCCACGCCTACGTCCGTGCTGCCAGCCGCAGCCAACGACTGACCACTCTTGCCGGTGTCGCGGAACTCGTGGCGGCGCTACGCGAGAAGGACGGCCGCTGGGCGATCCACGTGATCCGCCACGGCCGCTTGGCCGCTGCTGGAGTGATCCCACCCGGTGGAGACGCCCATGACTTCGTGGCCACGCTGCGATTGAGCGCCCAGTCGGTGACTCCAGGTCCCGGGCCGGTCCCCGCGGCCACGGCCGAGGAGAGCGAACTCCTGTTGCGTTGGCTCGAGCAGCCCGGTGTCCGCCTAGTTCACGTCGACGGCATCTGGACCTGCCCCGTCGGAGGCGCTGAGCGCCACAGCAGTTCTTTGCTCGCTGTCACCGAGTCCCGTCAGTCTCTTGTTCCGGCGCGCGAGCGCCGTCGTCTGCCCATGCTGGCGCGTCCGTGACGCCCAGCACACATTCGTGAGCCCTACCACCGTTTGTGGGCCTAGCCACCGTTAGGCTGCGGGGATGATCACCGCCATCGTGTTCGTCACCGCCGAAGTCGACAAGATTCCCGAGGTCGCCCAGGGCATCGCCGCGCTCGACGGAGTCAGCGAGGTCTATTCGGTCACTGGCCAGATCGACCTGATCGCTCTGGTGCGGGTCAGCAGCCATGAAGAGGTGGCCGCCGTGGTGGCCGATCGTCTCAACAAGATCGCCGGGGTCACGTCGACCGAGACGCATATCGCCTTCCGGGCGTACTCGCGCCACGACCTCGAAGCAGCATTCTCGCTCGGACTCGACTGACGTGCTGTCCTCGACCGAAGGGCCCCACATTCGTTCCCACCGGCCTGAGCGGCAGCAGTGATGGGCTGGCTCGACGTCGTCGGATGGGGCGGCTCCGCCCTGCTCGTGTTCAGCCTCCTGCAGAGCAGCGTGCTGCGCTTCCGGGTGCTCAACCTGATCGCCTGCGTGATCTTGATCTTCTTCAACCTGGTGCTCGCGATCTGGCCCATGGTCGGGATGAACCTCGTGCTCAGCGCGATCAACCTGTATTTCATCGTCAAACTCCTGCGTCAGCGCCACGATGCGTCGAGCTTCACCGTCCTGCAGGTCCAACCCGATGACGCCTATCTCCAGCACGTTGTCGGCGTCCACAGCAAGGACATCGCCACCTACAACCCCGGGTTCGCGATTGGTGAGACCCGATCGGAGAAGGTGCACACCTATCTCGTGCAGCGCGGCGATGAAACCGTCGGCGTGGTGGTCGTCGAGGTCCAAGGCGACGAGGCGCACGTGGTGCTCGACTACGTCACCCCGCGATTCCGGGACTTCAGCCCCGGGGAGTTCGTGTGGCGACGCAGCCGTCTGCTCGAGGAACTAGGCGTGCAACGCGTTGTGACTCGTCCGGGGATGGTGGACGCCTACTACGCCAAGCTTGGGTTCGCTGCGGTGGGCGACCACTACGAACTGGCGCGCTGACCCACCGCGACCCAGCGCTCGAGCAGGGCGTGCGCCGCCCCCGATGTGATCGCTTCCTCCGCGCGAGCCATCGTGGCCGGCAGGGCCTGGGAGGCGGTGAGGTGCGGCACGTCGTAGGCCGCCAGCGCCGCCCCGGCATTGAGGACGACCGCATCGCGGATCGGTCCGGCCTGACCTGTCATCACGGCGCGCACAACGCCGGCGTTGTGTGCGGTGTCTCCCCCGCGCAGATCATCGGCCGACGACACCGGCACCCCGAGCTCCGCAGGGTCGACGGCTTCCTCGTGGACCTCGCCGTTGTGAACGCGATAGAGCCGGGAGGTCGTCGAGGTGGTGAGTTCGTCGAGCCCGTCGTCGCCACGAAAAACCCAGGCATCCACCCCACGACGCGCAAAGACTCCGGCCATGACCGGCGCCATCGCGGCATCCGCGCAGCCGATGGCTTGGGCTTGCGGCGCGATCGGGTTTGCAAGCGGCCCCAAGATGTTGAAGGTGGTGCCGATCCCGAGTTCGCGGCGTGGGACCGCCGCATGGCGTAGGGCCGGGTGGAAGGCCGCCGCGAAGCAGAACGTGATCCCCACGTCCTCGGCAATGCGCGCCACCTCATCGGCGGGGATGTCCAGCCTGATCCCGAGTGCTTCCAGAACGTCGGCGCTGCCGGCTTGACTCGAAGCCGACCTGTTGCCGTGCTTGACCACGCGAGCACCACAGGCAGCCGCGACGATGGCTGCCATCGTCGAGATGTTGACCGACATCGAGCGGTCGCCGCCGGTGCCGACCACGTCGAGGCAGCGACCCGGAACCTTGATCGGAGTCGCCTGCGCCAACATGGCATCGGCCAGGCCCGCCACCTCGTCGATGGTTTCGCCCTTGGTCCGCAGGGCAACTGCGAATCCCGCAATCTGCGAGGGAGTCGCTTCCCCCGACAGAATCTCGTTCATGGCCCAGCCGGACTGGTCCGCAGTCAGGTCGCGACGCGCCGTCAGCGCGCTGAGGACCTCAGGCCAGGTCGACATCAGCCCTGAAGAGCGGTGGCGTCGGCCGTCAGCCTGGCACGCAGCAAGCTGATCACGGTCTCGGCAAGCTGGATCGGGTCGAGCGGGTGGGGTACGGCCGCTTCCGCTCGCGACCAGGTCGCCAGCCAGGCGTCCTGGGGTCGGCCGGTCAGCACCAGTACCGGCGGGCAGTGGTAGATCTCATCCTTGAGCTGCTTGGCGATGCCCAAGCCGCCCGCTGGGGTGGCCTCACCATCGAGGATCGCAAGGTCGATGTCGCCAGCGTCCATGTTGCCGATCACCACCGGCTCCGTGGCGACCTCGACGAACTGAAGCTCGGGAAGGTCGGGATGCGGGCGCTTGCCCAGCGCGAGAATGACTTGCTGCCGGGTGTTGACGTCGTCGCTGTAGACGAGGACCTTGAGACGCCGACTGGACTGGGTTTCGCTCACCCGCCAGATGCTACCGCCCAGGATCGGTCGACGACTCGGTGCCCACTGTGGGTGAGCCGGCCCGCCGCTCCAGCAGATCCAATCGGCGATCCTCTCGTGCGGCCTCCCGCATCGAGGAGCGCACCCACTGCGTGAACAGGATCAAGAAGAGCAACAACCCCACCAGATCCCCCGAGCCCCACAAGATTCCCCCGGCAAGGTGCTGCTCAGCGGCGACCGTCGGGAGCCAGGCACCCATCGGCCCCTCTCGAAGTGAGGCGTACCAGTCCTCGGCGAGCAGTTGGGTCGAGTTCATGATCGTCACGCCCAAGAACGCATGGAACGGCAGCGTGAGCAAGATCAGCAACATCCGGAACGGATAGGCCACCCGGCCGGGCACCGGATCGATACCCAGAAGCGGCCAGAAGAAGAGCGAGCCCACCAGCACCAGATGGATGTGCATCATCTCGTGCACGTACGTCGAGCGCAGGCTGGCGTCGTACCAACTGGTGAAGTAGAGCGCCCAGGGCGAGAGCACGAAGAGCGCCAGGGTCAGCGGCGCGAAGGTGAGGATCCGCGCGAGCCACGAGTGCAACACCCGAAGCAGCCACTTCCGTGGCGCGGCTGGGAGGACGCGCAGCGCCAAGGTGACCGGAGCCCCCAGTGCGAGGAACAGCGGGGTCATCATGGTCAGGATCATGTGCTGGACCATGTGCGCGCTGAGCAGGATCGTGTCGTAGGCAGCCAGCCCCGATGAGGTCGCGAAGTAGAAAGAACCCACGCCGCCCACCACGAACGAGAGCGTGCGCGGCCAGGGCCAAGCGTCGCCGCGCCGGCGCAGCGCGTAGACACCCCAGAGGTAGATCCCGGCTCCCCAGAAGCTGACCAGGAATAGATAGGGATCTAGTCCCCACTCGGTGAAGACCGATGCCGGACGGAAGGGAGGCAACGCCGGAGGCAGGGTTGCCACCGGGATCACCTGCATAAAGAAGGGAGCAACGGCGGGGCTGTGAAGCACATCTCGCACTCTAGATTGCCCACAACCGGGGGGCCGTGATGACCTCGGCCGCGGGCAAGGCCATAATGACTCCCGTGGAGACCGTTTCGGCTATCCCAGCCTCCCGCTTGCACGGCCAACATGACCGTCCGAGCATGGTGAGCGTAGGGACAATTATCTGGCTGTCCAGTGAGCTGATGTTCTTTGCGGCGTTGTTTGCCGCCTACTTCACAATTCGGGCGGTCAGCCCCGAGTTGTGGGCTGAAGAGACAGCACAGCTCAACATCCCGTTCGCTGCGGTGAACACGACGATCCTGGTGCTGTCCTCAGTTACCTGCCAGCTCGGTGTGTTCGCGGCCGAGCGAGGTGATGTCGCCAAGCTGCGCTCGTGGTTCATCCTCACCTACATCATGGGGGCCGTCTTCATCGGCGGTCAGGCGTTCGAGTACGTCAAGCTCGTGCATGAAGGGCTGACGATCCCGGCCAACGCCTACGGTTCTCTCTTCTATCTCGCGACCGGCTTCCACGGCCTGCACGTGACCGGTGGCCTGGTCGCGTTCCTGTTCGTGTTGGGCCGCACCTACGTGGCGCGGCGCTTCACCCACGAACAGGCCATCAGTGCCGTTGTCGTGTCGTACTACTGGCACTTCGTTGACGTGGTGTGGATCATCCTCTTCGCCACGATCTACCTCGTCCGATAACCCGAGAGGAGTCACCGTGCGCTTCACCCAACGCTCCATCGGCCGGATCTCGCGTCATCGACGAAATCCCGTGGCGCAGCTCGCCGTGCTGCTGATCGCCTTGTTGATGACCGGCGGCATGTACGCCTTGTTCTCCCCGGCGTCGGCCGAGAACGCCGCCAGTGACGAGGAACAGGTCGCCCAGGGTCGCGAGCTCTTCCTGGTCAGCTGTTCCTTCTGCCACGGCCAGAACGGCGAGGGCATCCGCACCGACCGCGGTGGCGTGCTCGGTCCCTCCCTCGTGGGCGTCGGCGCAGCCGCGGTCGACTTCCAGGTGTCCACCGGCCGTATGCCGATGGCCTCCCAGGGCGCTCAGGCCCCCCGCAAGGACCCCGTCTTCAACGAAGAGGAGACCGCTGCCCTGGCGGCCTACGTCGCCTCCCTAGGCCCCGGCCCGTCGATCCCGACCGCGGCCGACTACTCCCTCGAAGGGATGAGCGCCAAGCAGCGCGAAGAAGCCGTCGTTCGCGGCGGTCAGATCTTCCTCACCAACTGCACTGCCTGCCACAACTTCAACGGCTCCGGTGGCGCCATGCCGCGCGGTGGCTATGCGCCCTCGCTCAAGGGTGTCGAAGAGAAGCACATCTACGAAGCGCTGCTGACCGGCCCGCAGGCCATGCCGACCTTCTCCAATGGCAACCTCTCCCCCGACGAGAAGCGCGACGTGATCGCCTACCTCAAGTCGATCGAGAAGGCACCCGGATACGGCGGGTTCAGCCTCGGCAACATGGGCCCTGTCGCTGAAGGTCTTGGCGCCTGGGTCGTCGGCCTCGGTTCACTGGTCCTGGCCGCTGTCTGGATCGCCGCACACACCACCCGCTCGAGCAAGAAGAAGGCCGAAGCGTGAGCATCGAACACCACCACGACACCGCCCTCTCGGCGGATCCGCTTCCAGACCCGGGGCTGCCCGACCACCAGTGGCGGCCCACCGACCTTGACCCGGCCGCCGAGAAGCGTGCCGAGCGTCAGGTCGCCGCGTTCTTCGTGATGTCCATGGTGTGCGCGGTTCTCTTCGTCGTCGCATACCTCACTCTTGACATTGGCGAGCGCACCGACACGTTCCTCAACCTGGGCGCCTCAACAGTGGCACTCGGCGCGAGCCTGGGCGGCGCGCTGCTCTTCATCGGCATCGGCATCATCTTGTGGGCCCGCAAGCTGATGGGCGATCACGAGATGGTCGAATACCGGCACGCGGTCGCCTCCTCCCCTGAAGATCGCGAGACTGCGCTGGCTGCCCTCGACGAGGGGGTCGCCGAGTCCGGCATCACCCGCCGCCCGTTGATTCGCAACACCCTCCTAGGGGCTCTCGGACTCGTGGGCATCACCCCGATCCTGGCGCTGCGCGATCTCGGCCCGCTGCCCGGTGACACCCTCGAGCACACGCTGTGGGCGAAGGGAATGCGGGTGGTCCGTGACGTGGTCGGAACCCCGATCAAGCCATCCGATCTGGAGATCGGTGACTTGGTCAACGCTCAGCCCGCCGAGATGTTCGCCACCGACGAAGAGGGCGAGCCAGTCGTTCATGGCGTCGAACTCCAAGTCGCCAAGTCCAAGTCCTCGCTGATCGTGGTCCGGATGGAGCCCGACGACATCGTCCCCAAGAAGGGCCGCGAGACCTGGGCCGTCAACGGGATCGTCGCCTATTCCAAGATCTGCACCCACGTGGGCTGCCCGATTTCGCTCTACGAGCGGACCACGCACCATGTGTTGTGCCCCTGCCATCAGTCCACCTTCGACCTTGCCGATTCCGCAAAGGTCGTCTTCGGACCCGCGGCACGGCCGCTGCCGCAGTTGCCGCTTGCCGTCGATGACGAGGGCTACCTCGTCGCACAGTCGGACTTCACTGAGCCTGTCGGCCCGAGCTTCTGGGAGCGTGACTCCGAATGAGCAACAACTTGGCCAACACCAACGCCACCGAGCCGGCGATCGCCCGCAAGAGCGGCGCCGCCGGGAAGATCGCCAACTGGGCAGACGAGCGAGTCGGCCTGGCGGGCGCGCTGAAGAAGAACATCCGCAAGGTCTTCCCCGACCACTGGTCGTTCATGCTCGGTGAGATCGCTCTGTGGAGCTTCATGGTGCTCCTACTCACCGGCGTGTTCCTGACCTTGTGGTTCACCCCCAGCATGGGCGAGGTCGAATACCACGGCTCCTACGCCCAATTGCGCGGTGTGGAGATGTCTGAGGCATTCGCCTCCAGCCTGCGGCTGTCCTTCGATATCCGCGGCGGACTCCTGATGCGCCAGATGCACCACTGGGCCGCCATGATCTTCATCGCCGCGATGATGATCCACCTGCTCCGAGTCGCCTTCACCGGCGCCTACCGCAAGCCGCGTGAGCTCAACTGGGTGATCGGCTGCCTCTTGCTGCTGCTCGGCACCCTGGAGGGCTTCACTGGCTACTCCCTCCCCGACGACCTGCTCTCCGGGACCGGCGTTCGCGCCGCGGATGGCTTCATCAAGTCGATCCCCGTCGTCGGCACCTACATCTCGTTCTTCCTCTTCGGCGGCGAGTTCCCCGGTGAGCTGATCATCCCGCGGCTCTACACCATCCACGTGTTGTTGATTCCCGGCCTGCTGCTGGCGTTGGTGGGCGCGCACATGCTGCTGCTCGTCTACCACAAGCACACCCAGTGGCCTGGCCCAGGCCGGACCAACAACAACGTGGTCGGCTACCCCATGCTCCCGGTGTACGCCGCCAAGGCGGGCGGGTTCTTCTTCATGGTCTTCGGCGTGACCGCGCTCATGGGCGGCCTGCTGTCGATCAACCCAGTGTGGAAGTTCGGGCCTTACGACCCGTCGAAGGTCACCGCGGGCTCTCAACCCGACTGGTACATGGGCTGGCCCGATGGCGCCCTCCGGATCATGCCGGGCTGGGAGACTCACGCGTTCGGACATACGTTGTCGTGGAACATCTTGCTGCCGATCATCATCCTGCCGGGTGCGGCGTTCACGCTGCTGTTGCTGGTCCCGTTCATCGAGGCATGGATCACTGGTGACAAGCGCGAGCATCACCTGTTGGAGCGACCGCGCAACAACCCGACTCGGACTGGATTCATCGTTGCGCTGATGACCTTCTACGGCTTGTTCTGGGCGGCCGGCGGCAACGACATCCTGGCGATCAAGCTGCACTTGGGCATCAACCAGATCACCTACTTCATGCGTGCCGCGGTCTTCATCGGTCCGGTTCTGGCGTTCTTCATCACCCGGCGTTGGTGCATCTCGCTCCAGCGTCACGACGAAGAGATGCTGCTGCACGGGTACGAGACCGGCGTGATCATGCGTTCGGCCGAGGGCGCCTACAGCGAGCGGCACGGGGCCCTTCCGGAGAGCACCCAGTACACCATGACCGCTCGCGATCGCGACGAGACATACGCCGAGGCCGTCGACGCCGACGCCAACGGAGTGGCGGCACCCGGGGCCGGTCGCAAGCAGCGCCTACGCTCTCGCCTGTCGCAGTTGATGTACGCCGACAACGTGCAGAAGCCGACCGCGGCGGAGCTCGAAGAGGCGCGTCACCATCTCGAGCACGGCGACGATCACGTCGACCCCGCGCTGGACGCCCCGAAGCACTGATCCAGTCGTAGAACGCCCACGAGGGGCCGGGTGCTGATGCACCCGGCCCCTCGTGCATTTCGTTCTCCGCTGCGCCTCAGCTCCCCGAATTGGCTCTCTGGAAGATGCGCCGCAAAGTCAGGACAGGGCAGAGCCCTTCCGGTAGTCGGCGAAGGACAGGTTCCAATCGCCATAGCCGTTCTCGAACGTCATCGGGCGGTCGGTACCGGTGTATTCCACGACATCACCGCGCTTGCTGATCGAGTAGATCCATGCGGCGTTTGCCACACTCATGCCGGTGCAGCCGTGAGAGACGTTCGCGTGTCCCTGGGAGGCCACGCTCCAGGGCGCCGCGTGCAGGAACTCCCCGCTGTAGGTCACCCGCATGGCGTATTCGACATCCTCGATGTTGTAGTACTCGGGGTTGTCTGAAGAGATGCCGACGGTTTCGGAGTCCATCCGCTTACGGCGAAACTTCTCAATGATGACCTTGATCCCCGAACGCGTCGTGAAGCCTGGTTTGCCCGTCGTGATCGGCGTCGTGCGTACCAGCGTGCCGTTGACGTAGGTGCGCATCCGGTCGGTCTGTGCGTCGACCTTGCTCACGACTGCATCGCCGATGGTGAAGTCGATGTGCCTCGACTCCTGGCCGAAGACGCCGTTGCCAGCCGGCAGCGAATTCACATCCACGTCGACCGAGACGCTGCTACCAGCCAGCCAGTAGCTCGCCGGGCGCCAGTGGGCTTCCTGGTCGTTGAGCCAGTACCAGCTGCCGTCCTGCTGCGGTTGGGCGGTGACCTTCATATGGCGTTCGAACTCGGCCTTGTTGGTGACCGGCACGTCGAAGGTGACGATCACGGGCATCCCGACACCGACGGTCTCGCCGGCCAATGGGGCGATCGAAGGGTAGGTCTGCTGGTCCAAGGTGAGGGCCACGGTCCGGAAGCGTCGGACGTCCTGCTGGCTGCTGCCGTCAGAGCGACGGGAGACGATCCGGGCCGTGTATTGGCTATCCGGCTCCAACCGGCCGTGAGCGGTCCAGACCGAACCGTCCGCACTCAGCTCGCCACCTAGTCTTGCTCCCCCCGCCGCACGGACGGACACCGCTGTGAGTCTTCCGGAGGCGGCATGGATGGAGACGGTCTTATCGACCGGAACGCCGCTGCGCGGCACAGTCAGGGTGATGTCGACGGCCGGCACCTGCGGGCTGGATGACGCTGTTTGGCCGAGCGGTCCCGTCGGCGACGAACCTGTGCCGGACTCGGCGCACCCACTCAGGAGTGCACAGGCGGTCACTCCCGCAATCATCGTCGGTAGGACTCGAACACTGCCCCACATATCGCCTTCACCCCTTGAAATGCAGCTGGCCCGGCCGTAGGCCGGGCCAGCTGCTCTTGAACAAGCACTCAGTGGGCGTGCACGCCCCGGTAGTACTCAAACACCCAACCACACAGGGCGATGATGCCCAAGGCGGCGCCGATGATCACCAGCCACCAAGCCCCCACAGCCACGCCGTACACCATCGTGCTCAAGCACATGGCGCACCACAGCGGCCACCAGGAGTACGGCGGGAAGAAGCCCAGCTCGCCGGCGCCGTCGACAATCTCGGCCTGCTGTCGATCCTCTGGACGCAGATCCATCCGCGAGGCGTGGAAGCCAAGGTAGCTGCCCACCATGAGCGCCAAGAGCGTGGTCATGGCCAGGGCAGTCGTGCCGGTCCAGTCGCCGGTGATCAGCCAGTAGGCGGGGGTGACCAGCGCGAAGAACGCTGTGGTCACCAGGAAGATCCATGCTTCGACCTTCATGAGTTGAGCGCTCCCTTCTCCTCGGAGGCACCCACGAGATCGACGTCGTCATGCTCCAGGGCTGCGATTTCGGGGTGGTGCAGATCGAAGGCCGGGGACTCCGAGCGGATCCGGGGCAGCGTGACGAAGTTGTGACGCGGCGGCGGGCAGCTGGTCGCCCACTCCAAGGAGCGACCCCAACCCCAGGGGTCGTCGGTTTCAACCAGAGGGCTCTTGCGCGAGATGTAGACGTTGTAGAGGAACGGCAACGTCGAACTGGCCAGCAGCACCGAGCCCACGGTCGAGATCTGGTTCAGCGTGGTGAAGCCGTCTTCGGGCAGGTAATCGGCGTAGCGCCGCGGCATCCCCTCGACACCCAGCCAGTGCTGTACCAGGAAGGTCAGGTGGAAGCCGAAGAACAGCAGCCAGAAGTGGATCTTGCCGAGACGCTCGTTCAGCATCCGGCCGGTCATCTTTGGCCACCAGTAGTAGTAGCCGGCGAACATCGCGAAGACGACCGTGCCGAACACGACGTAGTGGAAGTGGGCCACCACGAAGTAGGAGTCGGACACGTGGAAGTCAAGCGGCGGGGACGCCAGCATGACGCCGGTCAGACCACCGAAGAGGAAGGTGGTCAAGAAGCCGATCACCCACAGCATCGGGGTCTCGAACGTCAGAGACCCGCCCCACATCGTGCCGATCCAGTTGAAGAACTTGACTCCGGTAGGCACCGCGATCAGGAAGGTCATTCCGGAGAAGAAGGCTAGGTCGACCGAGCCGGTCACGAACATGTGGTGCGCCCACACCGCCACCGACAGCATCGCGATGGCCAGCGTCGCCCCGACCAGGCCGACATAGCCGAAGACCGGCTTGCGGCTGAAGACCGGCAGGATCTCGGTGACGATGCCGAAGAACGGCAGCGCCAACACGTAGACCTCAGGGTGGCCGAAGAACCAGAAGAGGTGCTGCCACAGGATCGGGCCACCGTGGGAGGTGTCGAAGACGTGGGCACCGAAGGCCCGGTCGGCCTCAAGCACCAGCAGCGCCGCGGCCAAGATCGGGAAGATGATCAGCACGAGCAAGCTGGTGACCAGGGTGTTCCAGGTGAAGATCGGCATCCGGAACATGGTCATTCCTGGCGCACGCATGCAGATGATCGTGGTGAGGAAGTTGACCGCGCCCAGGATGGTGCCGAGACCACCCATCCACAGCCCCATGATCCATAGGTCGCCGCCGACACCCGGGGAGCGGACGGCATTGCTGAGCGGGGTGTAGGCGAACCAGCCGAAGTCGGCAGCGCCCGACGGAGTCAGGAATCCGGAAGCAGCGATCGTGCCGCCGAAGAGATACATCCAGTAGCTCAGCATGTTGAGCCGTGGGAACGCGACGTCGGGGGCCCCGATCTGCAGCGGCATGATGACGTTGGCGAAGCCGAAGAAGAGAGGCGTCGCGAACAACAGCAACATGATCGTGCCATGCATGGTGAAGAGCTGATTGAAGCGCCCGTCGTCGACGACCTGCTGGCCCGGGAAGGCCAGCTCGGCGCGCATGACCAGCGCCATCAGGCCGCCGATCATGAACCAGAAGAACGTGGTGACGAGGTACATCTTGCCGATCAGCTTGTGATCGGTCGTGGTGAGCAGGCGCACCACCTGCTGACCCAAGGTCTTGCGGGGCTCCCCCGCGGGGATGGCGTGAGCCGGAGGGGTCACGGTGGCGGTCATTCGGCACCTCCTTGATCAGCGCCGTCGGCCTCTCCGCCGACGACGGTGTCGGCGTACTTTCCGCCGATGACCGGGGCTTGCGAAGCGAAGCCCTGGGATTCCAGGTCCTTCAGATGCGCGTCGTACTCGGCGCGGCTGACGACCTTGACGTTAAACAGCATCCGGCTGTGGTAGGTGCCGCACAGTTCAGCGCACTTGCCGACGTAATCGCCCTCTTCCCGCGGGGTCACCTGGAAGTGGTTTTCCTGTCCCGGGATCACATCCATCTTCATGAGGAAGCCGGGGATCCAGAAGGAGTGGATGACGTCGGGCGAGCGGAGCTCGAAGCGCGTGGTCTCGTCAACGGGGAGGTAGAGCGTCGGGATGATCGCGCCGGTGCCAGAGGTGTAGACGTTGGCGGCGTCCACCGCCGCTTCATCGGCGTAGTTGAAGGTCCACGACCACTGCTGACCGACCACGACCACGGTGTGATCGGCCTTCTTGTCCTCCGAAAGGACGTCGTTTTGGACGTTGACGGTCCAGTAGAAGAAGACGATCACCATCAGAATCGGGAAGATGGTGTAGAAGATCTCCAGCGGCAGGTTGTAGCGCGTCTGCACGGGGATCTCATCGTTGCTTCGGCGGCGGTAGCGCACGACGACCCAGCCGATCAGGCCCCAAACGACGACGCCGGTCACCATGGCTGCGACCCAGGCCCAGATCCACAGGTCGAAGATCCCCTGAGACTCTTCGGTGCCGGGATCCGGCATCGCCAGGTTGCGCCACTGAGCACTGGTCTCGGCGCTGCAGGCCCCCAGGAAAAGGAGGCTGGCCGCGAGGACGGCGCTCTGGGCGAACCGCCTTCTCAATCCAGCCTTCGGGCGGTTAAGCAGACCCACCGGTCAAGCCCCTCTCTCAAACCACACGGATAGTCGCACACTATCGGAACGGAGCCCGTTAGGACGCAGCAGGCCCAGGTAGGTTGCCTGACATGCAACACACTCCTGACCATGCGCCCGCTGGGCAGGCCACAGCCTACTCGGCCCGGTTGGACGTCGCGTCAGGGGACTCCCTTCATCCCACCGCAGCCGACTTGATCCGGGCGGCCGAGGAAGTCGGTTATCACGATCCTCGCCGCCTCTACCGCGATGGTCGTCGTGCGCGACTACTGCTCGAAAATGCCCGTGAGGCGACCGCGGAAGCTTTGGCGCTGACGCCAGGTGAGGTCAGCTTCGTGCCCTCGGGAACCCACGCCGTGCATCTAGGACTACTCGGCCTGCTCGCGGGCCATTCCCGTGCGGCGGGGCGACCACGGGTGGTGACCTCGGCTGTGGAGCACTCCTCCGTGGGCCAGGCGCTGGACTGGGCCACGCGCACCTTGAGGGAGCCGCCCGAGATCCGGTCGGCCCCGGTGGATCGGCTGGGCCGGGTCGATCGGCCCGCACTGGATGAGTTACTCGAAGGCGCTACCCTCCTCGCCCTCCAGGCCGCCAACCCGGAGGTCGGGACCCTTCAACCGATCGACGACATCGCCGCGGGCCATCCGCAACTCCCGATCTTCTGCGATCTCGCGGCAGCGGTCGGGCGGATTCCCACGGCCGCCCTTCCCAGCACGTGGTCCGCAGCGGCGGCGAGCGCACACAAGTGGGGCGGTCCGGCCGGCGTCGGCCTCCTGCTGGTACGCACGGGCGTCCGGTGGCGCTCCCCCTTCCCCAGCGACGACCGCGTCGATCGGCGCACGGTCGGCTTCGAGAACATTCCGGCGGCCATCGGCGCGGCTGCCGCGCTGCGGGCGGTCCTCGCCGACGTCGAAGCCACCTCGGCGTACTGCCGCGCGCTGGTCACGCGATTGCGCACTGCCCTGGTCAGCACCATCCCGGACGTCGAGGTGGTCGGCGATCCGGACGATCGGCTCCCCCACGTGCTCACCTTCTCGTGCCTCTACGTCGACGGCGAAGCCTTGGTGCTAGGCCTGGATCGGCGGGGCTTCTCGGTGTCGAGCGGCTCCGCGTGCGCCGCTGAGTCGCAAACGCCCAGTCACGTTCTCGCGGCGATGGGAGCGCTGACCCACGGCAACGTCCGGGTCTCCCTCAGCGGGGATGCGACCGAACAGACAGTGGATGCATTGGTGGCCGCGACCGCGGAGACGGTGCGGTCGCTGCGTGCAGAGGTGGGGTTGTGAACCCACTGGACCCTGGCGCCGCTCCGGCGGACTCGCCGCGAGTGCTCGACTGCGGCGGCCAACGTTGCCCTGTGCCAGTGATTACTCTCGCTCGACTCTGGAGGGAGGTAGCCACCGGCGAAGTGGTGACCGTGATAGCCGATGATCCCGCCGCGGCCAGCGACATTCCGGCTTGGTGTCGGATGCGCGGGGAGGAGTTCGTGGCGGTCCTGGAAATAGACCGACGTCCGGCGTACCAGGTGCGCCGGACGTCGATGCCTGACTAGTGCGGGCTCTCCGAGCTCGCCTCAGGTTGGGTCAGTGGAAGCTGTCACCGCACGCGCACGAGCCGGTGGCGTTGGGGTTGTCGATGGTGAAGCCCTGCTTCTCGATGCTGTCGACGAAGTCGATCATCGCGCCGTTGAGATAGGGCACGCTCATCCGGTCGACGACCACGGTGACTCCGTCGAAGTCGGTGGTCACGTCGCCGTCGAGGCTGCGCTCATCGAAGAACAGCTGGTAGCGCAGGCCGGAGCAACCGCCGGGCTGCACCGAGATGCGCAGCGCGAGGTCGTCACGACCCTCCTGCTCCAGCAGGCTCTTCACCTTGGCAGCCGCCACCGCGCTGAGGTTGATCTGATCGGTACGACGCTCGGTCTCGACCTGCTCGGTCATCTGCACTCCTGCTCGATCTGGGCGATGCGACCACTTGCCGGAGGTCGCGATAACAACGCCTTCAAGTCTCGCACACGGCCGGGTATTCCCGGTGTCGGCGCTTCCGGCTAGCGCGACCACGTGCGCGCGACGCGGGCGGCCACCTCGCCGAGAGCCCCGGCTGGGTCGGCGAACGCCCGTTGCTCCCCCACCACGTCCACCAGGCCGTAGGCAGAGTCCATCCCCAGCGCCCGCATCTCTCGGGATCCCACCAGCACCTGCCCGGCGATGGCCACACACGGTCGCAGCGCCTCGTTGGCGATCTCCGCGACGCCGTACGGCACCTTCCCCGAGCGGCTGGAGAAGTCGAAGGCTCCCTCGCCCGTGATCACCAGATCGGCCCGTCGTGCGCGGCCGGACAAATCCACCGCCTCGGCGACCAAGCTGATCCCAGGGACTCGCTCGCCCCCCAGAAGCAGCAGGGCATACCCCAGTCCCCCGGCTGCGCCCGCTCCCGGTTTCAGCGCCGTACGCCGGTCCGCGACCTGGGCGAACCGCTCGAGCGCGGCATCGACGACCGCGATCCGATCCGCTGCCAAGCCTTTCTGGGGCCCGAAGGTCTTCGCGGCCCCGAACATGCCGGTCAGCGGGTTGTCCACGTCGCTGGCGATCACCAATTCGATCCCGCTCAACAGTTCGCGGGCGGGAGTCAGGTCGACCTCTCCGACCGACCCGAGTCCACGCGGTCCTTCGTCGAGCTCGGCATCGGATCGAGTGCCGAGTGCCGCGAGCAGACCAGCACCGCCATCCGTGGTGCCGCTGCCGCCCAACCCGACCACGATCCGGCGGACACCGAGGTCGGCGGCCCAGCCGAGTAGGACCCCCACCCCGTAGCTGGTGGCCTCCTCCGGACGATCGGTGCCGGTCAGCTCGATGCCGCACGCCTGCGCGGATTCGATGTAGGCCACGTCGGCGACCTTGAGGATCGTGGCGGGCACGAAGTCCCCCTCGAAAGGGCCGGGGACCGCGGTGGCCAGCAGCTCTCCGCCCAGGGCGGCGTGCAGGACGTCGACGAAACCGGGACCGCCATCCGACATCGGTGCCAGATCCAGCTCGTCGTCGGGGGCTTGTCCACGCCAGCCGTGGGCGATCGCCTCGGCTGCCTGCGGGGCGGTCAGGGTGCCGGCGAACTTGTCCGGCGCGATCAGCACGCGCATGGGCTCAATCTTGTCGGGCAGGATGGGGCAGTGACGAAACCGCAGCGCCCCGAGGGTGGGGGCACGGGGTCGATCCGGCCCTTCACCATGGGCGATCTGGTCGCAGCCGAACGCATCAGCGCACGGAGTTACCACCTGGTCGATCAAGCCCACACGCCCCGGTCGCGACCTGTCCCTGCGCCCCGCGGGGCGGATCGAGCCGACCGCTGGCAGCAGCGCTCGGCCCACCTACTGTCGACCGATCCGAACGGCTGTTGGGTAGCCGAGGTCGACGGCGAGGTGGTCGGTTTCGCGATCTCCTTCCAGCGCGAACTCATGTGGCTGCTCGCGTCGTACGCCGTCACCCCCGAGGCCCAAGGGCTGGGCATCGGCCGGCAGCTCCTCGACGCGGCGCTGCATTCGGGGCGCGGTTGTCTTCGGGGCATGTTCAACTGCTCCGCCGACCCCGCGGCGGTACGCCGTTACCGGCGGGCCGGGTTCGATCTGCACCCCTACTTCCAGGCCACCGGTGTTGTCGACCACGGGGCCGTCCCCGACGCAATCGAGACGATCCGCCCGGGCAGCGTCGCTGACGCCGCCCTGCTCGACTCGATCGATCGACGCACGCGCGGCGCGGGGCATGGCCCCGATCACGCGATCCTGGCAGCCGAGTACACCCTGCTGGTCGTGGATCGGCCGACCGCGCAGGGCTACGCCTATGTGGACTCCTCGGGCAGCCCCGCGGTGGTCGCCGCGATCGAACGCGGCACCGCGGCCACTCTGTTGTGGGGGTGTCTGGCGGCGGCTCGACCGGATGCTCACGTCACCGTGGCGCATATCTCGGCCGCCAACCAGTGGGCCCTCGACGTGGCCCTGGACGCCGGCCTCACCGTGGAGCAGCAGGGCTATCTGGCTGTTCGGCATCTGCCGCCCCCGGCTCCGTACTTGCCGCACGGCTCGCTGATGTGAATCGACCGCCCGGGCTTGGATCCCTGAGTCGTCACAAGTCGAGCGCGACCTAGGATTGAGCCCATGTCGAGCGTGGATCTGCCACTACTTCCCCTGGGCCGGGGCCGTGACGAGGACACCGAACGCGGCGTCCAGTGCCCCGGCGACCTGCCTGCGGCCTCCGACCCGGCGCTGGTGGAGCGGGCGCGGGCGGCCAAGGCCGCGCTCGGCGACCGAGTCTTCGTGCTGGGGCACCACTACCAGCGCGACGAGGTCATCCAGTTCGCCGATGTCACCGGCGACTCCTTCAAACTGGCCCGGGAAGCCGCGGCTCGCCCGGAAGCGGAGTACATCGTCTTCTGCGGGGTGCACTTCATGGCCGAGTCGGCCGACATCCTGACTTCGGCCGAACAGCAGGTCGTGCTGCCGGATCTCGCCGCGGGCTGTTCGATGGCCGACATGGCCCGCCTGGACCAGGTCGAGGATGCCTGGCAGGCACTGATCGAAGCGGGTGTGGCCGATCGGGTCGTGCCGGTGACCTACATGAATTCCTCGGCCGACATCAAAGCCTTCTGCGGTCGCCACGAGGGGCGTCGTGTGCACCTCCTCGAATGCCGACGACCGTGCTGCGACTGGGCCTTCGACCAGTACGACGACGCGAAGGTCTTCTTCTTCCCCGACCAGCACCTGGGCCGCAATACCGCCGTGCGCCAGCTCGGCCTGTCACTGGACGACTGCGTGGTCTGGGATCCACGGTTGCCCAACGGCGGTCTCACCCTGGAACAACTGCAGACCGCCAAGATGGTGCTCTGGAAGGGGCACTGCTCGGTGCACGGCCGTTTTCGCGCCGACGTGATCGACGAACTTCGCGCCCAGGACCCCGCCATCCAGATCCTGGTCCACCCCGAATGCACCCATGACGTGGTCGAGAAGTCCGATCAGGTGGGTTCGACCGAGTTCATCATCAAGGTGCTCGACGAGGCTCCCCCTGGCAGCTCCTGGGCGGTCGGAACCGAACTCAACCTGGTCAAACGGCTGGCGGCGGCGCATCCGGACAAGCGGGTCGCCTTCTTGGACCGCAACGTCTGCTATTGCTCCACGATGAACCGGATCGACCTACCCCACCTGGTGTGGGCGCTGGAATCGCTGGTCGCCGGACAGGTGGTCAACCGGATCGTCGTCGATGCGGAAACCGAGCACTACGCCAAACTCGCGCTCCAGCGGATGCTGGACCTCCCCGGAAAAACCCACCGCGACTGACGTCGCGCGGGCTGTCCCTCACCCGAGGCCCGGAGCTCCCCACAGCGCCATCCAACGCGACAGCTCGGGTTCGATCGGCAACTCCTCACCGAGCAGGCCCTTGATCATCACCTCGGTGAGGTTGTCGCGGGTCTGCCCACCCCCCGCCGCCGGGACGAAGGGGTAGAAGGTGCCCTGTTTGTAGAGGTAGACCAACCCGATGGCCTTGCCCGAAGAGTCCCGAAAGGTCACCAGCGAGCAGAGCAGACCCTGGCCAAAGCCCTGCTCCTCCAGCGTGGTGTTGACCGCATGCAGGTCGGTGCACAACCCACCGAGGTCCGAAGGGTCCCGCGTCGCGACCAACCAAGAGAACCCGTAGTCGTCGCGGGACAACTCCACCGAAGGGGCATCGGGGTTGGCCTTGATCAAGTCGACGATCTCGGCTTGTGCCTGGCTGAACGCGGCACCGTCAGCGGCTCGGAAACAGACCGAGCCGGTGCCGGTGGGCAGAATCCCGGCTGCGGTTTCCAAGGTGATGGCCGCCGAGGGGACGAAGAAGAGCGCGTCGAGGTTGGCCTTCTTCTGCCTCCGTTCGCCCCGGATCGTTTCCCACAGCCCCATCGGCGCTACTCGGGTCGGCCGAGCTCGGCTTGGATGCGGGCCAACTGTTCGAGCCGCTGCTCCAGGCTGGGGTGCGTGGAGGACAGCGTCTTCCAGGTCATTCCGCTGATCGCAGGTACCAGGAAGAACTGATTCATCGCGTTGGAGGCACGCAAGTCCTTCTCCGGGATCGCAGCCACTTCTCCGGTGATCTTCTGCAGGGCCGAGGCGAGATTTGCCGGCTTGAGGGTGAGGTAAGCCGCGGCCCGGTCGGCACACAACTCGCGGTAGCGCGACAGCATCCGGGTGAGCAGGAAGCTGACGGCATAGACGACCAGGCTGATCGCAAGCGCGATGAGATAGGCGGGAATGCCGTTGTTGTTGCTGCTGCGGCTGCGGCTCAGTCCATAGCTGCCGTACTGCGCGCTGCGGGTGAGCATGCCTGCGACGATGCCCGCCGACGACGCGATCGTCATCACCAACACGTCGCGATGGGCCACGTGCGAGAGCTCGTGGGCCAATACCGCCTCGAGTTCCTCGGCGTTGAGCGTCTTGAGAATTCCCGTCGTCACGCAGACGACAGACCGTTGAGGCGAGCGGCCGGTCGCGAACGCGTTGGGGAGATCCATCTCGGCCACCCCGACCCGAGGTTTGGGCATGTCGGCCAGGGCGCACAACCGCTCCACCATGGCGTGCAGCTCCGGCGCTTCCTCCGGGGTGACCTCGCGGGCGCGCATCGCCCGCATGGCGACCTTGTCGGAGGACCACCATTGGTAGAAGGCCAACGCAAGGCCGGCCAGCCCGATGAAGGGCGCGCCGCGGCCACCGACGACGTACATCAACGTGACCACGAACCCGACGAAGAGCGCGCCGAGCAGGAACATCACCGTGGTCATTCGGGCGGTCAGCCCGACGTCGACGAATGAAACGCGAACGTGCCACCGCGTCGCTCAGCCGGGGAACAGACCGTCGTCCGCGAGCAACTCGCGGACCTGGTCCAAGGTGGCGTCGGCCGGCGGCAGGATCACGTCGGATTCGACGATCGAATCCAGCGAGTGTGGCACCCCCATCGTGCGGACGCCATCGAGGAGCTGGCCCAAGGCCGCGGCGAAGGCCGGCTCGTCGCCGGCCTCGACCGCAGCCTCCACGGCCTCGTCCAGTTGGTTGAGCCGGTCGGCGGCGTCGTCGGAGACGTCGTACTGACCTTCTCCCAAGACCCGAACGATCATGCCTTGCCCTCGGCGCCCGGATCGGTCTCGACGGCCTCGGGCTCGGCGACCAGGATGTCGCCGCCGTCCTCGGCTTGCTCCAGCGCCTGCGGGGAGGTGGCGCCCTTGAGGCGAGCCAGCTCGGCCTCCACGTCGGACCGGGAGCTCATCGACTCCAGCTCGCGGGAGATGTCGTCCCCGCTGCCGACCTGGGACACATCGTCGAGCGCGCCGGAGGCGATCAGCTCGTCGATGGCCCCGGCGCGTGCCTGCATCTGGGCGGTCTTGTCCTCGGCCCGCTGGATGGCCAGGCCGACGTCGCCCATCTCCTCGCCGATGCCGTGACAGCGCCTCGTTGATGCGGGTCTGCGCCTCGGCCGCGGTGTAGGTGGCCTTGATGGTCTCCTTGCGGGTGCGGAAGGCCTCGACCTTGGCCTGCAGCCGCTGCTGGCGCCAAGACGAGCTTCTCCTCCTCGCCCTGCAACTGCGGCGTGCTGGGCCTTCAGCTCGCTCGATCTGCGCTGGTCAGACCGGACTTGCGGGTCAGCGCCTCGCGGGCCAGGTCTTCGCGGTTCACTGCCGATCGCCTGCTCGGCCTGGCGCCTGCAGCTTGGCCACCTGCTGCGTCGAGCTGGTTGACCTGCAGCTCGACCCGCTTGCGGCTGGTCGCCACGTCGGCAACGCCGCGGCGCACCTTGGAGCAGCAGGTCGAGCTGGCGCTGGTAGCTGTAGTCGAGGGTCTCGCGAGGGTCCTCGGCTCGGTCGAGCGCCTTGTTGGCCTTCGAGCGGAAGATCATGGTGATGCGCTGCCACAGGCTCATCGGGTGCGGCCTTTCCTGATCAAGACACGACGAGGGAATCCCCGCCTGGAGCCAACCCTAAGGGGAAACTCAAGGCGGAGCGAGGAAACCCCCAGGTCTGACGCCGGGTAGGCTTCCTACGCATCTTCTCCCGACCAACAAAGGCCGACCCACGTGTTCCGACGCAGCAAGCCAGAGCCCTCCGCACCCGAGCCGAAGCCCGGCGGCAAAGGCAGGCCCACCCCCACCCGCAAGGAAGCGGAGGCGGCCGCCAAGGCACGCGCCAAGACGCCGACCTCGCGGCGCGAACGCAACGCTGCCTCGCGTGCACAGCGTGGGGCCAGCTCGGCCCAGGTCCGGGCCGCGCTCAAGGGCACCGGAGACGATCGGTTCCTGCCGGCCCGCGACCAAGGCCCGGTACGCCGGTTCCTGCGGGATCTGGTCGACCAGCGACTGACGATCTCCGAGTTCGTGCTGCCGCTGATGCTGGTCACGCTGGTGATGGGCTACTCCGGCGTGCCGTCACTGCGCAACGCCAGCAACGGGATCCTGCTTGGCACGCTGCTGGTGGTCTTCTACGACATCTTGATGCTCCGCGTGCGCGTCCGCCGCGGGCTCGCGGACCGGTTCCCGGCCGAGCCGGTGCGCGGTCAGGTGTGGTACGCCGTCTCCCGGTTGCTGCAGTTCCGCTGGTTCCGGATGCCCAAGCCTCAGGTCAAGGTCGGACAGGCACTCCCCGACTCCTACCGCTGACGGGATGACGTCGCTGTTCCTCCTCGGACTCGGCGCCGCGATCGGGTCGGCGGTCTGTTTCGGCATCGCCGCCGTCGTTCAAGCGAGCGCTGTGCGCGACCTGGGTTCCCAAGGGGACAGCCTGCGCTGGCTGGCAGTGCACATGTGGGTACATCCGCCCCTGCTCGCGGTGGTGATCGCCTACCTCGCCGGCTTCTGGCTGCATGCCGTCGCGATCTGGTTGCTTCCGCTGTATCTCGCCCAGGCCACGGTGTCGCTGTCCTTACCCATCACTGCCTGGGTCGCCGCACGCCGTCTGCGTGAGCCGATGGGAACGGTCGCCTGGATGGCGGTCGCCGCGGTGGTCATGGGAATGGTTCTGCTCGCTTTCGGTTCGGGCAAGACCGGCACCGAGGGCATCGGCACCTGGTTCGTGGTCTCGTTGTGGCTACTGGTCATCACACTCACCGTGGCAGGAGTCGGTGGGCGATTCGAGAACGGTGTCGAGTTGGGCGCGCTGGCCGGACTCGGCTATGCGGGCACGGCGATCGGCGTTCGTGGGGTGACCGGCACGGCAGAATCGGAGTTGACTCGAGTGGCGTCCGCAGTAGCGGTCCCGGTGCTCGGCATGCTGGCTTTCTGGCTGTATTCGAAGGCTATGAGTCGCGGCACCGTGGCCGTCGCCTCCTCTCTGGTGATCGTGGGGCAGACCATGATTCCCGCATTCGTGGGTCTCCTGGTGCTGGGCGACCGGGTCGCGGCTGGCCGGGAGTGGGCGGTCGGGGTGGGTCTGGTGGCCGCCATGGCGGGTGCCGTGGTTCTGAGCCGGCGGCAGGAGCGGAGCCTCCAACTGTCAAGATGACCTCCGTGACCCAGCACAGCCACGACTCCTCCGACGTCTCGGTGCGCCTCGCCTGGGGCGAGGATGCCGCCTCCATCGCGAGTGTCCAGATTGCCTGCTGGGAGGGTGTCCTCGGCGATTCGCTGGCGCTCGCCCTCGATGCCGAGGAAGTGGCCGCCACGTGGCACCAGGCGTTGACCCGACCGCCCGAGGCGCGTAGCCGCGTGCTGGTGGCCTTGGACCGCAATCGGGTCGTCGGGTTCGTGGTTCTGATCCCGGGGACCGACCCCGACTGTGACCCGATCCGGGACGGCGAAATCGCCGAATGGCAGGTGCTGCCCGCGGAGCGTGGGCACGGCCACGGATCCCGGCTCCTCCAAGCCGCGGTGGACACTCTCGTGGCCGATCGCTTCACCCGCGCGCTCACGTGGCTGATGACGTCGGATGAGGCCAGGATGCGCTTCCTGCGCGAAGCCGGCTGGGCAGCCGACGGGGCCCACCGGGAGCTGGCCAGCGACGACGACACCCGCATGCGTCAGGTCCGCTGGCACACGGCTATCGGCGACCGGGCCCCGCTCGAGGCGGGGACGACTGGAACAGGGACGCCCTCTCCCACGGCCGACCATGGGTGACTTGGACTCGATCTCGACCGGACCGGAACCCGACCCGCCCAGGATCGCCCCTGAGACCCGGCGGTCGATCATCCGAGACAGCTTGGCCGTCGGGATCGCCACCGGCGCCTACGGGCTGTCCATGGGTGCGGTGTCGGTGTCGGCCGGGCTGACCGTCACCCAAGCCTGTGCCCTCTCCGTGTTGATCTTCACCGGCGCTTCCCAGTTCGCGCTCGTAGGTGTGATCGCTGCGGGCGGGGCGCCCTTGTCGGGTGCCGTGGCTGCCCTGATGCTCGGCTCGCGCAACATGCTCTACGGGCTCCGTCTGGCGCCACTGCTCGGCTACCGAGGCTGGCGTCGGTTCGCCGCCGCACAACTGGTGATCGACGAGTCCACGGCAATGTCGGTGGGACGCGAGAACCGGCCCGAAGCGCGCCTCGGGTTCTTGTCCGCCGGGTGGTCGGTCTTCATCCTCTGGAATCTGGCCACCTTGGCCGGCGCTGTCGCCGGCAGCGCTTTGGGTGACCCGCGAGCACTTGGGTTGGATGCCGCGGTGGCAGCCGCGTTCCTGGCCCTTCTGTGGCCCCGGCTACGCGATCCACGCAACCGTTGGGTCGCACTCTGCGGAGCACTGCTGGCGGCCCTCCTCGTGCCGTTGACCCCCGCTGGCGTTCCGGTGATCGCCGCGGGCGCGGTGGCGCTCATGTTCGGCGTCTTCAGCCGGGCGCAGGACCCGACGGAGTTCCCCAGACCCGACGACGTGGGCGGTGCCGCCTGATGCCGGGCATCGCGGGCGAAGCCGCCGTCTGGGTCGCGATACTGGTGACGGCTCTGGGTTGCTATCTGTTCAAGCTAGCCGGACTGTCGGTCCCGGCAAAGTTGTTGGCCCATCCGGTCGCCGAGCGCGTGGCCGACCTGATTCCCGTCGCGCTCCTAGCCGCACTGATCGCCGTACAGACCTTCGCCGGTCGTCGTGAACTCGAATTGGACGCCCGGCTTCCGGCTCTGCTGGTGGCGGTCGTCTTGTTGGTCCTGCGAGCCAACTTCCTCGTGGTGGTCGTGGGTGCCGCGGCCACGGCAGCCTTGCTGCGATGGATCTGAACCGCCGGCGGTAGCCGTGTGGCTCAGGCTCCGAGGTGGATCAGGTTCTCCAAGCCGACGGTGAGTCCGGGGCGCGTCCCGATCGCCCGCACGGCTGCGAGGACACCGGGTGCGAAGGAGCTCCGGTCCAAGGAATCGTGCCGGATGGTCAGCGTCTCCCCCGGGCCACCGAGGATCACCTCCTGGTGGGCCAACAGTCCCCGAGCCCTCACCGAGTGGATGCGCACCCCGTCGACCTCGGCGCCTCGCGCACCGGGCAGCGACGTCGAGGTGGCGTCGGGCATGGCCGCCATCGCGTTCCCGGTTCGGGCAGCGGCGACGAGCTCAGCGGTACGCCGGGCGGTTCCCGACGGCGCGTCAGCCTTGGTCGGATGGTGGAGCTCGACGATCTCGACCGACTCGTAGTAGGGAGCAGCGGCCGCCGCGAAGCGCATCATCAACAACGCCCCGATCGAGAAGTTGGGGGCGATCAGCACTCCCACCGCGGGCTGTTCGGCGAGCCTGGAGGCGAGCACGCCGAGGCGCTCCTCGTCGAATCCGGTCGTGCCGACGACCGCGTGGATGCCGTTCTCGATGCAGAATTCGAGATTGCCCATCACTACATCGGGGTGAGTGAAGTCGACGACCACCTGGGCACCGCGTTCTCTCAGCACATCGATCCGGTCACCGGCGTCGACCGCTGCCACGAGCTCGAGATCGGTGGCCGCGTCGACCGCCGTACAGATGGTGTGACCCACTCGCCCCCGGGCACCGAGGACACCAACAGACAGACGTTCGGTCATGGGCGCAACTTATCCGCTCCCGTGGTCCTGACCAGGCACGCCGGCTCCGGTGGACGCCTTGCGGGTGCCCTCGGGACGCTTGTGGCGCGCGTTTCGTGGGTATGCACAACCTGCCCGCCGCCCGCGACATCCGCCCACTCAGTGAGGCGGTGGCTGACGTGCATGTCTGGGGATGGCAGGCTATTCCCATGCCGCTCCCGCAGATTCCCCCCCGGATCAGATGGGCCGTGGACGTCATGGACGTCCAGCCGTCCGACCACCTCCTGGAGATCGGCTGTGGTGCCGGGCACGGAGCCGAGCTGATCTGCTCCCGGCTGATCAAGGGAAAGCTGTTCGCGATCGACCGCTCCGAATCGGGCGTCGATCGGACCAAGCGTCGCAACAAGCGCTTCCTTGACGCCGGCCGTCTGACGGTGCGACAGATCGATCTCGCCACGCTCCGGGTTCCAGTGCGGCGCCTCGACAAGGTATACGCCTTCAACGTCAACCTGTTCTGGGTGCGTGAATGCGCCGACGAAGTCGCGTTACTGCATGAACGATTGGTGCCGGGCGGTGCGGCTTTCTTCTTCTTCGAGGCCAAGCAACCCGAATTGGCGCCGACGATCATCAAGAAGACGAGTGCGGTGCTCGCCGATGCCGGGTTCCGGGTGAGCGTTCTCGAGCAGAAGGCTCCGCCGGTCATCGGTGTCATCGGTCGTAAGTAGTCGACCTCACATCACGGTACATTAGATTTTTCCCTAAAGTCTTCTCTGATAAGGTTTTCTTCTAAGTAGGAGGACCTTATGTGGTGTGTGGTGACGATCGATCAGATCGACAGCCGCAATCAGCCCGATGGCGTCGGCGCGCTGCTCGTGGAGCTGAGAGCCCTCCCCACGGTCCGGGCCTTCGAGCGCACCGTCGGTGACGAACTCCAGGGCTTGTTCGACGATCCGCAGGCGGTGGCCGAACTCCTCGAGCGCTTGCTGCGCAGCGGCGGCTGGCATATCGGACTCGGCTTCGGAGAGGTTGACCAACCGGTGCCGGACAGCGTTCGCGCCGGGCGAGGGTCGGCGTTCCTCCGCGCACGCGAAGCGGTAACCGCGGCCAAATCGAGCCCCTGGCATCTACGGGTCCTCGGTCCCGAAGGGGATCCGCGCCCTCGCCGGCTGGAGAGCGTGGCCTGGCTCTGGGCGGCGTTGCTCGACCGCCGTACGACGAAGGGCTGGCAGGTTGCCGACCTCGTAGCCGGTGGGATGTCCTATGAGGAGACCGCGCGCGCCCTGGGGGTGACCCCCTCAGCGATCAGCCAGCGAGCGGCCAGCGCCGGACTCGCCGAGGGTCGGCGCGCCAGGGAGTTGGTGAGCGATCTAAGCTCCGAGCTACTCCAGAAAGAGAATTCCCGATGAGTCCCGAAATCGCCGTCGTCGTCACGCTCCTCACCAGCGCGCTGCTGGCGGCACTCACCGCTTGGCTGGTGCGCTGGCCGGACGCCTTCACGGTTCTCACCGTCGTCCTCACCGGCGCGGCCGGCGGATGGGTCGCCACGACCGGCCCCTTGGCGCTTCCCTCGGAGCAGGAGAAGGTGCTGGTCTTTCTCCTCATCGGAGTCCTTGCGATCGCCGGCGGAGGGCCGGTCACGGTGGGAGTCTTCAAGCTGGTGGACGGACCCCAGACCCGGGGCGAGGGCGTCGCCAAGGCAGGAGAGATCCTGCGTGGCGGCGCCTGGATCGGTGGGCTCGAGCGTGCCGCGATCGTCGTCGCCCTACTGGCCGGCTGGCCCGAAGGAGTGGCCCTGGCTCTGGCTCTCAAGGGGCTCGGGCGATACCCCGAACTGCGCAATCAAGAGAATCCCGGAACCGCCGAACGATTCCTCATCGGCACGTTCACCAGCGTCTTGTGGGCTGTCGCGTGCGCGGGAATCGCACTGCTCTGGGCGACCTGACCGGGGTCGGCTGCCGCGCGGGCCGGCTGGTTCAGGCCCGATCCGGGCCCACCATCGCCAGGATCTCCGGACCGCTGAAGACCTCGGCCGCAAGTTCGCCCACTTCGGCAAGCGTCACCGATTCGATGCGCTCGAGCACCTCGTCGGCCGACATCATCGCGTCGTAGAGGAGTTCGGACTTGCCGATGCGTGACATCCGCGATCCGGAGTCCTCCAAGCCGAGCACCATGCCACCTCGCAGTTGCCCCTTGCCACGCGCCAGTTCCTCAGCCGACAGCCCGTCGGCAGCCACCTTGGCGAGCTCGCCTCGGATGACCTCGATCATCGGCTCCACCTTCGCCGGCAAGCACCCGGCGGCGACCCCGACAAGACCGGAGTCGGCATGGTGGGCGTGGAAGGAGTAGACCGAGTAGGCCAGGCCGCGCAACTCACGCACCTCCTGGAACAACCGCGATGAGGTCCCCCCGCCCAAAGCAGTGTTGAGCACCCCGAGAGCGAACCGCCGGTCATCGGTGCGCACCAGCCCGGGCATACCGAGGATCAGGTTGACCTGTTCGATCGACCGGGATGCGAATGCCCGGCCGCCAGACGCCTGCATGAAGGAGCCGGTGCGCGGCGGGTTGGGATCGGCTTGGCCGTCCAGGAAGCCGGCCCGTTCGAAAGCCTTGCGGACCCGACGTACGACGTCGTTGTGGCGAATGTTGCCCGCCACCGCGACCACCATCGTCTCCGGGCGATAGTGGCGCTTGTAGAACGCGTGGATGTCATCGCGGCTCAACGCTTCGATCGAGGCGGTCGTCCCGGCGATCGGGCGGCCGAGACCGGAGTCTCCCCATGCCTGAGCCGCGAACAGATTGTGCACGGCATCCTCGGGATCGTCCTCGTGCATGGCGATCTCGTCGAGGATCACCTCACGTTCGGCCTCGACGTCGTCGGGGGTGAGTAGCGAATCGGTGATCATGTCGGCCAAGACGTCGATCGCCAAGGGCAGATCGAGGTCGAGCACCCGCGCGTGGAAGCAGGTGTATTCCTTGGCCGTGAAGGCGTTGAACTCTCCCCCGACTCCATCCAGAGAGGCCGAGATGTCCATCGCGGTGCGCTGGTTGGTGCCCTTGAAGAGCAGATGCTCGAGGAAATGCGAGCAACCGTGCAGGGCCGGGGACTCGTCTCGTGAGCCCACTCCGACCCAGACCCCGATGCTGGCCGAACGCACCCCGGCCATCTGTTCGGTGACCACTCGCAGGCCCGACGCAAGCGTCGAGCGCCGGACCCGCGAGGTCACCTGACCGGACGCGTCCCGCACCGCGTGAAGGGTGCGGGTCGCCTCCTGCTTGGTCACGCTTCGGAGTTCTCCTCGGCCTCGGCCGCAGCCTCGGCCTCGTCGACCACCGGCATCAGCGAGAGCTTGCCGCGGTCGTCGATCTCGGCGATCTGCACCTGGATCTTCTGGCCGACCGAGAGCACGTCCTCGACCGCCTCGACACGCTTGCCGCCAGCCAGCGAACGGAGCTTGCTGATGTGCAGCAGGCCGTCCTTGCCGGGCATCAGCGAGACGAACGCGCCGAAGTTGGTGGTCTTGACGACCGTGCCGAGGTAGCGCTCGCCGACCTCGGGCATGGTCGGGTTGGCGATCGCGTTGACGGCCTGCTTGGCAGCCTCGGCGGAGTCTCCGTTGGTGGCACCGATGTAGATGGTGCCGTCGTCCTCGATCGTCAGTTGGGCGCCGGTGTCGTCCTGGATCTGGTTGATCACCTTGCCCTTCGGGCCGATGACCTCGCCGATCTTGTCGACCGGGATCTTGATCGTGATGATCCGCGGAGCGTGGACCGACATCTCCTCGGGAGCGTCAATGGCCTCACCCATCACGTCCAGGATGGTCATCCGGGCGTCACGAGCCTGGGTCAGCGCCGCGGCGAGCACCTCGGCAGGAATGCCGTCCAGCTTGGTGTCCAACTGCAGGGCGGTGACGAAGTTGCGCGTGCCGGCGACCTTGAAGTCCATGTCGCCGTAGGCGTCTTCGGCACCGAGGATGTCGGTCAACGCGACGTACTCGAGCTTGCCGTCGATCTCACCGGAGATCAGACCCATGGCGATGCCGGCCACCGGGGCCTTGAGCGGCACGCCTGCCTGCAGCAGCGAGAGGGTCGAAGCGCAGACCGAGCCCATCGAGGTGGAGCCGTTGGAGCCCATCGCCTCGGAGAGCTGCCGGATGGCGTAAGGGAATTCCTCACGGGTGGGCAGCACGGGGAGCAGCGCCCGGCGCGCGAGCGCACCATGGCCGACCTCGCGACGCTTCGGCGACCCCACGCGACCGGTCTCACCGGTGGAGAACGGCGGGAAGACGTACTTGTGCATGTACCGGCGGCTCTTCTCCGGAGACAGCGTGTCGAGCTGCTGCTCCATCTTGAGCATGTCGAGGGTGGTGACGCCCAGGATCTGGGTTTCACCGCGCTCGAACAGCGCCGAACCATGAACCCGCGGAACGACAGCGACCTCGGCGTGCAGCGGCCGGATGTCGGCTAGGCCACGGCCGTCGATGCGCACCTTGTCCCGAAGCACGCGCTCGCGCACCAGGCTCTTGTTGAGCGAGCGGAACGCCGCACCGATCTCCTTCTCGCGACCCTCGAAATCGGCGGCCAGCGAGTCCAGGAGTTCGGCCTTGATCTCGTCGAGACGGTCTTCGCGCTCCGCCTTGCCGGCGATCGTGAGCGCCTCGGTGGTGGGCGCCTTCACCGCGGCCTCGACCGCGGCGTAGACGTCGTCTTCGTAGTCGAGGAAGATCGGGAACTCCTCGACCGGCTTAGCGGCTGCCGCAGCGAGTTCGGCCTGCGCCTCGCAAAGTTGCTTGATGAACGGCTTGGCGGCATCCAGCCCGCCGGCGACGACCTCCTCGGTCGGCGCGGTCGCGCCGTTCGAGATCAAGCCGATGGTCTCTTCGGTGGCCTCAGCCTCGACCATCATGATGGCGACGTCACCGGTCTCGGTGACCCGGCCCGCGACGACCATGTCGAAGACCGCGTGCTCCAACTGGCTGTGGCTCGGGAACGCCACCCACTGGCCCTCGATGAGCGCGACGCGCACGCCACCAACGGGGCCGGAGAAGGGCAGGCCGGACAGCTGGGTCGACATCGAAGCAGCGTTGATCGCCAAGACGTCGTAGGGCTGATCGGGATCAAGCGCCATCACCGTGATGACGACCTGGACCTCGTTGCGCAGACCCTTCTTGAACGTCGGCCGCAGCGGACGGTCGATGAGCCGGCAGGTGAGGATCGCGTCCTCGCCCGGGCGGCCTTCGCTACGGAAGAACGAGCCGGGGATCTGCCCGACGGCGTACATCCGCTCCTCGACGTCGATGGTCAGCGGGAAGAAGTCGAACTGATCCTTGGGATGCTTGCCGACCGTGGTGGCCGACAAGAGCATGGTCTCGTCGTCCAGATAGGCGGTCACCGAACCGGCGGCCTGACGGGCCAACAGGCCGGTCTCGAACTTGACGGTGCGCGTGCCGAACTTGCCGTTGTCGAGCACTGTCTCAACGGCGGAAATGATGGGTCCCTCGTTCATGGGGGCTCCTTGTCTTTCACGGAGCCAGCGCCGAGCGATGAGGGCCGGTCTTCGATCGAGACCCGCGGACCCCGTTGGGGCATTCCGAAAGTCACTACCGAGGACCGAGCCACCTGCTGCGCGTCGGCTCCTGGTTTCTAGGTATTCAGTTGTGGGGGTTCACCCGTGGCGGGCTGTCGAACTCAGCGCCCGCTCTGTGGTGAGTAAACCAAGAGCGGCCGCCCGAAGGTGGCCGCTCCTCGTTCCTCGGCGCGTCGCATCAGCGACGCAGACCGAGCCGCTCGACGATTGAGCGGTAACGCTCGATTTCAGTCTTCTGCAAGTAGTTGAGCAAGCGACGACGCTGGCCGACCAGCAGCAACAAGCCGCGGCGGGTGTGGTGGTCGTGCTTGTGTTGCTTGAGGTGCGCGGTGAGGTGCGCGATTCGATGGCTCAGCAGCGCGATCTGCACCTCGGGGGAACCGGTGTCGCCCTCGGAGGTGGCGTACTCGGCGATAATCTGCTGCTTGGTCTCACGATCGGTTCCAACCGACATGGGCACTCCTGGTTCTTAATGGTCTCGTTGCGCGGCGCGCCGGGGCCTGTTCACCCGGGCACTCTGGATCCGCGGCCGATCTAACGGCAACCTCCAGAGGCTATCAGCGGCATCGGAGGCCCCCCAAAACGCCGCCGACGCGCGGGGAGCCGGGGCGGCCAGGGAGGCGGACGTGCTGCGAAGCGGCTCCCCCAACGACCCGATCGCAGCACGTCCGAGGGAGGCGGAGGCGGACGTGCTGCGAAGCGGCTCCCCCAACGACCCGATCGCAGCACGTCACCACGAGAGTCCAGCGGACGTGCTGCGAAGCGGCTCCCCCACCAACCCGATCGCAGCACGTCACCACGAGAGTCCAGCGGACGTGCTGCGAAGCGGCTCCCCCAACGACCCGATCGCAGCACGTCCCGAGGCGGGGTCAGGCGAAGTGGCCACCAAGGGGCAGCCTCGGTCACGGAGTGCCTGCTCGATCTGGGCGAAGAACTCATCGGGCGCGAGTCGAAGCCCGAGAAGCGGCAGCCGCAGGACGACATCGCGAGCCAAGGTGATCGAGTTCTGACGGAGAGCGTCCCCGACGACGGACGCAGCCCAGGTGTGCTGGATCCCATCGATCTCCACGACCACTCCCCACTTCTCCCAATAGGCGTCCAGATAGACCGACCCGCCGGGGACCTGTCGTCGCACCTGACGGCTCGGCGCCGGCAATCCCCGAAGCTCACACTCGCGAGCAAACTCCGCCTCGCTGAGTGCGCGCACGCCGTCGAGCAGATCGAGTACGACGCCATGCACCAGGTTGCGACGGCGGTCGCGGCGGACCGCGAGGGCCGCCAGTCCGACCTGCTCGGCTGTAGCCAGCCCCTGTTGGACGCACATGGTGAGCAGAAGCACTGCTTGCTTGTCCGACTGTGCCCACAGCGCGCCGCGAACCGCCGCGACCGGCGGACTCGTGCGTGGAATCCCCGTCCTCAGCACCACCGACGGATCGTGGCGCCTCGTGCGCCGCATCGTCACCCCGCTCGGACGCCGCGCCCGATCCGACGCCGGGACAGAGACCCGAATTGACCCCACCTCGAACCCCTTGAGTCCCTCCGCCACCAGTGCGGACGCCCCATCGAGATAGGCCTGAGGACCACCTTCGAGGACAGCAGCCCACCAGCGTGCCCGGCCACCGAGCGGACCTGTGTGGGTGGCGACCACGAGCGTATGGATGCGCCGCCAGCGTCGCGCGGCCACCTGCGCTCGCACCTGGGCTCGGGTCACCCCGAGACCACGCAACTGGTCGAGACTGATCACTCCGGCTTGCTCATCGGCGAGTTCGCAGGCGGCGCGGAAGACCCGCTGGCGGCGCATTCGGGGAACGTCCGCATTCTGTGACGCGGAGACGACGGACAAGTGCTCGATTGCCATGGGAGGACCGTGCCGGTTGGGCGACCCCTCGCTGTCAAAGAAGCCCCATCCCCTGTTGAACGACAAGTGGCCACGCTCGGATGTGGACGGCTGGGACGCGACAATGCGGCACGATGGGCCAATGGACGCGGCAGTCACTCCGGCGGGAACCGATTCGGGTCGAGACACCGAGGTCAAGCACGGGGTCTGCAACCTGTGCGAAGCGATCTGCGGGCTGAAGATCACCCTGACCGACGGGCTGATCACCGATATCCGGGGCGATCAGGACGATCCGCTGTCGCGTGGGCACATCTGCCCCAAAGGCGTCGCGCTGGCCGACCTGCACAACGATCCCGACCGGCTCCGCCTCCCCATCCGTCGGGTTGGCGAGGCGTGGCAGGAGATGGAGTGGGACGACGCGATCGAGTGGGTCGCCACTCGATTGGCCGAGACCCAGCGACAGCACGGCCGCAACGCAGTCGGGGTCTACCTGGGCAACCCGAACGCGCACAGTCTGGGCTCGATGACCCACGGATTGGCGTTGGTCAAAGCCCTCCGCACGAAGAATCTCTTCAGCGCCAGTTCGGTCGACCAACTCCCCCACCAGTTGGTTTCCCACCTCATGTTTGGGCATCAGTTGCTCATTCCGGTGCCCGATCTGGATCGCACCGATCACCTGATCGTCGTGGGCGGCAATCCGATGGCGTCCAACGGCTCACTGATGACCGCGCCGGGCTTCGGTCGCCGCATCCGCGAGCTTCACGGTCGCGGTGGCCGGCTGATCGTGCTGGACCCCCGGCGTACCGAAACCGCGGAGATCGCCGACGAGCATCACTTCGTGCGCCCGGGGAGCGATGTCTTCGTGCTGCTGGCCATGGCCAGGTCCCTGATCGCGTCCGACACCGCGTTCTGGCCCGACTACATCGCGGACGCGGAGCAGACCCGCACCGCGATCGCCGCCGCGCTCGACCCCTTCACCGTCTCCCGAGCGGCGCAGGTCAGCGGGGTTGCTGCCGAGACCATCGAACGCCTCACCGCTGAGTACGCCGCCGCCCCACGAGCCGCGGTCTACGCCCGCCTCGGCGTTTCGGCGAACACCCACGGGACGCTCGGCATCTGGGCGGTCAACCTGATCAACCTGCTCAGCGGGAATCTCGACCGCGAGGGTGGTTCGCTGTTCACCACTCCCCTGATCGACATCACCGGCACCGTGCCGCCGTCGCGAGCCGGCCTGCTTGGTCGGGTGGCCGGCAAGCAAGGCGCATCTCGCGGCCTCGTCGGCCCCGGGCATCACGGCTTGTGGCATAGCAGGGTTCGAGGCCTGCCGGAGACCGCGAACGAGTTCCCGTCCGCAGCTCTTGCCGAGGAGATCGACACCCCCGGGGATGGCCAGATCAAGGCGTTGCTCACCATTGCGGGCAACCCGGTGCTCTCCACTCCCGACGGCGGGCGCTTGGATCGCGCCCTGGCCGGGATCGAATTCATGGCGGCGATCGACTTCTACGTCAACGAGACCACCCGTCATGCCGACGTGATCCTGCCCCCGGCAACCCACCTCGAGCGGGACCACTACGACTTGGTCTTCCACGCGCTCGCGGTGCGCAACACCGCGCGCTTCTCCCCCGCCGTACTGACGCCACCCTCGCACGCGCGGCAGGACTGGCAGATCTTCTCCGCTCTCGCGACTCGGTACGCCGGCCACGCCGGGTGGACGCGGCGGAGACGGGTCCAGCTTGCGGCTCGGTTGGCGCCCAGCCCCACTCGCATCCTCGACCTGCTTCTGCGCCGCAGCGGCAGCAGTGTGCGGAAACTGAGCGCCCGACCCAGCGGCCTCGATCTGGGCCCCCTACAGGCCCACCAGTTGCCACAGCGACTCCGCAACGGCCGGCTGGAGGCATTCCCCCGTTTGATCGCCGAAGCGCTCACGGCACTCACCGACCCCGTGCCCCTGGCGGATGACGAGCTCCGGCTGATCGGCCGGCGTCATCTGCGCGACTGCAACTCATGGATGCACAACTCACCGCGGCTCATCAAGGGCCGCTCACGCAGCGACTTGTTGATGCATCCCGACGATCTTTCGCAACGCGGACTCAGCGACGGCGATCCGGTGGAGGTCCGCTCCCGGGTCGGTGCGGTCGGCACGACGGTCCGGGCGAGCGACGCCTTGATGCCTGGCGTCGTCAGCCTGCCGCACGGATACGGCCACCAGCGCCAAGGTGTCCGGTTGCGAGTGGCCGGAGAGCTGGCGGGGATATCGATCAACGACCTCACCGACCCGGAATCGCTCGATGTCAGCGGCAATGCCGCCCTCAATGGGGTGCCGGTGAGGGTCACCCTCACCCCGAATGCATAAGTATGCATCCCACCGTATAGACTCCCGCGCATGTCCAAGGTCCTCACCAGTCTTCCCGTCGGCGAGCGCGTCGGCATCGCCTTCTCCGGAGGGCTCGACACCTCCGTCGCGGTTGCCTGGATGCGCGAGCACGGTGCCGAACCGTGCGCCTACACCGCTGATCTCGGCCAGTACGACGAGCCCGACATCGACTCCGTGCCCGGCCGCGCGACGGCGTACGGCGCCGAAGTCGCCCGCCTGGTGGACTGCAAGCTACCCCTGGTCGAAGAGGGCCTGATCGCACTTCAGTGCGGCGCCTTCCACGTGCGCACCGCCGGCCGCGCCTACTTCAACACCACCCCCCTCGGCCGCGCGGTCACCGGAACGCTGCTGGTCCGCGCGATGCACGAGGACGCCTGCGATATCTGGGGCGACGGGTCCACCTACAAGGGCAACGACGTCGAGCGGTTCTATCGTTACGGCCTACTCGCCAATCCCTCGCTGCGCATCTACAAGCCCTGGCTCGACGCCGCATTCGTGAGCGAGCTCGGTGGGCGTCACGAAATGTCGGAGTGGCTCACCGAGCGCGATTTGCCCTACCGGGACTCCGCCGAGAAGGCCTACTCCACCGACGCCAACATCTGGGGTGCCACGCACGAAGCCAAGCGCCTCGAGCATCTCGACACCGGCCTGGAGATCGTGTCTCCGATCATGGGGGTGCCCTTCTGGCGTGAGGATGTCGAGATCGTTCCCGAGGACGGTGACCATCGAGTACGCCGCCGGCCGGCCGGTCGCGATCAACGGGGTCACCTACGACGATCCGGTCGCGCTCGTGTTGGAAGCCAACGCTATCGGCGGTCGCCACGGCCTGGGCATGTCCGACCAGATCGAGAACCGGATCATCGAGGCCAAGTCGCGTGGCATCTACGAAGCCCCCGGCATGGCGCTGCTCTGGATCGGCTACGAGCGACTGCTCACCGCGATCCACAACGAAGACACCCTGGCCACCTACTTCGCCGAAGGGCGACGGCTCGGCCGACTGCTCTACGAAGGCCGCTGGTTCGACCCGCAGGCGTTGATGCTGCGCGAGTCGATCCAACGCTGGGTCGGCTCAGCGGTGACCGGCACCGTGACGCTGCGGCTGCGGCGCGGCGAGGACTACTCGCTGCTCGACACCACGGGCCCCACGCTGTCCTACCACCCGGAGAAGCTCTCCATGGAGCGCACCGAGGACGCGGCGTTCGGACCCACCGACCGCATCGGTCAGTTGACCATGCGCAACCTCGACATCGCCGACTCCCGGGCGCGGCTGGAGCAGTACTCCGCCCAGGGTGTGGTCGGCTCCGGGCACCTGATCGGGGTTCTCGAATCCGGTGGGGCGGCCGCTATCGCGGAGCGTGGGTCCACGGGCGCCCCGACGGAGGTCGGCGAAGAAGTACTGGAGGACGCCAGCTTCGACTTCGGCGCCGACTGAGTCAGCCACTGACTCTCGGCGTACGACGACCGGCATCGTCAGCAAGTCGAGCACACCCCGCAAGGGCGAACATCGCGGCAACCACCCACCACGGATGAGCCAGGGCTGCTTGCTCGACACGGGCCAACGGGTTGACCGCTAGGTCAAGTCGCTCGACCAGCCAGCCCACGGCCAGCGCAAGGGCACCGCCCCCAATGGTCCAGCGGACCGCGGCGTACCACCGCGTCGCCGACATCGCGAACAGCGGCCCGAAGAGCAGCAGCACCACGGCCAGTCCCGCGAGTTCCACCCCCACGTTGAAGGCCAGCAGCGAAACAACCAGCCGCCAGCCGCTCAGCCCCAGGTCTCCGAGTAGGGCCGCGAAGGCGAGGCCGTGCACCATGCCGAAGCCGGCAGCGATGACCACGGCACCGCTGCGGACCTGAGGGCCGCTGTGAAGAAGGGGGCGGAGGGCGTGCACCGCACCGACCCCGACGGAGATGGCGATCAACGACTCGACCAGGCGGGTCGGGGCTGACACCACGCCCAGGCCCGCCGCGATCAACGTGACCGAATGACCCACCGTGAAGGCGGTGACGGTGCTCACGACCGCGCGCAGCGCCGGTCGCCACTCGCCGCCCGACCTCCGCGCCGACCACCGGCTCCCGATGAGGGTCAAGGGAGCCGGCAGCAGGAGAACGAGGAGGAACAGCAGATGGTCTGCGCCCTCCAAGACGTGCGTGAGCCCATAGCTCACCAGATCCAGCACTCCGGTGCCCACTGAGGCCGTCTCCCCGATGATCAGCGAGGCGTGGTCGGCATCCAGCACACCGGCGGTCGAGATTGTGCCGGCAGCATCGGTGAGCACCACCACCGCCTCGTGGTTGGCCACCGCCTCGATCAAGGCGTCGTAGGTCACGACGAAGTCACCCGGCTCGGCCCCGGCGGCATCGAAGCTCACCGGGACGACTAGAGATTCGATGCCCTCGATCGTCTTGATGCTCGCGGTGCCGTAGGTGGCAGACCAGGTCGCTCCATCCGCGCCGGTGATGGTCAGATGGTCGGCGAGGTAGTCGAGCGCCACTTGTCGGTCGACCGCCTCGACGCCCAAAGCCGTCCCCAGAGTCTGGAGAGGCAGGCTCACGGTCGCCTCCAGTCCGGTTTCCCCCACATGGAGGGAGAGCGTGCTGCTGTCCAGGCTGTGCGCCATCGCCGCAGAAGGAATCCACGCCGCGACCGCCGCCAGCGCGACAACCGCCCAGCGCAGCAGTCGTCGGCCTGGCATCAGACGGCGATGCCGCTGAACTCAGGGGTCGCCGCAGCGCCGTCCCAGGTGACCCGGAACTCGAAAGCGTCCTGGAGCGCCGCGAGGTAGTCAGCGGCTTGATCCTCCGTGATGGCCCCGGACGCCAAGGTGCTGTCGATGGCCGGGCTCCAGGATTCGACGAGCGCGTCGATCAAGGTCTGCGGATCGATGCCGAGGTCTTCGGCGACCACCGCGAGATTCTGGCCCTTCTCCTCCATCCGGACATGGAGTTCGTCGTGACTGATCTGCAACACCTCGTTCAGCACCGACTCGACCGGTTGATGACCGCGATGCAGGCCGAGACCGGGATCCCCGTATGCCTCCTGGATCAAGCCGATGAGTTCGGTTTCACTCGACACCTGGCTCACGTCGATCGAGTTACCCGGACCTGACTGGCCAGAACCCGATTGGCCAGAACCCGACTCGTTCGTCGTCTGGCCGGTGCTGCTGGCCGTACTGGTCGATGCCGACGTCGTCGTGGAGTCGTCGGCGAGCGCGCCGCAGGCGGCGATCGTGGAGAGTGCCGCGACCGCGACGGCGGCGCTGATGGTTCTGCGGATATTCATGTGGGTCTCCCTGGTTCGGTTTCGATACCGAGAGCCTGCGTTACCCAACCATCGAGCCGCTGTGCTGTGGCCCGATGTTTCCTGTGAGCCGGGTCCCTGTAGATCCGGGCATTCCTCAGCTGAGGCGTTGATTCACACTCGGGAGTCTGGCCGCGGACGTCCGACGCGGTACGCCGCCCGCGCGCTGATGGCGAGCCTCAGCTCCTTGAGGATCTGGGTGAAGAACTGCTGGCGGTACTCGCTTGCCGAGACGGCGTACACGGTGAAGTAGAGCCCGGTGAAGGAGGCGAGGAACATCGCCACCTTGAAGAGCTCCAGACTGAAGCGCTCCTGCCCGAACATCGGATGCAGCTCTCCCGCGTCGCCGAGCCATGCCCGCACCACGTCGGGATGCATGACGGTGGCACCGAAGCCCAGGAAGAATACGAAGACGACCGCGGACAGCAACATGACCTGCACGAACTGTGCGATCACGAGGACCAGGATCAGATTGATCCGCTCCAGGCCGACCACGATGTCGTCATCGTCGTCGAGCTCCTCATCAGCGGTGGAGTCGGCGATCTGCTGGAACGGCGTCCCTTGGCAGTCCTCCCGGATCTGCGGCGCGTCGAGGCTCTGGGTGTGCCCTTCGAGCTCCTCCGGTAGGCGCGCCAGCAGGAAGATCGTCGCGATCGCGACGAAGATGCTCACCGCCAGCCACATCGTGCGGACGTTCAACCTGGCCGAGACCTGCCAGACCTCGGTGTTGATGAACAAGAACGTGATGAACAGCAGCACCAGCGGCAGCGCGCGGGTGGCCAGCGGGAGCAGCAGCCCCAGGCTGTTCAAGGTGCGCTTGACGGCCCAGCGGATGATCATGCCCAGGCGCATCGCCACCCAGCAGTAACCCAGCAGGATCACCGCGGATAACTGCGCGCCGCCGATCACCCAATCCCATCCGGTGAGTTCGGCCACACGGAAGAGCCCCCGGACCACGAAACCTCCGATGAGGATCGACGCGACGATCGCGGGCAGCAGGCGCCTGGCACTGAGCCGCCGCGTCACCGTCTCCCGGATCTCGGAGACGAAGTAGGGCAGTCCGTGGTCGAGAAACCACTCCTCGGTGGGTGGCCTGTTCCGCGCCCGCCGCTTCGCGGTGTTCTCACGCATCGAGCAGGATCCTCCGGGCGTCGGCGACGTCCTGGGTCATCGCACTGACGAGTGCGTCGACTCCGGCGAAGGTGCGCATCCCGCGGAGGTGAGCGACAAAGGAGACCTCGACCTCCACGCCGTACAGCTCCAGATCGGTGCGATCGAGCACGTAGGCCTCGACCCGGCGTTGGCGTTCGCCGCTGAACGTCGGGTTGGTGCCGACCGAGATCGCGGCGGGGAGCGTCTCCCCGGTGTCGAGCCGCGTCAGCCAGCCGGCGTACACCCCGTCGGCCGGGGTGGCCGCGGCGCCGCGGTTGGGCAGGTTTGCGGTAGGGAAGCCGAGTTCGCGGCCGCGCTGGTCGCCTTGCTGAACCACACCGCGCACCGAGAACGGCCGTCCCAATGCCTCGGCCGCCCCCTCCACATCACCTGCCGCCAGGCAGTTGCGGATGTAGGTGGAGCTCCACACCTGCGGTCCGCCGTCCAGGACGACGCCTTCGACCTCGAAGCCCCGCTCGGGTCCGACTTCGCGCAACAAAGCGACGTCTCCCGCGGCTCGCCGGCCGAACCGGAAGTTGGCGCCCACCACCACGACGCGGGCATGGAGCGCGCCCACCAGGACCCGGTCGATGAACTCCTCCGGCGACCAGGCAGCCATCTCCGCGTTGAACGGCAGCGCGAGTACGGCGTCAGCTCCGGCCGCCTCGAACAGCGGCAACCGCTCGGCCATGGTCGTCAGGATCGGGGGGGCGTGCTCGGGGCGGAGGACCGCCATCGGATGCGGATCGAAGGTCACCGCCACCACAAGTTGAGCACCGCGCGCTTCGCCGAGCTCGCGGCAGCGCACGATCACGTGCTGATGTCCGCGGTGCATACCGTCGAAGTTGCCGACTGTGCAGGCGGTGGCCGCCAGGTCCGCCGGTATTTCGCTCAGATGGCGCCAGATCTGCACGGAGTTACCTTCGCACATCGCCTCCCCCAGCCCGACTTCTAGGTAGTCCATAGGGATCCGGTCGCGAATTCGCGGCCGCAGGCGACCGGAAGTCTCTGGACTGCGGGAGGGACGGTCAGCCGACGAAAACCGCAGCCGGTCGAGCGAGCTCGGGGGTGGCGGGTTCGTAGAGGGCCAGGAATTCGCCGTCGTCGAAGAGCGCAGTCACGCCCGCCAGTCGCAGATCGAGGCGACGACCGAAACGCACGGCCGCTGCCGTCTCGGGGTCGGCGTCGATACTGGGAAACAGCGCCCGCGCGGCATCGGCCAGCGGGAGTACGCCGAACCTTTCGGTCAGCTCTGCCAAGGTTGCGGCGCCCTCGATCGTGAACGGGCCGACCGCATCCCGGCGGAGCGCGGTCAGGTGTCCACCTACCCCTAGCGCCTCCCCCAGATCGCGGGCGATGGCGCGGATATAGGTGCCGCTGCCGCACGTGACCTGGATGTCCAAGTCGACGAAACCGTCGCGCCTCTCGATCGTGCCGAGGAAGAGGTCCTCGATGGTGACCTCGCGGGCCGCCAGCTCGACGTCCTCACCAGCACGAACGCGGGCGTAGGCCCGCTTCCCGCCGACTTTGATGGCGGAGACGGCGCTGGGGCGCTGCATGATCGTGCCGTGGAAGGCTCCCAAGGCCGCGGTGATCGCGGACTCCGCCAGCCCACTCGGATCGGCGCCCCCAGTGACTTCACCCTCGGCGTCATCGGTGGTGCGCGACTCCCCCAACCGCACGGTGGCGGAGTAGGACTTCGAGCCTGACATGACGTAGCCGAGCAGCCGAGTCGCGCGACCGATACCCAGAACCAAGACTCCGGTGGCCATAGGATCAAGGGTGCCTGCGTGACCGACCTTGCGGGTGCCGGCCAGTCGGCGTACGCGGGCGACGACGTCGTGCGACGTCATCGCGCCGGGCTTGTTGACCACCACCAGCCCGGAGGCCACCGGCTCCCCCGCCTGATCCGTCGGCGCGCTCACTCCTCGTCGTCGGATTCGTCGTCCAGAGTCCCGTCGAGCTGGGCCCCGTCGAGAGCCTCGTCCTCGAGCTCGTGCTTGCGGTAGGGGTCGGCCTCGCCGGCGTACGCCGCGGCGGCGGCCGTAGCCGCCACCCGCGCATCCGACTCCCGAGCCGCCGCCAACACATCCTCCAGATGCCGAGCGCTCTCCGGGAGGGCGTCGTGCATGAAGGTGAGCGTCGGCACATGTCGCATGCCCAACTGCTTGCCCACCTCGGACCTGATCAGCCCCTTGGCGGATTCGAGCGCGGCCGCGGTGCCGGCCAGGTCGGATTCCTGGCCGAGCACCGTGTAGAACACCGTGGCCTGCTGGGTGTCGCCGGTCACCCGGACCTCGGTCACGGTGACGAAGCCGAGCCGCGGATCCTTGATCCGACGCTCCAACATCTGCGCCACGATGACCTGGATCCGGTCGGCGACCTTGCGAACGCGAGGACTGGAACTGCTTCCACTCATCGAATCACTCCTTCGATCAGCTCACGAGTGCGATCAGCCGCGCGGGATCTCACGCATCTCGAAGGACTCGACGATGTCGCCTTCCTTGATGTCGCTGTAGTTGCGCAACACCAAGCCGCATTCGAAGCCCTCGCGGACCTCCGAGGCGTCGTCCTTCTCCCGCTTCAGCGAGGCCAGGTCGAGGTTCTCGGCCACCACGGCGCCGTCGCGCATCAGGCGCACCTTGGCGTTGCGTCGGATCGTTCCGGAGGTGACCATGCAGCCCGCGATGTTGCCGACCTTGGAGACTGCGGAAGATCGCGCGGATCTCGGCCTGGCCCAGCAGCGACCTCCTCGTAGACTCCGGCTTGAGCATGCCCTTGAGCGCGGCCTCGATCTCGTCGATGGCCTGGTAGATCACCGAGTAGTAGCGGATCTCGACGCCCTCGCGCTCGGCCAGCTCCGTGGCCTTGCCCTGCGGGCGGACGTTGAAGCCGATGATGATCGCGTCGGATGCGGCGGCCAGCATGACGTTGGTCTCGGTGATCGCACCGACACCACGGTCGATGACGCGCAAGCGAGACCTCGTCGCCGACATCGATCTTGGCCAGCGAATCCTCCAGGGCTTCGACCGAACCGGACACGTCGCCCTTGAGGATGAGGTTGAGCTCTTGGCTCTCGCCCTGCTCCATGCGAGGCCATGAAGTCCTCGAGGGTACGCCGCACGCGACGCTGTGCCTGCATGGCGGCCCGCTCGCGAGCCTCCCGCTTCTCGGCGATCTGGCGAGCGGTGCGGTCGTCCTCGACGACCAGGAAGTTCTCGCCGGCACCGGGGACCGCGGTCAGACCGAGCACCATCGACCGGACGCGACGGATCGGCCTCGGTGATGTTCTCGCCGTGCTCGTCGAGCATCGCGCGGACACGGCCGTGGGCCGGACCGGCGACGATCGATGTCGCCCACCCGAAGGGTGCCGCGCTGGACCAGGATCGTGGCCACCGGGCCGCGACCGCGGTCGAGGTGGGCTTCGACGACCAGGCCCTGAGCGTCCATGCTCGGGGTTGGCGCGCAGGTCGAGGGCGGCATCGGCGGTCAGCACGATCGCCTCCAGCAGCCCGTCGAGGTTGAGCCCGGCCTTGGCGGAGACGTCGACGAACATCGTGTCGCCGCCGTACTCCTCGGGGACCAGGCCGTACTCGGCAAGCTGCCCGCGCACCTTGGTCGGGTCTGGCCTCGGGCTTGTCGATCTTGTTGACCGCGACCACGATCGGAACCTCGGCGGCCTTGGCGTGGTTGAGCGCTTCCACCGTCTGCGGCATCACGCCGTCGTCGGCGGCGACCACGAGGACCGCGATGTCGGTCGCCTTCGCACCACGAGCACGCATGGCGGTGAACGCCTCGTGACCCGGGGTGTCGATGAAGGTGATCCGGCGATCCAGGCCGTCGACGTTGGTGTGCACCTGGTAGGCACCGATGTGCTGGGTGATGCCACCGGCTTCCTTGTCGACGACGTTGGCGTCGCGCAGGATCGCGTCGAGCAGCTTGGTCTTGCCGTGGTCGACGTGACCCATGACGGTGACGACCGGCGGACGCGCGGCGAGATCGCTCTCGTCGCCTTCGTCGCTCGCCGAACTCCAGATCGAAGGATTCGAGCAGCTCGCGGTCCTCGTCCTCGGGCGAAACGACCTGGACGGTGTAGTTGAGCTCCTCGCCCAGCAGCTCGAGGGTCTCATCGCCCACGGACTGGGTCGCGGTGACCATCTCGCCGAGGTGGAAGAGCATCTGCACCAACTGGCGCCGCGTCGACGCCGATCTTCTCGGCGAAGTCGGTCAGCGAGGCGCCGCGGGCGAGACGCACGATCTCGCCGTTGCCCTTGCGGACGCGCATGCCGCCAATCGTCGGGGCTTCCATGTTGTCGAACTCTTGGCGACGCTGACGCTTCGACTTGCGGCCACGACGGCTCGGCCCACCGGGCCTGACCGAACGCACCCTGAGTGGTGCCACGACCACCCGGACGACCACCACCGCCGGGACGACCGGCAGCCGGCGGACCGAAGCCACCGCCGCCGCCCGCGCCGGCAGGGGCACCCGGACGACCGGGGGCGCCGAGTGCGGCCGGGAGCACCGGGACGAGCGGGAGCACCGGGACGACCCGGAGCGCCACCACGACCCGGAGCGCCGGGGCGACCCTGCGCACCGGCGGGACCGCGGCCGAACGCGGCGGGCGACTTCGGCATCATCGCCGGGTTGGGACGCGGCATTCCGTCGCGAGCCGACGGCGGCCGCGGCGGACGCTGGTCGGAAGCGGCGTCGGGTTCACGCGGAGGCGTGGGCCGACGACCCATGCCTTGGCTGGGGGCGAACGGGTTGTTGCCCGGCCGTGGGGCGCCGGGCTTGGCGGCCGGACGCGGGGCGGGACGAGCCGAGGTCGAATCGCCGGGCTCGGCCTCCGGGGCGCTCGTCGCGGGCGCGACGGGCGGAGCCGGGGGCTCCTCGACGGGCGCAACCGCAATCGGCTCGGGCTCGGGAGCGGGCGGCTCCTCGACAGGTGCCTTGGGACCCGGACGCGGCCCGGGCCGAGGCGCGCTCGACTTGGCCGGGGTCACGGGGGCACTGTCGACTGCGGGGGCTGCCGGGGCGGCAGTCGCGGCCGGAGCAGCAGGCGCGGCGGTGGCAGCACTGGTGGCGGCGGCTTCGGCGGGCGCGGCGGCGGCCGGCTTCAACCGGGAATCGAGCTCGGCGCCGAACTGCTGCTCGAACTTCTTCACGGCGGGCAGTTCGATGCTGGACGAGGCGGTCTTGACGAATTCACCGATCTCGCCGAGCTTGGCGATGACCTCGTTGCTCTTGATGTTGTAACGCTTGGCGAGTTCTGACACTCGGGTTTTGGACACGGGTCCTCGGGCTCCTTATTTCTGGCCCGATTCCGCGTCGCGGGTCGGACCGTTAGGGGTGGCTGACGCTCATTGCGAAGTACTCATCGAGTGCTCATGAGCTAGTGCTCCAGTTCCTGTCTCGGTCGACCGTGTCCGCTTGACACTGCCGTTGTGCGCCGGTCGGCGCTCAGCTCGCGGAAATGGGCTGTCAGTCCCGAGTCGTCGAGCGCATCGGTGACCCGCAGGGCCCGGCCGAATGCTCGTCGACGAAGGGCCAGCCGGAGACATCCGGGATCGGGATGCAGATAGGCGCCCCGACCCGCGGCGGCTCCGCTCGGATCGACCACCAAAGGGCGGCGCCCTGAAGTGACCTCTCCTGCAACCACACGCACGAGTTCGATCTTGGCGGCTCGATCTCGGCACCCCACACACGTGCGCACCGGTCCTGAGGACCGGAGAGAACGAGTGTCGGGATGGGGAGATTCGCTAGGAGCCACCAGCGGCCACTCTAGCGCGATGAGCGCGAGAACGCCGAACCGGCAGTGCCGGGTGGCGCGGCAGAGAAGCCCGGTCAGGCTTCGGGCTTCTCCTCGTCGGAGCGGATGTCGATGCGCCAGCCGGTCAGTCGGGCCGCGAGCCGGGCGTTTTGGCCTTCCTTGCCGATCGCCAGAGAGAGTTGGTAGTCGGGCACGATCACGCGCGCTGCCTTGGCCTCGGCGGAGACGACCTCCACCGCGTTGACCCGCGCCGGAGAAAGCGCATGCGCCACCATACTCAGCAGGGTCGTCGGACCAATCGACGATGTCGATCTTCTCACCGTGCAACTCGGCCATCACGTTGCGGACCCGTTGGCCCATCGGACCGATGCACGCGCCCTTGGCGTTGACCCCGGCCGCGTTGGCCTTGACCGCGATCTTGGTGCGGTGCCCCGCCTCGCGGGCCAGGGCGGCGATCTCCACCACCCCGTCGGCGATCTCGGGAACCTCCAGCGCGAACAGCTTGCGGACCAGATTCGGGTGTGTGCGAGACAGCGTCACCTGCGGGCCGCGCATCCCCTTACGGACCGAGACCACCAGGCACTTGATCCGGGCGCCGTGCGGGTAGCGCTCCCCCGGCACCTGCTCCCCCAGGGGCAACAGGGCCTCGAACTTGCCCAGGTCGACCATGACCGCCTCAGGGTTGCGACCCTGCTGGACCACCCCGGACACGATGTCGCCCTCACGTCCGGAGAACTCGCCGAACTTGATGTCGTCCTCGGCATCTCGCAGCCGCTGCAGGATGATCTGCTTCGCTGTGGTCGCCGCGATCCGACCGAAGCCCTCGGGAGTGTCGTCGTACTCCCCGACGACCTCGCCCTCCTCATCCAGCTCCGCAGCCAGCACCGTGACATGGCCGGTCTTTCGGTCGAGCTGCACCCGGGCTTGGCTCTGGGCCCCGGGACTCTTCTGGTACGCCGTGTGAAGGGCTTGCTCGATGGCCTCTACCAGCACGTCGAAGGAGATCTCCTTCTCCCGTTCCAGCATGCGCAGGATGCTCAGGTCGATGTCCATCAGAGTTTTCCTTCCGGGTGGCCTTCAGGCCGGTTGAACTCGATCTGAATCACGGCACGGCCCACGTCGTCGTAGGGCACCGAAAGATGTTCGCCAGGGTTGACTTCGATCTGGGCGGCGACGTCGTCGCAGCCGGTGATCCGGCCACGCAGCGGCGGCAGATCAGCGCGTCGGATCTCCACCAGGCGGCCCGTATTGCGCCGCCAATGACGAGGCAGGGTGAGCGGCCGGTCGATGCCGCGTGAGGTGACCTCCAGGGTGTAAGCCTGGGCTCCCATCAGCTCCCGATCGTCCAGGACGGTGGATACATCGCGGGTCGCCTCGGCGATATCGTCCAAGGTCACGCCGCCGTCTTTGTCGACGGCGACTCTCAAGACGCGCCGCTTGCCGGCCGGGGTGATTTCGACGGCCTCGAGATCCAGCCCGAGCGCGGACAGAGGGCCAGCGAGTGCTTCGCTGATCGTGGCGGTTGGGTCACTCACCAAGGTCACCTCCTGTCTGCTGTTGTCGGCTTGTGAGTTTACCGCAGCGCGGGCCTGCGACCCCATCGCCACTACTCTCGGGACCGTGCCCGCACCGAGCGATCCGCAAACCCGTCCAGGGCCGCCAAGGTCCCTCACCCGCCGAGGCTGGCTGGTCGGTTTCGGCGCTTGCGGGGCGGTCAGCGCATTGACCGCGTGCACGGGCTCGGTGGGGGCCGACCGGGACTCAATCGCGACGCGCGCACCGGACCCCTCGCTCAGCACAGCCCAGGAACTCCTCGCGCCCTGGGTCGCACTGACAGCCGCAACCCGATCCACGTTTCCCAGCGATCCCCTGGTCGAGCACCATGCCGGGCTCGCCGCGGCGTACCGACAGCTGCTCATCGACGAGGTCGGCACACCGCACGATCTGCCAGCGCCGACGGTCGGATCCCGACTTCGGGTGGCCAAGCGGGAGCTCCTGGCCGCCGGACAGGAACTTCAGCCTCGACTCCTCTCGCTCGCGGCGACTGCCGCGGCCGGCCCCGCGGCGTGGGTGCTGGGCAGCATGAGCGCGGGGCTTGCCCAAGCCACCGGGTTGACTCCGAGCGAAGCGAGCGCCGTGCCGAACGCCGCGGACCTCACCCTTGGGGATGTCCCGCGCGCGGACCCCTTGCTGACGCGCCTGCACGAAGCGCTGTGGGCCGTAGGCCTGTTTGGCGCACGCACCTCCGCATCAGCGCAGCCAGCGTTGTTCGAAGCCGTGAGTGGGCTGTATTCAGGCCTCCGGACCGAGCGCGACGCGCTGACCGCAGCTATGGCCGCCGCCGGTGGCACTCCTCCTGCCGCGCAGCCTTCCTACCCGCGCTGGAGTCAGGTGTCGCCACAGCCGACCGCAATCCGGCAGGCAGCTGCCAGGCTCGAGCAAGAGGTCGCAGCGGCATACGCCTGGGTGGTGTACGACGGCGCGATGGGCTGGCGGTCGTGGTGCCTGGAGGGGTGGACACGCAACGCGGTCCGCGGGCTCGCCTTCCAGGGAACCCCCGAGATTTTCCCAGGCGCCAGCGAGCTCACGGACCGCGTAAGGCCGACAACCAGCTCCCCTTCATCGGCCTGAGGGCCGAGACCGGAAACCGACTGCACACCTGCGGACACCCCTGGCCGAGCCTCGGGCTATCCTTCCCGTCCCTTCAGGCGATCGATGGCACCGGCGGGTCAGCAACTTGCTCAGCAACTGTCCCCGAGGTGCGCACGCGGAACCTTCCAGCGCAGGCGTGATGAGTGTGGCGCACTTTTGAGTGTCGTGAACCGGTTTCTTGTCGCAAGTTTCCGCATTGCAATGTTCTGCAGCATTGACAGATTTCGACAGTCGACGCAAGTCAGCGGCAAATGCGGGGCTTGGTGGACGAGTTGCAGCTACTCGCGCACGCGGCGGCAGACCTCGGCCACGGCGTCCTCGATGGCAACCTCGCGACGCTCACCCGTGGCCCGATCCTTGACCTCGACCAGCCCGTCGGCCAGACCGCGCCCGACGACGACGATCGTCGGCAGTCCGATGAGTTCGGCGTCCTTGAACTTCACTCCTGGACTCACCCGTTGCCGATCGTCATAGATCACGCTGACGCCTTGCGCGCCCAATTGCGCAGCCAGCTCGGCAGCTGCGGTGAAGACCGCCTCTTCCTTGCCGGTCGCCACCACGTGTACGTCGGCCGGCGCCACTTCACGCGGCCAGCACAAGCCGAGTTCGTCATGGGTGTTCTCCGCGATCGCCGCCACGGCACGCGACGGGCCGATGCCGTAGGAGCCCATCGTGACGGTCACGAGCTTGCCGTTCTCGTCGAGCACCTGCAGTCCCAGCGCCTCGGCGTACTTCTTCCCGAGCTGGAAGATGTGGCCCATCTCGATGCCGCGCGCGGACTCGAGGATTCCGTCGTCGCACACCGGGCAATGGTCACCATCGCGTACCTCGGCGGCTTCGATGGTGCCGTCCGGGGTGAAGTCCCGGCCGGCCACGAGATCGAGCACGTGATGACCGTCGAGATCGGCACCCGTCACCCAACGGGTGCCTTCGACGACCCGCGGATCGACGAGATAACGGATCCCCGATGCCCGCTGCTCACCCAGCGCACCCGGGCCGATGTAGCCCTTGACGAGCGCGGGATGACGTTTGAACTCGGCCTCGTCCATGGCCTCGACCTCGATCGGCTCCAACTGCCCCTCCAGCCGCTTCTGGTCGACTTCCCGGTCGCCGGGAAGGCCGATCGCGAGCGGCTCACGGGTCCCGTCGGGATGCTTGAGCACCAAGAGCACGTTCTTGAGGGTGTCGCCTGCAGCCCAGGGGCGATCGGCTCGCGGATGGGCTTGATTGAGGTAGGCGACCAAGGTGTCGATGGTGGGCGTGTTCGGTGTCGGCTCGGCGTGGGCTGCCGGCGCGTCGTCGTAGGCCAGCGGTGCGGGCGGCCGGACTTTGACCGCCTCGACGTTGGCGGCGTAGTCGCAATGGGAACACCGGACATAGGTGTCCTCGCCGACCTCCGCCTGTGCCAGGAATTCCTCCGAGCGTGATCCGCCCATGGCACCGGCGGTGGCTTGGACGATCACGTAGTTGAACCCGAGCCGATCGAAGATCCGGATGTAGGCCTCACGGTGCGCGGCGTAGGACGCGTCGAGGCCGGACTGGTCGATGTCGAAGCTGTAGGAATCCTTCATCACGAATTCGCGGCCACGCAGCAGGCCGGCGCGAGGACGCGCCTCGTCGCGGTACTTCGTCTGGATCTGGTAGAGCCAGAGCGGCAGATCCTTGTAGGAGGAGTAGAGGTCCTTGACCAGCAGCGTGAACATCTCTTCGTGGGTCGGGCCCAGGAGGTAGTCGGCATCCTTGCGGTCCTTGAGCCGGAAGATGCCGCTGCCGTAGTCGACCCACCGGCCGGTCGCTTCGTAGGGCTCCTTGGGGAGCAGCGCCGGGAAGGAGACCTCCTGGGCACCGATCGCATCCATCTCGTCGCGGATGATCTGCTCGATCCGCCGCAGAACGCGCAGACCGAGCGGCAGCCAGGTGTAGATGCCGGGAGCTGCCCGGCGGATGTAGCCGGCACGGATCAACAACTTGTGGCTGGGCACCTCGGCGTCCGCCGGATCCTCGCGGAGGGTACGGACGAAGAGCGTGGACATGCGAAGGACGGGTGCAGCAGGCATGCCGCACAGGCTATCGGCTGTGGAACCCCGAACTTGCCTCGGCAGGCGCGGCCGTCCGGCTCGCCCGAAGAGTCCTGCCGGACAGTTGCGGCGAGGCCGAGGCGATGGCAGCTAGTAGAGGACGGTGGCGAAACGCGACGTCTCGGTAAAACCACACCGGGCGTACGCCGCGCGGGCCGGCTGGTTCCACTCGTTGACGTAGAGCGAGACCGTCGGCGCAATCGTGGCCCGCACCTGCTCGACGACTGCGGCCATTCCCCGGGCGGCCAGCCCCTCCCCGCGCCGTTCAGGAGCGACGTACACGCCCTGGATCTGCGCCGCTCGTGCAGTGGCACACGAGACCTCGGCCTTGAACACCACCCGGCCGTCCTCGATCCGGGAGAACGACCAGCCGCGGGTGATGAGCTGCCGCACCCGTGCGTAATAGAGGTCGCCGGTGCCACCGACCTCCGGCGACACCCCCACCTCCTCGGTGTACATCGCCACGCAGGCGGGATAGAGCACCGAGAGCTCTCGCACCATCGTCCGGCGGACCAATGGGTCGGCGGCAACCTTGGGGGATCCGGCCAGTTCCAGATGCGGCTGCTCCCATCGCAGATCGCGCGGTTGCCCCCACTGCCCGCCCACGACATCGAAGAACTCACGCACCGACTGCTGGGGGCCGAAGATCGTCGAGGAGGTGCGGCCCTTCTCCAAGGCTCGCTCGGCGAACTCTCGCGCCGCTTCAGGTCGCCCACCGATCGGGACGAGGTTGGCACCCACGTGACAAGCCGCCACTAGATCCTGTCCCTGGAATCTGCCCCACATCTCACCGCCGAGCCAGGCGGGATCCAACCGGGAGATCTGTCCGCGGTATTCGGCGAACACGTTCACGACCGGGTCTTTGCCGGTCAGCGCCAAGAACGCCGGGAGATCTCCGGCGCCCAGCGTCCGGATGCGGGTGCGGGTCGGCAGCACCTGCCAGAGCCTAGTAGGCGACTCTCACGGGCTGCGGAGCGGAGTGGCGCAGTGGCGAGGACCACGCCACCACCGTGGAGAGGATCGAGATCGAGGCGAAGCTCAGCATCGTGCCGCGCAGGCCCAGGAAGGAGACGAGCACCCCGGCACTCAGTGCTCCCCCGGTCCACCCGATCCCCCAGGCGATCATCCGACCCGTGGTGTTCACCCTCCCGAGGAGCGATTCGGGGGTCACTTCCTGGCGATAGGAGACCGAATTGATGAAGACCATGATGTAGACCGACGCCCACGTGCTGAGCATCAACGCCGCCAGCCACCACCGATCGAGAAGAGGCACGATCAGTCCCAGAATCGCGCTCACGGGCAACATCCGCAGCGCGACCCAAGGTGGCGAGTGACGTCGCAGCAGCGAGGGCAGCGCAAACGAGGCGATCACTCCCCCGATCGCCCAGGAGGCGTAGACCAAGCCGAACCGCCAGCCCTGGGTGCCAACCCCCAGTTGACGATCGGCCCAGACCACCATGAGGGCGACGAAGGCCCCACCCACCATGCACTGCAGGGTGGCGACGGTCGTCATCGCCCGAACTCCTCGATGCCGCCAGAGGAAGCCCAGCCCCTCGGAGATCTCACGACCCAGTTGCCGGGCGGAGAATGGGGCGACCACTCGGTTGACGTCGTAGAGCGGTCGAGTGATCGATGCGATCAACGCGGCAGAGGCGAAGTAGCTCAGCGCGTCGAAGATCATGAGCGTGGATGGGTGTACGAAGGCGAGACCCACGCCGACCAGGCTGGGGACGGCGATCTCGATGACCGATTGGACACCTACCGCGACGGAGTTGGCCTCCGCGATCCTGCCCTTGCCGACCAAAGTGGGCAACGCGCCGAATGCCGCGCCGTCGAAGAACACGCCCATCGCCGGAGCGCAGAAGGCGACCAGCATGATGTGGGTAAGGGTGATCATGCCGCACAGGTGAGCAATCGGCAGGCTCGCGACGATCAGCCCGCCCAGAGTGTCCGCGGACACCATCGCAAGCTTGCGGTTGCTGCGGTCGGTGACCGCACCCGCGACCAAGCCGAAGAGGAGGTACGGCGCCGCCTCACACGCCGCGACCACCGCAGTCACCGTCGGTGAGCTCGTGATCCGGTAGGCCATGATCGGCAACGCGATCAGCGTGATGATCGCCCCGGCACCGGAAAAACTCCGGGCGGTGAGATATCTCAGGAACGCGCCGTCACGCCAGACAGGTCCGAGCTCGCTGGCGCTTACGTGGGTCAACTCACCGTGACCGTTGGCTGTGAGCCTTCGGCTGGCTCCATTTGCTCAGCGATACGCATTGCTTCCTCGATCAATGTCTCCACGATCTCCGATTCAGGCACGGTCTTGATGACCTCACCCTTTACGAAGATCTGCCCCTTCCCATTTCCGGACGCCACCCCGAGATCAGCCTCCCTGGCCTCACCCGGGCCGTTAACCACGCATCCCATGACCGCCACGCGGAGAGGCACCTCCATGCCTTCCAACCCGGCAGTAACTTGATTGGCCAATGTATACACATCAACCTGGGCTCGTCCGCAACTGGGACAGGAAACTATTTCGAGACGCCGAGGCCGAAGGTTGAGACTTTCCAGAATCTGCAGGCCCACCTTGACTTCTTCCACCGGCGGCGCCGACAGGCTCACCCGGATGGTGTCGCCGATGCCGCGACTCAAGAGCGCGCCGAATGCCACCGACGACTTGATCGTGCCTTGGAAGGCGGGGCCAGCTTCGGTCACTCCCAGGTGGAGCGGCCAATCGCCCGCTTCGGCGAGCAATTCGTAGGCACGCACCATCACCACGGGATCGTTGTGCTTCACCGAGATCTTGAAATCGTGGAAGTCGTGTTCTTCGAACAGGCTGGCTTCCCAGACCGCTGATTCCACCAAGGCTTCAGGAGTGGCCTTGCCGTACTTCTCAAGCAGCCGTTTGTCCAAGCTGCCCGCGTTCACGCCGATGCGAATACTGGTGCCGTGATCGCGTGCTGCGGCCGCGATCTCCTTAACCTGATCATCGAACTTCTTGATGTTCCCGGGATTCACGCGTACGGCCGCGCAGCCGGCCTCGATGGCGGCGAAGACGTAGCGCGGTTGGAAATGGATGTCCGCGATGACGGGGATCTGTGACTTCCTCGCGATGGTGGGCAACGCCTCGGCATCATCCTGACTCGGGCAGGCCACCCGGACGATGTCGCACCCTGATGCCGTGAGTTCGGCGATCTGCTGCAAGGTCGCATTCACATCGGCGGTCAGAGTCGTCGTCATCGACTGCACCGACACCGGGGAGTCGCTGCCGACACCGACCTTGCCCACCCGGATCTGCCGCGTCTTGCGGCGCGGAGCCAGCACCGGAGCCGGCAGAGCCGGCATGCCCAAACCAATCGACGTCATGGCGACAGGTTAGACCGGGCTCACAGCTCGCTCGGAATCTCGACCTTCCCTCCGGGTTCCGGCGTCGCCCACAGTCGAGCGACCCCGGAACCCGCTGGGATGTCTCCGGCTATTTGCTGGTGGGGAAGTGGAAGCTGGCGTCGGAGTCGTGGTCGACGTGGGGCCAGCGTTGGGTGATGACCTTGGCGCGGGTGTAGAACGCGATGCCTTCGGGGCCGTGGATGTGGGACTGCCCGATCAGGGAGTCTTTCCAGCCGCCGAAGGAGTAGTAGGCCATCGGCACCGGCACGGGCACGTTGATCCCGATCATCCCGACGTGCACGCCGCGCTGGAACCGGCGAGCGGCCTCACCGGAGTTGGTGAAGATCGCCGTCCCGTTGCCGTACGGGTTGGAGTTGATCAACGCGATCGCCTCGTCCACCGAATCAGAACGGACCACGCTCAGCACCGGCCCGAAGATCTCTTCGGTGTAGACATCCATCGAGGTCTCGACCCGGTCGATCACGGTCGGGCCGACCCAGAACCCGTCCTCGAATCCATCCACCGTCAGGCCACGTCCATCGACCGCCACCGTGGCGCCCTGGTCGGCACCCGTACCGATCAGCCCGAGGATCCGCTCCTGCGCCGCACGCGTGACGACCGGACCCATCTCCGAAGCAGCATCACGACCCGAACCGACCTTGACGGCACGGGCACGCTGGGAAACGGCCTCCACGATCGCATCACCGGCCGAGCCCACCGCGACAGCCGCGGAGATCGCCATGCACCGCTCCCCGGCCGACCCGAACGCCGCCGCAGCAAGATGATCGGCCGCGAACTCGATATCAGCGTCCGGAAGGATGATCGCGTGGTTCTTCGCCCCACCCAACGCCTGGACCCGCTTACCGTGAGCGGTGGCCTGCTCATGGATGTACTTCGCGATCGGAGTGGAGCCCACGAACGAGACCGCCGCCACATCGGGATGGGTCAACAACGCATCCACCGCGACCTTGTCGCCGTGCACCACGTTGAACACCCCGTCCGGCAAACCCGCACGCTGCCACAACTCGGCAATCAACATCGCCGCCGAAGGATCACGCTCACTGGGCTTCAACACGAACGTGTTGCCACACGCGATCGCAACCGGGAACATCCACATCGGCACCATCGCCGGGAAGTTGAACGGCGTAATCCCCACACACACACCCACCGGCGACCGGTAAGAGAAAGTATCCACATCGGTGGAGACCTGGTCGTTGTAGTCACCCTTCAACAGCGTCGGGATCCCACACGCGAACTCCACAACCTCCAGACCCCGCTGCACCTCACCCAAAGCATCGGACAACACCTTGCCGTGCTCATCAGTGATCAACCCCGCCAACTCCGCGGCGTGCGCATTAACCAACTCACGGAACGCGAACAAAATCTTCGTCCGCGCGCCAATCGAAGACTGCGACCAGCTCCCGAACGCATCCCTGGCCGCAGCAACCGCCGCATCCACATCAGCCACATCAGCCAACCGGACCGTGCCGGCCTCAGCACCCGTAGCGGGATTGAAGACAGGCGCCGTGCGCTGGCCAACACCAGCCGTCACAGAACCACCGATCCAATGCTCTACCGACTTCATGTGGGACTTCCTCTCGGGGCTAGGTGAAGATCAACGCTCCGTCGGAGTCGTGAGGTAGTCCAGGCAGATGCGCACGTCGCGCACGGGCCCGTCGCCCTCCGGCTCCCCCGGCAGCATCACATCCTGCTCTAGGACGTACCAGCCCGCATAGCCGACCCCTTCCAAGGTCCGAACCAGGCCCGCAATGTCGACGTCACCGGTGCCCAGCGGAACGAACATTCCGGCGCGAACGGCGTCGCCGAACGGCAGTGTTCCGGCGGCGACCTGAGCAGCCAACCCATGGTCGACGTCCTTGAGATGCACGTGTCGCACCCGCTCGGGGTGGTCTCGCGTGATCGCGACCGGGTCGGCGCCAGCAGCGGCCAGATGCCCGGTGTCGACGCAGAGCCCGATCCGCGATCCGGCGATCACCCGTCGTACCTCCGCGTCGTTCTCGATCATGGTGCCGATATGGGGGTGCAGCACCGCCTCGACGCCGCGCGACCGGGCGTGATCGGAGAGGCGATCCAGGTTGCCCAACAGCTCCTGCCACCCCGCCTCGTCCAACACCGGGCGGGTGTCGTAGCCGTCGCTCCCCGTGTGCGCCGCCAGCACCACCACGCCCGCATCGGCGGCAAGACATTCGTCGATGAACGCATCCACCCCGGGCAGTGGGTCGTGGCCGGGGTCGTGCAGCAGGACAACGTGGAACCCGCCGACGGCGCTCATGCCGTACGCCGCGAGCTGACGCACCCTCGCGGATGCGTCTACCTCGAGGAACCCCGGCGGACCGAACTCGGTCGCCGCCAACCCGAGCTCGCGCATCTCGCCCAGCACCCGCTCAGGAGTGAGCTGATAACCCCACCCCGGCACCTCGCACAACCCCCAGGAGATGGGAGCGCCCGCGATGCGGGAGACGGAGAGGAGCGGGGTCGCGTTCGTGGAACTCATGAGGTGCCTTTCTCTGTGCCGAGCCGCATCCCGGGCTGGTCGACCGAGACCGGACGCCCCTCGCGCAGCGATCGGCCGGCGGCCAGGGCGACCGCCGTACTCGCGAACGCCGCCTCGGTGCCGGCCGGGGAAGGTCCGCCCTCCACCAGATAGGCGTGGAAGTCACGCCACTCCTGTCGGTAGGACTCCACATAGCGCTCGAGGAAGAACCAGGGCAGTGGCTGCGCGGAGGTGGTGTCCTTGGTGCGGTGCCACCCGGCATGGCGGGCCGGGTTGTCCGACACGGCCATCCCCCCAGAACCGAAGGCTTCCACCCGCTGATCGAAGCCGTAGACGGCTTCGCGACTGTTGTCGATCGTGGTGAGCGTGCCGTCGGCGTGGGTGAGCACGGTCACCGCGGTGTCGATGTCACCGGCTTCGCCGATGCGAGGGTCGACCCGGACTGCTCCGGTAGCGAACACCTCGGTGACCGGGCTGCCCACGACGTAGCCGGCCATGTCGAAGTCATGGATGATCATGTCCAAGAACATCCCGCCGCTCACCGCGACATATTCCGGCGGCGGCGGCGCGGGGTCGCGGCTGGTGATCTTGAGGACGTGCAGCTCTCCGACGGTGCCGTCGGCGACACGGTCACGCACCGACTTGTGGCCGGGATCGAATCGCCGGTTGAAGCCGATCATGAAGGGCACTCCGGCCTGCTCCACCGCGGCCATCGCCTGAGACACCAGCTCCAGATCGAGGCTGACCGGCTTCTCGCAGAAGATCGCCTTGCCCGCCCCCGCGGCGGCGACGATGAGCTCGACGTGGGTATCGGTGCTGGTGCAGATGGCGACGGTGTCGATGTCGTCGGCGCTCAGGATCTCCTCGATGCTGCGGACGCTCGCGCCGGTCTTCGAGGCCACACCTTCGGCGGCAGCGGGCACGACATCGGCGACGGCCACCAACTCCCAACCGTCCATCTCCGCGAGGAGCTCGGCGTGCATTCGGCCGATCCGGCCACAGCCCAGGACGCCGATCCGTCGTACGGTCAGCGCCGGAGCCTTGTCCACCGCAAATCCCGCGTCAGGCTTGCTCACCTGAGATTCACCCACTCTCCGTGTTGCTGTGAATGCACCATCGCGTCGCGCGGGCCCGCCTGCTCACTCCCGAGCAGGTGTGCGCACCAGGATTAGCGCGCGCTAATCCCGTACTGTGTCGTGAGTTAAAGGTGGGCACAAGGGGCCAAATTGCGCCGTTACCAAAGTGTTATGTCAGAACATATTAAGGTTTCCTGAACACGGAGATCGAGGAGCCTGATGACCCGCCCCACTCAGGAGGATGTCGCCCGTCGCGCGGGAGTCTCCCGCGCGCTGGTCTCCTTGGTCATGCGCGGCGCCACCAACGTGTCGGACGGGAGCCGGGCTCGGGTACTGAAGGCCGCCGAGGAGCTGGGCTATCGCGCCAATGCCTACGCCCGCTCACTGGCCAGCAAGCAGGTGCGCACCCTCGGGGTATTGATCTACGACGTGACGAATCCCTACTTCGGCCAGGTCTACGCCTCCATCGCCACGGCAGCCGAGAATGCTGGCTACGACGTCCTGGTCGCACCGAGCGAACGTTCCGCACGCCGCGAGGCGGCGATGGTGAACACCCTCCTGGAGCATCGGGTCGCCGGGCTGGTGCTGCTCAGCCCCGCCATGAAGCAGTACACCATCGCGGCGCTGTGTGCAGCCTGGCCGACCGTGACCGTGGGCAGGGAACTCGCCATCAGCGGGATCGACGTGGTGAGCAGTGATGAGCGACAAGCTGCTCAGCTGGTCATCGAGCGGCTGGTTCGAGACGGCCATCGGCGCATCGCCCACATCAGCGGCGGCAGCAGCCGCCCGGCTCGCGACCGGGCGGCTGCCTACCGCGCCACCATGCGCGAGTACGGACTGGAACCGCTTGAACTGCCCGGAGACTTCACCGTGCGCGGCGGCGAGCCCGGCGCTGAGGCGATCGTGGCGATGGACCCGAGGCCCACAGCAGTTTTCGCGGCCAACGACCTGATTGCGGTGAGCGCGATCGGCGCTCTGGCCAGGCACGGGCTGCGCATCCCTGACGACATCAGCGTCATCGGCTACGACGACTCCAACCTGGCTCGTCTGGAAGTCGTTCAGCTGACCAGCGTCCGACAGCCGGTGGCCGACTTCGGGACCGTGGCCATCGAACTACTCACCGAGCGGATCGCCGGACAAGCGCGCGGCACCGTCGTACGCCGCCTGCCGACTGAACTCATCGAACGCCGCACGGTGGCCCCGCCCCCCGCGGATCGGGCCTGAGGTTAAAGGCCGACGTCGACGGGTACGACGAGATCGGCGGTGATCAGTACCAGGCTCATCAGGAGCATCAGGCCTGCCATGACGTAGGCGATCGGCAGCAACCGGGCAATATCGACGTAGCCGGGGTCCGGGCGCCCCCAAAGCCGTGCCCACCCCCGACGAATCCCCTCGAAAAGGGCTCCGGCGATGTGACCGCCATCGAGGGGTAGCAACGGGACGAAGTTGAACATGCCCAAGAACAGGTTGAGGCCACCGATCAGCGACACCATGAACGCCACCTTGTCGGTGGTCGTGGTGACATCGCTGGACGTGGCCTCGCCGGCCAGCCGGCCGCCTCCGACCAGACTCATCGGACCCTCGGGGTCGCGCTCCTCCAGACCGACCACGGCCAGCCCGACATGCCAGATCTTCACCGGGAGAGTGATCAGCGTCTCGCCCACGCTGACCGTCATCTCCCCCATTCGTTGGAGGGTGTAGATCGGGCCACCGGTTTCGATCACCGGCTTCCCGTCGGGGACGACGCCGAGGAAGCCGACCGGCTCGAGCTTCTGCGGGTCCTCGGGGTCTGTCGGCCGAGGTTGAACCAGGGTGGTGACCTCCACCGTCAGCGGTTGGCCGTCGCGTTCGAGGCCCAGCGTGGCGGTCTTGTCGCCGTTCTCACGGATCAGCCGCTGCAACTGGGTCCACGTGGTGATCGTCTCCCCGTTGAAGGAGACGAAACGGTCCCCGGGTTGCAGCCCGGCGCGATAGGCCGGGGTCGGATGCTCGGCGAGTTCCTGCTTGGTGCAGGTGTCACCTTCCCGGTCGATGGGTACGACGCATGGCGCCACCGCGCGAACCACCGGCTCGGCGTCGTACCCGACGATGGATCCGACCGTGCCGAACAGTGCCCAGAAGCAGAAGAACGCGATCACCAGGTTGACCATCGGCCCACCGGACATCGTGATCACCTTCTGCCACCACGGCAGCTTGTAGAAGAGCCGATCCTTGTCCTCGGGGCCCACCAGCTCCCACTCGGCGGCCCGCGCATCGGCGACCAGTTGGGTGAAGAGACCGGTGTTGGTGGAGCGGGTGCGCTCGGAGCCGTCCGCGTCGACCACCCCGGCCATCTCCTTGGTCGGTGGCAGCATCCCCACGATCTTGACGTAGCCGCCGAGCGGGATCCCCTTGATGCCCCACTCGGTCTCACCCTTGGTGCGCGACCAGATCGTCGGGCCGAATCCCACGAAGTACTGGGTGACCTTGGCGCCGAAGATTCGAGCCGGAATCAGATGGCCCAGTTCGTGCAAGCCGATGGAGGCCAGCATCGCGGTGATGAAGACCGACGACTCCCAGCAGGTAGAGCAAGTCGCTCATGCGTCTTCTTTCAGGCCTCGGATCCGGTCGGCGGCGCGGGCTCGTGCCCAGGCGTCGGCGGCCAGGACATCGGTGATGCTCACGGTTGCGTCGCTCGCCGACGAGCCTACGGCGTCGCTGGTGAGCGCGTCTTGAAGTACCGCGCCGACCACATCGACGATTCCGGTGAAGCCGAGCCGACCCTCGCGGAAGGCCGCCACGCACTCCTCGTTAGCGGCGTTGTAGACAGCAGGCACGGTCCCACCGGCGGTGCCGGCCCGCCTGGCCAGCGCAACAGCAGGGAAAGCCTCATCGTCGAGTGGGAAGAACTCCCAGGTCTGCCGTTGCGTCCAGTCGACCGGCGGCGCAACGTCCACCAGCCGATCGGGCCAGGCCATGCCGAGTGCGATCGGGATCAACATGGTCGGCGGGCTGGCCTGCACCAGGGTGGAGCCGTCGTGAAACTCCACCATCGAGTGCACCACCGACGTGGGGTGGACCACGACCTCGATCCGGTCGAAGCCGATCCCGAAGAGGAGATGGGCCTCGATCACCTCCAGGCCCTTGTTGACCAGAGTGGCCGAGTTGATGGTCACCACCGGGCCCATGTCCCAGGTCGGATGCGCGAGCGCCTCAGCAGGGGTGACAGCGGCGAGTTCCTCGCGGGCTGCGGCCGCGGAACGGCCCCCCACTCGCGGTCAGCACCAGCCGGCGTACCTCCTCGGCGCGGCCGCCGCGCAGGCATCTGCGCGAGCGCGGAATGCTCGCTGTCGACCGGCACGATCTGGTCGGGGCCGGCAACGCGCTGGACCAGCGGTCCGCCGATGATGAGCGACTCCTTGTTGGCCAGCGCCAACACGTTGCCTGCATCCAGCGCCGCCAGAGTCGGGCGAAGGCCCACCGCTCCGGTGATTCCGTTGAGAACGACATCGGCGCCCCTGGAGGCCGCCGCCACCGAGGCTTCCTCGCCAATGCCGGAGTACGCCGGGGCGAATTCGGCCACCTGCGGTCGCGAAGAGCTCGGGCTGGGAGCCACCCGCGGTCAGTCCTACCACCCGGAACCGATCGGGATGGCGGCGCACGATCTCGAGCGCCTGGGTCCCGATCGAACCGGTCGAACCGAGGATCACCACGTCACGGCGTTTTGTCACGTGGTCATCCTCGCAGCACGGCTCGCTGCCGTTGCGATCCACGGCCCGGATGTCACACCCCTGATCTGGCCCGCCAGGCAACAGAGTCCGTGACTGGACTGGCTGTCAGCCGGCCACGCCGTCGCCCGGCCGGAGCACCGGCCGCAAGCGCATCCAGCACAGCCTCGTCCTCGATGGTGCTGGGCACCGCGGCGTCCTTGCCGTCGGCGATCTCGCGCATGGTCTTGCGCAGGATCTTGCCCGAGCGGGTCTTCGGCAGCGCCGCCGACGACCATCGACCTCGCGGAACGCCGCGACCGCACCGATCTGCGTCGCGCACCATCCGCACCAAGCTCGGCGCGCGATCTCGCTCGGGATCGGTGTCGACGCCCGGCCTTGAGCACGACGAAACCGCGCGGCAGCTGGCCCTTGAGGGCGTCGGCGATCGCCGATCACGGCGCACTCCGCGACATCGGGATGCTGGGCGATGACGGCCTCCATCGCTCCGGTGGACAGCCGGTGGCCGGCCACGTTGATGACGTCGTCGGTGCGGCCCATCACGTAGAGGTAGCCGTCGGCGTCGATGTAGCCGCCGTCACCGGAGAGGTAGTAGCCGTCGAACGCGGAGAGGTAGGACGCGACGATAGCGCTCGTCGTCGCCCCACAGCGTCGGCAGCGTGCCGGGCGGCAGCGGCAGCTTGATGCAGATCGCGCCCTCGGTCGCCGGCGGGCACGGGTTCGCCGCGCTCGTCGAGCACCTGCACGTCGTAGCCGGGCACGGGCACCGATGGGCGAGCCCGGCTTGATCGGCAGCGTCGTCGAGGCCGCGCAGGTTGGCCGCGATCGGCCAGCCGGTCTCGGTCTGCCACCAGTTGTCGACCACGGGGACGCCGAGTTTGGCGACTGGCCCAGTGGAAGGTGTCCGGGATCCAGCCGCTCCCCCGCCAGGAAGAGAGTGCGCAGCGAGCAGATGTCGTAATCGGCCAGTAGGGCTGCCTCCGGGTCCTCCTTGCTTGATCGCCCGGATGCGCGGTCGGGGCGGTGAAGAGCGCCTTGACGCCGTACTCCGCGATGATCCGCCAGAAGGCGCCCGGCGTCCGGAGTGCCGACCGGCTTGCCCTTCGTAGAGCACGGTGGTGGCGCCGTCGATCAGCGGCGCGTAGACGATGTAGGAGTGTCCGACGACCCAGCCCACGTCGGAGGCCGCCCACCACACATCACCCGCGGCACGATGCCGTAGATCGTTGGGCAGCGACCACGCCAGCGCCACGGCGTGTCCGCCGTTGTCGCGCACGATGCCCTTGGGCTTCCCGGTGGTGCCGGAGGTGTAGAGGATGTAGAGCGGGTCGGTGGCCGCCACCTCGACGCAGCCGGCCGGGTCGGTGCGGCCGGCCTTGGCGCGCACGTCCCAGTCGAAGTCACGGCCTTCGGCGCAACGTCCGCGGTGACTTCCGGTCGCTGCTTGAGTACGACGGCGGCAGGCTTGTGCTCGGCCAGGTCGAGCGCGGCGTCCAGCATCGGCTTGTAGGCGATCACGCGGCTCGGCTCGATCCCGCAGCTAGCGGTGAGCGACGACCTTCGGTTGGGCGTCGTCGATGCGCACCGCTAGCTCGGCCGGGGCGAACCCGCCGAAGACCACCGAGTGCACGGCGCCGATCCGGGCGCAGGCGAGCATGCGCCACGACCGCTTCGGGGATCATCGGCATGTAGATGACCACCCGGTCGCCCTTGGCGACGCCGAGGGCGGTCAGTACGCCGGCGAAGGCGGCCACATCCTCAAGCAGCTGGGCGTAGGTGAAGGTCTGCTTGGTTCCGGTCACGGCGGAGTCGTAGATCAGCGCGGTGCGCTCGGCGTGACCGTTGATCACGTGCCGGTCCAGCGCGTTGTAGCAGGTGTTCAGGGTGGCGTCGGGGTACCACCGATAGAAGGGCGCCCGGCTGCTGTCGAGCACCTGCTCTGGCTTCTTGATCCAATCGATGAGGCTGGCCTGCTCCCTCCAGAAGCCTTCCGGATCGGCGGTGGCGGCGGCATAGATCTCGCGGTACGTGGCCATTGGCACATGGTGCCGAGGAGACTCTGCCCGGTCTAGGGCTGGATGACTCGACTTCGCCAGGCGGTCGAAATCCGCGGATGACTGGCTACCCTTCGATCGTGAACGAGCGACTTCTCGGCAGCTTGCGAGCGGCGGTGGAAGCGGCACCCAACGATCGGGTGCTGCGGCTCCACCTGGCCGAACTCCTGGTCGCCTCCGGCGCGGGGCCCGAGGCCATCGGCCATCTCGCGGCGGTTCTGGCCGCGGATCCCTCCTCCGTCGATGCCCAACAGCTGATGGCCCAGGCACTCGGTGGAGACGCCCCGGGACCCACAACCGCTGCCCCGTCCGCCCGTGAAACGCCGACGGTCGCGGCCGACCCCGGGAGCTTCGACTGGGCCAGCGCCGAGGCTGAGCTCGACGAGCTCGCGCCCGTCCACGTCGAGGCGAGCGCCGACGAACGCGCAGCGGCCGCCGCCTTCCCCACCGAGACGAGTCCGGTGACCCTGGCAGACGTAGGCGGCTTGCAGGAGGTCAAAGATCGGCTGTTTGCCTCTTTCCTGGCGCCGATGGCCAATCCCGAGTTGCGCAAGCTCTACGGCAAATCGTTGCGCGGCGGACTGCTGCTCTTCGGTCCCCCCGGGTGCGGCAAGACCTACCTCGCCAAGGCGGTTGCCGGCGAGCTCGGGGCCGCGTTCTTGCACATCTCGCTGTCCGACGTACTGGACATGTACGTCGGCCAGAGCGAGCGCAACCTGCACGAGATCTTCGAGAGCGCCCGGGCGTCGGTCCCGTGTGTGTTGTTCATCGACGAACTGGACGCACTGGGTCAGAAGCGGTCGCTGACCCGCAACTCCGGGATGCGCACCACCGTCAACCAACTGCTCACCGAGCTCGACGGCGTCGGCACCGACAACGAAGGGGTGTTCGTGCTGGCGGCCACCAACCATCCCTGGGATGTGGATCCGGCGCTGCGCCGGCCGGGGCGCTTCGACCGCACCCTGCTCGTGCTGCCACCCGATCCGGAAGCGCGCGCGGCGATCTTCACCACCCACCTGCGCGATCGCCCGGTGTCCGGCATCGACGTGCGCGAACTGGTCAAGAAGACCGACGGGTTCAGCGGCGCGGACATTGCGCATTTGTGCGAGTCGGCCGCGGAGGCAGCGCTCCTCGACAGTGCCCGGACGGGCGTGGCGCGGCCGATTGCGATGGCCGACTTCCGAGCCGCCCTGGGCACCGTGCGCCCCTCGATCGGGCCATGGATGGACACCGCGCGCAACGTGGTGCTCTACGCCAACAACGGCGAGTACGACGAACTCGGCAAGTATCTGCGCAAGTACGGTCGCCGATGAGCGGCGCACCCGCCGGCAATGGCTGAGCGCGCCGACCTCGCCCGGGCCCAGTCGCTCCTCGATCTGCACCGGGCTGTGGAAGCCGAGGAGATGCTGCGCGACTATGTGCGCGCCGAGCCGGACTCGGCGTACGCCTTGACGTTGTTGGGCCGGGCGTTGGACGCGCAGGACCGGCACACCGAGGCCCTGCAGGTGCTCGAGGGTGCGGTCGCGGCGGATCCGCAGTCGAGCTACGCCTTCTTGGTGATGAGCGAGGTGCTTGTCGAACTCAAGCTGAAGGAGCGCGCCATCCAGGCCGCCCAGGAAGTGATCCGGATCGCTCCATGGGACTGGACCGGGCACTACGCGCTGGCACGCAGCCTCACGATGGCGCCTCGACCGCGCTTGCGGGACGCCATCGACCGCCTCGATCACGCCCGCGCGCTAGCTCCCCATGAGCCGCAGATCCCGGCGTTCGCCGGGTTGATCCTGATCGATCTCAAGGAGACTGCCGCCGCGACGGGTCGATTCCAGGAAGCCCTGGCGATCGACCCTCAGGAAGAGATGGCCCTGCGCGGCATGGCCATACTGCACACTCAGGCGGGGCGCCTAGGTCGCGCCGGCCGGGTGGTGACCTCGGGCTTCCAGGCGAATCCGCAGAGCACGCTGGCCCGAGACGGGCTCGATCACATCCTGACGAGGCTGCTCGCACGCTGGTTCTGGGCTCTGGCCGCCGGCGGATTGCTGGTCGCCACGTTGCTGGCTACCCATCAGTCCTATTTCTGGCGGCCTCTCGTCGCTGTCGCGGTGATCGGTCTCTACGCCCGACACGCACGCACGGTCCTCGCGGCCCTCCCAGACGGCGTGCGCTGGTGGGGACCGGACGCCCTCTGGCGGATCTCGCGGGCACGTGCCGGCATAGCGGTGTTCCTCGCCGCTGCTTCGGTGACCTACATAGCGGTCAGCCTGCTGCCCGCGCATGCCGCCGTCGTGGTCGGTCTGGGCTTCCTGATGGGGACACGACTCTTCCTGGCCTGGATCGTCCTCGGTTCGTTCGTGCTGGGCTTCGTCGCGGCGGTCAGGTGGCTGGCTGGACGGGTCAGGTCGGGGCGGCAGAAGTAGCGGCCCGCCGGGGGCCGCGCGATCACGGTCGTTCGGCTGCGAATCAACGAGGCGGCAACAGAGTCCCCCGGCTGCCGAATTGGACAGACCAACCCCTACGCTGGCCCGCATGACTGATGCACCGATCGGCGGCCCAGGACTCCCGCAGGAGCGCCGCCTCGTCACCGAGATCCCCGGGCCCGTCTCCACCGAGAAGATGGCCCGCAAGAAGCAGTACGTCGCCGATGGTGTGGGCGTCACGCTTCCCACGTTCATTACTGCCGCGGGTGGCGGCGTACTCCTGGATGCCGACGGCAACTCGCTGATCGACCTTGGCTCGGGCATCGCAGTGACCACGGTGGGCAACGCCGCCCCGGAGGTCGTCTCGCGGGTGCAGGAGCAGGTGGCTCGGTTCACCCACACCTGTTTCATGGTGACGCCCTACGACGGCTATGTCGACGTTGCCGAGGCCCTCGCCGAGGTCACCCCGGGCGACCACGCGAAGAAGTCCGCGCTGTTCAACTCCGGCGCCGAGGCTGTGGAGAACGCGGTCAAGATCTCGCGGGTGCACACCGGTCGGATGGGTGTCGCCGTCATGGAGCACGCCTACCACGGCCGCACCAACCTGACGATGGGTATGACCGCGAAGAACATGCCCTACAAGCATCGCTTCGGACCCTTCGCCTCCGAGATCTACCGGGCACCGATGTCCTACCCCTTCCGTGACACCCACGGCTTGAAGGGCGAGGAAGCCGCCGCGCGCACCATCGACGTACTCGACAAGACCGCCGGCGTCGACAACCTGGCCTGCCTGGTCATCGAGCCGATCCTCGGTGAGGGTGGCTTCGTGGTGCCGGCCGAGGGCTTCTTGCCGACCATCGCGCAGTGGTGCCGTGACAACGGAATCGTGTTCATCGCAGACGAGATCCAGTCCGGCTTCTGCCGCACCGGCGAGTGGTTCGCGGTCGACCACGAGGGCGTCGTACCCGATCTGATGACCACCGCCAAGGGCATCGCGGGCGGTATGCCGCTCGCCGCGGTCACCGGCCGCGCCGAGATCATGGACAGCGTCCACGCGGGTGGCCTCGGTGGCACCTACGGCGGCAACCCGGTCGCGTGTGCCGGCGCGCTCGGCTCGATCGAGGCGATGAAGGCTCACGATCTGCCGGCACGTGCGCGGGCGATCGAGTCGACGATCCGTCGCCGGCTCGAGGCGATCCAGGCCGAGCACCCGGTCATCGCGGACATCCGCGGCCGCGGCGCGATGATGGCGATCGAGTTGTGCGAGCCCGGCACCACCAAGCCGGACGCCGCCCGCGCGGCCGCGATCAACGCCTTCTGCCACAAGAACGGCGTCGTCACGCTCACCTGTGGCACCTGGGGCAACGTCTTCCGCTTCCTCCCGGCGCTGTCGATCTCCGACGCGCTGCTCGAGGATGCCTTCAACGTCGTCGCCGAAGGTTTCGCCGCCACCGCCTGAACCGTCAGCCCCCGCCGCGAGGAGGGGGACTCGGGGCACGTCCCGCGGCCAGGGGTCGGGGACGTGCCGCGGGGTTGCGGACGTGCTGCGAAGCGGCTCCCCAACGACCGGAACGCAGCACGTCCCCACGAGGCCCCAGCGGACGTGCTGCGAAGCGGCTCCCCCAACCACCCGAACGCAGCACGTCCCCACAAGGCGCAGGCGGACGTGCTGCGAAGCGGCTCCCCCAACAACCCGAACGCAACACGTCCCCACGAGAGTCAGGCGGACGTGCTGCGAAGCGGCTCCCCCAACAACCGGAACGCAGCACGTCCCCGGGCCGCGGCGGACGTTGGTGAACGGCGGGGCTACTCGCCGATGTAGCTCATCACGTGCTTGATGCGGGTGTAGTCCTCCATGCCGTACATCGAGAGGTCCTTGCCGTAGCCGGACTTCTTGTAGCCGCCATGGGGCATCTCCGCGACGAAGGGGATGTGGGTGTTGATCCACACGCAACCGAAGTCGAGACGCTTGGCCATCCGCATCGCGCACCCATGGTCCTTGGTCCACACCGACCCGGCGAGCGCGAAGTCGACGCCGTTGCCCATCCGCAGCGCTTCCGCCTCGTCGCCGAACTTCTGCACGGTGATGACCGGCCCGAAGATCTCGGTCTGGATGAGCTCATCGTCCTGCTTGAGGCCGGACAGCACGGTCGGCTCGTAGAACCAGCCGCGCTCCCCCACCTGGTGGCCTCCAGCGGCGAGCTGCGCGTGGTCAGGCATCCGTTCCACCATGCCGGCCACCCGAGCCAGCTGGTCAGGGTTGTTGAGCGGGCCGTACAGCACATCGGCATCGTCGGGCATGCCGGTCTTGGTGTTGCGTGCCTGCTCGGCCAAAGCAGCCACGAACTCCTCGTAGATACCCTCCTGAGCGATGACCCGCGTTGCCGCGGTGCAGTCTTGGCCCGCATTGAAGTAGCCGGCCCCGGCGATGCCCTCGGCGGCCTTGGCGATGTCGGCATCGTTGAACACGATCACCGGCGCCTTGCCTCCGAGTTCGAGGTGCGCTCTCTTGAGCTGCTGGGCGGCCGACATGGCCACGTCCGTCCCCGCACGCACCGAGCCGGTGATGGCGACCAGCTGCGGCGTCGGATGCTCCACCAGGGCACGACCGGTGTTGCGATCGCCCGTCACCACATTGAGTACGCCGGGAGGCAGGAACTCCTGAGCCAACTCGGCCAGCAATACCGACGAAGCCGGCGTGGTGTCCGAAGGCTTGAGGACGATGGTGTTGCCCGCCGCCAGAGCCGGCGCGATCTTCCACACCATCATCATCAACGGGTAGTTCCACGGGGTCACCTGCCCCACCACGCCGATCGGCTCGCGCCGGATCATCGAGGTGTGATCGGCGAGGTACTCACCGGCGGACTTGCCTTCCAGTAGACGGGCAGCACCGGCGAAGAACCGGAACTGGTCCACGCACGGAGGGATCTCATCGGTGGTCGTGAAGCCGAGCGGCTTGCCGGTGTCCTTGGACTCGACCCGGACGAACTCCTCGGCGCGCGCTTCCACTGCATCGGCGATCTTCAGCAACGCCAACTGCCGCTCGGCCGGGGTGCTCTCTCCCCAGGTCACGAAGGCATCGCTAGCCGCGCGGTAGGCCCGGTCGATGTCCTCAGGACCAGACATGGCGGCAGCGGCGTATGCCTCGCCGGTCGCCGGATCGAAGACCTCGTAGGTCTCCCCCGACATCGAGTCGACGAGCTCGCCGTTGATGACATTGCGGAACACCTGATCGCCCATGGACGCACCACCCATTCGGTTTCGGAAAACGGAGAGACCGAGGACGACGGACCGACCAGCCGGAAGCCAGTCGGCCGCCGGTCGCCGGCGACGTACGGATCAGAATGTAACCCTGAGAGTCGCCTCCGCGTCGACTACCCCACCGCGAATCCGCGCCCGGACCTTCTCCGGCAAGGACGCGCGAGCGCAGCCCATCTCCTCCCAGGCACCCCAGGGTGGCAACCGAATCCGCAATCTTCACCGCTGATTTAGTACGGAATCCCTTGCCATCGAGCAGCAGCATCGCGAGGATGGCTGAATTGACGGTCAACCTCCGCACGGGGGCGGCCGGCACCGAGCAGAGCGCGAGACAGCGAAGAGACAAGTGAGAGGCGACAGATGAGTACCCAGGACGCGACATCCCTGCCCATTCCGGACAACGCAACCCTTCAGGCAGCGGCTCGGGATCACCTGTGGATGCATTTCTCCCGGCACTCGTCGGATCCGAGCAGCGAGATTCCGATCATCGTGCGGGGCGAGGGCGCCTACATCTACGACAACCGGGGCAAGCGCTACCTCGACGGCCTCGGCGGCTTGTTCGTGAACCAGCTCGGGCACGGTCGCAAGGACATCGCCGCCGCAGCGGCCGCCCAAGCCGAGACGCTGGCCTTCCATCCGCTGTGGTCCTACGGGCACCCGCCGGCAATCCAGCTCGCCGAACGGCTCGCCGACTACGCGCCTGGCTCGCTCAATCGCGTCTTCTTCACCTCCGGTGGCGGTGAAGCAGTCGAGACTGCCTGGAAGCTCGCCAAGAACTACTTCAAGATCACCGGCAAGCCCGGCAAGCACAAGGTGATCAGCCGCAACATCGCCTACCACGGCACCACCCAAGGTGCGCTCTCGATCACCAGCCTGCCGGGCCTCAAGGCACCGTTCGAGCCGTTGGTCCCTTCCACGTTCCGGGTGCCCAACACCAACTTCTACCGCGCTCAGGTCCATGCAGACGATGAGAAGGCGTTCGGCCTCTGGGCGGCCGAGCGGATCGCCGAGGCCATCGAGTTCGAAGGTCCCGACACGGTCGCGGCCGTCTTCCTCGAGCCGGTGCAGAACGCGGGTGGCTGCTTCCCGCCGCCGCCGGGATACTTCGACCGAGTGCGCGAGATCTGCGACGAGTACGACGTCTTGATGGTCTCCGACGAAGTCATCTGCGCCTACGGACGCCTCGGCTACATGTTCGGCGCCGAGCGCTACGGTTACGAGCCCGACATCATCACCTCCGCCAAGGGACTCACCTCGGGCTACGCTCCCCTCGGCGCGATGATCTGCAGCGATCGGCTGATGGAGCCCTTCCTCAAGAATCACGAGGTGTTCCTGCACGGCTACACCTTCGGTGGACATCCGGTCGCCACTGCGGTCGCCAACAAGAATCTCGACATCTTCGAGAACGAAGGCATCCTGCAGCACGTGCGAGACAACGAGAACGCTTTCCGCAGCACGCTAGAGAAGTTGCTCGACTTGCCAATCGTCGGCGACGTGCGCGGCGATGGCTACTTCTACGGCATCGAAATGGTCAAGGACAAGGCGACCAAGGAGACCTTCAACGAGGACGAGTCCGAGCGCTTGCTGCGCGGCTTCCTCTCCAAGGCGCTCTACGACGCTGGTCTCTACTGCCGGGCCGACGACCGCGGCGACCCGGTCATCCAGCTCTCGCCGCCGCTGATCTGCGACCAGTCGCACTTCGACGAGATCGAGCAGATCTTGCGCTCGGTGCTGACCGAGGCCCAGACCCTGATCTGACGCTGATCTCGTCTGGAGCCGCGGGCTCACTCAACGCACAAGGGGCGCCCCAACCGGGGCGCCCCTTGCGATGTCTTCAGGCTGAAACTCGCGGCGATACGGAATCGCTCAGCGGCGGCCGAGGAATGCCTGCTCCTGGCGGCGCAGCGCCTCCTGCTCGTGCTCCTCAAGGGTGGGCAACTTGGCGACGCCCTTGCGCATCGCGTCGGACAACCACGTCGCTTGCGGCACGTCGCGACCACGGTGCGGGTAGGCGACATAGGTCACCACCGCGATCGAGAGCAGCAAGATGAGTGCCATCGAGACCACCAGGGCTAGCACGGCGAGATACTCCTCGGTCCAGGAATTCCGAATAGAAACAACAGAGTCACATTTCGAGGCTGGTCGCCCAAAATCGACGCGCCGTCCGGCGCGCTGGGGGGATCAGACCGCCTCGACCTCACGCAGGCGCTGGGAGATGACAGCCGAGACGCCGTCGCCACGCATCGTCACGCCGTACAGCGAGTCACCTACCTCCATGGTCCGCTTCTGGTGGGTGATCACGATCAGCTGCGAATTCTCACGCAGCTCTTCATAGATCTCCAGCAGTCGGCCGAGGTTGGTGTCATCGAGAGCCGCCTCGACCTCGTCGAGGATGTAGAAGGGCGAAGGCCGCGCCTTGAACAGCGACACCAGGAAGGCGACCGCGACCAGGGAGCGTTCCCCGCCGGAAAGCAGCGAGAGGCGCTTGACCTTCTTGCCCGGCGGCCGAGCCTCGACCTCGACACCGCTCGCCAGCATGTCGCTGGGGTCGGTCAGGATCAGTCGGCCTTCACCGCCGGGGAAGAGCCGGGAGAAGATCGAGCCGAACTCGCGCTCCACGTCGGCATAGGCCTCGGTGAAGACCTGCTCGACCCGGGCGTCGACCTCCTTGACGATCTCCATCAGGTCACGCCGGGTGCGTTTGAGGTCTTCCACCTGCTCGCTGAGGAACTGGTGCCGCTCTTCCATCGCGGAGTATTCCTCCAGCGCCAGCGGGTTGACCTTGCCGAGCATCGTCAGGTTGCGCTCGGCAGCTCGCAACCGCGCCACCTGCTCCTCCCGGACGTACGGCGTGCCGGCAGGGGCTTCCGCGTCCGCCTCGGCATCCTGGGCAGGCTCCCCCTCGGACTCGCCATCGGCAGACTCGGTATCCCCGCTGGGCTCGGCAGAGACCCCGGCCTGCTGGCCGAGGACCGCCTCGAGCGACAACGTGGGCACCAGTTGGTCGGGGCCGTATTCGGCCACCAGCGCCTCGACGGAGAGTCCGAGCTCTTCCAAGGCGCGGTCGGTGAGCTGCTCGATCCGCATCCGCTGTTGAGTGCGGGCCATCTCATCGCGGTGTACGGAGCTGACGAGTTCCTCATGGTCCTTGGCGAGCCCTCGCAAGCGCCCGCGGGTGTCCAGCAGTTCCTGCTCACGAACCGCGCGCGCCTGCTCCACCGCGCTGCGCGCCGCCGCGGCTTGATCGATGCTGTGGTCAAGGTGTCCGAGCACGTGCTCCAGGGCGTAGGCAACCGCTTGTGCGGCCTTCCCTTCGCGGATAGCGCGCTCCCGGCGCTCCACTGCTCGGGCCCGGGCGTCGCGCTCGCTCTGGGCGGCGCGATCGAGACTGTCTGCGCGACCGGCAAGTGCGCGAGCCCGCTCCTCGGCCGTACGCAACGCCAGGCGGGCTTCGAGCTCGCCCTGACGCGCTGACTTGAGCACCTCCCCGAGCCGCTCGCGCTCGGTGACATCGGGCTCCTCGACGCCGCTCTCCTCGGCGAGGGTGAGCCGCTGCTCCAGCTCCGCCAGACCGATGAGCTCCTTCTCGCGAGCTTCGTGAGCGGCCGTGATCGCTTCTTCGATCCGGGTAGCCTCCTGGCCCGCGGCACGTGCCTGGGCACCGAGATGGCCCAGCTCTTCGGCGATCGCGGCCAAGGTGGCATCGGATTCGTGCAGTTTGGCCAAGGCGACGTCGACCCGGCGTTGGGCATCTGCACGCTCGGCATCCACCCGCGCGATCTCGAAGGTGAGCCGCTCCCCTACCGCGGTCGTCTCCTCCAAGCGAGCGGCCGCGTCGTCGACCGCCGCCTGTACCTCGATCATCGAGGGTTGGTCCGAAGAGCCGCCGCGCGCGAAGAAGCTGCCGAGCAGATCTCCTTCGCGGGTCACTGCCGTTAGATCGGGGTGAGCGGCCACGAGACTCTGGGCAGCAGCGAGGTCCTCGACTACGACGACCTGGCGCAGTAGCTGGGTCAGCGCGGGCCGCAAGTCGGCGGGGCAGTCGGTCGCGTCGACCGCGTAGGACGCTCCTGCCGGCAAGGCTGGCCAGGTCGCGCGGTCACCGTCAGGGGCGGAGCCGAGCACCAATTCCGCGCGGCCCAGCTCACCGGTCTTGAGGTGGCCCATCGCGGCCAGGGCGGCAGGCGCTCCACTCACGGCGACGGCGTCGGCGGCTCCGCCCAGGGCGCTGGCCACAGCGGTCTCGAACCCCGGCTTGACCGAGAGCAGTGCGGCCACCGAACCGAGCACCCCGCTGACGGTGTCGCTGGCGGCCAGGAGCGCGCCGGCACCGTCGCGACGAGTCAAGCCGAGCTCCAGCGCGTCCTTGCGGGCGATCAGCCCGACCCGCTCGCGCTCGGCGGCCGAGGCCTCCTCACGCAGCTTCGTCAAGCGCTCCTCGAACTCGGCCAGCGCGCGTGCGGCGTTCTCGTGTTCGGCGTCCAAGCCCTCCTCGCCAGCGTCCAAGCCGGCGACCTGCGTCTCCAGGGCGGTGAAGTCACGTTGCGCCCGGGTGGCTCGATCACGCGCACCGTCGAGGGACGCCTGCAAGCGGCCGATCTCTTCGGCGGCGGCGGAGCTTCGCGACTTGACGGCATTCACCTGGCCGTGGAGCCGCGCCAGGCCCTCCCTGCGGTCGGCGGCAGCGCGCAGCAGCCCGGCGACCCGGCGATCCTCGGCGGCCGAAGCCTCCTCGGCGGCCAACCGAGCGGCGATCCCCGCCTCGAGGCCCTCCCGGTTGGTGGCGACTTCGGCAAGGATCTCCTGCTCCTGCCCGCGAATCCGCTGGGCCTCGGCCATCAACTCGTCCGGGTCGCGTCCGGCCGGCGTCTCCTCGGCTCGTACGGCGGACGCGTTGCGCACGCGTTCGGCCGCCAACGACTGAGTGCCGCGTACCCGCTCACGGAGTCCCGAAAGCGCGAACCAGGTCTCTTGGGCCTGGGAGAGCGCCGGCAGATCCTCACGCAGCTTCGCCTCGAGTGCGGCCTCCGCGTGTTGGGCCTCGACGATCGCGGCTTCCACCTCGGTGCGCCGCTGCAACAGGATCGATTCATCGGCCAGCTCGGCTTCGAGCGCTGTGCTGGCTGTCACCAGGTCGTCGGCGAGCAGCCGCGCCCGGGCATCACGGGCTTCGGCTTGGATCAGCGCGGCCCGGCGGGCCACCTCGGCTTGGCGGCCCAGCGGCTTGAGTTGCCGCCGGATCTCGTTGAGCAAGTCGCCGAGCCGGGTGAGGTTGCCGTCGGTCGAGTCCAGCTTGCGGAGCGCCTTCTCCTTGCGCTTGCGGTGCTTGAGGACGCCGGCCGCCTCCTCGATGAAGCCGCGCCGGTCTTCGGGGGTGGCGTGCAGGATGGTGTCCAGCTGCCCTTGGCCGACGATGACGTGCATCTCCCGGCCGATGCCGGAGTCACTGAGCAGTTCCTGCACGTCGAGCAAGCGACAGTGCTGCCCGTTGATGGCGTATTCGGAACCGCCCGAGCGAAACATGGTGCGGCTGATCGTGACTTCGGCGAACTCGATCGGCAACGCGCCGTCGCTGTTGTCGATGGTCAATACGACCTCGGCACGGCCCAGCGGCGGGCGTCCGGCGGTGCCGGCGAAGATGACGTCTTCCATCTTGCCGCCGCGCAGAGACTTGGCGCCCTGCTCGCCCATCACCCAGGCAAGCGCGTCCACGACGTTGGACTTCCCCGAGCCGTTCGGTCCGACGATGCAGGTGATGCCGGGCTCGAGCTGCAGGGTCGTCGCGGAGGCGAAGGACTTGAACCCTTTCAGGGTCAGGCTCTTCAGATACACACACGCTCCTGAGACTCTCGGGTCCCGCAGACCATCGGGGCACCACCTTGGGGGGAAGCGCGGGCTTGGGCAAGCCTAATCGCCCGGCGCCTCCAGCCCACCACTCCCCTCGGTGTGTCTGACCGTGGACGCACCCGCACAGACGGCCTGCGGATCACCACGAGCCGCCGATCAGCCAGAGATCGTGAACAGATCAGGCACGAATCAAGCGGACCCGGGGCCTTGCCCGTCGGAGATGTTGAACATCCACTCGATGCCGTAGCGATCGGTGAGTTGTCCGTAGAGGTCGCCCCAGACCTGGCGCTCGAGAGCTGCGCCGACGTTGCCGCCTTCGGCCAAGCTGTTGAACCAGCCGGTCATCTCCTCGACCTCGTCGCCCATCAAGGAGATGTAGTTGCGGGTGCCCTGCCAGGTATCCGGTGCTCCTTCCATGGCGTCGGAGGCGTACATCGAGAATCGGCCAGCGTTCAGCGCCGCGTGCATCACCCCGTCCGCGGGCATGTCGGGCATGCCGAAGTCGGCGAAGCCCATGACGACGAGTTCTCCGCCGAAGATCGACTGGTAGAACTCCATCGCGGCACGGGTGTGACCCGACGGGAAGTTGAGGTACGGGCTCATCGAAATAGTCATGTCGGGCCTTTCGTCGCAATCTACGGAACGGCGGTCGCCGACCCGTGCGGGGCAGTATGCCCCTCACCACCCCCAGCGATCTGAGGCAAGATCCGCCAGATGACCGCAAGAATCATCGCGGTGGTCACGAACGCGAACCAGAACGGCGCGATCACACCCCACTGGCGAGCGATCGCTCCCCCGAGGGCGCTACCGATCACCATGCCACCGAAGACGCCGACCAGGTAGACCGAGGCCACCCGGCCCTGGAAGTTCTCAGGTACGGCGCGCTGCCGCACCGTCATCGAGACCGTCCACCACAAGTAGGCATAGAAGCCGAAAACGACCATCATCAGCAGCGCCTGCCACGGCCGCCAGGCCAGCGCGAACACCGCGTGACCGAGCACTTCGGTGAGCAGGCAACCCTTCATCATCGTGGCGGCCGAGAAGCGGCTCTCCAGCCAGTCGTAGCAGCCGATCGCGAGCAGTCCCCCGATGGCGGCGGCGGTGGTGAGCAACCCGAAGCCGACCTCGCTCATGCCGAGGTGGTCTTGCGCGTAGAGCACGAGCACGGACCACGCAGCGGCCCAGGTGATGTTGAAGGCGAAGATCACGATCGCCAGCGTGCGCACCGGAGCGTGCCCCCACAGCCAACGCCAGCCTTCGGCGATGTCGGCGAGTGCATGGGAGCGCTCATCCTTGGCTTGGCCGTGTGGCGGCAGCTTGATCCGGCCGAAGATCACAAGCGCCAACGCCAACCCCACCAATTCGGCGGCGAACGGGTAGATCATCCCGACCGCGAACAGGAAGGCGCCGAGTGGCGGACCGACCAGTTGGTTGAGCGTGGTGTGGCCGGCGAGCAGGCGGGCGTTGGCGAGGCCGATGTCCTCGTTCTCCACCAGCATCGGCACCAGCGTGCTGCCGGCAGTGTCGGCAAAGGTTTCGGCGACCCCGGCGACGAAGACCACGGCCAGGACCAACGGGATGCTCACCCGGTCTAGGGCCAGCGCCGCCACCAGCACCCCGCCAGCGAGCAGCCGGCCTAGGTTGGCGGTGATCATCAGCCAGCGTCGGTCGAGCCGATCGGCCAACACCCCGGCGTACAACCCGAAGATCAGCCACGGCAGCAGCCGCAAGGTCGGGGCCAGCGCGACCAGGAACGGATCCCTGGTGAGCGCGGCGATGAGCAGCGGGCCGGCGGCCAGGCCGATGCCGTCGCCGATGTTGGTGATCGTGGAGGAGACCAGCAGGTGCCGATAGGGCCGACCGAGCCGAGCGGGTACGACGCGCTCGATCAGCCTGGAAAGCACAGGACTGGTGGGCACAGGTGACCCTAACCTCCGCGGCGCCAGGGCTGCGAATGGTTTTACCCGGCACCCGACCCGGGTCAGCGTCGACGGCGTGGCGGGGGCTGGCAGACCGGGCAGAAATAGGACGACCGGTTCATGAAGGAGATCCGCCGGATCTCGGCACCGCAGCGGGCGCAGGGCTCGCCTTCTTGCCCGTAGGCGTTGAGCGAGCGGTCGAAGTAGCCGGACTCGCCGTTGACGTTGACATAGAGCGCGTCGAAGGAGGTGCCGCCTTGGGCCAGGGCTGCGGCCATAACGGCTCGTGCCTCGGTGAGTACGTCGACCGCCTGCCGCTTGGTCAGCCGGTCCCCCGGGCGCTCGCCATGCACCCGTGCCCGCCACAGCGCCTCATCGGCATAGATATTGCCGACACCGCTGATCAGCGACTGGTTGAGCAGCAGCCGCTTGATCCCCGAGCCGGACCGGCGCACCCGGGCGACGAAGAGATCGTCGTCGAACTCGGGGTCCATCGGATCGCGGGCGATGTGGGCGATCTCCGCGGGCAGCTCGGCGCCCCCGACGGAAACCGCGAGTCCGCCGAACATGCGCTGGTCGACGAACCGCAATTCGCCCACCAGCGGATCGGCAGCCGGGTCGGGGGCCAAGGCGAAGCGGACCCGAAGGTGGCGCTCGTCGGCGGCACCCACGGGTTGGATCAGCAGCTGACCGCTCATCCCCAGATGCCCGAGGATCGCGTCGCCGGAATCCAGTGGCAACCAGAGGTACTTCCCGCGGCGGCGTGCGGCGAGGATGCGGCGGCCGGCCAAAGCCGACGCGAAGCCAGTGGGGCCGCTCGGATCCCGGCGTACCGGGCGAGGATGCAGCACTTCGACCGCAGCGATCCTACGACCGACGACGTGGCGGTCTACGCCGCTGCGAACGACTTCGACTTCTGGGAGTTCGGGCATGGCCGGGAGATGCGCGATCGGCTGTCGAGCCGGTCAGGCCGACGCCCCGCCCCGATGCCGGGCGTGAAGCTCGGTGTAGGCCGTTTCTGCGGCCTGCTGCTCGGCTTCCTTCTTGGAGCGTCCGACACCTCGGCCGTAGAGGCCGTCGCCGACCCGGACCTGGGCGGTGAAGGTCTTCATATGGTCGGGGCCGGTGTCGGTGATGACGTACTCAGGCACCCCGAGCGCATTGGTGGCCGCCAACTCCTGGAGCGAGGTCTTCCAGTCCAGGCCCGCCCCGAGCTCGGCGGCCTCGGCCATCAGAGGATCGAAGAGGCGGTGCACCACCACCGCCGACGCCTCGATGCCACCCGACAGATGCACCGCTCCGATCACGGCTTCCACCGTGTCGGAGAGGATCGAGGCCTTGTTGCGACCGCCGCTGGATTCCTCACCCCGGCCGAGCTTCAGATGTACGCCGAGATCCAGCGTGCGGGCGACCTCCGCCAATGCCCGGGCATTGACCACTGCGGCACGCAGCTTGGCCAATCTGCCCTCGGGCAGGTCGGGGTGGGTGAGGTAGAGCGTTTCGGTGACCACCACGCCCAGCACGGAATCCCCGAGGAACTCCAACCGCTCGTTGGTGGGCAAGCCGCCGTTCTCATAGGCGAACGAGCGGTGTGTCAGGGCGCGATCGAGCAACTCGGGATCCAACGGAGGGTTCCCGAGTTTGTCTCGCAGCTCCTGGTAGGAAGTCAGGGCTCTCGGCCGGTTCTGCGCCCGAGGGCGATCAGAGAACCTGTCGGCGAGCCGACTTGGCGCCGTACTGGCCGCACGAACCGCACGCGTGGTGGGGCAGGTGCTTGGCACCACAGGCGGGGTTCGCACAGGTCACCAGGACAGGCGCGACGGCCTTCCACTGCGAGCGGCGGTGCCGCGTGTTGCTGCGCGACATCTTGCGCTTCGGGACTGCCACTTTGTTGCTCCTTCTGAGTAAAGCTGATCAGACTCGGTCAGGCCTGCTGGCCGGATTCGGGGTCCTGCTGGGTGGACTGCTCGCCGTGGAGAGCCGTCAGAGCGGCCCACCGCGGATCGATCGGTGCCTCGTGGGTGTGCTCCGGGTCCGTGGCCAACCGAAGACCGCAGTCCGGGCACAGGCCCGGACAATCCGGTTGGCACAGCGGCTGGAACGGCAGCGCCAGCACCACCGCGTCCCGCAGCACCGGCTCCAGGTCGAGCAAGTCTCCCTCGAGCCGACTGACATCGAGTTCGCCGTCTTCGATCGTTTCGTCGCGATCGTCGTAGACGAACAACTCACAGAAGTCGACCGAGAGTGATTCCCCGATCGGCTCCAAACAGCGGGCACATTCGCCACTGACCTCGGCCTGGGCCGAACCAGTGACCAGCACACCCTCCATCACCGCCTCCAGCAGCAGATCGAGGTCGATCTGCTCACCTTCGGGCACGGACATGAGTTCGATGCCAAGATCCGCCGGCGCGGAAGTCGATCGGGACACCTTGCGTGAGGACCCCGGGCGGCGGCCGAGCTCGCGGGTATCGAGCACGAGCGGCGCTCTCGGGTCCAAACTGGTCAGGACGTCCTTCTCAGATTTCCGAACTGGACAGATCAACGACCAAGGGTAACGGTGTCGCGATCCTTGGCCAAAACGCGTGCGGCGATTGCTCCGGTCGCGCCGTGGGCCACGCGGATCCCACGACGAAGACGGCTCAGCCGGAGCGTTCGGCTAGTCGCTGGAGGAGCCGTTCGGCGCCCCCCGGCGGCAGGAACGCGGTCACGTCTCCCCCGAAGCTGGCGACCTCCTTGACCAAGCTGGAGGAGATGAAGGACTGCCCGGGTTCGGTGGGCAGATAGACCGTCTCGACGCCGCTGAGCTGTCGGTTCATGTGGGCCATGTGGTTCTCATAGGCCACGTCGGCGGGATCGCGGATCCCCTTGACGATCACCGCCGCGCCGAGTTCGGTGCAGAGGGTGGTCACCAACCCGGCGAAGCCGACGGCTCGGACGTTGGGAAGATCGGTGAACGCCTCAGTCACCATCTGCACCCGCTCCTCGGCGGAGAAGAGCCGACTCTTGGAGACGTTGGTGCCGACCGCGACGACGACCTCGTCGAAAAGCCCGGCGGCTCGGCGCACGATGCCGAGATGCCCGACGGTGAGCGGGTCGAAGGAGCCCGGACAGACCGCAAGGACCATGGGGTCGACCTCACTTCCCGCTCGATGGTGTGGCGCCACGATAGTCCAGCGCGGGCCCGGATCAGGCAGTGGTCGCGGTGTGCAGCACGGTCTCGCCGTACTTCTTGGTGCTGGTCGGCTCCAGCCCCACCGGCCACAGCGGAGCGGGGACGCGCACCGATCGCTCCACGATCACCAGGCCCCCTTCCGAGACCCAGCCGTGGCCGATCAGGGCATCGAGTACGGCGTCCACGTCGGCCGACGGCACGTCGTACGGCGGATCGGCGAAGACCACGTCGAAGGGCGCTCCGGGTGGGGTGTCGAGCACTCGACCGACCGTGGCGGTGTGGAGCTGGGGGCGTTGGAAGCCGATTGCCTTGGCATTGGCTGCGATCAGCGCGGCCGCCGAGCGATCGGATTCGACGAAACCGACGACCCCAGCGCCCCGCGACCAGGCCTCGAGCCCGACCGCCCCAGTGCCGGCGTACAGATCGAGGAACCGCAAGCCCTCCAGCGAGCCGAGAGCCGAGGTCAACGACGAGAAGAGCGCTTCCCGGACCCGATCGCTGGTCGGCCTGGTGTTGCTGCCCTTGGGACCGGCAAGCCGTCGACCCCGGGCCTTGCCCGCGATGATCCGCGTCATGACTTCTCCATGAAGTTCGACTCCACCGACCGCTCCAGGTCACGGACTCGTTCGCGGATCTCGTCGGCACCCACCAGATCGGGGTCCGCCGCAAGCAGCCAGTCCGCGGCTTCGCGGGCCTCGCCGATGGTCTTCTCGTCACGCAGCACGCGCAAAGTCTGCAGGCTGGAACGACGCCCCGACTGCGAGGCCCCAAGGACGTCGCCCTCGCGTCGCTGGCGCAGGTCCAGCCGGGAGAGCTCGAACCCGTCGGTCGAGGACGCCAAGGCGGTGAGGCGCTCGCGAGCCGGACCGGCACCGGCCTGACTGGCCAGCAGGCAGAGCCCGGCCGCACTCCCCCGGCCGACGCGACCGCGCAGCTGGTGCAGCTGGGAGATGCCGAACCGGTCGGCGTCCAGGATCACCATCACGGTGGCATTGGGTACGTCGACACCCACCTCGATCACGGTGGTGGCGACCAGGACATCGAGTTCACCGGCTGCGAAGGCCCGCATCACCCGATCCTTCTCATCGCTCGGCATTCGACCATGCAACTTGCCGACACGTAGCGCCGACAGTGGCCCGCTGGCCAGATAGGTCGCGGCCGCCTCCACCCCGGAGAGTTCGCCCAGGGCAGCCCCAGCGAGCGCCACCCCTTCCTCGTCGACATCGATCTGGTCCCGCTCCCCTTGCTCGGACTCATCGCCCTCGATGCGGGGGCATACGACGTAGGCCTGGTGCCCCTTGGCGACCTCCTCGCCGATTCGCTCCCAAGCGCGCTCCAGCCAGTGCGGCTTCTCGGCCAGCGGAAGCAGGTGGGTGGTGATCGGCGAGCGCCCGGCCGGAATCTCGCGCAGGGTGGAGACCTCCAGGTCGCCGAAGATCGTCATCGCCACGCTGCGCGGGATCGGGGTCGCGGTCATCACCAGCACATGCGGCGGCGTGACGGCCTTGCTGGTCAGCGCCGCGCGCTGCTCGACGCCGAAGCGGTGCTGTTCGTCGACCACCACCAAACCGAGATCGGCGAAGGTGACGCCTTCCTCGAGCAGGGCATGGGTGCCCACGACGATCCCCGCTTCCCCGGTGAGTGCGTCCAGGAACGTCTGCTGCCGCTGCTTGCGCGCTTGCGACCCGGTCAGCAGAGCCACCCGCGTGCCGATCTCGGCACCGCCGAGCATGCCGCCGTCAGCCAGATCACCGAGCAGCGCGCGGATGGAGCGCGCGTGTTGGGCGGCGAGCACCTCGGTGGGAGCCAACAGCACCGCTTGGCCTCCGGAGTCCACCACCTGCAGCATCGCGCGCAACGCGACGACGGTCTTGCCCGAGCCGACCTCTCCTTGCAGGAGCCGGTTCATCGGGTGGGCTTGGGCCAGTTCCTCAAAGATCACGTCGCTGACCTCGCGCTGACCGGCGGTCAGCTCGAAGGGCAGCCGGGCATCGAAGGCGGTCAGCAGCCCGCCTTGACGGCCTGGCCGGGCTTGAGTGCCTTCGGCCCGGCGTACGGCGCGGCGGCGCGCCATCACCAGCTGGGTGACCAATGCCTCCTCGAAGCGGAACCGGCGCATCGCCCGCTCCGCCTGGTCGTCCTCCTCGGGCAGGTGCACCCAGCGCAGCGCCTCCATCAAGCCGGGCAGTTCCCAGCGGGTGCGGATCTCCTCGGGCAGTGGGTCGGGGAGCTGCTCGACGACGGTCAGCGCGAACTCGATCGCCCGCTGCAGATCCCCGCTCTCCACGCCCTTGGTCGCGGGATAGAGCGGAACATAGGGCGGCAGTTGCTCGGGCGCGGGCAGGTCGGCATCGGACTCCTTCCCACTGAAGAGTTCCATCTTGGGATTGGTCAGCTGCCACTGCCCCCGGAAGCTCCCGACCTGGCCGGTGAAGACGCCCTTGCGCCCCTCGGCGAGCAGCTTCCGATGCCAATCCGCGGTGTGTTGGCGCTTGGCGAAGAAGGTCATGGTGAGTTCGGGCCCGTCGGTGAGCAGCACCACTTCTTGGCGGTACGCCGGCTTGCCGGTGCGCCGGTCGCGGTAGGTGTACATCTGAGTCGACCCCACCTCGCCGACGATCGTCAGCAACTGGCCCACTTCCAGATCGGCGACCCGACTCAGCTCACCGGTCTTGAGGTAGCGCCGGGGGTAGTGGCTGAGCAGATCCCCGACGGTCTGCAGTCCCAACCCCTCGACGATGCGCTTGCGTTTGCCGGTGGCGTCCCCGAGCACGGTCTCGATGGGCGAGTCCCAGGTGATCACCGGCTACTCCACCGACAGCAGCAGCGGGTAGCGCGGCTGGCCGCCGTCGTAGCTGATCACCTCGATGTGCGGATGGGCGCTGGCCAGGTGCTCGCTGCAGCGGGCCACCAGATCGCCTGCATCGGCGCCGCCGACCAGGGTCACCATCTCCCCGCCGCCGCCGAGCAGCCGGTCGGTGACGGTCGCGGCGACCTCGGCCAGATCGGAGCCGATCACCACGAACTCACCCCCGATCACGCCCAGGACATCTCCGGGCTCGCAGGGCCCGGCCATCGTCATCGCGGCCTTGGCGGCAACCGTGACCGCCCCCGACCGAACGTGCCGCGCCGTGGCGGTCATCTCGGTGACGTCAGCGGCGAACGTGCGGCCGGGCTCGTGGACTGCGAGCGCCGCGATGCCCTCCACCTGAGTGCGGGTGGGGATCACCTTGACCTCGAGCCCGGGCTGGCTGCCGTCGCCGGCTTCCGCCGTACGAGCGGCGATCTCGGCGACCTTGATGGTGTCGGCGTCGTTGGGCAGTACGACGAGTTCGGCGGCCCCACACGCGCGCATTGCCTCCAGCAGCATCCCCGCGGACGGACGCTGTCCGGGGCCACCGTCGATCACCACCGCGCCCGACTCCTCGAAGAGGCGTCGCAGCCCGGGGCCGGCGGCCACCGCGACGACGGCGCGTCCGGAGACCGGTTGGCGGCGGGCGCCGATCTGGTCGGCGAAGTGGGTGACTCGGATTCGGTGCGGGCGTCCGACCGCGATGCCGGCTTCGATAGCCGCGCCCACCTCGTCGGTGTGGACGTGCACGTTCCACAGCGAGCCACCGCCCACAACCACCAGGGAGTCGCCCAAGGCGAGGAGGGCTGCCTTGAGCCCGGCGATCGCCTCGGCGGGCTGGTGCGCACCGGCCGGGGTTGGATCGAGATCGAGGAGGTACATCACTTCGTAGGCGGGACCGTCGGCACTGAGGTCACCGCCCGGCATGGTGGGAAGGCTGGGCAGCGGGATCGTTCGCCCCCGAGTGGAGCTCTTGACGCGCCGGCCGGTGAGCACGGTCTCGGCGGCATCGAGGATCACGCTCAGCCCTCGGCCGCCCGCGTCGACCACTCCGGCGTCCGCCAAGACCTGCAGTTGGCGCGGCGTCTCCAGCAGCGCCGAACGAGCTGCGGCAGCGGCCGCGGCGAAGACTTCGCGTGCTCGGGATGCCGGCTTCTCGGCAGCACCTTGTGCACCTTCGGCGGCGGCCCGCGCGACCGAGAGGATGGTGCCTTCCTTGGGGTCCCCCACCGCGGCGTACGCCGCATCGCTGGCCTCCTGGAGCGCATGAGCCATCACGTGGGCGTTGCGCTCGGAGGGGTCGGCGCGCAGGATCCGCTCGATCAGCGCACCGAGCAACTGGCTGACGATCACCCCGGAGTTGCCGCGCGCGGAGAGCAGCGCGCCGCGAGCGAAGGCACGGAGCACCGTCGCGGTATCGCCCCCTGTGGCGACGGCTTCGGCGAGCGCGTCGCGCGCACCAGACATGGTGAGGAACATGTTGGTGCCCGTGTCGCCATCGGGGACCGGGAAGACGTTGAGGGCGTCGATCTCCTCACGCGCCGCGGACAGTGCGTCCGTGGCTACGTCGACGAAACGTGACACCACGGCAACGGAGATGCCGCCCCGGGGTACCGTTTCCACCGGGCCAGGGTAACCGCGCTGCGCTGATTGGGCGGCGGGGGCCGGGTTCGGATATTCTCGTGCGGTTGCCTTTCGCGGGAGCGGGGCAGCACTGCGAACTTTCAACACATTGCCTTACACACATTGCCTCAAGGAGTGAACCGTGGCCGCCGTCTGCGACATCTGTGCCAAGAAGCCGGGCTTCGGCAACAACCGGCCGTGGTCGCGCAAGATCACCAAGCGCCGGTTCGACCCCAACATCCAGCGGGTGCGTGCCGTCATCAACGGCACCCCGAAGCGGATGAACGTCTGCACCAGCTGCATCAAGGCGGGCAAGGTCACTCGCTGACCTCCCCGGCTTGCAGTCGAGCCCCGTTGCCCTCGTGGCTGCGGGGCTCTTCTCATTTGTGCCCCAACCTGGATAGTCCAGCGCGTTTCGGTCGCCGACACGCCGGGGAGCGCGACCGGATCACGCTGGACTATCCATGTTGGGGTTAGAAGTGGGTCCAGCCGGCGGGGCCGTCGTACGCCGCCCCGTCGACCGTAACGCCCTCCCCGGCCGCGCCCTCCCCGGCCAGGACCGCGCCAATCTGCTGCCAGCCGTCGGGTAGCGCGACCTCGGGCGGGAAGGTGGCCAACAAGGCGTGGTCGTCGCCGCCGCTCAGGATCAGACGCAACGGATCGATGCCCAGCGCCGAGCCGACGCTCGCCAAAGCCTCCGGGATCGCCAGGGCCTCGGTCCGCACATCGATCGCGACCCGCGAGGCTCGCGCGAGGTGGCCCGCCTCGGCGAGCAGCCCGTCGGAGACGTCGATCATGGAGGTCGCTCCCGCCGCGGCGGCCACCGGCCCCGCGTCGTACGGCGGCTCCGGACGCCGGTAGGCATCCACCAACGCGCGCGGGGATCGGAATCCCCGCCCCAGGACAGCCAATCCCCCAGCGGCCCAGCCCTGCCTGCCACAAAGTGCGACTACATCGCCTGGCCGAGCCCCCGACCGGACGACCGGCGCTTGGTCGCACGCGCCCATGACGGTGACCGCGATCATGATCTGATCGGCGCTGGTCAGATCCCCACCCACGACGCTCGCCCCGACCAGGGCACACTCATCGGCGAACCCCCGCGCGAAGTCCAGCGCCCAAGCGGCGGGCAGATCGCCGGGGGCGGCTAGCCCGATGGTCAGCGAGTGGGCGCGCCCGCCCATGGCGTTGATGTCGGAGAGGTTGGCTGCGGCGGCGCGATGCCCCACATCGGTGGCGCTCATCCAGTCGCGGCGGAAGTGGCGGCGTTCGACCAGGACGTCGGTGGAGACGGCCACGTGCCCGGTCGGCGTGCGGATCACCGCGGCGTCGTCGCCGGGGCCGAGGAAGACGTGCTCGCCCTGCGGGAAGATCGGCCGCAGGCGCTCGATCAGCCCGAACTCACCGAGCTCGGCCAGGGTCGCATCGGGGTCCATCCCCTCATCCCACCAAGCCAGGGGCTGCCCACCTACGCCGACACGCCCTACCCGGGCACCTGAGGTCAGGGTAGGTTGATGGCATCACCCACCACCTGACTCGAGGAGCCACGATGGTCGTCCAGGCCTACATCTTGATCCAGACCGATGTCGGCAAGGCCGCAGAGGTCGCCAAGGCCATCGCGCAGGTCAAGGGCGTCACACTGGCCGAAGACGTCACCGGCCCTTACGACGTGATCGTGCGCGCCGAGGCCCGCAACGTCGATGAGCTGGGCAAGCTGGTGGTCTCGAAGGTGCAGAGCCTCGAAGGCATCACCCGCACGTTGACCTGCCCGGTCGTGCACATCTGAGACACGCCGGCGTGACCTGTGGCGCCGCTCCGCTTGGTCGGGACGCGCCCGAGCTGACGGTCAGCGCAGCTCGGTGGTGCGCTGAAGTGCCAGCTTGATCAGCCGGTCCACGAGCGCCGGATAGTCCACGCCGCTCGCTGCCCACATCTGGGGATACATCGAGACCGGGGTGAACCCCGGCATCGTGTTGAGCTCGTTGATCACAAGCGAGCCATCGGGGAACAGGAAGAAGTCCACTCGGGCCAACCCCTCGCAGTCGACCGCCTCGAAGGCCGCCACGGCCATCTCGCCGAGGCGCGCCGCGACATCGGCCGGCACATCCGCGGGCACGTCGAGTTGGGTGTGCTCGCCGGGGAGGTACTTCGCCGCGAAGTCGTAGAACTCGTGGTCGCCGCCGATGCGGATCTCCGCGGGGAGGCTGGCTTCCGGCGTACCGTCCAGGGCTTGGAGTACGCCGCACTCAACCTCGCGCGCACCCGCGGCGTACGCCTCGATCAGGACCTTCGGGTCGTGCTCCTGAGCGGTCGCGATGGCAGCGTCGAGCTCGGAGGCATCGTGCACCTTGGAGATCCCGATGCTGGAGCCTCCACGTGCGGGCTTGACGAAGACGGGGTACCCCAGCGCCTCGACCTCGGCGCGGATGGCGGCTTGATCGCGGTCCCAGCGCCGAGCGGTCACCGTCACCCAGGGCAGGACGGGCAGGCCGGCTGCGGCCAGCGCGACCTTCATGTGGGCCTTGTCCATGCTGACCGCGGACGCGAGCACGCCGGCTCCGACATAGCGGACCCCGGCCATCTCGAGCATGCCCTGGATGGTGCCGTCCTCGCCCCAGGGGCCGTGCAGCAAGGGGAACACGACATCCACCTGGCCGAGCTCGCGCGGCGGGGCGCCGGGCTCGCTGACCACGAGGTTTGCGGCGGCGCCGGTCTTCGCCAAGGAGACCAGGTCGCGGGTGGCATCGACGGTGGGCAGTTCGCCACTCTCGGTGATCCGCAGCCGCTCGGGTTCGGCGGATTCGAGGACCCAGCGACCGTCGGCGGCGATCCCGATCGGGATCACGTCGTACTGGCTGGGGTCGATCGCTGCCAGGACGCTGCCGGCGGTGACACACGAGATGGCGTGTTCGCTGCTGCGGCCTCCGAAGACGACGGCGACCCGGGGCCGAGAGGCAGTGGACTCGTTCATCGCGCCCGACCCTACCGGCCTAGGGTGGCTTCATGGCCCACGACTCGAACCCCGACACCCCTGCCTGGTCGGCCGAGACCGTCGCTGTCACTGCTGGTCGCCCCGCGCGCGTCCCCGACGCGCCCCTGAACGAGCCGATCATGCTGGCCTCGACCTTCATCCAAGACGGTCCGGTCGGCTACGGCAGGTACGGCAACGCCACCTGGACGGCGCTCGAAGAGGCAGTCGGAGCGCTCGAGGGCGGGCTGTGCCTTACCTATGCCTCCGGCATGTCCGCCGTGCACGCGCTGCTCGATCTGGTGGCCGTCGGGGAGAAAGTCGTCGTTGCCCGGCACACCTACAACGGCGTCACCACGGCATTGGCCGACCTGGAGGCACGTGGACGGTTGCGCCGGGATCTGGTCGACGCGACCAACGTCGAGGAGTGGCGCGCTGCCGCCGAGGATGCGGCGCTGGTGTGGCTGGAGTCGCCCACCAACCCGGCGCTGGAGATCGTCGATCTACCCGCCGTAATTGAGGCGGCCCACGCGGCGGGTGCGCGGGTGGTCGTGGACAACACGTTCGCCACTCCCCTGCTCCAGCAGCCGTTGGCGCTCGGCGCCGACGTCGTCGTCCACTCCGCGACGAAGTACCTCGCCGGTCACAGCGACGTGGTGATGGGTGCGGTCGTGACCGCCGACGAGAAGTTGTACGGCGTCCTCAAGGGTCGCCGCGACTTGTCGGGCGCCGTGCCCGGCCCCTTCGAGGCCTGGCTCACGCTGCGCGGGCTGCGGACCCTCCCGGTCCGCTTCGAACGCGCCCAAGCCACCGCCGCCGACCTCGCCCAACGACTCGCGACCCACCCGAGGGTCGAGCAGGTCCTCTACCCCGGCTTCGGCGGCATCGTCTCGATCGTCCTGGCCGACGCCCTCACCGCGGACGCCGTCGTTGCCGCAACCCGGCTCTGGGTCCCCGCCACCAGCCTCGGCGGCGTCGAATCCACCCTCGAACGCCGCCGCCGCTGGCGCACCGAACCCAGCAGCATCCCCGAAGGCTTGGTCCGCCTCTCCGTGGGGCTCGAGTCCGCCGACGACCTCTGGGCCGACCTGGAACACGCGCTCAGCGCAAGGTGACCCGACCTGCTCACGATGCCGCGTAGCGCTACCTGCCTCGGCCAGATCCGAACGGGGGCGCACCTTACATAAAACCGACGATTGATTCAGTTTCATGAAAGGACCCTGCCAACTCCGGCTCATCACCGGTAGCGCTGGCAGACAGCGCACCTGCCGAGCCATCTCACCCAGACTCAGGAATCACCGCGGTTCAGGACACAAATATTGCGTAAGAGGCAAGCAGCTGTCTGTGCGCAACCATTCGCGTCAGTCGGCCTAAATCTCGGGAGGCCAAGTGTCTCAAACGCCGGTAGAACCGGGAGGTGAGCCATCATCCGCCCACCTGTCAACTTGATCCAGAGATATGGGCTCGGAGTAGACCTCGCGCCCACTCTCCAGTTGCTCACCGAGCTCGTCAACCGTCTCAACCGCTTGGAATCTCCAGGTGACCAACTCTCCATCGATATTCCTGTACGTCTCCTCCATCCCTTTCCCCAATCTCCTCGCGGCTGCCCTCGCGTCATCAATATCATCGGCTCTGATGAGCACGACGCTTCGGGAGCCTTGATGGGGCAAGGCGCTTCCGACGGTGATCGTGAACCGCAACATCGCGCTGAACCAAGTCATCGGGACCACCGCCCATCCGTGAGTAACTTTCGGACAGTTGAGTTTCCCGACCGCAGCGCATCTTCAACCGTCATCCCCAAGTACTCTCCCGGCAGCTCACGAAGAATCTTCGCGTTTCGGTACTCGGACACGAAGTCCTGGACTGGCATACCCCGGTTTATGACGGCCGGATTGTCCGGCGCTAGCTTTACCTTTCTCGCGAAGGCAAGGTCAGCACGCCCGTAGTTGGCGTTGTGGACCAGGATCGGAGTTTGGCCAGCAACAGCGTAGTAGTTGTGGTCTCCAACGACACGGAAGTTGTAGACCGTAGCCGCACGCCGCAACACCTCACGTGATTCGAGAGCGACCCGACCGTTGGGCGTGACCAGCACGTCTCCAACGGCTAGCTCTCCAGCGCGTTTCCATCCCAAGCCTTCTACCCAGAACGGATGGTCCTTCGTCGTGGTCAGGGTCCCTGTGCCGACGGTCAGTTTCAGCAACGACTCGATGTGACAGACGTAGGTGCGGTCAACGGGCCGCAGTTCGTGCTCTCCGGTCTCGAAGTTGTGGGCCCAGACCTTGTCGCCGACCCTAATGTCCTCGATCGGCTTGAGGCCTTCTTCTGTCTTGATCAGAGTGCCCGCGACAAAACACGTTCCCCCAGGAATCCCACACTTACCCGCGACACACGCCTCGAGGACGTCGTCTCCGGCTTTTGTGGCAACGCCCTCCATCGAAACAAGGCGAATGTCCCTCTGAAAGACCGCAGCCGGCCGTTCACTTATACCCCTACCACGGTCTCCCTGCAGGGACCACACGACCGGGTCATAGGTGGTGTACGTCAGGCCCTCGCCGGGCTGCGGACGCACCGAACCATCGTGCGACGCGGTGGCGGCGGTCCCGGGTGCGGCGGTGTTGTCATCGGTGGTCGCCGGTGAAGCACGCTCGGCGTCGGCGTCAGCGCACGCGGAGCTGGGGTGGGTGCCATAGGCGGGGGCACCGAGAGTTGCGCCCAAGAGGACTCCGAGCAGCACGAGGAGTGCCCGGACGACACCTCTCAAGAGTCGTCCCCCGCCTCGCTGAGCCATCTATCGCCTGCCTCAGTAACTCGCCACCGCGGACCGGTCGCGCACGGAGTGCCAACGACTTCTTCGATGAGCCCAGACGACTCAATCTCTCTGAGGTAGGCCAGAATCCCGTGCTCGACCGTCGCGCCGCGGAAGCCGAGCATCATGTCGATCTGGCGCGTGTCCCACTCTTCGTGTCCGTCGCGGATGACCTCAAGGACTGTGCGAATCGGGATGTTCATTAGGGCCTCACTGACGGGTGGAAGAGATCCATCGGTGCCCCGGACCTCGTCAGCCCGTAGTCGGTCAGGGCCTGGGTGTGCAAGCGATCCCACAGGTCGTAGGCAGCGTCGCTACCGGTCGGTTGACCGCTGGGGTAGCCGGACTTGCGATAGAGAACCGACTCTCGGAGTTCGTGGGTGTAGAAGCGGAGGTCGTGGTCTGTCGGGTCAAGCTCACCACGGGATATCGCTCGTAGACGCCCGAGCATCGCTGTCTCGCCAGGTCCGCTCTCGAATCGAGCGAGATGCCTTTCGACTGCTGAGACGCCTCCATTGTTGATCGTGGCTCGAGACCAGTTCAGGGCCCCGCTACCAGTGTTTGCGGCAACACCGGACTGCTCAAGCGCAGGAGGGCGCGCGAGCGCGGGGTGATGTCTCGTCGTAGGCGTAGCAGTGGCATCAGCCGCGGAGCCAACGGAATAGTCGTAGGTGCTGGGCCACGCAGGTCCTACCTCCGGGCACGACGGCGGCCGACGCAAATCGATTTCTACGGTGTCGTAGGTGATGCTGCGCTCGGTTGACGCGGGAGGTCCGCGCTCTGACACCGTGTCCGCGCTTGGAGTATCGGGGGCGGGAGCGTCGTAGGCGTAGGCCAGGCACTGAACCTCGGCAACTGCCCCAGCTGCGGTTGGCGCGACACTCGTCCACCCAAAGATCGCCATCACCATCGCGATCAGGGCGAGCAGCGCGCGCTTCATCTATTCACCGATCCGAGGCCAGGGTGCCAGCACGCTCGGACTCGACCGTGTGGAGTGCCGATGGCATGCCGCCCGAGCAACCGACCGATCGACTCCATCTCCGACGCGGCCACCTCTGGCCACCAGACCGAGCACCCACCCCACATCCCCGCGCCCCTGACCTATCCCAGGAACTCCGCCAGGCCCGCGAGGAGGCGGTCGACCTCGTCGGTGGTGGAGTACGGCGCGAGGCCGGCGCGGAGCGGGTCGGTGAGGCCGAGGCGCAGACCGGCCTGATGGGCGTAGAAGGTGCCGCTCGGGCAGTGCACACCGCGGTCGGCCAGGTGCTGGGCGGCGGCAGCTCCGTCGCGGCCGGGGAGGCTGAACAGCAGCGTCGGCGTACGACGGGAGGCACGCGAGTGGATCACCACCCGGTCCTCCCCCAGCGCGGCCAGCCCGGACTCCAGCCGAGCGAGCAGCGACGATTCATGGGCATGGATCCGATCGAAGCCGACCGCCAAACGCTCTCGCCGGCCCCCGGCTTCGCCACCGAGAGAGGCAAGGAAGTCCACCGCCGCGGTGGCGCCGGCCATCACCTCATAAGGCAGGGTGCCGAACTCAAACCGCGCGGGCACCCGGTTGGTGCTCGGCGCGAGCTTGTCGGGCTGCAGCGTCTCCAGGAGCCCCGGGTCGGCGGCAAGCACCGCGCAGTGTGGACCGAGGAACTTGTAGGGCGAGCAGACCACGAAGTCGGCGCCCCAAGCGCTCCGGTCGACCAGGCCGTGGGCCGCGAAGTGCACCGCGTCGGCGTAGACCAGCGCGCCGACAGCGTGTGCCCGCGCCGAGCAGCGCCGCCAGATCGGGGATCGTGCCGAGCAGGTTGGACGCGGCGGTCACCGCGACCAATCGCGTGCGTGGGCCGATCGCCTCCTCGACGCTCGCCGGATCCAGCTCAGCTGTGGCCGGGTCGAAGTCGATCCACCGCACCTCGATCCCCCGCGCGGCCGCGGCTTGCAGCCAAGGGCTGACGTTGGAGTCGTGGTCGAGTCGGGTCACCACGATGTTGTCGCCCGGCTCCCAGGTCCTGGCCAGGTGCCGGGAGAAGTCGTAGGCGATCTGGGTGGCGCTGCGGCCATGGACGATCCCGCGCGGATCCGAGCCGAGGAAGTCGCCGAAGGCCTCCACGGAACGCCGCCACCGCGTCGCTGGCGTTGCGCTCAGAAAGAGTCAGCTGTCCCTCGTTGGACAGCGGTCCGGTCAGCGTGGCCAGCATCGCCTCGCCGACGGGCAGCGGAGTCTGCGTGCCGCCGGGCCCGTCGGAAATGGGCGATCCCCGAGGCGAGTGCGGGAAACTGCGCGCGAAGCGACTCGACGTCGTACGCCGCCGCGTCGTTCACCTGGGTCACGCGCTCAGTCCGCCTCGTCCTTGGTGTCCTTGGCGATGAACGCCTCCATCATCTGCGGCGCCGTCATCCTCCCGGCCACCACGTGATCGACCGCCTCCGCGATCGGCGCGTAGACGTCGTGCTTGGTGGCCAGGGCCAGCAGCGACGAGCACGACTTGGCGCCCTCGGCGACTTGCCGGGTCGAGGCGAGGATCTCCTCGGTGGTCATCCCCTGCCCGAGCTTCTCCCCGAACGTGCGGTTGCGGGAGAGCGGGGAGGAGCACGTCGCGACCAGATCGCCGAGGCCGGCCAGCCCCATCAGCGTCATCGGGTTGGCACCCAGCGCGGTCGCCAACCGGGCGGTCTCCGCGAGACCGCGGGTGATGACCGACGCGGTCGAGTTATCGCCGAAGCCGAGCCCGACCGCCATCCCGACCGCGAGGCCCACGACGTTCTTGTAAGCCCCGCCCAGCTCGCAACCGACCACGTCGGTGCTGCTGTAGGGCCGGAACGCACGGCAGTGAATCAGCTTGCGCAGCCGCCGTGAGACTTCCTCGTCCTCGCAGGCCACTACCGAGGCGGCCGGCTCACGTCGGGCGATCTCCTTGGACAGGTTGGGTCCGCTGACCACGGCGATCCGCTCCGGACCCGCGCCGGTCAGCTCGGCCATGACCTGGCTCATCCGCTTGAGCGAGCCCAGCTCGACGCCCTTCATCAACGACACCAGCACCGAATCCGACGGCAATGCCGGCGCCCACTCGGTCAGGTTGCCGCGCAAGGTCTGCGAGGGTACGGCGAGCACCACGACCTGCGCGCCGTGCGCTGCCTTCTCCGGGTCATGGGTGGCCCCGATGTTGGGTGGGAGTTCGACACCGGGCAGGTAGTCGCCGTTCTCGTGCTGCTCGTTGATCTGGGCGCACACCTCCTCACGGCGTCCCCAGATGGTGACGTCCTGACCGGCGTCGGCCAGCACGATCGAGAACGCCGTGCCCCACGATCCGGCCCCAAAGACCGCAACCTTCTCGCCCAACTGATGCTCCGTCCCCTAGTTCGTGTGACTTGCGTGTGTGACTTCTGCTGGTCCCGACTGGCGTCTCGACTCGCCGGTGCCCGCTAGTGCTCGGGCTTCGGCTGCTTGTTGGGGTTGCCGATCAGCTTCACCCCGGCCTTACGCGGATCGAACCGCTCCGCCGGTGGCTGCTCGCCCCGCAACTCTGCGACGAGCGCGGTGATCGCGGTCATGATCCGGTCAGTCGCTTCGGCCACCGTCTCGGCATTGCGCGGCCGGTCGTACAGATCGGAGAGGTCGACCGGGTCACCGACCTTGATCCGCACGTTCTTGCGCGGGAAGAGATCCGGCTTGTGGGCGTACGGCGGCAGCACCTCCTGCACGCCCCACTGCCCAGCCGGGATCACCGGGCACTGGGTCTCCAGGGCGATCCGGGCGGCTCCGGTCTTCCCCGTCATCGGCCACAAGCCGGGGTCGCGGGTCAACGTGCCTTCGGGGTAGACGACCACACAGTCGCCTTGCTTGACCGCCTCGACGGCGGCGTCGTACGCCCCCACCGCGTTGTGCGAGAGCCGCTCCACCGGGATCTGCCCTGCCGACTTGAGGAAGCCACCGAGCGCCTTGTTGGTGAAGAGCTGCGACTTCGCGAGGTACCGCGGGATCCGGCCGTGGTCGTAGACCAAGTGGGCGGCGGTCAGGGGATCGAGGTGGGAGATGTGGTTGAAGACCACCAAGCAACCGCCGGTGGCGGGAATCTTCTCCCCGTCGACCCACGTGCGCTTGCTGATCGCCACCATCAGCGGCTTGAGCACGAAGGCACCCGTGCCGAACGCCCAGCCCCGCTTCTCGCTGAGCTCGCGCACCCTGAGTTTGATCACCGTCTCCGCACCCACCTATCGGGTTGTCGTTGCGTGAGGCAGCCTACCCATGCCCGGCTCCGACACAGCCAGCATCCAGCTGCGATTTTGAGACCTGGTTGCCGAGCCGCGGTGGTTCGATCTGACCTCGGTTCGGCGCGTCGCGGTGCTCCGGCCGGGCCAGTGCAGCGGGGGGCTTGAGATCATGTACCCGATGACCTCCCTCCCCGCTGCCTACCGCGCCGTGGTGCCGTTCAAGCGGCTCAGCCTGGCCAAGTCGCGGATCGCGCTGCCGGCACCGGATCGTGCCGTGCTGGCGCTGGCAATGGCGCGCGACACCCTTGCCGCCGTCATGGCGTCGGCGGGGGTGGCGTCGGTAACGGTGGTCACCGACGCCGAGGAGTACGCCGATACGGCGCGTGGCTTCGGGGCCGCGGTCCTCCCCGATCCGGGCGACCTCAACCTGGGTCTGCGGCAAGCCGCTGTCGGCGCCGACCGGGTGGTGGCGATCCTGGCCGATCTGCCTGCGCTCACTCCCGCGGGCATCGCCGCGCTGCTCGACTCTGCGGAGAGCTCACATCGTGGATGGGGAACCCTGCTTCGTCGCCGACGCAAGCGGAACCGGCACCACGGCCTATCTCGCACCTCGGGGTTCCTTCGCGCCGAGTTTCGGGCCGGGCTCCGCCGCGCGCCATCGGGAGCAGGGAGCGGTCGAACTGCCCGGCCGGCGATCGAGCGAGCTGGGCGAGTCCTCGCGGGCGTGGGCGGGCTTGCGGCACGACGTGGACGACCTGCCGAGCGTGGTCGCCGCGGGGCGTCTCGGAGTCGGCATACACACCCGAGCGGCGCTGGCCGCGCTACGGCTGTACGAAGCCCTTGACCGAGACTCGCTCGGCCGAGGACCTAGTCGCCCTGCCGAACCGCCTTCTTGAGCGCGCCGTCGGCTTTGAAGAGGACGCCGCTACGAGCGGGCAGCTTCACCGCCTTGCCGGATTGCGGGTGCCGGACGTTGCGCGCCGGGCGGGTCCTCTTGCGCCAGGAACCGAACCCGTCGATCGAGACCTTCTCGCCGCGCGCGATGCGCTGAGTAACGGTGTCGAGCACGGCATCTAGTGCCCGCTCCGCGGCGACACGATCACCGTCGAAACGCTCCGCGAGCGCGTCGATCAACTGCGTCTTGTCCATCCCCAAACCTCTCGAGCACAGCCACGAGGCCGCCGGGCGCCGGCGGCCTCGCTCCGGAATTCCGGCTAGAGAGTAACCGGCTTCCACGTCGGCCGGCCGGTTTCGAACCGGGTGATGTCGGACTCATGTGCCAAGGTGATGCCGATGTCGTCGAGCCCCTCGAGCAGGCGCCAGCGGGTGTAGTCGTCGATGTCGAAGGAGTCCACGATGGCCTCTTCACCCTCACCGGCGCGGATGGTCCGTGATTCCAGGTCCACGGTGACGCTGGTCGCCGGGGTTGGCCTCGATCAAGTCCCACAACCGCTGGACGACCTTCTCGTCGACCTGTGCGGTGAGCAGTCCGGCCTTGCCGGAGTTGCCGCGGAAGATGTCGGCGAAGCGGGAGGAGATGACGACCTTGAAGCCGTAGTTCTGCAGCGCCCAGACGGCGTGCTCGCGCGAGGATCCGGTGCCGAAGTCGGGCCCGGCCACCAGCACCGAGCCGTCGGCGTACGCCGGGTCGTTGAGCACGAAGGTCGGGGTCGTTGCGCCAGGCGGCGAACAGCCCGTCCTCGAAGCCGGAGCGGGTGACGCGCTTGAGGTAGACCGCCGGGATGATCTGGTCGGTGTCGACGTTGCTGCGGCTTGCAGCGGCACCGCGACGCCGGTGTGGGTCGAGAACTTCTCCATGATCAGGCCTCCTACGGGCTCGCAGGTCGGCGGGCGAGGACAGCGTGCCGCGTACCGCGGTCGCGGCGGCGACCGGCGGCCGAGACCAGGTGGGTGCGACCACCCTTGCCCTGGCGGCCCTCGAAGTTGCGGTTCGACGTCGAGGCGCTGCGCTCACCGGGGGCGAGCTGGTCGGGGTTCATGCCCAGGCACATCGAGCAGCCCGCGCCGCGCCACTCGGCGCCTGCGGCGGTGAAGACCTCGTCGAGGCCCTCCTCCTGTGCCTGCAGCCGCACCCGCACGGAGCCGGGCACCACGAGCATCCGGGCGCCTTCGGCGACCTTGCGCCCCTTGATGATCGCGGCGGCGAGTCGGCAGGTCCTCGATGCGGCCGTTGGTGCAGGAGCCGACGAAGACGGTGTCGACCTTGATCTCGCGCAGCGGGGTGCCGGCCTCCAGCCCCATGTAGTCCAGCGCCTCGCTCGGCGGCGAGCTGGTCGATCTCGTCGGCGAAGCTCTCCGGGAGCGGGCACGGTGGCGCCCAGCGGTGCGCCCTGGCCGGGGTTGGTGCCCCAGGTGACGAACGGGCGTCATCGTCGGCCGCGTCGAGCACGATCTCGGCGTCGAAGTCGGCGTCGTCGTCGGTGACCAGCGTGCGCCAGTGCGCCACGGCGGCATCCCAGTCGGCGCCCGTCGGGGGCGTCCGGGCGTGCCCTTCGAGGTAGGCGAAGGTGGTCTCGTCGGGAGCGATCAGGCCTGCCTTGGCGCCCCACTCGATCGACATGTTGCAGACCGTCATCCGGCCCTCCATGGAGAGCTCGCGGATGGCCTGGCCGCGGTATTCCACGACATAGCCCTGGCCGCCGCCGGTGCCGGTGTGCGTGATGAGGGCCAGCACCAGGTCCTTGGCGGTGACGCCTGCGGGCAGGCTGCCGTTGACCGTGACGGCCATCGTCTTGGGTCGCGCCTGCGGCAGTGTCTGGGTGGCCAGCACGTGCTCGACCTCGGAGGTGCCGATGCCGAAGGCCAGCGCGCCGAAGGCGCCGTGGGTGGAGGTGTGCGAGTCGCCGCACACGATCGGTCATACCGGGCTGGGTCAAGCCCAACTGCGGGCCGACGACGTGCACGATGCCCTGCTCGACGTCGCCGAGGCTGTGCAGGCGTACGCCGAACTCGGCGGCGTTGTTGCGCAGCGTGTCGACCTGGGTCTTGCTGACCGGATCGGCGATCGGCTGATCCCAATCGACGGTCGGCACGTTGTGATCCTCGGTGGCGATGGTGAGGTCGGGCCTGCGCACCGCGCGGCCGGCCAACCGGAGTCCATCAAAGGCCTGCGGCGAGGTCACCTCGTGAATGAGATGGAGATCGATGTACAAGAGGTCCGGCTCACCGTCCGCGCGGCGGACGACGTGCTCGTCCCACACCTTCTCCGCGAGGGTCTTACCCATGTTTGCTCCTTCACCTTGGACTAACGTCCACACTACAGCTTGCATCCCATGATCTGAGACGTCAGTATTAGCATATGGACAACTCCAGTGGAGTCGGCGTCCTCGACAAGGCCGCCCTCGTGCTCTCGGCCCTTGAGGCCGGACCCGCCACCCTCGCCGGCCTCGTCGCCGGCACCGGGCTCGCTCGCCCGACCGCTCACCGACTGGCGGTGGCGCTGGAGCACCACCGCCTCGTCGCCCGCGATATGCAGGGCCGGTTCGTGCTCGGCCCTCGTCTCGCAGAACTCTCCGCCGCCGCCGGTGAAGACCGCCTGCTCGCTGCCGCCGGCCCGATCCTGGCCCGGCTGCGCGACATCACCGGCGAGTCTGCTCAGCTGTGGCGCCGCCAAGGTGAACACCGCGTCTGCGTGGCGGCCGCCGAGCGTCCCTCGGGGCTGCGGGACACCATTCCCGTCGGTTCCCAGCTGACCATGGGCGCCGGATCCGCCGCGCAGGTGCTGCTTGCCTGGGAGGACCCCGAGCGGATGCACCGTGGCCTGCAGAACGCCGCCTACTCCGCAGCCGCTCTGTCCGGGATCCGCCGTCGCGGCTGGGCCCAGTCGATCGGCGAGCGGGAGCAAGGCGTGGCCTCGGTCTCGGCGCCAGTCCGCTCCCCCGGCGGCAAGGTGATCGCCGCGGTGTCGGTGTCCGGACCGCTCGAGCGGCTCAGCCGCCAGCCCGGCCGGATGCACGCCCCCGCGGTCTTGGCCGCCGCCGACCGGCTCTCGGAGTCGTTGCGGCGCGCAGCCGCCACCGAGTAGCCGTCAGGACTCAGAACAAGGCGTCCTGTTCGAGTTCGAGCAGGAGCTGTTTGCGTTCGACTCCCCCGGCATAGCCGGTCAGCGAGCCGTCGGCTCCGACCACGCGGTGGCACGGAATCACGATCGGCAGCGGGTTTGCTCCGTTGGCTGCGCCCACCGCTCGGGAGGCGGCGTTGGTGAGCCCCAGAGCGCGTGCGATGGCGCCGTACGACGAGGTCTCGCCCCAGCCGATCTGCAGCAACTGTTCCCACACCCGGCGCTGGAAGTCGGTGCCGTGGGGGCTCAGCGGGAGCTCGAAGTCGCGGCGTTCCTTGGCGAAGTACTCCCCCAACTGTCGCCGCGCCTGAGCCAGGACGGGGTGATCGTCGTCGCGGTCGCCGCGCGGCCTGCCGTCGGCGGCCGACGGCCGGAACGGGGAGAACTCGATCGCGGTCAACCGACCTCCGGATTCCACCAGTCGCAACGGGCCGATCGGTGACTCAATCACCGTCCACATGGTCTGCCTCCTTCGCTACCGGCAGGGTCAGAGCCTGCCAGAGATAGAGCTGTGCGTAGCTGCGCCACGGCCGCCAGTGCTCGGCGAGTACGGCGATCTGTCGGGGGTCGAGGGCCGCGCCGGCCCCGGATCCGGCGCCGCCCGTGGCCAGCGCACGCAGAGCGTCGCGCGTGCCGATGTCGGTCGGCAGGAACACGTCGGGGTCCCCGAGGGCGCGCAGGGCGAGGTAGTCGGCGGTCCAGGGGCCGATTCCAGGGAGGGCGAGCAGGCTCGCGCGTACCTCGCCGCGCGGGCGGCTCCGGTCGAGCTTCACGCTGCCGTCCGCCAAGGCGCGGGCCAGACCGGTCAGGGCGCGGGCTCGCGCCTGCGGCATCGCCAGGGTCGAGGGGTCGAGGTCAGCGAGGGCATCGGCCGATGGGAAGAGCCGGTCGAGGCCGGGTTGGGCCAGGGCTTCGGGCAGAGGATCACCCAGCGCGGCGACGAGCCGGGCCGCGAGGGTGCGAGCCGCGGCCACGGTCACCTGCTGGCCCAGCACCGCGCGGACCGCCACCTCCGTGCCGTCGACATGCCCCGGGACGCGTAGCCCCGGCCACCGCAGCGCGAGGCGCCCGAGGATCGGGTCGGTCGCGAAGTGATCGGCCACCGCAGCGGGGTCGGCATCGGCGTCGAGCAGTCGGCGTACCCGCTCGGAGGCCGCGGCGATGTCGCGATGGTCATGCAGCCAGAAGCGCGCCTCGACCAGGCCGTCGGCAGCTCGTTGGTCGGCGAGTTGGAGTCTCACGATGCCGGGCCCGTGCGGCAGCCGCAGCGTGCGGGCATAGATCTGGGTGGCTGCGTCGGCGAGTTCGACGCCCGGCACCGCACGGGTGGCGAGGAAGCCGAAGAGAGCGGCACCCGCAAACGGCGCGCGGACGCCGAGTCGGAGGGTGATCGCCCCGGGTGGCTCGGCCGTGGGAGCCGGGCGCTGTCGCTTGGCGGTGCCCTGGCGCAACTGGGTCGGTGTGGCGGCGTACACCTCGCGGATCGTGTCGTTGAACTGCCGCACGCTCGCGAACCCGGCCGCGAAGGCCACGTCGGCAGCGGGCAGGTGCGTGGTGTCGAGCAGGCTGCGGGCCAATTGCGCGCGGCGGGATCGAGCGAGCGCGAGCGGGCCGGCTCCCATGGTCTGCAGGAGCAGCCGATGCAGGTGCCGCGGGGTGTAGCCGAGGGCCGCCGCGAGACCGGGAACTCCCTCCCGGTCCACCACGCCGTCGCCGATGAGTCGCATCGCCCGTCCGGCGACATCGGCGGCCACGTCCCACTCCGGACTCCCCGGCGTGGCGTCGGGAAGACAGCGTTTGCAGGCGCGGTACCCGGCCGCCTGCGCCGCGGCCGCGCTGCGATGGAAGGTGACGTTGCCGACGGCGGGCGTCCGTGCCGGGCACGAAGGTCGGCAGTAGATCCCCGTGGTGCGTACGGCGGTGTAGAAGACCCCGTCGAACCTGCGGTCGCGACTCTTCACCGCGAGGTAGCAGGCTTCCGGATCCATCCCCCCATCGTGCCCCAGTCCGGCCGCCCAGACGCTGGCGGGAATCGGACATGACAGCGGCGGAGGGTTGGATCCCCAGCTCTGAGAGGTCCTCGAGTGCCTACCTCTCAGAGCTGGCGTCTAGAGGCCGACCTTCTTCACTGCATAGAGAGCTTGCTTCATTGTGAATTGCTCCCCATATGCAGAGGTCAGCTGGTCGATAAGTCCTTGGCGCGAAAATCCGCCGAATTCCAGGTAAGTCTTGGCGGACTCGACGGCCTCCTCGTTCCAATCGACCTTAACGTGATTGACAGCAAAGACCGCGTCCTTCCGAGGAAAACCGTCGCCGTATTCGGAAGACAATTGATCGATCAGGCCCTTCTTGGAGAAGCCGCTGAAGTCTAGGTACGACTCCGCTGCCTCGATGGCGTTCTCTTGCGAAACCGTCATCTCCGGCTCCGGCTCCTCAGTCTCGACCGGTTCCGGCTCGCTTGATGCCTCATCGGTTTCGGACTCTTCGCTTGCGGCTTCTCCTTCGGCATCGGGGCTTGACTTGTCCGACTGCGAAGACGCCGCCGGGGCGGTGCCCTTCTCGTCGTCTGCGGACCCGCCACCGGTTGCGGCGCCCGCGATGAAGAGTGCCGCGATGAGGCCGACCGCCCACCATCGCTTCTTGGCGTACCACGGCCGCGCGGGCTTCGCTCCGCTAACCATCACTGGCGCGGACGGCACTGACGCGGACGACATCGGCGGTGCCTGATGGGGTGCAGTTCCACTCCCTTGGACCTGCGCGGTCCATCCACTACCGTCCCACCAACGCACGACGCCTTCATGGTCTGGATACCAGCCAGCGGGTGCACCTACATTTCCATTACCCGGGTTCTCGTTCATATCTCATGGATAACACGGCTTGACATGAACTCGGGACGAATTGGCACAATTGCGTTACCTATCTCTTCCTTAGCCGTGGCCAAAGTCCCCAAGAAAGGGGACAATGGCGCCGGGGGTTCGCAAACGCCGCCGACGCCGCTGGGGCCCTAGTTCGGACCGCACCCGCAACCGACCGGAGAGGCCCCCCAGGACGGACTCGACGCTCACCGGCCATGACGGCCGTGGTTACCTAGGCGAGCACCACCCCAGCCCCACCACCGGAACGGAAGCCATGAACTTCGAGGAAGCTCGCGCCGAGGACGTGATCCCGCTCCGGGAGGCGACTCGGGCCTGGTTCTCGATCTCGTTGCAAACGTTCGGCGGTCCCGCGGGGCAGATCGCGGTGATGCAGCACAAGCTGGTCGATGAGAAGCGGTGGATCGGGCAACGGCGATTCCTGCACGCGCTCAACTACTGCATGCTCCTGCCCGGCCCTGAGGCCCAGCAGTTGGCGATCTACACCGGCTGGCTCCTCAACGGCACGCTCGGGGGTTTGATCGCGGGCATCGCTCTTCGTGCTTCCCGGGATGGTCGCGATGCTCGGCCTGTCGGCGTTGTACGTCGCCGCCGGCGCCACTGCGTTCGTCACCGGCATCTTCAGTGGGCTCGGCCCGGCCGTGATCGCGATCGTGATCCATGCAGTGCACCGGGTCGGCAAGCGCGCGCTCCATCACCCCGCTCTGGTGGCGATAGCGGTCGCCTCCTTCCTTGCCTTGTCCGGCTTCTCGGTGCCGTTCCCGGTCATCATCGCGATGGCGGGGCTCGCGGGGTGGTTGCTGGGATCGCGAATCCCGGCCTTCACCCGCGGCCCGGCCCACGCCGACGCGACCGACGGACCCGAGCCGCTGATCAGCGACGATGCGCTACATCACGGCGTACCGTCCCGGGCCCGCAACCTTCGCATCCTGATCCTCGGCCTCGGGCTCTGGATCACCCCCGTGGCGGTCGCGGCGCGTCGCGTTCGGCCGCGAGTCCATCTTCGTGGACATGGGAGTGTTCTTCTCCGGCGCGGCGGTGGTCACCTTCGGCGGCGCCTACGCGGTGCTGGCCTACGTCGCGCATCAGGCGGTCACGGTCTTCGGGTGGCTGAAGGCGGGCGAGATGGTCCGCGGGCTCGCGCTCGCCGAGACGACCCCCGGTCCGCTGATCATGGTCGTCCAGTTCGTCGCCTTCGTCGGCGCCTACCGCCACCCCGGCACCTTGAACCCCTGGGTCGCCGCGCTGCTGGCCTCACTCCTGGTGACGTGGGTGACCTTCGTGCCCTGCTACTTGTTCATCTTCCTCGGCGCGCCGTACGTCGAGCGGTTGCGGAGCAACCAGCACCTCACCGCCGCCCTCACCGCAATCACCGCCGCGGTGGTGGGAGTGATCGCCAACCTCGCACTCTTCTTCGCGCTACACACTCTCTTCGATGCGTCACGAACCGTGCGGTGGGGACCGGTCAGCCTGGACCTCCCCGTCCTGGAGTCCTGGGATCCGGTCGCCTGGGCGATCACGGCGGTGGCGCTCTACCTGATCTTCGCCGGGAAGTGGTCGACCCTCCGCGTCCTGGCCCTTTGCGCCCTGCTCGGCTTGGCCACGACACTCATCACCTAGACGACACCGCAAGCCCCTGGAACAGGGAATGGCCCGACGGAGCGCCGCTCAAGGCGGCTATCCGCCGAGCCGGGCGCGTGCCCGAGCGCGAGGAACTGGCTCGTCGGCACGCTCGGGGGGCTCTCGGCATCGGCGCCAACCGCGGCGACATCGGCCTTCTCGAACCCGACAACGTTCGGGTCATTCGGTGTGACGGAGCCGTCCAACACATCGAGGACACCTGCCTCTCCGCCAACCGGCGCCAAGAAGCTAGTAACAGAGTCGATCCCCGGGGCGTCGTCATGGGACTTCGCAACTGCCAGAACCACAACTTCATCTCCGGGCTTTGGCGGGCCGCTCGGCTGGCCCTCTTGAGACGGCGAATGCCCTTCCCAAAGCACGGGAATGACCGAACCGGTCTTGACGATTCCCTCATTGCTGCTGTCCGTGACCGTCAGCGCAACGAAGCTCACCCTGACGGAGTTGGCTTCCGTCTCGGGTCGATTGCCACCACCGTCAAGCTCACTCCCCTGCGTCAGGCCGGCCACCCCACGGACGTACAGTTCGCTCTTGGCGAGGACCTGCTCCACCGACTCATAGTCAGGACCCTCGACCGCGACGGCTGACCCGCCCACCTCGGAGCGATGCCGGGATTGGCTCGAATGGGACCCCGAGGAACACCCCGCCAGCGTCAGGGTTACTACCGCCGCGCACGAGAGCGCCGCAAGGTTGACTCTTCCCCTCACACCGTCCTCCTCAATACCGGCTACCGGACGCCGTCTCGATCCGTCGGACCGGGCCGCATGTGCGATCCGTCTGCACCCACCAGTCTTGCCGCGAAGGAGCCAGAACTCACCGCCGTCTGGGGTCTGACGAACTGTCGGGCGCGAGGGTTCCAGGTGCGTCCTCGCTATTCAGTTGCAACTGAGATCACCGTCCCCGACAGAACACCGAAAAACTTAGCCGCAGGGAACGAAATCCCCCGATGCGACGAACAACTCACCCCGACCGACGATTGCGCATCGAGTGAATCCATTCCGGGATCCACCCCCGCTTCTCACGAAGATGCGGGGGCACCAAGAAACGCGGACGAAGAAACAACAACTCCGACAGGGCCAGAGCCATAGAGAGCAACAAGGCGGGAATGAATGCGGAGCTAATCAGCTCGCCTAGCCTTGTTCCCTCAATTGGCCAATTGAAGACCGCCGCGCCCAGACTCATCACACCGAAGACCAGCCACCCCAACGAGACAGCGGCATCGTAACCGTGCCGGCCGTTTTCTCCCACCATAGCCGCAATGAACGCCCCGGTTTTGTACGGAGAGAGCTGCGACTCCCATACGTGCTTCGTTATCAACAGACCCACCCCAGTGAAACCTAAGGACACGATCAGTATTAGAAAGTCTTCCATGGGTTCTCCTAGTCGAACCATCCGCCAACGGTGGCACCAACTGCCAGACGCGAACGATTTGCTTGCGTCCCAGCCTCGGCTGACTCCATCCGAGATGGTGGATGCGGTGTCGTTGACGAAGATCAGCAACCCGTTTCGATCTCTGCGGCACACACACCTCGATGCCGCGGAGGTAGCCATGGTCCGATCCCTTCACCGCGAGCGACGATTGCGCATCGAGTGAATCCATTCCGGAATCCACCCCCGCTTGTCCCGAAGATGCGGCGGCACCAAGAACCGCGGACGCAGAAACAACAACTCCAAGAGCAAGAGAAGCCCTGAACCAAGCAACGATGGCACAACTAGCGATCGGATGGTCTCAGCAATAGCGGTTCCCTCCAGCGGCCAATTGAAAATTGATGCGGCGATCGTAAAGGCGAGTATGGGGACCCACGCCAGAGAGACAGCTGCATCGTAGCCGTGCCGGCCATTCTCCCCCACCATAGTTGATAAAAAGGACCCCGTTTCATACGGCGATACTCTCGACTTCCAAACCTGCCGAGCCCCCCAGAGACCCACCCCAGTGAAACCTAAGGACACGATCAGTATTAGAAAGTCTTCCATGAGCCGTCCCTAGTCGAACCATCCGCCGACGGTGCCGCCGACTGTTGACGCGAACGATTTGCTTGCTTCCCAGCCTCGGCTGGCACCCTCCGAGATGGTGGATGCGGCGTCGTTGACGAAGATCAGCAACTCATTTCGATCTCAGCGGCACACAGACATCGTACCGCGGGAGGTAGCCATGGTCCGATCCCTTCACCTCGAGCGACGATTGCGCATCGAGTGAATCCATTCCGGAATCCACCCCCGCTTGTCACGAAGATGCGGCGGCACCATGAACCGCGGACGAAGAAACAACAACACGCCCAGAGAGCCACTGCAATTGAAAACAAAAGAAGTGGGACCGACCAGCGGATCTAATTAGCTTCAGCCGATTTGCGTTCCCTCCAATGGCCAATTGAAAATCGATGCCCCAGACTCAGTAAGTACTAGGAAAACCAGATCCAACTCAAGGAGACGGCTGCGTCGTATCCGTAGCCGGCCATTCTCCCCCACCATAGTCGCCATGAATGTCCCGATCCGATACGGCGACTCCTCGCGTCTTCCACACACGACGCATCGTCCCCAAAGACCCTACCGCGGTGAAAGCCGAGCAGAGCATTAGCATCAGAGAAGTCCTCCATGAGCCGTCCCTAGTCGAACCATCCGCCGACAGTGCCGCCGACTGTTGACGCGAACGATTTGCTTGCTTCCCAACCTCTGCTGGCCCCATCGGAGATAGTGGACGCGGTGTCGTTGACGAACTCGGCGGCGGTCTCGATCTGAGAGTCGAACTTCTCGTTCGCCCACCCTGCAGCCACGCCACCGAGCGCGGCACCGCCTGCGGCGCAAGCAGCCGCCGCGATGCCAGCGGTTACCGCTCCGCAGGCCAACGCGGCGGCGCTGGCTCCCAATGCAGAGCCAGCTGCCGAAATTGCTGGTTTTGAGGGCTGCTTCGGTGTTTCCGTCTCCTTCGGCTTTGGCGAGGCCAAAGGAAACCCCGGCTCCAATGACACCCAGGCCGCGTGAGGCCCACTTCGAGGCGTTGAGGAGGCGTAAATCGGCTCGCGCCGCGGTCGACGGGGGGACCTTGCCGATGGTGCCGTTGCGTGAACGGATCAGAATGCTCCGCGTCCGGTTGGCAAACATGAGGCGTTTGAGCGACGTATCAGACCACCGCATCAGCCTTTGAGTGAACGCGATTTTGAAATCGACGGTCGCGCCGGCAACGGTGAACAGAATCTTCTTCAGGCCACTGGGTTTGGCCTGAACCACAGGGGTAGTGCTCCCCGGAGAACTCACGTTGGGTGTTTCGGTTCCCAGACCCCGCGGCGATCCCTCACTGACACCAGCGAGTGAGTCATAACTCCTCGAGCTACTTCCACCCGCACCACAGCCGTCGGCGCACATAAGGCCGGTCGGGTCGGAGTAGGTTAGCGGGTTGTTCCGGGCGTAGTTGTAGGCGTTGGCCTGATGGGGGTCGTTGGTGTCCAGGAGCGGGTCAACGCTGATGAACGATCCGATCCCGTTGTCGTAGTAGCGGGCCCCGACCTGGGTCAGGCCACTGGTCGCATCCACGGGTTTGTCGAGGAACCCGTGATCACCCCGCCACGTGGCCGACGCGGTCCCGCTCGATGTGCCGCCGCCACGGGTGCCACCGAACGGGGTGAACTTCCGGGTCACATACGAGGCCGAATAGGCGTCCAGTTGCGCCTCCCCGGTGCCGTGATGATCCGCGGCAAGCAGCGTCATGCCCACACTGGTCCGGGTCGCGATCGTCTTCCCCCCGAACTGATACCACCGCTGCGCGGTCTTCGGGGTCGTGGTCGAGGTACCGAGAGTGATCTCGGTGTCCCCGACATACAACGTGGTCGTGGTGTCCGGGTTACGCCGCAACAACCGGCCCCCATCCGCGTCATAGATATACGACGCGGCCGCTGCGGACCCATTCTTCGTGGACGCCAGCCGGCCCTCACTGTTCCAGGTGTGCACAAACGCCGCCCGCGTGGTCAAGTTCCCCGCAGCGTCGTACTTGTAGGCGTATACACCGTCGGTGTGCCCGTCCCGACAAACCCGCGCTACGAGGTAGCGCGGGTTTGGGAGAGACTGCGGTGGTACCCCCGACCGGATTCGAACCGGCGCTACCGCCTTGAGAGGGCGGCGTGCTAGGCCACTACACAACGGGGGCATGTGCGTTGGAGAGCCCTGCGACTCGCCTCGACAACAGTGCGTCACTCTAGCTTTGGGCGCGGTGAAGGACCAAATCTGAGTGACTCGCTGGGGTACTAGGACTCGAACCTAGACTAACTGAACCAGAATCAGTCGTGCTGCCAATTACACCATACCCCAAGGGTTCGGCTCAGAGAGCCGACGACGAACGATACACGGGCCTGACAGGGCCAACCAATTCGGCCGAGACCGTGCGGGAGAGGCCCATCCGCTGGGCGATTTTGAGCGCGAGCGCTAGGTAGAGCAGGGACTGCACCACGGTCACCGCGATGGTCGCCCAACTCCCACCGGTGGGCTGCAGGGTCGCGTTCATGTCACCGAACATGACCCCGAGCCCGAGGGCCACCCAGTTGTTGATCACGTGCATCGCGATGCCCGCTTCCAACCCTCCGGTACGAAGCACCAGCACCCCCGCGATCAACCCGAACGCGAACCTGTCGAAGAAGATCGGCAGGTCCTGCTGGCCGTGCGCGAGCGCAAAGATCAAAGCCGGCCCAAGTACGGCGACCGCGCGCCCTGCCGAGCCCGCGAAGATGCCTCCGAAGGCTTGGGTGAGGTAGCCGCGGTAGACGTACTCCTCCCCCGCGGCTTGCAGAGGAGTCAGCAACGCGATCACGAGCAGGAAGTTGCGCGACTGGGTGGTGAAGTCGTTGATCTTGCCGTCCCAGCCGGCCTCGTCGGCCGCGGCCGGGATGAATGCGGACAGCACGACGACCACACACATCGTTACCAGCGCCGCCCCGAGGCAGGCGACGAGATATCCCCAGCGCAGCCGCGGCGCCACCGATGAGACCCACCTGGGCCGCAAGCCGTGCAGCGCCCGGGTCACCAGCATCACCACGCCGATGCCCAACGCCAGCACGACGTTGACGTAGGCAAGAAGCACGGGCGTGACCTGCGAGAGATCGCTGATCGAATCCAGTGCGGCACTCGCCGAGGACCCGGTCAGCACCAGAGCCAGCACGAAGACCGGCGTCACCACGATCGGTACGACGATCAGCGACGCCGCCACGACCAGCGCCACCCCCACCGCAGCCCGCCACCAGCCAGGGCGGCCGGCCCGATGAAGCTGACTGAAGTCGAGCGCCGCCGGTTCGACCGCCGGCGCCGACTCCACCACGGGCCCGCTCATCACTTGCTGGTCACTCGGCTGCCAGCGACCCATCGAGCCGGGCTAGCGACTCCTCGCGCCCGAGCAACTCCATCGACTCGAAGAGCGGCGGCGAGATCCGGCGACCCGTGATCGCCACCCGCACCGGACCGAAAGCGTCGCGCGGCTTGAGGCCGAGACCCTCGATCAGTGCACCGCGCAGCGCTGCCTCGATCGCGGGGGTATCCCATTCGGCGAGCGCCGCCAGGGCATCGCGGGACGCCTTGACTACCTCCACGCCCGCCTCGTCGACGGTGACCTCACGCGGCAACTCCTCGGCCGTGGTGAACAGGAAGGAGAGCATCCCGGACGCCTCGGCAAGGTTGTTGATCCGCTCGTTGATCAGTGGCATCGCCCGATCCAACATGTCGCGCTCAGCGTCCGTGACTGGTTGGCTCACCACCTCGTCGCGCTGCAAGAACGGGATCACCCGCTCGGTGAGATCGCTCAAGCTCAGCCGCCGCATGTGCGCGGAGTTGATCGCCTGGGCCTTCTTGATATCGAAGCGCGCCGGGTTGGGGTTGACGTCGGCGATGTCGAAGGCGGCGTACATCTCCTGCATCGAGAAGATGTCGTTGTCCGGAGCGATCGCCCAACCCAGCAACGCCAGGTAGTTGAGCAGGCCTTCGGGGAGGAAGCCCTGGTTGACGTAGTTAAGGAAGTTGGCCTCCGGGTCGCGCTTGGAGAGCTTCTTGTTGCCCTGACCCATGACATAGGGCAGGTGGCCGAAGCGCGGGGTGGCCTTGGCCACGCCGAGCTCGATCAACGCGACGTAGAGCGCGATCTGGCGCGGGGTCGACGACAACAGATCCTCACCACGCAGCACGTGGCTGATCTCCATCAGGGCGTCGTCGACGGGATTGACCAGGGTGTAGAGCGGGTCGCCGTTGGCCCGGGTCAACGCGAAGTCGGGCACGTTCTCGGTCTGGAACTCGATCTCGCCACGCACCAGGTCGTCCCACGCGATCGAGCCCGCGGGCATCTTGAAGCGCAGCACCGGCCGGCGGCCTTCGGACTCCCAGGCGGCGCGCTGGGCCGGGTCGAGGTCGCGACAGAAGCCGTCGTACCCCTGAATCTTCGAGCCGGCTGCCTTGCGACGCGCGTCGACCTCCTCGGTAGTGCAGAAGCAGTCGTAGACATAGCTCGTGCCGCGCAGCCGGGCGACGACGTCGTCGTAGATCGGGCGCCGCTCGCTTTGCCGGTACGGCGCGTGCGGGCCGCCCTTCTCCACGCCCTCGTCCCACTCGAAGCCGCACCAGCGCATCACCTGCAGCACGGTGTCGTAGGACTCCTGGGAGTCCCGGGCGGCGTCGGTGTCCTCGATCCGGAAGACGAAGGTGCCGCCGTCGCCGACGAGGCCGTGATGACGCGCGAAGGCGTAGTTGAAGAGCGCGGTCCGGGCCATCCCCACGTGCGGAGCACCCGTGGGGCTCGGACAGAAGCGGACGCGAACGGGACCGGTGGCGGCAGCGGTGTCAGTCACGACCGACCACTCTATTTGTGAGCACGCCAAGCCCCTGAATCGACACCTCGACCTCGTCGCCGGCCACCATCGGGCCGACCCCCTCCGGAGTGCCGGTCAAGATCACATCGCCCGGAAGCAGCGTCATCACGGAGGTGATGTAGGCGATCAGCGTGGGGATGTCGAAGACCAGGTCGCGGGTGTTGCCGTCCTGCTTCAGATCGCCGTTGAGATGGGTCTGGACCCCCCGGCCGCCACCGTCGGCAGAGAAGGCGTGGGGATCGAGGTCGGTCTCGATCCACGGCCCGAGCGGGCAGAAGGTGTCGAAGCCCTTGGCGCGGCTCCACTGCCCGTCGCTGCGCTGCAGGTCGCGGGCGGTGACATCGTTGGCGATGGTGTAGCCGAAGATCACGTCGGTGGCCTGCTCGGCCGGCACGTCGCGGCAGATCCGGCCGATCACGATGGCCAGCTCGCCTTCGTAGTCGACGTGGCTGCTCTGCCGGGGATAGACGATCGGGTCGTTGGGTCCGATCACGCAGGTGTTGGGCTTGAGGAACATCAACGGCTCGGCCGGCACCTCGCCGTCGAACTCGGCGGCGTGCGCGGCGTAGTTCTTGCCGATGGCGACGATCTTGCTGCGCGGGATCACCGGGGCCAACAAGCGGACGTCGGCCAGCCGGTGTTGTACGCCGGTGGGCTCGATCCCCGAGTAGAGCGGGTCTCCGCGCAACTCGAGCACGATGGCGTCCTCGTCCGGCTGTCCGTACTCATCCAACTCGCCCTGCACCACGCCGTAGGCCGGCTCGTCTCCGGTGGTGAACCTCGCAATTCGCATTCGCTGATGCTAGTGGTGAGACCCGTGCGAGCCGACGGCGGTTTCGTACACGGGGGCGGCGGCTGACTATCGTCAGTGGGTGCCCAGATCAGCCCACGAAGTGGAGACGCGCCCGGACGCGCGCCCACAGCGGCTCCTACCTGGCCACGAGTGGCGGGCTCGGGCCGAGCGCCACGCGGCCAGACTCGCCCCCTTGGTCGAGCCGCACCTGGCGCGCCGGGCGAAGGGAATCAAGCATCCGGTCCACGACTTCCTGTTCAGCTACTACTCCTACCGACCCGCTCAACTGTTGCGCTGGCAGCCCGGCGCTGGAGTCCGGCTAGCCGATGCGGCCACCGAGTACGCCGACCAGCACGGCTATCTCGTGCACGACGGCGCCGCCTCCGTCGATCCGCGCGTGGTGGCCGAGGCAGCGGAGTTGGTCCAGCGCACCCTCTCGTTGTTGCGGGCGACGGCCGCGCGGGCACCGTCGCTGGGCTGCTTCGGCATGCACGAGTGGGCGATGGTCTATCGGCTGACTGCCCGATCAGGTCCGGCACGTCGGCTGGCCGCTCCGGCTCGGCCACGAGGACACCGACGCGGTTGTCGAGGAGCATCGGATCACCTGCTCCCACTTCGACGCCTTCCGCTTCTTCACCCCTGCGGCGCGCCCTCTCAACCTGCTCCAGCCCGGCCGCGACGACCGGCCGGCGTACGAGCAACCGGGCTGCCTGCACGCCGGCATGGACCTCTACAAGCACGCCTTCCGGCTCTCCCCACTGATCGACTCGGACGTGATCGCCGATTGCTTCGAGTTGGCCTGGGACATCCGGATCATGGACATGCGGGCAGCCCCCTACGACTTGTCCGGCCTCCGCCTCGACCCCACCGGCGACGAATGGACGCCCCTGCTCATCGAGACACCCGAAGGCAAAGCCGAGTACGTCGCCGCCCAGCGAGCCTTCGCCAAGCGCGGCCAGGCACTACGGCTCCGCCTGATTGACCAGTGCGAGCGCCTACTGTCGTCTTCCGCGCCATGGCATCGACGTGCCCGAAGTTCAGGCAGGAGAGCCAGCAAATCGGCCCAAACTTCGCCACCGGTCGTCACCGGCAACGGCGATTTGACCGCGAAGGGGCCCACCGGCGATTCGGGTCCGGCTCGATCGAGACCTTGATGTACTCGGGGGCGCTGGTCTCCTGGTCGATCCCGGCGTGTCACCAACCAATGTCGGTGCCCAAGTCGCGTGAGGCAGCATCGATCTGCTCCTGCGTGACACCAGGGATGTCAGTCTCGTGTTCCAAGCGAGTCGCAGATCAGCCAACGCCTGGTTCTGCGCCGGGTGAGTGATTGGGATTGGCCCATGTCGACGAAGCGAGCCAATCAAACAGAGCTACGGCATCGGTACGCCACGGGCTGATCGCCAGCATGTCCAAGCCGTCTGGGCTCACAGGACCAGCATCCTGCCCGACCAAGTGGCAGACGTGCACGCGGGAGGGCCCGGGAATGCTATGCGCCTCGACATGGACGGCGACGGGGTTGCCTGCGACGAGTGACCACTCCGGGCTAGTTGTAGTCCCGCATCTCTGTCAGGGCAGCGACTTGAATCGCGTCCGGCCTTCTGGACGGTCGAGCATGAGTGCCAGACCAGGAAGCCGAAGAAGGCGAGCCCCGAGAGAGCCGGGTACGAAGCACGGGCGAGAGCTCAGGTCGGAAGCTTGTTCGCCTTGGTGCGGTTGCAACGCCAGCAGAGCGTCTGGAGGTTCTCTTCGGTAGATACACCTCCCCTCGAGACAGGGATGATGTGGTCAACCTCCAGCAGAAGATGCGGCTCCACGTGAATGGAGATCGAGCACTGCCTGCAGGCTGTAGTCATCGCGGGACTCGATGAACTCGCGGAGCCTCGCGGTCATCAAGGCACGCTGGCCAGCGGCACTCTTACGCCAGCGAATCTTCCTCGGAGAGCGTCTCCACCAGAGCGTCGATGGTCTGAGTGTCGAGCGTGACCGTGGTGCGCTGCGAGCTGTTGCCGCCAGCGCTGACGTACTCGAAGATATAGGCGGGGTAGGGAACGCTAATGGGTGACAGTTCCACGCCCACCTTCGCCATGAACTCGTCGTGATAGTGCTTCAGGATGAACGGAGGCGGGTTGATGGAATTAGCGATGCTCTGCTCCCGGATATGGAGGTTCGCCACGGCATTCTCCAGACTGGCGATGCTTTCGCCCAACTTCTCCACGTCCGCTAATCGGTCCTCAGTAGCCTTGATGTCGAAGTACTTCATGACGTACTTCAGCGGGTCGGCGCTGGCGTTCCGGACGACCTGCAACCCGCAGTTGTGAACGTTGGGGGCGGCATAGTTAGCCACGTTGCGGTCTCGCTTGTAGTTCCAGTTGCTCGTGTTGTGAGACTGCGCGAGGTGCGCGTGCTGGCCGGAAGAAGACCCGCCGAGGCTGAACGAGCCGTTGTTGCGGATCTCGGACGTGTACGCGGTGATTTCGTTGTGCTCCGCGACCACTCCGGCGATCTCGGCCTTGTGAGCAAGGAAGTCCTCGCTGCCGAAATACCGCTCCTTGCGGATGAAGCGGAAGAGTCGATAGGTGGGGTAGGCAAAGAGCGCCAGGGTCAAGATCTCCATGGCAATCCACCGTAGTAGCGGGCGCTGACACATGGGGGGTGAACTCAGAGATCGGGGAGGTCCAGTCACCCGCCAGGGTGACGCAGAGCTCACCCGACTTACGGCTTCTTGAATTCGATCACCAATGCCCTAGCCGGGTGCGGTCGTCCTGATGCTCTTGCAGACTCGTCGATAACCGGCGTGAACTTCTCCCGGTCGCACCCGCCGGCGCACTGGACTCGCGACGGCTGACGCTGAGATCGCGAAGGGTCGCCGATCAACTCAACGCTCGCATCACTGAGGAGGACCTCCTGTCGCCGTTCCCGACGGAGATGCCCGCCTTGCGGGCGTCCATAGAACGGGACCCAGGCTCAATGCCTTCCACGGCTTCCCGATGGGCTCCCGACCCTCCTCTTCGCCTTCGTTTGACCCGACGAGTTAAACCACGCCCGACCCCTCGGAAGAGTTCTTGTCGCTCGAGCGACTCAATCTCCTGCTCAGGCGCTGTCCGTCAGGGACCGCCCGGCTGGTAGGGCTGGAATGCGGACAGGTGTTACGTCCCAACCGAGTCAGGCGCGTCAACTGGCCTGGACTCGCCAGTCGAGTCGCCATCGGGCGCATCGCCGTTGGGCGTCTCGACCTGCGGCGGCCTCGGAGCCTTCGGAGGCGGAGCCTGCCATTCCTTCAAGTGCTGCACTACATCGGCATAGAAGGCATCCAGTGTCTGAAGAACTGAGTCGATGAAAGCGCCCTGACCAGTCCCTCGCTTGATTCCCATCTTGCCCATCGTGGCTACCTCGAACCGGACAACATCTTTCGTGGGGTCAGGCAGGAGGCTCTCCGGTTCCTGACGGACCTTGTCCAGGAGTTCAGCCGAACCACGTCCGCGCTGATGTGCCACAAACGCTTCGACCCTGACGTGCCCCGGAGCGTCCTTTAGTTGCCGAGTCAGCCAGTTCACGCGGGTCGTGTTGCGACCCGACTTCGGAGCCTCTGTCGAGACATGACATGTGATCGACTTCGCCCGCAGATCAGCCGTCACGGTGATGTCACCGACTGTATTTGGAATGCGAATGTCTCCCGTGAGCACCCCGCTGTTGACCAAGGACGAACTCAATGCCTGCTGCCGTAGTGCTGGATCAGCGGCTTCTTTTCGGCTGAGTTGGTGCTGGACATCGGTTCCCAACCGGCGACCAAGGTGCAGCGAAGCGAAGCGCAGGAGCGCGTCCCAGTTCGCTGTGACCTCAGCAATGGATTCCTTGTCCGAGGCCCGCAGCGTCCCAGCCGACACGGCCTCACGCACCGAGACCCAACTCTCGCCCATGTCATCGAATGCGAGAGCGCCAGACTTCGGGTGTTCCAAGTATCCAATCAACTCACCGAGAATCCACGCCTGATCGGGGTCACTGACCCCAATTCGTGTCTGTCGCCATTCTTGGACCCTAGTAGAGCGGCCCGACACTTCGTCAGGATTCCGGCACCGAGTCACTCCGACGGTTCGGCGTGGACGCAGCACGAGCCGTGCCACTGCCTGGCTGCTACTTGCCACTGAATCCGTGTGTTGTTGCTGGACATGTCATCCGTTTTCTCATTTCAGGGAAAGTCACATCCCGGTCACCTGTCTTCTTACACAGGGATGAGTGCCAGTCCCCGACGCTGGACATCAGCAGCGCACCAGACCAAGAATCCCGTCGCGGACGTTGCGTAACCGGGGCCGGTAGCCCAGCCAAGCCAAGACTTCGACCCTTGGAGGCGGCTTAAGCGTTCGGGGTCACGCCCATGGACGCGATGGCAAAGCCAAGGAAGAGGCCGCAGACCGAGACCACAGTCCCAACGACCGGAATCCACCAGGCCATCCGCCCGGCAGCCAGGCGCCTGATCGTGAAGATCAGCGAGACCACGAAGCTGACCACCACGACGACCAGCGGAGTCGCGACGCCGGCGCCGATGAGACCTTCGTTGCAGGTGCTCGACGCGCCACACGAGTCGGAAGCCATGGAGATGAAGAGGCCCATGAAGCTCAAGACAGCCCCGACGACCGCCTGGCCGATCAGCAGGAGGATGGATACGACGCGGTCGGCAGTATTGGAGCCGGTGGTCTCAGACACGGGGAGCACCGTAGCGGATTCGGAGGCAACGGGCATTCGAACCTCCAGCCACTCAGCCGTACAGGGGGCCGTGCTCGACGCAGTCGGCCGCCCAGCCACGGGGGGTGATCTGCACCTTCATCCGACGGCGGCACTGCGGGCAGAAGCGTGGCGGCTCGAGTTGCATGCGCGCGGCACACGGACCATGCAGGGCCGAGTCGGCCAACGGCTCACCGCACTGACCGCAATAGGCGGCGTCGGGATGAACGGTCTCCTCGATCACAGCGACTCGATCACAGCGGCCTGATCACAGGGACTTGGCCAGTTCCTTGATCGGCATCTTGAGCTCCGACAAGCAGCGCCAGATCCTCGTCCGCGTCACGGCCGAGGGTGGTGAGGTAGTTGCCAACGATCACCGCGTTGATGCCGCCCAGCAGCCCGTCGCGGGTGCCGAGGTCGCCGAGCGTGAGCTCGCGCCCACCGGCGTACCGCAGGATCGTGTGCGGCATCGCCAGACCGGAACGCCGCGATCGTGCGCAGCGCGTCGGCTGAGCTCATCCACCGGCTCGAGGTCGCCGAAGGGGGTGCCGGGGCGCGGGTTGAGGAAGTTGAGGGGCACCTCGTGCGGGCTCGAGCTCGGCCGAAGTTGTACGGCGAGTTCGGCGCGCTGCTCGATGGCTCTCCCCCATGCCGACCAAGGCCGCCGCAGCACAGTTCCATGCCGGAGGCTCGCGCACCATCTGGCAGGTCTCCCACCGCTCCTCCCAGGAGTGGGTGGTGACGACCTTGTCGAAGTAGGACCGGGCAGCTTCGAGATTGTGGTTGTAGCGGTGGATGCCCATCGTCGACGTAGCTCGTCGACCTGACTCCTGGGTCAGCATGCCCAGCGAGGCGGCGACGTTGATCTCGACGGCTTCGCGGATCGCGGCGACGCCGTCGCGCACCTGGCTCCATCAGCTCGCTCGTCGGGGCCGCGCACGGCAGCGACGATGCAGAACTCGGTGGCCCCGGTGGCGGCGGTCTGCTTCGGCCGCGCTTCACCAGTTGCGGGGATGTCGAGCCAGACCGCAGCGAACCGGCGAGGTGAATTGCCCCGACTGCGAGCAGAAGTGGCAGTCCTCGGGGCAGCCGCCGGTCTTCAGCGAAACGATGCCCTCGACCTCGATCTCCGGGCCGCAGTGCCGCATCCGCACCTCGTGCGCCAACTCCAACAGCGCAGGGATGTCCTCCTCCGGCAGCCGCATGATCTCCACGAGATCGTCGTAGCCGAGCCCAGTGCCCTCGTCCAGCACCAACTGTCGGGCGCGTTCGAGCAGCTCTGTCGAGGCATCGGAAAGCACGTGGTTCACCTGCTCAGGTTAGACGAACTGCGCCGTCTCCTCGCAGCCGAGACCAAGCGCCAAACACACCACGGGATACTCCAGCGCGCTTTCGTCCCCCAACCCCTCAAAATGCGACCGGAACGCGCTGGACTATCGGGCTGGGCGGACGCCGCGCTGTGTCCCAGTGCTGGCGCGTGGACTTGGTGTCACCTGGTGGCACTGATCCAACGCAACAGCGTGTGCTCTGACCCACCCCTCCCCCACGGGATACTCCAGCGCGCTTTCGTCCCCCAACCCCTCAAAATGCGACCGAAACGCGCTGGACTATCGGACTGGGCGGACGCCGCGCCATCTCGTCGGCGGCCGTCACTAAACTCGGGTCGATGGCTGCCCACCCGCTCGACCCAGCCGCCCTGCTGGCGACCGACCGCGAGCTCTTGTGGCATCCCTACACCTCACTGGTGGAGCCGACGCCGACCAGGCTGGTTACGGGCGCGGACGGGGTACGCCTCCAGCTTGAGGGGCATGGCTGGGTGATCGACGCGATGAGTTCGTGGTGGTCGGCGATTCATGGTTACCGGCATCCGGTGCTTACCGATGCGCTCCACCGGCAGGCCGACGCCTACGCGCATGTGATGTTCGGCGGCCTCACCCACGCACCCGCGATCCGGCTCGCCGAGCAATCGTCGACCGCCCTGACCGGACTGGCCCACGTCTTCCTCGCCGACTCCGGCTCGGTGAGCGTCGAGGTGGCGCTGAAGATGGCGCTGCCAGTATCAACGCGGCGTCGGCCGCCCCGAACGCACCCGCATCGTGGCCTTCGAAGGCGGCTACCACGGCGACACCCTCGGGTGTATGAGCGTCACCGACCCCGTCGGCGGGATGCACTCGATCTGGGCCGACGCCCTGCCGACTCAGCGGTTCGCCCCACGACCGCCCGGCGCCGAAGCCACCGAGGGCGAGGTCGCCACCTGGACCGAGGCAGTACGACGGGAGGCTCGAACACCCCGACGATGGCAGCCTTGATCATCGAGCCACTGCTCCAGGGCGCCGGCGGCATGTGGCCCTTCCCCGCCGAGCGGTTGCACACCCTTCGCCTCATCGCCGACGAGCACGACCTGGTGCTGATCTTCGATGAGATCGCCACCGGCTTCGGACGCCTCGGCGGCGAGCTCTTCGCAGCCCAGCTGGGCGGGGTCCAGCCCGACGTGATGTGCGTGGGCAAGGCCCTGACCGGCGGCTACGCTGACACTCGCCGCTGCGCTTGTGCACCAGCGAGGCTTGCCGAAGGCATCTGCCGCCTCCGAGGCGGGCGTCTTGATGCACGGCCCCACGTTCATGGCGAACCCGCTCGCGTGCGCCGTCGCGTCGGCCAACCTCGACCTGCTCGGCACCGGCCGCTGGCGCGGACAGGTGAACGCCATCAGCGACGGGCTCACCAGCGGCTTGGCTGGGCTGCGCGCGACCATCCCCGAGTCGCGGACGTGCGCAGTGATCGGAGCCGTGGGCGTGGTGCAGCTCGACCACCCCGTCGACGTACCCCGGGCCACCACGGCCGGGCTCGACCGCGGAGTGTGGCTCCGTCCCTTCCGCGACCTCGTCTACACGATGCCGCCCTACCTCTGCACGGACGACGACATCGCCACCATCACCGCAGCAATGGCCGCTGCTGTCGAGGCCGGCTGATGGGTGCCTGGGAGCGCTGGCTCGACGAAGCAGCCGTTGCCCGCAAGCGCGCCGGCCTGCATCGAAGCCTGGTGCCTCGCAACGCCGACGACCAGGCGATCGACCTCGCCGGGAACGACTATCTCGGCTTGGCCCGGCACCCCCGCGTGATCGCCGCCGCGCAAGAGGCGACCTCCCGGTGGGGCACCGGCGCGGGTGCTTCCAGGCTGGTCACCGGCACCCTCCAACTCCATGCCGACCTGGAACGCCGACTCGCCGACTGGATGGGTGCGCCGCACGCTCTGGTCGCCTCCACCGGCTATCACGCCAACCTCGCGGCAGTCACTGCCCTCGCCGACCGGGACTGCCTGATCGTCTCCGACGCCCACATCCATGCGAGCTTGATCGACGCCGCTCGGCTCTCCCGCGCCGAGGTCGTCGTCACTCCGCACAGCGACACCGATGCCGTGGTCAAGACCCTGGTCGAACGCCGCCAGGGCCGGCGCGCGCTGATCCTCACCGAGTCGGTCTACTCCGTGCTCGGCGATGCCGCCCCGCTCCCCAGACTCGCCGAGATCGCCGCCGCCCACGATGCGTTGCTGCTGGTGGACGAAGCCCATGGCCTCGGCGTAGCCGGGCCACAGGGTCGCGGGCTGGCCGCCGCCCATGACCTCGGCAACGCGGGCCACGTGGTCCTCACGGCCACGCTCTCCAAGTCGCTCGGCGCGCAGGGCGGCGCCGTGCTGGGTACGACGGCGATCATCGATCACCTGGTCAATCGCGCCCGGCCCTTCATCTACGACACCGGTCTGGCCCCGGCGCCCGCCGCGGCGGCGCTGGAGGCACTGAACATCCTCGAAGAGCACCCCGAACTCCCCCAGCGGGTGGCGGCGCGGGTTGCCGAGCTAGCCGCCCGGGTCGAGGTCGAGGTCCCGGCAGGTGCCGTTGTGTCGATCCCGATGTCCTCCCCGCTCGCCGCTCTCGAGGCCCAGGCCCGCGTCCGCGAAGCGGGCGTGCTCGTCGGCTGCTTCCGGCCGCCATCGGTTCCCGACGGCATCTCCAGACTCAGAGTCACCTGTTCCGCCGGCTTGTCGGAGCCGAATTGGGGACAGGCGATCCGAGTGCTCGCTGACGTACTGTAGGAAGACCATGTCTGCCGTGAATCCGACGCCCGACGCGGCCTCCGGACCGCGGGCGGTGCAGCCTCCCAGCGGCGCCGCGAAAGGCCGCGTGCTCGTCGTCACCGGCACCAGCACCGAGGTCGGCAAGACGATCGCCACGGCCGCACTGGCGGTGCGCGCAGCCGTCGACCAACGGGTGATCATGGTGAAGCCCGTGCAGACCGGAGTCACCGAAGCCGACCCCGGCGATGCGGGCGAGGTGCACCGGCTCGCGGGGATCTCGGCACAGGAATACACCGCACTCCCCGACCCACTCGCGCCCGATACCGCCGCCATGCTGCGTCGCGAGTCGCTGCCACCGATCGCGGAGTACGCCGACCGGATCAACGTCTTGTGCGAGCACTACAACCTGGTCATCGTCGAAGGCGCCGGCGGACTCCTGGTCCGGCTCGACTCCGAGGGCGGCACGCTGCTCGACCTGGCCGACAAACTCAACGCCGACGTGGTGATCGTGACCGCATCGACCCTCGGCACGCTCAACCACACCGAGCTCACCGTGCATGCCTTGCGCACCCGCGGCATCGAGCCGGTCGGATTGATCATCGGCTCTTGGCCGAGCCGGCCGGGCCTCACCGAGGAATGCAACGCCGACGACCTGCCTCGGGTCACCGGGGTCCCGGTGCTGGCCACCATCCCCGAAGGCGCCGGCAAACTGAGCCCGGAGGCATTCCGCAAGGCTGTGCCGAGTTGGTTCTCCTAGGGTCTCGCGCGGCGACGAGCGCCTACACCCATGCAGGCGGCCGACGCTCAGCCCAGGGCCGCGCCGCCTCCACCTGAGCGCACAACGCGTAGAGCCGCGCATCTTCGGCCGGGCGCCCGGCGAGCATCATCCCGATCGGCAACCCGGAGGCTGTGTGGTGCAGCGGCAATGACGCGGCCGGCATCCCGGTCAGGTTCCACGCCGCAGTCCACGGCGTGAACGCCTTCTGCGCTTCGAAGTCGGCGGCCGGATCCTCATCGTTGCGGAGCGCGCCGACCAGCAGCGGCGGGACGGCCAGCGTCGGCGTCAACACCGCGTCGTACGACGCGAGCTCGGCCAACGCGCGAGCGGCATGCTGGCGCAGTTGGGCCAACGCGAACCCGAACTCGGGCGCCGACACCGCCCGGCCGCGCTCGATCAGCCAGCGGGTCAAGGGACGCATCCATGGCTCGGCTTGCGGCGGGGCGGGATGGAGGCAGGTGAGCACCGCCCAGGCGGTCTCAAAGACGCCGACCACCTCCGGACTCAGCGGCACCTCGATGTCCACGACCTGGTGGCCCAAGCCTTCGAGCAGGTGCGAGGTGTCCTCCCACGCCGCGGTCACCTCGGGGTCGACCACCGAATCGGCGATCAGCGGCCGGCAGAATCGGGCGATCCGCAGCTGCCCGGGATCCCGCTCACACGCCGACAGGAACGACTGCGCTTCCGGCGGGGCCCACCAGGGGTCCCCCACCGAACGGCCCTCGATGACGTCGAGGAAGGCCGCCGAATCGCGCACCGTGCGGGCCATCGGGCCTCCGGTCGAGAGGCCGACCGGGTCGCCGTACCAAGGCGCCCCGCTGACTCGTCCCCGAGACGGCTTGAAGCCGAACAGACCGCAGCAGGAGGCCGGAATCCGGATCGAGCCGCCGCCGTCGGAGGCCGCCGCAACCGGCACCAGACCTGCGGCGACCGCGGCCGCCGCGCCGCCCGACGAGCCGCCCGCCATCCGGGTGGTGTCCCAGGGCGTCACCGCCGGCGGGGCCACCTCCGGCTCGGTGTAACACGGCGACCCGAACTCCGGGGTGTTGGTCTTGCCCAGGCTGATCAACCCCGCCTCGGCGAGGCGGGTCGGCACCAGGTCGGTGGTCTGCGGCACGAAGTCGCGCATCACCGCGGATCCGAAAGTCGTGCGCACGCCTGCGGTGAGTGAGAGGTCCTTGATCGCCGTCGGCACACCCCAGAGCGGCCCGGCACTGGGTGGTCGCGAGCCGAGCGCGGCGGCAGCGTCCAGCGCCCGCTCAGGGGTGGGCGTGATGAAGGCGCCGACGTGGTCTTCGCGCGCGGCGAAGTGCCCGACCAACTCCGGAGGAGACGCCTCGCCGTCGGCGACCAGGCGCCCCAGCTCGAGGGCGGTGAGTTCGTGGAATGCCGTCACCGCTCGAGACTAGTGCCGGCCAGGCTCTAGCCAGGGTTAGCCGGGGGCTAGCCAGTGACTAGGTGGCCTGACCCCGAAGCGATCGCCGCAGGAGCAACCCACCCAGCACGATCAGGAACAGACCGAGCGGGATCCACACCCACGATGTCCCGCCGGTATTGGGCAAGCCGCCACTGGGCGGCACCTTCACCAACGCGTCATCGGTGGCGTCGACGTCGGACCCGCCCCCGGAAACCGTGCCGACATTGGTGATCTGCTGACCCGCATGACCCACGACCGTGGTGACCAGCGTGATCGTCGACTTGGCGCCCACCGCAAGGGTCGCGTCGTAGGTGCAGGTGACCCGGTTCGCGGGTGCGACGCATGCCCAGCCGGCGCCTCGGGCCGACTCGAAGTCAAGTCCGTTCGGCAGGCGATCGGTCACCACGAGGGGCTCGACGGTGTCGTTGGGACCCTTGTTGGTGACGGTCAGGGTGAAGGTGGCGGTGTCGCCCTTGAGCGATTTCAGCGACTTCGCCAGATCCAGTTCGACCAGCGGGACCACCTCGACCGGATCCTGCGCGACATTGTTGGCCGGATCCTCGGCATCGGTCTCGGTCGACTCGGTGGCGACCATGCCGACGTTGGTCACCAAGGGGTACGCCGACGGCTCCACGGAAGTCACCAGAGTGATGGTGCTGCTGGCATCCACGTCGAGCCCGGCGTCGGCCACACAGGTGACCGCCTGTTCGAGCTCGCTGCACACCCATCCCTCGCCCGTGGCAGAGACATAGGTGAGCCCGACCGGCAATTGATCGGTGACGGTGATCGGCCCTGGATCAGGCGTCGGGCCGTGGTTGGTGACGACCAGTTCGAAGGTGAGCTCCTGGCCGACCTTGGCCACCCCGGTGTGGTGCTTGGCCAAAGCGAGATCCACCAACGGCGGCACCTCGACCGCATCGGAGCTGGTGTTGTCGTCCGGCCACGGGTCCATCGCCGTGGAATCCACGGTGGCCACATTGGTGACGCCCGGGTAGGCGTTCGGATGCACATCCGCGACGACCGTGATCGGCGGGGCCATCTCGTCCGGACCGAGGTCGCCGGTCAACACGCAAGCCACCGTGTCATCGACCGTGGAGCATTCCCACCCATCGGCCGAAACCGAGGCAAGCGTCAGCCCGGCCGGTAGCGAGTCTTCGACGGTCACCTCGTTGGCAGCCGACGGACCCGCGTTGCTGACGGCCAACGTGAAGGTGACCTGGCCACGAACCAAGCCAGGGCCGGTGTGGGACTTCACGATGGTCAGATCCGCGGTCTCGGCGACCTCGACATCGGCAGTGGCGTCGTTGTTGTCGGGGTTGGGGTCCACGGTGCTGGAGGAGACCGTTGCGGAATTCGTCAGCGTGGTGGGATCGACAGCGGCGTCGACATGCGCGGTGAGGACCAGTTCCGTCGCGGTTGCGCCCGCCACGAGACCATCCGTCAGGGTGCAGGTGACCTGCTGCCCGGCAGCCGAGCACGTCCACGGGGCACTGGCGGTCACGAAGGACATGCCGTCCGGCAGCGAATCGACGATCGTGAGCGGCCCTACCGCGTCGGACTCGCCCTGGTTGCTGACGGTCAGGACGAAGTCGGTGTCGGTGCCGGCCATCACCGGCTCGGCCGGATGCGTCTTGCTCAATGCCAGATCGGCCCGCGCGATCACCTCGACGTCGGCCGTGGCGTCGTTGTCTGCCGGATCATCGCCGGGGGTCGACGTACTGGTCGACGCGTTGTTGGTCAGCGTCGTACCGTCAGCCACTCCGGAACCGACTTCAACGATGACCGTGATGGAGGGAGCGTCCGACACTGCCGGGATCGAATCTCGGTGACACGAGACCGGCGCTTCGGCCTCGCATGTCCACCCCGGGCCGTCAGCAGAGACGAGCGACATGCCCGCCGGAAGCACATCGAACACCGACACCGAGTCAGCGTCCGAGGGTCCGTCGTTATGCGCGACCAGCGAGTACGACGTGCGGGTGCCGGCAACGACCGGGTTGTCCCCCACCACGGTCTTGCTCAGACTCAGGTTCGCCTCGTCCGCGACCACGGTCGGATCGGCATCGGCGTTGTTGGTCAGATCGGGGTCCGAAATCGGGCCGTCGACCGTCGCCCGATTGGTGAGCGTGGCCGGACCGGCGTCGGGAGCGACGTCCGTGGTCAAGGTCAGCGTGGGCGCGTCACCGCCCGCGGCGATCGATCCCGCGTTGGTGCAGGTAACGGTCTGGCCGGCGGCCGAACAGGACCAGCCGGCCCCGCTGAAGCTGGCATAGGTCATGCCGGCAGGCAAGTTGTCCACGACCGTGATCGGACCCGGCGAACGCGAGGGCCCGGCGTTGTGAACCGCCAGGTCATAGCTGATCTGTTGACCCGCGACCGCGTCACCGGCATGGGTCTTGGCCATCTGCAGGTCCGCCTCAACGTTGCTGCCGGTGTTGTCCTGATCGGTGTTGTTGGCCGGAACGGGATCGGTGGTCGGCGAGCTCACCGTTGCCGAGTTGGTCACATCACCGACGTGGTCGGGGTCGATGTGCACGGTGACCTCGACGACAACCGTGTCCCCGGCGGCCAAGGCCCCGGACAAGTCGCAAGAGAGGTCCTGGCCCGCGGCCGAACACGTCCAGGTGCCGGTCACGGAGGTGAAGGTCACGTAGCTGAGCTCGGCAGGCAGCGCGTCGGTGATCCGGACCACCGACTGGGCGTCGGAGGCCCCCAGGTTGCTCACCGTCAGCCGATAGGTCGCATCTTGTCCGGCAACGAAGGCGCCCTGAGACGATTTGGTGATCGCCAAGTCGGCACGCGTAACCGGATCGGTCGTCACCTCGTCGGTGTCGTTGTCCGGGTTGTCGTCCAGCGGCGCAGACACCGTCGCCGTGTTCACGACCGGGTCGATCTGATCGCTGGGAATGGCGATGGTCACGCTGATCTGAGGCAGCGTTCCCAGCGCAACCAGGTCATCGCGCGTGCAGGTCAACACCCCGGCGTCGGCGGAGCAGTCCCAACCGGTGCCCTCCGCGCTGACAAAGGTCGATCCGGCCGGGAGCGTGTCCTCGATGGTGATCTCCCCGCGGGAGACCGAAGGCCCCAGGTTGACGACATCGAGGGTGTAGGACGCCTGCTGACCGGCCACGATCTCACCCACGAGGGTCTTGTCCAGGGAGAAGTCCGCGACCGCGGTGACGGTGGCCGAGTCGCTGTCGGTGTTGTTGTCCGGCTTGGGGTCGTACGTGCGGTCATTCACCGTCGCCTCGTTGACCAACTCGGAGCCCGCTGCCACGTCACTCGGCACGTCCGCGGTGATCGTGATGACCGGGAACGAGGCGCCGCTCGCCAGCGTGTTCGTCGGGTCGGTGCGCACACACGTGAACGAATCGGTGTCGACCGTGCAGGTCCAGCCGGTGCCGCCGACGACCACACCGGAGAGGCCGTCGGGAAGCGTGTCCACCACGGTGAACGGCCCTACGGCGGTGTCCGGCCCGGCGTTGGACACCGTCAGGGTCCACGAGAAGGGTTGACCCGCAACCGGAGCGCCGGTGTGGGCCTTCACCATGACGACATCGGCGGAGTGAATGTGGGCCACAGCGCTCGAAGGCGGGCCGGCATAGCTGCCGCCACCCTGCGGACCGGTATTCCCCGAAGCGTCCTCAGCGACCGCCTGGAGCGTGTTCTTGTGGTCGATGGTGCGTCCGACACCGGCATCATCGACAACGCTTTCGGTCGGCTCCGCCGAGAAGGTGATGGTGACCCGATCACGGACCGCGAGCGTAGCCAGATCGCTCCAGGTCAGGGTCGAGACAGCGCCCGCAGTCGAGATATCGGGCTCGATCTGCACCGGGGCTCCCCCGTTGATCGACACAAGCGCCGAGCCTGCGACGTAGGACCAGTTGGCGGGCAAGGTGTCGACCGCGTCGACGCCGTACGCCGTGCTCTCGCCATCGCTGAGGATCAGCAACTGCCACGACTTGGCTTCACCGATGTAGGCGATATCGCCACCAAGAACCGTCTTGGTCGAACTCACGTGCGGCAGCGCCGCCCGGATCTGTGCGGTATCGCTCGGACCGTCGTAGCTTCGGCCCCCGGCCGCGGTGCTCGTGTACTTGGTGATGTCGGCGGTATTCGTCAGCGTGGCCGTCAAGGCGGGCGCAGCCAATTCCGCGTCGTAGGTGAGGGTCAGCAGCGCACCCGGGGCGATCGGCCCGGGCAGCGTCCAGGTGATCGTGCCGCCACCGTTGGCTCCTCCCCCGGTCAGCACGCCGCCATTGCTGATGCTCCCAGCCGTGACCACCACACCCACCGGGACCGTGTCGACCACGGTGATGTTGTGCGCGGCGCTGACCGTGGTTCCGGTGGCGTTGCTCACCGCCACCGAGTAGGTGAAAACCTGCCCCGGATCGGGGGTGGCGTCGGAGACGGTCTTGTCGATGGCCAGGCGCGGCTCGGTCTCGGTGAAGGTCGCCGTTGCCGGCGTGGCCGCCGCCGTCCAGGTGCCGGTCACCGAGGTCGGGGTGGTCCCGTTGACGGTGTTCCACCGCAGGACCGCGCTGTTGGTCTGCACCCGACCGGCAACGTTTGCGGCCACATCGGCGACCACTGCGCTGTAGACGATGGTGATGGTGCGCAGTTGCGTGTCTCGCGTCAGATCCCCTAGGGCCCAGCCGATGATGCCGCCCGAGCGGGTCAGCGGCGTGGCCGTAACCGGGCACGTGGTCGCGTCTGCGCGGGCGCAATCGACAGACACTGTCTGGAGTGTCGTCGGGTCGAGCCCAGCCGGGAGAGTGTCGATGAGTGCTGCGTCGTACAGGTTCACGTCGGCCGGGACTCGCACCTGCACCGTGTACGTCGCCCGCTCGCCGATCGCATGAAGCGCCTGGTCAACGGTCTTCGTGGTCGTCCCTGCCCGCACCTGGATGGTGTCGGTCGCCGACTGGGTGATCACGAGTTCGGCCGGATTGTCCACGCCCGGAGCGACACTGTTGTCGTCCAGCGTCGAGGAGGTTTGAGTGGCCCGGTTGGTGAGTGTGGCGAGGCCGCCCACCGAGTCGTCGACCACGGCTGTGTAGCTCAACGTTCGCGACGTGCCCGGGGCGAGGTCTCCGACGTTCCACAGCATGCGGGTGGTGCCGCTCGCGCAGCCGTCGGCGCCCGTGCTGGGCGCGTAGGCGGCTGTCCCCTGATTGGGCGAACCGGGGAGGATGCCCGTCACGGCCAGCAGCGCCGGAACGCAATCGACCACGAACATGTCGTGGGCCGGCGGGCGGCCCGCCGCGTTGGTGACCGTGAGGGTGTAGGTCACCGTCTGCCCTGCGGTCACGACCTTGTCGGCGTCGTTGTCGGTCTTGGCGATCGTCGGGGCGGGCGTCACCACGGTGACCCGGGAGGTTCCTTGCCGAACGGGGAGAGCAGCCCCTCCCGGCGCGGTCTTGCTGGCGAACGACGCGGTATTGGTCAGGACGGTCCCGTTCGTGTTGCCGGCGACATTGCGCACCCGGGCCGTGATCTGCACGCGGGCGACGTGCGCCACACCTGTGGCGTTGGCGTAGCTCGAGGGAAGCGTCAGGGTGCCGTTGGCGCCCAGCACGAAGCCCGCCGGAAGCGCCCCGAACGTGGCCCCGGCGTCGGTGGAGAAGTCGGCGGAGGCGCCGGTGAACTCCATGCCAGCGGGCAGCACGTCGGTCAGTACGCCGTCGTACACGCTGGTGTGGGCAGGGATCTGAGCGAGGATCGAATAGGTGACCACCTCACCGATGACCGCCTGCCCGGCCAAGGCATTCCCGGCTTCGTTGACCGACGTGGTGTTGGTCTTGGCAACGGTCACATTGGGCGTGACGACCGTGTGGGTATCGCGCGCCGCCGGCACATCGATCTCGGTTGCCGGCACGGAGGTGTCGATATTGGTGGCCGGATAGTGCTGGACCACCGTGCCGATGTTGGACGCCGTGCCGTAGGAGGCCGGGGAGGCCGTGTTGACGTAGCTGGCCGACACCGAGGCGTTGCTCGGCACGGTCATCTCATAAGTCAGCGACAGCGTCGCACCCGGAGCCACCCGCACGGAGTCGGGCAGGTTCCATCGGATGGCACTGTAGAGAGTGTTGCCGGTGAACGTCGGGTGGCCGGTCTGTCCCGGGTTGGTGCACTGGCCACCGTTGGAGATGGCCGCGATCTGAGCGCAGGTGACTCCTGCCGGAAGGATGTCCCACACATCGGGGCCGACCATGTCCTCGTTGTTGGCGGCCGCCGCAGAACCGTTATTGGTCAGCGCAACCGTGTAACGCAGTCGCTCGTCGGCGACGACCGTGCCACCCTCGGGAACCGCGGTTCCGTCCGCGACCCGGACGGCGCTCTTGAGCACCGCTGCCGGTGGCGGCGGAGTGACCTTGAACTCGGTCTTGTCACGCAGGCCCACGGTCTTGTTTCCGGTCGATTGCCGGGTGAACTTCGCGAGGTTGGCGGTGATGGTCGGCTGAGCCCCCGGTGGTCCGGGTTTGGTCACGAGAGCTGAGAACCGCACCTCGAAGAAGGTGTCCGGCGGCGCGTAGCGAGCGGTCCCCTGCAGGGTTCCGATGTCCCAGCGCATCGGGTCGGTCGTGGAGAGCACGGCGGGCTGAGAGCCGGCCGTGATCACCGCGGAGCCGGCCTCGTAGGTGGCGTAGGTCGGTAGGAAGTCGGTGAGCACCGGGTTGCGGGTGGAGTTGGTGCCGGAGAAGTTGATCCGGACCAGGAAGCAGACACGCGAGCCTTCGTCGTAGGTGAAGTCGCCCGCAGGCACGTCCTCGGGGTTGACGTAGTCGGTGCGGTTGGTCGAACAGGTCATCGGGTCCGCGTCCGGTTGGATCCGCTTGTCGAGGGTGGGGCCGTCGGTGGTGAGTTCGACCTGCGAGCCATCGGTCACCGGAGCCGGCCCCGCGTCGGGCGAGCCGACTCCCGGCGCGGGGGTCGTGGTACCGGTCAAGGATGCGGTGTTGGGGAAGTCGTCACCCGACACGGTGGGGAGGCCGGTGCTTCCGTAGACGCGGCGCATCCGGGCGTAGTAGGTGATCGTGAGTACGTCGCTGGCTTGGCCGGCCACCGGCGTGAATGTGATGTCGAAGGTGCCATTGGCATTGGCAATGACGTTGGCATAGTTCGCTCCGGTCACCGGGAAGCCGGCGCCCGGCGCACATTCGGCGGGCCCGCCGGGAGCGAAGTTGGTCGTCGTACTGAGCGGACACATGCCGTCGGCCAGCAGATCCTTGACCACGATCCCGGATGCATCGGCGTACTCGGAGAGGTTGATCGTGAGGGTGTACCTCGCGACCCCGCCAGCCTGAAACTCGGTCGGGCTGACCGTCTTTTGCATCGACACGTCCTCGGCGGTGACCGTGTGCGAGGTCGTGTCGGTGACCGATCGAGACGCGCCGGGCGCGATCGGTCCGTTATAGGTGCCCGCCGCGTCGGCGTAGTTGACCAGACCAAGCTCGGCGCTCAGCTCACGGGTCGAGGCACCCGTGTTGTTGTCGAGGTTCGCCACCTGCCCGAGGCTGGTCGGGGTGGGTCCGCCCGCAGGGAAGGCGACGTTGGCCCGCTGGGGAATGCCCGCGGCATAGACGATCTGTTGCACCGATCCCGCCGGCATGGTGCCGAGCGCCCATTCCACGCGCGTATAGACCCCGGCTGGACGCCCGGGCGGGTTGGTCACGGTCTCGACGCGCGTGGGCAGCACACAAGCCGGCACGTCGGGGGTCGCGGTCAACGATGGCGCACCGGGGTACTCCGGCCCGGATGAGTTGTCGACCGTGCCACAACCGAGAAACTCGAGACCGGCGGGCAGATAGTCGACGACCACCACTCCAGAGGTGGAGCCACCCTCGGCAGCGCTCACCGTGAGGGTGTATCTCGTGGGATGGTCGTGAATTCCACGGAGCAACTCGGCTTCGGGGCTGGCCTCGGCCTTGCGGATCTTGATGGCGCTCATCGCGGTTGAGACCGCGGGGGTCGAGGCCGATTGGGTGGCGGTCCCCGGCACCAGCACGCCGGCCGCGTCGAACTGGGCAAGGAGTCGTGGATTGGTCTGTCCGTAGACCTGCGCCGAGTTGGCCACTGTCGTGCCCACCGGGTAGCGAGTCTCGTCCGGGTTCGCCTTGAAGGTGAGGATGAGATCCGCGCCCACCGGCAGATCGGCGACGTTGTCCCAGATCAGAATCTGGTGGCCGTCGGCGGCCGTGATGATCGTCGGCTCGCCGAAGTAGGACTCGGTTGTCGAACCCGGGACGTAGGCCACCCCGACCGGCAGTTCGTCACGGAAGGTGATGTTGTATTCCGGCGCGGCACCAGCAACGTTCGGGTTGGTCGCGGTGAGTTTGTAGGTGATATTCGCTCCGGCCAGTTCACTGGCCGGAGCCTCTTTCCCCAAGGTCAGCGAGGCGGCTTGGGCTGCGGGAGCAGTGACAAAGGCGAAGCCGGCCATGACCACCAGGAGCGCCAGCGCCTGAGAGGCGAGCCTCCCACAGCGAGCGCGCCGAAGCGCACCACCCATCACGCGGGACACTTCCGCCTACCTCCCCTTGGGCAACCATCCCGAATCGATCCACACCAGGCGCGCACGCCGCACCAAGGGTCGTTGCCGGACCTTGACACCCTAGTCTCGTCCCATCCTTCGACTCCCGAAGGGCGTATACAAGATCAAAAGGTCCCGTCTCATTCGAAAAGATGGATAAATCCGTCGAATGTCTAGACCGCCTGGTCGCGCCGCCGACGTAGCCCGAAGTTGACGCCGTCGGTCAGGGCGCCGAAGGACGCCTCGATGACGTTGAACCCGACGCCGACGGTGACCCACGACGACTCGCCGTCGGTCATTTCGATCAGCACCCGGATCCGCGCGTCGGTGCCGTGACCCTGGTCGAGGATGCGGACCTTGTAGTCGATCAAGTCGAACTTGGCGACGACGGGATAGGCAGCCGCGATGGCACCGCGCAAGGCCTGGTCGAGGGCATTGACCGGGCCATTGCCCTCGCCGGTCACCACAAACCGCTCTCCCCCGGCATGCAGCTTGACGGTCGCCTCCGACAGCGCCTCACCACCGGGGCGCGAGTCACTGATCGCCCGCCAGGACTCGACCTCGAAGTAGGCGGGGCGCGCACCTTCGATCTCTTCGACCAGCAGCAGCTCAAAGGACGCATCGGCCGCTTCGAAGGTGTACCCCTCCTGCTCCAGTTCCTTGACCCGAGCGGTGACCCGCTTGACCAACTCCTTGTCCTGGGACAAGTCGAACCCGAGCTCGCGGCCCTTCAACTCGATCGACGCCCGACCCGCCATGTCGGAGACCAGCAGTCGCATGTCGTTGCCAACGGCTTCGGGATCGAGGTGCTGATAGAGATTCGGGTCCACCTTGATCGCGCTCGCGTGCAGACCTGCCTTGTGGGCGAAAGCGGATGTACCGACGTAAGGCTGGCGTGATGCCGGGGGCACGTTGGTCACCTCGGCAACCGCGTGCGCGATCCGGGTGGCTTCGGCGAGCAGCCCCTGCGGCAGCACCTGCCGATCGAGCTTCAGCTGGAGATTGGCCACGACGGTGACCAGGTCGGCATTGCCCGTGCGCTCGCCGTACCCGTTGATGCAGCCCTGCACGTGGGTCGCCCCCGCCTCGACGGCCGCGAGGGTGTTGGCCACCGCGCAGCCGGTGTCGTTGTGGCAGTGGATCCCGACCCGCACCCCGGTGGTGTCCACGACGTCGTTGACCACGTCGCCGACGAACCGGGGCAGCATGCCGCCGTTGGTGTCGCATAGCGCGATCACTTCGGCGCCCGCGTCGTACGCCGTGCGCAGCACTTCCAAGGCGTAATCGCGGTTGGCGCGGTAGCCGTCGAAGAAGTGCTCGGCGTCGAGGAAGACCGTCTGCCCCTCCGCCCGCAAGTGGCTGACCGTGTCGCGGATCATCGCGAGGTTCTCTTTCAAAGTGGTTCGCAGCGCCAGCTCGACGTGGCGGTCGTGGCTCTTGGCGACCAGGGTCACCACACTGGCGCCGGAGTCGCGCAGTGCGGCCACCAGCGGATCATCGGCCGCCTTGACCCCCGCGCGGCGGGTGGCGCCGAAGGCAGCCAGCTTGGCGTGCGCCAGATCCAGTTCGGTGCGCGCCCGTGCGAAGAACTCGGTGTCCTTGGGGTTGGCCCCAGGCCAGCCGCCCTCGATGTATCCCACGCCGAGCCCGTCCAGGTGCCGGGCAATCGCCAGCTTGTCGGTCACCGAGAGGTTCAACCCCTCCTGCTGCGCGCCGTCGCGCAAGGTGGTGTCGTAGACGTGGAAGGCGCCTTGCAGGTCCATCACGAGTCCGTTCCGTTCGGTTGGTGGTGCGCTGTGGGTTGTGTGGTCGGGCAACAAAAAACCTCCCGTCACCGGACGAGAGGTTGGCGCGCGAAGCCGTGGCGGCGTCGCGCGCTAGTAAATGATGATGATGGTGCTCAACACGCGAACCAGTCTGCCACACCCGCGACGGGTCACCGCAGCCAGTCCGGAATCCCGAGCCCGCCGGGCTCGGAGGACAGCGGGCCATTGGTGGTGGGCGCCCAGTTGGTGCCGCCGGCATCGAGCCGGACGAGGCCGAAGACTGCGATTGCAGCGATCAGCGCCCCGGTCACGATCCAGGCGATGACCCGCTGCGAGAGCCGAATGGCCACGGGTTGGAGCATGCTGCGGATCTCCGCGCCTCCGGGACCCCACCACGCCGACACCGCGGTGGCGGCACCCATGATCATCAGAGTCTCAGCAGGCCCCCGCGCCAAGGCGTAGGCGAGTAGTCCAGCTGCCAGACCGATGCCACCTGCCCAGGCAATGAGCATCAGCGAGCCGGGGATGGTGGTGAACAGGTGCACGGGGGTGCTGACCACGGTGTGCGGCACGTCGTACCACTTGGCGCCGCGGCGTTCCAGGCGACCGCGATGGGCGTCCCCGGTGTGCCACAACCCACGCAGCAGCCAGACCCCCAGGCAGCCGACCGCCAGCGTGAGATACGGGTAGGCAGCCATCCATACCCCGACGGCCGCTGCGGCCGCGACCAGCAGCGAGCCCAGCCGGATGCGGTGTGCCCAGGTCAACCGACCCGGCTCCGACTGCTCGACGGCAGTCAGGTCCCCGTCCACGTCCGGTGTGCCGACGCGCTCAAGCTCCGGGGCGGGTGTGGCCGAGATAGGAACGGCCGGCTCCACAAGGGTCGGGAGCGGCGCATAGGCAACGGTGTACGGCGCGGTCGGTGCCACCGGCACGGCAGCCAAAGACTCGGTGGCCAAAGACTCGGTGATCGGCGACTCGGTGATTGGCGACTCGGTGATTGGCGACTCGGTGATCAGCGACTGGGTGATCGGCGGATTGTCCGCGGCCGCCTCGGGAAGGGCCACGGTCTCGGAGTTGGCCTGGACCTCGAGCGCCGCGGCAATTGGCATCGTCGGGAGCGCCATCCCAGCAGCCGTCGGCGCGACGATCCCGGGGGCTGCTCGCCAGCCGGCCAGCACCTCGCGGACCTCTTCGAGCGAGGGGCGCTGGTCCGGATCCACGGCCAAGCAAGCCCCCACCAGGTCCTGGAGGTGGGTCGGCAAGCCGGTCAGGCTGTGGTGGCCGCGGCGTACCCGATCGGTGACGGCTTCCGCGGGACCCGTGCCGAAGGGAGGCAGGCCGGTTCCGGCGAAGGTGACCGTGGCCGCCCATGAGTGCACGTCGCTGGCAGCCGTCGCCTCCTCCCCATAGAGGACCTCCGGTGAGAGATAGCCCGGGGTGCCGAGCAGCCAGCCCGTGACCGTGAGTCTCGGATCGTCGGCGAGTCGGGCCAGCCCGAAGTCGATCAGGACCGGGCTTCGACCCTCCATCACGACGTTCGCGGGCTTGATGTCGCGATGCACGACGCCGGCCTGGTGGACCGCCTCGATAGCCGCGGCCAGACAGTCGGCGAACCACGTCAGGTCGGCCCCCACGATCGGCCCCTCCTGGCGTACGTGATCATGCAGCGAGAGCCCGGGAACATAGCGGGTCGCCACGAAAGGGACCGGTCCCCAAGGGTCAGCGTCGAGGATCTCGGCGATGCGTTCGCTGCGAATCAGCCGCAAGGAGTTGACCTCACGCGCCAAGCGCAGCCGACCCTCGTCATCGCCGACGATGTCGCGGCGGATGACCTTGAGCGCCACCCGAGGACCGTCGGGCAGTTGCGCCAGATAGACCACACCCATGCCGCCCTCGCCGATCCGGGAGAGGACGCGGTAACCCCCAATGGTGTGTTCGGAGGAAGGCACGGGCGTCACGGACACGCAGCGAGATTACCGGCCCGTTCCTTGGTTTCCGGGGATGCCGGCCGCCGCCGGGCGTGCCCGCAACGACCGACGAGTGCCGTCAGCAGACCCGGCTCATCCAGCCGTGGGTGTCCTCGGCTCGACCGAACTGGATGTCCACCAAGGCCTTGCGCAAGCGCATGGTCACCTCCTGCGACGGCGGCGCGGGCGTGATGCCGTCCTCACCGCGGAGCTCACCAACCGGGGTGACCACGGCTGCCGTGCCACAAGCGAAGACCTCGACGATGTCGCCCGACTCCACGCCCTTGCGCCATTCGTCGATCGCGAAATGGCGCTGTTCGACCCGGTGGCCGAGCTCCTCGGCCAAAGTGATGATCGAGGACCGGGTGATGCCTTCGAGGATCGTTCCGAGCGCCGGGGTGACGATGGTGCCGTCGCGATAGACGAAGTAGAGGTTCATGCCCCCCAACTCCTCGACGTAGATCCCTTGCTGGGCGTCAAGGAAGACCACCTGGTCGCAGCCGTTGGCATAGGCCTGCTGTTGGGCGACCAGCGACGAGGCGTAGTTGCCGCCGGTCTTGGCCGCACCCATGCCGCCTTGGCCGGCTCTGGTGTAGTCGGTGGTCAGCCACAGATTGACCGGCTTGATACCCTGCGGGAAGTAGGACCCGGCCGGCGAGGCGATCACCATGAAGGTGACGTGGTGGGCTGGCCGCACCCCGAGGAACGACTCCGAAGCGAACATGAACGGTCGCAGGTAGAGGCTCTTCTCCCCCTCCTGATCGGGTGCCCATCGTTGATCGACCTCGACCAACGCGCGCACCGCCTCCAGGAAGTCCGGAACCTCGAGAACCGGGAGTGCCAGCCGGTTCGCCGAACGCGCCATCCGCTCGGCGTTCGCATCGGCACGGAAGGTCCAGATCGACCCATCAGCGTGCCGATAGGCCTTGAGTCCCTCGAAGATCTCCTGCGCGTAGTGCAGCACGGCCGTGGCCGGGTCGAGGGTCAGTGGGCCGTAGGGCGTCACTCGCGCGGCATGCCACCCGTCGGTGGGCGTCCACTCGACGGTGAACATGTGGTCGGTGAAGTGCACGCCGAAGCCCGGGTTGGCAAGGATCTCCGCGAGCCGCTCGGCACTGACGGCGGCCTCGTTGAGGGTGGTCGTGATCTGCATGGCTGAACGCTATCCGAGGCGCGCGGCGATCGCGTCGCCCACTTCCGAGGTACGCCGCGCAGCGGAGCGCTCGGCGAGGTCGGCCATCACGGCCGCCTCGACCGAGGCCGACGCCTCGTGGTGACCGAGGTGGTCAAGGAGCAGCGACGCCGACAGGATCGCCGCGGTGGGGTCGGCCTTCTGCTGGCCGGCGATGTCGGGCGCGGAACCGTGCACCGGCTCGAACATCGACGGAGTGGTGCGGTCGGGGTTGATGTTGCCTGATGCGGCAAGTCCGATACCGCCGGTCACCGCGGCGGCCAGGTCGGTGATGATGTCGCCGAAGAGGTTGTCGGTGACGATCACGTCGAAGCGGCTCGGGTCGGTGACCATGAAGATCGTCGCCGCATCGATGTGCAGGTAGTCGACGGCCACCTCGGGGAATTCCTTGGCGACCTCGCCGACGATGCGGCTCCAGACCTGGCCGGAATGGACCAGCACGTTGGTCTTGTGGATCAAGGTCAGCTTCTTGCGCGGGCGCCGCTGCGCCCGCGAGAACGCGTCACGCACGACGCGCTCGACCCCGAAGGCGGTGTTGACCGACACCTCGGTGGCAATCTCGTGCGGGGGTGCCGACGCGCAAGGCGCCGCCGTTGCCGACGTACGGCCCCTCGGTGCCCTCACGCACGACGACGAAGTCGACCACACCAGGGTTGGCCAGCGGCGTGGACACCTGCGGATAGATCCGCGACGGGCGCAGGTTGACGTAGTGGTCGAGTTCGAAGCGCAGCTTGAGCAGCAGCCCGCGCTCAAGGATCCCCGGAGGCAGATTCGGATCGCCCGGCTTGCCGCCGACGGCGCCGAGCAGGATCGCGTCGTGCTGGGAGATCTCGCTGAGAACCGAATCCGGGAGCACCTCACCAGTGGCGAGGTAACGCTCGGCGCCCAAGTCGTAGGTCGTGGTTTCGACGGCTACCGGGGCCACCACCTGCAGCACCTTGAGTGCCTCGGCGGTTACCTCCTGACCGATGCCGTCGCCAGGGATGACAGCGAGACGGATGGAGGCGTTGGTGTCGGATGCAGTGCTCACGGTGGTCAAGGCTAAGGCAGTCGCAGGGTTGGTTCAGTTGTCGTCCGGCCGCTGTTCATCGGTGACCGTGCCGTCGCGCAGGTCCATCGCCAGTTGCACGGCGCGGTTCCCCAACGGATGCTCGGGATCCAGGTGTGCCGGGCCCCATTCGGTCGGGCGCATGTCGGGATACAAGTCGTACATTCGGGTCTCCTCGGGTGGTGGACCACGCGGGTCCGGGATGCGGGTGCTGGGTTGCTTAGCAGGTGGTGAGTCGAGGTGTTTCCCGACTGGCCTGCGGCGGAAGGATCCCGGGCACCGGATCGCGGTGGGGAGGAGCTCAAAGAGTGCGGATCGCGCGAGTCTGACAGCTCTTACGCCGCAGGACCACGTCGGATGAAACCGATCCGGCTGGATTTACCTGCGAGGGATGTAGAGCCGCACAACGCCGAACACCGCGGCGAGGTGGCCCTACTGTCAGGCCCCGCCGCGGCTGGCGATAAGTACGAACACGCTCCGCATGATGGAGCGACCGTACGTCGAAATCGTCACGCGAGCAAACATCTTGTTGAGATCGGCCGGAAATTTCGAGACGTTCGGCTCAGGATGAGAGACGAACGGCGATCCCGGTCCAGAGCGGCGAGACTGCCGGGGTGAGTGCTCCCTTGGACCTGCCGGCGATCGTGACGACGGCTTTCGAGACGTGTCGACGGGCTGGCTACGCATCCTTCTGCCGCAACGAGACCGGCAGGTTGCTGGCGGCTTTGGCGGCGACCCGCGCCGGGACCATGGCCGAGTTCGGCACCGGCTGCGGCGTCGGGACCGCCTGGCTGCGCTCAGGTATGCGCCCCGAAGCACGCATCGTCACTGCCGAGTTGGACGCCCGGTTGGCCGGAGCCGCGGCGCAGATCTTCCTCGACGACCCGCGGGTCGAAGTGCTGGCCGCGGACTGGTCCACCTTGCGCGAGCGTGGGCCGTTCTCACTTCTCTTCCTGGATTCCGGACAGCCCGACGAGGTCCGCGTGGATCGGGTGGCTGATCTGCTGGAGGACGGCGGCGTGGTGATCCTCGACGACTTCGTGCCCTGCGCCTCCTGGCCCCCGATCAGCGGTGGCCGCGTGGACCGGCTCCGCGAGGAGTGGCTCAGCGATCCCCGCTTCGCGGCGGTCGAGGTCATGGTCGCCGACGACGCGAGCGCCCTGATCGCTACCCGCCGAGCCGCCTGACCGACGGATGCCGCCGGTCCTAGCGGGGGCCGGCTGACTCCCGGTCGGGCTCGTCGAGCCGCACGGTGAACCAAGGCAGCATCGCTTGAGTCAGCGGGCCGATCGAAACGGCGTAGAGGATCGTGCCGATACCGAAGGTGCCACCGAGCAGCCAACCCAGGGCCACGACGGTGATCTCCATCGCGGTGCGCACCAGCCGCAGGGACAGACCCGTGCGTCGCGACAGGCCGGTCATCAGTCCGTCACGCGGCCCGGGCCCGAGTTGCGAGCCGATGTACATCGCGGTGGCGACCCCGTTGAGGAAGATCCCGGAGACCAGCATCGCCACGCGTAGCCACCAGGCGTCGGGTGCGGCGAGAAGGCCGAGCACGACGTCGGTGGCCAGTCCGATCCAGATCGCGTTGGCGATGGTGCCGAGGCCGGGCATCTGCCGCAGCGGGATCCACAGCACCAACACCACGAACGAGACGCCGATGATCACTTGACCGATCGACAGGGGCAGATTCGAGGCGATGCCGACGTGCAGCACGTCCCACGGCAGTTGCCCGAGCAGGCTCCGAATCACCAGCGCCATCGATACGCCGTAGATGGACAGTCCAACGAAGAGCTGGATCAGCCGCCGCGGGAGATGAGGTGCGCGCACCTGCTCGACCGGGGTCAGGTTGGCGAGGACTGGCCGCGACGATGCTGCTGACATGTCCACCAGGGTCCCCGCAAGTGGCCTAGAAATAAATAGCCAATTCTGGGACAGTGGCTCATGCCTGCTTCTCCGACGCTGAGTGCCCCACGGTTGGCCGCGCTGGTTGCGGGCTTCGACACCCATCCGGCGTACGCCGGCTTGGCAGAGGCGCTGCGTCAAGCGATCGTCGACGGTCGCATCCCCCATGCCACCAAACTGCCCAGCGAGCGAGACCTGGCTCCGGCACTAGGGGTTTCCCGCACCACGGTGACCAGGGCCTATGCGCAGCTCATCGAGTCCGGCTGCGCCCGCGCACGGCAAGGGTCCGGAACGTTCGCGCAGATTCCGGGCGGTCCCGAGCGCGCTTTGGATCGGGCGTTGACCCCGAGCCTGAACGGCGACACGCTGATCGACCTCAACTGTGCTGCCGCCTCGGCCGCGAACGGGTTGCAGAGCCACTACGAGGCGGCCGTGCGCGAATTGCCTGGCTATCTGGCCGGTCACGGCTACTACCTGGCCGGACTTCCCGAACTGCAAGCCGCGGTCGCACAGAGCTTCGAGGCGCGCGGATTGCCCACCCTGCCTGAGCAGATCCTGATCACCCCGGGTGCCCTGTCCGCCACCGCGATCGCGGCCCGCGGACTGCTGCATCGCGGAGACCGAGTCCTGGTGGAGACCCCGGTCTATCCGAATGCCCCGCAGACGCTGCGCGAGGCAGGCGGGCGGCTCGTCCCGGTAGCGGTTGCCAACTCACCGGTACCCGGGTGGGATCTCGATGCACTCGAGGATGCGGTTGCACGCCTGGGTCCGCGAGCGGCCTACCTCATCCCGGATTTCCAGAATCCGACCGGCACCGTGATGAGTGCCGGCGAACGCGACCGGGTCGGCCGCGCCCTTGCCCGCGGCGACTGTCTGGCGCTCGTGGACGAGTCGCATCAACAACTCGCTCTGGACGGCCAGACGCTGCCGGCGCCCCTCGCGGCGTACGTCGAGTCGCACGGCGGCCGGACCATCACCGTCGGCAGCGCCAGCAAGTCGGTCTGGGGTGGGCTCCGCATCGGCTGGATGCGGGCGCCACTGGACCTCATGGCACCGCTGACCCAGGGCAGACTGACCCTCGACCTCGGCGTGCCGGTCCTCGAGCAGTTGGTGATGTTGCGGGTGCTGGCCGATCCGGAGCCGCTCCGTCGAGCGCACCTCGCGGCGCTACGCACCCAGCGGTCGGCACTGGTCGACGCGCTGCGGGAAGCCTTGCCGTCCTGGCGCTTCACCGTGCCCGGCGGCGGGCTCGCGCTGTGGTGCGAACTCCCACAACCCGTGGCTTATGAGTTCTGCCTCGCCGCCGAACGCCACGGCGTCGCCCTCTCCCCCGGTCCGATGTTCGCGCCGACCGGCGGACTGTCGAGATACGTCCGGATCCCCTGGACCCGCCCGACCGACGAGTTGCGCCTCACCGCCCGGCACCTCGCCGCGGCCTGGGCGGAGGTGACGAGCACCGAAAGCCGGCCCGCGCGCACCCGCCGATCCGGCCGCGTCATGGTCGCCTAAGCAGGGATGCAGTCGCGCCGCGCAGACGGGCCGGCCGCGAAAGTCGCTCGCGGCCGGCTCACCGTGCCTCAGGTGAGCGTGACCGCCCGCACCGAGGTCGCGTCGATGGCCGACTCGATGTCGGCCAGCACCTCGCCGGAGATCGAGGAGTCGACCGAGAGGGCCACCAGGGCCTTGCCGCCCTTGGCATCACGCGAGACCTGCATGCCGGCGATGTTGACCTCCGCGTCGCCAAGGATGCGGCCGACAACGCCGACGACGCCCGGGCGGTCGTGGTAGCGGAAGAAGGCCAGGTGATCGGTCGGCTCGATGTCCAGATCGAAACCGTTGACCTCGACCAGGCGCTCGCGCTGGGCGATGCCGATCAGGGTGCCGCTCACCGAGACCTGGTGACCATCGGCGAGCGTTCCCCTGATCGTGATCAAGTTGCGGTGATCGGCGCTCTCGGGGTTGGTCACCAACCGCACCGAGGTGCCGCGCTCAGCCGCGAAGAGCGGGGCGTTGACGTAGGAGACCGACTCCGGCACGACATCTGTGAAGACGCCCTTGAGCGCGGCAAGTTCGAGAACCTTGACGTCGAGTTCGGCGATCTCTCCGCGGACCTCGACGTCGATCTGTTGGGCGACTTCACCGGCGAGCGCGGTGAAGATCCGGCCGAGCTTCTCGGTCAGCGGGATGCCCGGGCGCACTTCCTCGGCGATCACGCCGCCCTGCACATTGACCGCGTCCGGCACGAGTTCGCCCGAGAGCGCCAACCGCACCGACTTGGCCACTGCGATGCCGGCCTTCTCCTGCGCCTCGTCGGTGGACGCACCCAGGTGCGGGGTGGCGACGACGTTCTCCAGCTCGAAGAGTGGCGAGTCGGTGCACGGCTCGGACGCGAACACGTCAAGGCCGGCGGCGGCCATCCGACCCTCCTTGAGTGCGGCGTACAACGCGGCTTCGTCGACGATCCCGCCGCGCGCCGCATTGACCAGCACCAGGCTCGGCTTGACCTTCTCCAGTTGCGCGGCGCCGATCAAGCCGACCGTTTCGGGGGTCTTGGGCAGATGGACCGACATGAAGTCAGCCTCCGCGAGCAGGGTGTCCAGGTCCACCAAGCGCACGCCCATCTGAGCCGCGCGACCGGGCTGCACGTAGGGGTCGTAGGCAATGACATTCATGCCGAACGCCGCAAGCCGCTGGGCTACCAGCACCCCAATGCGACCCAAGCCGACGATGCCGAGAGTCTTCTCATACAGCTCGATGCCGGTGAACTTCGACCGCTTCCACTCGCCGTTCTTCAGCGCGAAATGGGCCGGGCTCACGTGGCGGGCGGCCGACAGCATCAGCGCGACGGCCAGTTCGGCGGCGCTGACGATGTTGGAGGTCGGCGCATTGACGACCATCACGCCGTTCTGGGTGGCGGCGCGGACGTCGACGTTGTCGAGACCGACTCCGGCGCGCGCGATGACCTTCAAGCGTCCCGCGGCGGCCAGCGCCTCGGCGTCCACCTTGGTGGCCGAGCGCACCAGGATCGCGTCGACGTCGACGATCGAGGACAGCAGGTCGGCGCGGTCGGCACCGTTGCAGGAGCGGATCTCGAAGTCGGGGCCGAGCGCCTCGACGGTGGCCGGGCTGAGCTCTTCGGCGATGAGTACGACGGGGCGATCAGGTGCAGTCACAGCGGGTTCCTCTGCTCGTGGCATTGGGGATGAGAAACGCACGACGCTGTGCCAGGCGAGTGTAACCCCAAGGAATCAGATGAAGAGCCCCTGACGTGCCTCACGTATTTTGCCCGCGAAACGATTCCGGTGCCTCACATAAGAATGCCCGCGAAACGGAATCATCAGTTTCATGGGAAGTGGGCTATCGATGCGCGCCAGACACGAGATCACAAAAAAGTTCGCGAAGCAGTACCAGGCTGCGACCAAGAAGGACAAGGGCAAACTCCTCGATGAGGTGTGCTCGATCACGGGGTGGTCCAGAGACAACGCCCGGAGACAGTTGAAAGGGGCCCTGAAACCACGCCGGGTCGGCGCACGTAAACGCAAGCCCCGCCCGCTGAAGTACTCCCACGATGCGCTCAAAGTCTTGCAACGGGTATGGGCGTACGCGGGAGGGATCAGCGGGAAATACCTCGCAGCGACGATGGAGCTGCAGCTCATGCTGCTCGAAACACACGGTGAACTCGTGCCCGGCAAGGGCCGCTACAGTCATCAGGTCGCTGACGAACTCCTCGCGATGTCCCCAGCAACCATCGACCGCTACCTCGCCCCAGTACGACAGAAAGACCCGTTGCGTGGGATCACGACGACCACGCCGGGGCCGCTCTTGCGTAACTCGATCACGATCAGGAAAGCCGGCGACGAGATCGAGCAGGTGCCGGGCTTCTTCGAAGGCGACACCGTGGCACACTGCGGGCCCGTGTTGAAGGGCGAGTTCTGTCGAACGGTTGATCTCACCGATATGCACACTGGCTGGACGTACACCCGCTCGATCCGGAATAACGCTCACCTGCACATTCGCGACGCCCTCGACCGGTTCATCACCGAGGTGCCGTTCGAAGTGACCGGGGTCGATTTCGACAACGGCTCCGAGTTCATCAACTACGACGTCATCGGCTGGGCGGCCGAGCTCGATATCTACTTCACGAGGTCCCGGCCGTACAAGAAGAATGATCAGGCCACGATCGAGTCGAAGAACAACCAGATCGTGCGCAGGTACGGGTTCTACTGGAGATACGACACCCTCCCACAGTTGAAGCTCTTGAACGACCTCTGGCAGGTCGTGAACGACCGCCATAACTACCTCACCCCGACGAAGAAACCCATCGGCTGGGCCACCGATTCCAAGGGCCGCCGCAAACGCGTCTACGACGATCTCGCGACACCATTCGACCGGCTCCTGAAATCCGGTGCCCTCACACCCGAGAAAACAGCGGAGTTGACCGCATACCGGGACAGCTTGAACCCCGCGCATATCGCCCGTGAGATCGACCGGATCCAGCAGCGCCTCACCTACCTCGCCGCCAAGAAGACCCGGGCGCTCGAGGCTGCAGAACTCGCCAAAACTCCCGACGCGAAAGCGGGGGTGAAACCCGCACAGCAGGCCGGACGCAAGCGCGCGGTCTAGGCTGAACCTACGCGGGCATTTCCTGGCGAGTCACCGGAAGAGTTTCGCGGGCATATTTAAATGAGGCGCCCCTGACCCACATACTGACCCGCCTTGGCGCCTGGTGGCACGACGAAGATCGCCGAACTGGTGAATTTGAGGTATTCCACCAACGCGTCGAATTGAGCCATCTTGGTCTGCATCGGGATGAATTGCAGGATCGGGTCCCGCACGAAAGCAATGAAGAACAGCCCGGCGTCCATGCCACCGAGCCGATCGATCCCGTCCACGAAGTTGTAGCCCCGGCGCAACATCCGCACCCCGCCGTTGTGAGTGGGATGAACCACCGCCACATGACTGTCGACCGGAACCACCTGGTTGCCTTCGCCGCCCATGTCGAAGTCGGGTTCGTCGAACTCGCCCCCGCCGGAGAGCGGGGCGCCGGTGTCCTTGGTGCGGCCCACGAACCGCTCCTGGTCGACCAGCGGCTGCCGGTCCCAGACCTCGATGGTCATGTTGATGCGCCGGGTGATCAGGTAGGAGCCGGCCACCGCCCAGTCGGCACCAGGGTCGTCACCGGACTGAATCCAGACATGGCTGGTCAGGTCCTCGGTTTCTTCGGCGAGGATGTTCTTGGTCCCGTCCTTGAACCCGAAGAGGTTGCGAGGGGTGCGCTGGTCCCGGGTGGTCGAGGAGGTCCGGCCGAAGCCGAGCTGGGTCCACCGCAGGGAGACCACCCCGAAGCCGAGCCGGGCGAGGTTGCGCACCGCGTGTACGGCGACCTGCGGGTCGTCCGCGCAGGCCTGCACGCACAGGTCTCCCCCGCTGAGCTGTGGGTCGAGTTGATCTCCCGGGAAGTGCGGGAGTTCCTCCAGCCCTGCCGGTCGTCTGCCCGCGAGTCCGAAACGATCGACTCCGTCGCGCTCGAAGAGGGACGGCCCGAAACCGAAGGTGATGGTGAGACCCGCGGCCGGCAAACCGACCGCTTCCCCGGTGTCGTCGGGAGGCAGCGTGCCGTCGGCCGGCATGGCGCCGGTGCCCACGTCGTCACCGCGGGTCATCCGGGCGGCGGCCTCGGTCCAGGCCCGCAACAACGCGACGAGTTCCTCGCGCGAGTCGGTGATCACGTCGAAGGCCGCAAAGTGCAGTCGGTCCTGAGCCGGTGTGACGATCCCGGCCTGATGCGCGCCATAGAAGGAAACCCCGCGCTCGAGGTGGCTGCGAGGGCCAACCGGTGCAGCCGTAGCGCGGCCGGCCCCGAACGAGCCGGCCGCAGCGACGACCGCCGCCGTACCACCGATCACGCCGCGACGGGAGACACCACCGGTCGCAGGTGCGGACGGCTGCGACGAGTCGGGGCTTGATGCGGGACTGGGGTCCGAGGTGGTCAATGCTCAGCCGCCGAGGACGACCGCGCCGACTCGGGACAGCGGCTCGGAAACCGCGTTCACCGCATCGGCCAATGCCTTGATCTCAGCGGCGGGAACCTGGTCGTAGGACACAAAGCCGTCCCCCTTGCGCTGGGCATCCAGTAGGCCCTGCAGGCTCTCGAAGCGGGCGTCCAGGGTTTCCACAAGCTCAGGATCGCGACGCGCCAGGATCGGCTCGAGCGCCTCGAACGCCTCGTGCGCGCCGTCGACGTTGGCCTGGAAATCCCAAAGGTCGGTGCGCGACCAGTACTCCTCTTCGCCGGTGACCTTTCCTGTGGCGACCTCTTCCATCAGTCCGCGCGAGCCGTTCGCGATCTGGTCGACGGTGAAGGTCAACTCCTCGATCCGGGACTCCAACTCCTCGGTGTCGGCGACGAGTTGCGTCGGCGAGAGTGGTGCGCTCGGCGGGCTTGAGCGCGACGTACCCCTGCGCCCGGGCAGGCCACAGGTCCTTCTCGATCCGGTGCCAACCGGTCCACTTCTGGCCCGGCTCGAGGTCGGCTTCACGAGCGTCGAGGATGGGGTCGAGATCGCGCGAACGACTCCGCCACGGTCTCGATCCGCTCCCAGTGGGTGCGTGCCACGGGGTAGAGCGCCCGCGCCTCGTCGTCGCGGCCGGCGCTGTAGGCGGCGGCGAACGCTTCGGTCTTGTCGACGAGTTGTTCGGCTTGCCCGTAGACATAGTCCTGGTAGCGATCGGTTGCCTGCTCGATCAGCTCCCCATCCCCGGCGGGCACAACCTCGGCGTCGGATTCGGTGACGGTGAAGTCGGCGCGGATGCCCTCTCCACTCATGCCGGGCTTGCAGGCGGTGATGTAGGTGCCGCGTGGGCATCGCGGCGACGAGTTCCCGGGTCAGACCGGGGCCGATGTTCTCCACCTCGCGAGACGATGGTCTCGCCATCCTCGGCGTAGATGTAGAACTCGGTGACGTCGTTGCCGGTGTTCTTGACCGCGAAGGTGATCGAGCCCGCTGGAGCCTCGGTAGCCGACAGCGTGCACGCATCGTCGGAGGACTCAACCGTGATGGAACCTCCGCCCGCCACCGTTCTCCGGGTCGGTGGGGCTGTTGCTGGTGCAGCCGGTGGTCAGCAAAACCCCGGCGAGGGCGGCCGTGAGCAGGGCAGGGCGAAGCACGGGAAGGACTCCTTGTGAACGGTGGAAGCGGTTCGGTTCAGACGGCGACCGGCTGCTTGGGTGCAGCCGCAAGGGATGGTTTGTGCCGCACGACCCGCAGGAAGATCGGCATGGTGATGGCGATGTAGCCGAACCACGCAACGCCTTCCAGCACCGAGGTCGCCGGGGAGAAGTTGAAGACGCCCTTGAGGACCGTGGCGTACCAAGTGCCTGGCCGGATGGTGTCGGAGACGTCGAAGAGCAAGGTGTTGAGACCGGGCAGTACGCCGGCCTCCTGCAGGTCGTGGACACCGTAGGACAGCACGCCCGCGGCGACGATGATCAAGAAGGCACCGGTCCACTTGAAGAAAGTGCCGAGGTTGATCTGCAGCGCCCCTCGGTAGATGGCCCAGCCCAGCGCGACCGCGGTGGCCAAGCCGAGGGCCGCACCGAGAAGCGGCTGCCAGGTGGACCCCACCTCGGAGGTGGCTGCCTGGGTGGCGGCCCAGAGGAAGAGCGCGGTTTCGAGCCCTTCGCGTCCCACGGCCAGCATCGCCACGACCACTAGCGCCCAACGCCCCGCTTCGGCTGCGGCATCGACGCGGTCGCGCAGCTCCGCGGAAAGCGTGCGCGCGGTCTTGGCCATCCAGAAGATCATCCAGGTCACGAAACCGACCGCGACGATGCTGAGAGTGCCGCCGATCATCTCTTGGGCTTCAAAGCTCAAGCCGCGGGGACCGTAGGTGAGCAGGGCGCCGAATGCCACGCTCACGCCAACCGCGATGCCGACCCCGGCCCAGATCCGGCCGAGGAGTTCACGCCGCCCGGTGCGCACGAGGTAGGCGACGAGAATGCTGACGACCAGCGCGGCTTCGAGTCCTTCCCGAAGCCCGATCAGGTAGTTGGCGAGCACTGCGGCCTGCTTTCGAAGTTAGGCAAACCTAATTAGGTAACCCTAACCTAACAGGCATCACCTTCCGGCGCCAGTGACCTTGGTCCCACGCCCAGCCAGTGAGCGAGCCGCGATGACCCCGCCCACTGCCCCGCCTAGATGGGCTTGCCAGGACACCCCGACCTGCAGCGGGAGCACGCCCCACAGCATTCCGCCCCACACGAAAAGGATCACCACAGCTACCAGGATCTGGGTCGCGCTTCGCGTGTAGACGCCGCGCGCCAGCAAGTAGAGGAACCAACCGAAGATGACGCCGCTGGCACCTAGAGTGACCGAGCCCGGCGCCGACAACAGCCACACCGTCATTCCCGAGACCACCGTCACGATCAGCGTCACCTGCACGAACCTGCGCAACCCTTCGAGCAACAGCAAGAAGCCGAAGACCATCATCGGCAAGGCATTGGCCAGCAGATGTCCCCAGCCGAGGTGCAGAAACGGGGCCACGAAGATCGACGGCAGGCGTTCCGGGTCGCGCGGCACGATCCCCCAACCGTCCATGGCATGCCCGACGACGGTGTCGACCCCTTCCAATCCGAACATCAGCGCCGTCAGACCCGCCGTCCAACGGGTGGCGACCTGGGCACGCGTCGGTTGCCCCGGAGTCGGGCGATAGTCGAGGTGGCTCATGACTTCATGATCCCTATCCACCCAAGCCAAAGCCACCGCATCCACATCACCCTTGGCTGTGACGATCAGACGGTGATGATCAGACGGTGACGATCAGACGGTGATGATCAGTTCGGCGTTCAGCACGCTGTACCACGCGTCGGGATCGACGGCCCAGGTCCGCCAAGCGTCCGCGACCGAGTCGAGTTCGCCCTGGTCCCGACCGAGTTCGATCAGCTGCGCCGCGAGCGGGGAGACCGAGATCCGGTCGGCCCAGGACTCTCCCCACCAGCGCGCGTTCTCCTGGGTGTAGCACCAGGTCGAGGAGGATGCGGCGATGCTGGCCGCGCCCGCCGCACGCGCCCAGGCATACAGCCGGCGCCCGGCCTCCGGCTGGCCGCCGTTGGCTCGCAAGGCGATCCCGAAGAGCTCCCGCCAGTTCTCCAGCAGTGGCGGCTCCGGCCACCACACGAAGGCGCCGTAGTCACACTCGCGCAGGCTGACCAGCCCCCCGGGCTTGGTGACTCTCACCATCTCCCGGATCGCCAGGACCGGATCGGGGAGGTGGTGCAGCACTTGGTGGGCGTGGGTGATGTCGAAGCTGTCGTCGGCGAAGTCCAAGGCGTGCGCATCCCCCACCACGACCTCAGCCGCATCGATCCCCCGCTCGGCCAGGCCCTTGCGGGCCAGCGCCACGGCGGCTTCGTTGATCTCGACCGCGGTGACCCGGCCGGGTGCGATCGCCTCGGCCAGGTCCGCGGTGATCGTGGCCGGACCGGCGCCGATGTCGAGCAGCGACATCCCGGGCCGCAGGTGCGGCAGCAGGTGCGGCGCCGAGTTTGCCGCCGTACGCCAGGTGTGCGAGCGCAGCACGGATTCCGCGTGGCCGTGGGTATAGGAGTTCATGGCAGCACCTCGGGGTCTGAGTCGGTGAAGACGAATGGGTTTGCGGTCTCGAAATGGACGAAGGCCCCGCTCGGTACGCCGGGCGGGGCCTTCGAAGTGCAGTCGATCGATCAGTTGCGAGCCGAGCTGCCCTCGACGTAGTCGGAGTCGTGCGACTTGACCCACGCCATCAGCTTGCGAAGCTCCTTGCCGGTGGCTTCGATCGGGTGAGCAGCGCCCTTCTCGCGCAGCGCCTTGAACTCCGGCGCGCCGGCGTCCTGGTCGTCGATGAAGCGCTGGGCGAAGGCGCCGTTCTGGATGTCGCGCAGGACCGCCTGCATGTTCTCCTTGACGCGCTCGTCGATCACCCGCGGGCCGGAGACGTAGTCGCCGTACTCAGCGGTGTCGGAGACCGACCAGCGCTGCTTGGCGATGCCGCCTTCGTACATCAAATCGACGATGAGCTTGAGCTCGTGGAGGCACTCGAAGTAGGCGACCTCGGGCTGGTAGCCGGCCTCGATCAGAGTCTCGAAGCCGTACATCACCAACTGCGAGGCACCGCCGCACAGCACGGCCTGCTCACCGAATAGATCGGTCTCGGTCTCCTCGGCGAAGGTGGTCTTGATACCGCCGGCACGCAAGCCGCCGATGCCCTTGGCGTAGGAGAGCGCCAGCGGCCAGGTGTTGCCGGACTCGTCCTTCTCCACCGCGACCAGGACCGGAACGCCACGGCCGTCGACGAACTCGCGACGAACCAGGTGGCCCGGGCCCTTGGGAGCGACCATGAAGACGTCCACGCCGGCGGGCGGCGTGATGTAACCGAAGCGGATGTTGAAGCCGTGGCCGAACACCAAGGTGTCGCCTTCGGCCAGGTGCGGCTCGATCTCGTTGGCGTAGAGCGTGCGCTGGACCTGGTCGGGGGCCAAGATCACGATCACGTCGGCTTCCTGAGCGGCCTCGGCGGGGGTGACCACCCGCAGACCCTCGGCTTCGGCCTTGGGGCGGCTCTTCGAGCCCTCCTGGAGGCCCACGCGTACGTCGACACCACTGTCGCGCAGCGACAGCGCGTGGGCGTGACCCTGGCTGCCATATCCGATCACCGCGACGTGCTTGCCCTGGATCAGGGACAGGTCGGCGTCGTCGTCGTAGAACATCTCAGCCACGAAGGCTCTCCTTCTCGGGTTTGGTGGCCGGTGCGGCCGGGTTTGTGCGGGTCAAGGTCGTGCGAAAAGTCTGGATGCTGCGGGGCCGCGCGACTTGCGAGTCCCCGCCACCAGAGTCATTGTGCCGTGCCCGGTCGGGTGGGACGGTGTCGGCTCAGTCTGCGACCGCGGAGGGCACCGCGACCGGGACGGGCTTCAAGGTACGCTCGCTGATCGACCGAGGCCCGCGACCGATGGCGACCATGCCCGACTGCACCAGCTCACGGATGCCGAACGGCTCCAGGATCGCCAGGAGGTCGGCCAGCTTCCCGGCATTGCCGGTGGCTTCGATGGTGAGCGCATCCGGCGAAACGTCGACCACCTTCGCGCGGAACAGTTGTACGGCGTCGAGGACCTGGCCGCGGGTCTCCACATCGGCGCGCACCTTGACCATCAACAGCTCGCGATTGACCGACTGCTGGTCCTCGAGCTCGACGATCTTGATCACCTCGACCAGCTTGTTGAGCTGCTTGGTGACCTGTTCCAACGGGAAACCTTCGACGTCGACCACGATCGTCATCCGCGAGACCGCGGGCAGCTCGGTCGGCCCAACCGCCAAGCTGTCGATGTTGTAGCCCCGCCGCGAGAACAGGCTGGCCACGCGGGCCAGGACGCCGGGCTTGTCCTCCACGAGGACCGACAGGGTGTGCTTGCTCATCTCTCCACTCCCCTACAACTCATCCGCGTCGAACTGGGGCGCCAGTCCGCGGGCGTACTTGATGTCGTCGTTGCTGGTGCCGGCAGCCACCATCGGCCACACCATCGCATCGCGGAAGACCCGGAAGTCGACGACGACCGGGACGTCGTTGATCTCCATCGCCTTCTCGATGGTCGCATCCACCTGATCAGGGGTCTCGCAGGACAAGCCCACGCACCCGTAGGCCTCGGCGAGCTTCACGAAGTCCGGGATCCGCTTGGAGTGCAGGTCGGTGTTGGAGTACCGCTCGTTGTAGAACAGCGTCTGCCACTGGCGCACCATGCCGAGCGACTCGTTGTTGATCACGGCGACCTTGATCGGGATGTCGTTGATCGCGCAGGTGGCCAGCTCCTGGTTGGTCATCTGGAAGCATCCGTCACCGTCGATGGACCACACGGTGGCATCGGGGCGGCCGACCTTGGCACCCATCGCGGCCGGCACGGAGAAGCCCATCGTGCCGAGGCCACCGGAGTTGATCCAGGTGTTCGGCTTCTCATATCCGACGAAGTGAGCTGCCCACATCTGATGCTGGCCAACCCCGGCGACGTAGATCGCATCCGGGCCAGCGATCGAACCGAGACGTTCCAGGACGTACTGCGGCGCAAGGGCCCCGTCGTGGTCGTCGTAGCCCAGCGGGTACTTCTTCTTCAGCCCGGCGAGGTAGGCGATCCACGCCTCGTAGTCTCCGGTGCGTCCGGCAGCGTCCTCGCTGCGCAGCAGGGCCACCAACTCGACGATGACCTCCTTGCAGTCACCCACGATCGGCACGTCGGCATGGCGGTTCTTGCCGATCTCGGCGGGATCGATATCCGCGTGGATCACCAAGGCGCCCGGGGCGAAGGAGTCGAGGTTGCCGGTGACGCGGTCGTCGAACCGGGCACCGAGGCTGATGATCAAGTCGCTGCGCTGGAGCGCGCCCACGCCTGCCACGGTGCCGTGCATGCCCGGCATGCCGAGGTGCTGGGGGTGGCTGTCAGGGAAGGCGCCGCGGGCCATCAGCGTGGTCACCACCGGCATCCCGGTCAGTTCGGCGAGCTGGGCGAGCTCGGCCGACGCCGCGGCGCGGATCACGCCGCCGCCGACGTAGAGCACCGGGCGCTGAGCTTCCAGAATCAGCTTGACGGCCTCACGGATCTGCTTGCCGTGCGGTCGTGTGATCGGGCGGTAGCCGTTGAGCACGATCTCGCTGGGCCACTCGAAGGTGGTGGTGGCCTGCAGCGCGGACTTGGCCACATCGACCAACACCGGGCCGGGTCGGCCGGTGGAAGCGATATGGAAGGCCTCGGCGACCGTGCGAGGGATGTCGCGCGGATCGGTGACCAGGAAGTTGTGCTTGGTGATCGGCATCGTGATGCCGCGGATGTCGGCTTCCTGGAAGGCATCCGTGCCGATCGCGGACGCAGGCACCTGGCCGGTCACCGCGACGATCGGGACGGAGTCCATGTAGGCGTCGGCGATCGGGGTGACCAGGTTGGTCGCGCCGGGGCCGCTGGTCGCCATGCAGACGCCCACGCGGCCGGTAGCCGCGGCGTACCCCTGCGCGGCGTGTCCGGCGCCCTGCTCATGGCGTACCAGGATGTGCCGGATCCGGGTGGAGTCGAAGAGCGGGTCGTACGCCGGAAGGATGGCGCCGCCCGGGATGCCGAAGATGTTGTCGGCACCGGCGTGCTCCAAGGAACGGATCAGGCTCTGGGCACCGGTAAGCGTGCCGTCCTGCTCACTCATCTGCTCTGCCTCACTTGGCTCAGGTGACTGGGATCCAACAAAAAACCCCTCGACCCGTGTGGGTGGCGAGGGGAGACGCGCGTGCTGTCCGGCTGGGTCAGCTCACGCGTCGCGTGCGTACGAGAATCTCGAGGCGCATGGATACACGGTCCCCGTCCCGGCTCGCTGTCGTCAACTCCAGCCGAGCGTCGTCCCACATCGTGGTATCGCCGTCCCGCTCCCTGACGCGTGCGCGAGATCCAGATCACTCGATCCACCGCCGGTCGACCAAACCGGTTACTCAATCAGGGTCGTTCACCGGCTGGCGGAACTGCACACGCACGAGCGGTTGCCTGCTGCGTCCGCCAGTACCCAGTACGACGGAGCCGCGGCGTCGCTGACCAGCACGCCCCCGGCGGCGAGCACGGCACGCACGCGCGCCTCGGCTTCGTCCTCCGGGACCCATACATCGAGGTGCCACCGCTGGGCCGGCTCTTGGACGGGCAACTCGGGACCGCCGTCGTTCCTGCCTTGGAACCACAGATTGGGCACCTGTCCACTGGCATCGACGACGTCGCCGTGTCGGTCCTCGGCGTCGAAGAGAGCCGCATAGAAGGGCGCTGAATCGATGCTGCCGGCAGTGCTGTCCAGGCACAACTCGAGCTCCGACTGCCGATTCGGGACAGATCGGAGGCCGGCCGCGGCGGCCAGTTCACTGATCCGCCGGGCCAGATCGAGATCGCGAGCGGTCACACCGCCCGCGTCGTGGCTGACCAACAACACCCGCACCTCGCCGTACTTGAGGACCACGTCGGGGTGATGGTTGGCCTCCTGCGCGGCGGCGCCGATCCCATTCACGAAGGCCAGCCCGGCTTCGAAGTCGGAGGTCAAGAACCGCGCGGACAAGCCGGTGAGGATCCGTCGCCAGTCGGCCAGGCCGGCCGCTCGGATGTCGCTGGGACTCAGCGTGCTGATCGATTCGGTCATCTGGGTTCCCCTTCGCGTGATCGGTCTCACGACCACGTTAGAGGGCGGTCCTACGGAGTAGGCGGCCTCAACGGCCCCACGCTGGCAGCCGCTGGGCGAGCAACTCTTCAACGGCAGCCAGATCGGACGCGAACTCCGCGGAAAGTACGCGTCGCAGCTGGGGATCGACCGATGTAGTGCGCAGGTTCGCCTGGCGGATCCGCTCTCTCACGGCGTAGGGCAGCACCGTCTTGACGGCGCCTCGGATCACCGGCACCTCACGCAACCGGGACAACGCCCGCTGGACCGAAGCCGACCTCACCTCTCCCGAGGAATTAACGCGAGCCAGGCCATCCCCCTGGATCGGCTGCAAACCGAGGAAGTTGAAGAGGGTGGTCAGGGTGCCGTGCGGGTTCGCCTGTAACTCGTCGTAGGTCAGCACTAACACCTGCTCGCGCGGGAAGTGGCGCAGGAAGCCGGCCACCCCAGGAAGGTAAGTACTGACCCCGCGGTAATGCCACAGGTGATGCCATCCCGCCGCGATCCGCTCCGGTTCCAGGCCCAGGGCGGTGGCGAAGTCGTCCTCGGGCTCGTGACCAAGCGCGCGGAGATACTGCCAACTCGAGAATGCTCGGTCGACCGGATCGCGCAGGCACACCACGACCTTGGCTTCGGGCGCCAACCCAGCCAGGCGCGGTGCCGCCGTCTCGGCGTAGTAGAGGCTGGAGACCGACCCCTCCCCCCGAGCGGTCGCGCGCGCTGAGCCACCGAAGAGCTCCAGGTAGCGGTCCTGCTCGGTCACGCTGATCGCATTGATCCCGGCCTCATCACCCGGTCCGGTGAATGCCGGTCGGGCACCCCCCAAGGCCAGGAAGTGGGGCTCTTTGGGATGGCTGAGGAAACCGTGCGGATGAGCGCGAATCGCCTCACAAAGTGCGGTCGTACCAGCGCGGGCAGCGCCGACCACCGCGAAGTTCGGACGTGTGCTCATCGCTTGCGCCTGGCGCCGATCCCGTCAGCGTCTTGGAACTCGGCATAGATCTTCGCCAATCTGCCCAGGATCTGCTCAGGGTCCGCCTGGCTTTCCATGCGCGTGCGACCGTGCTGACCCTCGGCCGCACGAAGTCCAGGGTCGCGAACACGCCGGCGGGCCTCGCTCAGCAGTGCGTAGGTGTCGCCCTGCTCCACCAAGGCTCCCGCAGCCATCGCGTCATCACCGATCGCCAACCTGGCACCGTTGACCACACAGCACACGACGGGCAGTCCGCACGCCAGCGCTTCCGAGATGGTGACCGACTGGCCCTCGTATAGCGAGGGGACGACGAGGACGTCGGCGAGCCGATACCAGTCCTCCGGGTGGTCGGTTTCGCCGACGGCGAAGAGGGAGCGGTTCCACGTCCGAGGAGCCAGCCCGGCCAGCGTGCCGGGATCTCCGGGACCGACCAGGTAGAGCCGCCCGTCCGGGTCGGGCGCCTGGTCCCAGGCCGGCACCAGAATCTGTTGGCCCTTCTGCCGGGTGATCCGCCCCAGACACAGATAGATCGAGGTGTCAGTAGGGACACCATGCACCTCGCGAAGGCGGAGCTTCTCCCGCTCGTCGACCGGCGTGAACCGAGTGAGGTCCACCGAGACCCCAAGCGCCATAGCCCGGTCCGGATGGACGCGATATCGCCCAGCCTCCGCGATCTCGTCCTCACAGTTGGTGAGCACGAGATCGGTATGCCCGGCGGCCCATCGTTCGAATCCGGCGACTGCCGGGGTCAGCACCGCAGGCACCGCGTCGAAGGCCCAGGAATGCGGCTGATAGATGACCGGCACCCCTGCCGGGATCGCACCCGGCAGGCGCCCGAAGACGCCTGCGAAGAAGGAGTGCAGGTGCACCACGTCCGGCCGTACCTCGTCCACGATCGCGCGCAGTTGCCGCGCGTACCGCGGCGCCGCCCAGGGGCGCCTCCGGTTGGCCGCCCAACGGTGGTGAGTGACTCCTTCAAGCTCAAGCCGCCTTGCCGGCCAGGCGGTGTGCACTTCCATGCCGCGACGCCGCTGGTCGTGGGTGTAGTCCTCCAGCAACCGGAGGACACCTCCTCCCGCCACTTCGCTGACGTGCAGCACTCTCACGCGCGACTCCTTCCCGAGATGTCGGCCGTCGTGCGAGCAGCGCGATAGTTGCCGACCAAGTCCACCAACGCACGCGTTGGGGTATGACGCTCTGAATACAGACGACGAGCCGTGCGACCACGGCTTCTGAGCCCTTCGAGATCGGCGACCGAAGCCCGGATCTGGCGCCGGAGATCCTCCGTATCCCCCATCCGGAAGGTCTGCCCAGCATCGGGCACTCCCGCCGTCTGCGCGAGGTTGTCCAGACCGGAAACAAGCAGTGGTAGCCCTGCCGCCATCGCCTGCAGCATGACCAGCGGCTGACCTTCGTACCAGGTGGAGGGAACCACCAACAGGTCGGCCCGGTCGAACAACGCAGCCAGTCCCGCATCGCCCAACCAGCCGTGGTACCGGATCGAGTCGTGCCGACCGGCAGCAGCTTCCACCTGGCCGCGCAGCGGCCCGTCACCGGCAATATGCAGCGGGACGCCGGGAAGGCCCTCGAAGGCACTCAACAGCGTGTCGATGCCCTTCTCGGGGACGAGCCGGCCGACGAACAAGACGCCCCCGAACGGGCCACTGCGGTGCTGGGGTTCGCCGGGATCGGGCACCGCGTTCGCCTGCAGGCCGATCCGATCCGCGGGCAGACCTTCACGGATGAACAGTTCCCGCGCGAACTCGGTGAACACGAGGGATCGGTGCAGGTGTCGGGAGAACGAGCCGGCTGCTCGATGCAGGGTCAGCGACCCCGCCATCGCTGCGGTGGCCGCGCGGCTTGCGTGGTAGCAGCGCCGCTTCACCGCGGGCAGTTTGACGCGTCTGCCGACACACGCCTCGCAAGGCCGGTCCTGATAGGCGAGGGTGGCCACGGGACAAGCGAGGCGGTAGTTGTGCATGGTGGTGACCGTCGCTGCTCCCGAGCGGGCAGCCGCGGCGAAGACCGCCGGGCTCAGCCGTGGGTACGGCGAGTGCACGTGCACGATGTCTGCGGAGAAGGCACGACTCCGGCGCGCGACCTCGGCCGCGGCAGCCGGATTCCAGACGACCTCGGCCGCGGTCCGGAGCGCAGCCCGGGTCCCGGCCAGTTCGTCTGCGACGGCAGGATGCACATAACGCTCGACCACGTGGCCGGCGCTACTGAGCAACTCGGCCTCGAAGTCCATCACCGCATCGGCCCCCCCTGACGTGCGGGAGGCGGACTGCACCTGGAGCACCCGAAGGCTCTGCTCTGGATACCCCCTCATGCCGCTGCCCGCCATGTCGCTGCCCGTCATGCCGCTGCCCGTCATACCGCAGCCACCTCACGCAGCGTCTTGAGCCGGGGCCGAGCAGAGGCATGCGTCGAGATGCCCACCCGACGACGCGCCAGCAGCCAACTTCCGACCCCAAGCGCTGCCGTGGACACGGCCGCGGAGACGGCCAGGCCAGTCACCCCGAACAGAGCCACAGCGACCGATCCGGTCAGCACCCTCAAGCCGGCGGTGGCCCAAGCCATGGTCGCCATCGCGCCCTCGTGATGAGACATCGTGAGTACCGTTCCGGCCTGTCCCGCGAAAACCGGAATGAGCATTCCGAGAGCCAAGATGCGCAAGAGGTCGGCGGCGGGAGCAAGCTCGGGTCCGAGGATCGTGGTCATCACCCAGGTAGGCGCCACCAGCATGGGCACCAAGATGATCAGTGATCCCAGTGCGGCCACCGTCGCGGCAGCGCGCACGACCGGCTCGAGCCGGCGCAGGTTGCCTGCGTTGATCTCTCGCGCCACGACCGGCGAGATGACCACCGCCACAACCGTGGTCGGGATCGCCAGGAAGAAGCTGAGTCGGGTGGCCGCGCCGAAGAAGGAAGTCGCCGCCGCCCCCAAGAACACCGAGGCCAGCCACAGCTCGGTCGTGGCATTCACCAGGGCGGCCACTTGATTGGACGCGAATCGCCAGCCGCGGCGCGCGGCCGCGATCGCGTTCGCTACCTGGCCGCTCAGCCGCCCGGCCTGGCCGAACACCGACCGCGTGGCCGCCGCGCCGACAACGACCGGGACCACCCCGGCGACGGCACACGCAGGGACCGCGATCATCAGGCCGGCGTCGGGAAACAATGTCCAGGCCACGCCCAGTGCCGACACCTGAGAGACCGCGGCGACCGCTCCCCCGGATCGTCCCTCGAGAAGTCCGGACACGGCGACCCGACCCATCCCCCGCGCCAAGTGGGCGAACAGCAGTACCGCTCCGGCACTCCAGACAAGGAGCACAACGGCGACCGCGAAGACCAATCGGTGGTCACCCACTGGGCTCAGCCAGGTCACCAGGCCGGCGAGGGTAGCCACCACAGGCAGTGTGGTGAGCAGAACGGCACGCGAGCCTCGTCCGATCTCCCCAAGTTCCCGGCTCCGGTCCTCACCCTCTTCGACTTGCCGGCGCAGAGAAGGTAGCTCGCGCAACCCGACGCGGTGGGCCCCCACCAGGCCGATCTGACCGAGGATGGCCACGGTGGTCATCACCAGGGTGAAGTGACCGAATCCAGCCTCGCCCAACATCCGGCCGGCGACCGCCTGAACAGCGAGGTAGCCGACCAGCGCAGCCAGATACGAAGCCGCGAACCACGCCATCGCGGTGGACAGGCGCACCCCCGATCCTCGGTTCATCGGCGCTCTCCCGGCGTGATCGATGGCACCGAAGACCCCGATGGGATGGCCGGCACGGGCGGCGCGGGCGCCAGGGCCGGTGCACTCGTGTGTGCCTCGGCCGGAGAAGTCCGGCGGGGAACGGGGGTCGGCAGCGTTTCGTCGGGTGCACCGATGCGTTCGCGGTTGGCCAGGGCGACACCGGTAAGGAACACCCCTAGACCCATCCCTATCCACTCGGGAGGAGTCATCAGACCGGCGCCGATGGTCAACATCCGCACACTGGGGAGGGCCAGCAGAAAGCTGACCGGCGCACTCCAGTGCGGCAACCGACCGCTCGCCAGGAAGAGTCGGCCCAGGGTCAGCCAGATGCCCACCATGATCGCCGCCATCAGCCCGGCAACGACCACGCCTCCGCGTAGCCAGGCGTCGATCACGAAGTTGTGCGAGGAGATCCGGTCGTCGTACATGCCACCCCAGAAGAAGGCGTTGTCCAACCGGTTGAAGGCACCTTCAAGGAGTTGGGAGCGAGCCCGTCCGGATACGGGGTCACGAAGGCGATCGATCAGCACCTGGGCCACACCGGTGAGGGCGATCACGCTGACGAGTGCCGAGCCCGCGACGGCGACCGCCAAGGAGCCGATGTCGAGACGCGCCCGGATCAGCGAACGCACGATGATGTACGCCGGCCAGACCAGCGCGGCCGCGGTGACCGCACGGCTCAGCGAGCCCGCCATGAGGAGAACCCCGACGGCGAGGCTGACCAGGTGCAGACGGCGGACTAGACGACTGGACCGGTCTGGCTGGTACGCCAAGGCGAAGGAACCGATAGCCAGCCCCACCAGCACACCTGCGAACACCTCGTGGCGAAGTTGGCTGCCGGCATCGGCCAGGGAGACTCCGAACCCCGCGAAAGCTGGTCGATAGAGCTCGTAGCCGAGGATCTCGGAGGATCCCGACGAGATGGCGCGACCCAGCACCTTGAGCACGTGGACCTGGTTGGTCCACAAACCGAAGCCGAGGGCTGCCAGCAAGATCAGCACACTGAACACGCCGCACCAGCGGAGTCGGTAGACCTGGTCGTACCGGATCAGTAATCCCATCGCGACGACCGCGGAACACGTGCCCACTAGGTAAAAGGCCTGTTGAACCGGGACATTGACCGGCTCCCCACGCAGCAAGGTGGCGGCGAGTAGCAAGGCGAGCCCGGCGACATAACAACCCACCAACCACCACACCGAGGCAAGCCCACGAACGAACCGGGACGGGCGCACGAGCAGGAGCACCGAAAGGATCAGGACGGCTAGACCGATCTGGTGGGCACGGAAGGTGCCTAGGGGCGTTTCGGCCACGGTGATCCATTGCAGGGGCAGCACGATCACGGCGAAGATCAGACTCAAACCGATCCCACGCATCACAAAACCCCGTATCCCCCACGGCCAGCTCCGAGATTGCGGCTTTCCCCAGGGCCGCGACTGAACCGTTTTCGGAGTGTACCTTCGCTCGGGGGGGCTTTTCGTCCCGGGAGACGATTTTTTCGGGGGGCTCGTCGCAGCCACCCGTGGAGGGAACGCGAAACGTCATGGAGTCTGAACTCACTGGACTATGGACACGGCTCGAGGGAGCCTCTCGGCTGTGGTGGCTGGTCGTCCTGGCTGCGATCGCAGGAGCTGTCGCCGGTGCCGGTTATGGCTACCGTGCTTCGCCCGAAGTAGTTGCCAAAGCATCGATCGTGTTCCGGCCGGCATCGGTCGAGCAGCGATTCGTCGACAGCTTGTCCACGACCGCGATGGGCACCGAACGAGAGCTCGCCTCCGACCAGGAGGTGCTGGTCAAGGTCGTCGAGGCGACGGGTGTCGACGCCCAGACCTTGCCGGACCGGCTCTCCGCGGAAGTGCCGGAGAACTCCAACGTCTTGATCCTGACTGCCACTGACACCTCCGAAGAAGGCGCCACGACGCTCGCGGAGGCCTACGCCACGGCGTACCTCGATTTCCGCTCCTCGCTCGACAGCGCCGATACCCAGCCCGTGGCGGAGCGGACCGGTCCAGCCCGGATCCCCGAGAGCCAGCGCCCGAGCGTCATCCGGATGGGTGCCTTCGGCGGTGTCCTGGGAACCGTCATCGGACTGATCGGGGCCTTGTGGGTCGCTTCACGCGACGATCGATTGCGCGGACGACGGACCATCAGCGAAGCCTTGCCCGACAGCCCCATCTGGGCGCGGGTATCCAACACCAGCACCTACTCCGAACTCGGGCTGGCCGCAGCGACCCTGATGGCCCACCTCGAGCCTCGCGAGGGCCGATCTTCGATCGCGGTGATCGCGGGAGCCACGGGCTCAGACCGGACCTCCGACACGGTCCGCGGCATTGCCGAGGCGCTGACGGATCGGGGTCTGCGGGTGTTGACCGTGCGGATGGGTGGAGAGCGTCCCGCCGAGGTCACCGGCAGGCTGGCACTGACCGCCATGACCGAAGAGCGACCCGGTCGGTGGTGGTCGCTAGATCATGAGGCGCTGCCGATGGGCGTGGGCTCGTCGCGGCTGCACGAGGCTGCGCGTCAATTGGGTGGTCGGATCGACGTGATCTTGGTGGCGGCCAGCGATGCATCGCGCTCGCGGCCCACACGAGAGGCGATCGCCGAGGCGGATGTGGTGGTTCTCGTCGCTCGGCACGGCGTCACTCGAACTCCCGAGATCGCGGCAGCGCGGGAATCGATCGAACTTCTCGGGACCCGGGTGCACGGCTTGATCGTGCTGGGCGTCCCCGCGCGCGGGCGGAACTACCGACAACTGCACTGAAGGCGGTTCGGCACCGTTCAGGGCCGCACGCTGTCGATGGACCGGGCGAGCGCCTCGTCGACAGTGCCGAGCTTGACGACCTGTTGGGCCAACCGCTCGACCAGGTAGCCGGTCACCACCGCCCTAGAGTCGCGCGGCTCCACGCCGTACGGCGCGAGCCTCGTCACTTGCGCCTGGGTGGCCGCAACCGCGGCTTCCGGGCCGCGAGCAGCCATCGCCACTTGGAAGTGCCAGTGCAGGGCATCGAAACCCAGGGGAACGCGCCGCCGTGACGACTCCCAATCCCAGGCGATGGTGCGCCCCTCGGCTCGGCCAACGTTCCAGTTGACCCAGTCGCCGTGCGAACGTCCGATGGCCACCAGGCGGCCATGCTCGCGCAACCGGTTCCAGATCCCACCGAGCCGGAGCGCCGCCTCTGGATCGACAGCACGGGCGGCCACAAGCAGCGCCGGCATGGCGCTGCCGACGTCGGTGAGCTCCCACGGCACACTGCCCCGGTCCCCCGAGGCCGCCAGGGCGTTCAGCACATCCACCATCTCGTGGGGCGCGCGCCGCTCCCGTCGGATGCTCAACGGCATGGGTTCGGTGACCAACACCGGATGACCCAGCCAGGAGAAGGAGCGCAGGGGCTTGGGAGTGTCGAAGAGGTCGCTGGGGGGGACGGCATCGGTTTGCCCGGGCTGTTGAAGCCATGACTGCACCTCGCTGAGTGCTCGGGTCTCGTTGCGAACCATCGTGTCCGTGCCCGCGCTCACGCCTGCCTTGGCGTAGCCGAGCGGGCGACCGTCGGCACCGAAGAAGGAGAGCGTCGGCTTCGTCACGACACTCTGGTCGCGCAAGGTGATCAGGGTTCCCGACGGCGGGCGAGATTCGTCGGCGAGGGCTGCCCTGACGTCGCCGAGCAGCCCACGTCCGGAGTCCTGGCCGCCCACCGTTGTGAGACCGGGGCCGTGGTGCACCAGCAGTCTGGGGAGCCGGCGCGAGATTGGCGAACTTGCCGAAACCACTCCCAAGCAGTGCAGTTGCAAGGAGGTCAGCCGTCCCCGAAGACCGCGGTAGCTCAGCAGCATCTGCCGGATCAGCTTGGGGTCAACATCGGCGACGAGCAAGCGCGGTTTCGCGGGATGCGGCAACACCAGATAAGCCTCATCGGCGTCCGCTGTGTCTCGCGAGGTTCCCAGGCGCACGTCGGCTCCGGCCGGTGTCCACACGAGGTCGCGGTAGGCGCGCAACCGGGGAGAGAGTTCGGTCATGGACGCTCCCCCGCCCACAACCGACGGGCAAGAAGCCATCGAGCCGGAGGGATCCGTTCCCCGTGTCCGGGCGCCTGCGAATCCCCCGTGGCCGAGCCCACGAGTCCCCACATAACGGTCAGCTTGGCACGGCGCCACCCGAAAATGCACTCCGGGCGCGAGGCTTAACGTGCTAGCAGCCGCCTCATCGCAGCGAGCCCCAGGAGTGGCCCGGGCAGCAGCACCCAGGCGACTGTCGCGCCGAGGTGGTCGATGACGGCCGAGACCACACCGATAGCCACCATCGTGATGGCGAACCCGATGCTGTTCTGGATCGCGAGAGCACTCCCCACCAGGGCGGGAGGGCAAGCACGGGCGGAGAGCGCGGAGAATTGGGGAGAGTCGGCAACCACGGCCACCCCCCACACCAACATCAAGATCACGCTCGCGGTAGGGAAGTCGACGATCAATGGGAAGACCAGACAGCAGGCCGCCGAGGTCGCCAGGGCACCCACGGCCACCCATGCACTGCCGACCCGTCGACTGAGCCGTCCGCCGAGAATGCACCCGAGCGCGCCGACTCCGATCACCGCGAATGAGCCAGCCGACGCCTTTCCCATCGCAACACCCGAGGCGAGCATCAAGGTGGGGACGACGGTCCAGAACGCGTAGAGCTCCCACATGTGGCCGAAGTAGCCCAGTGCCGCAGCGCGGTAGTCAGGCACTCGCAGCGCCGGCACGAGCGCCCCGAAGTTGAGCCGGGCGACTCCACGCGTGGGCAGATGGGGCCCCTCTCCCACCAGCCAGACCAGCCCCCCGGCGAGCAAGGCCAGCACCGACGAGGTCGCCACCACCACATGCCACTGCCAGCCAGCACCAACGGCGCGCACGAGATGCGGCAGGGCGGTGCCCAAGGTGAGCATGCCGACCAGCCAACCGAGCACCTCACCGGCCCGATCCGGTGACCAGCCGACCACCAGCTTCATGCCGAGGGGATAGATCCCGGCCAGGGCCAGCCCGGTCACGAACCGCCAGGCCACGCCTTGGGCGAGGTCGCCGGCGAGCAGGGCGAACCCGAGGTTCGCCGCTGCGCCGATTCCGGTGGCAACAGCGAAGACACGAGAGGCCCGGAAACGATCTGCGAGGCCGGTGAGCGCGATCATCAAGGTGCCGACGACGAACCCGCCTTGTACGGCTATGGTGAGCCAGCCGAGCCCCTGGGCGGTCAAGCTCCACGAGCGCTGCAGGTCCTGAGCAGCGCTGTTCGCGCTGAACCACAAGGACGTCCCGAGCAGTTGAGCCAGCACGATCCAACCGACCGCGGCCGAAGCCCCTTCTGTCGCCTCCTCGCTCGCCGCCAGGCGGGTCATGGGGAGGCCGGAGCGAGGACGACGCGCAGCATCCTGCTATCCAAGCAGTGGTCAGCCCGTACGGCGGCAGATCAGCGCCACCGGGTGACGCCAGGTGCCGGTTCCCGTTCGCTGGCGAGTGAGCTCAGGAACGAATCGCCTCCGCAAGCGCGGGGTTCGCCGCTCCGACCACCGCAACCGGGGCGCCGTTGGCCTTGAGCCGCTCGAGCACCTCTGCGGCGATGACGTCCTGAATCCCCTGGTCCACGTGCGAGGTGAAGCCAACGCAGGAGCAATTGAACTCACCGAGGACATAGGTGTCGCTGCCGTCGGGCGCCGTATCGAGCATGAAGTCCGCGGTCCAGATCAGCGGCGTGTCGAGGTTGCCGAGCCGCTCGGTGACCTTGGGGAACTCTGCGATGAAGTGGTCCACCAAGGGTGCCCACTTCTCCGGGCTGTCGTAGGTGTATCGAGCGCCGCTGAACAGCGTCGCCGAGAAGGCTCCCTCGGTCTCGGCCGGCTTCTTGTGCACCACGAAGACCGGCGTCATCCCGACCATCAGAATGCGCACCTCTCCCTCGACGATCCGGGGCATGAACTTCATGTCGACGAGGAGACCGGATTCGCCGATGACGTACTGGACACAGGAGGCCATGAACTCCCCCAGTTGCCGATACTCGACATGGTTGTCGACCGCCTCGGTGCACTTGATCTGGGTGTCGAGCGGCAGCGGCTGATCGGCCGGGAACGTGCGTGAGTCGGCGACTTCGACATGCCAGATGCCCTCGCCCGTCGAGCCGCGGTTCTGCTTCAGCACCCGCTCCCCGGTGGCCAGGGTGCGCGGGAACTGGGTGTAGAGACTCTCGAAGTCGTAGTAGGTGACGGTGTCACTCGGCACCAAGCCGGTGTCGTTGAGCTTCGACAAGGTGTCCTTCGCACCCAGGGTCAACATGACATCGGGATGGGCCAAACCCACGACTCCGTGATCGGAGAGGTCGCGGAGGAAGGAGAAGTACTCCGACTCGCCGCCGGGCAGCGTCCCTGGATTCACGCGCGAGATGTAGGCGTCGACGCGACCGTAGAGATGTTGGTAGAGGTCGTTGATCCATTCGGGGCGGAAATAGAGAACCTCGACTTCCACGCCCTTGGCCGCCAATGCCTCAGCGATGGGCATCGTGTCCTTGCGATGGCCGTCCAGCCACTTGTCGGTCCCGCCCTCGGCCTCGAAAATGACCACCCGGTACGCCGTCATGCGTTTCAGCCTCCCCATTCACGGCACGCGAGACCCCTTCCCACGTGCATCTCCTTTCGATCTACCTCGCCGCGGAGGATCGGCGGTAGGGACCAATGGCGGCTTTTCGGTGAATTGTTGGCACGAGAGGGCGACGGGCATGCCTGACTAAGGCTCGATGACGATGTTGCCCACCTTGTGACCCGAGTCGACCACTGCATGGGCTTCCCGGATCCGGTCGAGAGGGAGCACGTCTGAGATGACCGGCGTGAGGGCACCCGACTCCACCAGGGCGAGGACGTCGGCGAAGTTGGCCGCGCTCTCCTTTGCGACCCCGGCAACGGCGTCGCCGCGAGCACGAAGGGTGTTGGAAAGATCAGCTGCTACCAGGGCCAGGCGTCCGCCGGGCGCCAGCAAGCGGCGACCGCCGTCGACGCCGAGGTTTCCGACCGTGTCGACCACGAGGTCGAAGGAGTCGTCGACCGAGCTCAGCGGCGTCCGGGTGTAGTCGATGATTCGGGCAGCGCCGGCGGACCGCACGCGATCAGCGTTCGCCGGTCCACAGACACCGGTTACCTCGCCGCCCAAGTGACGAGCCAATTGGACCGCCGCGGTGCCGACCGAGCCGGCGGCGCCGTTGACCAGGACCCGCGAGCGCTCGGACACGTTGGCTTGATCGCGGACGAAGGTCAGCGCGGTCGTGCCCCCGAAGAGCGCAGCTGCTGCCTCGCGATGACCGACCGCGGCCGGCTTGCGGGCCACGCGCTTGGCCTTGACCACGACGTATTCCGCGTGGCAGCCCATCGCGGCGCCGTTCATCCCGGCCACCTCGTCACCGACGGAGAACCCGGAGGCCCCGCCACCGATCTCCTCGATCACGCCGGAGAACACGCCGCCAAGGACGGGCCGGCGCGGCCGGCGGAAGCCGAAGATGAGCTTCGCGGGCAGCCCGAAGCCGCGCGGGAACCTCGAGCTGCGCAGCCGCGCGTCGCCGCTGTTGACGGTGGTGGCGCGGACCCGAACCAAGACCTCGTCGGCCCGCGGAACCGGTCGGTCCAGCTCTTGGACCGACACCACCGAGGGTGCGCCGTACTCGCGATAGACCGCGGCTCTCATTCCCAACTCCTAACCTTACGGGTGTAAGAAGATGCTAACCTTACGGATGTAAGTCCGCAAGCCCCGGAGGAGCGATGCCAGCCCGACCACCCCTCAGCCCGGCCCGCATCGTCGAGGCCGCGGCCGAAGTCGCCGACTCCGGCGGCTTGACCGCGGTCAGCATGCGCCACGTCGGTAAGGCACTCGGCGTGGAAGCGATGTCGCTGTATCACCATGTCTCGAGCAAGGAAGCTTTGATCGACGCCCTGGTCGAATGGCTATACGCCAAGCTCTATCGGCCAGACAGCGACCAACCGTGGCGCACCGAGATGGCGCTGCGCGCGCAGGTCGCCCGCACGGTCTTGTTGGCCCATCCGTGGGGCTTGGGCCTGATCGAGTCGCGTCGCCGACCCGGGCCCGAAGTGCTCGGACATCACGAGTCGGTCCTCGCCTGCCTGCGTGGCAATGGCTTCACGGTCGCCCAGGCCGCGCACGCGTTCAGCGTTCTGGATGCCTACGTGTTCGGATTCGTGCTCACCGAACTCAGCCTGCCCATCCAAGACGCCACGGATGCCACCGAGATGGCTGCCGAAATGGCCCTCGACCCGGCCGACTACCCGCATCTGGTCGAGATGATGGTGGGTTACGTGATGGCCCAGGACTACACCTACGCCGGTGCCGAGTTCGAGCACGGTCTGGAGTTGATCTTGGACGCTCTCGCGAGCCGACTCACGAGGCCGGCCGGCTGAACGGCGCTGTACTGGCCGACGTGCTTCCGATCACCGGCTGTCAGCGGGCAGCCGGCTGGCCGCTGCTTCGTCGATGAGGATGAGCACTTCCGGGTGGGATTGCAGCGCCGATGCCGGGCACAGTGGGCTAGGCGCCCCGAGCGCCGCCTCGACGGCCGCCGCCTTGCGTTCGCCAGTGGCAAGGAGCATGAGGCGGCGCGCCTGAAGGATCGTGGCGATGCCATGGGTGACGGCCCGCTCCGGGACCACCCCTCCCGACGAGGACCCCATCGCCATCCGAGTGCTCTCGCTCAGCTCCACGAGGTGGGTCGTGGTGTCCCATGGGGTGCCCGGCTCGTTGAAGCCGATGTGCCCGTTCTCGCCCAAGCCGAGCAATTGGAGATCAACCCCGCCCAGACCGGTGATGGCGGCATCGAAACCTTCCAGCCGCGCTGCGGTGGTTTCGTCAGCAGGCGGCAAGTGGAGGCGGTCCTCCTCGATCCCCCACGGCTCGAGCACCCGTCGGGACAGCTCGGCTCGGCGGGAACTCCGGTCGGCATCAAGCACGCCGACGTACTCATCGAGGGCGACGAAAGTCAGGTCGCTGACCGGCAGCGCCTCCACACGTACGTCGGCAGCCAACCGCGCATAGAGCAACTCCATGGTCGCTCCGCCGGCTAGGCCGAGCACCGGTTGACGCTCCGCGCGACGAAGATGAATGAGCGTGGTGTGCACCACTTCTTGTGCGCGCCGCGCGACCTCGTCTGGTGTAGCCAGGATCTCCACCCGGGGCCGGCTGACGGCTCCCTGCCTGGTGTTTGGCGATTGACCCACTGAAAGCTCCCGAAACGGTTGAGTCACTGTGCAGGCGATTGAACACCACGGCCGGCTCATCGCCGCGAGGCGGGCCGACCCCGGTCAGCTGAGCACGCGGAGTACGTCGCGCAGTCCGGCCACCGCGGTCGGCCGCGGATCGACGGAGTCGAACTCACCCGGTGGGGCGTGGACGCCGACGAAGTCGCAGCCGGCGTCGCGCGCGGCGAGGGCGTCCCAGGTGCTGTCCCCCACCATCAGCGCCGACACCGACCCTGCGGATCCTGCGAGCCGCCCGAGAGCCGACCGCAACCCGTCACCGGATGGTTTGGGACGGATCAACGGGTCGCGGCCGACAACGACCACCTCCCGTCCCTGCGCCCCTTCGGCGAGCAGCCCGTGCCTGGTCAACACCTCGCGGGCGACCGACTCCGGAAGCAGCGTCACCACGCCGCGGGGCAGTTCGGCGGTCGCCTTCCAGAACTCGGCCAGATCGGGCATTGGCCGAGATTCCGCAATCGCCGCGCGCTCGTGGGCCTCGATCGCCGAGGAGACCCGATGCCACAACTCCACGTCGGCGATGCCACTGATCGCCGCCATGCAGGCGCGCGTCCCCGACGGCCATCCGGTCTGCGGAGCGGACGGAAGTTCGGCCCCTTCGAGCAGGTCGCGCACCTGCGCCCAAGCCGCGTCGTAATCGGTGAAGGACTGCAGATCGACCAGGGTGCGATCGAGGTCGAGAAGCAACGCTCGACCCCCCGAGTCACGCGCCCCAGTCATCGTTCGCACTCGCGGGCGCGGCGCTCGACGTAGTCACGCATAGCCGCGTCCACGTCGGCATCGAGACCCGGATCTTGATAGCAGTCCAGTTGCTGTCTCCACGCGGTACCGGCGATCTCCGGCAGGCGCGGCGCTCCGGCTTTCATCCAGGTGGGGTGCGCCGTAGAGCGGAACATCGGGCTCATGAAGACGTCGCTGCGGAACCGGGCCAGGGTGTGATCGTGAGCCAGGAACAAGCCACCCGGGCCGAGGTCGGCGATCGCCTCGAACGCCAGCGTGTCCGGGTCCACGGTGATCGACTCACGGAGCCGATCGAACATCCGGATCACCTCCAGATCCAGCATGAACTTCTCGTAGGAGGCCACCAGTCCCCCCTCCAACCAGCCCGCCGCATGCACCACGAGGTCACAACCGGCGAGGTAGGTGGCCCACAACGACATCGCCGACTCGGTGGCAGCCTGGGCATCGAGCGGGATCCCCGAGCAGAGACCGCCGCCTCCGCGCAGCGGAAGTCCGTAGCGCCGGGCCAGCTGAGCGCCCGCAAAGGTAGTGAGCACAGACTCCGGGAGCCCCAAGGACGGGCCTCCCGAACGCATATCGACGCCGGTGAAGAAGCACCCGAGTAGGCAAGGCGTGCCCGGGCGAACCAGCTGTGCCATCGCCACCCCGCTCAACACCTCGGCGACCAGGATCGAGAGGCCAGCGGCCAGCGTGACGGGTGCCGACGCCCCTGCCAACAGGAACGGCGTGATGGCCACGGGCTGGCCGTAGTCGGCGCACGCGACCAACTGGCTGACCATCAGCCCGTCCCAGACCAGTGGAGAGTTGGGATTGACGATCCCGAGCGTCATCGGCCGATCTCGCAGCGCCTCGACTCCCCCAACGGCGAGTGCCGCCAACTCGAACCCGTCACGGGCCTTTTCCCCGCTCGAGCCGTAGACGATGAAAGGCTTGTCGCTCCATCGGAGGATCGAGTAGTCCATCGCCAGGTGCCGACTGGATGCATCGAGGTCTTGAGCCTCCACCGTCCCGCTCTGCAGGATCTTCAGCGATCCAGCGGAGTGCGCCAGCTTCACCAGTTCCACGTGATCGGCCAGGCTGCCGTCTCGGCGTCCACGGGTCTCGTCGTGGGCGAACGGCGGTCCGCCAACCGGGCAATGGGCCAGGCTGCCTCCCCCGATCTCGACCTCGCGCCCAGGGTTCCGGCCGGTCAGCGTGAAGCGAGCCGGAGCTAGGGCAACCTGCTCGAGAACCCAGTCGGGATCCCAGTGGACCCGGGTCCCCTCCACTCTCTGCCCAGCCGCGCGGAGCCGGAGCAGCATCGCGTCGTCATGCACCTCGGTGCCGATCTCGGCCAGGATCCGGATCGCCTGGTCATGGATCGCATCCAGCGCTTCGGGAGACAGGGGTTCCAGGGGCAAGCCGTACGGCGTGCCGCCCTGCGGCGTACTCACCGGGCCACCCTGTCAGGCCGCACGGCTGTTGGGAACCGCGCCGCCCCACAGGGACAGCGGAGGACCCTCGGGTTCAGCAGTATCACGACAGCGTCGATGGTGACGGCCTCGATGATGAGTTGGGTCACGCCCACTCAGCCCAGCGTGTTGATGACCTCGTCAGCCGCACGTCGACCCGAGATCAAGGCACCATGGACCGTCGAGTGATAGTCGGGCTCGGTGGCTTCACCGGCGAAGAAGATCGCTTCGTCGATCGGCCGAGCCAGGGCCTTTCGGAGCTTGCGAGTCACGCCGACACTGTTCGCCGAGTAGCTGCCCAGGGCTAGCGGGTCCTTCGACCAGGCACTCGTCTGCACGGCGTCCGGACGGGGCAGCTTGGCGCCGAACATGTCCCGCAATGCCGGCATCGCCTCGTCGATCACCTGGTCGGGGGGCGAGGCCTCTATCGAGCGGGCGTAGTCGTCGGAATTGAACCCGAGGAGGACCGGCGCGCCCAACTTGGCCAGACTCAGCCACTGGGACCAGCGACTCCCCGACGGCCCGAGGTATGCGTGCCAATCGACGTCCTCATCCCAGTAGATGTCGTCGAATCTGAAGAATGACTTGCTCAGCACTCCCATTTCGATGGTCGCGATCGCCTCTTTCGCCGCGTCGTCGAGACCGTCGATCCGGATCGACCCGGCCTTGAGCACACCGACGGGGACGGTGAGGATCACGGCTTCGGCGGTGCGTACCTCGTCGCCGAGCTCGACCTCGACGCCACCCACCGTCGCGCGCACGCCGGTCACGCGCTGCCCGAAACTCACCGGGAGGTCGGCCCCCAAGGGGTCGATCACGCGGCTGTAACCCTCGGGAAAGAGCACGTCCAGGCCCTTGAAGTACTTGCCCTCCTCCGAGGTCCGCGCGGACACCTTCTCCGGGCTGAGGCCCCACTCGCTGCCGAAGGCGCCCTCGAGATAGAAGCCCAAGTCGGCACGCTCGGCCGCCGTGAGGCCGGACAGATCCACCGCTTCGGCAACCGCCTCGGCGACCGACCAGTCCCGCCCTCCAGAAGGCACCGCCTCCACGGCGCCCTCCACCACCTTCTTCCAGCGCGAGTAGTCGGACTCCTCGACCCCTTCCCGCGCCAGGCTCGGGGCGACGTACTCGGCATAGGAGTCGTAGTCGGTACTCACCATCGACGCGTCCACCGCACGCGCGAGGGCGGTGACCGGGTTGCCCTTGGGCCCATGGATCCAGGAGGCACCCAGATCGATGGGCAGCCCCGTCCAGGCATCGCTGGTAAAGACCCGTCCGCCGATCCGATCGCGTGCCTCGAGGAGCTCCACCGAGATGCCCTCGTCCGCCAGCGCCCGAGCTGCCGCGAGCCCGGCCACGCCGGCCCCGATCACCAGTACCCGCGGCGAGCCGCCGCCCGGTGCAGCGGCTCGTCGCTGGGCACTCGACGACTCGTCAGCGACGCACCCGGCAAGCGTGGACACACCGGCGACTGCGCCACCGACGGCCGCGACTCCGGTCACGAAACCTCGACGGGACAACACTCCGAACCTCCTGAAACGCTCGAACGGGAGCTCAGCGAATTGTCACCCACCGAGCTTTAGGCTTTCCCCATGACTGTCGACCCGGGACGGAATCGAGCCAGAGGAGGCCGTCCGATTGTGCATGACGAAGCCGCCATGTTGGAGGCAGCGGCGCGCGCGATCTTGAAGCGCGGCTACTCGGGTCTGCGTTATTCCGACGTCTCGGAGGAGAGCGGAGTGCCGGTGCCCAGCCTGCAGCACCGGTTCCTCACCCTCGACCGGCTGCGCCGGGCGGCGTTGTGTCGCAAGGTCCGCCTCGAGCTGGACGAGCATGTGCAGAGCCTGGCCCACCTCACCGACCCCTGGGCTTGGGTGCTTGCCATGATCGAGCGCACGATCGCCGGCGAGCCCGCACAGCGCGAGGCCGAGTGGCGGCTCTGGATCCAGTACCAACACGCCGCTTGCTACGACCCCGAACTCGCCGCCGATTACGACGAGCTCGAGCTCCTCTGGCTCAGCGCCGTCCACGAAGTCATCGTCCGCGGGACGATGCAGGGGCGGTTCCGGCCGGTGATGTCGACGTGGGACGCCGCCCGAGCACTCCAGGGGATGATCGACGGACTCGGTGCGCCCCTCGCGCTTCCCAAACCTGACAGCTTCGTCCGCGAGCTGGTGCGGATGCTCAACGACTGCGCCGCCCAGTTGCTGCATCCCCAGGAGATCGCGGAGCCGTGCGCCGGGTCGGTCGATTCGACTGCGCACGCCTTGACGCAGATCTGATCCGCCTCCGGGCAGTCGGGACCTCAAGCGACCCGGGTCAGCCGCGCACTCGCGCCCCGGTCGGGTCATAGGGTGCCCGCAGCGACACGGCCACGGGCACCAATCGGCCGCCGACATTGGCTTGGTAGGACCCGGACTTGATCCAATCGGTCTGAACCGGCGAGCCGTCCGCGGTCCAGAGGTAACCCAGACCCACCGCTCCCCCGGTTGTCTCCCCCCATGCAGCGGAGCTCACCTGCCCGGCGGCGGCGCCGTCACGGAGCAGCAGCTCACCACCCCACAGCATCGTGTCCGGCTCCGCGCAGACCCACGAGACGAGTCGTCGGCGGGGCCCGGCTTCCTTCGCCGCTGCCAGTGCCTGCTTGCCCAGGAAATCGATGTCGCTGTCGAGCTTGCAGGTGAACATCAATCCCGCCTCGAGCGGGGAGTAGTCGGGTGTCAGCTCACGGCCGAAGGCACGATAGGCCTTCTCCAGCCGCATCGACTCGATCGCGTAGTAGCCACCCCGACGTACGCCGAACTGCTCGCCCACACGCAGTAGATCCTCATACACCCCGACCGCGAACTCCGTGGGGACATACAGCTCCCAACCGAGCTCGCCCACATAGGTGATCCGAGTCGCGCGCACCGTGGCGTACCCGAGGTCGATCTCGCGACTGTCGCCGAAGGCGAACCCCTCGCTGGACAGATCCGAGCGCGACAGCGTGCCGAGCAACTCGCGCGACCGGGGGCCCATCACGCCGAACACCGCGTAGGCCGAGGTCACGTCGAAGAGCGTGGCCGCCAGCCCCTCGGGAACGTGCTTGCGGATGTGGTCCTTGTCGCGCTCGGTGGTGGCGGCACTGGAGACGATGAGGTACTCGTCATGGGCCACCCGAGTCACGGTTACGTCGGCTTCATAGGTGCCGCGTGCATTGAGCATGCCCGTATAGACGGCACGACCTACCGGCACCGCCACATCCGCGGTGCACAGCCACTGCAAGGCCGCTTCCGCATCCGGTCCCTTGACGACGTACTTGGAGAACGAGGTCTCGTCGAAGATCGTGACGCCGGTGCGGGTGCTGCTCTGCTCGGCGGCACTCCACGGCAGCCAGTTCGGCTTGTCCCAGGTGTAGTCCAGAACCGGCTCCACTCCGGCCGGGGCGAACACGTTGGGTCGCTCCCAGCCCATCCGGGAGCCGAAGTTGGCGTTGGCCTGGACATGCAGATGGTGCACCGGTGAACGCCGGAAGGGCCGCGCGGTGGTCATCTCCCGGTTGGGCCACGGCACGTTGTAGTGCAACCCGAGGATCTCGCTGACCCGGTCGTGCAGCCAATGCACGTTGCCGTTGAAGCCGGCGAAGCGGCGGATATCGACGGCGGTCATGTCGGAAGTCGGACCGGCATTGAGGATCCACTCCGCCAAGCGCCCGCCCGGCCCCGCCCGCCGAAGCGATCCCCACCGAGTTGAAGCCCGCGCCGACGAAGAAGTTGGCCACCTCGGGTGCCTCGCCGAGGATGAACTGGTTGTCGGGGGTGAAGCTCTCCGGGCCGTTGTAGAACTTGCGGATCCCGGTCTCGTTCAACACCGGGATCCGGTGCAGTGCACTGTCCATCAACACCGCAAAGTGGTCCCAGTCCTCCTCGAGCAAGGCGAACTCGAAGGGGTAGGGGAGCTGGTCGGGCGCGACCCAGGGCTTGGCCTCCGGCTCGAAGCCGCCGACGACCAAGCCGCCGACCTCCTCCTTGAAGTAGGTGTAGCCGTCCGGGTCCCGCAGCACCGGCAGATCAGGATGCACGCCCTGGAAGGGTTCGGTCACGACGTAGAAGTGCTCGGCCGAGTGCAGCGGCACGTTGACTCCAGCGAGCAAGCCCACCGCCTTGGCCCACTGCCCCGCACAGTTGACGACGTAGTCGGTCTCGATCGTGCCTCGGTCGGTCTCCACCGAGCGGACCCGGCCGCGTTCGGTGTGAATCGCGACTACCCGGGTGCGTTCGAAGATCCGGGCGCCGCGCATGCGGGCGCCCTTGGCCAGTGAGCCAGTGAGGTCGGTCGGGTTTGCCTTGCCGTCATCGGGCAGCCAGATCGCTCCGGCGAGGTCGTCTACTCGCATCACCGGGTAGCGCTCGTGCGCCTCTTCGGCGGTGAGCAGGTGGCACTCCATGCCGTAGGCATCGGCTGCCGCGGCGGTACGCCGCAACTGAACCATCCGCTCCTCGGTACGAGCGACGGTCAAGCCACCGCACTGCTTGTAACCCGTCGACAGACCGGTCTCGGCTTCGAGTTCTGCATAGAGCTGGCAGGAGTACTGCACCAGACGAGTGCCCGACTCGGTCGCGCGCAACTGGCCGACCAGGCCAGCCGCGTGCCACGTCGTACCCGAGGAGAGCTGGCCTTGTTCGAGCAGCACCACGTCGGTCCAGCCGAGCTTGGTGAGGTGGTAGGCCGTGCTGGTGCCGATCACTCCCCCGCCGACGATGACGACTCGGGCGCGATCGGGGAGCTGGTCACTCATCAGGTGAATCTCCTATGCGGTGAACTCGATCAGTGCGGTCAATCGAGGGATTGGCGCAGGTTCGAAGTCGTTGCGACGACAGAACACTAGGATCAAGGCTAGGTCAGTCGACAGCAAAGGTACATACCTAACGATGGTCAAACGGAAGTTCTTGCCGGCGACCGTCCTCGTCCGCTCGCTCGGGGTGATCCTGATTGGCTCGGTGCTCGATTTCGGCGTCCAGCTGTGGGGTGACCTTCTGCAGGCCCGCAGCCTCCATGCCTGCGCCACAGATTGCCCCGGAACCGAAGCTTCGGGGACCCTGGTGGGCGGGTGGGACATGCGCGACGAACGGTTCGAAGAATGGTCTGTTCGCGATGCGGGCAGCGCCGCTCCGTACGGCGCCTTCCTCCCGTCCTCCGGTGACGAGCTGGCGAAGGCACGAGGAAGCGAGGTCCGTGCCTGGACCGACGGAGACCGGATCGCTGCGATCGACGTCGGAAACGACCGGATCTTGAGTGGCTCGTTGACGCTCGACTCTCTCCTCTGGAGGGCCGCCACTCTGCTCGGGGTGTCTCTGGTGGCGCTCGTGATCCTCACCTATCGGATCGCTCCGGCGCAGCGACTCAGCTCCAGACAGGTCTTCTTCGGGACCGCTGGGGCGTCCCTCGCAGCGGCGGGAATCCTGTGGCGAACGTTGGACGGTGCTTGGTTCTGGGTGCCTCTCGCGCTCGGAGTTGCCCTGCTGATCCTGGATCGAGCACCCAGGGGCAGCACCGACCCCGGGGATCGCCGGGCGGGCACGGCCCACTGGCTTCGCAGGTGGGCCGGCACGATCACCGCACTGGCGCTCGCCGTCGGGCTGGTATCCCTCGGGCTGTCCGAGCGCGCGGAGATGCAGGTGCGCTCGAACCAGATCGAGTGCCGACCAGGTGAGAGCGCGCCGTGTGCCGAGATCTACCCCGCACGCGTCGGTCGGCGAGCACAACTGCAGCAGCGACGTGGCGGCACATTCTTCGCGATCTACTTCGAGGTCGACGACGCCACCCGGTATTGGGGCCTCTTCGATCCCGAGGAGGCCTTCTCGCTCGACACCGGCGACCGCGTCCAGGTGGCGGTCTACCGCGACACCGCCTACTGGGCAACCACCGAAGACGGCTCCGCGCATGCGGCGCGCGGGGTGCAGACCTGGACCCCGTGGCTCTTCCTCGGCCTCGCGGCGGCGCTCGGAGGACTCGCGATCACGACGATCGTGCGGAGGACGCGGATCAGCGGTCAGCCGCGCAACCTGACTCCGTCAGGGTCGTAACGCGGGCGGTCGTGCCGCACTGCGGCAAAACGCTGGTTGGCAATCTCGACTTCGAAGCCCGGATCCTCGCCCTCCCCCAAGGCGGGGCACACCTCGACCGGGAGGTACGCCGAGAAGATCTGCCGCCCGATGGTGTGCCCGAACCCCGCACTCCGCACTCCGGCCAGCGTGCCGGACGCGGGATGGACCACCATCGCGCCGCTGCCCAACAGTGGCTCCGCCTCAGTCGTGAACCAGCACAACCGCTGGGCGATGCCCTGCTCCATCATGCGGCGCAGGGCGGGCCCGGCCAGGAGGTCGGGCTTGTCGAGGGCGACGGCGAAGGCGAGTCCCGCCTCGAACGGGTTGTTGTCCGACCGCACGTCGCCGGCCCACGCGACGTACTGCTTCTCCAACCTCAGCGACTCGATCGCCCGATGCCCGACGTTGCGCAAGCCGAGCTCGGCCCCGGCCTCCCAGAGCTTGTCGTAGGCATCGCGGACGTAGTCGGTGGGGATGTGCAGTTCCCAGCCGAGCTCACCGACATAACCCGCGCGCAGCGCGATCGCCGGCGCCCACCCGACGTCGATGTTCCGGGCACTCATGTAGGGGAAGGCCGCCCCAGAGAGGTCCGCCGAGCCGACCGCCTGCAGCAGCTCGCGTGACCCCGGGCCGCACACGTTGAGCACGCCGTAGGCCGAGGAGACATCGTCGATCCGAACGCTGCCGTCTTCTGGGGCGTGCTGGAGCAGGAAGGTCACATCGTGTCGGCCGAACGCGCTGCCGGTGACCAGATAGAAGCTCTCGTCCTCCAGCCGGGTGATCGTCACGTCGGCCTCGATCCCGCCGCGCACGTTGAGCAGTTGGGTGTAGACGACCTTGCCCACCGCGACGTCGAGGTCTGCGCCGGCCACGCGCTGGAGCAACCCGAGGGCGCCACCTCCGCGAATCATGAACTTGGAGAACGACGACTGGTCGACGATCCCGACCGCATCGCGGACCGCACGGTGCTCGGCGGCGACGAAGTCCCAGGCCGCTCCCCTCCCGAAAGTCGGCTCCTCGGCTGCATCGAGCTCTCCCGGGGCGAACCAGTCGGCCCGCTCGTACCCGAACTTGTTGCCGAAGACCGCGCCGAGGTCGCGCAATCGCTCGTAGGCCGCGCTGCGTCGCTGTCCCCGGGGCGGATGCATCCTCCGATTGGGGAAGGCGATGTCGTAGTAGTGGCCGTAGGACTCGATGGAGAGACGTTCGAGAACAGCCGGCACGTTGTGCGGGACGCCGAAGCGTCGGACGTCGAAGGGCCAAAGGTCCAGGCCGGGGTCGCCATCGATGATCCAGTTGGCCAAGGCCCAGCCGGCGCCTCCGCCGGCGGCGATGCCCGCGGAGAACCCGCAGCAGTGGAAGAGGTTGTCCAGATCCTCGGTCAGGCCCATCAACGGCTCGGCATCGGGCGAGAAGGGAATCGGCCCGTTGAACCAGGTCTGGATGCCGAGATCGCCGAAGACCGGCAGCCGAGACGCGGTGGCTGCGGCCAGCGGCTCAAAACGGTCGTAGTCCGGCGCGAACAGCTCCGGCCCCAAGTCGCGCGGGATCGTTCGCCAACACGCCTTGGTGCCCTCCTCCCAGCCACCGACCACCAGGGCGCCGTTCTCGGGCTTGAGGTAGATCCGGGCGTCCGGGTCGCGGAAGGTGGGCAAGCCCTCGGGAATGGTCGGGCTGCGCTCGGTCACGACGTACTGGTGCTCCACCGCGTTGACCGCGACGTTGACGCCGGCCAGCCGTGCCGTCTCGGCGCCCCACATCCCGGTCGCGTTGACGGCGGTGTCGCATTCGATGCGGCCTTGCTCGGTGAGTACGGCGGTAACGCGGCGGCCGACCCGCTCGATCCCCTCGACCCGGCAGTGCTGGATTACGCGCGCTCCGGCGGCTCGCGCCCCGGCGATGAAGGAGTAGGTCAGTTGGCTGGGGTCGACGTAACCGTCGGTCGGGGTCCAGGTAGCACCATGAACGCCCTCGAGATCCATCAAGGGAAACAGCGCGGACGCTTCGCCCGGATCGGCGAGGTGGATGTCGAACCCGAAGCTCTTGCCCTGGGTGTAGACCCGGCGCAACTCCTCCCAGCGGGCCTCGCTGGAGGCGACGCGCAGACCGCCGACGCCGTGCCAGCCCGTGGGGTAACCGGTGACCGACTCCAGCGTCTGGTAGATCTCGACGCTCTTCTGCATGAGCCGGGTCAGCGAACTGTTGCTGCGTAGTTGGCCGACCAAGCCCGCGGCGTGCCAGGTGCTGCCGTTGGTCAGCTCCTTGCGTTCCAGGATCGTCACGTCGGTGACTCCACGCTGAGCCAGGTGATAAGCGACGCTCGCCCCGATCACTCCGCCACCGATGATCACGACTTCGCTGCGCGCGGGGAGTTCGCTGGTGGCGCGGTCGGGGATGAGGGGCTCTCGGTCTGCGCTCATGAACCCTCCGCGGGCCGGGGTGACAGGAGATGGGCGGGTCACCGCTTCGCAAAAGACTAGACTATTGAGGTGACCCCGAGCCACCAGTCAGCCCGCGTCGAGTCCGTCGTACCCGAATGGGCGGCGCGACCGGGACGAGCCGTCATCTTCGACTTCAACGGAACCTTGTCCGATGACGAGCCGATCCTGGAAGCGATCTTCATCGAGCTGTTCGCCGAACACCTCGGTTGGACAATGGACCCGGAGGAGTACCGACACACCCTCTTGGGTCACAGCGACCGGGAGATCGTCCAGATCGCCGTGGCGCGACACCTCGGTGGAGGAGCGCCCGAACCGATGGTCGACCACTTGCTGGCCCGTCGCCGCGAGCGCTACCGACAACTCGTGGCCGAACACTCGCCGATCCTTCCGGCGACGGTCGAGTTGGTCGAGCGTCTCGCCGCCGCCGGTGTGCCGATGGCGATCGTGACTGGCGCCCAGCGCCCAGACGTGGAAGCGGTGCTGGCCGCGAGCCCTGCCGGACCACACATTCGCGCAATGGTGACCGAGGAAGACGTCCGGGTCGGCAAGCCGGACCCGGAGGGCTTCCTGCGCGGCGCGCGCCTGCTCGGCGTCGAGCCGTCCGACGTGCTGGTTTTCGAGGACTCCATCCCCGGGGTGACCGGCGCCCTGGCGGCGCACATGCACTGCGTTGCCGTGATCGGTCCGCACACCCATCCGGACGTGGCGCGGCTTGCTCCGGCTTGGGTGCGGAGTCTGAGCGTGGACGTGCTGGCGGGATCCGGGATCTAGCGATCTGATCGAGCGGCCGAGATCCGAAGACCGGATGCGCCCGGTCGCCCTCCGCCGAGGCGACTCAGGTCGCGGCTGCCTGCGGACCGTGGTCGACTCGGGTGCGCAGGGTGATCCGCGCTCGATCGGGCCTGAAGTAGTCGTGAGAGAACTCCACCGCGGTGCCGTCCTCGGCATAGCTGGTTCTCGTGACGAGTAGGAGCGGGTCGTCGCGGCGTACGCCGAGCAGTTCGGCCTGGGATCGACTGGCTTTCACCGGATCGATGACCTCGTCGGCCGTGTGGGGACGCAAGCCGAACTCGTGCTCGATGAGTCGATAGATCGAGCCGGTGACGTCCATCTCGAGCAGTCCCGGGAACACCGCGGCCGGCAGGTAGGTCTCTTCCAACGCGACCGGCTCGCCGTTGGCCGACCTGACCCGCACGATCTCGTGGACCATCTGACCGCGGCGTACCCGCAACGCGGTGCGGGCATCTGCCGGCGGCCCGCAGGTCCTGGCCCGGATGATCTCGGCACCAGCGGCGGCATGAGATCGGCGCATCTGCTCGGTGAATCCCGGCAGCCCGGTCAACTGGAAGTCGAACCGGGGCTGAGTGATGAAGTTCCCGCCGTGGTGGCCGCGACGACGATGGAGCAGGCCCTTGCCTTCCACGGTGGCGAGCGCTTGTCGCAGAGTGGCACGACTCACCTTGAGAGTGGCCGCGATCTCCAGCTCGGCAGGCAGTCTGTCCCCCGGCGTCAACCGACCGCTGAGGATGAGCCGCTCCAGCCAGAACGCGATCCGCGCATGCGCAGGCAGGTCACCGGGCACGGACAGATCCGGCGGATCGAGGAGCAGCGCTGCCCCGATCTCGGTCCCGTCTGCGCCCTCCGCCATCCTCCGAGGATAGATACTCCAGCGGGAAACGGTCGTGCTCGCGCCCAAAGTGCGACCACTTCGCGCTGGACTACCGGATTCGGGGTCAGCGCAGCGCGCGGTCGAGTACGCCGGACATGACCCCGGCATCGACCTCGACGCCGGTCCACAGGCGGATACCTTCGACGGCTTGGTTGACCAACATGCCGCGCCCGTCGAGCGGAACGCAGCCGGCCTCCTCGGCGGCCCGGAGCAGGCGGGTGCTGACCGGATTGAAGATCACGTCGGCCACGACCTGGCCCGCACGCAGCGTCGCGTAGTCAAGGTCGGGGCGAGCGCCCACGTCGGGGAAGAGCCCCACCGACGTGGCGTTGACGACGACATCGGCAGCGGCCGGGACCGGGTGGGCCGGCTGCCACTGCTCCAGCCGCGCCCGTGCCGGGGTGCGTCGATCGATCAGGTCGACCAACTCCTGGCCGCGGCCGCGGTCGCGATTGACCACAACGATCTCGGCCGCACCAGCCAAAGCCAGTTCGACGGCGACGGCGCGGGCGGCGCCGCCCGCGCCGTACAACACGATCGACGCGCCGCCGGGGTCGGCGACCGTCTGCAAGGACGTCAAGAACCCCTTGCCATCGGTGTTGTGGCCGATGAACCCGTTGTCGGCACGCACCGCGCAGTTGACCGCACCGATGATCTCCGCCGACTCACTCAAGCCGACGAGGTTCTCCAGTACGGCGACCTTGTGCGGCAGTGAGCAGTTGAAACCGATCCAGCCCATCGCCCAGGCTCCCGCGACCGCCGACGTGACTTGTCCGGCGGCGACCTCGCAGTTGACGTAGCGCGCGTGGATGCCGTGGTGCCGGTAGGCAGCTTCGACCATGACACCGGTCGGGTTCCCGGCGGCTGGGCTGCTGAACGACCCGGTCAGCGCGGGAAGGAAGTCGGGTGCGGCGGATGGCTCGGCTGCGGTCGGCACGATAGAAAGCTACCCATGGCCGAGCTCCCCGCCCAGCACCCACCCGAGGACCGAGCGGTCGAAGCCGCCGACGTGGTCGTGATCGGGTCCGGCATGGGCGGAGCGACCACCGCCTGGGCCCTCGCGCAACGAGGCGTCCAGGTGCTCCTTGTCGAGCGCGGTGAGTCGATCCCACGAGAAGCCGAGAACAGTTCTCCCGAAGCGGTCTTCGCCCAGCGTCGCTACAAGCCGAGCGAGGTTTGGTACGACGGCGCTGGCCGGCCCTTCGCGCCCGGCATCCATGCCGTGGTCGGTGGCAGCACGAAGGTCTACGGGGCCAGCCTGCCCCGATTCCGGGAGGCGGACTTCGGCCTGCTCGAGCACCACGAAGGCCTCTCCCCGGCTTGGCCGTTCACCTATGCCGACCTCGAGCCCTACTACGCCGAGGCGGAGCGGCTCTACGCCGTGCACGGCACCACTGGCGAGGACCCCACCGAGCCCTGGCGCAGCAGCCCGTTCCCCCATCCGCCGCTTCCCCACGAGCCCTATATCGACGAGCTGGCCGAGCGGCTCCGGGCCGCCGGGGTGCACCCGTCGGCCAACGCCATGGGCATCGATTGGGAGGGCGACTGCCTGCGGTGCGCCACCTGCGACGGCTTCCCGTGCCCGGTGGCGGCCAAGTCCGATGCCGAGTCACGGGCAGTGCGCCCGGCATTGGCGACCGGAAACGTGCGGCTGCTCACGGGGGTCACGGTCAGGCGACTATCAACCAGGAACGGCCGAGTGACCCACGCGGTCGCCGACGGGCCGCACGGAGCGATGGAGCTGCGCGCGCGCAAGTTCGTGCTCTCGGCCGGCGCCGTACTCTCCGCGGCGCTGCTGCTGACCAGCAAGGACGAGGACCATCCCGACGGGTTGGCCAACACTTCGGGCTTGGTCGGACGCAACTTCATGATGCACAACAACGCACACATCGGGGCTGCCGATCCGCGGCGCCGCAACCGCACGACGTTCCAGAAGACGCTGTCGGTCAACGACTTCTACCTCGACGGGGGCGACGGGTTCCCGCTCGGCACCATGCAACTGATCGGCAAGGTGCAGGGGTCGATGATCAAGACCTGGGCCACCCGGGTGCCCCGTGTCGCGCTGGACGCCTTCGCCGCCTTCAGCGTCGAGTGGCTGGTGATGGCCGAGGACCTGCCTCACCCCGACAATCGCGTCACCGTGGATACCGCCGGCCGGATCACCACGACTCGCCGTGCGGTCGGGACCAGCACCCACGCCCGGTTGCTGAGCCGGACCAAGGCGCTGCTGCGGGCCTGCGGTTATCCCGTGGTCGGCGTGCAGCCCTTCGACATCTCCATGAACAGCCACCAGTGCGGCACGGTCGTCGCGGGTGCGGACGCCGCGAGCAGCGTGCTGGATCCGTGGTGCCGTTCTCACGATCTGGAGAACCTGTGGGTCGTCGACGGCGGTTTCTTCCCCTCCAGCGCAGCGATGAACCCGGCGCTCACCATCGCCGCGCAAGCGCTGCGCGTCGTCGCGGAATCCGACCTGGCGACCTAGGCGCAGCCGCCGGACCGACGAGCAGTGGCGCCTCTAGGATCGACCGATGAGCCGGATCTTCAACGTGAGTGTCGCCTCGGTCTACCCCCACTACGTCACCAAAGTGGTCCGCAAAGGTCGCACCCAAGACGAGCTCGACACGGTGATCTGCTGGCTGACCGGGTACGACGAGGCCGAGCTGCGCCAACACCTGGCCGAGGAGACCACCTTCACCGACTTCTTCGCCCAGGCGCGACTCAACGCGGCCGCCGACCAAATCACCGGCTCGGTCTGTGGCGTGAAGGTGCAAGAGGTGGCCGATCCCTTGATGCGCCAGATCCGCTACCTCGACAAACTCGTCGACGAACTCGCCAAGGGCCGGCCGCTGGAGAAGGTGCTGCGCTCGCCCGCCTGAAGCGCGCACAGGGACACGTCGCCTTCCGTTCGACTGGACGTTCCCGAGTGTTTCCTTGGCGGGTCTAGCTTCACAGGCATGTACCGACCTCTGCTCTTGGCCTTCTACGGTCTGGCGGTCCTCACCCACGGGCTCGTCCTTGCCCGAGCCATCCCCTACGACTGGGTGAACGGTGGACGCTCGCAGTCCTACGCCCAGCAGGCCACGCTCTCGAAGGTCAGCATCGTGGTGCTGGTTGCCGTCTTCGTCTTCGTCTGGTGGTTGGTGATCAGACAACGCGCGGACCGCCTCCAGTGGTGGCTTCTCGTCGCGGTGACCACCGTCATCGGAGCCGGCCTCGTCGCCCAGCTTCTCGGCACGGCCTTCGAGCGGAGCCTGATGGTCCTCCTCCTGATCGCGGGGCTGATCGGTCATCTGATGCTCGCCGGTGACCTACGCCCGAAAACGCACCGAGGCTAGCCGCGACCCACACGGGTCCGACGGGTCCGACTACTTTTCGCGGCTCGACTGACGAGCGTGTGCTGGGCTTTCCTCGCCCGACTGGGGTCAGGAGAAGGCGATCTCTTCGCAGAGGGAGACGCCCCGATCGATGGAGCCTCTGTCGAGGCCGAGCAGCGATGTCAACCACAAGCCGTTCTGCACCACGTTGATATCAGCGGCGCGGCGTGCACACTCGGCGTCATCGAGATCTGGCCGGGCGCCCGCGATCAGCTCGGTCAAGGCGGCTCGATAGCGTCGATGGGCGACCATGTTGAGCCGTTCGTACTCCGGGCTCGCGTTGGCCAACGACCACAACTGCAGCCGCAGGCTCAGATAGGGGGTGGTGAGGAACTCGGGATCCGCGACGTTCCTCAACGCGGAGCGCAACCGCTCGCCGGGATCTGATCCCGGCTCGGGCGCTACCAGCGCGACGTCTTCTTCATCGATCCGGCGCAGCGCCGCGCTGATCAGGCCGACCTTGTCTTCGAAGTAGTAGCTGACCAGGCCATGGGCCACCCCGGCCTCACGTCCGACCGATCGGATGCTGACCCCGGAGATGCCGTCGGCGGCGAGAAGTCGAAGGGCGGCGTCGAGGATCAACTCCTGACGATCCGCCTTGTTTGGTTTCCCCGCGCCCACGGGCACAGGATAAGTGCTCGGGGCGCGGGGAAAGCCAAGTTACAGCTAGTGCTGGATCAGCCCTTGCTGGTGACCTTGCCGACCACGACGATCAGCAGGACGGCCGAGATCACCGAAGCGATGAACCCGATGACGTTGAGCTCCATGATGCCGCCGGTGCCGAGAAGGCTGGCGATGGTGCCGCCGATGACCGAGCCGACCAGGCCCAGCACCAGCGTCATGAGCATCGAGAGATTCTGCTTGCCCGGCATGACGAACCGCGCGAGCACGCCGATCACGAGGCCGGCGATGATGAATCCGATCACTTTTCCCAAATCCTTTCAAAGGGGTAACGCCCCCGAGCCTAACCGGCGGGTCCCCACCTGGGTCGGAAACCCGTCATGAGACGTTGGAGTGTCGAGACGTAGCGGGGCCTCAAAGGAGTGCGGATGGCCCTCGATCTGGGGAGGTATCAGTCATGACCGAGCGGTCGACCGGCACCGGTGAACTCATCAACGGAGGCGTGTCGCTGTGGTGGCAACAAGTCGGGCTTCGGGAGCGGACCGCTCCTTTGCGCGGCGAAACCGACGCCGATGTCTGCATCGTCGGTGGCGGCCTGACCGGCTTGTGGACCGCCTACTACCTGGCGAAGGCCGACCCGGGACTGCGCATCGTGGTGCTGGAAGCCGAATTCGCCGGCTACGGCGCTTCGGGACGCAACGGCGGCTGGCTCTCCTCCAAGCTCGCAGGTGGACAGCGTCGCTACGCTGCCGGCCCCGGTGGCCCCGAGGCGCTGACGAGGCTGAAGAAAGAACTGAGCAGCACTGTCGACGAGGTCATCGAGGTCTGCCGAGCCGAGGGCATCGACGCCGACATCGTGAAGTCGGGGCGCCTTGCGGTCGCCCGCTCTGAGGCCCAGCTCGAGCGAATGCGCGAAGCGCTCGAAGCGGGCGTCGCCGGGGTGGCTCTCAGCGCCGCCGAGTTCGCCGAGCGAATCGCGGTCGCCGAGTCCCGCGGTGGCACCTTCGATCCCCAGTGCGCCCGAGTCCATCCGGCCAAACTCGTCGACGGAGTCACCGAAGCGGTACTCAAGCTCGGCGTCACCCTGCACGAGAACTCACGTGTGGTGCGCATCGAACCAGGCAAGGCGATCACTGCCCAGGGGTCCGTGCGAGCGCCGTACGTCCTGCGCTGCCTGGAGGGCTACACAGCCAGCCTCCCCGGCTATCGGCGCGACTGGATCCCGCTGAATTCCGCGATCATCGCCACCGAACCCCTGAGCGACAAGCAGTGGGAGGAGATCGGATGGGCGGGCAGGGAACTGCTCGGGGACTACGCCAACGTCTACTTCTATGCCCAACGGACCCCGGACGACCGGATCGCAATCGGCGGGCGCGGCGTTCCCTACCGATTCGCGTCGGGAGTCGATCGCGACGGCGCGACTCAAGCCCGCACGATCGAGTCGTTGCGACGTACTCTCGACGAGGTGTTCCCCTCACTGCGCGAGACCCGGGTCAGCCATGCCTGGTGCGGGGTGTTGGGCGTCCCTCGTGACTGGGCGGCCACCGTCGGCCTCGACGCCCGCACCGGCCTGGGCTGGGCAGGTGGCTACGTCGGCAGCGGACTGACCGCGACCAACCTGGCAGGCCGCACGTTGCGGGACCTCGTGCTCGGCAAGGGCGGTGACTTGACCACGTTGGCGTGGACCGACCGCCCGGCACAACGGTGGGAACCTGAGCCGCTGCGATGGCTCGGAGTCAGCTCGATGTATGCGCTATCTCGCCAAGCCGATCGTCGGGAGACCCGGATCGGACGTCCCAGCAAGATCTCGGTGGTCGCCAACAAGATCACCGGCCGGGAGCCCTGAGCCTGAGCGGGGTCCATGCCACCCGCGAACGCCTTAGCTAGCGTCTTATCCAGTCGACGCCATGAATTCGACCCGTCGCGGCGCTCTGCGTGGTTGGGTTGTCGAGCCATGCTAGGAAACACTCCCCAACACCGGACTCGCGTCGCCGTCGTCGGCGGCGGGATCCTCGGCGTTGCGGTGGCCCGAGAACTCGTGCTGAAGCACCCCGGCATCGAGGTGGTGGTGTTCGAGAAGGAGGCGGCTCTCGGCCGCCACCAGACCGGGCACAACTCCGGCGTGGTGCACGCGGGCATCTACTACCGGCCGGGCAGTCTCAAGGCAGATCTGTGCGCTCGCGGGCGGGCGCTCCTCAAGGACTACTGCGTCGAGCACCACCTGCCCTTCGTCGAGTGCGGCAAGGTCGTGGTCGCCGTACACCCCGCTGAGACGCAGCGGCTAGACGCACTGGAGGCGAGCGCCCACGCCAACCAGGTGCCCGGTCTCCGGCGGATCGACGCGCGCCAGCTGCGCGAGTTGGAGCCGCACGCTGCCGGAGTGGCAGCGCTGCACTCTCCGGGCACCGCCATCACCGACTTCGTCGCGATCACCGAAGCACTGGCCGTCGAGGTGACACATCACGGCGGCGAGGTCCGTCTCCACACGCGGGTGACCGACCTGGCGCGCTCCGCCACGCAGGTGCGCGTCAATTCCACTGGCCCCTCCGGCAGGAACCAGGAACTCTTCGACGCGGCCATTCTGTGCCCTGGGCTCCATGCGGACCGCCTAGCTGGCCGCGCAGACGGCGAGAACGGACCGCGGATCGTTCCGTTTCGGGGCGAGTACCTCGCCCTGAAGGAGTCCCGTACGCATCTGGTGCGCAGCTTGATCTATCCGGTGCCCGACCCGCGGTACCCGTTTCTCGGCGTTCATCTCACCCGGCGGGTGGACGGCGGCGTGGATATCGGCCCCAACGCCGTCATCGCTACTCGACGTGAGGGCTACCGCCGTGCCGACTTCTCCGCGAGAGACATCTGGGACTTGGCTAGTTGGCCCGGCTTCTGGCGCTTGGCCGGCGCGCACTGGCGAACCGGGGTTCGCGAAGTGCACGGGTCCCTGTCCAAAGGCGCGTTCCTCCAAGCAGCCCAGCGCTACCTGCCCGGGTTGCAACCCAGCGACATCGAGGGCGTCCACGCCGGAGTGCGGGCGCAGGCTGTCGACCAGGACGGCTCACTCGTCGACGACTTTCGGATCACCCAGGTCGACACGATCACCGCCATCCGAAACGCTCCTTCGCCGGCGGCTACTTCAAGCTTGGCGATCGCAGAGTACGTCGTGGCGCGGCTGCCGCGCTTCGGTTGAGGTGTCCGGGAGAGATGTGGGGGCGGTGCACGCGCCATCACCCATCGGTAACCGACATGGGCCCCGCCCCCAATCGTCGACCCCCGAGACGTCGACGTTCTATCCCCCCAGATATCCCCGCCAAAGGCTTGGATCTATGCGTCCCCCCGCATGCCCCAGGTGGAGACGCCTAACCTGCCAGCCGTCGAGGCGGCTGACCACCGGGTTCGGCGAATGGGGGACGAAGGGACCCGCGATTGGGGGACACGAGCCTCGGGAACCTGCCCTTGTCCCCCTTGCGAGGACTGCGTCGCTAGCCTCCTTGGGCCCACAGTGCGTCGTCGGTGAGGACCACGGCTGCTCCCTGCTCGGTTAGCGCGCGGGCGATCACCTCAAGAGCATCGGGCGCCAACTCGGTGACCACGCAGGTGACCTTCCCGTCCGGCGAGATGCGGTAGGTGACCTCGGCGCCGCCCGCTGCCGAGGGCAGACTCGACTGGATCAACCGACGGGCGAGCGCGGAGACCTGGTCGTCGTGGGCCACGCTTCGATCGTCGACGACGGCGACTGTCGTGCCCGATCGCCGTACGGCGTACAGCAGGTCGCGGATCTCCTCGGTCATCACCTGCCTGGCTCGCAGGCCGTCACGGAGCTCATGAGCAGCGACCGAGGCTCGTTGCCGAAGATCGGCGTCGAGTTCGGCACCTTCGGTGAGTTCGGAAAGCAGCGGGCTCACCGAACGCGCAAGTTCGGCGCGTCGCCGATCAGCGGTCTCTTCGACCACCTCAGCCTCAGCGCGGATGAGACTTGCTCGCAACCCCTCTTCGGCGCGTTCGCGGCGTGCGGAGTCGCTGAGCTCGAAGAACCCCAGCAGCCACCGCCCCACGACCAGGGCAGAGACGACCGGCAGGCACACGAGCCCCCACCTCGGCCCGTCCCAGACCGAGCGCGCGAGGGCGGCGCCGAGCGCGAGCAGCGATATCCCCAGCACCACGACCACAGCCTGGTGGAGCATGCCCCGACGAAGCAGGCCGACCACCACCACGGGCGCGATCAAGGGCACCCAGTGAGCGATCGAATAGTAGGCATCGGAATGAACCGCCCAGACCACCAGCGCTTCGGCCACCAAGAGCGCCGCGACAAGCGCCCACCCCTGCCAGGGCCCGAACCCGAGCGCCCTGACCTCGGCAGCGCCGACCATGACCAACGCGCTCAGCACCAGCACGATCGCCACCGGCGCCGACCACGAAGGGGTGACCTGGGAGAACCGCAAGGCGCCGAACCAAAGAGGGATGCACACCCAGACAGCGGTGGCCGCCATCAGCCAGGACTGGCGCAGACCGGGCAGCAGCCAGGACTGGGTGTGGATCCGACGATCACGCACGTCGCTCACCGGCGCCCCAGCGCAGGACGACCCGGGTACCTGCACCCGGGGCGGACCGCACGTCCACCCAGCCGCCAACGGCTTCCACCTGCCCTCGCACGGTAACCCGCAGCCCCATGCGGGCGGAGTCGACCGACGTGGCGACGAAACCTCGTCCGTCGTCGGTCACCGAGATCTCCACGCAATCCTCGACCCGGGCAAACTCCACGGTGATCTGTTGCGCGGCCGCATGCATTCGCGCGTTGCGCACCGCCTCGTGGGTGGCGGTAGCGAGCGCCTCGGCAACTTCACCGGGCAGGGGCCCGTCAAAGGTCGAGGTCACGATCAGCCGGGCCCCGGCCGAATCGGCCGTCAGCTTGAGTCGTTGCACCAACGTCGCATCATCTGTCGGCTGGGGACGGCCACGCCGGTCGACCAGCCGCAAGGTGTACCCGGCTCGATCAGCCAGGCGCTCACTCGCGAGGTCGCCACGTGCCGCGAGTTCCAGCGTCGCGAGCACCTCGTCATGGACCAAGGCATCCCAGCGGGCCCCTTCGATCGCGCCCGCGCAGCATGCCGCCGCATCGGCTCGGGCCTGGGCGGATTCACCCTCCGCTTCGGTCACGAGATCAGCTGCGGCCTTCATCCGGGCCACCGCCAGGGAAGTCGCCACGGCCAAGGCGACAACCAAGCCGAGACGCAGGCCGAGTCCAGTGGACGCGCTCACCAGCCGAGCCCAAACCCACCACTCCCCGGCGATCAGAGCGCCGGCTCCGAGCGCGGCGATCGGCGGAGGGGCGATCACGCCCAGCAGCGCCGCACCCAGAGGCGCGAACAGAAAGATGATCGGCAACCAGCCCACGGGTGGCGGTCCGTCGAACAGCGCTGGGCGCAGGCTGGCGATCATGCCAACGGACAAGGCGAACCCGACCACCGACAAAAAGGTCACCCCTCCGTCGCCGAGCGAGGCGCGCGAGCGTGGCTGATACAGCACCGCTGCCAGGCCCGCGAGTACCCATAAGCCGAGCCATCCCCAGCCCCACCAGAGCGGGAGCACCCGGGGTTCTTCCACCAGTTGCCATGCCGCCAGGGCGACTGTCACGGCAACCGCGGATAGCTGGATCCGGAAGAGCGTTGCCTGGACAAGGCGGTGCATCACGCCTTCTCCTTCGGCGGTTCAGTGATCAGCGCTACGGCCCAACCGAGCCGGCTGGGTCCATGTAACCGTCCTCGACGGCGCGGCGGTAGAGGTCCATCCGGGTATACGCCGCCCGATCCGAGGCGCGGTACTTCGCCTTGACCCGCTTGAGATATTCCCGAGCGGTCTCGATCCCGATCCCAAGCTGGCGTGCGACTACCTTCATCGGCAGGCCGGAGGCATAGAGCGTGAGCGTCTGTTTCTCTCGCTCCGACAACTTAGGTCCGAGATCGGGAACAGCGTCCAGTGCCCGGGCGATCTCTACGGAGTCGAATGCTCCCATGGCGGCCAGCGTGTGCAGCGCCTCGGCCAGTACCTCGATCGACCGGTCTTTGCGGATCACGCCATCCGCGCCCGCCGCGATCGCCTCCTCCACCCAGAGGGGTGAGGCCCCCTCGGTGTAGATCAGGATCGGCACCCCGAGCTTCTTGAGGCGCAGGACATTGGTGCCGGGACGGGAGCCATCGCGCAACCGGAGATCGAGCATGACGACGTCGAAGTCGACCGGTTGGTCCAGCAGACCGGTCACTGTCGTCGCCCAGCCGACCAGCCGGATCCGATGGGGGGGCGCCTCCAAGGCGGCCTTCAAACCGATGAGGAGAGCAGGATGATCATCGACTGCTCCAACCCTGATGAGGCGCGCTTGTGTCTCACCAACGCCTGGGCGTTCGTGACTGCGGTCGGTCGAATCGGGCAGCCCGCCCGTCGTAGACATCGCATCACCTTCCGGGTCCGAGAGCGCCAGTATGTCGAAACCGCGTTGCCCCGCGAATGCCTCACCGCAGAGAGTCCCCACGAAGGGGGACAGATCGCCACCGCACGCCAGTCGACAGAGCTGAGGAGAATCTCGCCGAAACACTAGAACAAATGTTTGAATCATTAACTATTCGCTGCGGCCTCATCCGAACAAATTGATCTTCTAGGCTCAACAGATAGAAGAGGTGGTGCCTCGATAGACACACCAAGGCACCACCTCTAACGTGTCCGAACATTGTGTCTTCGGGAGGTTGGGGGCTACCTCGCAAGACGCTCGAAACACCTAGCGAAACGTGCCGGGGGGGCTCATCAGTTCGCTACCTAGAGAGTGGCACTCCGGGCAGCGGACTTCCAGGCTTTTCCGGCCTTAACTATTGACAGTGCAACCAACTCGGGGGACCGGTGACTGGCCGCGGACGATCCAATGCATTCGCCGAGCGCCTCGACCTTGCCCTGCGAGCACGAGGCCTCGCGCTCACCCGCGTCGCTCACTATCTAACCCAAGAAGGTCTCCCCATCACGGCCTCGACCCTTAGCTATTGGCGACGTGGCCGCTCTCTGCCAAGGCTCGGGGCTGACGACCCCGCAGTGGCGGCCCTGGAGCGGATTTTGGAAACACCGGCCGACAGCCTGCGCGGCACTCTGCGTCGTGGGAGCCCAGTTGAGGCGGTGCGGCCGACTCCCAGCTCGGCGGCAGTTGAGGTGTTGTTCAGTCTCATCGAGTGCACCTGGAGTCCCACTAACGTGGTCGTGCGCCGGCATTTCGTGATCGTCGCTCGGCGGCACGCTTCGAGATGGAGCCCTCCGGTGTCCCTATGGTTCGGAAACGCACCCGAGGACAGCCATCAGCCTGCAGACAACACGGGTCCGGGCAACCTCGTGGACGGAGCGTGGATCCCCGCCGGAAGCAGCCTGGATCCCCAGGCGTGGACCCCCCTGGATCAAGAGTGCGCGTTCGCCAGGACGTTGGAAGTCGATGAGACACACGTCGTTCGCGACGAAGTTGTCCTCCACCATGCGGGAGCGCCCGCCTTCGCGGTCGAGCTCGCCTCAGGGGCGGCCGTCTCGATAAGCATGGTGGACATCGGCCTGACGACCGATGCGGTCGCGTCGTACACCCAATACCGCAGAGTCAGCGGCGAGCCCGCTCCGCGAATCATCGGGCAGGCATCCGCAAGCAATCACTTCCAGGCAGGGTTCCGGGACCCATTGCCCGGGTCGTGCGGGGTGTTCTGCAGAGTGCGAGCCCCCCAATGAATCCGGGGAGAGCGTCGGCGTTCACCGAGGCCTTCGCTCGGGCGTTGGCCGAGGAACGGGTCAGCCTGGGTGAACTGTCGAGACATCTCACGCTGGTCGGTACGCCGATCACCATCGCGTCGTTGAGCTACTGGCGCACGGGGCGGTCTGAGCCCCAGCGGGGCTCCATGCCGGCGATCGCCAACGTGGAGCAATACCTCGGGATGGCGCACGGCACGTTGCTCGATCTGCTGCTGCCACCGGATGCCGAACGTCCCAAGCCCTTGCACCGGATCTTCCCCAGTAGGGGGGTCGCCCGACTGCTACAGCGACTCGGGGTCGAGCGCTTCGACTTGCGCGAATCGGTTGCCTTCCGGGTGGTTTGGTTGGAGCAGTCGATTCAAGGACCGGGAGAAGCCGCCGTACTCACCCAACGCTACGTCGGACGAGTCCGGCGTGGCCCGCTGCATTCACTGCCGATCCTGGTCTGGTCGGACCCTGAGCCGGCAGAGCCGATGACCGACTTCAGTCCGTTGTACGGCGCCACGCTCGACGAGCCTGTTTTCGACGAGGAACTGCGGTTGACCGGGATGCTGATGCACCTGGATCGACCACACGACGTCGGTGAACGGCTCATGTTCGGCTTCATCGCCCGGACTCCCTCGCTCTCCCACGAGCAGACCGTATTGGAGCACCGGGTCTTCGAACCGGGCACTTTGATGGTGCTCGAATGCAACTTCCTTGGCGACCCACCCAGCCGCTTCGAACGCGCCTTCATCAACGCTGACGCAACGGAGAAATCCGACATTCGCGAACTTCGCCCCCACAGCAACCGCTTCACCGCCGTTTATCAAGACCCGCCCTTGGGAAAGGCCTTGGTCACCTGGGACTGGTGACCTCGCAGACGCAAGGACAAGAGGTTCTCAGGCGACCGGATTCCGAACGCTGATCGTGGAAATGACGGCATCGAAGAGCTCGATCAACTCTGCCGTGAGCTCCACCATCGGCGAGGTGAAGGACAGCAGCGCGACTCGCTCGACGCCCTCGACTGTGACCCAGTAGTTCACATCAAGATGGGGCAACGTCAGGCTCTCCCCCTCGACCTCATAGACGGCCGACCTCACCGAGGTGGTCCGCGCTGCAGCCACTCCGGAGAGTTCCACGACATCCAGCTCCTGTGATTGCGACCCCTCTGGAAGGCTGGCCGCCACGAGCTCGGCGCGCTCGACCGGCGATCCGAGCACGGACACCGGAAGGTCTGGCCAGGCAACCACCAGCGAGACAGGGAAGGGAAGCGAGCCGACGATTCTGGTGGCCAGGTAGAGCTGGTGTGCCTGGACCTTCTTGGCTGCCGCCGTCGTGGCGGCAAGCTGCTCTCTCAATTCGGCCCGGCGGGAGGCTAGCTCGTCCGACCTTCCCACCACGGTCTGAACGAGCCCACGGATCGAGTCGGTCGTGGCAGCCTCCCCCAGATCAAGCGGAATCCGCCACCATTCGCCGGGCAACACGAAATCGAGCACTTCGGTCGGAGCACTCATGACCCACCTCCCACCAAGCTGACCGAACGAATCAAGGCCGTCGCGAAGCCGGGCAGATCCTCGAAGACCGAGGCATCATTCGTGCTCAGCTCCAACTCGATGCGGACATTTTGAGCACGATGTCGCGCGACGACGGCGACCCACTCGAAGAGCGAGGCGTTCCCGTTTTCGGACGCCTCTCCGATGAGGCGGTACACCAGCAGAGCCTCACCCCAATCCAGTGCCACATCCTCGATCTGCTGGGACATCAAAACGCGTCCAGGCGGCGCCTGAACGGCCTCGGCAGCTCGCCTCAACTCGACCAACTCCGTCCCATCGTCGGGAGCGCAGAACACCGAGCCGACCGAGGCAAGGCGCAACGGACCCCGCGGGGGTATGACCGCGAACCAGGAGCGCGGCTGAGGGGTGTCGGCGATCACTCGGGCGACACGGCGCAAGTCCCTAGTGATGCGGTCGTCGGCTCTGTCCTCGCTGGTGAGTTCGGAGACCCACTCGTCGTGCTCGGCGCTCCCGGGTGCCGGAATCGCCCGACAGCCAGCAGGCAAGCCCAGGGTGACCCTCACCACCCACCGCCGGCATGGGATGTTCCGGCAGTGCAGGTCATGCCCCGGTTCTCCACGGTTTCCGCACCGAAAGCATCTTGGAGGATCTGGTCAACATTCACCTGGGAGAAGTCAGTCACAAGCGCGCCGACATCCTGATGCGCCGGACCCATGGCATCCGGAGGAAGGTTGTCGATGGTGAAGCCAAGTGTCCCTGCGCTGATCTGCGCCGCCTCGTGAACCAGCGTTACCTCGCTATCCACGGCCTGGAGAACGCCGGTGGTGACATCGCTGGTCCCATCGTCGAAAGCGGACCAAAGGGAGCCGCTCAAGTCGAGCGGCGCGGACGAGTTGGCGATGAAATCTCGAGGAAATTCCGAAACCCAGTCGAGTCCCTTCCCCGCTGCTTCGTCCATCGCCGATTGCACATACTCGCGCTGCCCCTTGCTGTAACCCGCCTTCTTTAGACCCTTAACCAACTTCCGCCCCATAGGAATCTTAATAAGGACAGAAAGCCCAACAAGAAGGCCGTCCCAGAATAGTTCTGAGGGCGTCATCGCACCTAAGAGAGTCAGGCCGAGTTTGGAGATGAGCGACACAGTCGAGACGCCCACCGCAAGCAATCCGACGACAATTGCCACAGACCCAAAGATGGCCGCAATTCCTGGCAGCGGCACAGCGAGCAAGACCGCGATTACGGCAAGAGTCAGCGCGATTGTAGATAGCGTATCTGCGATCACGTCCATGAGCTCGGAGAAGATTTTCAAGAATGGAACTAGGAGCTCTCGAATCTTCGCATTCATCGCATCCCAGAGCGGCTTGATGTACTTCTCCTTCAGTCCCTCCAGATCGTCCATCAAGTTGTCGTTGAGCTGGCTGACCTCCTCCGCGTCCTTGATCCGGTCGGCAGCGTTCGCCGCGGCGTCCTGCACAGCCCTGACCGCGGCGGCGTACTGCGCAGCGGCGGCTTTCAAGGTCGCCTGTTGGTCGCGCAGGTCATCTTGGGCGATGGAGAGTTGGGTGAGGTTGCGCTGCACCTCCTCGTGGTCCTGCAACGAACGAGACTGCTGCGCCTCCTCGCGATAGTGCTCCACTCGCTGGGCAGCACCACCCACGTCGACGCTGCAAGCGGTTCGGATCGCGTCGCGTGCATCCTCTTGTCCGGCACGCAACTTCGGCGCGTACTCTGCAAGCGCGTCACCAGACTTGCTGTAGCGCATAGAAGCCTTGGTCAGCGTGGTGGCCAGCTCTCCCGCGTGACCTCGGAATTCGTCGATCGCCTGACTGCGGTAGCTCGCCGAGTCAGCGATCTGGCGCAGTTCCGCGGCGGCCTTGGACATGATGCGGGCAGCCTCCTGCATCTCCCGGGCACCAGAGGCAACCCGATCCGGATCGCCGGGAATCGGGACGAAGTTCGTCATCGTGACGCTCCTGCCTCGAACACCGACGCCAACTTGCCGTCGAGTTCGTGGAACGTGACCGAGATGCGATGCGCGGTCCCGGAGATGACCCCCAAGGACTCTGAGATCTTCCGCCGGCGGTCGTCCCAGGAGCTCTGGAAGCCCTCGACCCGCGCCTGGAGAGCGTCGTTTCCTACAGCCGACCCGAGATGGGTGCCATCACAGGCCGCGGAGTCGAAGACCGCCTTGATCCGGTCCAACTCCTTATGGAGTTGCTCCAGTCCAGCGAGGTCGATCAACAAGTCACTCATCACATGCTCCTCGAAGATTTGCGCCAGCACCGCCGACCCGCCCAATGCGGGCCGGCGGCCGGCGAAGGATCAGGACTGAATCGCTCGAGAGAGTTCGGAGTCGGTGTTCTGCATCGCCTCGGCAGCCGCATTCAGGAAGTCCGAGAGGCCCTGCAGTGCTTCCACGGCCTTCGTCGTACCGGTCTGGAAGTCTGTGAAGGTGTCATTGAAAGCGTGCGATGCCTGATCCGTCTGGAATCCATTGGACACCAGGTTGGAGACCAGGCTCGCCAATTCGTTCAGCTTCCCAGTCATTTCGTCTTTGCCCTGGAGAAGTCGGGCTGCGGCGTCCTTCATATCCGCATAGGTCACATTCAGATTTGCCATCTTTTCTTCCTCTTCCACTCAAGTTCCCCGGCCACCGTGGCCAGGAGCAGGCTATGAATTGCGGCTACCTTCCGGAATGGGGAGAACTCCCCGTCTCGGCAGCCATCGGGACTTGGACGCGTTGAACCTTCCCTCGATCGACCCAGAACCCTCTGCCCACGGGAAAGTCGGATCTGGAGACTCGGGGCAGAGTGGTTCGCAGGATCGTGTCTCCTTCGATGCTCTCCGGCTGAAGAAGTAGTCCCCGCCTGGCAGCCTTGACTTCAGCCAGAAGAGCCCACGAGGTGGTCCAGGTAGACGTCTCCGACTCGGCGATCAGGAGGTGATCGCTGCGCTTGATCGCCTTGAACAGGTCGACCAACGCCCCGTCGGCGGGGCTGGATAAGAAGTCTGAAAGCCCTTCGACCACCACCGTCAGGTGGGCCGCATCGGCAAGACCCACCTCGTCGCGGAGGCGTTTGGCCAGCTCGGCCGCCGCGTCCGGGTCCAGAGCGACGTCCGTCCAGAGCGGCTCATTGGCCAATCCGGACCTGCGGCTGCCCAGGTAGTACATCCGTTCGTCAGGGCACGCGCGCGCAACCGCCTTGGCCAAGTAGGCCACCGCGTTGCTGCGTCCGCTGCCCGGTGGACCGGCGACCAGAACGACCCCCTCCGGAGCAAACCCCACCGGACCCAAGGTCTCGTCGCCGAGCCCCAGGACGGGGAGCCCCGACCAACTGTCGGGCAGTTCGAGTGGGTCGATGCGCTCGGGCAGTGAGCCGACCCCGGCGGCGTCGGGACGTCCGGTCTTGCGGATCGCCTCACCCAAAGCGATCAGGGCCGAGGACTGGTCGGCCAGATTCGGCGACCCACCCATCAGACCGATTTGGACCTCGACGCCGTCGATGATCGCGCGCCCCGGAGGCGAGCTGGACGACAAGATGTCGGAGTCCACGTCGAGCAACGTGTACATCGTCTCCTCTGCCATCCGGAGCACGATGCGCCTGGGCACACTCGATGCCACGGCGCCGGGCACTGCACCTGGTCGATCCGCCGTAAAGACGACATGCATGCCGAGTGCACGGCCCTCGGAGAGGATCTGCTGAAACGTCGCGTACGCCGCAGCCCGTCCCGCGCCGACTTCGAACTCAGCTCGAAACGCCGGGAACCCGTCGACTAGGAGCAGGATGCGGCGCTCCATCGGTGCGCTCGCGTTGATGCGGTATTCGGCCACAGACCCGGCGTTGACGCTCGGATATCGCTTGGCACGTTCATCGAGCGTGTCCTTCAAGGTGCGGAAGAGTCGGATGACCCGCTCGGTGTCGTCCCCGGTGATCACCGCCCCCACGTGCGGAAGGGTTTCCAGCATCCGCAGTCCCCCGGACGCGAAGTCGAGGGCGTAGACATCGACCGGCCCACCACGCGGTGTGACGCCAGCGGCAGCGGCGAGGGTCCTCAGGACGACGCTCTTGCCGCTGCCTCCGGTCCCGAAGACCGCTAGGTTGCCGTCGGTATCGGGGCAGAAGTGGACGATTTCCTGGCGCTGCAGATCGGGCTGGTCGCCTCGTCCGAGCGGCAACCGGCTGTCGTTTCGAGGACCGAGCTCGACCAAGTCGATCACCTTGCGCAGCTCGTTGAGCCACGGCCGCCTGGGTACCGGTAGCTCGGCTCTCCGAGCGGCCGCTTCGATGGTGGCAACCAGGCGGCTCTGATCGGTGGGGCCGAGGTCTGCGGAGTCAGGATCAAGCGCAACGTCCGGCTTCTTGGGCAGCCAGGGGGTCTCGGCACCGAACCGCAGCTCGTGCACCGCGATCTCGTGCTCGGTTTCACCGCGGCCGCTCCACCCTCCGGCGTACGCCGATTGAAACGCGACGAGGCGCCCGGGACCGGTCTTGGCCACAGCACGTCCAGGGATCGCAGGATCGAAGAAGGCGGCCTCGGAACTGCCGATCACGTCATTGCTGTCCACCTCGTCGGCCATCCGCAGCGCAATCCGCAAGTTGGTGTTGGCCCGCAAGTTGTCCCGAATGACCCCGGCCGGACGTTGGGTCGCCATGATCACGTGGATCCCAAGTGAGCGGCCCCGCTGCGCGATGTCGACGACTCCGTCCAGGAATTCTGGAATCTCCCCGACGAGGGCCGCGAATTCGTCGATGACCAAGACCAGCGCTGGAGGGCACTCCGGATCGCCACGGCGCTCCAACTCGAGCAGATCCTTGGCCTTCTTCTGGTTGAGCACATGCTCGCGGTGCTTCAGTTCTGCGCGCAGGCTAGTGAGCGCGCGACGGACCAGGTGTTGGCTCAAGTCGGTAACGAGGCCAACGCAGTGCGGCAGCTTGATGCAGTCGGCGAAGGCGGCGCCGCCTTTGTAGTCGACGAAGAGGAACGTCAACCTGTCCGGACTGTATTCGGCGGCCATGCCTAGAACCCATGCCTGCAGAAACTCGCTCTTACCCGAGCCCGGAGTGCCACCTACCAGGGCATGCGGCCCGTGGCTGCGCAGGTCCAGGTGCATGGCATCCAGCGACGACTGCCCCACCAACGCGCGCAGGCTCGGCTTCCGCTTGGAGGGCCGCGGCTTGCCGCCCGAACGATCGTGCATCGACTCGTTCTGCCGCCAGCGATCGACCACGGCGTCGGCTCGCTCGGCCATCTCCTCCCCGACCAGGCTGAGAAGCGGCACCGTCCGCGGTATGTCGGAGTCATCGGTGATCAAGGCACCCGAGTCCACGAGCCCCGAGAGTGCCCTGGCGAACCGCAGCGCCTCCTCCCGGCTGACCGATTCGGCCACCACGTCGGGAATCGATACCCCGTGTCGGACGTAGCCGACGAGCCCGTGTTGGCTTCCCGCCGTGACATCGAGGAAGGTACGACACCCAGCCGGGAGACCATTGCTCGTTCCGGCGAGCCATAGCGGGATCACCCCCGCCGCCGCCGCGCGTTCGGTCAGCTGCACCAACCGGGCTCGGTCCGCTGGCGCATCCTCGGCGATCAACACGACGACGACCGGCAACGCCGGCGGGGTTGCCTCCTTCTGGCCGACGACCGCCCCAGCGACGGTTGCAAGCAGCTCCGCGCTCAGAGGTCCACGCGCTTCGGCATCGACAGCCGCGCTACGAACGGCGACGAGTTCTTCGAGCTGGGCCAGCAGCAGCCCTACCGAGGCCGCGCTGTCGGCCAAGGGGCTGGCAGTCAGCGGACTCTGCGGAGACGACGTGTGCGGTAGCCACTTGAGCCACGCGAATTCATCGGCGTACGGCGCCCCCACCATCGCGACGGTGACGAGTTCCGCCGGTGAGTGGGCAGCGGTCAGCTGCACCAGCAGCCCGCGCAGTACGGCGGCTGCCTCACGGCGTGGTCCGACGACACCCAGTGCACCGGCCAACAGCGGGTCCTCGGTGAGCGGCAACCCGTCGATGAACCGGTGGGCGGCCACCAAGGACTCGAGTTGGTCGGTGAACTCCGGCAGACCCTCGTCTTGCTCGCTGGCTGCGGCGACCGAGTTGCGCGATAGCCATCGGCCTGTCCCGAGCCGGAGGTGCAGGAAGTTCCAGTGCTCGGGCCGGCGAGTGAACAGATCCTGGCGGTGGTTCAGGCCCGCCTCCAGCGCTTCCGACACGCTGGGGACCTCCAGGTCGCGGACCTGCCGCTCGATCGGGGTCTCCTCGACAAACCAAGCCCGCAGGCGTTCGAGTTGCTCGGTGAACCGCTCGACCTGCTTGTCGGTCTGCCGACGCGTGCGCTGCCGCGACATCAGGTAGTTGCCCAGCATCATCATGGGCGTCATCGCGACAAAGAGCAGCGACAGCGGGTTATGGGTCACCAAGTACATCGAGACACCCATCACAATGGGAGCCACCATCAGCAGCCACGGGAACGGCTGCTTCTCGATCTCCTTCGGCACGGCAGGTCTCGGGTGCTGCGCCCCCGGGTAGCGGGGTTGGACGCGTGGGGAGCGATTGAACGGCACCGCGCCCGACTGGACCACCCGTTCGTATGCCAAGGCGGGCATCGACGAAGCGAACTCCACGGTGAGCACTGAGTCACCCAGGGTCACCGTCTGTCCGGGCAGGAGTCCCACCCGTGGAACCAGTCCCCCGTCCACGAGCAGGCCGTTGGCCGAGTTCTGATCGACCACCTCGACGGTTGCGCCGACCACAACCCGAGCGTGCTGCTTGGACACCATCGGGTCATCGGCGAGGACGAGGTCACAGCTCGCGTCCCGACCGAGGGTGTAGGTGCCGGGCGCCAACGGGAACTCCCGACCCGATTCGGGACCGCCAACGACCCGTAGCGTCGCGCGGACTGCACGGCCGCTCGACGCTGGCCGCTGACCCGATGCGCCGACGAGCCGGACGGTGAATCCAGAGGCCACCGCCACTTCGCCGATCGCGCGCGCGGGATCGAGAACGGTGGAAATCCGTCTCTCCTGGCGCCGCTACGCTCAAGGTGAGCGATTCGACCTCGGCCGGTCGGGCGAGTGGATCGACCGACGCGATCCAGTTGGCCACTTCCCCTACCTGCACCACCGTGTCCGCCGTCACGACGATGTCCGCGGGTCGCCCCGAAGATCGCTCGTAGGCGAGCTTGAGCTTCATGCGTTCTCCTCACGCAATCTCGGCCCGAAAAGGGAAGTAACAGCCGTCGCGGCACGCCACCTTCGAAGCCTCGGCATCTCTTTGGTCAGCGAGCGACGGAACTCATCTGTTTCCGCCCAGAGTCGATGGGCGTCCTCGTCGGTCGGCTCCCTCGGTCCGAAGATGAGCGCATCGGTCCGTCGGGCCAAAGGTTGGAGTTCGTCGAGACCTGCGTCCCGTGCTGTCTCTCGCCGCGTTCGAGCGCGGTATGCCGGGTGCCCCAAGTCCCGCGCGGCGTCAATCGCCTCCTGCCAGGCACCGGCCAGCCTGTCGGCGGGACCACCTGCTGTCCTCCGGCGGCTCCGACGGCGCGCCTTGAAGACCACGATCAACGCGAAGGGAGCGGCCACCACCGCAAGTGGCAGCGCAATCAACATCAACAAGCGCAACAGCCGCAAGATGAAGTCGATGACTCCCCGGTCATCGGCTCGGATCTTCTGGTTGAGCGAGTCCGAGATGGGGTCCCCCACCATGGTTGGCGGACGCACCGGTGCCGGCGGCGGAACCGAATCGCCGGAGACGAGTTCTTGTGGAGTGGGGACGTCCAGATCCGGCGGACGCTCCCGGCTCATGAACTCCTCGGTCGGCAATTCCGCCCACCGTCCGGAGGCACTCTTGACCTCCACCCATGCCCTCACGTCCTGGCCACGGACCACCCCGTCGGCGGGGACGGTCGCACCGATCACCGCCCGGGCCGGGATGCCAACCTGATTGGCCAGTAGCGCCATCATCGCGGCGTACTGCTCGTCGTTGCCCGCGATCTGCGCGCCGTCCGCGCTGAAGATCGAGAGCCGTTTGGCCGAGTGGCCAGGAAGGAAGGCTCTCGAAACCTGCCTCCCCGTCGGTGTAGGTCCCCTCATCGCGAAGGGTGTGCGCTATTTCCATCAGCTGTTGCGAAGGTTCCGCGGCACCGCCTCCCCACCGCTGGGCAACCGGGAGGAAGTCGACCCCCGGATCGACTGCTTGAACCGCGTCCGCGGACGGCTGCATGGACTCGGTGAAGACCGCATCGTCCACATACGCCTCAAAGCGGTACCGATCACCCGGCTGTAGCCCGCTCGGAACTACACCGGTGGACGTCGCCAGGTTGTAGCGGAAGAAGTCGGTCTGGCTCTCGCCGCGGGCACCGCCGAAGTCGATCTCGGTCAGGGAGCCGGTCGTGGGCAGCCATACGCCGTCATATCCGGCACCGATGGTGACTTCGGCCTCGACGGGGCGACCTCGAGCGCCCGAGCGGATCGTGGAGCCCACCCGCTGGAAAGAGCCCGATGCGCCGGCCGTGCCTGGAGCCTGATCCGCCGCACGCCAGGTGCTGCCGTCGTAGGAATCAAGGGCCGCGAAACGCATCCGGGCTCCTTCACGCAACCCGGTGACCTTGAACAGTTCCTGGTCCCAGAGGTACTGATCGTCCTGCTTCGCTCGATAGCCCTTGGTGTACTTGCGGAAGGTGATCAAGGGGCTGGGGTACTGCCCGACGTTGAACGGCGGAGTGACATACGAGCGCAGCACCACGCGGTCGTGATTGCCAAGCAAGGGTGTCTCGCCGTTGAGGACCACCGCAGCCGACGCGGCCGCGCCGATCATGACCAGCGCGGCAACCGGCTGCCGCCATGCGCTTGCGGACACCCGATTGCGCCGACGTACCCGCTTGGAACGAACGTGCATCCACCAAAACGCCAACCCACTGAATGCGCCACCAAGGAGCGCGATGCGAGTCGGCTGGAACACCCCGAGCAGGATGGCGGCCGCGAGAAATGCCCCCGGGAAGACGAGCGGCCAAGCGACGTAGCGCGTCCGTCGAGCCAGGACCATCCCACCCGCGCCACACACGAGTCCCAGGAGATAGGGCAGGGCGAGCAACGGCCCGTCATCGACCGGGGCGAGGGTGGTCAGCAACGATTTCCAACCCCCGATGCTCTGCCGGGCCAGCTCAATCAGCGTGCCCGGCAACGGCAGCATGGCGAGCACCCCTTGGGTGTTCAGAGCCACCGCCCCACCGAGCAGGAAGAACGCCGCGATCGTGACCATCACCGGCATCCACGCACTGCTGCGCAGCAGGGTGGTCACCTGGCCGATCACGATCCCCAGCGCAAGGCCGACGCCTGCCGCAATCAGGAACCGCAACCCGGTGTAACTGTCACGTAGCCCCCACGCCGCGACCACTCCGAGCGCAAACACGAAGGCGCCATCGATCAGCGCGGGCTTGGAAAACCGGTCCTTCATGAGAGCCCCCAGCGCAATAGCCCCGGCAGTTGGTCCAGTCGGCCGAGGGTGAGTACGGGAAATGCCTCGGCCTTTCGCAAGCCGGGCTCCGCCGTCCCATCCACACGTACAGCGACCCGGGTGACCTCGATCGGAAATTGCGCGGCAGATCGCTGCAGCTCGAGAAATTCGGTGCCAGGTCCAGTGATGAACACGGCAATGCTGGTGTCCGGGGCCAGTCGGTTGCCCTGGGCAGCGACGGAGACCAGCCGTTCCCGACCGGGCACGGCTCGGGCGCAGGCATCCAGTGCGGCGCGGCCAGTGCCCCGGGTGGTGGCATGAGGCCCAGACAAGAAGGTCGCGTCGTAGTCGTCGAGGATCGCTCGCACCATCAAGGAGGCCGCTACCGAGATGGCAGTCTCGTAGTCCTCCTCGCTGCGGTAGGCATCCAGATTGGCGTCAACTATCGCGTTGAGATGACTTCGACGAGTGTCTAGAAACTGTCGCACGAGCAGCTTCCCGTGCCGGGCGGTCGAGCGCCAGTGCACGTGCCTCAGGTCGTCGCCGGGGGTGTATTCGCGCAATGCGTGGAAGGCCAGATCGCTCGGCGACACGTTCTCCGAGGTCTTGCCCTCCAGGTCTCGCATCAGTCCGGCCCCAAGGGGATCTAGTTGAACGACCTTCGGGTGGACGAACACTTCGGTGACGTGGGTCCACGCATGGTCGCGCCGAAGGATCCCCACCGGATCGCCACGCACGCTGGTCGCCGGGCCTACCTCCACCACGCCACGTCGATGAGTCGGCACCACGAACGGCTCGGCATAGGTCCCATGAGACTTGAGCGCGGGAACCCCGAACTCGATCACGTGATCTGCATCAACCGGTAGCTCGATCGTGACGGGCAACATCGGCCGACCGGCCAGGTTGGTCACGGCCAGTTCACCGCTCACGGCTTCTCCCACGGTCACGCGCTGGGGCTCGACCTGGAGTTCGATGCGTAGCCGTGTTCTGCCGAAGAGGAACAAGGTGGAACCGGCCATCAGGAGCAGCCCCGCGAGAGCGATCACCGACATTTCTGCCCAGCCCAGCCGAATCGAAGAGGCGAGGGCAAGCAACGTCAGCGCGAGGAGCCCGCGGCCCAACGGGGTGAGAACCCCCCAGATCCGCGCGGCCATCGACCGCACTGGCGCCAATCTTTCCCACCACCGTGTCCCGAAGGCGCGCAGCGGCGGGAGGACCCCAGGTGCCCGGGCTAACAAGGACTTCATGACACCCGCTTCGCTCAGACCGTGCTCGCGACGTGGGCCCGGACTGCCGGTGGCGGCACGTCCTCCAGTAGCTGGGCAATAACCTGTTCGACCGTCACGCCGTTGAACTGCGCCTCGGCGTCGAGCAGCAGTCGGTGGCAGAGCACCGGCCCGGCGAGTTCCTTGACGTCGTCTGGGATCACATGGTCGCGACCCTCCGAGAGCGCCCATGTCTTGGCTGTGCGGATGTATGCCAGGCAGCCTCGGGCGGACAGGCCGAGCTTCACTTGTGGGTGACGGCGTGATTCCTGGGCCAGGTGGCTGACGTAGGACACGATCGCGACGTCCACATGCACGTTGTCGGCAAGCTCCGACATCTGCGCGACCATCGAGGCGGTGATCTTCGGGGAGATCGTCGCGGCCCGATCCCGGGTCTTGGAGTCCAAGAGCAACCGAACCGTGGAGTCGTGATCGGGGTATCCCACCGACGTCTTCATGAGGAATCGGTCGAGCTGTGCTTCGGGGAGACGGTAGGTGCCCGCCTGCTCGATTGGATTCTGGGTAGCGATCACCATGAACGGCCGGCCAACCGAGTGCGTCACCCCGTCGATCGTGACCCGACCCTCCTCCATCACCTCCAACAGCGCCGACTGAGTCTTGGGCGAAGCCCGGTTGATCTCGTCGGCGAGCACGATCGTGTTGAGGATCGGGCCCGGATGGAACTCGAAGGAGCCTTTACTCTGGTCGAAGACGTTGGCGCCGGTCACGTCGGACGGCAACAGATCCGGGGTGAACTGGATCCGGGCATGCGAGCCCTGGACCGTGTTCGCCAAAGCCCTGGCCAACTGCGTCTTTCCGGTGCCTGGAAAGTCCTCGAGCAGCAGGTGACCCTCGGACAGCAGGCACGTCAGCGCCAGCTTGATCACGTGCCGTTTGCCGAGCACTGCCTGCTCGATGTTGTCGGCCAAGGCGTTGAAGGTGTTTTCAAACCAGCCGGCCTGTTCACGGGTAATGCTCATTGACTCCCCTATGTTGTGGTTTGGCTACCAAGAAACCCAGGACGAGGCCACGCCGTCGCAGACCGCCCTAAAAGTGATCCCGCGACCCACCCAGTTGCCGGCCCCGTTGACGGTCGAGTTCCCGCTCTGATTCCAGGGGGACCCAAAGCCGCCTCCGGTGGCTTCCATGTGGCAACTGACTGAGCCAGGAAAGTTTTCGGTCGTTGTTAGGACCTTCCAACAGAAGTTGTAGTTGGAGCACTCAATAGCTCCAGGCCCGGTGGCGGGACACGTTGCGGGCGTGCATGTTGCCCCTTTGCTGATGCTCAGCACCGGGCGCGGTGGATCAGTTGTGGCGCTAGCCGTGCGGCTGACGCCGGCGCGATCGGCGGTCTGACCCGGCTCTCGCCCTCCCTCGGTGACGTCGAGGGTGAAGTTCGCAGACTGACTGTTGCCGATGTTCTCCGAGCCACTCGTGGAGAAACCACCGCGTCCCGTGTCCCCTTGTCGGATCACGCTCCCGTTGCGGCGCAGCACGTAATGGACCGGGTTGCCGTTGGGGTTGATGGAGAACGACCAGTTCACGATCGGGCTCCACTGCCCACCGTTGCTGGCGTTCAAGGTCACTGTCCCGATCGGGCCCCAGGTGACCACTGCGGGAGCCGCCACCCAGGCGCTGCATTGATCTGCCTCGCCGCTGCCGTTGCAGGTGCGGATCTGCACCGTGGAACTGGCACCGTTGGTGAAGCCGCCGATCGTCGCTGTCACGCTGCCGCCGCTCACCGCCACTGTGGCCGGGGCGGTGCCGCATCTCGGGTTGCACTCGATCTCATTGCGCGCGCCATTGGCGTTGCCCACGGTGAACGAGATTCTGAGTTCGCTGTTGTTGCCCGTGGCATACGCATCGGTCACGGTGACGTCGTCTGGACGAGCTGCCGCCACGACTTCGGCCGAGGTGCTTATCGATGAGACGTGCAAATCCGGGTTGGTCTCCCGAGGAGCGGTGGCTTCCCCGTTGCGGGCCTGGACGGAGTAGGTATAACGACTGCCGTCGTTGGGCAAGGTGTCGGTGCAACTGGTGCTCTGCTGCCAATCGCAGATAACCGCCCCAGGGGTGCGGGTCACCCGATAAGTCACCGGCTCCGGGCCGTTCGCTGCGACCGGGTTCCAACGCACGGTGACCCCGGACTGTGTGCGTCCTGCCAGGTCCACTGGTTCGGCAAGCACTCCCGTCGGCGCCTCGGGCTTGCCTGCTCCCATGCCAGACACGGTCGCCTTGTCGGGGCTTGGTCCGGCGTCGTTCTCCGCCCAGACCGAGAAGGTGATGTTCTCACCGTTGGTGAGTCCGGTCGCAACGAAAGTGGGCTGGGCCCCGATCGTCTTGACGCCACCACCGGGCCAGGAGACGAAATAGCGCTCGACAGCTGAGTAGTCGCCGCCTGCCCCGGGGGGAGGCGACCATCTCAAGCTCACCTGATGGTCCCTCTGATTGACGACCGTCAAGCCGACAACGGCCTCGGGGACCCGGTCTGCGGTGCCCTTCACAGGCGAGCTGGGCTCACTCGTTCCGAAGGCGTTCGTCGCGGACACCGTGAAGGAGTACTCCCCGTTGTCGGTGAGCGGAATGCTGCAACTCGTGCTCGGACACTTCGTGGAGCCACCGCCGTACTCAACCGTGTAGTACTCGATCGCCCCGCCATTGGCCTGAGGGGCATTCCACGCAAGCCGAACTTCCTTGTCTCGCTTGGTCCCGTCCCAGCGCAGGCCCGTTGGCGTCTCGGGCTTGTCCACCACTGAAAGCGTCAACGTGGCCGAGGCCGTCGGTCGTTCGGAGGCGTCGGTGTCGCCGTCGTCCACAACGGTCACTCGGAAGCGGTAGGTCCCGAATTCACTCGGCGTCAACGTCACCGTGGTGCCGGAGACTTGTTCCTCCGCAGCCGGGCCGTCCAGCTTGACGACGTCGGTGATCGCCCAGGTCGCGGCCTCGCCGAACGGCGAACTCGCGTAGTTCGACACGTCGATCGTTACCTTCTTGCCCGCCTTGCCTTCAGCCGTTATCGGGCGCAGCCGGGGAGGCCCCGCGGCAACCACGCGGACACCCAGAACGCCGGTCGCCTTGAAGCCATCCGCGGCGACGGCGAGTGAGCCTCGAGCACCGCGGGTGGCGTCCACGGTGGCGGCCAGGCTGATCCCTTGGTCGGTGGTTTCCACCGTCACCCCCTCGGGACGCTGACCCTCAACCCAATCCGCTTCGAACGACAACCCCTCAGCGCCACCATTGGTGGCCGTCCAGACATGACACAGGGATGCGATGTCCAGAACCCGGGCCGGGGCGCCCTCGACGAGGGTGATGGCGTCGGTCGGACAGGTGATGATCGGTTCCGGGTCTCCGACCTGCACCGGGACTGTGAGCGTGGCCAAGCTGGCCGTGGAATCGGACAGCTCCGCTCGGTCGGAGACCTGGAAGGTGACCGCGCCGGGCCCGCTGCGTTCCCCTGCGGTGACCCGCAGGGTTTGATTGCTGTCTGGCGCGCCGGCCCGGAGATTGTCGGCCGGAGCAGCTTGGATCAGGTCGGAGATCGTCAGCACGACCGGGTCGTTCTCCGGATCGGCAACGAGTTCGCTCACCGGTACGTCCTTGGTTTCCCCAGGCTGCAACTCGATCAGTGCATCTGGCCTCAGATATGGAACGTCGACCGGTTTGGCCGGCACGTAGATCACCGCGGCCGTTGCGGCGCCCTCGGCGTCGACCACTCGGAAAGGCACGACCTGAGGCACGTCCAGCACCGGCAGGGTGACCGTGCCACCAGAGGCACTCGCCTCGGTGCTGCCGACGGACTCGACGGTGAGCTCGGCTCCTTCGCTGTCCACGTCGAACGCCTTCTCTAGAACGTCTACGTCGACCGAGGTCGAATCCGGGTCCGGCTGCGCGAACGCATCGAGGACGACCGGCGGATTGTTGTAGCCCTCCCGCGAGCGCACCACGATCTCCCCTTTGGACTCACTGAGACCGTTGCTGATCGTGTAGACCACCACCACCGGTTCCTGCTTGTCATCGGAGGAGGTGACTCGGATCGGCCCGCTGGGTGAGAGGAGCTCCGCCTCACCAGCTGCGCCTTCTTCGAGCGGCAGAACGCGCAACCGCGTACCCGGCGAACGAAGGTCGTTGGCAAGGACATCGATCTCCAACGTCCGGTCGTAGTCCGCGGTGTAGACATCGTCGATGGCCACGGGCGCTTGCGGTGCTCCCGGCGCGCCGACCGCCACGCGCACCTCGCCCTCGGATCGCGACCCGAATCGATCGGTCACGACGTAGCCGAACTCGTCGGTGCCGGGGCTCCCCGGGAATGCCTGGTAGGTCAGGGCGTTCGCGCCGAACCCGAGAATCCGGCCGTGCAACGGAGCTCCGGCGAGACCAACGATGCTCACCGAGTCCCCATCCGGGTCGTTGCCGACCAAGGGGAGCTTGAGGCTCACCATGTCGCCCTCGACCACTCTCCCCTCGATGAGACGAGGGGTGGGCGGCTGATTCGGGTTCGTGTCCGAAGGCTCCGGATTCACCTGAACCCGCATGGTCCCGGTTGCGCTCGGGCGCGTGGGATCCGCGACGTTCTCCACGACGTACTGCACTTCGACGGTGGTCGGACCGTCGATCTCCGCAGCATCAGGCGCGACGTACCTGACGGTCCGTCCCACGACATAGGCCCTGCCCAGTGGCGGGTTGACCGTGAGCTCGCCGACCACCTCGGTGGTCGTCGGGATCTGCAGCCCGATCGGGTCTCCTGAGGGCGTCGCATCGTTGTCGAGGACGGGCACCAGCGCCGTGTCACCGACGCGCACAATGACTTGGTCTTCGCCGGGAACGGGCGCATTCAACTCACTGGGCAATGGTGCTTTCTGGGTGACCGTCACAGTGCCGGTAGCAGTGGCATCTCCATTCGAGAGCTCGTAGCTGATGGGCTGCGTGACCGGGGTCAGCTCCGTCGTGGTGGCGCTGATCCGCAGCCAGCGCCCTTCGATCACCGCGACTTCCAGCCCACCGTCCTCGCTGACCGGCCGGGCACTCTGGACGGCCAGCATCCGGCCTTGTGCGTCGTAGTCGTTGGCCAGGACGTCGACGAGCATCGGCGACATGCCACGAACCGTCGTCGTATCCGGTGTCGCGATCGGCTCATTCGATCCCTTGGTCGCTGGGTCGACCACGACCTGGATCGTTCCTGCCGACCGTTTCGCGGCGCCGAAACCGGCCAGGTACTGCAATGCGTAGATGCCCGGTCTGCGTGCGCGCACGCTCACGACCCCGGACTCCAGGTCGGTGGCTACTTTGAGCCCTCCGGCCGGCTGCACTCGACCGCCCAGGACCAGGTGGGCCTGAGCATCGGTCGGATCGGCGCCGGGAATATCGTTGTTCAACGGCTCGACCGTGATCACGCCGCCGACCTCCCCGGCGGCAACGTCAGGGGCCGTCTGCGCAGGTATTGGCTTGTGACTCTTGGGCGGGAGCACATTGAGGATCACCGAGCCCGTCGCAGGCTCGCCGCCTGTGGAGACGGCGTAGGCGACCTTCTTGGTCCCGCCTTCCCGGGGTGTGCGGATCCGCAACAACCCTTCGGTTGTGGCGCTGACCTCAAACCCGTCCTTGCCGCTGACCTCGTCGAGCGACACCGGATCGCCGTATTCGGGGTCGCGCCAATCCACGAGCACCGGGACTTCGATGGTCGCGCCTGCGGCGACGGGATACACCGTGGGCACCTCAGGCAAGTTCTCCCGCAAGACAGGCTTGGCGTTGCCAGCTGCCTCGCGCACAGTCACGGTGACATCACCGTCGGCTTCAGAGTCGTCCCCACCGCTGCCGTCGCTGATTCGATAGCCGAAACGCAGCTTCTTGGAGTAGTCAGCAGAAAGGGTCAGCAGGAGGGATTGACGGTCGGGAGCCAACTGCACGCGGGCACCCGCGTCCCCTTCCGCCCCCGAGACGCCGATGATGGACAACGCACCTCCGCCGGACACCATGTCGTTGTCCAAGACGTGCAGTACGGTCGTCCGCCCGGGCTTGGCACCCAGCAGGTCCGGTTTGGCCTGGGGTGCCTGCTTGGTCTGGAGATCCTGCTTCTGCTCCTGGTCGTCCTTCTTGAGCTTCTTGGGCTTCAGGGCTACCCAGTCCGACACCTCGGTCGGAAGCGCCCCCTCGACCCGCCAGACATCCCCCGACTTGGTGTCGTTCAGCAAGACGTTGCTCCGGTTCACGCGGAACACGAGCTCGGCTGCGGGACTCAACTCGAAGGAGTTGGGCCCGAACTCCTCATTTCCGCAGTCGAGATACACCGCACCGGCGGACCCCGCCGCCCAGGCGGCGTACAGACAACCCCCGAGGCGCACCGGCGCGGCCGCTTCACCGGCCGCCTCAACGACCTCGCGGACCTTGCCGGACGAGAGGTCCACCGCAACGAGTCCGCGGTCGTGGGCAACGAAGACTTCCTCATCCTGCGGTCCCGAAGTCTGCAGGCGGGGATTGCCAGCGGGAAGTTCAACCACCAAGTCGGTGGTGATCAGATTGCCTGCGCCATCCAGGAAGACAGGGGTTTCTCCGACCACGGCCGCCTGCATCAGGCCGTCCACAGGAGAGGCCGCGAGGTCCTCTCGCCCGGGCTCGCCGTAGCCGGAGCCCTTAGGCGTCAACGTCGAGACGGTCGCTTTCGCGGCGGAGGCCGCATACAGGCGTCCCGAACTACTTGCTGCAACCACAGCTTGAGGTCCGACGTTGTCCAGCGCCTTGGATTCCGCGTCCAAGCTGGCCAGGGAACTGATGCCGAGCGACCGGTCTACTCGAGTGGCCCAGAGACTCCCCTTGGCGGCATCAACCACAGCCACCGAGCCCCCACCCATCACCGGCTGTCCGGCCACCACGACGGCATCGTCGACAACCGCCTGTCCGAGTCTTGGGTCGACCGGAATGATCGTGCCGCTGACGCCCTCGACCGAGACGACGGCGGCCGCATCCTGCAGGACGTCGAAGTCCGTCCCTGCGCGCGCCGGGACCCGGGCGTCAACGAGGTCAACGGCCGTGTTCTGGCGCGCAAGAAGTCCGAGATCACGGCTGGTGATCCACACCCCCGCGTCATTGAGGTCGGCCCGATGGACCCGCTCTCCTTCAGCGTTCACCGCATAGAAGACCAAGCCGCCCAGTGCCAGCGTGAACGCCACCCACAGGGCAGCGCTACGCCGCCAAGACGGCAGCGCAAAGCGTCGTTGGGGACTCTTGTCCCCCTGTGACGATTTCGATGCTCCGCGGCGGCGAAAACCAGCGGAGATGAGCTTCCCCGACAACACGCGGCACAACGTAGCCAGGGCCTCTACGGGCTCATGGGAATACGTGGAAATGGGGGACAAACCAATTTGCCAAGGGGGACAGCAAGCCGAATTTCTGCTCACTTGATGGACGAAATGTGCGTTTTTCTGCGCCCAGAAGCGCAATCGTGTGGAGCGCCGGACGCCCGATGTCACTATGTCCCCCGTCCCAGTCCCGGGGCCTTGGTTCTTGCTGAGAGTGAGCACTTGTGAACGTTCGAGTCGGGGCGGCATCGCATGTGGGGAGAGTGCGATCGGCCAATGAGGACGCCTACCTCGCTGCCGAAGATCTCGCCTTGGTCGCCGATGGAATGGGCGGGCATGCGGCGGGCGATGTTGCCAGCGCCATTGCGGTCCAAGCCTTCCGCGACCTTCTGTCCGAGGGACCGCTCACCCCGGCGGGCATCCAGGAAGCGCTCGCGCACGCCAACACGTCGATCCTCGAGCAAGGCGCCGCCGACTCCGCGCGAGCCGGGATGGGTACGACCGTGGCTGGAGTCGCGCGCGTGAACTACGCAGGCAGCCCCCACTGGCTTGTGTTCAACGTCGGGGACTCACGAATCTACCGACTGCTCGGCGAGAGCCTCGTCCAGCTCACAGTCGATCATTCCGAGGCTGCGGAACTAGCCTCCACGGGGCAGATCTCCCCGGACGAGGCACGCTCACACCCACTCCGGCATGTGCTGACTCGCTCGCTGGGCACTGATCCGGCTCCCGTGGCCGATGTCTGGGTCTTCCCACAACACGACACCGGCGAGACCTTCCTGCTCTGCTCCGACGGCCTCACTGATGAGGTCTCCGACGAGCTCCTGCGGACGATCATGCTCGACGCTCGGGGGCCGCGAGACGCGGCTTCTGGGCTGATCGAGGCGGCCCTCGAGGCAGGTGGCAAGGACAACGTCACCGCTGTCGTACTCACTGCCTTTCAGGTGACCTCCGCCGACCGCTCCCAGCCAAGTGCCGCTACAACCACCGTTCCACGCCCGGAACTGGAGTCCTTGCGATGACCTCTGACGCCATCTCCTGCTGCTACAGCCCCGGCACTGCGACCGCCCTGGTTGCCCCCTACGCCGCGCTTCTCGTCGACCTCACGATCGATCACCCTCTGGTCGTGGAACTGTGGTTCGCGCTGGAAGGCACGACGCCGGCCGAACGCGTCATGGGCCTTCTCGGCACGGCAGAGACGAGCACTGCCTATGCACTGATCTCCCGAGGCGACTCCGGCTGGCGGTTGGTGTTGCGCAACGGTTTCACCGCCAGGCTGCAGGATCAGGTGCTGCGCAGCCAACCCGGCACAGCTTTCGATATCGCCTTGGCCGAGATCAGCGGAGAGTGGCAGCTTGGAACCATGAGCTCGCTCGAGCATGAAACGAGCGTCCTGGCTCTGCCGATCGGGGCTGGCATCGTCACCGCTGGGGTCATCACCAGTGCCCTCCCGGTGACGGGCAACATCGAACGCCCCTCCTCCGTGCCGGACGCTTCCATCGACGTGCGCGTGGCAGCTCCGCAACCCACCGAGGAACCGCCCCGAGCCGATGAAGATTCGGACCGCGGCGGCTCCAACTACTCCGCGCTTTTCGGCTCGTCACTGGACCGAGACGCATTCCTCAGCTTGATCACCGAACAAGCCGAGGCCGCGCAAGCAGATGACACGCCAGGGCCAGATGCCGCACCACCTACGCCGGACCCGCCCGCAACGGCCGTCGAGCAGAAGGTCGCGACTGCTGTGTGGAGCGACATTCTGGGAGCTGCCGAATCGGGCAGATCAGAGCCCCCGACGGGTCTCATCGACTCCTTCCCTTGGATGAGCGATTCGACCGAACCGAACCCACCCACCCCGTCCTCGACAGCACAGGGGCCGACGCCGCCCTCGTCCGCCGCTCAAGAGGAGGTGTCCGCGCCGCCGTCGGCGCTGGAGGTGGCCGACAACGCACGAACGATGACGCGCGCAGAATTGCGCTCCTTGCTGGCGCAGTCACACGACCGTGACCCCATCGCCGGGCCCAGTGTCCTCGCCGCATTTTGTGCGAACGGTCATCCGAACCCCCACTACAACGACACCTGCCGAGTCTGTGGCTCGGAGGTCACGGCCGAGGAGCCGCAGCGGATCGCGCGCCCGGTGCTGGGCGGACTCACCTTGCCCAACGGAGACGTGGTGCCGCTCGATCGTGAGGTGATCCTGGGCAGGTCGCCGAGCACCTCCGACATCCCTGCGGCGGAGAAGCCCAACCTGGTGCGACTTTCTGATCCCGGTATCAGTCGCAACCACGCACACATCCTGATCGACGGCTGGCAGGTGCTCGTGCGGGATCTGGGTTCTTCCAACGGCACCGAGATCATCGCCCCGGGTGAGGAACCCCTTACCTTGCGGGCACAGCAGGACTATCCGCTAGAGGCCGGGTCCGTGGTCCGCCTGGCCGGCGAGCTCGACCTCAGATTCGAGGTGGATTCATGAGAACTCAACTTGTGGGTCCGAAGCTCCCGGGGCTGCGGTTCATCGAGCACATCGGCTCCGGCGGCTTTGCCGACGTCTTCCTCTATCAGCGTGAGGAGATGAACCTGAAGGTAGCCGTGAAGCTGCTGCGGGCCGACGTACTCAGCCAAGCAGAGCGTCAGCAGTTTCAGGACGAGGCCAACACCATGGCCGACCTCGCCGACCACCCCTACATCGTCACCGTGTTCAGCGCGGGCACCTCGGACGACAACCGCCCCTACTTGGTCATGAAGTACTACGCGGGTAGCAATCTGGAGGTCCAAGTTGCCGACGAGCAGCTCTCGGTGCCAGAGGCGCTGAGGATCGGCATCTACCTTGCCGGCGCCGTGGAAACCGCTCACCGTGCCGGGATCATCCATCGAGATATCAAGCCCGCCAATATCCTTCGCGACCAGTACGGCCAACCGGCGCTGACGGATTTCGGCATTGCCGGGCGTGCCGACCGAGAGGGCACCGACGACGACGTCGGGCTCTCGCTGCCATGGTCCCCACCGGAGATCATCTCGGGTGTGTCGTCCGGCTCGGCAACCTCAGATGTCTACTCGCTCGCTGCGACCATCTGGCAGCTTCTGGTTGGGCGTACGCCGTTCGAGGAACGGGGTGGCGACAACAGCGAACGCGCCATGCTCTCGCGAATCCTGCATGCGAAGCGCCCCGCGACGGGACGGGCAGACGTCCCTTCGAGCCTTGACAAATTGCTGCAGCAGGCAATGGCCAAAGAGGTGGACCATCGGCCGCGCAGCGCCGAGGAACTCGGGCGGCATCTGCAACGCGTCGAACACGAAATGCGCCTGGATCGGACCGAGATCCCGCTCCCGATCATCCAACCGACCCGCAAGGCACCGGCCCCGCCTCAAGCCATCCCCATGCCAGCGCCCGAGCCCATCCACCGAACGCCGGCCGTTGCCGCCGAACCAGGCGACCTCACCATGCTCAAGGGCCCGGCACGCCCCCGCCCAAAGGACTCGGGGACCGCTCGGGCGGAGCCGGAGAACCTCGCGCCGAGCACCCGGCAGGCTTCGCCCGCGCGCGCCGACCTCACCATCAGCCGTGACCAACTGGCGACCTCGCAGGACGCAGAAACCGCCGGACCGGCAGAGCTGGGACAGCAGCCACGAAAAGCGTCCGGCTCCCCGCGCTGGGCGGTTGGTGCAGTCATCGGCTTGGTGGTCACCTCGGTGGCAATCGCGGCCGGGTTGATGCTCAGTGGCACCGACGAGACCCCTGCCGGGTCCCTACCGAAAAGCAGCGCCCCGACCGCGTTGGAGGATGTGGTGGACGGGTTCACTCCTGTCATTGCGCCCACCTTGACCGCCAAGCTGTCGCGGCGGGACACAGCGGTATTCAAAGCCACTCCTGAGGAATCGAAGGATGAGTTCCAATGGCAGGTCCGCATGCCTGGTGGGGACTTCACGGCGTTCCCGGCTCCCGCCACACTGCGCACAATCCGTGTCGAAGCGAGGAGGGGCGGCGAAGTCTGCGCTCGCCTGATGGTTCGCCGAGACGGCCAAATCAGTGACCCGGTCGACGCCTGTGTGCGCGTGCCATGACAGCCAGCGTTGACTTCTGCGGCGAAATCTTCGACGTACCCCTCGATCGACCGCTCACCTTAGGGCGGTCCGGTGACGTCGAGTTGGACGACAACCCCTATCTGCACCGACGTTTCCTTGAACTCTGGGTGGAAGGTGACTTGTTGTGGCTGGCCAATGTCGGGAACGCAATCTCGGCCACCGTCGCAGACGACGCCGGACTGACTCAGACGTGGCTCTCGCCCGGCGCTCGCATCCCGATCGTCTTTCCCCGCACGGCCGTCTGGTTCACCGCCGGACCGACTACCTATGACTTCGAGATCCTCAACCCAGAGGCTCGTTACGTTCCTGTCGTCGAACAGCAGGGGCTCTCCGGTGGTACGACACTGGGTCGGGTCTCGTTCACTCCGGACCAGAAGTTGCTCCTCCTGGCACTGTCGGAAGACAAGTTGCGTAAAGGCCGCGGTGCCGGAGCGATTCCTCACTCCAGCACCGCGGCCGAGCGCTTGAACTGGTCTCTACGCAAGTTCAACCGCAAGATCGACAACGTCTGCGAGAAGCTGACGCGTCTTGGGGTCAGCGGGCTTCATGGCAGCGCCGAGCGCACCGCGAGCAACCGCCGGGCGCGACTCGTCGAATACGCCTTGGCGTCTCGACTGATCACCAGCGAAGATCTGGCGTTGCTCGACGCTGCCATCGATTCGAATCCAGCGAGCTAGCAGCCGTCAGATGCAATCGCCGGTGTCGATACCGCCCGTGATCCAGCTCCCGCGCCGCCAGCCGTAACCCGGGTCCCAGACCTCGACACGCATGCGGACGTAGATCTCATCGGTGCCGACATCTTCATTGCAGGCCCAGTTGGAGAACGACCAGGAGTAGGACTTCTGCGTCCAGGTGTCCCGGGTCACCCCATTGAGCCAATCGTCACCCAGGGGATCCTCGCCCATCAGGTCGATGGCGATCCGACGATCGGTGTAGGCGCTGCCAGGTGAGTTGTTGCAGTTGGCGTTGGCCGTGAAGTCGGCCTGTCCCCCACTGATCGAGGGCGTCGGGGCGGAGAAGGTGCACCCGTATTGGGTGGCCGCCTGTGCCGGCGCCACCAACGCGAGACTGCCAACCAGCGCCGTCCCCACGACGCCTAGAGCGATTGCCCGTCCATCTCTGCGACTACGATTTCTTTCTTTCATCATTACCGCCTCCCCAACTCGAACGAGAAAGCGGAATTGCCTTCTCTTTTTCGAACTAAAGAGGTGGAATGTTGAATTGAGAATGGGGAGAACTCCCCGCTCGCTTATCACGGACGGGGAGTTCTCCCCATTGCCAATCTAGACTTTCAAATGCATTCTGGATTCACACTCTTAAATAGGAATTCTCTGACTAAATCGGGATTTGGGTCGCTGCCGCCGCTGGCCAACGATCGGCGAGTGCGCCTGGCGGCACGACCTCGGGATTTCGGTCCGCCGCTTGGTTGGGGCACACTGACGCCCACATTCGGTGTGGGCGCACGGAAAAGGCGCACGAAGGGGAGCACATGAGACCAGCTGACCTGCGCGCTTTGATGGTTCGATCGGCACTGCTGGCGCTCCTCATCGGGTTGCTCGGTGGGCCGCTCGTGGTTGGCGCCGCTGCACCGGCCGCCGCCGCGTGCGTGACCAGCGAGACCGTGACGACCACGCGCACCAGCGCCGTTCACATCTCGCGGGACTGGCGACTGCTGTCTCTGCGCCGACTCCCCGGTCGCACCGTCGCCAAGGTGCGCCTGATCAGCACCGGTACGGCGACCTTCCGGGCAGTGCGCGTGGTCCGGTTCTGCGACGGTGACGAACTGCGATCCCGACTGGTTATCCAGGCACGTGCCAGAGCCAAGGCGAAGGCCCGCGGCATCAGCGAAGCGAAGCCCCGCGTGCGTACGGCGCGGGCCAAGGCGGCGGCGCAGGTCGCCGCGCGCAGCAAGGCCGATCCCGTCGTGCGAAGCCGGCTCCTCTCTCGAGCCACCGCCAGTGGCGCAGGGTGGGCCGAGACCCAGCCGAGTCTCGAACCCCATCTCATCCGGGCGGAGATCATCCGGCTGGTCAACCAGCACCGGGCGACGCTCGGCCGGGCTCCGGTGAGCGACATCCCCGGCGGTTGGATATTGGCCACCGAATGGGCCGAGCACGTGGCGCGCACCGGCGTACTCGCCCACGACACCGACCCACAGACCAGCTACGTGCGCGACCTCATCTCACTCGGCTGCGCGAACCCTGTGGGTGCCTACGCCGAAAACGCCGCGATGGGCTATCGCGGAGACACCGAGACGGCCCTCGCTCGCAACCTCGTCAACGGCTGGTTGGGATCTTCCGGACACCGTCAGCAGATCGAGAACGGCTTGTGGGATTGGACGGCGGTGGGGGTTGCGTTGCAGGCCAACGGCGGCTGGGTCGCCATCCAGCGGTTCTCCGCCGATGACTGCAGCAACCTGAGCTGAGGCGGCACCCGCCGAGCCGTCCGGCCGCTCCGCACGATGAGGCAACCCCGCGGGCAAGCGAGCGATAGCGTCGACTCCATGGAACTCGTGGTCGATGCTCAGGGCTTGGTGAAGCGTTTCGGGAAGGTCATTGCACTCGACGGTCTCGACCTGGTGGTACGCCGCGGCGAGGTGCTCGGGTTCCTCGGGCCCAATGGGGCGGGCAAGACCACCGCGATCCGAGGGCTGCTGGGCCAACTCCGCTTCGACAAAGGCACCGCCACCGTCTTCGGGGGTGACCCGTGGCGCGACACGATCGCCATCCACGAGCGACTGAGCTACGTTCCGGGCGACGTCAGCTTGTGGCCTGGCCTCACCGGCGGCGAATGCATCGACGCGCTCCTCGCCTTCCGTGGCGGGGACGGCCGCGCGAAGCGCGACGACCTGATCGCGCGCTTCGACCTCGATCCCACCAAACGCGCACGCACGTACTCCAAGGGGAACCGGCAGAAGGTCGCGCTTATCGCCGCGCTGGCCACCGACGCCGAACTGCTCCTGCTCGACGAACCCACCTCAGGGCTGGACCCGCTGATGGAGGCCCAGTTCCGAGAATGCGTTCGGGAAGCGACCGGGGAAGGTCGCACCGTGCTCCTCTCCAGCCACATCCTGGGTGAGGTAGAGGCATTGTGCGACCGGGTGACCATCCTGCGCCACGGTCGCGCCGTCGCCACCGGGACCCTGGACGATCTGCGCGGCCAGACAGGCACCACGGTGCAGGCGACGCTGGACACCATTCCCGCGGCCGCGGGCGAACTCGCTGGCGTCAGCGCCATGGACGTCCACCCCACCGACGGCCGCCAGCGATTCACCGCGCGCGCCACCGCAGAAGCGCTACCCGAGCTGGTGCGGACCCTGCTGGACGCGGGTGGGACCGCGTTGCGCGTCGAGCCACCGAGCCTGGATGAGGTCTTCCTCGAGCACTACGAGGAGGACGCATGAGCGCCCTCGCCGCCGCCCGCTCCAGCGAGTGGCAGATGACCGGTTGGGGAAGGTTGGCGCGGCTGCACCTGCGGACCTTCCGGCGTCGGTTGATCCTGTGGCCGCTCCTCATCGGCGTACTCGTGCTGACCACCGCCCAAGCGGTCGCCGGGCTCTACGACACCCCCGCCAAGCGGGCGGCGTACGCCGCGACCGCAGGCGCGTCGGCCGCAGCTCAGGCATTCAACGGCCGGGGACACGCGCTCGACACCGCCGGTGGAATCACCGCCTACGAGCTCGGTTTCTACGTCCTCCTCGTCTTCCCGGCCATCGCGGTGCATTTGGCCATCCATCTGACCAGAAGCCAGGAGGCGGCCGGTCGCCTCGACCTCCTTGCTGCTGGGCGCCTCGGGCGACGCGCCCCGCTGTTGGCCGCGGCGGTCGTTCTGCTCGGCGTACTAGGCGTGGCCGCGGCCATCTCGGGGGCGGCGCTAGCCGGCTTCGTCGGCGGCGGTTGGCTCTATGCCGCGGGCTTGCTGGGACTTCTGCTCTTGTTCGCTGCCGTCGGCTTGATCTCCGCCCAGATCGCGGCCGACAGCTACGGCGCACACTCCTGGGGCCTCGGCATCGTGGGTGGCCTCTACCTCGTCCGCGCCATCATCGACGGCTTGGACCTGCCGCTCACCTGGGTGACTCCCTTCGGCTGGTTCGATGCCCTGCGACCCTTCGACACACCCGACCCCGCTCCCCTGCTCGCGTTGTTTGCCGGCGCCTTGGTGCTTGGGGTGGTCGCGATCGCACTGCGCGAACGACGCGATCTGGGCAGCGGCCTAGTCGCGGCCAGGCCCGGACCGAGATCCGGCGGAGCGCTTCTCCGGTCCCCGGCCGGGCTGGTGGCACGGCTACTGCGGGGCGCGTGGATCGGCTGGCTCTTCGCCGCCGTGCTATGGGGTTTCACCATCGGCATGATCGCCGATCAGATGCGCGATCTCGTGGAGAGCAATCCCGCCATGCAAGAGATGCTCGGGTCCAAGAACGCGGCTCCCGAGGATCTGATGCTGTCGGTGGGCGGCTTCTTCCTGGCCGCACTCGGTATCGGATTTGCCGCACAAGCGGCCACCCGGCTGGCCGGTGAGGAGACGAGTGGCCGGCTCGCAGGTGTGCTGGCCACCCGGGTGTCGCGGCGACGCTGGTGGCTCTCCGGGGGGCTCGTGGTCGGCCTCGGCGCGGTGTCCATCCTGTTGATCTCAGCGGGTGCGATGGGCCTCGGGGTCGCCATGGCCACCGGCCGCTCCTCGGCGATTGCCGAAGGGTTTGTTTTGGGCGGTGACTTCGTCACCGCCGTGTTGCTCAGCGTGGCGATCGCGCTGCTGGCGCTCTCGGCCGACGCCCGCTTCGCTGCCTTCGGGTGGGTGCTGTTCGGGGTTGTCACCACCATCCAGTTCCTCGGCGAGACGCTGAACCTGCCGGAGTGGGTGATCAACCTGTCCCCGCTCCATCACGTCGGCCAGCCGCCAATCGATCCTGCCAACACGATGGCCCTGGTGGTCCTCGGCGTCACTGCCCTCGCCCTCGCCGTGGGATCGGTGGTGCTATTCCGGCGCCGCGACCTCGCCCACTGAGCACGCCGTGTCGGGGTGGGTCACCCGACCGGTTCGACAGTTGGGGTGGGGTGGGGTGTTACTGCGGTTGTTTGGTGTCACCTGGTGGCACTGATCTACCGCGCTAGCGCATGGGGTGCCGTGGTCTGGGTGGTTTAGGTGCGTCGGTGGAATCTGAGGCTGCCGTCGGGTAGGCGGTCGTGTTGGTAGGCGGGGTCGTGGATGCGGCGGTGGTGCCATCCGCAGAGCGGGATCGCTTTCGCGAGGTCGGTGGGTCCGCCGGTTGCCCAGGGGTCGGCGTGGTGCAACTCGCACCAGGCGTACGGCCTGTCGCATCCGTCGGCGGCGCAGGTGGCGTGCTTCGTGGCGAGTGCGGTCCGTTGTGCTTCGGTGAACAACCGTTTCGACCGGCCGAGGTCCAGCGGGAGGGATTGACCGTTGAGGATGGCGGGCAGGATCCCTGCGTTGCAGGCGATCCGGCGGGCGTCTCCGGGTGAGGTCTCGTGTCCGGTGTCGACTCCGGCAGCCGCCAGATCCAGCGACTAGCTGGCGGTGTTGCAACGTGATGACGATGGTGGCGGCGACTTTGCCGTGCAACCGGTCGGTGGGCAGGTGCTCGAGGAGTTCGAGGAACGCCAACCCCCGCTGGTGAGCAGGGTCATGCTTCGGCGTCGAGTGGACCCGCCCTGGGCGTCGGAGCGCACCGGGCTTCGCCCTGCGAGGGGCGGTCAACTGTTGGAGGATCTTCTTCAAGATGTCCCCAGCCAGGGTGGGGACGGTGAACTGTCCGGTGATGGTGCCGTCGTGGTTGTCGTGCAACGTCAACCGCGTCCGAGCCAGCGCGGCAGCGTTCTTCAGTCCATGAGGACGTCGGCGTGATGAGCTTCGGCTTCCTCGCGTGGTGGTGATGTCGTGCAGCACCTGACGGGATCTGCGTCCTAACGCGGCTGGGTCCAGGTCGTGGGCCCAGGCCAGTAGTTTCTCTTCCACTGCCACGATCTGCTCGGCGCTGAGGCTGGTGGGGAGTTGGTCGTGGGTGCGGGCGATCACGCGGGCGTGCTCGACCGACACGGCCCCGGTGTCCATCGCCGACCGGGTCGCCGGCAACACCTCGAGGTCCTGGGCGAGTGCGACGTGCCGCGAAGCAGCAGCACCGGTGGCGTGGGTGTTCTTCGCCAGCCACGCCGTCGTATCAGGGAGACCCGCGTCGCGGGAAACATCGACTGCGTCTGCTGCGGCCACCAACCGCAGTTTCACCGCATCCAACCGCCGGATCGCCCGCTCCACCTCGACCACTGCAGTCTGGTAGTCACCCGACGCCATCGCAGGCAGCTCACCGGGAAGTCCATCGAGCGCACCGTGCACGACATCGAGGGCGAGCGTGACGGGGTGGGTGGCGTCTGGATGCAGGTCCAGCACCGCGCTATCGAACGCAGCATCAATAGCAGCGTCATTGATGGTCGACATGACTTCCCCCTCCCCGAGTGAGTGACTTATCCCAATAGTTAATTCAAACAGGTGTTCGAATCTGGGGTCAAGGCCTGGAAGGTAAAGAATTCAGAGAATTGTGAGCTCAAGCGACCCGAAAGCCGGCCGCGGCGACAAGCCGAAAGTCACGCCTCCCGATAACCAGCCAAAGCGTCCCCCCGAGCGACCCGAAAGTCGGCAGCGACGACACCCCTCACCCCGTGACGCGCGCGAACTCCTCCCGCACGGCCTGCATGCCGCGCCAGAGTTCGTCGAAGGAGGTCGAGAGCGGCGACAAGCCGATGCGCAGCCCTCCCGGGTCGCGGTAGTCGGGCAACACATCCCGCTGCCACAACGCGGCATTGACGGCTTGCATGGCCGGATGCCGCAAGGTGATGTGGCCCCCACGCGACTCGGGGTCGGCCGGCGAGGCGATCTCGACCTCAGGCAGCAAGGCGGCGGTCAGTTCGGCGGCGAAGGCGGTGAGCGCGACCGACTTGCGGCGTACGGCGGGCATCCCCACCTCGTCGATCAACGCGAGCATGTCGCGCATCCCGAGCATGCCGGTGATCGGCGGCGTACCAGAGAGGAAGCGGCGCATACCGTCGGAGGGGTGGTAGCCCGGGCCCATCAGGAAGGGGTTCGCATGCCCCATCCAGCCTTGGATCGGCTGACGCAACTCGCCTTGATGCCGGGCGGCCACATAGCCGAAGGCCGGTGAGCCGGGACCGCCGTTGAGGTACTTGTAGGTGCACCCGGCCGCCAGGTCGGCGCCCCAGCCATCGAGGTCGACCTCCACCGAGCCGACCGAGTGGCTGAAGTCCCACAGCACCAGCGCGCCAGCCTGCTGGATCTGCCGGGTGAGGCCCGGACCGTCGGCCATGAAGCCGGAGCGGTAGGTGACATGGCTCAGCACCACCAGCGCGGTTCGGTCGCCCAGAACCGGCGCCAGCAACTCGCCGGTCACCCCAGCTGTCGTGCCCGCGTCCAGCCAGACCACTCGGCACCCCAGATCGGCGGCGATACCCTCCACCAGATATCGGTCGGTCGGGAAGTCATCGACCGCAACCACGATCTCGTCCCGCCGGGGATCTCGGGCCCGTTGCCCGGCAACGCCGGCATAGATGAGCTTGTAGAGCCACACGGTCGTGGACTCCCCCACCGCGACTTGCCCCGGGGCCGCGCCCACGCAGATCCGGCCGATCTCGTCACCCAAGGCCAGTGGGGCGTCGTACCACTGCTCATCCCAACCGCGGATCAACCGGCCGCCCCAGTCCCCGGCAACGAAGGCACTCAATCGCTCGGCGGTTGCCCGCAGCGGACGGCCCAGCGAGTTGCCGTCGAAGTAGACAAGTTCGGTCTCGGAGCCGACGAAGCGGTCACGGTAGCCCGCCAGCGGGTCGGCTGCATCGAGTTCGGCGGCGCGCGCACGCAGGTTGCTCATCCCGGCAGGCTAACGGGCACCTCGCGCGGTCGCACATCGGGTGGAGCGGGGTTCCCCGGGCAACGCGGCCGGGGCTAGGTTGCCTAGATGAGCGACGCCACCCCTCCATGGGAGCCACCCTTCGCGGGCACCGGTGACGAGCACCTGATCGGGGCACTCGAGCGGATGCGGGCGACCTTCCGGTGGAAGGCGGACGGGCTCGACGCCGCTGGGCTGGCCACCACCGTCGGGGCGTCGCACCTGACGCTGGGCGGGTTGCTGATGCATCTCGCCGGGGTCGAACGGGTCTCGCTGGTGTGGAAGTGCTTCGGCGAACACCCTGGTGACCCATGGGCCGGGGCCGATTGGGAGGCTCAGCCGGATTGGGAGTTCCAGCGGGCCGCGGAGATGTCACCCGCGGAGTTGTACGCCGCCTACGACGACGCCGTCCGGTTCGCTCGAGCCCGGCTCGATCGAGCTCTCGCGGAGCCGGACGGCTTGGCGTCCTCCGCCCACATCTCTGACGACGAGGGGAACCATCCCAACCTGCGTCGGCTGATCGCCGACCTGGTGGAGGAGTACGCCCGACACACCGGCCACGCGGATCTGCTGCGTGAAGCGGTCGACGGCCGGGTCGGCGATGACCCACCGTGGGAATGGCGCCCGGCGTACCTCGCTACTGGAAGCTGACGAACCGCACCCGAGGTCGCACGCGGAGCACGCCCGTCGCGCTCATGCGGGGGCGATCCTCGTCGTAGAACAGCTTGAAGCCCATCGTGAACCGCTGGGGCCGTGCCACCGTGTGGTAGGTCCCAAGCTTCGCGCCGGGTGGCCCGAAACCGTCGACGTGCTGCACCAATGCCAGCGCCGAACGCGGAGCGACACGGTGGAGGTCGCGGATCATGTCGGTGCGGAACTGATGCAGCATGAACACCTTCTGCGGCAACCCCTCCCGCTTGGTCAAGGAGGCGAGCCATGCCGAGGTGGCGTTGATCTCGGCGGCAGAGACCGACCCGATCACCTGCCCCGGAACCTCGCGCCGACCCATCCGCCATTCGGGGTCGAGGGCCAACCCCACCCAGGGATCACGTAGCGCCCACTCCCAGCGCTTGGCCACGTTGGGGAAGGTCGAGCGACCCGGCTGGATGTCGAGAGTGAGCAACGCGCCGTGCTTGTGGGCCGCCTCGATGAACTGCTGGACGTATCGACGCGGGATGTCGTGATTGAAGTCGCCGTCGCGACCGGGATAGGCATCCGCCACGGTGACGATGAGTTCGAAGACCGGTTGGATCCGCGTCCCGGGGCGCCGGAACTTCCGCGCCTCGCGCATCAGCCTCGGCATGTTCGCGGCCGGGCTCCGCTCCCCGAGTACGCCGAGGGCCGAGGTCTGTGCGGTGCCGTAGTAGGCCACCAGGAAGGCGCCGTCTTCGAAGACCTGGGTGTGGCCACCGGGAAGTCGCTGCGGCTCCGGTGCTTCCCTGACCGCCCCAACCTTGAGCGGCGCGATCGCCTGACTCGACCAATCACGCCATGGACTTTCGTCACCTGCGGGGACCGATCCGGCCACGGACGGCTCGGCCACCGAAGCGCCATCTGCAGCCGCAGACTCGACGACGGCAGCCGATTCGGCCAACCGGTCGAACTGCCCGAAAGCAGCCACCAAGGTCAGGCAGATACCGATGACCAGCCCGAGCACAGCCAATGGCCGGACAAGCGGGCTGGAGCCACCCCGGCTCAACCGCAGACGGCGCCGTGGGCCGCGGACTGGACGACCTTGGCGTACTTGCCGAGCACCCCGCGGGTGTACTTGGGCGGATTGGGCTCCCAGCCGACCTTGCGAGCTTCGAGGTCGTCGATCTGGACCTCGAGGGTCTTGCCGGAGACATCCAGGGTGATCGGGTCTCCATCGCGGACGAAGGCGATCGGGCCGCCGTCGACCGCCTCGGGGGCCACGTGCCCCACGCAGAGCCCCGTCGTGCCGCCGCTGAACCGGCCGTCGGTGACCAGCAGCACGTCCTTGCCCAAGCCCGCGCCCTTGATCGCGCCGGTGATGGCGAGCATCTCGCGCATGCCGGGACCGCCCTTGGGGCCTTCATAGCGGATGACCACGACGTCGCCGGCCTTGATCGCGCCCTCAGCCAGGGCATCGAGCGCGGCACGCTCGCCGTCGAAGACCCGGGCGGTGCCGGTGAAGGTGGACTCGTCGAAGCCTGCGGACTTCACCACCGCGCCCTCGGGAGCCAGCGACCCCTTCAGCACGGTGATGCCGCCGGTGCGGTGGATCGGCTTGGCGAGGTCGCGGATGATCGTCCCGTCGACCTTGGGCGGCGAGATTTCGGCGAGGTTCTCGGCCATCGTCTTGCCGGTGACGGTCAGCACGTCGCCGTGCATCAGGCCGGCGTCCAGCAGCGCCTTCATCACCATGGGTACGCCGCCGACCTGGTCGACGTCGTTCATCACGAAACGGCCGAACGGCTTCATGTCGGCCAGGTGCGGGACCTTCTCGCCGACCCGGTTGAAGTCGTCGAGGGTGAGCTCGACCTCGGCTTCGCGCGCGATGGCGAGCAGGTGCAGCACCGCGTTGGTGGAGCCGCCTAGCGCCATCACGACGGCGATGGCGTTCTCGAAAGCGGGTTTGGTCATGATCTGCCGGGCGGTGATCCCTTGCCGCAACATCTCGACGACCGCCTCGCCGGACTTGTGCGCGAAACCGTCGCGCCGACGATCGACCGCGGGAGGGGCCGCGGAGCCGGGCAACGACATGCCGAGCGCCTCACCGACGGAAGCCATCGTGTTGGCGGTGTACATGCCGCCGCAGGCACCTTCACCAGGGCAGATGGCCCGTTCGATCTTGTCCACCTCGTCGCGGCTGATCTTGCCGGCCAGGCAGGCGCCGACCGCTTCGAAGGCGTCGATGATCGTGACGTCGCGCCCGTCGACGCGCCCAGGCATGATCGAGCCGGCGTAGAGGAAGACGCTGGCCAGGTCGAGCCGAGCGGCGGCCATCAGCATGCCGGGAAGCGACTTGTCACAGCCAGCCAGGAGCACCGATCCGTCGAGCCGTTCGGCCATCATCACGGTCTCCACCGAGTCGGCGATGACCTCGCGTGAGACAAGCGAGAAGTGCATCCCCTCGTGGCCCATCGAGATGCCGTCGGAGACCGAGATGGTGCCGAACTCCAGCGGGTAGCCACCCGCCGCGTGCACGCCGTTCTTCACGGCTTTGGCGAGCCGGTCCAGCGACAAGTTGCAGGGAGTGATCTCGTTCCACGAGGAGGCCACGCCGATCTGCGGCTTGGCGAAGTCCTCGTCCTGCATCCCGACGGCGCGCAACATGCCACGGGCGGCGGCCTTCTCCAGACCGTCGGTGACGTCGCGGGAACGGGGCTTGATGTCCGGCGTACTCATGGCTTGAGCGTAGTGGGCGCCGCCTGCCGGGGCATGCCCGCGTCCACCCTGGGAACCGCGTCGGTGACAGCGCGCGACACGGTCGAAGCGACCGGCTCAGGAGTCGCTCTCGGCGACCTCACGCAGCTGTGCCAAGCCCTTCTCGAAGTCCTTGCCGATCAGCTTGTCCATCGACATGACCTTGCTGAAGATCGCCGCCAGACCGCGCTGGGTGCCGGTCATGGTCCAGCTCACCGAGGCGCCGTGGCCGGAGGGACGGATCTGGAAGAGCGAGGTGCTGGCCTGCTTGAACGGCTTGACGAAGCGGAGGTCAATGCGGACCTCCTCGTCTCCTGCCCCAACGATCTCCATCGTCCCGGAACCCGCCTTCTTGTTGCCTTCCCAGGCGTACGCCGCGCCGAGCCCGCGGGCGGCACCGGTGTAGGTGCGCTTGAGCTCGGGGTCGAGTCCCTCCCACGGGGACCACTCGGTCCAGCGGCGGAAGTCCTCGATCAACGAGCGCACCCGCTCGGGAGTCGCGTGGATCTCGATGGCACGCGTGACGGTGAATTCAGCCATGTCCGGCATCCTCTCAGACAGCTCCCCCCTAGCCGGGCCGTCCCGTGGGGTGGGCCAGACTGTGGCGCATGCCCGAGCCGACCCACAGCGCCCCGGAGCGCGGGCACGACAGCCGCGCGGTGTGGCTGGTGCTGGCTGCGATCGGATCGGTGCAGATCGGGGCCTCCCTGGCCAAGGACATCTTCGATCAGGTCACCCCCACCACGATGACGTGGCTACGGCTGTTGCTGGGCACGTTGCTGCTGCTGCCCTGGGTGCGACCGAGCCTGCGGGGGCGGAGCTGGGCTGACTGGAAAGTGGTGGCCGGGTACGGCGGCACGCTCGGCTTCATGAACTGGTCCTTCTATCAGGCGATCGACCGGATCCCCCTGGGCCTAGCGGTGACGGTGGAGTTTCTCGGGCCGTTGGGTGTCGCGCTCGCCACCTCCCGCCGTCGGCGCGATCTCGTCTGGGCGGGGCTGGCCGGTCTCGGGGTGGCGCTTCTCGGTGGGCTCCCCAATCACGTCAACCTTGCCGGTGTCGTCTTCGCCGCCTTGGCAGGTGCCGCCTGGGCGGGTTACATCTGGGCCTCCCGAGCGACCGGGGCTCACTGGGAGGGCCTCGACGGGCTCGTCGTGGCCGGGGTGATCGCCGTCGTACTGCTCTCGCCGATCACCTTCGCCGACGGCGCGCTGAAAGGGGTCGATGCCCACGTCCTGGGAATCGCCTTGCTGGTGGGCCTGCTCAGCTCGGTGATCCCCTACGGCTTCGAGCTCTATGCGCTGCGCACGATGAAGCCGGGCCTTTTCGGCATCCTGATGAGCGTCGAGCCCGCCGCGGCCGCCATCGCCGCCATGGTGATCCTCGGGGAACTGCTCCCGCTGATGGGCTGGCTCGCGATTGCCTGCGTCGTCACCGCCAGCGCCGGCGCGACGTGGAGCACGACCCGCGCCGAGCCTGCCCCATAACCGGGCCGGCCCACAGAAGTCAGTGTTCTCAGCGCGGGCTGGGTTCGATCGAGGAGACGCGCGAGACTTCGACTCGCCTCGCCGTACGCCGAAGCGTGGTGAGTACGGCGGGGCCGAGGAGGAGCAGCGCAACCGAGTTCGTGATCGCCCGGCCGGTGTCCCAGCTGCCCGTCGAGGTGACCAGGGTGTAGACGGCAAACCGGTGCAGGTTCTCGGCCAGCGGGGCACCCGGCACAAAGCTGAGGGCAGACTCCACGCCAGGAACCTGGATGACGCCGAGCACGAACGGCCAGCCCGAGAGGTTCATCAGCAAGCCGTAGGCGTAGGCGGCCACGATGCCGTAGCCGATCAGCAACGCGAGTTCGCCGCGACCCCGCAAGCCTCCCCTGGCGGGCAGCAACCCGGCGCCCATCCCCACCCACGCGGAGACCAGCATCTGATAGGGCAACCATGGCCCGACCCCGGCAGTCACCAACGCAGAGGCCATCAGCGAGGTGCACCCCAGGACGAAACCGAAACCGGGTCCGAAGACACGCCCGGCCAGGATCAGGAGAAAGAAGACCAGTTCGATGCCCGCCAGCCCCGCGCTCAACCCACGCAGCACCGCATTCACCGCGGTCAGTACGCCGAGCAGCGCCAACACCCGCGCATCCATGCCGCCGTCGGCCACCTCGGCGAGCACCACGACGATCACCACGGGGAGCAAGGCAAGAAAGAGGAACGGCGGCTGCACCTGGGCATAGCCCGACTCGCTGGGATTCGTCCGCACCAGCAGCGGCCAGATCAGCATGACCAGCCCCGCAAGCGAAGCGAGGGTCAGCACCACCACAGAACGAGTCGTCAGCGGCACGGCGCCGCGCCACGGCCCCGCGGCCATCAACGCACCTCCAGCCGAGCCACCTGGTCGACGCTCACCCAGCCGGGCCCGAGGATCTTGGTGACCTGGGGAGCGAACGCCGGCGATTGCGCGACCACCTCCGCCATCGGACCAGCCGAGACCAACTCCCCCTCCGCGAGAACCACGACCTCGTCGGCAGCGTCGGCCACGAACTCCACATCGTGGGTCGCCACCACCACCGTGCGGCCGGATTCGGTCAGCATCCGTAGCCGGTCGCGCAGCGACCGCTTGGCGGCGTAGTCCAAGCCTCGCGTCGGCTCATCCAGCAGCACCAGCTCCGGTCTACCGGTCAGCACGATGCCGAGGACGAGGCCGAGCCGCTGTCCTTCACTCAGGTCGCGCGGATGCGAAGCCGGTGAGACCCCGGGAACCAGGTCTGCGACCAACTCCCAGCAAGTGCCGTCGGCGACGCCGAAGGCGCGATCGGTGGCGGCGCATTCACGATCCACTCGATCCAGATAGAGCAGGTCGGCGAAGCTCTGCGGGACCAACCCGATGCGCTGGCGTCGTACGGCGTCGGTCCAGCCCGCCGGGTCCTCTCCAGCGATGCCCAGCCGCCCGTGGGAGTGCGCATCCAACCCCTGGTGCAGCGCCCGCAGCAGCGTCGACTTTCCGGCGCCGTTGCGGCCCATCAACGCGGTCACCCGGCCAGCCGGCACCGACCAGCTCACGTCTCTGAGGGCCACCGTCTGCCCGCGTCGCACCGTTACGTGATCCATCTCGGCCGCTGTGCGGCGCGGGGCGTCCTGGGCAGTGGCTTGCCCGGCCGAAACCGCTCCGTCGGGATGCGCGGGCGGCGGATCCTCGGGCAGCAGGGCACGCCAGGATGTCGCTCGACGACGAGCGTCCCGCACAGTGAGCGGCGGCGGCTCCCAGCCCGCCAACCGGCCGAGTTCGATGATCGGAGGCACCAGCCGTGCCTGGGCGAGCACCACGTCGGTCTCGCCCGCGATCACCTGGCCGGTCCCGGTGACCAAGGCGGCGGAGTCGGCGAACGGAAGTACCCGCTCGAGCCGATGCTCGGCCACCAGCACGCTCACTCCGAGGTCGTGGACCAGCCGGGTGAGCGTCGCCAACACCTCCTCGGCCGCGGTCGGGTCGAGCGCGGAGGTGGGCTCGTCGAGGACCAGCAGCCGCGGATGCATCGCGAGCACCGCCCCGATCGCGACCCGCTGCTGCTGGCCACCGGAGAGGGTGCGCAGATCACGAGCGCGCAGGTCGGCGATGCCGAGCAGGTCCAGGGTCTCCTCGACCCGGCGGCGCATCGTCGCAGGGGCGAGGCCCAACTGCTCCATGCCATAAGCCAGTTCCTCTTCGACCGTGTCGGTGACGAACCCCCAAGCCGGATCCTGACCCACGAATCCGATCAACCCGGCTCGCTCGCGCGCAGGCAGGGTCAGGATCGACTCGCCCTGCCACAGCAGATCACCGCTCAGCCGCCCACCCGTGAACGACGGCACCAGCCCGCTCACCACCCCCAGCAACGTGGATTTGCCGCTGCCCGTCGGGCCGAGCACCACGGTGAGTTCGCCTTCGTCGATGGATAGCTCCACCTCGGTGAGCACCGGACGCGCCTGGTCCTCGAACTCGACCGAAATCTGTCGCAACTCCAGGAGCGTCACGGCCGGCCGCCGATCCAGACATCGCCGGCGCCGGCTAACACCGGCGGCGGCGCAACGATCGCGGGCAAAGCGGCGACCAGGACCGCGAGTAGGGCCACCGCGCTGGTGACCGGCCAGGTCTCGACGCTCGAGTAGGCAGCGAACGGCTCCCGCCGCGCCACCAGCCAGCCAAGCACGGCCACGCTCACGCCGATGAGGGCCACCATGGTCTCGGGTGCCTGCCACGGGTCCGGCCGATAGCGAGTACGCCGCACTCGACGCCCCGACGCCACCAACCCAACAGCCGCGCTCGCCAGCCCTAACAGCAGCATCGGCGCGGCCAGCACCCTCGGCGCGGTGCGGTCGAGCACCGCATAGCTGCCGACCAGGATGCCGACCAGGCCCGCGATCAGCAGCGCACCGGTCACCCGGCGCTCGCGGAGTCCCACTCCCGCGACCCGGCCGTAGCCGCGGGTGTCCATCCCGGCGGCCAGCGCCACCGATCGATCGAGTGCGTCCTCGAGCACCGGCACCAACAGGCCCTGCAAGCGGCGTACTCGACCGTCGGCACCACCGCGTAGCCGCTGAGCCGCGCGCACCCGGCGCAGGCTCACCGCCAACTGCGGCAGCACCGTGATCGACACCACCAGGGCCGTGCCGATCTCGTAGAGCGCCGACGGCATCGACTTCAGCAGCCTCTTGGGATTGGCCAGCGCGTTCGCCGCACCGATCGCCACCACAATCGCGGCGAGCCGAAGACCGTCGTAGAGCCCCGCCAGCAGTGATTCGCGGGTCACCGGTCCGAGCAGGCGAATGCCGAGCACCCATTCCGGAAGCGGGATCTCGGGGAGCCAGAGCAGCACGGTGCCTTCACCCCCACCGCCCAGCAGGACCCGGAAGCCCACGCGCAGGGCGACGATGACCGCGGCCAAGCCGAGATAGAGGCTGAACGCTCGTGACCACGGCTGGTCCGACCGGCGCGCGAGCACGACCACCGCCGCGGCAGCGCAGAGCAGGATCAGGGTCACCGGATTGGTCGTGAACGACGAGGCGACGGCCAAGCCGCCGGCCCACAGCCACCACGCCACCGGGTGCAGATCCCGCGGCAGCCGCGCCGATGTCATCGTCGCCGGCCTCACACCGAACGCTGTCGGCGCCACCACAAGCCGCCGGCACCGAGCAGGCCGGCCACTCCGAGCACGGCCCACCACGGCGCGCCGACACCCGCTTGTCGCGGCGGCTCGGCCGCCACACCCTGGGCCGAGGCAGCGGGTGCGGTCGTCGCGACCGACGAAGGGCTCGGCTGGGCGGACTTCGCCGACTTCTTCGCCTTGGGCGACGCCGGACCGGTCGGCGCGGCGGACGCAGAGGACTCGGCCGATTCCGACGCAACTGCCGGGGTCGGCGAGACGCTCGGTTGGGCGTGGCGCGTCTTGTGCTTGGTGGGCGAACCCGACGACCCGGACGAGCCGGCACCCGAGGAAGGCGAAGCGCTCGACGGGCTCGGGCTCGGCTGGGCGAGTCGCGCAATGGGCGTCATACCCGGCTTCACCTGTCCGCTTTGGCCCTGCCAGGCGAACCCGACATAGCCGCCGCTGGGGATGCGCAACGACTGCGCACCCGTGGTGGCGTAGCTCCAAGTGCCGGACTTGCCGTCGGACCAGAACAAGCCCCAGTAGGCGTTCGCCGGCGGGGTGTTGACGCACGGGTCCGCGGACGGCTTTCCAGCCACGCGGCAGACAAAGCCCGGCTCGCGCTGGACATAATCCAGTGGGTAGCCGGCCTGCCCGAAGATGCCGGAAGCGGCGCCTCCGGAGCCCGCGACGCAGTGCTGCTGCACCCCGCCGCCGAGCTGCCCGAAGTCGACCACCACGACCACGCCGGTGGCGTCGGGACAGACGCCTGCCGCCGACGCTGCTGGGAGACCCGGCAGCGTCAGCAGCGCCATCAGGGCAGCGAGAACGCCGAACACGCCCACCGCACGGCGGGCATGAGGCATGCGCCCTCCGGCCGAGAAGTGCCTCACCGGGCCTCGCACAACCTCACGCGCAGGTTGAGCAGAGCCGGCGCCGCTTGAGAGGAGGAACGTCGCCACTGGTCCTTCGCGGCGACCGCCAGGGACCCGGCCGCCTGCGCGGCGGCGAGCGCCGTGGCGTCGTAGGCGATGGCACCCTTGGCGCCGACCACGAAGGGATCGGTGGTGGCCCGGACCTGGAGCTTCTTCAGCCAGCCTGCGGCAGCCTTGGCCTGAGTGCACTTGCCGACCGCGCCCAGAGCCCAGCTCGCGATACCGGTGGAGTTGCTGTTGGCCGCCTCCGTGCTCAGACCGCCACCGAAGGAACCGTTGTCGCCCTGCTTGGCCACTAGCCAGCGGGTGGCCAGCTTGATCGCCTTCTGCACCTTCGGGGTGGGGTTCCTCAGCGCGCTGAGGTTGATCACGGCCAACGCGGTCACGTCGGTGTCCGGTGCACTTGTCGTGGTCTTGGCGGTCGGATCGCAGGCTTGGGCGGAACTGCTCGTGTCGACGGTGAAGTCCAGCCGGAAGTAGCCGGCCGGGCACTGCTGCTTGAGCAGGAAGGCGAGTGCTTCATCGGCTTCTGCGTGACGCGCCTTGTTCAGCGCGCGGACCGCGTAGGACTGGCCGATGACGTTGGCGTAGTCACCCCACTCCGAGTTGTCCTGCAGCCGGCCCTTGATCGGTGCGGTGCCAGAGATCCGCCCGGCCAACTGCTTGATCAGGTTCACCCCACCGTAGTTCTTCGCCTTCGCGCCGGACACCTGGGCGAAGACGGCAAGCTTGGCGGTCGGGCCGCCGTAGACATCGGCGGTGCCGTAATCGGCACCGGTCGTGTAGCTCGCAACGTGACCGGCCATCGCGGTGCGGATCGCCGCCACGCGACGCTTGTCTCCGAACTGCTTCTTGGCCAAGCCGACGTCCAGGGTGAGGCCGTAGTCGTTGACGCCGTACTGCGCGTTGTAGACCAGCCCGTCGGTCAACTGACGGGTCAACCAGGAGCTGGCGATCTTGGCGGGCCGCGGCTTGGCTGCCTGCGCCGGAGCCACACCGGTCAAAACGGTGGTGACCAGTGCCGCCACAACGGCCACAACCAGCATCCGTAGGGTGGACCGGTGGCCGGGGGTGTGCGCGAACGCACCATGAACTGAAGACACGATTTCCTTCCCGCTGCTGCGACAAGGGTCCCGATCTTCGAGCCCTCGCCGCGTACCTCGACAGCGTGTGGTGGGACGCTCCGAGGGCGGGTATTCCGGCTCGCGATCCACGCGGCATCGGCCGTGCGAATCGCCTACGGTTGCGGGTCAGCGCCGGACTTGGACCGGCTTCCCCCACGAACGGGCGTGATGTTGAGTTGACCGTCTCACAGTAGACCCGTCTCGGTCCGCTGGCGAACCGACGAGTCAATCGGTGCTTGTGCGGTCCGAGCGTGCCGCGCCCGGGCTACCGGGCGGGCCGGACCCGCACCGTTTGGTCGCTGGTGCCCGCGGGACGGACCAGGACAGGGGTCTTGGCGGTTTCAGTGAGCCACGCGACGTAGGAGTAGCACCCGGGCTGGGTGAGCGTGACCGGGTTGGTCGCCACCACGATGTCGGAGGGCACGAGGAACATGCCCCGAGCCGCCACCGGCGCCTGGCCCCAGCGCAGGTCCTGGCACGAGCCGTCCTTCGGACTGATCGGACCGAGCAGCCGCCACTTGAGGGTGGGCATCGCGCCGTCGGGGAGATTGGACACGTAGACGCTGTCGAAGACGCGCGCCCCGGACCGAACGAAGTGATCGCTCACCTCTGCACCGAACGCGATGCGCGACTCTGCCGCGTGAGCACTGGGGGCCACCAGGCCAAGCCCCAACACCTGGCCGAGAACGAGGGCGGGAAGCAGAGCGACGCCGCGGGCAACACGACCGAACATGAACGGGACTCCTCCGGATAACGGCTGGGTGCGGTGTCAAGACGTTGTCTAGACACAGAGGAGACGGGTCACTTCGCCAAGGGTGACGCGGAAACCAGGCATCACCCTCGAAATCTTGAACAATCGATCAGGCGAGCTTCTCCAAGATCAGCTCCCGGACCCGATTGGCGTCCGCTTGGCCGCGCATGGTCTTCATGACCGAGCCGATCAGCGCACCCGCCGCGGCGTGCTTGCCGTCACGGATCTTGTCGGCGACATCGGGGTTCTCGGCGATCGCGGCATCCACCGCCGCGCCCAAGGCGCCATCGTCGGAGACGATCGCCAAGCCGCGCGCGGCGACGATCTCCGCTGGGGTGCCTTCGCCGGACACCAGACCCTCGAAGACCTGCCGAGCCAGCTTGTCGTTGAGCGTGCCCTCATCCACCAACGCTTGCACCTCGGCCACCTGCTGCGGGCTCACACCGAGGGAGCCCAGCTCCTCACCGGTGTCGTTGGCCCGGCGGGCCAGGTCGGAGAGCCACCACTTGCGGGCGGCCTGCGGCGCGGCACCCGCCGCGATCGTCTCGGCGACCAGTTCGAGTGCTCCGGCGCCGACGGTGTCGCGCATCTCCAGATCGGTGAAACCCCACTCGATCTGCAATCGCGCACGACGCTCGTGCGGCGGCTCGGGCAACGCGGCCCGAAGGTCCTCCACCCACTCGCGCGAGGGAGCGACCGGCACCAGGTCGGGTTCGGGGAAGTAGCGGTAGTCCTCCGCATCGGACTTCTCCCGGCCGCTTGTGGTGATTCCGGTGTCTTCGTGCCAGTGCCGGGTCTCCTGCAGGATGCTGCCACCACCATTGAGTACGCCGGCATGGCGCTGCATCTCATATCGCACCGCCCGCTCGACCGAGCGCAGCGAATTGACGTTCTTGGTCTCGGTTCGGGTGCCGAGGCGATCGCTCGCCCTTCGGAGCGAGCGACAGGTTCACGTCGCACCGCAGCGAGCCCTGCTCCATCCGCACATCGGAGACGCCGAGGCCCAGCAACAGGTCGCGCAACTGGGCGACATAGGCGCGAGCCACCTGGGGCGCGAACTCGCCGGCGCCGACGATGGGCTTGGTCACGATCTCGATCAGCGGGATCCCGGCCCGGTTGTAGTCGACCAGGGAGTAGTCGGCGCCGTGGATGCGGCCGGTCGCACCGCCGACGTGCAGCGACTTCCCGGTGTCCTCCTCCATATGGGCACGCTCGATCTCGATGCGGAACGTGCGGGTCTCCCCGTCCGCCACGGCGACTTCGACCTCGGTCCAGCCGTTGAACGCGATCGGCTCGTCGTACTGGCTGGTCTGGAAGTTCTTCGGCATGTCCGGATAGAAGTAGTTCTTCCGCGCGAAGCGGCACCACTCGGCGATCTCGCAGTTGAGCGCCAAGCCGATCCGGATCGCCGACTCGACCGCGGTGGCATTGACCACCGGCATCGAGCCGGGCAGCCCCAGGCAGGTCGGGCAGACCTGGGTGTTGGGCTCGGCGCCGAACTCGGTGGCGCAGCCGCAGAACATCTTCGACGCGGTGTTGAGCTCCACGTGCACTTCGAGGCCGAGGGCCGGATCGAACGCCGCGATCACCTCGTCGTAGGCAACCAGTTCGGCCTTGACGTCGGCGCTCATCGGGCCACCTCCACGGTGTTGGGCAGTTCAGGACAGCGATCCAGCAGTGGTCCGCCCCACTGAGCGGTGAGCAGGCTCTCTAGCGCGGCGCCAACCCGGTAGCAGCGGTCGTCGGCGAGCGCCGGAGCCAGGATCTGGAAACCAGCTGGCAGTCCGTCCTCTGCAGCCAGACCGCTGGGCAGCGACAAGCCGGGGACGCCGGCGAGGTTGGCCGGGATCGTGGCAAGGTCGTTGAGGTACATCGCCAGCGGGTCGTCCAGCTTCTCCCCCAGCTTGAACGCCGTGGTCGGTGCGGTCGGCGAGACGAGCACGTCGGCCAGCTTGAAAGCGGCTTCGAAGTCGCGCTGGATCAGCGTGCGCACCTTCTGCGCCTGGCCGTAGTAAGCGTCGTAGTAACCGCTGGAGAGGGCGTAGGTGCCCAAGATGATGCGGCGCTTGACCTCGTCTCCGAAGCCGGCCTCGCGGGTCGCCCGCATGACCTCCTCGGCGCTCGGATCGCCCTCGGGGACAACCCGGATGCCGTACCGCATGGCGTCGAACTTCGCCAGGTTGCTGGACGCCTCGCACGGCATGATCAGGTAGTAGGTCGCGAGCGCGTGCACGAACGTCGGGCAGGAGACCTCGACGATCTCCGCCCCCGCGCCGACCAGCAGGTCGCACGCTTCGGCGAAGGCCTGCTGAACGCCGGGCTGGTAGCCCTCGCCACCCAGTTCCTTGATGACGCCGATCCGCAGGCCGCTGAGATCGCCCGTGGCTCCGGCTCGGGCCGCCTCTGCCATCGACGGCCACTGCTGGGCGATGCTCGTCGAATCGAGCGGGTCGTGTCCCGCCGATGACGTCGTGCAGCATCGCCGCGTCCAGCACCGTGCGGGTTACTGGGCCGACTTGATCGAGCGAGTTGGCCATCGCCACCAGGCCGTAGCGGGAGACGCCGCCGTAGGTGGGCTTCATGCCGACGGTGCCGGTGACCGAGGCAGGCTGGCGGATCGATCCGCCGGTGTCGGTGCCGATCGCCAACGGCGCCTCGTAGGAGGCGACCGCTGCCGCCGAGCCGCCGCCTGAGCCGCCGGGGATCCGGTCCAGATCCCACGGGTTGCGGGTCGGCCCGTAGGCCGAGTGCTCGGTGGAGGACCCCATCGCGAACTCGTCCATATTGGTCTTGCCGAGGATCGGCAAGCCTGCCGCCTTCAGCTTGGCGACCACGGTGGCGTCGTACGGCGGGATCCAGCCCTCGAGGATCTTCGACCCGCAGGTGGTGGGCAAGCCCCGGGTGGCCAGCACGTCCTTGACCGCGATCGGGACCCCGTCGAACTCGGAGGCCGGGGTGCCTGCGGCACGGCGGGCATCAGACTCCGCGGCTTGGGCCAGCGCCCCCTCGGCGTCGAGATGGAGGAAGGCCGATAGTGCCGGCTCAGCCTCCTCGATCCGGCTGAGCGCGGCTTGGGTGAGGGCCACGGAGGTCACCTCACCGCTGGCGAGGGCCTGCGCGGCGGCTGCCGCGGAGAGGCGGGTCAGCTCGGTGCTCATTGCTCGTCTCCCAAAATCCGCGGAACGCTGAAGCGGCCCTGCTCCGACGCAGGTGCACCACTGAGTGCTTCGTCCTGGCTCAAACCGGGGGTGACCCGGTCCTCGCGGAAGACGTTCACGAGCGGCAGCGCGTGAGACGTGGGCGGGGTGTCCTCGGAGGCGACCCCACTGATCGAGGCAACCGACTCCAGGATCACCGAAAGCTCGGAGGCGAAGTGGTCGAGTTCGTCGTCGCTGAGCGCGATCCGGGCCAGGTTCGACAGGTGGGCGACCTCGTCACGAGACAGCACACCGGTCTGGGGCGGGGTTTCGGGCATGAAGATGATCCTAGAGTCTGGCTCCCTAGACTGAGCACGTGACCACGACCGCCGAGAACGCCACGGCCGCATCCAGCGGTGGCGAGACTCCGGCGGCTCGCGGCGGCACTGTGCTGGATCGGGTCTTCTCCTCCCCCTGGGGCTTCGTCGTCACGCTCGTGGTGATCACCACCTTCGGCCTTGGCGCCGACCACTTCGCAACCCGCACTCAGCAGAACCTGCTCGGCTTGTGCGACACGATCCTGTTCCTCTTCGTGCTGCGCTACTTCACCCCGATGGAGCGCGTGACCGCTCTCGTCGTCGTGGCCGTCGCAACCTGGTCGGAGTTCGTCGGCTCGGTGCTGTGGGGGCTCTATGTCTACCGGCTCGACAACTTGCCGCTCTTCATCCCTGCCGGGCACGGGCTGGTGTTCCTGACCGGTCTCCGGTTGAGCCAGACCCGATGGGCGCGCGAGCACCGCACCAAGTTCATGACGGTCACCTTCCTGTTCGCGGCCGGCTGGGCGCTGCTCGGGCTGACCGGATGGCTGGGCCGCGTCGACGCGGCCGGCGCCTTCGGCGTACTCGTGGTGAGCCTGGCCATGCGCTACGGCCCCAACCCCACCGTCTACGCCGGCGTCTTCTGGTTCGTCGCCTACCTCGAGATCTACGGCACCGCCATCGGCACCTGGCGCTGGGCCGAACTCGTGCCGGGCACCCCGATCCCCGACGGCAACCCACCCAGTGGGGCCGCGAGTGGCTATGTCGCCTTCGACGTGACGGCCTACTTCCTCGCCCCGCCGATCCTCAACGGCTTCTACGCCCTCCGCCGCCGCTTCCGGTAGCGCGACGACTCAGCCGAGTCCGGCGGGGCCGGCGGCAAGCAGTCGCTCGAAGTCGGCCTCGTTGAGGACGGGTACGCCGAGTTGCTCGGCCTTGTCGGCCTTGGAGCCGGCGTTGTCCCCGACCACGACATAGTCGGTGTTCTTCGACACCGAGCCAGCCGCCTTGCCGCCGCGGCTGATGATGGCCTCCTTGGCCGAGTCGCGGCTGAACCGCTCGAGTGAGCCGGTGACGACGATGGTCAGTCCCTCCAGCGTGCGGGGGGTCTCGGCGTCCTGCTCGTCGGCCATCGAGACACCGGCAGCGGCCCATGCCTCGACGATGGCCCGATGCCAGTCGACGTCGAACCACTCGGTGATCGACTCGGCGATGGTCGCGCCGACTCCCTCGGTGGCGGCCAGCCGGTCGGGATCGGCGGTGCGGATCGCCTCCATCGAGCCGAACTCGCTGGCCAGTGCCCGGGCGGCGGTGGGGCCGACATGGCGGATCGACAAGCCCACCAACACCCGCCACAAGGGGACGTCCTTGGCCTTGTCGAGGTTGGCCACCAGCCGCTCGCCGTTGGCCGACAGCACCCGGCCGTCGACCGCCACCTCGGCCTCGGTCTTCTTGGCGGCTCGGGTGAAGAGGTCGGTGGCCATCAGTTTGGCCGCGTCCAGGGTGAACAGATCGCCTTCGTTCTCGATCACGCTGCGCATCGAGCAGCGCGGCGGCGGCTTCGGCGCCCAGCCCCTCGATGTCGAAGGCGCCGCGGCCCGCTACATGGAACACCCGGTCGAGCACCTGGGCTCGGCAGGAGCGGTGATTGGGGCAGCGCAGATCCTTGTCGCCCTCTTTCTGCTCCACGAGAGGGGTGGCACAGGAAGGGCATTCACTCGGCATCACCCACTCCGGGAGGCCCTCGGGACGCAGCGCCAGCACCGGCCCGAGGATTTCGGGAATCACGTCCCCGGCCTTGCGCAAGATCACCGTGTCGCCGGGCCGCACGTCCTTGCGCTTGACCTCGTGGCGCGTTGTGGAGGGTGGCGCGCTCGACCGTGGAACCGGCGACCTTGGTCGGCTCCATCACCCCGAAGGGCGTCACCCGGCCGGTGCGACCGGTGCTCACCTCGATGGCCAGCAACTTGGCGTTGACTTCCTCGGGTGGGTACTTGAACGCGATCGCCCACCGGGGCGCCCGGGAGGTGGAGCCCAGTCGGCGCTGCTCGGCAACGGCATCGACCTTCACGACCACGCCGTCGATCTCGTGTTCGACGTCGTGGCGGTGCTCGCCGTAGTGACGCGATGAAGTCGCGGACCCCCGCCAGGTCGGGCACCACCCGCACCCGGTCGGAGGTGGGCAGCCCCCACGCCTTGAGTGCGTCGTACGCCGCGGACTGGGCCGCGGGCTCGAACCCGTCGTCGTGCCCCGATGCCGTGACACACCATGCCGAGCGCTCGCGTGGCGGTGACCCGAGGGTCCTTCTGCCGCAGGGACCCGGCCGCCGCGTTGCGCGGGATTGGCGAACATCGCCCGGCCGGCTTCGCTCATCGACCGATTGAGATCCTCGAATGCCTGGCTCGGCAGGAAGACCTCGCCACGGACCTCGACCGACGCGGGCACCGGCCAGTCGGCGGAATCCCGGCAACCGGTGCGGAACGCTGGCAATGGTCTTGACGTTGGGAGTGACGTCCTCGCCGGTGCGGCCGTCGCCACGGGTCAGCGCTCGGACGAGCCTGCCGTTCTCATAGAGGAGGTTGATCGCCAGGCCGTCCACCTTGAGCTCACACAGAAGCGGAGGAGCCTCGACACCCTCGCGACGTGAGCCGGGCATACCAAGCCGCCAACTCTTCGTCGCTGAATGCGTTGTCGAGCGACTGCATCGGCTCGAGATGGGCGACGGCGGTGAACTCGGTGGAGACTGCTCCGCCAACCTTCTGCGTGGGCGAATCCGGAGTGCGCAACTCGGGGAAGCGCTCCTCGATCGCCTCCAACTGGCGCATCCGGGCGTCGAAGTCGGAGTCGGACAGGGTGGGATCGTCCAAGACGTAGTAGCGCCAGCGAGCATCCTCGATCTGCTCGGCGACCGTGGCGTGGAGAGCTCTCGCCGCGTCCAGGGTCGCGGGCGGTGCGGCGGAACCGGCGTCGGGAGTCGGCGAGGTCATGCGGCCTATCTTGCCCGCCCCCGGGGACACCCGGGGATGGGCGTCGACGAGTTGGATGAAACGAAACTGTTTCGTACCATCTTGGGGTGACCACGGAGCCAACCCTTCGCCCTCGGGTCGAGGGGGCTCGCGAAGCCGAGATCTTGCGGGTGACCCTCGAGACCTTGGCCGAGGTGGGCTACGACAGGCTCACCATGGATGCGGTCGCCCAACGGGCACACGCTTCCAAGGCCACCCTCTACCGGCGCTGGCAATGCAAGCAGAGCTTGGTCATCGAGGCCCTGGCCGACCTCAAGGAAGTCACCCAACTTCCCGACACCGGCTCACTGCGTGACGATCTCCTTGCGTTCTACGGGTGCGAGGGCGGACTCGCCGATCCGGGCGTGGTAGCCACCCTGGCGAGCCTGGTCACCGCGATCGCCCACGACTCAGAGTTCGCTTCGGCGTTCCGCAAGCATGTCCTGGACCACAAGATCGTGGCCACCAAGGAGTTGTACCGCCGAGCCATCGACCGAGGCGAGATCCGAACCGATGTGGATCTCGACCTCGCGGCCCCGGCCCTACCCGGGATCGTGCTTCACCGCTTCTTCCTCTTCGCCGAGCTCCCCGACCGCGCCGCGATCGCGCGAGTTCTGGACGAACTGATCTTGCCTGCACTACTCACAAGGAAGTCCTCATGACCACTGTTACCCAGCCCCAGTCCGAGAGCGGGCACCGCGCCCACCTCGGGTGGGCCCTCGCGCTCATCACCGTGGCGCAGTTGATGGTGGTGCTCGATGCCACGATCGCCAACATCGCGCTGCCCTACATCCAAGAGGACCTCGGCTTCACCAACGCCGGATTGACCTGGGTTGTCACCGGGTACGCCCTGGCCTTCGGCAGCCTGCTGCTTCTCGGCGGCCGCCTCGGTGACCTCTACGGCCGTCGCCGGATCTTCATGATCGGCCTCATCGTCTTCGCCATCGCCTCTCTGCTCGGCGGCTTGGCGCAGAGCGAGTCGCTGCTGCTCGCCGCTCGCGCACTTCAGGGCCTGGGCGCCGCGATGGCCTCGCCCGCCGCGTTGGCGCTGATCACCACCACCTTCCCCGCCGGCCCAGCGCGCAACCGCGCGTTCGCGGTGTACGCCGCCATGTCCGGCGCGGGCGCGGCGGTCGGCTTGATCCTCGGTGGCTGGCTCACCGGCTCGGGCTTCGACCTGGGCGGCGTGTTCATCCACGGCTGGCGTCTGACCTTCCTCATCAACGTGCCGATCGGCCTGATCGCCGCATTCATGGCACCGCGGGTGCTCAGTGAGTCCGAGCGTCACCCCGGCTCCCTGGACATCCCCGGCGCGCTCACCGGGAGCCTCGGACTGCTTGGCGTCGTCTACGGCCTCTCCCGAGCCGGCAACGCCGAATACGGCTGGGGCGACGCCCGCACGCTCACGAGCTTGGCGGCGGGCGTGGTCCTGCTGGCCGTGTTCGTCATCGTCGAAAGCCGCCAGGCGAACCCGCTGCTGCCCTTCCGCATCTTCACCAACCGGACCCGCGCTGCGAGCTTCGTGGCGATGTTCCTGATGCCGGCGGGCATGTTCTCGATGTTCTTCTACCTGAGCCTCTACGTGCAGAACGTGATGGGCTACAGCCCACTGAAGACGGGCTTCAGCTTCCTTCCGTTCTCGGTCGGCATCGTGATCGCCGCGATGTTCGCGTCGAAGATGGTGAGCAAGGTCGATCCTCGCTTCCTGGCCGGCACCGGCACCCTGATGGCCTCGTTGGCGCTCGTCGGGTTCTCGCGGATTCCCTATGACACGAGCTTCCCGGCAAGCGACGTGACCGCGTCGTACGCCACCGACATCTTGCCGTTCATCGTGTTGATGTCGCTGGGTATGGGTATGACGTTCGTGCCGCTGACCCTCAGCGCCGTGCACCATGTGGAGACGCGCGACTCGGGCATCGGGTCCGGCGTACTCAACACGATGCAGCAAGTCGGCGGCGCGCTCGGCTTGGCCACCTTGTCGACCATCGCGCAGCACGTGTGGACCAGCACCGGCAAGGACTTCTCCGCTGCGGCGGACAAGGCGATGGGGGCCGCCCAGGCGGCTGGCCAGCCGGCTCCCAGCGCCGAGCAGATGCAGCGGTTGCAGGAGATCGCGCAGCAGCAGATCTACACCCACGGCGCCACCGTCGGGTTCCTGGCCGGCGCGGCCATGATCCTCGGCGCCTCGCTGATCGTGTGGATCTTCCTGACCGTCAAGCACCAGGAACTCGCCACCGACGCCGCCGAGCACCCGGAGGCAGGCGTTCATATCTGACGCGTTCGCACGACGCTTGCGCGTCGCCTGGGGCCCGGTCACCTTTCGAGGTGGCCGGGCCTACTGGTTTCTCGGGGGGGGCCATGCCGGCCGGCGGGGGCTGGGGGCGGGCGGGTGGTCGGGGGGCTTTGGCTGGTTATCCGGGCAGAAAGCTCCACATCGGCGTCGCTCCCCGGCTTCCGGGTCGCTTCGGGGCGCTGTCTTTGGCTGGTTATCGGGAAGCGTGGATTTCGGCTGGGGGAAGCTGCCGGCTTTCGGGCGGACTTTGGCGGCACATTCTCCCAATTCTTTACCTTCCAGGCCTTGACCCCACACTCGAACACCTGTTTGAATTAGCTATTGGTATAAGCCGCTCACTCGGGGAGGGGGAAGTCATGTCGACCGCTATTGATGCTGCCGTGCTGGATCTGCACCCCGACGCCACCCACCCCGTCACCCTCGCCCTCGATGTCGTGCACGACGCGCTCGATGGACTCCCCGGCGAGCTGCCTGCGATGGCATCGGGTGACTACCAGACTGCAGTGATCGAGGCCGAGCGCGCGATCCGACGACTCAACGCGGTGAAACTGCGGCTCGTGGCCGCAGCGGACGCAGTCGATGTGTCTCGTGAGGCCGGACTGCCTGATACGACGGCGTGGCTGGCGAAGAACACCCACGCCACCGGCTCGTCTGCGTCGCGGCAGGTCGCGCTCGCTCAGGACCTCGAGGTGTTGCCGGCGACCCGGTCCGCGATGGACACCGGTTCCGTGTCGGTCGAGCACGCCCGGGTGATCGCCCGCACCCACGACCAACTCCCCACCAGCCTCAGCGACGAGCAGATCGTGGCAGTGGAAGAGAAACTGCTGGCCTGGGCACACGACACCGACCCGCAAACCCTGGCCCGCAGATCACGGCAGGTACTCCACGACATCACCACCACAGTGGAAGCCGAGAAGCATCACGCCGACGTCCTGATGACCGAGGAACGTGCCGCGCTCGCGAAGACCCGGCTGACCTTGCACGACAACCACGACGGCACCATCTCTGGACACTTCACCGTCCCCACCCTCGCGGGGGACATCTTGAACAAGGTCCTCCAACAACTCACTGCCCCTCGCAGAGCGAAGCCCGGTGCACCCGACGCGCAAGGCGGACCCATCGACGCGAAGCATGACCCTGCTCACCAGCGGGGGCTTGCGTTCCTCGAACTTCTCGAGCATCTGCCCACCGACCGGCTCCACGGCAAAGTCGCCGCCACCATCGTGGTCACCCTCCAGCACAAGCAGTTGGTGCAGGACCTAGCTGCTGCGGGAGTCGACACCGGCCACGAAACCTCACCCGGGGACGCCCGCCGGATCGCCTGCAACGCAGGCATCCTCCCCGCCATCCTCAACGGTCAATCCCTCCCGCTAGACCTCGGCCGGTCGAAGCGGTTGTTCACCGAAGCGCAACGCACCGCGCTCGCCACGAAGCACACCACCTGCGCCGCCGACGGATGCGACAGCCCCTACGCGTGGTGCGAGTTGCACCACGCCGACCCCTGGGCAACCGGAGGACCCACCAACCTCGACAAAGCCATCCCGCTCTGCGGCTGGCACCACCGCCGCATCCACGACCCCCACTACCAACACGACCGGCTACCCGACGGCACCCTCAGATTCCACCGACGAACATGAACCGGCCGGACCACGGCACACCCACGCGCTAGCGCGGTAGATCAGTGCCACCACGTGACACCAAACAACCGCACAACACCCGACGCCACCATGGGCAGCCCAACCCCGCCGCCAGAAGCCCAGCCAGGTGGCCCACCCACCCACCCCGACTGCGCACCCGCTCGCGCGACCCTCAGTTCGTGAGGTTGCGGGCGACTCTGGTGGCGAGGGCGAGGGTGCTCCGGGACCAGGGCGCGGTGGCACCCGCGAAGCCGCAGGAAGCGGAGATGCCGACCCGGTGCCCCACCTCGGCCGGGTCGAAGCCGACCATGTCGAGCCAGCGGAGGGCGGAGTCGGTGGCCGCGCGATCGCTGCCGTCGTTGGTCCAATTGGGTGGCTCGACCGATGGCAGCAGACCCAGCACCACGGTGCCGCCGGAGTCGAGATGGGTTGCCAGGGCGTCGGTGCCGGTGGCGTCGAGGATTCTTGGATCGACCGCAAGGCCGGACACAGGTGGCAGCACCCCGAACGGCAGATCGGCCGCACAGCTGTGGATCCACACCTCGGCACCCGAAGCGGCGACGGCAGCAGTGACCTCCTCCAGCAGGCTGCGGGCCTCGGGAAGGTCGATGGCGCGGTGCCGGCCGAAGCCGCTCGCGGTCGGCACTCGGGCACCGATCACCGCCCCGAGGAGCGGCTCGTCGAGCTGGCAGACCAACCGGTCCGCGCCAGGGAGCCGTCGGCGGACCACCGCCAGATGATCGCTCAGCCCCGCCGCCAGTGCCTGACCCAGCTCCCGCCGCGCACCGTGATCGGCAAGGATCTTGTCGCCGCGCGGGCGTTCGGTGGTGGCCGCCAACGTCCACGGCCCGGTGATCTGCACCTTGAACGGCCCGCGATATCCCTGCGCCCGTTCCTCGACCGCGTCGAGATCCTGGGCCAACAGCGATTGAGCCCGACGCTGGTCGACCCCGGCACCGATCGCACCGGTCAACCGCCAGCCCGAAGGCTGCAGATCGGCCGCAAGTTCGGCGATCACAGCCAAGGCGCGGCCGGTCATCGTTGCGGCAGCCCCACGTCCAGGAACTTCCGGAAGATAGGGCAGCTGCCCCTCCCCCAACTCTCCGAAGACCACACGCACGGCCTCGTCGAAGGCACGCGAGTCATCGCCCGGGTGAGACCCGATCCCGGTCGCGAAGCTCACGCCGGTCCTCGCCGGGTCGCGGAGATGGTGGCCGAGCCCACGACCCTGGAGTCGTCGTAGATCACCACGGCCTGGCCAGGCGCGATTCCGAAGGCCGGATCCAGAAGCTCGACCTCCACCCCCGACCCAGCATCCAGCACCCTCACCCTCGCCCGGTGCTCCTGACCGTGGGCACGCAACTGCACGGTGGCCTCGAACTCCGCCGGAGGTACGGTGCCGCACCAAAGCGGGCGGATTCCCGACAGCCGATGGACCGCCAGACGCTCTCGAGGGCCGACCGTCACCCGACCGCTGACCGGCTCGATATCCAGAACGAACCGCGGCTTGCCGTCCGCCGCCGGCCGGCCAAGACGCAGCCCGCGACGCTGGCCGATGGTGAAGGCGTAGCTGCCCTGATGGCTGCCGACAACTTCGCCCGAAACCTCGTCCACGATGTCCCCGCCGTCATGCGGCGCCCGGTCGCCCAGCTTCTCCCGCAACCATCCACCGGTATCCCCGTCGGAGATGAAGCAGATGTCATGACTGTCGGGCTTGTCCGCCACCAGCAGACCTCGCCGGGCCGCTTCCTCGCGGACCAGAGACTTGGGGGTGTCGCCGAGCGGGAAGAGCGAGTGCGCCAACTGATCCTGGGTCAGCACGCCAAGGACGTAGGACTGGTCCTTGCCGTCATCCAAGCTTCGATGAAGTTCCCACAGCCCGTCGTCGCCAGCCCGCAACTGCGCGTAGTGCCCGGTTGCCACGGCGTCGAAGCCGAGGCCGAGCGCTCGATCCAGCACCGCCGCAAACTTGATCTTCTCGTTGCACCGCAAACACGGGTTGGGGGTGCGGCCAGCGGCGTACTCGTCGAGGAAGTCGGTGACCACGTCGGCATGGAACCGCTCGGAGAGGTCCCACACATAGAAGGGGATCCCGATCACGTCGGCGGCACGCCGGGCGTCATTGGCATCTTCGATCGTGCAGCAGCCCCGGGCACCGGAGCGATAGGTCTGCGGATTTCTCGACAGCGCCAGATGTACGCCGGTCACCTCGTGTCCGGCATCGGCGGCGCGAGCCGCGGCGACTGCCGAGTCCACGCCGCCCGACATGGCGGCCAGGACCTTCATCGGGACTTGAGCAGGGCAGATCGGGCGCGCTCGACCACGGGACCGATGACGTCGAGCAAGGCATCGACATCGGAGGCCGTCGAGGTGTGGCCGAGGGAGAAGCGCAGCGAACTGCGGGCGAACTCCTCCGAGCAGCCCATCGCCAGCAACACGTGGGACGGCTGCGGTACACCCGCGCTGCAGGCCGATCCCGTCGAGCATTCGATGCCGCGGGCGTCGAGCAACATCAGCAGGGAGTCACCCTCGCAGCCGGGGAACTTCAGGTGAGCGACGCCCGGGAGCCGCTCGGACGGATCCCCGTTGGAGATTGCGTCCGGCACCACCTCGATGATCCGCCGGATCAGATCGTCGCGCAGCGTGGCAACTCGGGTGGCGGAGGTCGGCTGGTGCTCGGTCGAATAGCTGACCGCGGCAGCGAAGGCCGCGATCGCGGGGGTGTCCAAAGTGCCGCTGCGGATCTCGCGCTCCTGCCCGCCACCGTGGATCAGCGGGGTCAACTTCAGCTCGCGCCGCACGATCAAGGCCCCGGTGCCGAACGGCCCGCCGCACTTGTGGCCGGTCAGCGACAGTGCATCCACACCCGAGGCAGCGAAGTCCAACGGCAACGAACCCACCGCCTGCACGGCGTCGGAGTGCACCGGGACGCCGTACTCTGCCGCCAGGGCGACCACCTCGTCGATGGGCTGCACGGTGCCGACCTCGTTGTTGGCCCACATCACCGAGATCAGTGCCACCGATTCCGGATCACGGGCCAGGCTCTCCCGCAAGGCCGCGATCTCAAGTCGTCCGTGGCGATCGACCGGCAGCATCTCGACCAGCGCACCCTCGTGGTGGTCCAGCCATTCCAAGGGATCCAGCACCGCATGGTGCTCCACGGCCGTGGTCAAGATCCGCACCCGACGGGGATCCTCGCCGCGCCGAGCCCAGAAGAGACCCTTGAGCGCCAGGTTGTCCGACTCGGTGCCCCCGGAAGTGAAGATCACCTCGCTCGGCCGGCACCCGACCCCTTGGGCGATCGCCTCACGGGATTCCTCGACCAGCCTGCGCGCGGCTCGGCCGGATGCATGCAGCGAGTTGGGGTTGCCGATCCCGCCGAGCGCGGCGGACATCGCCTCGATCGCCACGGGCAGCATTGGCGTGGTCGCCGCGTGATCGAGATACACCGCCCCGTGGTGCGCCGAGGTGGGAAGTGTGGCGGTCATAGCGTCGATAAGCCTAAGGGCTTGCCGTCCATTCCCCTGCCTGAGCGCCATCGTGTATGGAATCGATCGGGATCAAGTCGGCAATTACCGCCCGATGGTCACTCCCGGCGACATCGGGAAAGCCGGTGAAGGTCGTCGTCCACACCGATGTACGCACCATCACGTGATCGATCTGCGCCAGCGGCGGAAGCGGAATCGGCCCGAGACTCCGGGTGCGGTTCATCGGCCAGGTCTCGCGCAGTCCCCCATTGGCCAGTTCCGCACTGGTCGCGAACCCGTCCTCGTGTAGAGCCGCAATCGAAGCGTGGTCTCTCGTCGCGTTGAAGTCCCCAGCCAGTACGTCGGCCCCGCCGGCGGCGTCCCGGACCTCGCGCTGGCTGGCCAACCAGGTCTTCGCCGCGGACGTCGGCGCGCGGGTGTGGACGGCGAGTAAGCGGAGCGGACCGAAGCGGGTGTCCGCGGTGACGAGCCACACTCCGTTGCCGGAGTGGATATCGCGCGCCTCGCCGAGCGGGGTCGCGGAGAAGACCATGGTCCCCCCCGCCCCGCCCTGGGGCTCACCGGCCCGATAGGGCAGGAGTGCCGCCAGACCCTCCTCCTCCAGTGCGCCCAGCAAAGAGGGGGTGATCTCCTGGACGGTGAGTAGTTCGACGTTGCGCTCGCGGACCAGGAAGACGATCCGCTCGGGATCGGCTTGGCCGAGCAGGGCATTGATCGAGAGCACGCGAAGCGGCTTCACCCCGTCAGGCTGCGGCACCTCTCCGAGGTAGAGCGGGGCTTGCCAAGCGAGGTGGAGGCCGAGCAAGGCGACACAGAGCCCGACCGTCACCAACCGGAGCAACCCCCGCAGCTGAGCCACGCCCAGCCCCAAGGCCACGATGATCGCCACCACCGCCCAGGGCGTGAACGCGACCGCCTGAATCGCCCACAGTGATTCGGGTGTGCGCAGACGCAGTGCCGTGAGTCCAGTGCCGGTCAAGAACGCGGTGATCAGCGCTAGTGCGGCGACTGGCCGCAGCGCGCGCGTCGACCGGTTGTTTCGTTCGGGATAGGTCGTGCGCTGATCTGTCACGGACTGCACGCTAGGCGTGGCCTCCAGGTCCGGGCCACTGATCGGCCGAGGCTTCACACAACCCCCTCAGGCCCCAGCACGGAAACGAGCCGGGTCGGCGCACTCAAGTCAGGCAGCCACCGCTCAGGGGCCGATCAGCACCAAGTCGTCGCGGTGGACGACCTCGCGTTCGTAGTGGTCGCCCAGCTCCCGTTTCAACTCCTTCGAGGAGCGCCCGAGCAAAGCCGGCAGTTCCTCGGCATCGAAGTTGACCAGGCCTCGCCCCAGCACGACTCCCCCTCGTCGACCAGATCGACCGGGTCTCCGGCAACGAAGGCCCCCTCCACACCGACGATGCCGGCGGCAAGAAGAGACGCCCGCCGTTCCGCGACGGCACGCACCGCGCCCGGGTCCAGGGTCAGCCGACCCTTCCCCTCGGTAGCGTGCGCCAGCCACAGCAGCCGCGTCTTCTTCCGCCGACCGGTGGCATGGAACCAGGTGCCGACCGGCTCGCCGGCCAGGGCCGCCCCGGCTTGATCGGCACTCGTCAAGATGACCGGGATCCCTGCGCCGGTCGAGATCCGAGCCGACTGGACCTTGGTCTGCATGCCTCCGGTGCCGACGCCCGCAGCGCCGGTCTTGCCGATCTTCACCTCGGCGAGGTCGTCGGATGCGGCCACCTCCGAGATCCGGTTGCTGCCCGGCAACGTCGGGTCGGCGTCGTAGAGGCCGTCGACATCGCTGAGCAGCACCAGCAGATCCGCGTGCACCAGATGGGCCACCAGCGCGGCCAGCCGGTCGTTGTCACCGAACCGGATCTCGCTGGTGGCAACGGTGTCGTTCTCGTTGACGATCGGGAGTACGCCGAGGTCGAGCAGTTTCGCGAAGGTCTGGTAGGCGTTGCGATAGTGGGAGCGCCTGGTCACGTCATCGACGGTGAGCAGCACCTGTCCGGTGACGATGCCGTGCCGATCGAGCTCTTCGGTGTAGCGGTGCACAAGCAGCCCCTGACCCACCGAAGCCGCCGCCTGCTGGGCGGCCAGCGCGCGCGGACGGCGTTTGAGACCCAGCGGAGCCAGCCCGGCGGCGATAGCACCGGATGAGACGAGCACGATCTCCAGGCCGCGACCCTTGGCTTCGGCAAGCACGTCGACCAGGGCGCGGACCCGCTCAGGATCGATGCCACCCGCGGCCGTGGTCAGCGACGACGAACCGACCTTGACCACCACGCGCTTGGCGTCGCGCACCCACGCCCGGGTCACCTGCCGTCCTCCTCCACGCGATCCGGGTCGTCCGGCCCGCCGATCTCGTAGGAGATCGGTCCCCGACGCAGCTTGGGCTCGGCGGCTTGGCGAGCGGCGCGGCGCTCTGCGTCCACCCGCCGGGCGACGTCGGCACGGGTTTCGTGCTCGTCGCGCTCAGGCATGGCTTCGTCGATGGCCCGGCGCCGGCCGACGGCCGGACGCTTCTCGGCGAAGCGATGGTCCTCACCGCGCCGACCGAGCATCTCGGCACCGGCATCCATCCCGGGCTTGAAGTCGAAGACGACCGCATTGTCGGCGGCGCCGATCAGCACCGTGTCGCCCTCGCGGGCACCCAGCTCGACCAGTCTCTTCTCCACGCCCAACCGGTTGAACCGATCGGCGAGGAAGCCCACCGCTTCGTCGTTGCTGAAGTCGGTCTGACGCACCCATCGCTCGGGCTTCTGGCCGCGCACGCGCCACCCATCGGGGGTCTCCTCGACCACGAAGTCGTCGGTGCCGTCGATGCTGGGTGGCCGGATGACGATCCGCTCCGCGGTGACCACAGGGCGTGCCCGTCGGGCTTCATCGACGACCCGAGCCATCGCGAAGATCAGCTCTCGGGTGCCTTCGCCGGACGCCGCTGAGACCGGGTAGACGGCCAAGCCGCGTTCGGCCAGTTCGTCGCGGACCATGTCGGCGATATCGCGGCCGTCGGGAACATCGACCTTGTTGAGCGCCACCATGCGCGGGCGGTCGGCGAGGCCGCCGTACCGGCTGAGCTCGTTCTCGATCACATCGAGGTCGTCGACCGGGTTGCGGCCGGGCTCAAGGGTGGCGGTATCGATGACATGCACGATGGCCGCACAGCGCTCGATGTGCCGCAAGAAGTCGTGACCCAGGCCACGGCCCTCGCTGGCACCCTCGATCAACCCGGGGACATCGGCAACGGTGAAGACAGTGTCACCCGCGCGTACGACGCCCAGGTTGGGCACCAAGGTGGTGAACGGGTAGTCGGCGATCTTGGGCCGTGCCCGCGAGATGGCCGCAATGAGTGAGGACTTGCCGGCACTCGGAAAGCCGACCAGACCGATGTCGGCGACGATCTTGAGCTCGAGAGTGATCCGGCGCTCCTCGCCGGGCTCGCCCAGCAGCGCGAAGCCGGGCGCCTTGCGCTTGGCCGAGGCCAGTGCGGCATTGCCGAGGCCGCCGCGACCGCCTTGGGCGATCACGAGCTCCGAGCCGTAGCCGACCAGGTCCGCCAGGACCTCGCCAGCCTCGTCGTAGACGACCGTGCCGTCCGGTACGCCGAGCACCAGGTCGGCGCCATGAGTGCCGTTGCGGTGAGCACCCGCACCGTGGCCACCGTGCTCGGCCCGCCGCTTGGGGCTGTGGTGGTAGTCGATCAGCGTGGTCACGTCGGGATCCACCCGGATGATCACTGATCCACCGGGGCCGCCGTTGCCGCCGTCGGGGCCGCCGAGGGGTTTGAACTTCTCCCGGTGTACCGAGGCCACGCCGTTACCGCCGCGGCCGGCAGCCACGTGCACGCTGACCTGGTCGACGAAAGTCGGGACCGCCATGGCTGCTCCTTTCAGTTCTGCGTGGGATGGGGCCTGAGATGAGGCCCGAGGTGGGGCCGGCGTACGAGCAGGTCGGCCGGAAAAAGCGAAAGGCGCCCCAAGGGGGCGCCTCGCTTAGCGTCGGTGGGGTTCCGGCGAGGCCTACTCGCCCGGAACGACGTTGACCACCCGACGGCCACGCCGGGTGCCGAACTCGACGTTGCCCGCGACCAGCGCGAACAGCGTGTCGTCACCGCCGCGGCCGACGCCGCTGCCCGGGTGGAAGTGGGTGCCGCGCTGCCGGACGATGATCTCACCGGCATTGACGAGCTGCCCGCCGAAGCGCTTCACACCGAGGCGCTGGGAGTTGGAATCGCGGCCGTTCTTGGTGGAAGCGGCGCCCTTCTTATGTGCCATCTCTCGTCCTTCTCTGCTCGAGCCGAAGATCTCGCTCAGAGCGAGATGCCGGTGACCTTCACCTGGGTGTACTTCTGACGGTGACCCTGGCGCTTCTTGTAACCGGTCTTGTTCTTGTACTTCTGGATGATGATCTTGGGGCCCTTGGTCGCGCCGAGAACCTCAGCGGTCACGCTGGCCTTGTCGAGGCCGGTCGCGGTGATCTGATCACCGTCGACGACCATCACCACGGGCAGAGAGAGCGAAGCGCCAACCTCGGTATCGATCTTGTCGATCTCGATGACGTCGCCGACGGCAACCTTCTGCTGCTTGCTGCCACTGCGCACGATCGCGTACACGGCGACTCACTCTCCTCATCAGCCCAGGTCGGGCATCGATCTACGTCCACCGGTGTGCGCGGAAACGCTGGCACCAAGTGAGATGGTCTGGGTGGTGTCGCCGAGCCGACTGAGCCGGGCCGGGCACCAAGGGTCAATCCTACGCGGACCGCGACTGCAGCGGCAAAACGGCGTTTGCTCGACAGCCACCGATCCCGGTCATTACCGCTTCCGCGCTCCCTTGCGCTTGATCGGCACGTGCTCGACCAGGTGGGGCTCGTCCCCGCTCTCCTGGTCGCCGACCAGTTCGGGGTCGGCGATCTCGGGTGCGCCGGTCGCGTCGGGATCGACAGCGACAGGCTCGGGCACGATCGCGGCCGGCTCCTCCAGCGCGGCCGGCGGTCCGGCGGCGCGCGAAGCTGCGCGACGACGAGTCCGGGTCACCACGCGCGGCGGCGGCGGCAACTCCGGGGTGGGCTCAGCGGCAGGCTCTTCGGCCGCCACCGAGGACCCCTCGTCGAACGGCACGAGATCGTCGCTGTCGAGCGACTCCGCATCGTCGGGTGTCTCCACGTCGTTTTCGAAGTCCAGGCTCTCGACCTCGACATCCGCACCATCCACATCGACTTCGTGCTCGACGTGCTCGCCCGGCGGTGTGGGATCGGCATGGGGCAGATCCTCGGGATCTTCTCCGGGCAGGGCGTCCAGCACCAAGATCGGCTCAGCGTCGGGCCGCGCTACGGCGGCGATGTCACGCGGCGAGGGCACCGCGCGGCCACCGTTGGTGTCGCCGTTCGCGTTGCCGCCCGAGTCACCGCGACCGCCACGGCGACGACGGGTGGTCGGCCGCCGTTCGTCATCTCCCCGGCGGGGCTCCACCGGCAGGTCGGTGAGCACAAGACCGCGACCACTGCAGTGCTCGCAGGTCTCGCTGAAGGCCTCCAGCAGACCCGTGCCGATGCGCTTGCGGGTCATCTGCACCAGACCCAGCGAAGTGACTTCGGCAACTTGATGGCGGGTGCGATCGCGACCCAGGCACTCCACCAGTCGACGCAGCACCAGATCGCGGTTGGACTCCAGCACCATGTCGATGAAGTCGACGACGATGATGCCCCCGATATCGCGCAACCGGAGTTGGCGGACGATCTCCTCAGCCGCCTCCAGGTTGTTGCGGGTGACGGTCTCCTCGAGGTTGCCCCCGGAGCCGGTGAACTTGCCGGTGTTGACGTCGACAACCGTCATCGCCTCGGTGCGATCGATGACCAGGGAGCCACCCGACGGCAGCCACACCTTGCGGTCCAGCGCCCTTGTGGATCTGCTCGTCGATTCGGTACGCCGAGAAGACGTCGCCCCCGCCGCCCTGGCAAGCGCTCGAGGCGTTCCTCCAGGTCGGGCGCGACATGCGCGACATAACCCTGCACGGTGTCCCACGCATCGTCGCCCTCGATGATGAGCCGGCCAAAGTCTTCGGTGAACAGATCCCGCACGACCTTGAGGGTCAGATCGGGCTCGCCGTAGAGCAGCGTCGGGGCATTGCCCTTGGCGACCTTCGCCTCGATGTCCTCCCAGCTGCGCCTTGAGCCGCTCGACATCCCGGGTGAGTTCGTCCTCGCTGGCCCCCTCGGCCGCCGTACGGACGATCACGCCCGCGGTGTCGGGGACGATGTCCTTGAGCAGCCGCTTGAGGCGGTTGCGTTCGGTGTCGGGGAGCTTGCGGGAGATGCCGCTGGTGGTGCCGTCTGGAACGTAGACCAGGAAGCGGCCGGCCAAGCGAGATCTGGCTGGTGAGCCGGGCTCCCTTGTGGCCGACCGGATCTTTGGTGACCTGCACCAGCACGGATTGGCCGCTGGAGAGGACCGACTCGATCTTGCGCGGCTGGCCGTCCTTGTGACCGAGCGCCGACCAATTCACCTCGCCGGCGTAGAGCACCGCATTGCGGCCCTTGCCGATGTCGATGAACGCGGCTTCCATCGAGGGCAGCACGTTCTGCACGCGACCGAGGTAGACGTTGCCGATGAGCGAGGTCTGCGACTCCTGGGCGACGTAGTGCTCGACGAGCACCTTGTCCTCGAGTACGGCGATCTGGGTCAGACCCCCGCGTTGGCGGATCACCATCGCCCGATCAACCGACTCGCGGCGGGCTAGGAACTCGGCTTCGCTGACGATCGGCGCGCGCCGACGTCCGGCCTCTCGACCCTCGCGGCGACGCTGCTTCTTAGCCTCGAGGCGGGTCGATCCCGACACTGCGGTGATCTCGTCCTCGGCGCTGCGGCGCACCCGGACCCGTGTCACGGTGTTCTCTGGGTCGTCACTGGTCTCGGCGTTGTCATCACCGGCCCGGCGGCGACGCCGGCGGCGGCGGGAGCCCGCCTCGCCGTTGGCATCCTCCGCGTCGCTCGCGGTGTCGAGTGCGTCGGCCGACGCCTCGTCGGTCTCTTCACCGTCCTCGGCGGAGTCATCACCTGCGCGACGGCGACGACGGCCACCGCGACGCCGGCGACGACGGCCGGGCCCTTCGGCGTCATCGGAGTCGCCCTCGACACTGGCGTCCAGGTCAACCGACTCGTCGATCTCGTCGGTGGGCTCCTCCACCTCTTCGTCGGGGCCTGTGGTCGGCGCCGACTCCTCGGCCTTGGCGGCGGGGCTGCGTCGCGAACGACGAACCGGGCGCGCTGCCGTGGGGTCGGGAGCTTGGAACAGCAAAGCGGTGGCAGCGGGGCGGATCGCCGACGCCGCTTCGGGCTCTTCCTGCTCCTCTTCGGCGGTGGCGTCCTCCTCGGGCTCGATCAGGGAAAGCTGCTCCTCGACCGCCTCAGGGATGGGCTGCTCAGCGACCGTGGTCTTGCGGCTGCGGCTGGCACGGCGCGGCTTCTTGGCCGACCCTGCCTGGTCGGCCGACTGATCGGACCCGGCGCCGGCCGACTCAGCGCCGGCGGACTCAGCGTCGGGCGTAGCGGGCGACTCGGCGTCCGGCTTTTGCTTGGGCGCGGCCGCCTTGCGAGCCCGGGTGCGGGTCTTCTTGGCCGGAGCCGGCGTGTCTCCCGAGTCGGCGTGGGCCTCGACCGGGACGTCGGTGGTCACGGCGAGGGTTGCGTCAGCAACCGTGTCCACGGCCGGACTGGCCTTCTTGGCGCGCTTGGCGCGGGGCTTCTTGGGTGGCTCCGCGGCTGCCTCAGCAGGCGAATCGGCGCTTTCTCGGGTCGGATCGTCGACCATGTTCTTCTCCTCGATCCCGAGGTTCCTCGGGATGTTGGGCTGCATACGCCGGACCGTCCGAGACGGGCGCACCGACGGGCGCAGCCAAAGCCTGCAATGGCGGCGACGCCCTCTGTGGGTGCGTCGATCACGGAGAGTCGCCCGCCGCGGTCGCTGGGCTGGAATTGCATCCCTGTCGCTGTCACCAACAGGAACCAGCCGCGTCGCGGTCTGAAAGGACCTACGCGATCAGTCGTGCCGGATCAGGATCCGGCGAGAACGTCGTCGGGCTCGGGACTCCGACCGGTTGCCGGCGAGGTGAGCCACCCCGAGTATGGCACAGGTGCACCCGGGGATGACCTTCGGCAGGTGGCGGGTCGCTCGGCCGGACCCTGTGTTGTCGGGTCGCCCCTCGGATACGTTCGGGTGTCCCGAGCTGCACAGAACCTCGACGGGCAGCTCCACCAGCTCACCGAGGCCGGCTGCCAGCTGATCTGCACAGAGAAGGCCTCAGGTGCCGCAACCGACGGCCCGAGCTGGCCGACCTTCTCCATCAGGCGCACACCGGCGACACCATCGTCGTGTGGAGACTCGACCGGCTCGCCAGGTCCACCCGTCACCTATTGGAGCTTGTCGACGCGCTCCGCGAACGCGGGATCAGACTCGTCACTCTCCACGAACGGCTGGACACCACCAGCTCGACTGGCCAATTCATCTTCGCTGTCTTCGCTGCGTTAGCTGAACTCGAACGGACCTCATCAGAGACCGGCACCCGCGCCGGCCTAGCGAGCGACGGAAGGCAGCCGCGCGGCTAGTTGCCCGGTTTCTTTGATTGTTCGACAATCGAGAGCAAGGCTTCCTCCAGGTCTGCCTGGGCAGAGTCTTGTGCGCCAATCACTTGAACCAGCGATCCATCGACGATTGCTTCAATGAAGGGCTGGGGATAGTTAGGAGAATTGGCGCCCACGTAGGTCGTCACGCCGCCGACTTCACTCACCCGCCCACCGTTTTGCTCGACAAAATTCGGCCACTTGGTGGCGGGGTTCACGTCATCAAAGCCCGACTGATACGTGACTCGAACCCCAGAGGAGAACTCAAGAACCTCAGCGATTCCGCCCGCACAGGACCAGGCCGCCTTCAGAGTCGCTTGCTTCGCAATCGCAGCAGTGGGAACAATCTTCAAGACTTGCGATGCCTTCGGAAAAGGATCCCTCGGTTCCTGTTTACGGGAGTCGGAGCATGGACCTCCGTCTCCCCGAATCGGATCAGGTCGAGAGTCGAGGATCAGCTTTTTCACCTCATCTTCCGAGACCTGGGAAGGTTGTGAGGCCATAGAAGTCGCCCAGAGCACGGGGAAGAGCACAAGAGCCGCAGCAACGAACCCAAAGACGGACCCACGCATGCGCGGGGAGTCTTTACGCATCATTACTAGTTCCTCTTGATTATCACGTGGTGGAGACTTGGAAGATCGACGTAGTAGTCAGGATCGTTACCGCCTATGTGCGGATTGTCCCAGGTCGGCGATCAGGGCATCGGAGTCTCAGCTCGCGGCGAACGGGTCCAGGATCTGTTGAGCCTCGGCGTCCCAGAGACCTTGTTCCACGCGGGTCATCAGGGGCGCATCGCCCAGGGTCAGACCGCCGACCCGCACCAACGCGGAGACCACGTCATCGGGTCGTACGGCGGGGGTGCCGTGCTGCAGGACCAAGTCGAGGTCGGCGCCTCGCGCTCCGTCGGCAACCACCAGCGAGGTCACTGCCGCCCGAGTGTCGAACTCGCGCATGCCGCGTTTGGTCATCCGCGTGACCAGCACTTCGGTCTGGCTCAAGAAGGCCGCCACGGCCCCATCGGCTCCACCGGCAGGTTTCGCCGCATCGGAGCCTGCGGGCACCCGCGGCACCAACAACTCCACCAACCATCGGCTGGCCTGCAACGTGTCGGCCAAAGCGCCGCCGGTCGAAGTGTGCGCCGCAACGACATCGAGGCCGGCAGGAAGTGCCTCGTCCAGGATCCGGCGTACCTCCTCGGCCGGGATCTCCTGAGCCAGGCCGATCTCGAGATACTCGGCCTCACTGGCGGCACCGGTCGGGCTCGCGCCGGCATAAGAGATGCGCGGGTGCGGGTTGAAGCCTGAGGAGAAGGCGACCGGGATCCCCGAGCGCGAGACCGCGCGCTCGAAGGCGCGGCTGAAATCGCGATGGCTGGTGAAGCGCAGCCGGCCGCGCTTGGCGTAGCGCAGGCGAACGCGCTGGACGGGCGGGGCCTGCTGGGGAGGTTGCTCACGCACGAGCAGCAGGATACGGATCCAGCTACAGCGTCGCCGATTCCGCTGCCGCCTTCATAGCCGGCGACTTGTAGATCGGTGAGATCACCTGACCGTCCAGCCACGCGGTCAAGCGCTCCGCTTCGCTCCTCAGCGCCCGCATCCCTGCCGGCTCGATGTCGGCCAGCGGCCGCACCACGACCTGCCCTCGCGGGTCCTGAACCCAGCAACCCACGACTCGGCCGCGCCACCACGCGGTCGTGCCCGCGTTTCCGTTGATGTCGAAGGTCTGCGGCACGAGAGCCGGATCGAGATAGAAGGAGCGTTCCTTCCACCCCATGGTGGTCGGATCGAGAACGGGCAGTAATGCGGCCCACTCCCCCGTTTCGGCGGTCAGCTCCTCGTCGCCGGGCAACACATAGCCGGTGCGTCCCTCGTCGAGGGACACCTCCACGGCATTCAGTGACGTCAGAGCGGCACGCACGATGCTCTTGGTGGCTCCGAGCCACCACACCAGATCGGCCTCGGTGACCGGGCCGAAGCGGGCCAGGTAGCTGGCGGCGATGGCGGTGTAGCCCTCCTCGGCGGTCAGCTGCGCCGGTGGCAGGGGGCCGCCCTCGAGCCAGGCTTCGGTGGTGGTCCACAGCGGCCGCGAGGTGCGCCAGTGGCCGGCATTGTGACCCCGCATCACCTTGCCTTCGAGCCCGAGGATGGTGAGCACGCGAGGGGCGAACGGGGTGCTGATGTCGTAGGCCTTGGCGCCTTGGATGCTGCGCCCGGCGAGCTCGGGCAGCTCTTCCCGCAACTGCGCGGCTCCCAGAGCCGCTCCCCCGGCCAGCCGTCGCAAGATGGCCGCGGCAGCGGCCTCGACCCAGGCCGCGCCATCGGTGGCGACCTCGTGCTTCTCGATCTCCTTGGCCAGTCGAGCGCGCTCGGCTGCAGCGACTCGCGCCGATGCACTGGCCCACGCATGGGGCAACGCCGCTCGCGGGAAGACCCACAGGGTGCGCCGCATGGCGAGCTGTTTGACCAGTGTGCGGTCGTCATAGAGGGCTCGCTCGATGTCGGTGATCGACAGGTCGTCGATGCGCGCCGCCAACGAGAGGTAGACCGTGTGCGGCTCGGTGGCGTGCAGCGCGCCGACCGCGTCGGTGGCTGCCTCAGGCGTTGCGAGCCGGTGGCCCGGCGCGATCGCATGGCGCGCGACGATCCGCCGGCGCCGCTCCTCGTCATCGAGATGTCTCATGGTCCGGCGACTCTATCGACGCCTGCCGACAGCTTCGGCTGCCGTGCGGCCGGGGTGAAATAGACTCGCGGCATGGTGTCCCCCGGTCTGGTCGATCGGCCCTGCTGACATGCCGGTTCCCGAGTTCATCCTGCGCTTGCGGGAGAAGATCGGCCACGACCCGCTGTGGCTGCCCGGTGTCACTGCCGTCGTACTCCGCGATGCAGAAGTCTTGTTGGTCCAGCGCACCGACACCGGTGAATGGGCCCCAGTCACGGGCATTGTCGACCCCGGCGAGCATCCCGCGGTCACGGCCGTTCGGGAGGTGCAGGAGGAGGCGGGAGTGGAGTGCGAGGTGGAGGCTCTCGTCTGGGTGAGCGCCACCGATCCGGTCGTCCACGTCAACGGCGACCACGCGCAATACCTCGATCACACCTTCCGGTGCCGCTACCTCAGCGGCACTCCCCATGCCGCGGACGATGAGTCGCTCGACGCGGGCTGGTTCCCCCTTGCCGCCCTGCCGGAGATGCAGCCTTCGCTACGCGAACGGATCCTCACCGCAGCCCACCACACCGGCCCGGTGCGCCTGGACTGACGGTGGCCTCAGACCACCGACAGCGGCAGCAGGCGTTGTCCGGTGGGACCGATCTGGGTCTCGGTGCCGAGCTCGGGGCAGACCCCGCAGTCGTAGCAAGGAGTCCAACGGCAGTCCTCGACCTCGCCGGCACCGGCGACGCCGTCAGCGGCGGCCAGGGCGTCCTCCCAGTCCGACCAGAGCCAGTGCTTGTCGAGACCGGCGTCCAAGTGGTCCCAGGGCAGCACTTCGCCGAGTTCGCGCTCACGGGTGGTGTACCAGTCGAGATCGACGTCGGTGAGTGCGGTGGCACACGCCTGCTCCCACCGCTCGTAGGAGAAGTGCTCGCTCCACCCGTCGAACCGACCGCCGTCGCGCCACACCGCCTCGATCACCTCGGCCACCCGGCGGTCTCCGCGAGAGAGCAAGCCCTCGATGGTGCCCGGCTTGCCGTCGTGGTAGCGGAAGCCGATCGCTCGACCGAACTGCCGGTCGGCGCGCACCGTGTCGCGCAGCTTCTTCAGCCGTTCGTCGGTGGTCTCGTGATCGAGCTGCGCGGCCCACTGGAACGGGGTATGCGGCTTCGGCACGAAGCCGCCGATCGACACCGTGCAGCGGATGTCGTTGCGCCCGGAGACCTCGCGGCCGGTCGCGATCACGCGCTTGGCCAGATCGGCGATGGCCAGGACATCTTCGTCGGTCTCGGTCGGCAGACCGCACATGAAGTAGAGCTTCACCTGACGCCAGCCGCTGGAGTAGGCGGCCCCCACGGTCGCGATCAGCTCGTCCTCGCTGACCATCTTGTTGATCACCCGACGCATCCGGTCGCTGCCGCCCTCGGGGGCAAAGGTGAGCCCCGAACGGCGGCCGTTGCGGGAGAACTCGTTGGCCAGGGTGATGTTGAAGGCATCCACCCGGGTCGAGGGCAGCGAGAGCGAGACGTTGGTGCCCTCGTAGCGGTCTGCCAGATCAGTGGCGACCTCCGCGATCTCGGTGTGATCGGCACTGGAGAGGCTGAGCAGGCCGACCTCCTCGAAGCCGGTCTGCGCGACCCCATTGGCCACCATCGCACCGATCGTCGTGATCGACCGCTCCCGGACGGGCCGGGTGATCATCCCGGCTTGGCAGAACCGGCAGCCGCGCGTGCAGCCCCGGAAGATCTCCACCGAGAAGCGCTCGTGCACGGTTTCGGCCAGCGGCACCAACGGCTTGGCGGGGTAGGGCCAGGCGTCGAGGTCCATCAAGGTGAACTTGCGTACGGTCTCGGGTACGCCGGGGCGGTTGGGCCGGACGGACGCGATCGCGCCGTCGGTCGCGTAGGCGACGTCGTAGAAGCCGGGGACGTAGACCGAACCAGTCGCCGCCAAGCGCAGCAGCAAGCCTTCGCGCCCGCCGGGGCGACCCTCGGCCTTCCACGCCCGGGTGAGTTCGGAGATCGCCAGCACCGCCTCCTCCCCGTCGCCGAGCACGGCGGCGTCGATGAAGGGAGCGATCGGCTCGGGATTGAACGCGGCGTGGCCACCGGCGACGACGACTGGGTGGGTCTCGTCGCGGTCGGCCGCGCGCAACGGGATGTGCGCGAGGTCCAGCGCGGTCAACATGTTGGTGTAGCCCAACTCGGTGGAGAAGCTGATCCCGAAGAGATCGAAGGCTCCGACCGGCCGATGAGAATCGACGGTGAACTGCGGGATCGGCCCGTCGACGTCTCCGGTTCGCAGGACTGCCTCGAGATCGGGCCACACCGAATAGGTGCGCTCGGCGAGGATCCAGTCACGTTCGTTGAGGATCTCGTAAAGGATCTGGACACCCTGGTTGGGGAGGCCCACTTCGTAAGCGTCGGGATACATCAGCACCCAGCGCACCGTCTCGCCCTCGGTCGCGCAATCCCAGGGCTTCTGAACGGCGTTGAGTTCGCCGCCGACGTACTGAATGGGCCGCTGCACCGTGGGCAGCTTGGGCTCCAGGCGCGCGAACACCGACTCCGGCTGAGGCATCGTTCCAGCCTACGCGGTCGCCCGCGATCGGGCCCAACCCGAACGCGCGCATCAGCGGCCCCGGCGGGACCGGTCGGCCTCGGGGTCGCGCGGGCTGCCCCACCAAGGATCGCGCACACCGTCGGCGTGGCCGACCTGCCCGGGATGCCCGGCCACGATCGCGCCGATGTTGGCCAGCGACTCACTGCCCGGGTCGAAATAGCTCCCGTGTACGGCTATCGCGCCGGTGGGCGCGTCGGCCACCGACTCCGAGTGGAACCGGATCGCACCGAACTCCTCCGCCGCCGGGTCGTGGCCGAGCCCAGCACCCAGGTCTCCGCTCCCCCACCAGCCGTGATCGCCCAGGTCGGCAACGGGATCGCGACTGTTGGCCCCGACCCATACCTGCCCGGCAGTGCCGAGGTGGGCCGCGCTGTCCACACCCGGGCCTGCCCCGGGGCTGCCGACCAGGATCAGGTCGTCGACTTCCAAGCCATGATGTGCGACGGCCAACCCCGCGGTGGTGGAGCCGTAGCTGTGGCCGATCACGGTGAGGTGAGCGGGTTGGTCGCCCGCGACGATGCCCGCGCCCACGCCGGCCAACAACGCCCCGCCGTCGTCGGCGGCGTCCGCTGTGAGCACCTGCCAGGCATCACCGTCTCCAAGCAGGTTGTCGGGGGCGTCGTAGCCGAGCCAGGCCAGCACGGCCACGTCATCCCCGTAGCCCTCGGCCTCGTCGTCCACCCAGTCTGCGCGATCAAGCACCTCGTCGAGATCGTCGGCATCGGTCGTGAAGCCCGGGACCAGCACCGCAACATGCTCGGCGTCGGCAGGGTCGGAGGTGAACACCGAGACCGATCCGTCGCCATCGAAGGCCGATGGGTCGAAGCCGTAGAGCAGCGCTCCGGTGTGGTCCGCCAATGCCTCGTCGGTCGACTGGGCCAATCGCAGTGTGCGTCGTTGGGAATCGCTGAGCGGACCCCGCTGGTCGCGCCAGCCCAGAGCGGAGAGGTCACGGTGGAGTACCAGCCGATTCGCGAGATCCCGAACCGCCGCCGGGAGACCCGGCAACGATCCGATCACCCCCGGCATCGCGACCAGGAGCGCATCGCGTTGGGCATCGGACAGCGATTGCCACCACGCAGCCACCCCTGCCGGGTCGGCTGCGGACCCCAACCGCTGCCACGCCGATCGGGCGAGGTCTGGTGCTAGATCCGGCCGGCCGGCTCCCCCTGGTCGATGAGAGGTGAGCCATGCATCCGGATGGAGCCGGGCGAGGGCGGCCACAACCGCAGCCGACGAATCCCCCAGCATCAGCGCCCGCGCGGCCGGATCCGGCAGCTGACCCCATCGAAGGCATTCCTCCCCGAACTCCCGCCACGCGCGCGCCGCCGCCGCCAGCGCGTGACACGCCTGCGCCGCCCAAATGGCCCGGTCCTGGACGCGCCAGGAGTAGGCGACCGCGGCCGCGCCGCTCCATCCGACGGGCGTGTGGTGAGCCGCTTGACTCAAGTCGTCGCACTGGGCCGCGGCGACCAGCACACTCCACCAGTCGGGAACGCCCTCACCCACGCGCAGCCCCACCCGGCGTGAGCCCCCCAGCGATCTGCTCGTCCACCGCGCCGAGGGAGCGCGGCACCTCGTCCAGCGCGCGGGCGATCTGGCCGCACATCGCGGCCTCGCCCCGCAAGCGCGCGGCCCAGGCAGCCGCGAAGTCGCTCACCGCGGACCGCACCGAGACCGGCGCCTCCGAAGCGGCACCCACGGAGGGCATGGAGTCCTGCAGTGATCGGGCGGCCGAGGCCAGATCCGCTTCCTGGGCCCGCCACCAGCGGGCCAACCCGCTCAAGCCCTCGGCCGGCAGTTCGACCGCATCTCTCACGTCGTTGGCTCGCATGAGAGCAGCATCTCCGCCGCGCCGACGACGGGGAGTTCGTGCCGAAAGCCGATGTGGATAGCCCCGCTGACGTAGATTCTGGGCATGTCCGACTACGACCAGATCCTGGCCTCGCTCCCCTACGACGCGCTCGCAGCCCAGCTCGACGCAGACCCGCAGGAGGTTGCGTTGGCTGCCCAAGCCGCGCTCCCCGCCCTGCTCGGCGGACTGCATGCCAACGCCGCCGACCCGGCCGGCGAACTCTCCTTGCTCCGCGCGCTGACCCAACACGACAACGGTCTCGGCGACGTGACCAGCGGCTATCAGATCGCGGCCGACCAACTCGATGCCGGCGAAGGCGAGAAGATCAGCGCCCACGTCTTCGGCGGTCAGCAGGATCAGGTCGTGCAGGCGCTCGGCGGCCTCAACGGAGTATCCGGGGACTTGGTGAAGAAGCTCATCCCGATCCTCGCCCCGATCGTGCTCTCCTACCTCGCCAAGCAGCTGCGCGGCAAGAACGCCGCCGGCGGCAGCGTGCTGTCGTCGATCCTGGAGCAGGTGCTCAGCGGCGCGGCTCAGGGTTCGGGGTCAAGCCGGATGTCGGCGGGCTCGATCATCAGCGACGTGCTCGGCGGACTGCTCGGCGGTGGACGGCGCTGACCCAGGCATCACCTGCGACGGGCTGAACTCGGGCTCCGCCTCAGCCCAAGTCGGGGAACCAGATAGCGATCTCCCGCGCAGCCGACTCCACCGAGTCCGAACCGTGCACGAGATTCTCCCGGTTGGAGATGCTCAGGTCGCCGCGAATGCTGCCCGGGGCCGCCTTGCGGCCGTCGGTCGCGCCGTTCAAGGACCGCACCACCTCGACGGCGCTGTCTCCCTCGAGCACCACGGCAACGAGCGGCCCGCCCGTGACGAAGTCGCGCAGCGGCGGGTAGAAGTCCTTGGCGACGTGCTCGGCGTAATGGCGGTCGGCCAGGGTTGCGTCCACGGTGCGCAGATCCATCGCAACGATCGACAGACCCTTGTCCTCATAGCGGGACAACACCGCGCCGATGAGTCCGCGACGGACGGTGTCGGGCTTGAGCAGGACGAGGGTGCGTTCGGTCATGGGCGACACCCTAACCGGCGGCGAGTTCTCCATAGGCAGCACGTTCACGCTCGATCTTGCGACCCAGCCAGTACGCCGTTGCCCACAGCGCTCCGAAGATGAGGCCGAGCGCGAACATCGTCGGCACCACGAACCCGACCGCGATCGCGCCCGCCTGAACGACCCAGCCCAAGGCGTAGGCCCATTCGGCGCGCAGCATCCCGGCCAGGAGCAGGCAGATCACCGCCAGACCGACACCGACCAGGAGAGCGGTGGAGGTGCGGACATCGTTGACCGCGATCATGACCGGGGTAGCCAGCGCGACAGTGATCGCTTCCAGACAAAGAACCGCGGCGCACATGCCGCGTCGTGGGGACCTCATGGCTTCACGATCCTCCTGAGATTCGTCGCATCATCACGCGGGCCTCACCCACGGTAACCACCGAGCCGGTGACGAGCACCGCTCCCGAACCCATCGCCTCACCGAAAGCCTCCCCCGACTCGGCCAAGCCCGCGGCGTAGTCGAGCGCATCGATCAGTCGCGGCATCACCGAGACCCGGTCGGGGCCGTAGATTTCCTGGGCCATCCGGCCGAGCTGGTCGGCCGGCATCGCCCGGGGGCTGGTGTTCTGAGTGCAGACGATGTGGTCCAGGTGCGGCTCGAAGGCACCGACCACGCCCTCGGCGTCCTTGTCTCCCATCACCCCCACCACGCCGATCAGCGTGGTGAAGGAGAACGACTCGTCCAGTGCATGCGCGGTTGCTTCCGCGCCATGCGGGTTGTGGGCCGCGTCGAGGATGATCGTGGGGCTCCGCCGCACGATCTCGAGACGACCGGGCGAACTCGCCTCGGCGAAGCCGTCCTTGACCAGGTCGTCGGCCAGAGGTTCGTCGCCGGAGAAGGCTTCCACCGCGGCGAGGGCGAGCGCCGCATTCTGCGCCTGGTGGGCACCGAAGAGCGGTAGGAAGACTTCCTCGTAGGTGCCTCGCAGCCCGCGCAGATCGACCAGTTGGCCGCCGACCGCTTCACTGCGCGCAACAACGGCGAAGTCGCGGCCCTCAAGGCGCACCTCGGCGCCGACCTCGTCGGCACGCTCGAGCAGAATCTCCAGCACTTCCGGCTGCTGCTCGGCGATGATCGCGATCGATCCGGGCTTGATGATCCCTGACTTCTCCCTCGCGATGTCCACGACGTTGTCACCGAGGTATTGCGCGTGATCGAGTCCGATCGGCGTGATCACCGCGACGCTCGCGTCGGCCACGTTGGTGGCGTCCCAAGCCCCGCCCATGCCGACTTCGATCACGGCCACATCCACCGGCGCGTCGGCGAAGGCGGCGTAGGCCATGCCGACCACCGTCTCGAAGAAGGACAACGGGAACGGCTGATCGGCGTCGACCAGGTGGGTGTATGCCGCCACGTCGTTGTAGGCCCGCACGAACTGCTCGTCGGTCAGCGGTTCCCCGTCCAGGCTGATCCGCTCACTCATCTTCTCCACATGCGGACTGGTGAACCGCCCGGTCCGGAGCCCACGGGTACGCAGCAGTGTGTCGATGATCCGCGCCGTCGAGGTTTTGCCGTTGGTGCCGGTCAGATGCACCACCGGGTAGGTCCGCTGGGGCTCGCCGAGCAGTTCGGTGAAGGCCCGGATGCGGTCCAGCGATGGTTCGAGCTTGTGCTCGGGCCATCGGGACAGGAGTGCGTCCTCGGCCTCGGCGAAGGTTTCGGCCAGGCGTGGGGAGTCGGTCACCGACCCAGTGTAGGAGCGCCCGGTCTACTGACCCGCGTCGGCGAATTCCTTGAACGCCGCGAGCGCCCGCGGACCGTAGACGGTGCCGGGACCGCCGTTCATCAGGATCGTCACACCGAGCATCTCTGCCACCTCGGCTTCGGTTGCTCCCGCCTTCGCCGCGCCCCGGGCATGGGAAGCGATGCACCCGTCACATTGCTTGCTGACCGCGACCGCCAACGCGATCAGTTCCTTGGTCTTCACATCCAGAACTCCCGGCTTGAGCGCCGCTTTGTGCAGCTCGACGAACCCGGCATACACGTCGGGGATCAGCCGCCGAAGCTCGCGGGAGGGCTCACGCAGTCCGGCAAGAACGTCGGGACCGTGAGAGTGCCCAGAAATCTGTTCAGTCATACCCCCGAGGGTATCTCAACGGTGGTGGTCCCGACTCAGTCGATCACGACTTCCCCGGTATCGCAGACCCGCTCGTAGCCCAACGCCTGGTAGATCGCATTGGAGGTCGGGTTGGCCTGATCGGTGAACAGACAAGCGCGTGCGCCCGACTCCAGGATCCGCCGCGTCAGCAGCGCGACCGTCGCCGAGGCGTAGCCGTACCCTCGGTGTGCGGTGGGGGTGAAGACCGGCCCGATCCGGCAGACCCCGAAGCTGGGACCGTTGACCGCGCTCAGGTGCACGACCTCGCCGCCGGGCGCCTCCCACAGGTGGATCGATTCGGCGGCGATCCGGCGACGCATGTCGTCCAGGTCGTGCGCCACCACGTCCGAGCGGGTGCCCTTCGGTCTACCAGCCTGCTCGTCGGCGGCGGCGAGGAACTCTCGAAACCATTCCAAGCAGAGTGGGGCGTCCGCGTCCGTCGCCAGGCGCAGGCGTCCGGCGGGCAGCTTCGGCATGCTCACCCGGGTGCATTCGAAGAGTCGCGAATGGGCATCGACCCGGCCGGCGCCGCCTCGATGGCCGGTATAACCCTCGGCACAGGCCAGCGCACTGTCCAGGACGCCGTTGATCCTGCCGAGGACCTCGCCGCGTGCGGCGATGGCGACGCCGAGGGCGCGCGCCGCTTCTTCGGGCATCGGCAACAGGTACGGCGGGTACGGCGGCAGCGTGGCGGTCCGCATCCCGACCCCCGTCACCCGGCCGGCCCCATCCCGTGTGACCACCCACCATCGTGGCAGCGCAGCCGCGTGGGCGAGGCCGGCCGCGTCCTGGGCGACCATCCGGTCGGTGACCGACGCGACCACGGTGTTGACCACCGGATCGAGCGCCAGGAAGTCGCCCGCCTCAGCTAGGAAGTCGGCGGGACTGCTGAAGAAGCTGAGGGCTGTCATCTCCGCCTCACCACTCGCGGAGGGAGGTCATCGAGGCCAGGTTCATGGCCACACCCTAGGGAGCCCGGTGAGCGGCACAAACCCGTTTTCGCGCCCAGCGCGCCCGCCCATAAACTTCGGCCCATGACCTCCACACCTGCATCCGACCAGTCGCCGACGACCGCACCGCCCGCGGCCGTCGTACCCGACCGGCCGGCGCTGGAGGGCTTGGAGGAGAAGTGGGCGGCGAAGTGGAAGGAAGACGACACCTACGCCTTCGACCGCAGCCAGTCGCGAGACAACGTCTACTCGATCGACACACCACCTCCCACGGTCAGCGGCAGCTTGCATGTCGGGCACGTCTTCTCCTACACCCACACCGACCTGATCGCGCGCTACCAGCGGATGCGCGGCAAGGCCGTGTTCTACCCGATGGGTTGGGACGACAACGGCCTGCCGACCGAACGCCGGGTGCAGAACTACTACGGGGTGCGCTGCGATCCGGCCGCTGCCCTACGACCCCGACTTCACCCCGCCGGAGAAGCCCGACCCGAAGCGGCAGGTGCCGATCGAGCCGACCCAACTTCATCGAGCTGTGCGAGCAGTTGGTGGAGGAGGACGAGAAGGTCTTCGAGGCCCTGTGGCGGCGACTGGGTCTATCGGTGGACTGGTCGCAGACCTACACCACCATCGGCACCGAGTCGCAGCGGGTCAGCCAGACCGCCTTCCTGCGCAACTTCGCCCGTGGCGAGGCCTATCTCTCCGAGGCGCCGACCCTGTGGGACGTCACCTTCCAGACCGCGGTCGCCCAGGCCGAACTCGAGGCCCGCGACTACGCCGGGCCACTACCACCGGGTTGCTTTCCATGCCGTCGATGGCGAGCGCGATCCACATCGAGACCACCCGCCCGGAGCTGATCCCGGCCGTCGTGGCGTTGATCGCCCACCCCGACGACGAGCGCTACCAGCCGCTCTTCGGCACGACGGTCACCTCGCCGGTCTTCGGCGTGGAGATCCCGGTGTTGCCACATGCTGGCTGCAGAGCCGGACAAGGGCGCCGGCATTGCGATGTGCTGCACCTTCGGCGATCTCACCGATGTGCAGTGGTGGCGCGAGCTCCAACTGCCGGTGCGCACCGTGATCGGCCGCGACGGCCGGCTGCACCGCGAGACCCCCGAGTGGCTGAGCTCGGACGCCGCGTCGACGGCGTACGCCGAGCTGGCCGGCAAGACCACCTTCTCCGCCCGCGAGGCGATGGTCGCCATGCTTCGCGAAAGCCGGCGACCTGGACGGCGAGCCCAAGCCGACCCAGCGGATGGCCAACTTCTACGAGAAGGGCGACAAGCCGCTCGAGATCGTTTCGACGCGCCAGTGGTACATCCGCAACGGTGGCCGCGAGGCTGACCTGAATGCCGAGCTGATCGAGCGGGGCGCGGAGATCGAGTGGATTCCCGGGCACATGCGCCACCGCTACGACAACTGGGTCGGTGGCCTGAACGGTGACTGGCTGATCTCTCGCCAGCGCTTCTTCGGCATCCCCTTCCCGGTCTGGTATCCGCTGGACGCGGACGGCGAGCCCGACTACGACCACCCGTTGATGCCGAGCGAAGCCGAACTTCCCGTCGACCCGTCCACCGACGCACCGCGGGGGCTACGACGAGTCGCAGCGCGGCAAGCCGGGCGGCTTCGTCGGCGACCCTGACGTGATGGACACCTGGGCGACCTCGTCGCTCACTCCGCACATCGCCGGCGGCTGGCTCGACGACCAGGACCTGTGGCAGCGCGTCTTCCCGATGGACCTGTGCACCCACGCCCACGACATCATCCGCACCTGGCTCTTCGGCCGAGTGGTCCGCGCGCACTTCGAGAACCAGTGCGCGCCCTGGACGCACGCGATGATCTCGGGCTTCATCGTCGACCCCGACCGCAAGAAGATGTCGAAGTCCAAGGGCAACGTGATCGTGCCCACCGAGATCCTCGACAAGTTCGGCGCCGACGCGGTCCGCTGGCGCTCCGCGATCGCCCGACCGGGTCTGGATTCGCCCTTCGACGAGTCCCAGATGAAGGTCGGCCGTCGGCTGGCGATGAAGGTGCTCAATGCCTCCAAGTTCGTGCTCGGGTCGGTGGAAGCCACCGATCCCGACCCGGAGAAGATCACCGAGCCCGTGGATCGCGCCTTACTTGCCGAACTTCTGCGCACCTGCGAGTCGGCGACCAACGCGTTCGAGGCATACGACTACACCACCGCCCTGGAGACGACCGAGCGGTTCTTCTGGTCCTTCTGCGACGACTACCTCGAGCTGGTCAAGGAGCGTGCCTACGACGCCGAGGGCGGCGCCGCGACAGAGTCCGCCAAGGCGGCCTTGGCCAGTGCGCTGCACACGACGCTGCGGCTGCTGGCCCCGTTCCTGCCCTACGTCACCGAGGAAGTGTGGTCCTGGTGGCAGGAAGGGTCGATCCACCGCAGCTCGTGGCCGGTGCCCGACGCACTCTCCACCGACCTCCAGGGCGAGAGCGACCCGGGCATGATCGCGGCGATCTCGGCCACGCTCGGTGCTATTCGCGGCGTGAAGACCGCGGCGAAGGCATCGATGCGAGCCGAACTCACCGATGTCGTGGTGACCGCAAAGAAGCCCGCGCTGGCGGCCATCCAGGCTGCCGAGGGCGACCTGATCCGAGCCGGGAAGATCGTCGGACCGGTGACCTACGTCGCCTCCGAAGCCGCGGGCGAGCCCACGGTCACCGCGGTCGTGGCGCCAGCGCAGCCGGCCGCCGGCTAGGCATCACGGCGCCACCAGGATCACCGAGTAGGCGGCACCGCCACCACCGGCCTTGACCGCACCCGTCACGCCGGGCACGACGATGGGGGTGGATCGGTTGGCGAGCGTGCCGTCACCCAGCTGTCCGGCAGCGTTGGCACCCCATGCCATCAACCGGCCATCGGTGAGCACCGCGAGCCCGTGATCGCGACCCGAAGCGATCGAGACGGCCCCGGCCACGTTGCGCACATAGACCGGGGTGCGTCGTGTGGTCGTGGTCCCATCGCCCAGGTTGGCCCGGTAGTTGCGGCCCCACGCCGACACCCGGCCATCGGTGCGCAGTGCGTAGGAGTGGTGCGCGCCTGCGATCACCTCGGTCGCACCGGTCAGCACCTGCACCGGGCTGAGCTTGTTGACCAGCGTGCCGTCACCGACCTGGCCGTAGGCGTTGTGCCCCCAAGCCCACACCGTGCCGTCCGAACGCAGGGCGAGGCCATGATCCCGGCCGCCGGCGATGCCGACGACCTGGGTCAACGCCCCTACGCGAACGGGCGTCAACCGACGGGTGGTGGTGCCGTCCCCCAGCTGGCCCTCGGCGTTGCGTCCCCAGCCGAGGACGGTGCCATCAGCGCGGATGGCGTAGCTCATATCCCGACCGGCTGCGATGGCCACGGCATCGACGATGCCTTGCACCTTGACCGGCGTACGACGAATCGAGGTGCTGCCATCTCCGAGCTGACCATCGGTGTTGAGTCCCCAGGCCCAGACCGTGCCGTCGCTCTTGAGCGCGAGGGAGTGGTTGTGCCCGGTCTCCACGGCGGTTACGCCAGAGAGCGAGGTCACCTGCACGGGAGTCGGTCGGTTGACCGACCCGCCAACCCCGATCTGACCTTCTTTGTTGCTCCCCCAGGCCCACACGGTCCCATCGGAACGCAGCGCCACGACATGCTCTCGGCCACCGTGCAGATCGATGACGCCGGTTAGGCCGAGGATCGGCCCGGGAACAGGATCCGCAACGGTGTCGCCCTGACCGAGCTCGCCGAAGCTGTTGCCACCCCAGGTCCACGGGACCGAAGGCGGCGCGGCCGCATGAGCGGGAAGAGACCAGCCGCCGGCCACCAGCAGGACGGCGAGGCCCAGACCGAGCATTCGTCCCAAGGTCGTGGCTCGGGATAGGAGTACCCGGACTGAGGGTGGCCCGGAAGAGGCATCGGCGCGGAGAACCATAAATGGACGGTAGCGGCCATTCGTCGGCTCGGGAATGACCCAGATGCGCGGGGTCTACTCCGCCGGGTTAGCCGATTCGAGGGACACCGAGGACAAGTCCGAAGCACCGCCGACGACGGCGTTCACAGCGCCCGGATCCATACCAGCGCCCGGATCCACCTCAGGAACGGTCGTTTGCTCCGAAGTCACCCGCTCGGTGCTCGGATCGGGCTCGGACGGCAGCTCGCCAGGATCCGGCGGGAGCTCGCCAGGATCGGAGGGCTCGATCAGATCGTCGAAGGTGAGCACCGGACTCTCGGTCGACTCCGGGAGGTCTTCGCTCGGCGGATCGCTGGGCGAGGGAGTCGTGGAGGGGCTAGGCAGCGGAATGTCGCCCGAGGGGGTCGCCGAAGGCGCCGAGAACGACGGAGTGGGCGGTGCGACAGGTTGACCCGTCTGGGCGTCGCCACCGTGACTGGCGTTCACCACAGTGGGATTGCCGCCGCTCACATCCGCGGGCCAGACCGGGGAGTAGATCGTCGGAGTGGCCGGAACCACTCTCGTGATCGCCGTGCTGGCATGGATGGCCGCCTGGGCCAGCGAGACATCCCCGGCACGCGGAGAGCGGCTCGCTTCCACGGTGCGGGATTCGCCCGGGTCGGCCACTGTCAGCGTCACCCCGGCCGCATTCCCGATCGCCAATGCGCAGGCGCACGTCACCGCGGCGAACGCCACGAGTGGGCGACGATGCTCGGCGTACATGACGACAGGCCTCACGATTGGCTCAGTGCTCAGGCCTCAGCGGCGCAAGCGGGGAACACGCACAGGACCAGACCAGTCTGACGCGTCAAAGGTGCCTTTGCCAAGGACGCGACGTGCCTCACGTATTTTGCCCGCGAAACGATTCCGGTGCCTCACATAAGAATGCCCGCGAAACGGAATCATCAGTTTCATGGGAAGTGGGCTATCGATGCGCGCCAGACACGAGATCACAAAAAAGTTCGCGAAGCAGTACCAGGCTGCGACCAAGAAGGACAAGGGCAAACTCCTCGATGAGGTGTGCTCGATCACGGGGTGGTCCAGAGACAACGCCCGGAGACAGTTGAAAGGGGCCCTGAAACCACGCCGGGTCGGCGCACGTAAACGCAAGCCCCGCCCGCTGAAGTACTCCCACGATGCGCTCAAAGTCTTGCAACGGGTATGGGCGTACGCGGGAGGGATCAGCGGGAAATACCTCGCAGCGACGATGGAGCTGCAGCTCATGCTGCTCGAAACACACGGTGAACTCGTGCCCGGCAAGGGCCGCTACAGTCATCAGGTCGCTGACGAACTCCTCGCGATGTCCCCAGCAACCATCGACCGCTACCTCGCCCCAGTACGACAGAAAGACCCGTTGCGTGGGATCACGACGACCACGCCGGGGCCGCTCTTGCGTAACTCGATCACGATCAGGAAAGCCGGCGACGAGATCGAGCAGGTGCCGGGCTTCTTCGAAGGCGACACCGTGGCACACTGCGGGCCCGTGTTGAAGGGCGAGTTCTGTCGAACGGTTGATCTCACCGATATGCACACTGGCTGGACGTACACCCGCTCGATCCGGAATAACGCTCACCTGCACATTCGCGACGCCCTCGACCGGTTCATCACCGAGGTGCCGTTCGAAGTGACCGGGGTCGATTTCGACAACGGCTCCGAGTTCATCAACTACGACGTCATCGGCTGGGCGGCCGAGCTCGATATCTACTTCACGAGGTCCCGGCCGTACAAGAAGAATGATCAGGCCACGATCGAGTCGAAGAACAACCAGATCGTGCGCAGGTACGGGTTCTACTGGAGATACGACACCCTCCCACAGTTGAAGCTCTTGAACGACCTCTGGCAGGTCGTGAACGACCGCCATAACTACCTCACCCCGACGAAGAAACCCATCGGCTGGGCCACCGATTCCAAGGGCCGCCGCAAACGCGTCTACGACGATCTCGCGACACCATTCGACCGGCTCCTGAAATCCGGTGCCCTCACACCCGAGAAAACAGCGGAGTTGACCGCATACCGGGACAGCTTGAACCCCGCGCATATCGCCCGTGAGATCGACCGGATCCAGCAGCGCCTCACCTACCTCGCCGCCAAGAAGACCCGGGCGCTCGAGGCTGCAGAACTCGCCAAAACTCCCGACGCGAAAGCGGGGGTGAAACCCGCACAGCAGGCCGGACGCAAGCGCGCGGTCTAGGCTGAACCTACGCGGGCATTTCCTGGCGAGTCACCGGAAGAGTTTCGCGGGCATATTTAAATGAGGCACCTCGGGACGGACCCGGGCCATTTCCAACACCACCCGGACGGGTGGCCCGTGCTCAGGCCGAGCGGCGCTTCTTTACGTCGGCTTCGCGGGGCACCAGGGTCGGCGTCTGCTCGTCGGTGACCACTCCCTCAGTCACCACGACGCGAGCGATGTCACCTCGCGAAGGCACTTCGTACATGACGTGCAGGAGCACCTCTTCGATGATGGCTCGGAGGCCTCGTGCGCCGGTGCCTCGCTCCATCGCCTTGGTGGCGACCGCGTCGACAGCACCGGGAGTGAACTCCAGTTCGACTCCGTCGAGCTCGAAGAGCTTCTGGTACTGCTTGATCAGCGCGTTGCGGGGCTCGGTGAGGATCTGCACGAGAGCCTCCTGGTCGAGCTTGCTCACGCTCGCGATCAGCGGCAATCGGCCGATGAACTCGGGGATCAACCCGAACTTGGTGAGGTCCTCGGGCCGGACCTGGGAGAGCAGATCCTCCGCCTCCTTCTCCACCTGGCCACGCACCTCGGCGGTGAAGCCCAGAGTCTTCTTGCCGACCCGCTGCTCGATGATCTGCTCGAGCCCGGCGAACGCACCGCCCACCACGAACAACACATTGGTGGTGTCGATCTGGATGAACTCCTGGTGGGGATGCTTGCGCCCACCCTGCGGCGGTACGGACGCGGTGGTGCCCTCCAGGATCTTCAGCAACGCCTGCTGGACACCCTCGCCGGAGACGTCGCGCGTGATCGAGGGGTTCTCGGCCTTGCGCGCCACCTTGTCGATCTCGTCGATGTAGATGATGCCGGTCTCGGCCTTCTTCACGTCGTAATCGGCGGCCTGGATCAGCTTGAGGAGGATGTTCTCGACGTCTTCACCGACATAGCCCGCCTCCGTGAGCGCGGTCGCGTCCGCGATCGCGAACGGGACGTTGAGCATCCGCGCGAGCGTCTGCGCCAGATAGGTCTTGCCGCAACCGGTCGGACCGATCAGCAGGATGTTGGACTTGGCCACCTCCACGGCTTCGTCCTTGGCGTGCTTACCGCCGTTGGCGATGGCCAGCCCGGACTGCACCCGCTTGTAGTGGTTGTAGACAGCCACCGCGAGCGACTTCTTGGCCTGCTCCTGGCCGATCACATAGCCGTTGAGGAACTCGAAGATCTCGCGCGGCTTGGGCAGCTCCTCAAGCCCGAGCTCTTCCCCGCCGTTGAGCTCCTCTTCGATGATCTCGTTGCACAGATCGATGCACTCGTCGCAGATGTAGACCCCGGGGCCGGCGATGAGCTTCTTGACCTGCTTCTGGCTCTTCCCGCAGAAGGAACACTTCAACAGGTCGCCACCGTCACCGATGCGTGCCACGGCGAGTTCCTCTCTGTCCTACGCCTCCGCGGAGGCAAAACGCCAGATCGCCCACCCGGAACGATCCTTCACAAACGATTCACCCAGACCGTACCCCGTTCCACCCCCATCCTCGGGGCAGACACGGGTCACAAGCTGGGCAGACACGGGTCAGACACTGGGCTGCCCGGAAGGTCCTCGGCTCGGGTGGAGCCGAGGACCCCGTCGAGCTAGGAGACCTTGAGCGACTCGAGGATCGAGTCGATCAGTCCGTATTCGAGGGCACCCTGTGCGGTGAGGATCTTGTCGCGTTCGATGTCACGGCTGACCTCCTCGACCGGCTTGCCGGAGTGATCGGAGATCATCGTTTCGAGCAGCTCGCGCATCCGCAGGATCTCGTTGGCCTGGATCTCGATGTCGGAGGTCTGGCCGAACGTGCCCTCGGTGTAGGGCTGGTGGATCAGGATCCGACTGTTGGGCAGCGCCAACCGCTTGCCTGCGGTGCCGGCCGCCAACAGGATCGCGGCCGCCGAGGCAGCCTGACCGATGCAGACGGTCTGCACGTCGGGACGAATGAATCGCATCGTGTCGTAGATCGCGGTCAGCGCCGTGAAGGAGCCACCCGGGCTGTTGATGTAGATGCTGATGTCCTGGTCGGGGTTCATCGACTGCAGGCACAGAAGCTGGGCGATCACCGCGTTGGCGACGTCGTCACTGATCGGGGTGCCGAGGTAGATGATCCGGTCCTCGAAGAGCTTGGCGTAGGGATCGATCCGCCGAACGCCGTAGGAGGTCCGCTCTTCCCACTGCGGGATGTAGTAGTTCATCGAGCTCACTCCTTGCTCCGGGCCGGGCGGCCCTGGTCGGCGGCCTCACGGGCGCTGGTGATCACCTTGTCGATGAAGCCGTACTCCTGGGCTTCATCGGAGGTGAACCAGCGGTCGCGATCGGCGTCGGCGGTGACTTGCTCCAACGGCTGACCGGTATGTACGGCGATCAGCTCGGTCAGCACCTTCTTCACGTGCAGGGACTGCTGGGCTTGGATCTTGATGTCCGAAGCCGAGCCACCCATGCCCGAAGACGGCTGGTGCATCATGATCCGCGCGTGCGGCAGGGCGTACCGCTTGCCCTTGGTGCCCGCGCAGAGCAGGAACTGGCCCATCGAGGCGGCCAGCCCCATGGCGACTGTGGCTACATCGTTGGGGATGTAGTTCATGGTGTCGTAGATCGCCATCCCTGCGGTCACCGAGCCACCGGGGCTGTTGATGTGCAAGAAGATGTCGGCCTCGGGATCCTCCGCGGACAAGAGCAGGAGCTGCGCGCAGATCGCGTTGGCGTTCTGGTCGCGGACCTCGGAGCCGAGGAAGACGATCCGCTCGCGCAAGAGGCGCTGATAGATGTGGTCGTCGAGGCCGTTGCTTGCGGCGCCACCATTCATCTGGGGACTCGAGTTGAAGTTCACGGAGCCGACCCTAGCCAACGGAATGGCCGAACCGGTCGCGCCGCCCCCGCTGTTCGCCAACAGCGGATTTCGAATGGCGGCGCGGCCTGCACCACTCCCGGGACGACCAGGAAACCGCCGCCCGGGGCTGCGCGAGCGCCTACTCCGCGCTCTCGGGGTCGCCGATGGTGCCGTCGGGACGCAGGTTGGCCAAGTCGATGACCGCGCCGCTCGGATCCTTCACGACAGCCTTCTCCACCATCGAGGCCAGCGCCTTGCCGCGGTTGATCTCGGCGATCAGCTCGGGCAGGTGGTTGTGCTCGACCATGTGGTTGACGAACTCCTGCGGGTCCTGCCCCTGCTGCTGGGCCCGCATGATCATGTGCCGGGTGAGTTCTTCCTGGGAGAGCTCGAAGTCGGCGTCCTCGGCGACCTTGTCGAGCACGAACTGGGCGGTGATCGCATCGCGCACCCGGCGCTCGAGGTCGGCCTCGAACTCCTCGATGGTCTGGCCCTCGCCCTCGAGGTAGGCATCCATCGTCATCCCGGCGTAAGCGAGCTGCTGCTCGAGGTTGCTGCGGCGCGAGTTGAGTTCGTCGGTGACCAGGTTCTCCGGCAACGGCACCGACAGCTCGTCGAGCACCTTCTGGAGTACGGCGTCGCGCGCGGCCGCGGCCTGCTCGAGGCGCTTGCCCCGGCCCAGCCGCTCGCGGACGTCGTCACGCATCTCGGCAACGGTGTCGAACTCGGAGGCCAGCTGCGCGAAATCGTCGTCGAGCTCGGGAAGTTCCTGCTCGGAGACCGCCGTCACGGCGACCTTGACCTGCACCGGCTCACCGATGAGGTCTCCCCCGACCAGTTCGCTGTCGAAGGTCTTCTCCTCGCCGGCGCTCATCCCGGCCAGGGCCTCGTCGAGGCCGTCGAGCATGCCGCCGCGGCCGACCTGGTAGGACATCCCGGCCAGCTCGGCGCCTTCGACGGTCTCGCCGTTCTGAGTGGCCACCAGGTCGATGGTGACGAAGTCGCCGTCGGCGGCCGCGCGCTCGACCGGCTTGAGGGTGCCGAAGCGCTGGCGCAGCGCGTCGACCTGGGTGTCGATGTCCTCATCGGTCACCGGGAAGTCGGCGACCTCGGCTTCGATCCCGTCCAGGGCGGGCAGCTCGAAGGAGGGCCGCACGTCCACCTCGGCGGTGAACTCGAGCACGTCGTTGTCCTCGAACTTGGTGACCTCGATCTCGGGCTGGGCCAGCGGCCGCAGCTCGTTCTCGCTGAGCGCTTCGCCGTACGCCCGCGGAACGACCTCGTTGATCGCCTCGTCGAGCACCGCGCCGCGACCGACCTGGCGGTCGATGATCATCGGCGGCACCTTGCCGCGGCGGAAACCGGGGACGTTGATCTGCTTGGCGATCCGCTGGTACGCCGCGTCGAGGCTCGGCTTGAGCTCGGCGAACGGCACCTCGACGGTGAGCTTCACTCGGGTCGGGCTCAGCTGATCGACGGCGCTCTTCACGGATTCTTCTCCTCGGTAAGACGGTGGCCCCTCGGCCCTCGGGCAGGCGAGCCGACGCCGGCTCACCGGTCGGGGCGACAGGACTAGACGTTCTTGCGCGAAAACTAAGCGCTCACCTGGGCATCCGCCGATCCACCCGGCAGTTGCATCAAGTTTTTGTCTTTGGGCGTGTCACCCGACCATTCATCGTAATGGCGCGGCCTGCATCCGCCCCAATCAAGCCACACACCTGCGCGGCATGAGTCAGGGCGACGGCGCCAGAGAACCTCCGGAAACCAGCGGGCCGACCCTCCACGCTTCCGCCTTGTGGCCCGTCAGACCATCGCGTGGCGCCGCTGAGCGCTGACCCGAGTGGTGCTTCAGTCAGCCGTCGATGGCAATACCTGGCCTCTCCTCTTCTATGTCTCGCCGCAGGTTCGCAGGAAGTTCAAGGCCATACTTCTCAGCCAGCAGCATGGTGGCCCCGAAGTGGCGAGCCTGTTTCACAGTGTCGGCCAAGACATGGGAATTGGTCGCTGCCCCCGCCAGAACCGCGATGATCGGCATGCCCATACGGGCGTTCTTCACCGGGACTCGCTTACCGTCGCCGACATGCTTCAGGAGCTTCTCGACCGCAGCCATCAAGCGGTGGTCGTCCCTCAGCTTCTGGCTCCAGTTGACCCGGACCTTCGTTGCACTGAAGGCCGCGCTGGCCTGCTTCATAGAGCCCGCCTTCACCACCTGGCTCTTATAGGCCCGGGCCACCATGCGGTCGACCACATGCCTCATCTCGGGGTCGGCGGCGTCGTATCCGTAGGAATAGCAGACACGTGTCGCAATGGCTCCCGTGAGCGCCTGCATCGCGACGAGATCGAGTCCGATGGCTGCGGCGCTCCCAAGGACCGGCACGGGAATCATGGCGAGGGACCCGAGTGCCGCTCCTTCACCGGCCCCCACCGTGCGCCACTTCAGGACCATGCCATTGGTGAACTCTTCGAGGTCTTTCAGATCGAGACGACGCAAGTCCTCTAGCGACTCGACGTGTCTGCCTTTGTCGCGGTGGTAGCGAAGTACGTTTTCGGGGTCGGTCAGTTCCACGACCCAGTCGTTCAGCAGCTCGAGCAACTCCACGATGTTGTGGAGTGTCGGCACGAGCGCCGCGTCCACAACCACACCGGCGACCTCTTTGACCCTCTCGGGAGCCAGATCGGCCGCCGCCTTACTGGCCTTGGAAGCCGTGTCCTTCGTGGACCGGATCCCCGTTTCGAGGGCTTTCCTGGCCTTCGGTGGGAGCAGTAGCTTCCCGCCTTGCGCTTTCTTCTCCCAGTGCACCTGCAACTCCCCCCATCGCCTTCTTTCGTAGGGGGACATGGGATCGCGCTCAGTCGCAGCTCCGCTCATGCATTGCAGGCTACGCGAGCCGTCCGACACAACCTGACGAGTGAGGCCACCAATGTCTGCCCAGGAAATGACAAACGGACCTACGTTTCCGTGGGGTCCGTCTGTGGCCGGCTCACCGGTCGGGGCGACAGGACTCGAACCTGCGATCTCCTGCTCCCAAAGCAGGCGCGCTAGCCACTACGCTACGCCCCGCCAAGGGGCCCCGAAGGGCCACTTGGAGCGGATGACGGGAATCGAACCCGCGTAGCCAGTTTGGAAGACTGGGGCTCTACCATTGAGCTACATCCGCATGGCAGCGAGTGTCCCCGCTGACCGCGAAGAATCCTCCCACACCCCACCCGGCATCCCCCAAAACAGGGCGCTCAACGCCGGTGGATCAAGATCAGTGCACGGTCGTCGTGTGGCGAGCCGAGGGCTTCCACCAAGCGGCGGGCGCCGCCTTCGAAGCCCTGCTGCAGCAACCGTTCGGCGCGCCCGGTCATCTTGTCGATGCCGAGCATGATGTCGCGGTTCTTGGTCTCCACCAGACCATCGGTGTAGAGCAGCATCGCGTCCCCCGAGCCCATTCGGCCGGTGATCGGCTCGTAGTGATAGCTCTCGATCAGGCCCAGCACCGGACCTTGGTTCTCGCTCAATCCCCAGCGCCCCGAGCCGGCACCGAAGTGCACCGCGGGCGGGTGACCTGCACTGCGGAGTTCGTAGTCGCCAGTGGTGAAGTCAAGGGTCAGGTGCACCGCGGTGGCGAAGCCTTCGTCCCAGTCTTGGCGCAGGAGATAGGCGTTGGCGGCGTCCAAGAACTCATCGGGCGGCAGCGCGCCGAGTAGGCCGTCGAAGGCGCCCGCGAGCAGGAGCGCTCGAGTGGCGGCGTCCTCGCCCTTCCCGGAAACATCCACGACCGCGACGGTCAGCTTGTCACCGGCGCGCGCGGAGACCACGAAGTCGCCCGCGAACGGCGTACCCCCCGCCGAGCGGAGTTCCGACTCGGCCATCCAACCGGTCGGCACCTCGGGCAAACCGGTGCGCGCGAGGATCCGGTCGCGCAAGTCGACGAACATCTGCTCGCCCCGCGATCCCGCGACGCCCAACCGGGATCGCCGGAACGAGCCGAGCAGCACGATCAGCCCCAGCACGAAGATCAATACGATCTGCATGATGGTGCGGATCGACATGTACTCGAACGGCACGATGCAGGTCACCACGGTCAACAAGAAGACGGTGAACCACGGCAGGTCGCGGGGCCCGATGAGCAGGCTCCCCATCACGAGTGGGAGCACGAAGACCGAGATCGGCACGGTCTCGAACCGCAACACCATCGCGGCAAGCGCGATCGTGACCGGCACCAGTACGAAGAGGATCTGTGAGTCGGGACGAAGGTGTCGCCATTGGTTCATCCAGGCGCTACGGGACGAAGAGTCCGTGAGTGCGCGCAACTGGCTCATAGTGAGGTCACTGTACGGCGTCGCGGGCGGTAGACGGGTTGGCAGCCGGGGCACCAAAAGCTGTTGCGTCCGGCCAGAACCTCGGTGCGGATCGGGCGACCGCAGACATGACATGGCTGGCCGGTACGGCGATAGACGTAAACCTCTCCGCCGTGGTCGTCGACGCGCGGCTCGCGACCCATCGCTTCCGGGGTGTGCTGGGGTCGTACCGTGTCGATCCGGTTGACGCGGACGCCGTCGGTCATCAGCTCCACCAGGTCCGCCCAGATCTGCAGGAACTGGTTGCGGCGCAAGCTCCGACCTGGACGCATGGGGTGCAGGCGATGCCGGAACAACACCTCGGCGCGATAGACGTTGCCCACGCCGGCGAGCACCGCCTGATCCATCAGCAGATCACCGATTGCCCGATCGCTTCGCGAGATCCGCAGCCATGCCCGCTCCGGGTCGGCTTCGGGGCGCAATGGATCGGGGCCGAGTCCCGCGACCACCTCGTCACGGCGAGTGCTGCCGATCAAGGCACATTGGGTCGCACCACGCAGGTCGGCGTACGACCATCCCTCTGCCTGCGCGGTCGCAAGGCGCAGCCGCACCTGACCCACCGGCAGCGGCAACTCCGCCGCGTTGCCGATCTGGAAGCCCCCGATCAGGCCCAGGTGGATGTGCACGAACCGATCGTCACCAAAGTCCACGAACAGATGCTTGCCGGCCGAGTCGGCGCCCTCGATCACGCTGCCATGCAGCATCGCGGCCTCGGCCGCGAACCGTCCCTGGGGACTGGTGACCGCGACCCGACGCCCCCCGAACGCCTCGGTGAGGTCTAGCGCCAGGCGCCGAAGGGTGTGGCCCTCAGGCATCCGGCCCGTGCCCGAGAGCGGACTCGGGCAGTGGTGGCAGACCAAGACCGGCTTCGTAGGAACTCAACTGGTCGATCCGCCGCACATGGCGCTCGGCCCCGCTGAAGTCGGTGGCCAGGAAGGTCTGCACGAAGCGGGTCATGTCCTCCAAGGAGTGCATCCGGCCACCGACGGAGACGACGTTGGCGTCGTTGTGCTCGCGCCCCAGGATGGCGGTCTCGTCCGACCAGGCCAGCGCGCACCGGATGCCGGCAACCTTGTTGGCCGCGATCTGTTCGCCGTTGCCCGATCCGCCGATCACCACGCCCAGGCTGTCGGCCCCCTCGGCGCGCTCACGGGCGACTGCCTCGGCCGCACGCAAGCAGAAGACCGGGTAGTCATCCTCGGCGTCATAGACGAAGGGTCCGTGATCGACGACGTCGTAGCCCTGCCCGGTCAGCACCGAGCTCAGGTGGTCCTTCAGTTCGAGGCCGGCATGGTCGGAGCCGAGGTGCACGCGCATGCCCGTGATTGTGTCACTCACCCGCAGTCCCGGAGGTCTCCTGCTCGGGCCTGAGACTGCCGTCGAGGAAGCTCGCGATGTCGCTCAAGGACGGCTCGGCTTGGTCGTTGTCGGCGCGCCGCCAGTACCCGTGGCCCACGCCGGGATAGGTGCGTTCGATGACCATCACGCCATCAGCGCGCATTCGTTGGACCAGCTGGCGACCCGTGGGCACCAAGACGTCATGCGCGGCGAACTGCACGAAGGTGTGCGGCTGGTCGGCGTAGCTCGACGCCCTCAAGGGGTCGGCATCTACCTCGGGTTGCCGCGAGGAGTCGGCGAAGTACAACGTCCAGAACCACCGGCATGCCTCCAGATCGAGGTCGGGTGCCTCCAGGGTGTGGTCGTAGCTGTCTCCGCTGGGGTCCAGGAAGGGGTAGACCAGGATCTGGGCGCGGTAGGTGCCCGGATGCCGAAGCGTCAGGCCTTGCGCGAGCGCCGCCCCGGCGGAGTCCCCGATCGGCACGATCGGGCCGGTCAGCCCGAAGGAGGCCGCTTCGCGGCCCCACCAGGCCGCAGCGATCTCGGTGTCCTCCACGGCCGCGGGATAGGGATGCTCCGGTGCCAGCCGATAGTCGACTGCCAGCACCGCCCAGCCGGTGCGATTGGCCAGCCGCCGCACGAACCCGTCGTGGGTGATCAGCCCGCCGAAGACGAAGCCGCCGCCGTGGAGATAGAGCAAGGTCCCTGGCGCTCCCCCGTGTCCCTTGTCCGCCGAAGCGCCCGCCGGGCGATAAAGCCGGACCGACACCCCGTCAGCGTCGAGATCGTGGACCTCGGCGACGGCCTCCTTGAACTCGTCGGCGGTAGCCGCCTCGGCTTCGGCCCGGCCTGCCACCACCTCGGCGTAGTCGTCGGCGGTCACGTGGGCGGGCGTCTGAGCTGAGCGGTCGGCCATTGGCGCATGCTAGTCGCGGCCCTAGTGACTGCCCTGCTCGGCAAAGCCCGCGACCGTCTCGCGCAGCGCCTGGTCCCACGGCGTCGGGGTGAGGCCGAAGGTCTGCTCGGCAGCCGAGGCGTCGAGCACGAACGGTCGCTCGAATTGGTACGCCGTCTCGTCCAACTCCCGGATCAGCGGGATCACCCGCGCCATCGCCATGACCGGAGCGGGCACCCGACGTATCCGCGGGGCCCGGACCAATCCGAGTGCGGCCAGGTCGGCAACGACCTCGTTCATCGAACGTGGCGGCGAGGTCGGCACGTGCCAGGGCCGACCCCAGACCGCGTCTTCGGTAGCACCCCTGGTCGCGAGCACCGCAGTCAGCTTGGCGATGTCAGGAAGGTAGCTCCACGAATGCGGCGCCTCGAGATCGCCCATCGGCAGCCAGGCGGTGCGGCCGGCTAATAGCGGCTTCAGCAGGAAGTCGTTGAAGAGGCTGCCCTGTTTGCGGCCATCGGCTCCGAAGTAGTCCGACGGGCGCACCTCCGAGACCCGCACCCCGCTGCGCTCGGCGGCATCCAGCGCGTCCACCCACATCTGCGCTCGGATCCGCCCTTTGGTTCCGGTCGCGGCCAAGGGGGTTTCTTCGGTGAGTGCGCCCACCTGTGGCCCGTAGCCGTAGAGGTTGGAGACGGTGATGAGTCCGGCACCAGTCCGTTCCGCCGCGGTGAGGAAACCGTGCGCCATCGGCGGCCATTGCTTGGCCCACTGTGCGTAGGAAGTCGGGTTGACGGCGTTGATCAGCACCGAGGCGCCCTCGGCAATGCGAGTCATGGCCTCGGCATCGGCGGCGTCGACGGCAACTGTCGACGCGCCCGGGATCCGCACCGTGCCGGACCGGGAAGCGACGACCACCTCCAACTGGTCGGCGTCTGGCCCCTTGAGCAATTGGTGTGCGGTCAGGGTGCCGATACCACCGGCACCAACGATGACGATCCGGTTCATTGATCCACTCCTTCGAAATGCGAGCACTGCTCTCATTCTGATCCTCCTCGGGATCAAATGCAAGAGCACTGCTCGCATTTCATTGGTGGGCGTGCGATCCTGTGCCGGTGAGTCCGGGAGTCCGCGCCCAGCGCCGTGCCGCCACCGAAGCCGCGATCATCGCCGTCGGCCGACGCCACCTCAGCGAGGTTGGCGCGGCGGCTTTGTCTGTCCGGGCGATCGCGCGCGAGTTGCAGATGGCCTCGTCCGCGATCTACCGCTACCTCCCCAGCCGCGACGACCTGTTGACCATGCTCATCGTCACCGCCTACGACGAGCTCGGTGACGCTGTCGATGCCGCGCTCGCGAAGGTCGCGGACGCGGGACTTCGCCAACGCTTCTACGTCGTCGGTCGGGCGATGCGCTCCTGGGCCGTCGAGCATCCCCACGATTACGCGCTGCTCTACGGCAGCCCGGTCCCTGACTACGACGCGCCAGGCGAACTGACCATCCCGGCCGGCACCCGGGTGCCCGGCCGGCTGGCCGAGATCCTGGCGCTACCGCACGCGCCGGCAACGGCGGCGGACCCCGACACCGTGGCCGCCGGACGCGACGCCGTACGCGCGCTCGGCTCCGATCCCGCCGTCGCTTTCCGGAGCGAGCAAGCTCCGTTGGAGTTGATCCAGCGCGGACTGGCCGCGTGGGCGCTTCTGCTGGGCGCGCTGAACGCCGAGATCTTCGGCTACCTCGGCGACGACTCGATCAGCGAGCCCTCGACACACTTCGACGCCATGCTTGCCCTTGCCGTCGACCTGGTCACGACCGACGGCTGACATCCGATGCACGTGTCACCCGAGGAGCCCGAGCTCGCCGTGGATCGCGGGTCCTCCGAGGATGTTGTCGACCGAGTCCTGTTGGCCGTCGAGCTCGTTCCTCGCGGGCACGTGGTCTCCTACGGCGATATTGGCGGGCTCGTGGAGATCGGTGCGCGACAGGTCGGTTCGGTGATGAGCCGCCACGGCAGTGGGCTGCCGTGGTGGCGGGTCGTCAACGCCGCAGGTGAACTGCCAAGCCACCTGCTCGACGAAGCTCGTGGGCACTGGCTGGAGGAAGGCATCACGATCAAGCCCTCCGGCAAGGCATGCCGGATCGGCGACCATCGCGCCGACCTGATCGCCCTCGCGACGTCGTACGACGCGGCGCTAGGGGCCGTTCGTCTAGCCGATTGACCGCCGACCCGGGTTCACACCCGGGACTCAGCCACCCAGGCGAGCGAGCTCCTCCTCGACCACGATCGGATCGAGCTTGGTGAAGACCGGCGTCGGCTTGCCGACCGGCGCACCGACGACCACCGGCCGCGATTCCCACCGCGGCGTGGAGGCGTAGTCGCCGGTGATGACCGGGTAGTGGGCGGCACCCACCCCTTGACCGGGATCGAGATCCTCGACCTCGACGATCTCGGGCATCGGCATGAACTCGCCCTCCCCGCCCATCACCAGGTGCACCTTGTTGGCGGCATGCGGGAGGAAGGGAGCGAGCAGGGTGTTGCAGTCGCTCACACACTGTGCGGCCACGTGCAAGACGGTGGCCAGACGTTCTCGCTGAGACTCGTCCTTCATCTTGTAGGGCTCCGTGACGGTGAGGTACTTGTTCACTTCACCGACCACACGCAAGGCCTCGGCGATGCCGGCGCGCAACTTGTGGTGGCGCAAGGCGTTGCCGACGGTCTCGAAGCCCTCGCGGACCGCTGCCAGCACCGCCTCGTCCACGGGCTCGAGCCGACCGCACGCAGGGATCTCGCCGAAGTTCTTGGCGATCATCGCAGCGGTGCGGTTGACCAGGTTCCCCCAGCCGGCCACCAGCTCGGAGTTGTTGCGCTGGACGAACTCTGCCCAGGTGAAGTCGGCGTCGGAGGTCTCCGGCCCAGCGGCGCAGATGAAGTAGCGCAGCGCGTCCGGGCCGTAGCGCTCCAGCACGTCGCGGACGTGGATGACCTGGCCACGTGAGGTGGAGAACTGCTTGGACTCCATCGTGAGGTACTCGCTGGAGACGACTTCGGTCGGCAGGTTGAGCGAGCCGTAACGACCCGGCTCGCCACCGCGCGATCCCCGACCGGCATAGCCGAGGAGCTCTGCGGGCCAGATCTGGGAGTGGAAGGTGATGTTGTCCTTGCCCATGAAGTAGTAGGCCAGGGCGTCGGTGTCGTTCCACCAGCCACGCCACGCTTCGGGGTCACCGCCGGCCTCACCTTGTCGCCGCGCCCACTCGATCGAGGCGGAGAGGTAGCCGATGACCGCGTCGAACCAGACGTAGAGCCGCTTGGTAGGCAGGTCGCGCCACCCGTCGACCGGGACCGGGATCCCCCAGTCGATGTCGCGGGTCATCGCGCGGGGCTTGATGTCGTCGAGGATGTTCTGGCTGAACTTGATGACGTTGGGTCGCCACGTGCCCGATGCTTCCCGCTCGTCGAGCCACTCACGCAAGGCATCGGCCAGCGCCGGGAGATCGAGGAAGAAGTGTTGGGTCTCGATGAACTCGGGAGTCTCGCCGTTGATCTTGCTGCGCGGATCGATCAGGTCGGTGGCGTCGAGCTGGTTGCCGCAGTTGTCGCACTGATCGCCCCGCGCCTCGGCGTACTTGCAGATCGGGCAGGTGCCCTCGATGTAGCGGTCCGGGAGCGTGCGGCCGGTGGAGGGTGAGATCGCGCCGCGAGTGGTCTGCTCGACCATGTAGCCGTTGAGCCAGTTCTGGGAGAAGAGTTCCTGGGCGACGGCGTAGTGGTTCGCGGTCGTGGTGCGGGTGTAGAGGTCGTAGGAGCAGCCGAGGTCGGCCAGCTCGCCGGCGATGATCGCGTGGTTGCGGTCGACGAACTGCCCCGCGCTCACCCCTTCCTTCTCCGCCTGAACCAGGATCGGCGTGCCGTGCTCGTCCGAGCCGGACACCATCAGCACCTCGTGCCCGGCCATCCGCATGAACCGACTGAAGACGTCGGAGGGCACACCGAACCCGGCCACATGGCCGAGATGGCGCGGGCCGTTTGCGTACGGCCAAGCGACGGCGGACAGGACTCTGGTCATGCAGCGAATCCTAGGAGCTTCCGCCGGCGTCCTTGGCCCCGGTCCGGCCTACGCACTACCAGCCCGACCCGAAGCAGGCGAAGGGAGCCAGCACGTCGGTCGTGGCCTGCGCCTTCCCCAGGGCCACTGCCGGCGGCAATCCAGCGGCCATCCCTCGGTGCACCATCGGAAGCAGCCGGCACGCCGCCTCGTCGGACACCAACGCGGGCGAGGCGATCACGGCTCTCGCTCCGGCGTGCAACCAGGCCGTGGTCATCCCCAGCAACTGCTCGCCGGCGCGGGCCTGGGAGCGGCCCAACTCGCACGCGGAGAGGATCACCGCGGCCGGCACCCGGGCGAGATCGTCGACGTCGTAGCCGAACCAGGGCCCGTCATCGAGCATAAGCCCGGAGAAGAGCGGGTTGTCGGTCGCGTGTTGGCCGTGGGCCGCCACGTGCAGGACGTCGACCCGCTCGGCCAGATGGGAGACTTGCCTCGCGCCTGCCAGCCGGGCGACCTGGGCGCTATCGGTGGGCCACGCCGCCGCCGCCGCGGCAACCTCCTCCTCTGCCCGCGGCACGTGTGGACCGGTCACCAGACCTACCCGCTCCAGCCGCCAGGATCGGTCGCGGTTGGCCAGCCAGTGGGTCGCCGAGCGCGACAACGTGAACGTCCGTCCACGCAGGGTCGGCAACAGCGCCCACGGACAAGCCGCGATAGCCGCCGCCGGCACGATCACCCACTTTTCGCTGGCTTCGAGTACGTCGCGCACCGGCCCCAGAAGCGCGTCATCGAGCTCGCCCAAGCGTTGTTCGAGCCCGGCCCGCACGACGTGGGTCAAGGCGCGGGGAAGGTCACCGGCCACCATGTCCAGGTCGGCTCGGATGGTGCCGAGCAGGCCGGCGAGCGGGGCGAGTCGGCCCACGTCGATCACGCCCTGGCCCTGGCCGGTGACCCACAAGGCAAGCAGCCGGCCCTCATTGCCGATCAGGCTGAGCAGCCCGGCGTCTCCCAGGCCCGCGCGCAGCTCGGTGAGCCGAGCTGGTTGTGCCGCCGGACCGATCGGCGGGGCATACCACGAATGCCGCCGGATTCGCTCGCGCAGGACCGGGTCGTCCTCGCCGCGAGCCTGGAGCGCTCGCAGCTCGGTCAGCTCCGTCGCCGTTTTCGGGTCGCCGGGTGGTCGCACCGGAGATACCCGCGTGATCAGCACCCGGGCGCGCTCGAACCACTCGAACAACACTTCCGGTCGGTTGGTCGCCGCGCCTTGGCGCAAGCCCGCGAGCGCCAGCTCGCGACCGTGACCGAGCAGTGCGGCTTGCAGCTCAGCACTCCCGAAACCACTCAGCCACTGATGCAGGTCGTCCAGTCCGTCCGCCAGGATCCGGAGAGAGCGCTGGGTTGCCCCCTCCGCCTCGGCCACGGCAGCACGGGCCTCGGCCCGGTGCAGTCGAACGGCGATGGGTTCCCCGCCCCGCCTGCGCGTACGCCGAAGCCAGCCGCGCGCGCTCGTCAGCTCGCCGATGGCGGCCGCCGCCATCGCTGCATGCTGTGCGCATAACTCCGCCTCGACTCGCAGCCCACGTTCGGCTGCCCGAGCGTGGAGTGCCTCGGCACGCGCGAGCCGCCTTTGGGGAGAATCGCCGGTCCGGGCGATGCCGAGCTCCGCGACCTCGGCTCGCAACACCCAGTCCCATGCCTCCCGGTTACGGAAGCGTCGCGCGGCGCTGCGAGCACTTCGTCGGGCGGCTGCCGGATCCGTGTGCGCCATCAGTTGCGCCCACAGCAGTTCCATCTCGGCTTGGTCCTGTCGCAGTCCCTCCGCCCCGAAAATCTGCGCCGACCGGGCGAACTTCTCCGCGGCTTCGATCAGCAGCCCGGAGGCGGCCAGGATCTCTCCCAGGCATGACTCCCCCACCGCCTCGTAATTCCGGGAGAGCGGATTGAGCACCGCAGCGACCGCCTCCAAGTGACGTAGACCCACCACCAGGTTGCCGGCCACCGCCTCGGCCATGCCCAGGTTGAATCGGGCCTTGGCCAGGAGCACCTCGTCCTTTATCACCTCGGCCAGGCTCATCGCCTGGGCGAAGTCGGAGCGCGCTGGGTCGGGGCGATGCAGATTGAGATAGAGCACTCCGCGGTTGAGATGCAACGAGGCGAGCTCGACCGGCTCGTCTCGGAGCAGTGGCTCCGCCTTGGCGAACGCGCGCAACGCTTGGGCCTGGTCGCCCGCCCGCACCGACAGGAGCGCGGCTTGGGCGTAGGCCAGCCCACGCACCTCTCCCCCCAGTCCGGGTACGGCGAGCGCCTGCTCGCACAGGTGCAGGCCATCCCCCGTTGATCCGCGCTCTCCGGCGGCCAGAGCAAGGCTCACCAGACATCGGGCACGAAGCTCGGGAGGCGTCTGGGCCGCGAGAACTCGGTGGAGGCGTCGTTCCGCCTCCGCGAAGCGTCCCGCCCGCAACGCGGCCCTGGCTCGTTCGTAGCCTTCGAACCCCGTGGTCAACGGCCTGCCACTCATCGGTCAGGCCTCCGGGCCTTCACTCACCGCCGCGTCATGGTCGGGGGGAGCAGAGCCCACGGACAAGTGCGCCGAACTCCTCCGGCTCTGGCTCCGTCGACTTGGCCAATCGCTCCTCGAGGACGCTGGCGATCAGCGCCGCTTGGATAGGGGCCGCGAAGGAGGTTCCGTTCCACAGACCGAATCCGCCCACCGCGTCCCGGCGGGAGAAATCGTCGGGGTCGACCGATGCCCGGTCCCAGCCGAACGCCCGCGTGCGGTTGGACGGCTCGTAGCCCCCCTGATAGCCGGGAAGCGTGCTGAACACGTGCGCCCCCGGTTGGTAGGCGCTCACCCAGGTCCCGGTATTACTGCGCACCGAAACGCTGCGTTGATTGGGATTCAGTGACCCGACAGCGGTGATCGGCACCGGCCAGTCCTCACCCAGAAGGGTGTAAGCGGCCGGGAACATCGGCCGCGCCGTGCCGTCGTTGCCGGCTGAGCACACCACGGCGACTCCCAGCCTGGACAGCGTCCGCAGTAGCCCGAGCAGCGCGGGGTCTTGGAGGGACACCTCCTTGACCCGGGCGGCCGGACCGAGGTCGGGGGCGTTCAGTTCGTGGTAGTGACCCATCGACAGGTTCAACACGTCGAGGGTCTGGCCGGACCGTACGAGGTTCACGATCCCGGCCAAGGCGTTGATCAGGTCGCCCTCACGCACCAGACCGGTGGAGGGAACCACGCGCCAGGAGAGGATGTCGGCGTTTGGGCAGCCCTGCCGGATCAACCCACAGATGAAGGTGCCATGGCCCGAGAAGGGGTCGATCACGCCGTCCAAGGGGCCGACGAAGTCGCCGCCCAGATCGAGCCCCTCTGGATCGGGGAGCTCGGGTGTGGCCGCGAACCCGACATCGCGGAAGACGCCGTCGATCAACCAGTCGTGTTCGCCGCAGCCGGTATCGACAACCCCTACGACCGGCCGGCGTGTGCGCGGCTCGGCGTCGCGGGCAGGTGGCCTCCCGGCGTACGCAACCGGGAGTCGCCCGCCAGAACTCTGGTAACGACCCGACGACGGCCGCTCGTCCTCGTCCTCGGTGTGACCACTGGTGTGACCCCGCACATTGGTCACATAGACGTGCTCCAGCCCGACCCGCTGAAGGCCCCGCGCTCGAAGCAGTTGAACCACGACGTGCGCATCGACGGGCGCCAGCACGCGGGCTGGATCCTCCGACGGTTGCACCCTGAAGCGGACCGCGCCCAGTGCCTCCTGTTCGATGCCCTGAGCGATGACCGGAACGTAGGAGGGGTCGGCAACGACCTGCCAGCCGCGGCTGCTCAATTCCTCGCTTCCGGCGAAGTCGGCGACCGCCGAAGCCTCGTCGAGGGCCACCAACAGAGTGTCGGCGAAGTAGGCCGTCGTGCCGAACCCTCGATCTCCCGGCAGCCGCGCGGCCTCCAGGGGGTTGAGGATCCGGGCACCGATCTCGAGGAGCTCCTCATCGGTAGGGAAGAGTGGCTCCCGATCCCAGTCACGAGGCCGGGTGCGGAACTTGTCTCGTGCCCCTCTCCGAAACACCACGGCGTGCTCCCTTCCCCTCGACTGCGGCGATCAGCTGAAGTCGGGGTCCTCGTTGCGGGTCCGCTTCAGCTCGAAGAAGTGCGGGAACTTGGCTAGGGCAACAGCGCCGTCCCAGACCTGACCCGCTTCCTCTCCACGCGGGATCTTGCTCATCACCGGCCCGAAGAAGGCAGCGCCCTCGATGTGGATCGTCGGGGTGCCCACCTCGGAGCCGACGGCATCCATGCCGGCGTGATGGCTCGCGGCAACGGCGTCGTCCAGCGAGGTGTCACCGGCTGCCTCGATCAACTCGGCCGGGAGTCCGACCTCGGCAAGCGCCTGCTCGATCATCTCGTCGGTCAAGCCCATCTGCTGGTTGTGGATCCGGGTGCCCATCGCGGTGTAGAGGTCGCGCAGTACGGCGTTTCCGTGCGCTTGCTCGGCGGCGATGCACACGCGCACCGGACGCCACCCGCGATCGATCATCTCGCGGTACTGCTCGGGCACGTCCTTGTCCTTGTTCAGGTAGGACAGGCTCATCACGTGGAAGGCGACATCGATGTCGCGGACCTTCTCGGTCTCCAGAATCCAGCGAGAGGCGATCCAGGCCCACGGGCACAAGGGGTCGAACCGGAAATCTGCGTGGGTCGTCTTCGCATCGGCAGCGGCAGCACTCATGTGGAAGAGCCAACCACATTCGCCGTCGAGTCCGCAGCGTGGATCATGGCGAGATTCCACCCAGGACGCACGCTGGCCGGGGTCGGGTGGGCAATCCCTGCGCACGAACCCGTCCGCCTCCCCCGCCCTCGGACGAAATGACATGATCGGCCGCATGCCTGGCCTGAACCTGACCCGCGACGAAGCCGCCCAGCGGCAGCGGCAACTGCACATCAACAGCTACGACATCGCCTTGGACCTCACCGGGTCGGAGACGCACTTCGGGAGCACCACCCACATCTCCTTCAGTTCTCAGGATCCCGGTGGAGAGACCTTCGTCGACCTGAATGGCGCCGAGATTTCGCGAGTGAGCTTCAACGGCGTCGAACTCGACCCGGCGGCGGTCTACGCCGAGAACCGAGTCCGGATCGTCGGCTTGGCAGCGGAGAACGAACTGATCGTCACCTGCCGCCTCCCTTACAGCCGCACCGGTGAGGGACTGCACCGCTTCGTCGATCCGGCCGACGGCCGGGTCTATCACTACACCCAGTTCGAGGTTCCCGACGCGCGTCGCGTCTTCGCCACGTTCGAGCAGCCGGACCTGAAAGCCTCTTTCACCTTCCACGTCACCGCTCCCGAGGAATGGGTGGTGCTCTCCAATTCCGCGACTCCCGAGCCGGAGAAGCACGGTGACGGATCTGCCACCTGGCATTTCGCGCCCACCGCGCGGATCTCGACGTACATCACTGCCGTCGTCGCCGGTGAATACCACGCCACCTACGACGAGTACGTCGGCAAGAACGGGACGGTCCAACTCGGGCATGTGTGCCGCCAGTCGATGCGGCCCCATCTCGACGTCGAGGAATTGCTCGAGATCACCAAGCAGGGCTTCGAGTTCTTCGAGCGGATCTTCGACTACCCCTACCCCTTCGGGAAATACGACCAGGCCTACGTCCCCGAATACAACATGGGCGCCATGGAGAACGCCGGATTGGTGACCCTGCGCGACGAATATCTCCCGCGCTCTCGCCAGACCCATATGTTCTACGAGGCCCGGGCCAACACGGTCCTGCACGAACTCGCTCATATGTGGTTCGGGGACCTGGTGACGATGAAGTGGTGGGATGACCTCTGGCTCAACGAGTCGTTCGCCGAATGGGCTTCCCACCACGCATTGGTGGAGGCGACGCGCTACACCGAGGCCTGGACCGGCTTCGCCAACGCGCGCAAACTCTGGGCCTACCGGCAAGACCAATTGCCTTCGACCCATCCCATCGCCGCCGACAACTTCGACCTCGAAGCGGTGGAGGTCAACTTCGACGGGATCACCTATGCCAAGGGCGCCTCGACCCTCAAGCAGTTGGTCGCCTGGGTTGGGATCGAGCCCTTCCTGAGCGGTTTGCGCGAGTACTTCAAGGCGCACGCGTTCGGCAACTCCGAGTTCACCGATCTGCTCGGGTCCCTTGAGCGCGCCTCGGGCCGCGATCTCGCGCCGTGGGCCGAAGAGTGGCTGCGCACGTCCGGCGTCAACACCCTCGCCGCGAACTTCACCCTCGATCCCGAAGGCCGCTACACCTCCTTCGAGGTGCGCCAGAGCGCCGCCGCCGACTTCCCCACGTTGCGGCGCCATCGCATCGGCATCGGCCTCTACGACCTCGCTGACGGCGCCCTAAGACTGCGGGAGCGCATCGAGGTGGACGTCTCGGGAGCGACCACCGTCATCGGCGAACTGGTCGGACGGGTCCAGCCGGACCTGTTGCTGTTGAACGACGGCGACCTGACCTACGCCAAGCTCCGTCTAGATGAGCGCTCCTTGGCCACAGCCGTCGCGCACATCGACGTAGTCGAGGATTCTCTGACCCGCGCGCTGCTGTGGAGCGCCGCCTGGGATATGACCCGCGACGCCGAGATGCGCACCACGGACTGGGTCGAATTGGTGCTCCGCGGCCTGGGCCAGGAAACCGACCAGTCGGCGGTGTCACGATTGACCGGCTTTACCCGCTCCTTCATCGCGAACTACTCCGCTCCCGCGCACCGCGAGGGGCTTCAGGCACGCTGGGAGGAAGGACTCGACGGTCTGCTGCGTGCCGCCGAGCCTGGCTCGGACAGCCAATTGGTGTTCGCTCGTGGGTACGCCGCGGCGGCGCGCAGCGAGGCGGGTCTGAACCGGGTGCAGGCCATCCTCGACGGCACCGTCACGGTGGAGGGGCTGGTCATCGATGCCGATCTGCGGTGGACCCTGTTGACGGCGCTCGCGGCGGCCGGGCGGGCCGGCGAGGCCGAGATCGAGGCCGAGCTGGCCAACGACAACACCATCTCCGGACAAGAGCACGCGGCGGGGGCACGCACGGTGCGGCCGACCGCGGAGGCCAAGGCCCAGGCCTGGCACGATGCCGTGGAGAGCGACCACCTGCCTAACGAAACCCAGCGGCAGATCGCCTATGCCTTCGCCACTCCGGGCCAGGCGGACCTGCTGGCGCCATACCTGGACAAGTACCTCTCCGCGGCCGAGACCATCTGGGAAGCCCGCGGCGTGCATGTCGCCAGCACCATCTTGGAGTACATGTTCCCGATGCCGCTGGCATCGGGCCAGACGATCGATCGGATCGATCAGTGGCTGGCGAGCACCACAGCGAACCCCGGGGCACGACGCTATGTCGCCGAGGGTCGCGCCGACATGGCCCGAGCCCTGGCCGCCCAGGCACGCGACGCCCGGGACGACTGAAGAAGCCCTCAGCGGGCAGAAGCAACCAAGGGCGGGCCACCGATCGGTGGCCCGCCCTTTGGGTTTGTCTCTGCGTGGGGCTGCACGGCCTACTCGGCCGAGGTGAGCTCCGCGTGGGTGTCACTTGATCCGACCTGGAAGGACGGGGCGGCCGTCGGCATCGGGCCGCCGCTCAACTTCTCGCCCTTGATCAGCGCGGGGACGTAGGCGATGAAGCCGATGATCAGGAACAGCAGCGCCGGAGCACCCACGAAGACCCACAGGAAGTCCAGGACCGAGACCGGGGCGGGGTCGCTCCAGCCGACTGGGACGTCGGCCACCGCCGGGGCGGCGATCAGTGCGGCGACGACGGTCCCGAGGACGGCGCTCGCGCGGACGGTGCGTCGGGCCGTGGACGCGAGCGGATGTGTGGCGGACAGGAACCGGTTCGACGTGATCACGCACGCAGAATAACGCCCGCCACTCCGCACCCGAACCGGTGGCTCGATACTTGACCCATGGACGCAGCCCCCTGCCACGAGAGCGACTTCGCCTGCAACCTGGTCTGGGATGCCACGGGCAACGCCACCGCGTCGCGAGCAGCCGAGTATTTGATCGGCAGGCCGACCACGATCCTGGCCATCGTCATCGGCGCGCTGGTGTGTCGGTGGCTGGTGCACCGGCTGATCGACAAGATCGTGCGCCGAGCCGAGCGCGGCGGGCTGGCCGAGGAGCTCCAGAGCACCCTCGATTCGAGTCGGATCGGATCGATCAGAGTGGGTTCGACCTCCTTGGCCGATGCCGTCACCCGAACCGGCGACGCCAACGAGCGCCGAGTCTCGCGGGCTCGGACGCTGGGCTCGCTGCTCAAGAGCATCTCCACCGGCGTACTGGTCACCGTGGCCGCGCTGATGATCCTCAGTGAGCTGAACCTCGACATCACCCCGCTCTTGGCCAGCGCCGGGATTGCCGGTGTGGCGCTCGGCTTCGGCGCCCAAAGCCTGGTGAAGGACTTCCTGTCGGGCTTGTTCGTCATCTTCGAGGACCAGTACGGCGTCGGTGACACCGTCGATCTGGGCGAGGCCACCGGCGTGGTGGAAGCAGTCAGCATGCGGGTAACCCGGCTGAGAGATGCCTCCGGCACGGTCTGGTACGTCCGCAACGGCGAGATCATGCGGGTGGCCAACCAGAGCCAGAATTGGTCGCGCGCGATGGTGGACATCCCGATCGATCCCCAAGCGGATCTGACCAAGGCCCGCCAGGTGCTGGAGGCGGTGGCGGAGTCGCTGTGGGGCGACGAGGAGATCAACGGCGTACTCGTCGAGGCTCCAGAGGTCGTCGGGGTCGAGTCGATCACGGTTCACGCCGCGTCGCTGCGGGTGCACATCAAGACCACCCCCAACGAGCAGCTCCGGCTCTCCCGGATCTTCCGCGAGCGGGCCACCTCCCAACTGGCCACTGCCGGCATCGCACTCGCGCAGGCCGCTCCGGGACAGGCGCCGAGCACCCGATAGATTTTCCCGGTGACCTTCTACGACGAGATCGGCGGTCTCGCCACGATCTCCCGCATCGTCGACGTCTTCTATCTGGGCGTCGCGGAGGACGAGCTCCTCCGACCGATGTATCCCGAACAAGAGCTCGAGGGCGCCAAGCAGCGGCTGACCTTGTTCCTTGCCCAGTACTGGGGTGGCCCGACCACCTACTCCGACACTCGCGGACACCCTCGCCTCCGGATGCGGCATGCGCCCTTCCCGGTGACGCAGGAGGCACGGGAGCGCTGGCTGCTGCACTTCAGGGCGGGCCTCGACGCGGTCGAGCTGGATGCCGAGCACGACGCCATGTTCTGGGACTACGTCAACATGGCGGCGCTGCACATGGTCAACTCCCTGGACTGACCAGGCGTCCACGCACTTCCTGGCTCAATGGCGCGGGTGCGCCGGAAAGCGGGTCGAGATGGACGATGAGGACGCGTGACTTCGCGTAGAGCGTCTCCCCGTCGAGGATCTCTGACTCCAGCACGAACGAACTGCCGCCAACCCGGCTGATCCAGCTCCGCACGTCATAGGGGTCGCCGCGTAGCAGGAGCGGGCGGACGTAGTCGACTTCGGTACGTCGCACGACAAGGTGCGGCAGGGTGCTCGCGCCGGCCCAGACCTCGCCGATGATGGCTACTCGCGCCTCCTGGAGATACTCCAGGTAGTGAACGTTGTTGACGTGGGCATAGACATCCACGTCGGAGAAGCGCACCGAGATCCGGTGATGCCAGCCCTCGCCAGGAGCGGGCTTGCGGCGAGCCAGCGGATCGGGCAACGGGGTGTCCTCGAGGAAGCGCGAGTACCCGGCACGTTCGCCCTCGCTGATTCGTCTGGGCCGGCTGGTGCCGAAGACGAAGGGGGTGAGCGTCGTTGTCGCTCGCGCCGAGATCTGGCCCCCATGAGCTGGCTGGCTCAATTCGTAGGCCACGGTGAAACTGGCCCGTCGGATCGAGCTGACCCAGCTCTCGATGTGCACGGGCTCGGACGTGAGCAGCAATGGTCGGAGGTAATCGATGGCGTGGTTGACCACGACCAGCCCATCGGTCAGATCCTCTCCGGAGCGGTCCGGATCGCTGAGTTCCGAATGCACTCGCAACATGTCGACCCGGGCTTCTTGGAGGTAATCGACATACACAACGTTGTTGACGTGCTGCATGAAATCCAGGTCGGACCACCGCATGGGGCACTTATAAACGTGGCGCACTGCCTGATCCTCCCAGAAGCAGGTCTACTCTGACCCAATGGCCGCCACAGACCCCCGCCGCACAGCGGTGATCGTTGCCACCGCACGGACGCCCATCGGGCGCGCCGGCAAGGGATCGTTGGTGGAGTTCCGACCCGACGATCTAGCCGCGCTGGCGATCCGATCAGCGCTCGCCAAGGTCCCGCAACTGGACCCCACCACACTCGACGACGTGTACCTGGGCTGTGGCCTTCCGGGCGGCGAGTCCGGTTTCAATATGGCCCGGGTCGTCAACGTGCTCAACGGGATGGACGGCATTCCGGGCGCGACGGTCAACCGCTATTGCTCGTCCTCGATCCAGACGACCCGGATGGCCTTCCATGCGATCGCCTCAGGTGAGGGGGACGCCTTCGTCTCTGCCGGCGTGGAGACTGTCTCGCGGTTCGCCAAAGGCACCAGCGACCACCTCCCGGACACCCAGAATCCGCTCTTCGCCGAGGCCGGCGAGAGGACTTCGGCCTACGCCGAGGGCGGGCGCGACTGGCACGATCCTCGACTGGACGGCGACCTGCCGGACGTCTACATCTCCATGGGACAGACCGCGGAGAACGTTGCCCGCCTGACCGACGTCTCCCGCGAGGAGATGGATCGCTTCGCCGTACGATCGCAGAACCTTGCCGAAGCGGCTCAGCACAACGGTTTCTGGGAACGTGAGATCACCCCAGTCACCAGATCCGATGGCAGCGTGGTCAGTCAGGACGACGGCCCGCGTGCCGGTGTGACCTACGAAGCGGTGAGCCAACTGAGGCCGGTGTTCCGCCCCGATGGCCGGGTGACCGCTGGCAATTGTTGCCCACTCAATGACGGCGCCGCGGCGGTGGTGGTGATGAGTGAAGCGCGGGCCAGGGACCTCGAGATCGCACCGCTTGCCCGAATCGTCGCCACCGGGGTGAGCGCACTTTCGCCCGAGATCATGGGTCTCGGCCCGGTCGAAGCGTCCCAGCAGGCCCTGGCACGGGCGGGCATGACGATCGCGGACATCGACCTGGTCGAGATCAACGAGGCTTTCGCGGCTCAAGTGATCCCGTCGGCCCGCGAACTCGGTATCCCTGAGGAGAAATTGAACGTCAATGGTGGAGCTATTGCTGTTGGGCACCCCTTCGGCATGACAGGAGCGCGTTTACAAGCCACCATCGTGAACTCGCTGCAGTTTCATGACAAGGCGACAGGTTTGATTACGTTATGTGTGGGGGGCGGCCAGGGTATGGCCCTGATAGTGGAGCGGATGGCTTAGAAAAGACCATGACCAACGAGACTCGGTGGCTCGATCCGGATCAACAACGCAATTGGCGGGCCCTCTTGATCGGCACGCAGCTCCTCATGGACCGACTGGATTCAGATCTCCAGCGGGTCTACGGGCTGTCGATGGCCGAGTACGAAATCATGGTGCGCTTGTCAGAACGCCCAGGTCGACAAATGCGCATGGCCCAACTTGCCGACTCGCTCGCGCACAGCCGCAGCCGCGTCACCCACACCGTCAAGCGGATGGAATTCGAGGGTCTGGTCACTCGCCAGGACGCAACCGACGACGGCCGTGGCGTCTTCGCCGTGCTCACCGACAAGGGCCACACCTTGTTGGAGCAGGCGGCCTTCTTGCACGTCTCCGGGGTCCGGGCCTACCTGATGGACCTGGTCGATCCCGACGACTTCGCAGCTCTCGGGCGGGCGATGAACAGGGTCATGGACGCCCTGGTCAGCCGGCACCCGGAGATGGATATCCGCTAGCGACTAGCCCAGGACGGTCGAGCGCCCGCCTGGGCGGGCGACCCGAGCGCATGTGCACCGCGAGACAGGGTCAGTCTCGAGTGAGCTTGCGATGGGTGACCCGGTGCGGGCGGGCCGCCTCCTGACCAAGCCGCTGGATCTTGTTCTCCTCGTAGGCGGCGAAGTTGCCCTCGAACCAGAACCACCGAGCCGGATCCTCATCGTCGCCCTCCCACGCCAGGATGTGGGTCGCGACGCGGTCGAGGAACCACCGGTCGTGAGAGGTCACGACGGCGCAACCCGGGAAGTCCAGCAACGCGTCCTCCAATGAGGACAGCGTCTCGACATCCAAGTCGTTGGTGGGCTCGTCGAGCAGCAAGAGGTTGCCGCCCATCTTCAGAGTCAAGGCGAGGTTCAAGCGGTTGCGCTCACCACCGGAGAGCACCCCGGCCTTCTTCTGCTGGTCCGGTCCCTTGAAACCGAACGACGCGACGTAGGCCCGGCTGTTCATCTCGAAGTTGGCGACCTTGATGAAGTCGAGCCCGTCGGAGACGACCTCCCACACGTTCTTCTCCGCATCGATGCCGCCGCGGCTCTGGTCGACGTAGGAGATCTTCACCGTCTGGCCGACCTCGAGCTTGCCCGCGTCGGGCTTCTCGTTGCCGGTGATCATGCGGAAGAGCGTGGTCTTGCCGACGCCGTTGGGTCCGATGACGCCGACGATGCCGGCGCGCGGCAGGCTGAAGTCGAGATCGTGCATGAGGACCCGATCCTCGAATCCCTTGGTGAGGTCCTTGGCCTCCAGCACCACGTCGCCCAGCCGCGGCCCAGCCGGGATGTTGATCTCGGAGGTGTCGATCTTGCGCATCCGGTCGGCCTCGGCCGCCATCTCTTCATAGCGAGCCAACCGCGCCTTGCTCTTGGCCTGGCGAGCCTTGGGGTTGGAGCGCACCCACTCCAGTTCCTTCTCCAGCATCCTGGCCCGCTTGGCGTCCTTTTGACCCTCGATCTTCAGGCGGTCCTTCTTCGTCTCCAGATAGGTGGAGTAGTTGCCTTCATAGGGGTGGGTCTTGCCGCGGTCGAGCTCCAGGATCCACTGGGCCACGTTGTCGAGGAAGTAGCGATCGTGGGTCACTGCCAGGACGGCGCCGGGGTACGACGCAAGGTGGCCCTCAAGCCACTGCACCGATTCGGCGTCCAAGTGGTTGGTCGGCTCATCAAGGAGCAGCAGGTCGGGCTGCTGAAGCAGCAGCTTGCACAAGGCCACCCGGCGACGCTCGCCGCCGGACAGGTTGTCCACCAAGGCCTCCGGCGGCGGGCACCGCAGCGCATCCATCGCCTGGTCGAGACGCGAGTCGAGATCCCACGCATTGGCGTGGTCGAGATCGGTCTGCAGGTCACCCATCTCGGCCAGCAACTTGTCGAAATCGGCATCCGGATCGGCGAGCTCTTCGGAGATCTTGTTGAACCGGTCCAGCTTGCTCTTGATCTCGGCGACAGCCTCTTCGACGTTCTCCTGCACGGTCTTGCCCTCGGTCAACGGCGGCTCCTGCTGGAGCATGCCGACGGTCGCGTCCGGATCGAGGAAAGCATCGCCGTTGTTGGGGTGATCGAGCCCGGCCATGATCTTGAGCAGGGACGACTTGCCGGTGCCGTTGGGCCCCACGACGCCGATCTTGGCGCCGTGCAGGAACGACAGCGTGACGTTGTCGAGGACCACCTTGTCGCCGTGTGCTTTACGGACGTTGCGCAGGGTGAAGACATAGTCGGCCATAAGGACCGAGCCTAAGGCGCGGCCGGTGGACCGGCGAAACTGTCGCCGCTAGGAAGCCTTGGGCTGAGACGGGCTACCGGCCGAGGGCATGGCGGCCACCTCGTGGGCGGCTGCGCCGGTATCCACCCCGCTGATCTCATTGCCCTGGGAATCCAGATTGGGGCCGGTCTCCGCATAGCTGTGGATCACCCGGCGGACGTCGTCCTCCTCCGCTTCCGGGCTCGCCTCCGAGCGGACCGACTTGGCGAAGACGGAGGTGCCGCGGGTCAGGTCGTGGCCGATGGAGGTGGCCACGACGGTCGAGCGGACCGACCGCTCCCCCTCTCGCTCCCACACGTCCGCGGTGAAGCGACCAGTGACCACCACGGCGTCGCCCCGCCGGACCGACGCGGCAACGTTCTCCGCGAGCCCTCGCCAGGCTTTGACGGTGAACCAGTTCGTGGGGAGGTCCTGCCACACTCCGCCCACTAAGCGTCTCGGGGTCGAGCCGACCCGGAAGGTGGCCACCGGCCCGGAGCGAGTCTCCGAAACGGTCACATCTGTTCCGACCCACCCGGAGAAGGTGATCTGGGTTTCGTTCATGGCGGCTCCTCGTTGCTGTGGTGGACGACCGACTGATCGCGGCCGATCCGCCACCATGACCGTTGTCGAGGGGACCCGGCCGCGGACCGGGTCCAGGCTGGGGACGCTGAAGCCGATCCTTGACCTGTGGAGGACTGAGCGACTCGACGAGTACCCATCGCACACCCTCGGGCCTGGTCCAACTTCGTGGCGTCCATCCAGGAGGCTTGCCGTCTAGACCCCCGGCTGCATACCATCGCCGGGCCTGCGGACGGCGCCGTTCGCCCCGACTCGGGAGGTTTCATGTCGGCCTCGACCCTGCCCCGGCAGCCAACTGCTTGGGCGCGCTCCCACAGACGCGGCTGGGCGGCTAGGTTGCTGCTGCTGACCCTTGCCCTCGGAACCGGCCTTGGTGTCTTCGCGGCGCCCGCCCAGGCAGATTCCATGAATGTCTACGTCGGTGCCTACGCAATGACCGTTCAGGAGTTGGACCAGCAGAACAACTCCTTCTACGCCGACTTCTACCTCTGGTTCCGATGGACGCCGAGCCAGACCGACCCAGAGGCGGACCCCGCGGCGACCATGGAGTTCACCAACAATCTCGAGCGCTGGGGGCTTACGCAGACCCCGGTCTACGAGCAACCCAAGAAACTCTCGAATGGCCAGCTGACCCAGCAGTTCCACGTGCAAGGCAAGTTCTTCTCCGCGCTGGACCTGAGTGCCTATCCCCTGGACTCTCATCGACTCCACATCGAGATGGAGGACACCAGCCTGACCAAGGCGGCCTTGCAGTATCTCCCGGACACGCGAGATTCGGCTCTGGACGCGGGGTTGAAGATCCCGGGCTGGGCCATCACCGGGCACGCGATGGAGGTCGCGGACCACACCTACGAAACCTCGTTCGGCGAGCGGACGGGATCTAAGGACACCTACTCCCGGGCGTCGTTCGTCATCGACATCCAGCGGCCCCGGAGCTTCTTCGTCTGGAAACTGATGTTGCCACTCCTCATCGTGGTCCTCATCGCTCTGAGCATCCTCGTGGTGCACCCCAGCATGATCGAAGTGCGGCTCGGCGCTCCGGCCACCGCGCTCCTGGCGTTGGTGTTCCTGCAGCAGGCCTACACGAGCACCCTCCCCGAGACGGGGAATCTCGTGTTGCTGGACAAGATCTACGTGCTGTCCTACGGACTGATCGTGGCGCTGATGTTCGTCACGATCCTGACCTCTCACTGGGTCCGGGACGGCGAATCGGTCGCCACCGAGCGGGCGATCCGCCTGGACCGAGCGGCCGAGATTCTGCTGCTGGCAGTGTTCGTATGCGGGGTGGCGGTGCTGATCGCCGCGAATGCGTGACCCTGCCCGCGCCGAAACCTGCCCGCGCCGAAACCTTCCAGGTTGGGGCTACTTCAACGCCTGCAGCAGACCCGCACGCGCCTTTTCGTAGGCCGCCAACTCTTCGGTGATGGGAGCGACGACGAGCTCCTGGGTCACTCCGGAGATCGAGGAGCGCAGGCGCCGGTCCGCAGACCGAGCACGGCTCCGAGCCGTCCCAGCAACCAGGAACCGACACACCAAGGCCAGCAACAGACCCAATGCGACCCCACCCAACAGCAGCAAGGTCGGCAGCGGGATGCCGCGCACATCCGGGGTAACGGGTTCGGGCAGCTTGAGGTAGCCCATCACCGCGAGCGCGGCCAGCCAGACGCCACCACCAACGGCGGCGATGATCAGCAGCCACTGCAGGAACCTGACGATGCCTGCCCAGATCGGCAGCCGGGCCACACCTAGATCGGTGTCTGCCAGGGCTTTGTCCAACCGGTCGCCGAAGTCTCCGAGTCGAGACACCGAGACCCGGCGTACCGAAGCGGCCCAGGGCGTCGCCAACCCACCAGCGACTTCTTCGGCAACTTCGCGGACTGCGGCATCCACGCGCGCCCGCTGCACCTGGGTGGGTTCGGGAACCGATGTGCGGCCCGATCCCGACAACTCCTTCGCGGCTCCACCCAGGTCCAGATGCAATCGCTTCAGCGGGTCCGGCCGCAAGCGCGAGACCCAGGAGGTGACCGGCCAGCCAGTGGCCCGGTTGGCACGCATCCGCGTCGACTTCTCCACTGCCGCCACCACGGTGGGAACACCAGCCGCATCGGCGAACGCGGCTTCGAGTTCACTCACGCGCGTCTTGGACAGTGCCGATGCCTTCTGGGTCCCCGACGCATCGGCGAGCTTGGTCGCCACCGACTTCACATCGGCGGCCAGCCTGGCCTTGGTCGCCTTCTTCGCGGCGACCCGCTTGGCGATCTCGCCGCGCAGTTCGGCGATCCCCCATCCGTTGCGGGCGCTGAGGGCGAAGACCGGAACGTTAGGCATGCCGTCCTCGCGCAGCAACCGTCGTACGTCGGCGATCATGGCCTCTCGCCTGTCCTCGGGCACAAGGTCGATCTGGTTGAGGACGACCATCGTCACGTCCTGGTGGCTCGCGAGCGGCTCGAGATAGCGGCCGTGGATCGCGGCGTCGGCGTACTTCTGTGGGTCGAGGACCCAGATCAACAGGTCGGCGAGGGCGACTAGCCGATCCACCTCGAGATGGTGGGACACCTCGGTGGAGTCGTGATCGGGAAGGTCGAGCAGGACCACGCCCTGCAGCGAGTTGTCCTCACGCCCGGTGCTGAGCATGGAGTCACGCGTGGTCTGGTGCCGTGGCGGAATGCCGAGCCATTCGAGCAGCTCCTCGGCTCCGTCACTCCCCCAGACGCACGCGGAGGCCCACGACGTGGTGGGTCGGCGCACACCGACCGCGGAGAGTTCGAGCTCGGTGAGCTGGTTGTAGGTCGAGGACTTGCCCGAGCCGGTTGCTCCGGCGATGGCGACGACCGTGTGGTCGGCCGAGAGCTTCAACCGCGAGGTCGCCCTGGTGACGACCGCGCGTGCGTCGCCGACCAGCGCATCGTTGACGCGGCCGTCCGCGGCATCGGCGGCGGCCTCGAGTCCCTGGATCCGCGCGCCGAGGTCGGGGCTCCGGGTCACCAAGGACTTGGCTCCCTCGAGCAGGGACGTCATCGCTCTCCTCGTCGCGCTTGTGGGCGGGTCTGCGGCTCCCGGGAGTGCCCCGGGTGGACTAATTCAAACACTATGGGTTCGTGCCGTCGTGATCGCTGGACTGCTGCGCCTCGAAGCGCAAGTCGTCGATCCTGCGCGACGCGTCGCGAATCTTCTCGACGGAGTCGGGGTCGATCTCCAGGCTGTCCAGCAGCTCGAGGTAGCGGGCGCGCTCCCCGGCCAGCAGTTCCTCCACGCGCGTCATCAGGTCGGTGCGGGCTCGTTCCGCGAGCGTCCGCACCGCTTGGTCCCCGAAGACCGCCTCGAGCAGCTTCTGGCCCAAGACCGCGGTGCCACCGGCCACGCCTGCCTCGGCCCCCAAGAGCATGCCGCCAGTGTGGGCGAAGACCACGATCATCAGCGCCACGCCCAGGCCGTTGACGCCGTAGGCCATGAAGCGCGCGGTCGACCGCTTGTCCGCGCCTTCGGTGCGCACCATCTCCATGACGTCTTGCTGCCAGTCGCGGACGGCGCGCTCGGCGCGGCGACGGAAATCTCGGGAGGCGCGGCCGAGGTCCTCCCCGGCGTCGGCCAACAAGGCCTGACCCGAGGCCAACGACTGCCACGATGCCTCCGCGCGCTCGGCGGCCGCTTCGGCATGCTCGGTGATCAGGGTTTCCAAACCGGATTCGACGGCAACGGTGACCCGCTCGACCTGCTGCGGCTTGCCTCGTACGGCGCCAACGACGCGGTCGCGCAGCCAGCCGACTCGGGTCTCCAGGGACTTGAGCAGCTCGCCGGTGCCGACGAACTCCTGCCAGCGCGCCAGCACTTCACCGCGTAGGAGGGTGCCGTCGGCCGATGCCTTGGCAATCTGCTCGATGCCCTGGGCGTAGGCCTTCTCGGCATCGCCCCGAAGGCGATGCTCCAGCGCTGCTTGTTCGGCCGCAGCGTCGGCGACCGTGTGTGCCCGGCGGGCCAGAGTGCGGATCGCGCCGTCGACGGTCTGCTTGACCACCAGTTGACGCGCCTCGGTGTCGGCTGCCAGTGCCGCCAGCCACGATCGGATCTGCTCTACGCGCTCGGGCGGGAGCATGCCCTCCTCGCTCACCCCACCTTCGGTGACGGTGAACAGCGGGCTGTCCTTCAGTCCCCGGCTGGCCAACATCCGGGCCAAGTGGGTGGCCACGGTCTCGACTGCCTCCGGCGCCGTGCGATCCAGCACGATCGCGACGGCGGTCGAGCGCTCGGCTGCCTGGCGCAGGAAGTCCCACGGGACCTGGTCGGCGTACCGAGCGGCGGAGGTGACGAACAACCACAAGTCACCGGCGGCCAGTAGCTGCGCGGCCAGCGTGCGGTTCCGCTCCTCGACCGAGTCGATGTCGGGGGCGTCCAGGATGGCCAGACCCGGCGGCACGGTCTCGGCCGAAACGAGTTGGAGGGCACCGGGGTCGGTCGTCGGGAGATCGACGCGCTCAAGCTCGGGCAGCAGCCGGTCTTGTCCGAACCAGCCCGCGTCCGCCGGGTTGTGCACCAGGACCGGCGATCGGGTCGTCGGCCTCAGTACGCCGGGCACGGTGACCCGCCGACCGACCAACGAGTTGACCAGGGTGGACTTTCCAGCACCAGTGGAGCCACCGACCACGGTGAGCAACGGCGCTTCGAGCGTGGTCAGTCGAGGAATGACGTAGTCCTCGAGCTGGTCGACCATCTCCGCGCGCATCGTGCGCGCCTCGGCGACTCCCGGAGTCTCCAACGGCAGGGACGCCCGCTGGAGGGCCTGCCTCAGACTCACCAGAGCCGTGATCATCTTCAAGCTCTCAGCGGTCGGCTCGCTGCCGGCTGACACTTCGGTCATCGAATCGGGACCACCTGTCCGGGAAAGACAACGGAGGGCCGCACTGCTTGCATGCGACTCATGTATTCCCGCCCTCTGACCGCAAAATCAGCAGGCGCTGTGCCACGAAGATACCTGTGGTGAAGGAAACCGAGCTCGATTGCGGCTTGTTGGTACTCCTCGGTAGCGGCGCGTGCGCGTTTGCCTCCGGTCTGTGAGGCGTAGCGCCGAGCCGCTTTCCGACCGCGTAGGTCGACGATCCAGGGCAGATCCGTGGCCGGCACCAAGCCACGAGTCGCGGCCTCACGAAGGGCCGAATCCAACATCCGCCGTTCGGCGCGTCGCTGCCAGAAGGCGAAGCCGGCGACAAGGAGGAAGACCGGCACCATCAAGGTGAGGTAGATCCCGATGAAGGTGCCGTTGACGGCCGATCCGTTCCAGGTGGCGTGAGCCGCGACGGCAGCGACGTACCCCGCGATCGGCGCAACAAACCGGACGAAACCGCTCCGCGAGGAGACGGCGATGCCGACGCCGACCCCGGTGAACGCCGTGAAGAGCGGGTGGGCGAAGGGGCTCGCCAAGCACCGCATGATGAAGGTGCCCGTCAGCGCCTCGACTCCGCCGGGCCCGAAGCCATCGGTCCCGTTGTAGGCCGCCGCAAGGTAGAGGATGTTCTCGGTGAAGGCGAAGCCGACGCCGACCATGCCCGCGTAAACGATCCCGTCGAGTAGGCCGTCCAACTCATGACGCCGCCACCACATCAGCAAGAGGAGGAAGATGCCTTTGGTCGCTTCCTCGCTGATCGGCGCGAACCAGGTGACCTGGGTGGCGTCGTCGAAGCCGGGGGCGAGGCCGCCGATGCCCTGGACGAACAACGCGGCGAGCGTGGCTGCAAAGGCGCCCCAAGCGACCCCCATAGCCAAGAGCGAGCGCGGTTCGGGCTCGTAGCGGTCCAGCCACAGGTAGGCGCCAATGACCGGCCCCACCGGCACGGCGGCCAGAAGCGCGGCGGAGAGCATCAAGGTGGGTGCCCCCGATGCGGCGATGATCAGCGCCATCGGAATGGCGCACAGGGCCACCACACACACGACGATGACAGTGAACGCGAGACCGTCGCGTCGAGTTCGGGACATGGTCAAATCCTAACCAAGTGAGTCCCTCGCCTCGGCGTACAGTGAGTGGGGTGAGTGACGCCGAAGAGACCACCCCGGAACTCCACGTCGAGCCGCAAGACATCGCGGTGCCTGCTGGGTACGCCGAGATCATGAGGCGCGGCTGGGGCGACATCGCTCTGGAACTGCCCAGACACCCCGCCGCGGAACTCTTCCACGACCGCCGTCGGCGGCTCGCCGCAACGTTCCCCGACGAGCGGCTGGTCCTGCCCGCGGGCGGGTTCAAGGTGCGTTCCTACGACACCGATTTCCGCTTCCGCCCGGACACGGCACACACCTACTTCTGCGGCAACCACACCAGTGACGCCGTACTCGTGCTCGAGGACGGCGAGAGCACCCTCTATCTGCGGCCACGATCGGGGCGCGACACCGAGGAGTTCTTCCGCGACCGGCAGTACGGCGAACTGTGGGTGGGCCGGCGTCCGTCCCTTGAGGAGGTTGCCGAACAGCTGCAGGTCAAGACCCGCCACATCGCCGACCTTCCGGCCGATCTGGAGCGCGGCCCGGAGAAGACCCGGATGTTGCGGGGCCGCGAGGCTCGCCTGGATGACCTGCTTCCCCCGGACCCGGGCCACGACGGCGAGTTGGAGCAGGTCGCCTCACAGATGCGAATGATCAAGGACGACTGGGAGTTGTCCCAGCTCGCGGCCGCCTGTGATGCGACCGTCCTGGGATTCGAAGACTCCGTGCGCGAATGGGATCGCGTGTTGGAGTACGGCGAGCGTTGGCTTGAGGGCACCTTCTTCCGCCGTGCCCGCACCATGGGCAACGACCTTGGCTATGACTCGATCGTGGCCAGCGGCCGACACGCGACCGTGCTCCATTGGATCGACAACACCGGAGCGGTCACCGAGGGTGACCTGATCTTGCTGGACATGGGCGTGGAGGGGCACCACCTCTACACCGCGGACGTCACCCGGACTCTTCCCGTCTCGGGCACGTTCACTCCGCTGCAGCGCGAGCTGTACTCGCTGGTTCTCAGCGCACAGGAGGCGGGCATTGCCGCGGTGCGCCCGGGTGCGCCGTTCCTGGCCGCGCACGAGGCCGCGATGCAGGTGCTCGCGCACGGGCTGGAGGAGTTGAAGCTCTTGCCAGGCACCGCCGAGGAAGCGCTCGATCCGACCTCGAAGGTCTACGCCAGGTGGACCCTGCACGGCACCTCTCACATGCTCGGCATGGACGTGCACGACTGCGGCGCGGCCGCTGTCGAGGTCTACCCCAAGGGCGACCTGGCCGAAGGCATGGTGCTCACCGTGGAACCGGGGCTCTACTTCCAGGCCGAGGACCTGCTGGTCCCCGAAGAGTTGCGCGGCATCGGGATCCGGATCGAGGACGACATCGTGGTCACCGCCGACGGGGCGCTCAATCTCTCCGCTGCGCTGCCTCGCGACCCGGACGAGATCGAGGCCTGGATGTCCCAGCGACGCTCGTGAGCTTGGATTGCTCGGCGTAGTCGGGAGGCGGTCATCAAACGGTTGCGCCGATGAGTCGCCCCTCCGATCGATGGGCGACAATATGCCCACCAGCCCCCGTAGCTCAGCTGGATAGAGCAGCGGCCTTCTAATCCGCCGGTCACAGGTTCGAATCCTGTCGGGGGCGCCACGCGTTTGTGTGCTTTCGGCTGATGGCGGACGTTTGGCCTTCGGCTGAGGCACGACAGTGTTTCGGCTGATGGGCGACACTGACTTCGGTTGATACCGGACACTCCCGAGGATGCGGGAGTTGAGTGTGGCTGAGCAGAGGTATCAGGCCGTGCTGGCTGGTGAAGTACGAGGCTGGCGGTCTGGAGAACCTAGGCGATCGTTCGCATCGCCCGAGGTCGTGTCCTCATCAGATGAGCGCCGACGTCGAGGTCGCGATCGCGAGGATGCGGTGTTAGCGGGGCGCATCGAGCGAGCCCGAGCGACCGGGAATCCTCGGGCCACCCAGGAACGCAACCAGATACTCAACATTTCGTTCACGGATTCAGGGGTCGACGAGGGCCACCACCAAATTGCACCTAATAGTGCCGACGCCGAATACGAATGTCGATGATGAATACCGGCTGCACTCATGGAACTGCGGACGCAGATCACGTCAGGCCCTCTATACCGGGAACCAATGAGCGGAAATGAAGATAGCGGACACCAGAAGGGTGGCGACTCATGATCGAGTGCGATCGGGGCACCGGGCCGCGCTCTTCCTATTGATCAGCTGCAGAACTCTCAGACGTGTTTGCTTATGCACACGAAGTCATTCGCTCAGAGGAGTTGTCGGTCCAAGGCCGCGTTGGTGAGCGAAGAGGCGGCGCGCCCCTCCGACATCCGGGCGCCGCAGATGTTGGAGCGCCGCGGGCGCCCTGCCCGCTCGACAAGGCCATCGTGTTGGATGCGTGGTGATGCGGATGAGCGTACGGCGGCGCAGCCGAGGAGTCCGTTGGGACACGCCCGCGAAATCCCGGGACCGAGCCATCCCCGGCGGTAGAAAGGAACCGGCCCCGCGAAGTATGAGATCGCGGGGCCAATGCCATTTCAAGGCCCGCCCCGAGTCTCCCGACCGATGCCACGCAGGCCGGTTCGACTGCAGTAAATCGCACTGCAAGAAGCTGAAGACTTTGCACTCCGTGAGCCCCAACTAGGGTCCCCCGCTACGCTGCTGAAGGCAAAGCGCGCTCCCCGGCCTTCTCTCAACAACAACAAGCGTCTCGAAACGCCACGAGAAGCCCACTCGTACGCATGAAACGCCCTCAGTTGTGGATGAACTTGTCCCCCATTACTTGCCAAATATTGCCAAGTGTTGTCACAGTTACTCATGAGCGCCGGAGAGGCGTGAAGTGTGAGCCCCCGAACCGAGGAGTATTCAGATGCGCAAGACCACCAAAGCCCTGGCCGCGATCGTCGCCGCTGTTGCCCTGACCACGACGATGGCTACGTCTGCCGTCACCGCCGAGGCCGGCTCGAAGCAGGTCGTCCTCAAGGACCGCGGCTGGTGCTGCTGATCCCGCTGCGCCGCTCGGGATCCCTAAGTTCCCCCCGGGATTGCGCTTCCCCCCAGGAGCGCGTGTCCCACCTGAAAAAGCGAAGAGTCCCCTCCCCGTGACGCTCGGCAGTTGCCGGGCGCCCCGAGTCGGGGACTCTTCGTCGTGACGTGTGTCTCGGTCAGTCCGTGCCGGTTTGTCGAGGGTCGGCCGTCAGGAAGCGCCTCGTCTGATCGACGATGCGCGGACCACCGGATGCCGGGCCGAACGCAATAGCGGCCGAGCGGTAGGCACTCGAAGCACCTTCGGAATCACCGAATTCATTGAGGCAGTCGGCGAGTTCGAACCAGATACGACCGCGCTGCGCCGCAATGGACTTCGTCAGGGCAGTACGCGCGGCATCGAAGGCGAATTGCGCGTTTTCACGCTGTCCCTTCAGGAAGTGGGCGCATCCGGAGACCACAAGTGCCTCCGGAGTCATCAACTCGTGCTCGATGGTGGCTAGGACGTGGTCGGCAAGGTCGATCGCCTCGTCGTACCGGCCGGCAATCACCCGTGCCCGGGCCAGGTTGAGCTGATTTCGGGCAACGTCGGTGCGCGAAGCCGAGCTCCATTCGAGCTCACGGGAAGCGCGCTCGAGGCACTCCTCCGCCTCGGCGACCATGGGCTGCTCCAGGGAGAGGTAGTAGAGGCCGAGTTGGGTGCGCAGCCTGGCGATGCTGCGGGTGCTGGCGCCGGTCTCCATCATCGACACCGCGCGGCGAGCCAACCGGACCGCTTCGTTCACTCGGCCCGCTTCCTGCTCGATGATGCTCGCGTTCCAGTACGCCGAGGCGCGGGCTTCGTCAGATTCCAAGGTCTCGGCGGCAGCGATCGCGGCATGACACATCCGCAGTGCCTGACCGAGATCTCCGCGCTCGTAGTGGGCCGCCGCGACGGTGACGGCCAGCCGAATGCCGTCTTCGAGTCCGTCGAGGTTGCGCTGCGCGAGCATCCGCAACGTGGACTCACCGACGTCGACCGCGCTGGCGGCATCGCCGGACTCCCGCAGACACCTGCTCAGATCGATACCGATCACCGCGGCGAAGTACTGCCCCTCGGTCTCCTGCAGCAGGTCCTGGAGTTCGGTGATCGCGAGATCACGCTTACCCGCGGCCTCCGCGCACCTGGCGAGCACGTGCCGCGAGCGGAACCTCAAGTCATCATGACTGGAGCCTTCGACCGCCTCGCGCACCTGTTGAGCCAACGTCTCGGCTTGAGCGTGCGAGCCGCTCGCCAGCGCCAACTCCGCATGATCCAGACTCATCTCGAGTTCCGCCCGGCGATCGCGGGTGATCCCGCCCACCAGTTCGTTGACCGAGATCCCGAGCCGGTCGGCCAGGAATTGGCACAGCTCCGCGTCGGCTCGTCGCGAACCGGATTCGATACGGGAGAGGTATCCCGTCGAGATCCGTCCGCCGGCCAGTTCGGTCTGGGTGAGGCCAGAGGCCACCCGCGCACGCTTGATCCGTGCGCCGAGCTCAGGGGGGTCGATATCGGCCAGAGCCAATCGAACGTCAGCATCCAGTGCAGTCACAGGCAATCCTTTCCGCGGGCCACGTTACCCTCGGTTTGGCAAACGGGAACAAGAATGTTCCTAGGCTTTGACAAATTTGCGCGGAAGTTGACGGAAGGGACTACGCGCACTCACCCGTTGGCATAGTCGGCGATGGCCCGAACGAGCCGCATCTTCAACTGATTCGGAGCGAAGGAAGCCTCGACAGCGGTCTGGGCCAGGCTAGCTAGTCCAGTCCTCCCCAGCCCCAAGAGTTGCGCGGCGACGAGGTACTCCTGGTTGAGCGTGGTGCCGAACATGGGCGGGTCATCCGAATTGATGGTCACCTTCACCCCCGCGCGGACGAAGTCAGGCAACGGGTGCTCGGCCAGGCTGTCCACCGCGCGCGTCGCGACATTGCTCGTCGGGCAGACCTCCAACGGGATGCCTCGTTCGGCCAGGTGAGCCAGCAGCGCCGGATCTTGGGCGGCGCTGGTGCCGTGACCGATCCGTTCTGCGCCCAGCTCGTTGAGGGCATCCCAGATGGTCTGTGGGCCGGTGGTCTCCCCGGCGTGCGGGACGCAATGCAGCCCGGCAGCCCGGGCGGCGGCGAAGTGCCGGGAGAACTGCCCACGCGGTACGCCGATCTCGGGGCCACCCAAGCCGAACGCCACCAGGCTCTCCGGGCCGTGCTCGAGGGCGTAATTCAAGGTGGCGTCGGCCGCCGGCACCCCGCTCTCCCCCGGAATGTCATAGATCCAGCGCAAGACCAGCCCGAAGTCGCGCTCCGCGGCGATCCGCGCGTCCTCGATGGCTTCTGTATATGCCTCGATCGGCATTCCACGATCGGGCAGCTCCGGCTGCACGGAGGTGTACGGCGTCATGGTGAGCTCGGCGTACCGCACCTGCTGCCCGGCCAACTGCCTGCCCACTTCGTAGGTGAGCAACCGGACGTCCTCGGGGGTCCTGATCAAGTCGACGACTGCTAGGTAGACCTCGATGAAATGGGCGAAATCACGGAAGGCGAAGAAGTCGCGCAAACCCTCGGGATCACTGGGCACCACGCCGGGGTGTCGCTCGGCGAGCAGCGCCACCACATCGGGGGATGCCGAGCCGACGTGGTGAACGTGCAGCTCGGCCTTCGGAAGACCTGCGATGAAGGCGGGCAGCTCTCCCGCCGAGGTCACCCGATGGCCTTCAGGATCGCGTCGACGGAATCCTGCGGCGATCCTTCGATCTTCTTGCCGTCGACGAAGACGGTGGGCGTGGCGGTCACATCGTTCTTGCTCATCGCATCGGTGGCGTCGACGACGTACTGCTCGAAGACCTTGTCCTTGATCATCGAGGAGACCGTGGCTTCGTCAGCCCCCGCCTGCACTGCCCAGGCGATCAACTGCTCGTCCTCCGGGCCGGCACCGCCTTCAGCGGGCTGGTTGGCATAGAGCAGTTCGTGGAACTTACGGAATCCCTCGGATCCGGCCTGGTCGGCCACGACGAAGGCCGCGTTCGCTGCCCGCGAGGAGTAGTCGTTCGTGCTCGCCCGGTCAAGGAAGGAGACCAGTCGGTAGGTGACCCGCACTTTGCCGTCATCGATGGCCGAGGCGAGTTGGTCCCCCACCGCCGACTCGAACTGACCGCACACCGGGCACTGCGGATCTTCATAGATCGTCACCTCGGTCGGGGCGTCCGCGGCTCCCACCACAACCCCATAATCCTCGGTGCTCTGCGGCGTCGAAGAGTTCGTTGCTCCGGTCTTGTCGGTGCTCATGGCGTACCACGTGAGCCCCGCGATCAGCGCCAGCACGGCAACGACGCCGGCGACGACGACGTACTGGCGGCGTCGCTCACCGCGCTGCTGTTCGGCCAGCAGCGCCGCCGCGCGCTCGGACTTGGATGACTTCTGATTGGCCATGGGGAGGGTCCTTTCAGTGCTTCGGGCTCACGAAGGAGTCGAGGGCGAGGGCGGTCCGCGGCCGGGCCACCAGGAACAGAGACAAGCCGAGAAGCGCAACGTCGCGCGCGATCTCCCAGGGGTACTTCGAGGTGGCATCTGCGTCGAAGCCGCCGCCACCGAAGCAGCCACAGTCGATTTCGAAGACCGCGGGCCCAGGCCGAGGAGATGCCGATGATGAAGGCCAGGAAGAGCAAGGCCGAGAGCAGCGCGAACCATCGGGTGAGGAGCCCGAGGATCAAGGCAATCCCCACGCCGACCTCGAGTGCCGGGAGCAGATAGCCGATGAGGGGAACCAGGGATTCGGGCAGCAACTGATAGGCGCGCACGGCACGCACGGAGCCGGCCGGATCGCCGAGCTTGATGGCACCGGCGACGATCCAGATGCCGCCGGTGATCAGGCGTGCCGCCAGACCGATCCATGAGCTCATGGACTGAGCCTAGGCGAGCGTGGGCGGGACTCTCCCCCCGGCCCGCGTTCGTCGGCGACCGAAAGGTCGCCCGAATCGAGAACACACCGATGGCCGCGCAGTAGGGTGACCGTCGTGAACGACCGCCTCGTCTGGATCGACTGCGAAATGACCGGTCTCGATCTGGTGAACGACGCCCTGATCGAGGTCGCCGCGTTGGTGACCGACTTCGATCTCAACATCCTCGGCGACGGCATCGAGCTGGTCATCAAACCGCCCGCCGAAGCCATGGCACAGATGAGCGACTTCGTTTCGCAGATGCACCGCAACTCCGGCCTCATCGATCGCCTTGCCGATGGCCTGGAGCTCGCTGACGCCGAAGCGCAAGTCCTCGCCTACGTGACCGAGCACTGCGGTCCGAACTCCAGGCCGCCTCTGGCCGGAAACACCGTCGCTACGGACCGCGCCTTCCTGGCCCGCGACATGCCGCTCCTGGAGGGCTTCCTGCACTACCGGATCGTCGATGTCTCCTCCATCAAGGAGTTGGCACGCAGGTGGTACCCCCGGGCCTACTTCAATGCGCCGCAGAAGCACGGAAACCATCGGGCGCTGGCCGACATCACCGAGAGCATCGCCGAACTCCGCTACTACCGCGAGACCGTTTTCGTGCCCCAGCCCGGTCCTGACACGGCCACCGCGAAGTCCGCCGGGGCTCGGCACACCCTGTCCTGAGCTCAGACCCGTCCCCGAATCGGTGTCTCCACCGAGAACGGCTATGCTTCTGCCCGGCTTCGAGCCGCCTCGGCGGTGCGGAGACATGGTGGGTGTAGCTCAGCTGGTAGAGCACCTGGTTGTGGTCCAGGATGTCGCGGGTTCGAGCCCCGTCACTCACCCCAGGGTCACCGGATTTCTTAGGTGGCACGCGGCGTTGGTAGGCTGGCGTCGCAACTTGCGCCATTAGCTCAATTGGCAGAGCAGCTGACTCTTAATCAGCGGGTTCGGGGTTCGAGTCCCTGATGGCGTACTGAAGGTGCCTCTCCTGTTTGCGCAGGTTAGAGGCACCTTTTGTATGTCCGGCCTCCAACTAACTGACCGGAAGTGGCGCGGTTGCAGCTCGCGAGCGCACAGCTGCGGACCAGGACAGAGCACTCACCGATCCGCACACACCACGCTGGCATGCAGTGCACCCACGCACGCCGCCGACCTGGTGGCCGCCATCGAACCCTCGCTCGCCGTCCGTTCGGTCGAGCGGGATGCTTCGTGACCCGATCTCAATGCTGGGCACGGTGAGCAGTCGCCAGCGGGCGGATGCAGGAAGCCGCCGCACTGTTGACCCAGTTGCCGGGTAGTCCGGACTCGGCTGCCATCTGTTGCGCGGCCTCCCACACGGCAGGGCTCAGCGAGACGGCGTCGATGTCGACCGTGAGCCCCCTGGGTGGGATCAGCGGGTGACATCACAGCGTCGCGAGGTCGAGGTCGGAGACGAAGATGTTCCATGCGGCCAGCCAGTCAGGGGTTCGCGCCCGAACCTGAGCCTCGTCGAACCGCAGCGACTCGACCGGCAGCCAAACGATGTCGAGCGCCCGCACATCGGTCCAGGCGGGCGGCGTCTGACCAACTTCGCTGAGAGCGTGTCGAATCGTTGCGGCCAGTAGGCGGTCCCATCGTGTGTCGCCGGTGCTTGCTGGGATGCCCCAAGTGTCGAGCGCCCGATGTCGGGTGGTGGCGTCAGCCAGGATCCGGTCGCGGACGCCGAGGATGAGCGCCAGTGCCCACTCAGGTCGGTTCTCGCGGAGTGCGGTGCGGACGGATCGGGCAGCGTCAGGCGCGGTCGGTAGGTGCTCCGCATGGGCGGCGCTCATCTGGTCGGCAATGCGAATGGCCCGCATGAGGAAAGCCGCAGTAGGGGCGACGGAGCCATTTCGGTAGGTGGAGTAGCGGGATCCGGACGTTCCGAGGGCTCGGGCGAACTCGGTCTGGTCAAGCCCGCTTCGACGCAGCGCAGCGTCGAGGGCGTCCATCACGGTAGCCGTGTCGATGTCGTGCACGACCTCATGCTAACTCGGTTTGTCTGATCAGATAAGCGCTCGCCCGAGTCAGGCGGCTCCGCTACGCCCACCCTCCACAGAGAAGCCCACCGAACACTCTCAGCCGCAGCAACCCAGTCAAGATCAGCCTGGCTACCCTGGTCGGCGGCCCGCGGCTGCCTGACCGTGGCCTGTTGGGGTCGAGTCGCCACCTGCCACAATCGATGCCGTGGACTCGGACGCCCCAGACAGAACCGGCAACACACCGAAGGGCGTGACTGGTCGCCATGAGGTGCCGCTCATCCTGCGCGGCCAAGCCGCCGCGACCATCGTCACCGTCGGTCTCGGTCTGCTGGTGTTGGTGGGTGGCCTCAGTGTCGTCACCTACATCGCCACCGGGACCTGGTGGCTGCCCGGCTTCCAGAAGACCCCACCAGCACTCACCAGCGAACCGTTCAGTCTCGGGGATCTGATCAAGATCTCGCTCGCTCTGGTCGCCGGGGTCGGAGCTGCCGTCGGGTTGGTCACCACATACCGACGCCAAGCACTCTCCGAACGTGAGGAGCGAGCCGCCGACGTCCTACGGTTTGACCAACGGTTCGCCTCTGCGGCAGCCCAACTCGGCGGCGCCACACCCGCCAATCGGATCGCCGGTGTCTATGCCGTCGCCGCCTTAGCTGACCAGTATCCACGGCACAGACAGCAGTGCGTCGACGTGCTGTGCGGCTACCTGCGGCTCCCGTTCAACCCCGACGAAGACGGAATCGCTACCACCGAAACCACGGTCGTTACCTCCACCCAAGACCGCACCGTCACCGAACGCACCCTCCCGGCCCGCACACCCCACGACCTCGAAGTGCGCCACACCATCCAACTCGTGATCGCCGACCATCTGAGAGACCCGGATTCGGCAACGAGCTGGACACCCATGACACTGAACCTCCGCGGGGCTCACCTCCACGACGCCACCTTCTTCAGCTGCAACTTCGGCGCGAGCGAGTTCTCGGATGCGATCTTCGCCGGGGACTCCGTATTCGTCGGGGCGGCCTTCGCCAGAGATGCCGTGTTCCTCGGCGCGAGCTTCGCCGGAGATGCCGTGTTCCTCGGCGCGAGCTTCGCCGAAGACGCCATGTTCAACTGTGCGACCTTCACCGGAATCGCCTGGTTCGACGATGCGACCTTCACCGGGAACGCCTGGTTCAGCAGTGCGAGCTTCACCGGGAACGGCAAGTTCAACCCTGCGATCTTCAGCCGGGACGCTGACTTCCACCAAGCGAGCTTCAACAAGGAAGCCCGGTTCAACCACGCGAGATTCAACAGCCAAGCCAATTTCAACAGTGCGACCTTCACCGGGAACGCCATGTTCAACAGTGCGACCTTCAGCCGGGACGCTGACTTCCACCAAGCGAGCTTCAACAAGGAAGCCCGGTTCAACCACGCGAGATTCAACAGCCAAGCCGATTTCAATAGCGCGGGCTTCACCGGGGACGCCATGTTCAACAGTGCGAGATTCAACAGGCAAGCCAATTTCGCCGGAGCGAGCTTCACCGACGCCCGGTTCGAAGACTCGAGCTTCACGGAGGACGCCTGGTTCACCGACGCGACCTTTGACCTGTGTGCGCGGTTCGTCGGCACGACCTTCACCGGGGGGGCCTGGTTCGACGGCGCAACCTTCGCGAACGAGTCGGACCGACCCGTCTGGCCGCCTCCCCAAGACGACGAAACCGCCACCTAGCCGCCGAAGCGACTGCGCCCGGGACCTGAAAATCAGTTGGACCAACGGCTGGCGCTGACTAATGTCGGCGTCTGCGCCGGGTCATGAGGACCCGCAAGACACCGAGGACTGACCATGCGACGGCAAGCCAACGGCGGCACTGCCGCGATTCGCCCGAAGGCGAGTCGCGCGATGCACGCTGACTGTGCGCGCCCTGTGGTCACGCCGGCGTACCCGCCGCGACCGGGCAGTTCGTTCGAAGAGAGCGCGAGCCACGCGTGGCGGCCGTCGACCGGCGAGGAGCCTCCCACCAACTGAGTGCCACCGCACTCACCCGGAACCGGGGATTGAGGGCCGCTCCCAGCCGAGACAGACGTCTCGCAGGAGCGGCCCTCATTCATTTCGTCCCGATCCACATTGATCGGTTCCTACACCCACATCAAGAGAGGAGATTCCCATGGCTACAGGAGTGGCTTTGGACCAGTTCGAGCGGGTCTGGATGTCGTTGTCCTCGGCAGACCGGATGGTCCTGCTCGGCCATGACGGCGACACGCTCACCGCCCCCGACAAGATCAAGTTGGCTGCCATCAGTCGGCGAGCAAGCTGGCGCTCCGGGGGGCGCCCACGGCGCGGGTAACGCGCGAACCACCCACACAGGACCACACTGGAGACAAGCAGGAGGTGTCAGCGATGGTCGACTCCGCGCGGTATGCGGGAAGCGTGACGCTGCTCAACGCCTCCTACGAGCCGCTTGGTCGAGTCTCCTTCAAGCAGGCCATGCGCATGGTTGCCCGGAAGGTTGCCGCCGTAGAGGAAGCCGTCGAAGGGCGCACCGTCGGCCGGTGGCCGTGGCCCAGGGTGATCCGACTGCTGCGCTACATCACTCCGAAGTGGCTCTATCAACCCGCAGCCTGGCACCGAGGAGGCGTCTTCATCCGGGACGGGCATCGGTGCGCCTACTGCGGCGCGAAGGCGACGTCGATCGACCACATCCTGCCCCGTTCCCGGGGAGGCGAGTGGTCGTGGTTGAACTGCGTCGCCGCCTGCGAGAGGTGCAACAGCCACAAGGCCGACCGAACCCCCTCCGAGGCGCGGATGCGGCTGCGCGTCACGCCATACGTCCCGACCCGGGCCCAGTTGGCTGCCCTCGCCTGAGGGCAGCCGGCTGGGTGCCACGGGCGTGCCGCAGTGTCGCGCACATCACTTCTGTGGGCGCGACACGCCGGGCGAAATCACCACTCCAGTCACATCCGCCCGATAAGTTTTCTTCTGGATACATCTACCCCACGCGTTTCAGCCTGGGTATGGTGTGGCGCATGCGCTTCCCCCGAGCTGTCGTTCACGCCCTGATGTGTGTCGCCTTCCTCGCTGCCGCAGCCCTGGTCGCGGGACCTGCCCTGTCCGATGACGAGGTCCACGCCGACGGCGTACCGGACAGTCGCGTCGCGAGCTTCAACATCCTGGGCCATTCGCACACCACCTCCGGCGCCCGGGCCCGCAAGATGGGCGACAGCATCACTCGGATGGGTCGAACGGTGAAGATCATCGACTCGCGCGGCTTCGATCTGATCGGTTTCCAGGAGATGCAGCGCATCCAGGCCACCGAGTTCCTCCGGCTGCGCGGGGCGACCTGGAGTCTCTACCCCGGAACCTCGATGACCGCCTTGGACGGGGAAAACAGCATCGGCTGGCGCGACGATGTCTGGACGTTGGTAGAGGCGACCACCCAGCAGATCACCTACTTCAACGGCCGGATCCGCAACATGCCGATCGTGCTGCTGCGGCACAACGCGACCAATCAGCTCGTCTACGTCATGAACGTCCACAACCCGGCCAACACGCGCGAATACGGCAACCAGAGCAAGTGGCGAGCCGAAGCGATGCGCCGCGAGATCGCCAAGATCAACGAGCTTCGCACGCTGGCTCCGGCCTACCCGGTCATCTTCACCGGCGACCTCAATGAGCGCGAGAGTGCGTTCTGCACCATGTCCTACCCAGGCAAGTTGTTCGCGGCCAACGGCGGCACTTCGACCGACCAGTCGTGTACGCCGCCACCGAGGCCGGTCGGCATCGACTGGATCATGGGCACCGAGGACGCACTGTTCACCGACTACGCGTCGCTGCGCACCAAGCGAATCCGGCACACGACCGACCACCCTGTGGTGACCGCAGTGCTCGACTTCAACGTCGCGCCCGCCACTCGCTGAGGAGAAGTTGCGGGCCAGAGAAGTTTCGGGCCAGAGAAGTTGCGGGCTAGAGATAGAGCCCGGTGGCGGAGTCGCCGAGCCGGTCGGCCGCGACGGCGTTGACGTCCCGCTCGCGGAGCACGACGTAGATTTCGCCGTTGACCTCCACCTCGGCCTTGTCGTCGGTGTCGAAGAGGACGCGGTCGCCTGCCTCCACCGAGCGCGCGTGCGGCCCGGTCGCCACGACGCGTGCCCAGGTGAGTCGGCGCGCACCCATTGCCGCGGTTGCCGGGATGACGATGCCGCCGGAAGAGCGCCGCTCCCCCGCCTCTCGATCGGTCTCGACCAAGATGCGGTCATGCAGCATCTTGATCGGGGTCTTGTCGCTCACGAACCGATCAGCGGGTGAGCTTGCGGATCACGAACAGGACCGCGATGAACCCAGCCACTCCCCCGGCAACCTTGGCAATGTTGTCGGTGCGCGGCGACCCGGACTCGGGGTCGACGAAGAACGACTTGACCGAATCGGCCTGCCGGTTCGCGATCGTCTTCGGGCTGCTGCGATGGACCAGCTCGTCGATCGTCGATGCCAGGCGTTCTCGGGTCTGCTCCATCTCGCGCTCCAGCGAGGGCATGTCGTTGCTCACCCGGGCAGGCTATCAACCGGCGGCGCGAAACCGTACGGGAGTTCGAGCCGGTGGGCAGCCAAGAGCTGTCGGTCGGCAAGCAGTTCCACGGTCGGGCCATCGGCGACGACCACCCCGTCGTCCAGGATCACCGACCGCGGACACAGCTCCCAGGCATAGGGCAGATCGTGGGTGACCATCAGCACGGTCACGTCGAGGCGCTGCAGAATCTCGGCAAGTTCGCGACGTGAAGCCGGGTCGAGGTTCGACGAGGGTTCGTCCAGGACCAGCACCTCCGGCTCCATGGCCAGGACGGTCGCGACCGCGACCCGACGGCGCTGCCCGAAGGAGAGGTGGTGCGGGGGCCGGTCGATGAACTCCGCCATCCCCACCTGCTCGAGCGCCTCCTCGACCCTCCGGGTGAGGGCAGCGCCCTTCAACCCGAGATTGGCCGGCCCGAAGGCGACATCCTGGCGCACGGACGGCATGAAGAGTTGGTCGTCGGGGTCCTGGAAGACGATGCCCACGCGCCGTCGGACCTCGGTCAAGGACCCCTTCATCGTGTCCAACCCGGCGACACGCACCCGGCCGGCGCCCGGCTGGAGGATCCCGTTGAGGTGCAACACCAAGGTCGTCTTGCCGGCGCCGTTGGGTCCGAGCAGGGCTACCCGCTCCCCGCGGTGCACGCGCAGATCGACACCGAAGAGCGCCTGATGCCCGTCGGGGTAGGCGTAGGCGACCCCGGCCACTTCGAGGACCGGTTCGGCCGAGGGGGCCGACCCGAGTCCCGAGAGTCGGGCGCCGAAGTTCGAGCTACTCGGGGCCGCGTCGCTCATCGGGGCAGCCTCCCGTCGTACCCGCGCGACAGCATGGCTAGATGCACTCGCTCCCCGCGCTCGTAGGCCCGGATGAAGAGTGCCGCCAGGGACCGCGCCAGCGCCGGCCAGTGTCGTGGTGACCGCGGATCCACTCCGCGTGAGCGCATCGCCACCAACATCCGGCCGGCCTCGCCGGTGACTACGTCGAGGTAGCGAATCATGAACCCCATGATCGCCACCAAGAGCGCGGGGAGGTGAAGTCTGCTCAGCCCGGCCAGCAGATCGAGCGGCTCGGTCGTGGCTGCGAGGGTGAGCGAGGCAAGCACGCCCAAGGTGCCCTTGACCAGGAGCGAGGCGGCCGACAGCAACCCGGCGTGGGACAGGGACACCCCTAGAAAGTCCACGCGTGGCCCCGTCGATACCACCGGCATCAGCAGCGCGAAGATCACGAACGGAACCTCGATGACCATTCGCTTGGCGAGGTACGTCGGCGGCACGCCACTCCACGCGACGACCCCGAGCAGCACCACGGCGAAGCCGACGAACGCCCACCACCAGCTGATCGGGGTTGCGACCACACTCAGCATGAAACCGACGAGCGCCACGATCTTCCAGTGCGCGGCGATCCGATGGACGCCGCTCTGCCCAGGGAAATAGAGGCGCTGACCGTGACCCGCACCCACCTCAGCGAGAAGGCTTCCGGCGCATCAGCTTCACCAGAAGCATCATGGTGATCAGCACGATCAACGCTCCCATCACCCCGGCCAAACCGCCGGAGAGCCGACCGTTGGGGAGCCCCGGCACCTGATAGTCGGCCAGCGGCGCGTCCGCGGCAGGTCGGGCCGAATCGGCAAAGCCGAGTTGCCCGGCGACGTACTCCAACCCGTCGGGGTGGCCGGAGGCGTAGAAGCTCAAGATGCCGACGATCACCAGAGCGAGCGCCAACCCACCGAGCACGAGCCTGCGAGTGCTCATCGGGCCACCTCGTTGCGCAGTTCCAGCGTCCGGTTGCTCAGCACCGGGCGAGCCGCCCAGACCAGATCGGGCCGCAGCGCCACCACTCCGCCGACGATCAACGCGGTGATCACGCCTTCCCCGAGACCGATCAGGACATGCCAGCCAACCATCGCCTTGAACAGCAGCGAAGGTTCGACAGCACTGTTGCCGCCGACGACGAACAACATGCTGAACGCCGCGGCAGCGGTCACCACACTGACGAAAGCCGACACACCGGCGACCGGCGCAACAACACCGGCCCGCCTCGGGAGCGCCATCAGAAGCAGTCTGTTTACCCCGGTGGCCACGACCACGGTGAGCACGGCCATCAGCAGGATGTTGCTCCCCAGTGCGGTGATGCCACCGTCTGCCATGAACAACGCCTGCACGATGATGACCACGCTCACGCACAGAATCCCCATCCAGGGGCCTACCAACGTAGCGGCGAGCGCCCCGCCCAGAAGGTGGCCGCTCGTGCCGGCACCCACTGGGAAGTTCATCATCTGGCCGGCGAACACGAAGGTGGCGACCAAACCACCCATGGGTGCGGACCGGTCATCGAGCTCGCGTGCGGCGCCACGCAGGGCCACGCCGATCACGACGGCGGCGGCAGCGCCGGTCGCAAGGGAGGTCGGCAGGTTGAGGAAACCGTCTGGCACATGCATGACGCGAACGAACCCCTCTCCCACCGGCTGACTACAGTGACCTCGTCGAACTCCGTTCCACTTTATCTCACTTGTTGCAAGCTCCTTGCAATAACGATCCACCCTCGAGAAGGTGCCCATGACTCGTCTGCAGCCCGGCGATGCCGCCCCCGACTTCACCCTTCCCAGCGACGGTGAGCAGCCGGTGAGCCTGAGTGCCCATCGCGGTCGCAAGGCGATCGTCTACTTCTACCCCGCCGCCATGACTCCCGGCTGCAGCAAGCAGGCCTGCGACTTCACCGACTCCTGGGAGGCCCTTCAGGCACAGGGGTACGACGTGGTGGGCATCTCTCCGGACGCGCCCGCGAAGCTGGCGAAGTTCCGCGAGCGAGACGCACTGACCATCACCTTGGCCTCGGACGCCGATCGAGCAGTGATGAAGCAGTGGGGGGCTTTCGGGATGAAGAAGCTCTATGGCAAGGAGGTCGAGGGTGTGATCCGCTCGACTTTCGTCGTGGATGAGAACGGCACGATCAGCTATGCGGCCTACAACGTGAAGGCCACCGGCCACGTCGCCAAACTGCGCCGCGACCTCGGTATCTGACCGACGCCGGGCCGACCCCTGCAAGGCGGCGGCCGGCACGTAAGATGTCCACGCTCTTGCCGGAGTGGTGGAATTGGCAGACACGCAGGTTTTAGGTACCTGTGCCTTCGGGCGTGGGGGTTCAAGTCCCCCCTCCGGCACTCAGATCAAGCTGGCCACTCCCCTCACCCTCTCACTGGTTGCTGAACCTTCTTCAACCAGGTACCTTGCATTGCATGACAGTGGCTCGCGAGCTCTCCCAGCTCCGTCGTGGAGTGCTGGAAAGTTGCGTGCTGGCATTGATCAGCGGCGAGCCGCGCTACGGCTACGACTTGGCCACCGAGCTTTCCGAAGCGGGCTTGGTCGCCAGCGAGGGCACGCTGTACCCCTTGCTCAGCCGACTCCGCAAGGAGGGCCTGGTGGCGACCACCTGGCAGGAATCCACCGGCGGACCACCACGGCGCTACTACTCACTGACGCCCGGCGGAGCCGCTTCGCTGGAGAGCTTCCGGCACTCCTGGGCCGAGTTCGCCCGGTCCGTCGACGTCATCTTGGAAGGACATAAGCCATGACACCCACGCGCCATCCACTGGTTGAGCAATACCTAGCCGCGCTGCGCGTCGAGTCGGGCCGACTGGACCCGGCCGACGCGGCCGAGTTACTCGGCGACGTAGAAGCCCATCTGGCCGAGTCCGTGCCCGCGGACGCCTCGGACGTCGAGGCACGCAACGCGTTGGAGCGCCTCGGGCGGCCGGCTGAGTTGATCGCCGAGGCTCTTGGCGAGCGCGGTGCTACTGCCGCTGACCTCGCGCAGGATCGTGGCTCCGGGTGGCCCGAGGCGCTCGCGATCTTCGCGCTCCTCGGAGCCGAGTTGCTCGCCCCCTTGTACTTCTTCTCGGTGCCGTTGTGGATCGTCGGCATCGTCTGTCTGGCGATCGCCAAGCGATGGTCCACCCAACTCAAGCTTCGCGGCTTCATCTTCCTCGGCCTCGGGCTGCCGCTAGCCTGGGTCGTGCTGATCTCCGCCACCGTCGCCACTTCCCGGTGCATGACCGTCTCATCCGATTCAGCGGGATCCATCACCGAATCACAGACGACCTGTGCAGGCGCCTCGCCCTGGGTGGGCTATCTCGTGCTCGCCCTACTGGCGGTGTTCTTCGTCTTCCAGGTGCTCACGGCACGCAAGCTCGCCCGCGCATCCCGGCAATAACCGACGCCGGAGGTACTGACCCGGAGCGGGTCGACGGGGTTAGCCCACGAGCAGGGAAGCCAGCCGCGGCGCAAGCTCGCGTAAGGCGACGCCCCGGTGCGAGATCCGGTCCTTATCGGCCGGCGACAGTTCGGCGGAGGTCAGACCCGCCTCGGCATAGGCATCGGGCACGAACAACACGTCGTAGCCGAACCCACCGCTCCCGCGCGTCTGGTGAATGATCCGTCCGTGCATACGGCCCTCGACGACTTCCTCGCGCCCGTCAGGCAGGCACAGCGCGATGGCGCACATGAAGTGGGCGGTACGCCGCTCGTCGGGAACGTCGGCCAGCTGCTGCAGCAGCAACTCGTTGTTGCGATCATCGGACTTCGGGACGCCCGACCACCGGGCAGAGAGGACGCCGGGCATGCCGTTGAGCGCATCGACACACAGCCCACTGTCGTCGGCCACGCTGATCAGCCCGGTGGCCGCCACCCCGGCACGCGCCTTCAACAAGGCATTGCCGGCAAAGGTCGGCTGATCCTCGACAGGCTCGTCGTACGGCGCCACATCATCGGCACCCAGCACGTGCGCGCCAGGGAGGTGCTCGCCGAGGATCCGTTGCATCTCGCCCAGCTTCTTGGCGTTGCGCGAAGCCAGGAACACCTCGACGCCGGCAGACTCAGGGCGGGCGGACTCAGAACTCACCTGCTCACGGCCTTCGCCAGCGCCTCATGCTGGAGCCGGGTGAGCTCGGCACAACCGCCCTCGGCCAGCGACAACAGCGCGTCGAGTTCAGACCGCTCGAACGCCGCCCCCTCGGCCGTACCCTGCACTTCGACGAACCTGCCGTCGCCGGTCATCACGACGTTCATGTCGGTCTCGGCGCGCACGTCCTCCTCGTAGGGCAGGTCGAGCCGCGGGATGCCGTCGATGATGCCCACGCTGACCGCTGCCACGGATCCGGTGAGCGGATCGCCGGTGACCGCACCGATCGACTTCAGATGGGAGACCGCATCGGCTAGCGCGACGTAGGCGCCGGTGATGGAAGCGGTGCGGGTGCCGCCGTCGGCCTGGAGCACGTCGCAGTCGAGCACGATGGTGTTCTCCCCCAACGCCTTGTAGTCGATCACCGCCCGCAGCGACCGCCCGATCAGCCGGGAGATCTCATGGGTGCGGCCGCCGATCTTGCCGCGCACCGACTCTCGGTCCGATCGGGTGTTCGTCGAAGCCGGCAGCATGGCGTATTCGGCGGTGACCCAGCCGAGGCCGGAACCCTTGCGCCAGCGGGGCACGCCCTCGGTGGCCGAAGCCGCACACAAGACGCGGGTGCCACCGAACTCGATGAGCACCGATCCGGCAGCATGGTCGAGCCACCCCCGGGTGATCGAGATCGGACGAAGTTGGTCGTCGGCACGCCCATCGGCGCGAGTGGAGGTCATGAGGCAGCAGGGTAATCGGACCGAGCGGGGATCACCGCACCAGGAGATGCCGAGGCCCGGCCTCACCAGGGTGAGGCCGGGCCGTCAGGATGGTTCCACCCGCGCTGGCGGTGTGGCTGTTACTTGATTCGGTTACTTGATTCGGTTACTTGATCTCGGTGCGAACGACGCGCCACAAGCCCACCAGCAAGGGCAGCCAGAGCCACCAGATGCTCGAGACGGCGAGATGCGCCCAGTCCTTGCTGCTGAGATCCCAGTCCATCAGCACGTTCTGATTGGTGCTGAAGTCGAACCAAGGTGCGATCTTGTCGAACCAGTCCAGGAACAAGCGAGCGACGCCGAAGATCGGCGGCAGCACGAAGACGTAGACGAAGTAGACGACGATCGCCACCGCGGTGTTGAGCACAAGCGCGCCGAGGGCGAAGCCGGTGGCCATTCCGATGAGATGCAGCAGCAGGAAGCCCGTCCACTCGCCCCAACCGACATTCCAGACCGGGTCCTCGCCCGAAATCACCCCGTAGAGGAGGTTCGCCCCTACTGCTAGGAGGTAACCGACAACCACGGCAGCCACAGCCATGACCAGCGCGGCACACAGCTTGGCGAAGATCAGCCGGAGCCGTGACGGCACCAGCGTGAAGCTGACCAGGGCCGTGCGCTGGGAGAACTCCGCAGTCACCGCCATGATGCCCAGCACCGGCAGGAAGATGCCCATCGGGATGTTGATGGCGGTCATCAACTCCTGCATCGAAGTCCCCGCGTCCTGGGTCACCACGACGGCAAGGAAGATGGCCAAGACCGCCGCGGTGACCAGACCGGTGCTGATCAGCAGCCACAAGCCCGCCCGGGTATCGACCATCTTGCGCAGCTCCAGCCGCACCAGCCTGATGAAGGGGATCGGCTTCCCGCCCGTGATGTCCAGTCGCAGCGGCACGCCGGCCGTGGCGAGATTCGATTCGCTCATCGCTCTACTCCTTCGAGGACGTCCTCGCGCGCGCTGTCGGCGGTCAATTCGAGGAACAAGGACTCCAGACCTTCGGCCGGCCGGAGATCGGTCAGCACCACACGATGTTCGGCGGCGACTTCCCCGACCTGCTGCGGGGTCGCGTTGACCCGCAGTCCCGTGCTGGCCGTGGTCACCGAGTGACCGGCGCCCTGCAGAAGACTCGCGAACCGAGCGTTGTCGATCGCCGACACCAACGCACTGTCGTTCCTGGCCGAAAGCAACTCCTCCTTGGTCCCTTGAGCGACGATGCGTCCCTTACCGATCAGCAGCATCTCGTCGGCGATCTGCTCCACCTCGTGCAGCAAATGCGAGCTCAGCAGGACCGTGCCACCGCCGTCGGCGTAATCCTTCAGCAAGCCGCGCATCCACCGGATGCCCGCCGGATCGAGGCCGTTGGCGGGCTCGTCCAGGATCAGGACCGACGGATTGCCGAGCAGTGCGCTGGCGATGCCCAAACGCTGCCTCATACCCAGGGAATAGTTGCGGACGCGTCGCTTGGCCTCGGCAGCTTCGAGCCCGACGAGCTCGAGCATCTCCTCGGCCCGGCTCTTCGGGAGGCCCATGGTCAATGCACTCAGCATCAGCACCTCGCGGCCGGTACGGCCGGCGTGCTGGGCCGAGGCATCGAGGAGTACGCCGACGTGGCGGCCGGGGTTGGGCAGATCGGCGAACCGATGCCCCCCGATCAACACCTCCCCCTCGCTGGGCGCGGTGAGCCCGGTCATCACCCTCATGGTGGTTGTCTTCCCGGCGCCGTTGGGCCCGAGAAACCCGGTGACTCGCCCGGGCGCACACGTGAAGCTCACGTCGTCAACGGCGACGAAGCTCCCGTAGCGCTTGGTTAGGTTCTTGACTTCGATCATGGGCGTAAGCCTGCCTTACCCCAGCTACGCCGACATCAGGTGACTTACCCATTGGACCCTGATCTCGCGGCTGCATCGGATCAGGGTGACTCTCCCGATCCGAGGATCAGACCAGCGATCCAAGCACCATCCCGGGCGCAGCCAGCGCCACTTCGCCGGGAAACTCCCGCACCGCTTCGGTCAGGGCCGCCCCGGGGTCGTGCCAAGGCGGGATATGGGTCAGCACCAAGGCGCCGGCCTCAGCGGCTACGGCCAGCCGACCGCACTCGCTGCCGGTGAGGTGCACGCCAGAGGGGTTGTCGGCTCCGGACTGGAAGGAAGCCTCCGCCAGCAGTACGTCGGCATGGTCGGCAAGCCGCACCAACTCCTCGCACCACCCAGTGTCACCGGTGTAGGCGACCGTGCCGCCGCGATGGGCTACCCGGAACCCGTAGGCCTCCACCGGGTGCGCCACGGGGACCGGCGTGACCAGGAAAGGGCCCACCCGAACATCCCCGTGGGCCTCCAGGTGCCGGAAGGCGAACTCGGCTGCCATCCCACCAGCCGGCAGATCGTAAGCGCGCTCGATCCGGCCGGCGATGCCCGCCGGACCGTAGACCGGCACCTGGCCGCGGTGCCCCGCGGGGTGGTACTTGCGCAGCACGTAGTAGCCGCACAGGTCCAGGCAGTGATCGGCATGGAGGTGGGAGATGAAGACCGCGTCGATGCTGAGCGGGTCGGCGTACCGCTGCAAGGCCCCCAACGCACCATTGCCGAGATCGAGCAGAAGCCGCCAGATCCGTCCCTCGGACTCCGCCTCGAGTAGATAACAGGAGGCCGGCGAGTCCGGGCCTGGATAGGACCCCGAGCACCCCACCACGGTGAGGCGCAGCCCGGTCAGTCCTGAAGCAGGGAGGGACTCGGCCATCACAGTCCGCCGACGAACTGCCGGGCCGAGCGCAACTCCGGGCCCAGGAAGCGCCGCCCGATGGACTCGAACTCGTCGGGCTCGCCCGTGGTGAGGAAGACGTAGTCGGGCTCACCGGATTCACGCATGAGGCCGGCATCGGCCAGGGTCCGGTAAACGTCCTTGGCGCACTCCTCGGCGCTGCTGACCAGGCTCACGCCGTCGCCCATGACGTAAGAGATGACGCCGGTCAACAGCGGGTAGTGGGTGCACCCCAGGATCAGCGTGTCGACGCCGGTGGCCACCAGCGGATCGAGGTATTCGTGGGCTGCGGCCAAGAGTTCGGCTCCCCCGGTGATGCCCGCCTCGACGAAGTCGACGAAGCGCGGACAGACCTGGGTGTCCAGGGTGACCTGAGGGGCCGCGGCGAAGGCGTCGTCGTAGGCCATCGACTCGGCGGTGGCTCGAGTGCAGATCACCCCGATCCGGCCCGAGTGACTGGCGGCGACGGCCCGGCGGGTAGCGGGCAGGATCACCTCGATGACTGGTACGTCGTAACGCTCGCGCGCATCGCGCAGCACTGCCGCGCTGGCGGAGTTGCAGGCGATGACCAGCGCCTTCACGCCCTCTTCAACCAAGTGGTCGAGGCACTCCAACGCATATTCACGGACTTCGGCGATCGGCTTGGGCCCGTAGGGCTGACGCGCGGTGTCGCCGACGTAGATGAGCGATTCGTGTGGCAGCTGGTCGATAACCGCCCGCGCCACGGTGAGTCCGCCGAACCCGGAATCGAAAATCCCGATCGGGGCATCGACGCCAGCGCCAACGGGGGTTCCGCTCGACGTCGGTCCGGTCGGATCGGGCACGGAGAAAGGGTAGTGGGCCCGGACCTGGCTAGGGTGGCAGCGTGTTGGGTATCACTTCGTCTTCCATGACCCTTTCACTTCGCAGGCTGATGACCTCCGTGGTCGGCCTGCTGATCGTGACCTCCGCGACGTTCGCCGCGAGCACCCCGGCCCGAGCAGCAGGCACCATCGATGACCACGTCGACGCCGTCTTGGTGATCTCGGTCGACGGGTTCAACCCGCGCGCCATCGGGCTCCTCGGTCCCAGCCGCGCGCCGGCACTCTTCCGCCTCAAGCGGGAAGGTGCATTCACTCTGCAGGCACGCACCGAGTACGAGAGCACTGCAACCCTGCCCAACCACACCGGCATGATGACCGGGCGGCGAGTCGAGGCCGCCCAGGGCGGGCACGGAGTCACGATCAATGAAGACGACGGCTCCACCGTGCATGCCTACGCCGGCGAGCGGGTGCGTTCGGTCTTCAACCGGGTGCACAACCAAGCCGGGCCGACCGCGTTGTTCGCGGGCAAGGACAAGTTCGATCTGCTGCAGCGGTCCTGGCCGAAGGCGATCGACCGCTACACGCGCCTGGGGAGCAACCCGGCGTTGGTCGACGCGGTGCTGCAGGACCTGAACAACACCCGCCGGGCACTCACCTTCGTGCATCTGTCCAAGCCGGACGGCGTGGGACACCAGGAAGGTTTCATGTCGGCCGCCTACCTGGACGCAGTCGCCGAAACCGACATTCAGATCGGCCGCATCCTCGACGCGGTGCAGAGCGATCCCTGGCGCCGCGCACACATGGTGGTCATCCTCACGGCGGATCACGGCGGCAAGGGCGCGCGGCACTACGACGTCACCAAGAAGTACAACTACCGGATCCCCTTCTTCGCCTGGGGTGCCGGCATCAAGCCGACCGGCCTCTACGCCATCAATCCCAAGCTCGCCAAGCCCGGCAGTGGCCGCCCCGGATACAGCGGGCCTCAGCCGATCCGCAACGGGATGGTGGCCAACCTGGTTACCGATCTGTTGGACATCAAACCGGTGCCCGGCAGTGAACTCGACCGACCGCGGGTGCTGCGCGTCTTCACGCCCTGACGCCCAGCGGCGTCGGTAGGGAACTGGGCCTAGAAGAGCTTGGGCTGCGGCGGCGCGAGGGCTGGATCGACGCCGTCGAACAAGGAGCTGACCGACTCGCCGCGATGAATCCGCGCGACTGCCTGGGCGAAGAGTCCGGCGACGGATCTCACGGTGAGCTCCGGCCAGGCGGCAGGCGCGGGGACGGTGTCGGTGGTGACCACCTCGGTAATCATCGGATGGCCGCGCAGCCTCTCGACCGCCTTGCCGACGAAAAGACCGTGCGTGCAGGCGATCGCGGCGCTCGTGCACCCCTGGTCGGCGAGCCGGTCCAGAAGTTCGACGATCGAGCCTCCGGTGGCGATCTCGTCGTCGAGCACGATTGCTCGCTTACCGGCCACATCCCCGACGATCGCGTCGATGACCACCCGGTCATCGGCAAGACGCTGCTTGCTGCCGGCGGCGACCGGTAGCCCGAGCAGCCTCGCGAACTGGGTCGCCGTCTTCGCATTACCCAGATCGGGGCTGACGATTACCGAGTCGGTCAGATCGCGGGCTGAGAAGTGGTCGGCCAGGATGCCGAGAGCGGTGAGCTGATCGACCGGCACCGAGAAGAAGCCGTGCACCTGGGGGGCGTGCAGCGTCATCGTGACCACCCGGTCGACGCCCGCCGACGCGAGCAGATCGGCCACCAGCCGGCCGCCCAAAGAGATGCGGGAAGCGTCCTTCTTGTCGGAGCGGGCATAGGCGTAGTGCGGGATCACCGCGGTGATGTGCGCCGCCGAGGCGCCGCGGGCGGCATCGATCATCAACAAGAGCTCCATCAGGTGCTCCTGTGTGGGAGGCACCAGTGGCTGCACGATGAAGACGTCCCGGCGCCTGCAGTTCTCCTGCAACTGGGCCTGGAGGCAATCGTTGCTGAATCGGGTGATTTCGACGGTGGACAGCGGGACCTGAAGCGCGTCACACATCGCTCGAGCGAACGATTGATGCGCGTGGCCGCTGAACACCACGATCTGGCTCAAGTCGCTTAGATCGCGCGCATCACGCACGGGTTCTCCTCGGGGTGAGAACGGCCGGAACGCGCACCACCCTAGCGCTGCCCATGCCTGCTACTCCGCGGAGGTCGTCCCCAGCCCGGCAAGGGTGAGACGTGCCGAGGCCGGGCCGAGCTCACCTTGGGTCGGCCACGGATTGGCGCGACACCCCTGCAGCCCCTTGGACTGCTGCTGCATGACGGGTGCCTTGCGGCCCGGGGCCGGGCAATAGGCATGGCCGAACCCCAGCCAGTGACCGGTCTCGTGGTTGACCACCATGTGCCGGTAATCGCGCAGAGCTGCGCCGAGGTCCTTCCATGCCGGGCTCGCATGGAGCCATCTGGTCTGGTTGATCACGACGAACCGCCCGACGCGACAACTCCACTCGCTGCTGCACGCCGAGGAGAACGAGGGCAGAGTCGACGCCTCGGCGAGCACCAGGGTGAAGTCACCTCCCACCGCAACCTTGCGGAACTTCACTCCCCGGCCGCGCCACCCGCGAGGGTCCGCGTAGGTCTCGGCAGCCCGCTTCGCGAACACACCGAGGTCGGCCGTCACCCGACCGCGCGTCTGGATGGAGTACGTCGCGACCCGTCGTACGGCGACCCGGTGCTTGCCGCGGACAGGCTCGGAGACCGACTCCAGCGGCACATAGCCGGGACCCGTCACCCGGACGTGGACGGTGATCGGCTTGCCGACATCCAGATAGGTCACCCGATAACGCCGGCCATCGGCACCTTCGATGGCTCGCTTGCCGCGATACCACTGGTAGCGCCGCTTGTCCGGCGCCGGGCTCCACTTCCCACCCTCCGCTTCGAGGGTGCGGCCCAGCCGCGACGAGCCGGTCAACACCGGTCGCTGGGTCTGGAGTCGGACGGCACGAGCCACCGGCCCGACCTCCGCGGAGACGGCCGTCGCTTGTCCGCCGCCAACCGGATCGGTCCCGGTCACCGAAACCGAGATGGACCGGCCCAATTCGTCAAGGCCCAGGTTGATCTGAGCGCCGACCGCGCCGGGAATCGGGGAACCGTCCGCCAGCCACTGGTAGGTCACGGTCACCTCAGCGGGGCTCCACTCCCCCGGGTCGGCGGTCAAAACCGATCCGTAGACAGCTGAACCAGACACGGTCGGAGGGGTCACATTGACCGGCGGCTCCGCGGCACCCGACGAAGGCCACACCATCATGCCGAGCCCGAGCACGACCGACACCGTGGCCACGAATGCGCGGCCAAGGAGTCGTGTCGCCCTGATTCCGGCTAGGCCCACAGTTGCCCTTCGAGTCGGTCTTCCGCGTCGTCGATGGTGCCCTCGTAGGCACCGGTCGAGAGGTACTTCCACCCACCATCGCAGACGACGAAGGCGATGTCCGCGCTTTCCCCGGCCTTCGCGGCACGCGCCGCCTGACCCAGAGCCGCGTGCAGGATCGCACCGGTCGATACGCCGGCGAAGATGCCCTCGGTCTCGAGCAGGTCGCGCACCCGGCGCAGCGCGTCGCGGGGCCCCACCGAGAAGCGGGTGTCGATCAACGCGGCGTCGTACAACTCCGGGACGAACCCCTCGTCCAGGTTGCGCAAGCCGTAGACAAGCTCGCCGTAGCGTGGCTCGGCGGCGACGATCCGCACACCCGGCTTGTGCTCCCGGAAGAAGCGTCCGACGCCCATCAGGGTGCCGGTGGTGCCCAGGCCGGCGACGAAGTGGGTGATCTCGGGAAGGTCGGCGAGCAGTTCGGGACCGGTGGACTCGTAGTGCGCGAGGGCGTTGGCCTCGTTGCCGTACTGGTACATCATCACCCAGTCCGGGTTCTGCTCGGCGATCCCCTTGGCGACTCGGACCGCTTCGTTGGAGCCACCGGCGGCCGGCGAGGAGACGATCTCGGCGCCCCACATCCGCAACAGTTGGCGACGCTCCTCCGAGGTGTTCTCCGGCATCACGCAGACCAAGCGGTAGCCGCGCAGCTTGGCGGCCATGGCGAGGCTGATGCCGGTGTTGCCGGAGGTGGGCTCCAGCAACGTGCAGCCCGGGCTCAGTCGGCCGTCCTTCTCGGCATGGGCGAGCATCCAGTGCGCCGCCCGGTCCTTGATCGAACCGGTCGGATTGCGATCCTCGAGCTTGGCCCACAGCCGGATCCCGTCGCCGTAGGCGGCCGAAAGCTGCGGCAACCCCACCAGAGGGGTGCCGCCGATCGAGTCAAGCAGGCTGTCGAAACGCATCGAACGAGGTACCGGCCGCGCTCAGCCGCCAGCGACCGCGGGCAGTACGACGACCGAGTCGCCGTCGGCCAGCGGAGCCTCGAGGCTGCCCAGGAATCGGACATCCTCATCGTTGATGTAGACGTTCACGAACCGGCGCAGCGCACCGTCCTCGACCAGCCGCTCCTTGATGCCCGGGTGCCGCGACTCCAGGTCGTCGATCAAGCCTGCGAGGGTCTCCCCGCTGCCGTCGACCGACTTCTCGCCGTCGGTGAACGTGCGCAGGATGGTCGGGATGCGGACCTCGATACTCATCGCGTGGGACTCCTCGTGGGTTCTGCAGAGCAGTTCTGCAGGGCGGGCGGTGCTGGACGTCTGGTCGGGTGAGCCGCTCAGGGCTCCTGGAGCGCTGAGACCACAGTGACTTCTTCTTCGGTCACCTGGCCGTCGACGATCCGATAGGAACGAAACTCGACGGGGCCGGGGTTATTCCCGTGTTCTCGGGTGCTGACGAGCACATAGTGCGCGCCGGGCTCGCTCGCCAAGCCGATATCGGTGCGGCTGGGATAGGCCTCCGTCGCGGTATGTGAGTGGTAGATCACCACCGGCTCCTCATCGCGCGCCCACAGATCCTTGTAGAGGGCGAGCAGTTCGGTGGAGTCGAACTCGTAGAACGTCGGGCTCCCGGCGGCGTTGATCATCTCGATCACCCGCTCGGGGCGGTCGCTGCCCTCCGGCCCGGCAACGATCCCGCAGGCCTCGTCGGGATGATCCCGCTTCGCGTGCGCGACGATCGCGTCGTAGGCCGCCTGGTCGATGGTGAGCACCCTCAGGAGGTTAATAGAGCAAGCACCGCGCCCCGAATCCCGCCCAGGCTGCGGACCCACCGGGAGGTGGTGCCTTCACCGTCGAGGCCGGCCACTCACCGGCTGAGTGCTTCGACCAAGGTTTCTTGAACCGCGCCGAGCCAACCGAACAACTGGTAGGGGACGTAGCGCGGGTCGGGCTCGCCGAGGTTCATCCAGAACTCCTCCTCGCCCTCTTCGTAACCCATCCGGGTGGCCAGCGCGAGCCGGATGTCGGTCAGGCTCTTGAGCCATGCCAGCGCGGAAGCCTGCTCCAAGACGATGTCGAAGGTCATGGTGTTATCCCCATCGGCTTCGCCCAGCGGGTCGGGCACTCCCGCGGCGAGGAGATCATCGAGCAGCGTGCGGGCGTTGGCCACCTTGCCCTGGCGCAAGGTGGATTCGGTGAACCGCCGGAACTCCGAGGATGCCTCTTCGTCGTCGGGATAGGCATTGGGCAGCCACCGCAACAACACTGGATCGCCGGGCTCGTGTACCGGATCGGCGAAGTCGAAGAGCGCGGCCAGCGGGTCGTCGGAGCGGGTGTCGCGCTGGGGTCGGCCGTCTTCGAGAAGCTCGATCACTTGCGCCGCCAGTGAGCGGAGCAGGTCGCACTCCAGCCCGCTGAAGGTGGCCACCAGCTGTCCGCCCCGCCTCTGCCGGACGAAACCGCCCATCAGTCGGCCTTCTCGATGGTCGCCCAAAGTCCGTATTCGTGCATGGCCTGCACGTCGCGCTCCATCTCCTCGCGCGATCCGGTGCTGACCGCAGACTTGCCGTCGTTGTGCACCTCGAGCATCAGCTTCTTGGCCTTCCGCTTTGAGTACCCGAAGTAGGTCTGGAAGACGTAGGTGACATAAGACATCAAGTTGACCGGGTCGTTCCAGACGATCGTCACCCACGGGACGGCGGGGAGGACGAATTCGTCCGCCACCAGATCAGGCTCGACTTCGACCGGGGCAGTTGCCACGTGGGCCATGGTGGCACACAGCAACGACAGATCCGAGCGGGGTTAGGGTGCTGGCCATGACCGGATCGTCGGCCGGGTCCCCGGCAGCCTCCACAGCGCTGTTCACCGATCACTACGAGCTCACCATGCTGCAAGCGGCGTTGCGCGCCGGCACAGCGCATCGCCGCGCGGTCTTCGAGCTCTTCCCGCGACGACTGCCCGAGGGCAGGCGGTACGGCGTGGTCGCCGGGGTCGGCCGAGCCCTCGACGCGCTGGAGAACTTCCGCTTCGACCAGGCCGCGCTCGAGGTTCTTCGCGAGGGCAGCGTCGTCGATGAACCCACCCTGGAATGGCTGGCCGGCTACCGGTTCAGCGGCGACGTCTGGGGCTACCCCGAAGGGGAGGTCTACTTCCCGTATTCGCCGCTGATGATCGTGGAATCGACCTTCGCCGAGGCGGTGCTCGTCGAGACGCTGCTGCTCTCGATCTACAACCACGACTCGGCGATCGCGAGTGCGGCCTCACGGATGACCGCCGCCGCGGCAGGCCGCCCGTGCATCGAGATGGGCTCCCGGCGTACCCACGAGGAGGCGGCCACGGCTTGCGCCCGCGCGGCGTACGTCGCGGGGTTCACCGCCACCTCCAACCTCGCCGCCCGACAGCGCTACGGGATCCCCACCACCGGCACCAGCGCGCACTCCTTCACCTTGCTCTTCGACACCGAGGCCGAGGCCTTCCGCGCGCAGGTCGACAGCCTGGGCACCGGCACCACCTTGCTGGTCGACACCTACGACATCGCCGAGGCCGTGCGCTTGGGAGTCGAGACGGCGGGACCGGAGCTGGGCGCGGTGCGCATCGACTCCGGCGACCTGGGCGCGCTCGCCCATCAGGTCCGCCGGCAGTTGGACCGCCTGGGCGCGACCAGGACGCGGATCGTGGTGACCAGCGATCTCGACGAATACGCCATCGCCTCCCTTGCTGCCGCTCCCGTCGACGGCTACGGCGTGGGCACGGAACTGGTCACCGGCTCGGGGCACCCCACCTGTGGCTTCGTCTACAAACTGGTGGCCCGAGAAGCCCGCGACGGCTCCATGCAGCCGGTCGCGAAGAAGGCCAAGGACAAGGGCTCAATCGGCGGCCGGAAGTTTGCGTTGCGGCGCCGCAGCGCAAACGGCGTGGCCCAAGCCGAGGTGATCGGCATCGGCGCTCCTCCCGTCGACGACGGCGATGATCGGGCACTGCTGGTGCCGCTCGTGACCGCCGGCACGGTGGTCGGGCGCGAGGGATTGGAGGCCGCCCGCGATCGGCATCAGCGCTCGCGTGCCGAACTCCCGATGGCTGCGCAGATGATGTCGCGCGGCGAGCCGGTGATCGAAACCGTGCATTTGAACCTCTAAGGGTGACCCGGGCAGGTGAGGCTGGGCCAGGCTGGTCGCACGCCTCGGCGCTAGCCTTCGGTGATGGCGCTGTTGACCTGTGACTTCTTCTCCGATGCCCTCCAGATGGGCACGAATCTGACGGTGATCTGGCCGGAGCTGACCAGGGACTCAGGCGCCGGCGAAGTGACCGAGCGACCCGCGGATCCGCCGCTGCTCTACCTGCTGCACGGGCTCTCCGACGACCACAGCGCCTGGCTGCGGTTCACTTCGGTGGCGCGCTACGCCGAAGCAGCCGGTTTCGCGGTGGTGATGCCCGCGGTGGGGCGCAGCTTCTATGCAGACGAGCGCCACGGCCACCGGTACTGGACCTACCTCAGCGAGGAGCTGCCGGAGATCTTGAAGATGGTCTTCAAGCTCGATCCGCCTCGCGACAGGTGCTTTGCGGCTGGCCTGTCGATGGGCGGGTACGGCGCGTTGAAGCTCGCCCTGCGCCAGCCCGACCGGTTCGCTGCCGCGGCCAGCATGTCCGGCGCTCTCGATCTGGTCGCGCTGATGCAGCGGCCGGACCGTGATGAGATCTTCGCGCGGGTCTTCGACGGACATGTGACCCCAGAGAACGACCTGCTCGCGCTGTTGGACGCCGGTGATCCCCTGCTCCGCCCCAAGCTGTGGGTCGGCTGCGGCACCGAGGACTTCCTCTACGGCGACAACCTCAGCTTCGCTGCCGCCGCCGAGGCCGCGGGCCACGACCTCACCACCGACTGGCGCCCCGGTGGTCACACCTGGGATCTGTGGGACAGCATGCTCGCCGAGGTTGTCGACTGGCTCGGGTGAAGGGCCGCGAAGCCGTCCTCACGACGTACTGACCCGGCCTCCTGCCAGCGCGGTGGCGCAACGTTAGGCTTCGAACATGAAGCGCGCGCTGATCGTGGTCGATGTACAGAACGATTTCTGCGAGGGCGGATCGCTGCCGGTGACCGGCGGCGCCCAGGTGGCGCATGACATCGCCGAACTGGTCAATCACTGGAGCCACCACGATCTCGGGGCCGCCGAGTACGCCCACGTCGTGGCGACCAAGGATCACCATCTCGATCCCGGCGAGCACTGGGCCACCGAGCCCGACTACGCCCACTCCTGGCCGGTGCACTGCAAAGTCGGCACCGACGGGGAGGCCTTCCATCCCAATCTCGACCCGGTGCCGTTCGATGCGGTCTTCCTCAAAGGGCTTCACGAGGCGGCCTACTCCGGGTTCGAAGGGCGCGACGCCAACGGGGACGGACTGGCAACGTGGTTGCGCCGCCACGCGGTGGAGGCAGTCGACGTCTGCGGCCTGGCCACCGACTACTGCGTCAAGGCCACCGCACTGGACGCCGTGAACGAGGGCTTCCAGACCCGGCTGCTGACCACGCTGAGCGCGGGTGTCGCCCCCGACACCACGGCGGCGGCCATCACCGAGATGCGCGCGGCCGGCATCACCGTCGAGTAGGGCGGCGATTGTGCGGATTGTGGGGCGCAGGCTCAGCACCAGCGCTTGGTGACCTCGCGGATCACCGAGGCGTTGCGGGCGGTGCCCACGCCCAGGGCTGCGAACTGCTTGGACGCAAGCACCCGCGATTCATGGAAGTTCACTCCGAGGAGCACGTGGGCCCACCGGTTGCCCACCTTCACGTGATCGGGTGATCCGAGCGCGACGGCGACGGCGGCTTCGGCCGCGTCGCTAGCCGGCGGAGCGGCGTACAGCGTGATCGAGTGTTGGGCCGGCTGACCGTGCTCGGCCCACAGATCGTCGATCTCGGCCACCATCTCGGCCATCTCTGCCCGGGTCATCACCATGGTCGGCACGTCGAAGCCGCGGTCCTGCAGATAGGCGGCTTCGAGCTTGGCGGCGATCCGGTCCGGTGAGCGCATGCCGGTCTCCAGCCGCACGTTGCCCGTGTTGATGTAGGTCTCCACACCGGTGAATCCGACCGACTCGGTGGCAGTCTTGATGGCGTCCTTGGGGAACTTGCGCACCGCGCCCAGGTTGATCGCCCGCAGAAACGCCAGGTAGGTCGCCATGTCAGGCTCCTTGCTGGTCTGAGAGTTGGCCGGAGCGCTGATCCACTCGGCGATCGGTGCGTCGGGCGGCCTTGGCGGCCAGCGGAAGCACCCGGTAGCCGATCTGCTCGGCAAGCGCGATAACCGTGGTCGACCGGGTGATGCCCGGCACCCGCAACGCCTCGTCGATGACGCGCTGGAGATCGGTGTTGTCGCGGGCGACGACCCGGACCCACATGTCGTCGACGCCGGTGATGGTGTGCGCCTCCAACACCTCGGGGATCTCGGCCAGCTGTGCGGCGATCGCGTCGTGACCGGCGCCTTGGTGGATCTCCAAGGTCAAGAACCCGGTCACGGGGTAGCCCAGAGCCTTCGGGGAGAGCTCCGGTCCCCACCCGGTCACGATCCCCTGGGCCACCAGCTTGTCGAGGCGCGCCTGCACCGTGGCCCTGGCCACCCCGAGGCGCCGGGATGCCTCGAGTACCCCGATCCGGGGCTCGGCAGCGAAGAGCTGCACCAGCGTGCTGTCGAGCGCGTCCATGCCCGCATCGTAGGGCGCCCCGCCGACGCGGCGGCGACTCGAGGTTCGGCAGTTCGGCCTGGCGAGCGGGGAATCCCTCAGGAGGTACGCCGGACCGCCCAGTCGCGGATCAGGTCGATGCGCTCGCGCAACTCCTCGGCTCCGGCGCCCGCCGCCGCCGGCCCTCCGCAGGTGCGCCGGAGCACGGCATGGATCGCGCCGTGGGACTCCCCGGTGCGGTGATGCCAGGCAGCCACCAGTCCGTTGAGTTCGCGGCGCAGCAGGCCGAGCTCCTCGTGGGCGGTCAGTTCGGCCGGGGTCGGCACGGCCGCCGGGTCGGGGAGCTTCTTGGTCTTGGCACGCGCCGATTGGCGGTGATGGAGAAGTTCGCGCACCTGCGAGGGATCCAGCAGGCCCGGGATGCCGAGGAAGTCCATCTCCTCCTCCGAACCCACCTGCACCTCGCCCTCGTGGCCGAAGGCATCACCTTCATAGAGCACATGGTCGAACCGGGCCTCGGAACCGAGCGCCTCGAAGCCACCGAGGAGGTCGTCGGAGGCACCCTCGGCCGCATTCTCACGAGCCATCAGATCGTTCTCGGCGGCAAAGATGTCGTCCTCGTCCCGCACCCGCCGGCCGAGCACATGGTCCCGCGCGACCTCCATTTCCGCGGCGTAGGTCAGCAGCGTCGGCGCCGACGGCAGGAACACCGACGCAGTCTCGCCTCGTCGCCTGGCCCGCACGAAACGGCCCACCGCCTGGGCGAAGAACAGCGGGGTACTCGTCGTGGTCGCATAGACCCCGACCGCAAGCCGAGGCACGTCCACACCTTCGGAGACCATCCGCACCGCAACCAGCCAGCGTCCATTACCTTCGGCGAAGGTGGCGATCTTGCGAGAGGCGGCCTTCTCATCGGAGAGCACGATCGTGGGCGACTCCCCCGAGATCTTGCGCAGCAGGCCGGCATAGGCGCGCGCCGACTCCTGGTCGGTCGCGATCACCAGGCCACCCGCATCCGGCACGTGCCGTCGCACTTCGGAGAGGCGCCTGTCGGCGGCCTCCAGGACCGACGGCACCCAGGACCCGGCAGGGTCCAGAGCGGTCCGCAAGGCCTGGGCGGCGAGGTCCTTGGTGAGGGGTTCGCCCAGTCGCGCGGAGATCTCGTCTCCGGCACTCGTGCGCCACTGCAGGTCTCCGGAGTAGGCCAAGAACAGGACCGGCCGGACCACGTGATCGGCGAGCGCCTCGGCGTACCCGTAGGTGTAGTCGGCAGCCGAGCGCGGCACGCCGTCATCACCGGGTGCATAGCTCACGAACGGGATCGGGTTGATGTCGGAGCGGAAGGGCGTGCCGGTCAACGCGAGCCGTCGGGTGGCCGACTCGAAGGCCTCCCGCACCCCCTCGCCCCAGGCCAGCGCATCGCCGGCATGGTGCACCTCGTCGAGGATCACCAGCGTCTTGAACCGGTCGGTGCGGATCCGCATCGCCAGCGGGTTCACGGCCACGCCGGCGTAGGTGACGACCACGCCCTGATAGTCGGTGGAGGTGCGGCCCTTTCCCGCGGCGTACGCCGGGTCCAGCGAGATCCCGAACTTCTGGGCGGCGTTGGCCCACTGGACCTTCAAGTGCTCGGTCGGCGCCACCACAATGATCCGCTGCACCACGTGGCGGCGCAGCAGATCGGCAGCCAGAGTCAACGCGAAGGTGGTCTTGCCGGCGCCTGGGGTGGCCACCGCGAGGAAGTCGCGCGGGGAGGCGGCGGAATAGGCCGCCAGTGCCTCCGACTGCCACCGACGCAGTCGGGGGGTGCTCACTCTCCGGAGCCCCCGCCGCCCTGATCGCCGCCGCCCTGATCGCCGCCGCCCTTGGGGCCGCCCGGGTTGAGGCTCTCCCAGATCTCCTTGCACTCCGGGCACACCGGGAACTTCTCCGGTGCCCGGCTGGGCACCCAGACCTTCCCGCACAGGGCCACCACGGGGGTGCCCATCACCATCGCCTCGGTGAGCTTGTTCTTGTCGACGTAGTGGGAGAAGCGCTCGTGGTCACCCTCGTCGGTGGGCACCGTGCGCCGGTCTTCGCGGACATCGGTGTCGGTCGAGAATCCGATGGTGGGTGCGCTCACGAGGAGCGAGTCTAGATCAGTGGGGCGGCCCGATCGCGAACGGCGCGAGCGGTCGTCGGCGCGGATGCGGCCCGCTTTCTCGTCCGGTGCCTGCCGAGTCAGTTCATGTCCGGGTCGAGCGGCCGGGTTGAGCGCCAGGCCAGTTCCCCCGGCTGACGGCGCAGCACCTCCCGCAAGAGCCCCCCGGTTCGAGGAGCGAAGAGGTCCGCGGCACTCCCGGGGACGACGTCCCAGCTGTCCTCCTCGACCTCGGCCTCGAGTTGTCCGACTGCCCACCCGGCGTACCCGGCGAAGATCCGCACCCCGGTCAAGGCCCCGTGGACGAGCTCGACCGGGCTGTCGAGGTCGAGCAGGCCCCAGGTCTCGGTCACCGGCCGATACCCCGGCGGGGTCTGTCCCGGGTCGCGCAGCCTGGCGACAGCGAGCGCGCCGTCGATGGAGACGGGACCACCTCGAAAGATCACCGCAGGGGCCTCGACGACCTCCTGCCAGCCCGGCAGGACTTCATCGACGGGCACCTCACTGGGGCGGTTCAACACCACACCCAAGGCGCCGTCGTCGGTGTCGAGCAACATCACCACGGTCTCGGAGAAGTTGGGGTCGAGCAAGGAGGGCGTGGCCACGAGCAGCATGCCGGGCGCCAAGGAATGCGGACGCGTGGCCGGGCGGCTCATCGCCAGCTCCAGGTCCGCATGGCATCCATCATGGCGATGTTCACCATCAGACAGAAGCCTCCGGAAGCGGCGCGATGAGGGAGGAGACCCGTTTCAGCCGTTCGCGGAGGGAACCGGAACCGTGTGCGCCGCTGCCGGAGGCAACTGAGGACAGGTCTATGGCACCCTGCCGATCAGGCCAAGACACGCTTGGCGGCTACGGCAGCGGAATCCACACAGCGCGGAGCGTTTACCGGAAGGTGACAGACCCGGTGCTCATCGGGACCAGCTCGATCCACACCCTCCCGGAGGGGATCCGGACCTCCCCGGCAGGCGTCGACAGGCTCATCGGGGCAGCCAGGTCGGTCTTGTTCCAGGTGGCACGCATCAACTGGCCGGCATGGAAGATCATCGCCGGGCCCTTGCCCACCAGCTTGGTCTCGGGGACCGGGTTGCCGGCCGGGTCGAGGTAGCCCGCATCCCCGGTCCGCACCCGAAGAACGAGGACCGTGTCGGCGGGGAACTGGTCACCGTCGGCGGCGAAGGAGTTGGTGTTGACGTACGTGCCGCCGGCGTACTCCCAGTCGCTGGAGCGCACATAGCCGAAGTCGGCGGTGAACTGCGTGGCCGGGCGTACGCCGACGAAGTCGGACTCCACTCCCCATGGCAAGTAGTCGGCCGGGCGTCCCTCGGGATTGTCTGCCTGCTTGGCCAGAGTCTTGAGGTCGGCGAAGACGTTGTGGGGCGCATAGCGGCTGGTGTCGCGATAGATCCCGTCGACACCCTCTTGGAAGAACCGGACGCCGGCGCCCTTGATCCGGTCGATGGTAACCTGAGCGGCGCCACTGGTGATCACCGAGGCGTTGACGGGCGAGACGATGCCGATGTCGCTGGCCCGCATCGATCGGACCGGGCCTACTTCCTTCGGCAGGGCCGAGTAGTAGAACGCGGCCAAGCGGGTGGCGCCGCCTTCGACTTCTTCCTCCACCACCAGGTCGGCCTTGGACAAACCGAGCTGTGGAGCGCTCTCTTCAACGTTGTCGATCTTGACCACGAGCACGGAGTGGTCGCGCGCGGCACTCTCACCGAGGGGCAGCTCGGCGCCGGTGAGCGGCTCGGTGTCCGGCTCCGGCCGTGGCGTGGACGAGAAGGCAGCCGCCTCCGGGCCATCGGCCTTGGGGTCATCCCCACCGCATGCGGCGAGGGAGCCGAACAAGGTCAGCGCGAGAGCGATGCCGGCTACGCGACGGACGTGCGCGCGGGTGTGGGCGGACTTCATCCGAGCTTGGCCCCTCCGTCGACGTAGAGCGTTTGGCCGGTGACGAACGACGCCTCGTCGCTGCACAGGAACGCGGCCGCGGCCGCGATGTCCTCGGGCAGGCCGACGCGGCGTACCGGGGTGTCGTTGGCGACCAGCGTGCGGAAAGCATCGACCTCGAGACCGAGCCGGGCTGCGGTGGCATCGGTCATCTCAGTTGCGATGAACCCGGGCGCGATGGCGTTGGCCGTGATGCCGAAGGGGCCCAACTCGATGCCGAGCGTGCGGGTCAGACCCTGGATACCCATCTTGGCCGCCGAGTAGTTGGCTTGGCCGCGGTTCCCCAGCGCCGAGACGCTGGAGATGTTGAGGACCCGGCCGTAGCGCTGCTCCACGAAGTGCTTCTGCGCCGCGCGAGTCATGCAGAAGGCGCCTCGCAGATGCACGTTGATGACCTGATCCCAGTCGTCGTCGGACATCTTGAAGAGCAGGTTGTCGCGGGTGATGCCCGCGTTGTTGACCAGGATGTGCAGCCCGCCCAGTTCGGCGACGGCCCGGGAGACGGCTGCCTCCGCCGACGCCGTGTCGGCGACATCGCAGCCGATACCGACCGCGCCGGCTCCAAGCCGCTTCGCGGCATCATCGGCTTGGGCCTGATCCAGGTCGACCACGGCGATTGTGGCGCCTTCGGCGGCGAGCCGGGTGGCGATTGCGAAACCGATGCCGCGAGCGGCACCGGTCACCAAAGCGATCTTGTCGGCGAAACGGGGCATGCGGTCACCCTAGGCGACGGCGACGTAGACCTTGCGCAGGGTCTCGGTGATCGTCCACCGCGTCCGCTCCCCCGCATGGAGTCGGATCGCCACTCCGGGAGCGAGGTTCACCGTAGAGCCGTCCTCGAACTCCACGACCCCGGAGCCGGACAGCACGATGAAGATCTCCTCGGCCTCGGTGTCTCGGGCCACGCCCGTGGTCATCTCCCATATGCCTACCTCGACGTCACCCAGGGCGCCCAGGTCGACGATTCCGGTGGTCGGCCGACCGGCCTCGATCTCCTCTTCGGGAAGCGGGTCGTGGGCAAGGACGCCGGTGAGCAGGTCGGAGGCCAGGACGCGTGGAATGGAATCGCTCATGTCCCCCAGCGTCTCACGCAGGATCCCCCGAGCCCGAGCAGGTAGGCCGTTTGCCTTGGTGCCGGGGGACGATGTGTAAGGCCCTCGACGAGAGTCCTTCAGTCGCTACTCACCTGGGGGCTCAATCGCCCGTCGACCCAGGTGAACACGATGTCACACAGAGAGTTGAGTAGCGGTCCGTCGTGCGAGGACACCACGACGGCGCTCCCCGCATCGGCCGCTGTGCGAAGCAATCGCACGACGTTGGCCGCGTTCGTCGGATCAAGCGCCGAGGTCGGTTCATCGGCGAGCACCGCCAGCGGACTGTTAGCCAAGGCCCTAGCCAGGGCAACTCGTTGACATTGACCAATCGAGAGCGCCCCTGGGCGGGTCCGAGGGTCGAGTTCGGTCAGCCCGACCCGGGCGAGCGCTTCCCTCACCCGGTCCCGAGAGCGCTCGCTCGCCGGGACAGCCTCCTCGATGATGCGGGCCACCGACCAGAGCGGATCAAGCGAAGAGACGGGATCCTGTCCAACCAAGCCCAGAATTCCCGGCCGCGAACGTCGGAACTCCACGATCGGTCGACGATCGGGACCGGCCACCACTGATCCATGCGACGGCTGCTGGAGCCCGCCCAAAACCCGCAACAGCGTCGACTTGCCGCACCCGGACGGACCGGCGAGCCCCACCACCGACCCCGCTTCGACCTCGAGATCGCAACCGGTGAGCAGCGCGTCGCGGCCGTGGTACCCGATGCCCACGTCAACCGCTCGCAGGACCACACTCATCGTGGACCCCCCGCCGTGAGTGGGTAGTGGCACCGGACGCCGTCGATGAGTTCTGGGACTCGAACAGAACACTCGGTTCGTGCCTCAGCGCACCTCGGCGCGAAGGAACATCCGGCATCCGCGCTGGCCAGTGAAGGCGGCGCCCCGTCCAGACCCATGGGCAACTTCCGTCCCCGGGGAACGCTGGCGTGCAGCGCCCGGGTGTAGGGATGGCGCGGTTGCGTGGCGGTTGGCTCGGCTAGTCCGATCTCCACGATCCGACCGTGGTACATCACCACGATCTGGTGAGCGATGCGTTCAGCCACCCGAAAGTCGTGGGTGACCAGCAGCAGCGTCCGCTGGGCACCCAGGAGACTGGCGAGGACCAGGTCCTGGGCATCTCGGTCCAGCGCACTGGTCGGCTCGTCCGCCAAGAGGATCGGCGGATCGTGCAACGTGGCGGCGGCGATACACGCACGCTGCAACATGCCGCCACTCCACTGGCCGGGATATGCCCGACCATCCGCGTAGGCATCGGCGATCCCGACCGCGGCGAACCGCTCCTTGATCTCACCGGCCGACAGCCGAACGCCGTGAGCGCGCGCGGCGTCGCGTAAGTGTGCGCCGACCCGACGCAGTGGATCCAACCCGACAAATGGATTCTGTGGGACGTAGCCCATTCGGCTGCCGCGAAGTCGACGGCGATCGCGCTCCCGTAGGTCGGCCATGTCCAGATCACCCAATCGAATGGTCCCCGAGACCGACGCCTGGGCCGGGAGCAGCCCAAGGATCGCGCGCAGCAACGTCGACTTGCCGCAGCCCGACTCCCCTACCACCACGGTCACCTCCCCGGCGGGCACCCGGAGATCAACCGAGCGCACCGCGCGCACCGATCCGAACCCGACCTCCAGGCCGCGGATCTCGATGTCCACGGAGCTCATGCCAGCACGCCCCTCTCATGCAGGGCTTCGCTGGCCAGCACGAAGGGCATCACGATCAGGACGACGAGAGCCGCCGGCGCGGCGAGCAGCCATGGGGCGTCGAACACGAAGTCCTGCCCCTCGCGCAAGATGACCCCGAGCTCTGGGTTCGGCGGCGCGGCACCCAGACCGAGATAGCTCAGTCCCGCCAAGGCGACGACGGTGTAGCCGACATCGAGCGCCGCGACGATGCCAAGGCGGCGCACAACATGGGGCAAGACGTGCTGGGTCCAGATCCGCCAGGAGGGAACCCCCAGCAACCGGGCATGGTCGACGAACGAAGCCCGCTCGATCACCACCGCGTGATCACGGGCCAAGCGGGCGTACCACGGCCACAGGCCGATGGTCATGGCGAGCACCAGAGTCATGGGGCTGGCCCCCCAGGTGCCGACCATGGCCAGTGCCACGAGAAGGGATGGCATGCCGAGGCCGATATCGACCAGTCGGTCTGCCGCCCGCCGCAGCGATCCTGGGAAGGCCGCAGTCGCCAGCCCGATCACGACACCCACCCCCGCCGCCGCGGAGACCACTGTGACGGCAAGGATCAAAGTGGTGCGGGCACCCACCGCTAGGCGGGCGGCCAGATCGCGGCCGAACTGGTCGGTGCCGAGCAGATGCCCAGGCGACGGCGCCGAAAGTGCAGCTGAGAGATCTTGCTCGAGCGGATCTTGAGTGAACACGAAACGAAGCGCGAGGACCAGCAGAACCGGAACTGCCAACCAGATACGTGATCTCACCGGAAAGACCCCCCGCTCCGGCCCTTGTTCACTGAAGAGCCAGCGGTTCGGGCGGTGGGATCGAGCACCCAACCCAGCGCCGAGATCCCGTCGTGGGCCAACCGGAAGACCAGGATGGACAAGAGCGTGAACGCCTGGACCACCGGCAGGTCACGGCCGCGCGCGGCCTCGACCGCCAAGGCGGCGGCTCCCGGCCACGCGAAGACGACTTCGACGAGCATCGTCGCTCCAAGAGCGCCCCCGACGCTGATTGCCACGAAGGGCAGGAAGTCGATCAGGGCGCGACGCAGTGCCACCCGCACCACTGCCTGCACTTGCGAGAAGCCTCTGCTGCGAGCGACGAATACTGCTGGCGATGCGGCCGCGTCCCGTAACAGAGCACGAAACGGGCGCATCCAGCCGGCCGCAATGGCCACCGCGAGGACCAAAGCGGGCAAGAGTCCGCCCGCTTGAGGTGAGGCCAGGACCCGACCAAAACCGGTGCCGATCACGACCCACTTCACCACCACCACCCCCAACACGAAAGTGGGGGTCGAGATCAGCACCACGACGAGCACCCGCTGCAATCGGTCAAGCCAACCGTTGGGACGCAACACCACCCCGACGCCGACCGTGATGGTGAGGACCAGTGCGACGCCGAGCGACCACAGCGCTAGCGAGAAAGTCGCCACCACCCTGGGCAACAAGAGTTCCGAGACCTGTGCCCGACGAGTCCAGGAACGTCCAAAATCGCCCCGGACCGCGCCGCTCACCCACTCCCAATACCGAACTGCCAGTGGTCGATCCAGGCCCAGTTCGGCTCGCTTTGCCTCGATCTGAACGGTCGTCGGGAGCGGTCCACCCTGCAAGCCGAGAATCGTGCGGGCCGGGTCTCCGGGCATCAGCTCGGACAAACCGAAGACGAGCATCGAGGCCACCACCAGGGTGGCCAGCGTCGCCAAGAGCCAGCGCAGGATCCCGAGAGAGACCCCCGGGATCCTGCGCGCCAAGATCTGTCTTGACATCGGCTACTGCGGCCGGGTCTGCCAGTCGATGAACAAGTAGAACCCGTTGACCTCCATGCCGCGGTACGGCTCGGTGGCCAACATCGTGGTCGGCTCGTCGACGACGGGCACGTAGTAGACCCTTTCCCCGTTCAACCGCTGCAGTTCCGCGAACATCTGGTCGCGCTTGGCGGTATCGGAGGTGGCGAGCAGGTCTTGACACATGCCGTTCAGCTCATCGTCGCGGACCACATCGTTGTAGCCCTTGTCGTACTCGAAGTTGCGGCACAGAGTCGCAAACGGGTTCCCGTCCAAGCCGAAGTTCTCGAGGTTGAGCAGGTTCACATTCACCGGGCCGTCACCGGTCAGGAGCTCGGGGATCGGGCTGTAGTCCGGGACGCGACGAAGCGTGACGTCGAAGCCGACGTCGCGCAACATTTCGACCGCCGCGTTGCCCACGGCCTCCAGATCGTCGGTGTAGGTGACGATCTCCACCGCCAACGGCGTGCCTGCCTTGCTGCGGACCCCGTCGGCCCCGGCAACCCAGCCGGCGTCCTCGAGGAGCTGGCGTGCCCGATCGGGGTCGTACTCACGCCAGTCGACCGCAAAGTCGGAGTCGCTGGGATAGACCCCGGCAAGCGGCCGCCAGACCCCGTCCATGACAACGCTGGAGATGGGCTCGGAGTCGATTGCCGCCGCAAACGCCTGACGCACCGACTGATCGGTGAAGGGCGCCTTCCCGGGATGCAGGTTGAAGGCGGCATAGGTGACCGAGTCCTTCGAGGTCAGGTACGAAAGCTCGGGATACTGCTCCGCGGCTCGCTTGAGCTTGACCGCCGGGAGCACCTGCAAGTCGGCCTCGCCGTTGGCCAGCGCTTGAACCCCAGCCGCTTGGTCCGCAAGCTTGCGCACGTCGAGCCCGGCCATCGCCGGAGTCCCTTGCCAGTAACCGTCGTAGCGGTCATAGCGCACGACACCGCCCTCGGAGCCCTCATAGGAGTAGGGGCCGGTGAAGATTCCCGCGCCAGCGAGCTCTTCAAACTTCTCCCCCACTGCCGCAACGGCGTCGGAGTCGTAGACCGCAAAGATGTAGTTGGACAGGGAGTTCTTGAACGGCGTGAAGAGCCGGGGCAGCGTCACTGTGACGGTCAGGTCATCGGTGACCGTTACCGCCGTCGGATCGCCCAACGCCCCCTTTGCCGCAGGATCGTTCTCGAACTCGTAATCGAACCACCGCTTGAGGGCGGCCGCGTCGAGCGGCTTGCCGTTCTGGAAGGTGATGCCCTCGTTCAGAGTGATCACCCACTCGGTATCGGAGTTTGCTTCAACCGACTTCGCCAGCCAGGGGGAGGGATCCCCGAGCTGAGGTTTGAGAAGCATCTCGCCGTTGCCGTAAGAGATCTCGACGTAGTCCGGTGCCGGGTTGGGGAAGGTGTCGTTCACGAAATCCGTCACCAGGCGGAGTCGCTGGTCCAACGGTGCACCCGCAGATGAGGTCGGCGGGTCTGCCGAAGGCTGAGGGGCACTAGGCGCACAGGCGGAGAGGAGCAGCGGGATGGCGATGATCGGCCCGAGCGCGAGCGCGCGGGCGCGTTTGTAGGTGGTCATAGGGATCCTTAAGAAGTAGGAGTGCGTGGGAGTCGACAAGACGCCGACCCCACCTCCTCGAGGCGGTGCCAGCGGTCGTCAGGTGAGGCCGACCGGGGCAACCGGCGGCCCACGGACGCCAACACCACAGTCAGATACACGCGGCCGCCTCACCCGATCGGCAACGGGGCCAAGGTGTGATGGCCACGCCGTCTCGCCTGGCGGGCGAACCTGTCCGATGGCGAGCACTCCCGCCACGGCTTCTCGCGCACTTCTGCAGAGCAGGCTCGCCAGCATCAGGCACACCAGCGCAATCGGCACCTGCAGCGTCATGCCGGCCAAGAACGCCGGGTCGACATAGCGGTCACCGACTGAGGCCGCATCGACGCTCCAGGCCTCCAGCGTCTCCTGGGTGAGGAAGGTGGCGGGCGCCAACGCAGCCAGCCGCCAGAGCGGAGGTTCGGTTCGCCGGCTCAGGCAAAGGGCATCGGCCATCACCGCGATCGACATCACGGCGAAAAGGACGCCGATCAGACCGCCCGCTTCGTGAAGGTAGGCGTGTCCGGTCTCCGCCAAGTGTTCGTGGACGTGTCCGTTCGCAGCAATGCGATAGCCCAGCTGATGCGCCGCCAATTCACCCAGCAGGACCACTGGTCCCAGGACTAGGTAAGCCAGAAGGCGGCGCACGCAAGGCATCCTGCACTCGGCCGGCTACCTCAACAAGGTCATCACCACCGAGTCGGAAACTCGGGACGATGCCCGGGTGCCTTGGCGCGCTCGGATGACAGAGCCCAGTCAGGGGCCGACAGCCTCCCCTAGCAGCCTTCCCTGTCCTGGCTCGACGGCCCCCTAGAGTGGCCGGATGGAAGCCGCCTCGGTCGAGCCGTCCAGCCGTGCCGGCTGCCTCTTCTGCCGGATCGTGGCCGGAGACGAACCCGCCCACGTGGTCTACGAGGACCCCGCGGTGATGGGCTTCCTCGATGTGCGGCCGGTCTTCAAAGGCCACGTCTTGTTGGTGCCTCGCCGCCATATCGACACCTTGACCGAACTGCCCACCGATCTGGCCGCTCCCCTCCTACTCGCCGCCCAGCACGTGGCTCGCGCTGTGCGCGACGGCCTGGGCGCCCAAGGCAGTTTCGTGGCCATGAACAACACCGTGAGCCAGTCGGTGCCGCACCTGCACGTCCACGTCGTTCCGCGGACCAAGGGGGACGGTCTGCGAGGCTTCTTCTGGCCGCGGGTGAAGTACGCCGACGGAGAGGCCGAGCAGTGGGCTCAACTCGTGCGCGCCGCGCTGGCGGTCCCGCGGTGACGGTCGTGGTGCGACTCCCCGCCCCTCAGGCCGAAAGGCCCTCGCCGAGGCCGTCGGCGCTTCCTAGGCTCGAGGTGAGCGACAAGCGCTCACCCGCAACAAGAGAATCGGGGGTCACCATGACGCCACACCCCACCACCCCGGACCTTCGACGGGTCCTCGCGTGACGGCCCCCGAGGAGGCTCCGGACGCGGGAGGGCAGTCCGCTGGTGGCGTCGGAGTGTGGTCGGAGGCAGGACGGCTGCGCAAGGTGCTGGTCTGCTCGCCGGGCTTGGCCCATCTGCGGCTCACCCCCGACACCGCGGCTCAACTTCTCTACGACGACGTGCTCTGGGTGCAACAGGCCAAGCGCGACCACTTCGACTTCGTCTCGAAGATGCGCGAGCGCGATATCGAGGTGCTCGAACTCCACGATCTGCTGACCGAAGTGGTGGCCAAACCCGAGGGCCGGGCTTGGATCCTGGACCGCAAGATCACCGATGCCTATATCGGGGTCGGACTCACTGAGCCGGTGCGCGCGTGGCTCGATGAGATGGAGCCCACCCAACTCGCCGAATACCTCATCGGCGGCATCAGCTACCCCGATGTCCCGGCCGAGGTTGGCGGACCGCTGCTGAAAGCGCTGTTGGAGCTTGATCGTCCGGGCTTCGTGCTGCGGCCTCTGCCCAACACCCAGTTCATGCGCGACAACACCTCCTGGATCTTCGGGGGCGTCACCCTCAACCCGATGTACTGGCCGGTGCGCCGCCAGGAGACCATGCTCACCACCGCGGTCTACCGATTCCACGAGACCTTCGCGGACAGTCGGTTCCAAGTGTGGTTCGGCGATGCCGACGCGGCGACCGATCACGGTTTCGCCACCTTGGAGGGGGGCGACGTGATGCCGGTGGGGCGCGGCGTGGTCGTGATCGGCATGGGTGAGCGGACGTCGTACCAAGCCATCACGCAGGTCGCCCGCAACCTTTTCGCGGCGGGTGCGGCCGAGCAGGTGATCATCGCCAGCCTGCCCCGTAGCCGTGCCGCGATGCACCTCGACACGGTCTTCACCTTCTGCGATGCCGACGTCGTGACGGCGTTCAGTCCGGTGGTGGACTCGATCGTCCCCTTCAGCCTGCGACCAGCCGACGACGGCAGCCTGGAAATCATCCGGGAGTCGCAGGGACTCGTCGCCACCATCGGAAAGGCGCTCGGCGTCGACTTCCACGTGGTCACCACCGGCGGCGACCTCTACGGCGCCCAGCGCGAGCAGTGGGACGACGGCAACAACGTGGTCGCGCTCTCCCCGGGCGTGGTCATCGGTTACGACCGCAACACCTCGACCAACACCGCCCTTCGCAAGGCTGGCATCGAGGTGATCACGATCGATGCGAGCGAACTGGGCAGGGGTCGCGGCGGCGGCCGCTGCATGACCTGCCCGATCCTGCGCGACCCGCTCTACTAACCCGCTTCCACCATCCGGCGATCAGACAAAGGAGTCTCGTCATGCCCTTCAACAACCACAACCGCAGCTTGCTCTCCCTGGTCCATCACAGCGAGCGGGATCTGCATTACCTGCTGGACCTGTCGCGCGACCTGAAGCGCGCGAAGTACTCCGGCATCCAGCGACGCACGCTGGAAGGGAAGAACATCGCGCTGATCTTCGAGAAGACCTCAACGCGGACCCGCTGCGCCTTCGAGGTGGCGGCCTACGACGAGGGCGCGCACGTCACCTATATCGACCCGGCCTCCTCACAGATCGGCCACAAGGAGTCGATGAAGGACACCGCACGAGTGTTGGGCCGGATGTACGACGCGATCGAATACCGCGGCTCTTCCCAGCACACCGTGGAGGAACTGGCCGAGTTCGCCGGCGTGCCGGTCTTCAACGGGCTCACCGATGAGTTCCACCCCACCCAGATGCTGGCCGACGTCCTCACCATGACCGAGCACTCCAGCAAGCCGCTGCATCAGATCTCCTACGCCTTCGTCGGGGACGGCCGCAACAACGTGGCCAACTCGTTGCTGCTGGTCGGCGCCAAGTTGGGCATGGACGTGCGGATCGGCGCCCCTAAGGCTTTGTGGCCCAGTGCCGAGCACATCGAGTTGTGCCGGGGTTTCGCCGCGGAGTCGGGTGCCCACGTCACCGTCACCGACGACCCGCGCGAGGCGGTGGCGGGGGTGGACTTCATCCATACCGACGTCTGGGTCTCCATGGGTGAGCCGATCGAGACCTGGGGTGAGCGGATCGAGATGCTGCTCCCCTACCAGGTCAACCCCGACCTGATGGCGGCTGCCGGCAACCCGCGGGTGAGGTTCATGCACTGCCTGCCGGCCTTCCACAACTCCGAGACCAAGGTGGGTGCCCAGATCGCGGCGCAGTACCCGCACCTGGCCAACGGCATCGAGGTGACCGAGGACGTCTTCGAATCCCCGGCCAACATCGCCTTCGAGCAGGCCGAGAACCGGATGCACACGATCAAGGCGGTCCTCGTGGCCGCCCTCTCCTGAGCGGGGATCGGGTCATGCGGATCGTGATCGCCCTGGGTGGCAACGCCTTGTTGCAGCGCGGCCAACCGATGACTGCAGACAACCAACGGGCCAACGTGCGCACCGCGTGCGAACGGATCGCGACCGTGGCACTCGGCAACGAGGTCGTGATCGCCCACGGGAACGGCCCGCAGGTCGGGTTGCTGGCCTTGCAGGCGGCGGCGTACGCCGACGTGACGCCGTACCCCTTGGACGTTCTCGGAGCGGAGACCGAGGCGATGATCGGCTACATGATCGAGCAGGAGTTGGGCAATCTGCTTCCGCCCGACGTGCCGATGGCGACCCTGCTGACCCAGATCGAAGTGTCGGCCGCCGATCCGGCCTTCTCCCATCCGACCAAGCCGATCGGCCCGATCTACGACCGGGAGACCGCCGAGCGGCTGGCCGCGGAGAAGGGGTGGGCGATCGCTCCCGACGGTGAGCACTTCCGCCGGGTGGTGGCTAGTCCGGAGCCGCAGCGGATCTTCGAGATTCGGCCGATCCGGCAACTGCTGGAGACCGGCACGATCGTGATCTGCGCGGGCGGAGGCGGCATCCCGACCATGTTCGACGCGGACGGCAACCTGCAAGGGGTCGAGGCGGTGATCGACAAGGACCTTGCCTCGGCGCTGCTGGCCGAGGAGATCGGCGCGGATCTCCTGGTCATCGCGACCGATGTCGACGGCGTCTACACCGGTTGGGGCACCCCCGAGAAGGCGAAGATCTCCCAACTGGGCGTCGAGGAAGCTGAGGCGATGGAACTGGCGGCCGGCTCGATGGGCCCGAAGGTGCAAGCCGCGGCGCGGTTCGCTCGTCGTACCGGAAAGGTCGCGGCGATCGGCTCCTTGGCCGACATCGCCGACATCGTCGCCGGAAGGGCCGGCACCCGGGTCGGTTGACCTCGGCTTGGCTCAGCGCTCCGGAGAGTGGGTGAGCTCAAGGACGCCGATGGCCGCCAACGCGGCCACCGTCGCGATCATCAAGCTGAAGAACGACGCGTCCGCGAGTGGCTCACCGCGCAACCAGTTGGCCGCCACCCCGCCGATCAAGGCGGCGATCACGGACACCGGCAACGTCGCCATCACCTGCGGCCGCCCCGGCCCACTGCGCACCGCCCGCGCGAGGACGCCGAGCGCCAACCCGACCACCAGAAACGAGATCACGCGCTCAGCGTAAGGGACCTGGGTCGTGGGTCGTGGCATGGTCAGGCCGACCGGCGCTAGTCCGCGCCGCTTTCGTGTGCGTCGCGAGTAGGACTGCCTTCTTGGTTGGGTGTCCCCGGCGGTTCACCGGGAGACATTTCAGGTGCGCTGGAGCAGCCTCGCGATGTGCGGCCACGCGGCAGCGCCCAGCCGTCGGTCCGAGAGGTCGGTGCCTCCACGACGCATGTTCATGCCGCCGGTCACGACCGGCTCGCCGGGCAGGATCGTCCGGTGCCCGGCCTCGGGGTCGGTCACGAGCACGGTGTTCAAGCCATGCTCTGCGCGTCGAGCACTGATGGCCTCGGCCATCGCCAGCGAGGGCCATACCTGGTCGCCTCCTCCGGCGACCAGCACGACCTGGTCGATGCGCTCGACCGGGATGGTGGCGGAGTCGAGCCGCTCCGGGAAGCGCTTGCGGCTCGACTCGTAGAGCCCGACGAAGGCTGGGATGTCGTCGTCCGACTCCCACGTCTCGTTGAACGGCATGTAGCTCACTGGCACGCCGTCGAGCGTCCAGTGCGATGTCACGCCGCCGTCTCCGCGCACTCCGGCCCACACGAGGTCTGTTGGAGCGAAGGCGACTACGGCTGCGACGTCCGTGCTGTGCGCGCCAGTGAGAAGGGCCGCCTCCGCACCGAAGGACGCGCCGACGACCACGACCCGGTCGCAGTCTCCAGCCAGGCCTGCGACGCGGTTGATGAAGAGTTCCAGAGGTATCTCCCACGGACCGTCGTGCTGGCCTTCACCGCCGAACCACTGGATGGATTCCGCCACCGCGCCGTTGAGAGCGAGAAGTTCGGCGCGGGCTGAGTCCACCCGTCCGCTGGAGCCCGCGAGTACGAGTGCTCCGACGCCTGACGGGTCTTCAGGCAGCCAGCGGACACCCTGGATGTCGGCGAGTTCCACCTGTCGCATAACGGACGCTCCTGCCGTGGCTGGTACGGCGAGCCTAGATCTTGTCTTCCCGTGCGCCCGCGTCAGCGTCCCGGGGACCGTAGTAGAAGAAGGACGAGAAGCAGCAGAAGTCGGTCGACAGGGTGGAGTTCTGGTGCCCCTCGAGCCATCCTCGCTGCGAACGTCGTCCTCCCGCACGGCGAGCCACTGTTGGCGTACACCTGAGTGCTTTCAAGCGTGTCCAGAGCGCCCATTACGGGGTCTGTGCGAGTCGTCTGCGGCTCGCACAGCACCGCCAACCCCGCGGCAGGCGGGCTCTGCGGCGGCCTTCGTGCTGGCCCGGCCAACCAGAGGCCGATGCGCTCGCCCGACAAAGCACACGCGCCGCAAGCACGAATGCGGAACAAACACCCCAGGCGACAGACTCGCCCCGCGGGGGCGGGAGCCGGAAGGTGGTGTTTGTTCCGCATTCGTGTGCGTCGACAGTGGAGCTGGCGGGAATCGAACCCGCGTCCTCGAGCGTCGAACCAGGTCTTCTCCGGGTGCAGTCAGCGATGTCGTTTTCTCAGGCCCGGCGCTCGCACTGACACGTCGCCGACGGACTCAGCCACCGAAAAGTCCCGCCCACCCCCGGTGGCCCGGGTGGGCAGCAAGCCTTCTAAATGAGGCCTGGGTCCGGGCCGAAGGCGTTTACCCGGTCAGACCCTTCGGTCACCGCTCAGGCGGCGAGAGCGAAGTCAGTGCGCTTAGCGTTGGCACTTATGGTTTTCCAGCGGTCGTTTACGAGATGTCGCTGGCTCCTCGACCCGCTTCTCCTGGAACTAACGTCCCAAGTCGAAACCGATCAGCCCCTCTTGAGTTGTCACTTATGCACGCCTCACGGACGGCACCGGTCCAGTGTAGGTGACCCAGCCAGTGCAACGCGACGCAGTTGCCAACGGTCGGGTCAGCCGCGGCGCTGCCAGCTCAGCAGTGCGGGCAGACCCTCACCACTGAGCTGGTGATCGAGCGCCCCACGCCCGGTGAGCGCGGCCGTTAGGGCAGTGGCCGGCCCGGTCACCTCGGGTCCATCCCCCCAGGCGAAGTCGGTGTCGCTCGCGACCAGGCGCAGAGCGGGACGGTCGCGACGTACGAACCCGCGTTCAGCGCGCGGGGAGGTGAGGAACGCGAGCACCGGAATCCAGGTGTCGGCCGGGCGACCGAGGTCCAGCCCCAGCGGCACCGTGATGTCCAAGCCGTGCACCTTCACATCGGTCAATGGCGCCTGCGAGTCGTGGCCGGGCGGGGTGAACTTGCTGGTGGCCCTGCGGTCCAACTCGTCGAGCAGGTCGTCGAGGGTCCGTCCGGACTGCTGCCGCACCAGCGCCTGATTCATGCCGTTGAAGTTGAATCGGCCAGCCACCAGAGCCCGCACCAGGTCCGGCGTGCGTGTCACCAGTGGCACCACGAGGTGCGCGATCACGTCGTGCACAGTCCAGGCGCCGCACAAGCTTTGGGTCGCCTCCTGCTCAGGAGTCAACGAACGCAGCACGTGGGCGAGCGCGCGACGCTCTTCGGCGATCTGTGCGAAGTGAGTGCCCTCGGTCGTAGCCATCAATCCATCCCCTTGAGTCGACGCCCGAGATCTTGTTCCTTCTCACGGTTGGCCTGCCGCTCGGCGAGCGCGTGCCGCTTGTCCCACGACTTCTTGCCCTTGGCCAGCGCGATCTCGACCTTGGCGCGACCGTCTTTGAAGTAGAGCGACAACGGAACCAGCGTGTAGCCCTTGTCGCCGATCTTGCGTTCGATCTTGGTGATCTCGGCTCGGTTGAGCAAGAGCTTGCGCTTGCGGCGCGCGGAATGGTTGGTCCACGTGCCTTGGCTGTACTCCGGGATGTGTACGCCGAGCAGCCAGGCTTCGTCGTTCTCGATCTCGGCGAAGCCGTCGGCGAGGGAGGCTCGGCCCGCTCGCAACGACTTCACCTCGGTGCCCTGGAGGACCAGTCCGGCCTCCCAGGTGTCCTCGATGTGATAGTCGTGACGCGCCTTCTTGTTCTGCGCAATCAGCTTGCGCCCCTTCTCCCTCACCCGCACACCTTAGTTAGAGCCAGGTCATCGGATCGACCGGATTGCCATCCTGCATCACCGTGAAGTGCAGATGGCACCCCGTCGACCAGCCGGTACTGCCGACGTAACCGACTACTTGGCCGCGTTTGACCTTCTCCCCCGCACCCACCGTGTAGCTGGTCGCGTGGTTGAGGATGGTGGCCAATCCGTGGCCGGCCACATAGCCGTGGTCGATGATCAACCGGTTGCCGTAGCTGTTGCTCCAGTAGCGCGAGACGACCGTCCCGTCGGCGGGGGCACGCATCGCGGTGCCGCACCCATCTGCGAAGTCGACGCCGTCGTGCAGCCCCCAGTAGCCGTAGATCGGGTGATGCCGATAGCCGAAGGGCGAGGTGATCCGCCCGCTGACCGGGTAGGACAGGAATCCGTCGCTGTCACCCCTGGTCTCGCCGTTCTGCTGGGCGGCGAGCGCAGCCTGCCGAGCGCGTTCACGCAGAAGCGCCTTGACGCGCCGATCCTCGGCCCGAGCTTCGGCGAGACGCCGGGCATCGGCCTTCCGGGCCGCGGCGGCAGCGTCACTGGCCCGGAGACGCTCGCCGACCAGCGTGGAAACGGCGTCCTTGGCTTGTTGCGCGGCTTCCGCGAGTTGGGTCATCCGGGTCAGGTTGCGCGCGGCCGCCTTTCGCAGCCCGGCGACCCTGTCGGTGGCCTGCTCGACGGCGTTCTCCCGCAACTGCAGCCCGATCTCGAGCGTCGCGAGGTCTCGAAGATCCCCGGTCTCGGCGCTCACCACGCCGTTGCGTAGTTCGAGCTGACGGGTCAGATCGGCCGGGGTCTGCGAGCGCAGCAGGGCCGAGAAGGCCAGAATGTCGGGATCACCTTGGGTGTAGATGTCGGTGACCAGCGAGCGTACCGAGACCCGTTGCTGCTCGAGTTGGAGCTTGGCCGCTTCCAACTCCGCGCGGGCTTGGGCTAGGCGATCCTCGGCGCGCTTGAGCCGCTCCCGCATCACCGCGTCGCGGTGGCGAGCTTCGGCCAGCTGCGCCTGGGCGTCGGAGAGACGCAACCGCGCCGCGGAAAGCTTCTCCTCAGCCGAGGCCAAGGCACTGGCGGCCTGGCGAGCGCGCTGACTCGAGCCCTCAAGGGCCTCTTCGGCCTGAGCGAGTTGATCCTGCACGAGTTCGGCGCGGTGGTCGAGGTCGTCCTCGGCTCGCGCACCAGGGGTCGCGCCGATCGGGAGCAGGCTGATCAGCAGCAGCGAAAGCAGGCCGAGCGAAGCGAGCGCGGCCCAAGCCACGTCGCGACGGCGGCCGGCACGGGGGAAGTAGCGCACCGGTTGCCCTTGAGTTCGGGGAAGTGAACCCTTCGACGGTAACCGAGCGGACTCAGACTTTGAGGTATTTGCTCGTCAACACGAGTGTCGGGAGCACGGTGAGCGCCGGACCGAGGCCGGCCACCACGAGGAGTACGTCGAGGAGTTCGGGCTGTCCGACCCACGGGATGAACTCCAGGTTGTCCTTGAGCACACCGGCGATGCCGAAGTAGTAGAACGCCGCCAACGCTCCTCCGGCCAGCACCACGCTGATCAGCGCGGTCACCACTGCCTCCATCAAGAACGGCAGGGCGATGTAGAGCCCGGACGCACCCACGAGCCGCATGATGCCGATCTCCTTGCGACGCGCGAAGGCCGCGAGGCGGATGGTGTTGCCCACCAGGAGGAGGGCAGCGAAGACGAGGAAGAACGCGATGAACAGCGCGCCCACGGTCATGTAGTTGATGATCTGGTAGATCGGCTCAAGGGCATCGCGCATATCGCGGATCCCCGAGACCCCGTCGAGGCCGATGAGGGCGCTGGTGATCCCTTCGTACTTGCTCGGGTTCTTGAGTTCGATCCAGTAGGACTGCGGCATCGCGTCCACGGTGGCGGCAGGGTTTGCGCCGACGAACTTGTCCTCGCCGAGCAGGTCCTTGACTTTCTCGAAGGCCACCTCGGCCGACTCGTATCGGAAGCCTGCGACCTCGGGGTTGTCGTTGATCACTTGTTCGATGGCGTCCTTCTGGGCCTGGGTGACCTCACCGGCGCAGGACGGTACGTCGTCGTCGGCCTTGCAGAGCCACACGGTGATCTCGAGCTGGCTGCCCCACTGCTCGGCGGCCCGGTCTGCCTGCTTGTTGAGCATGAACCCGAGGCCGACCAACGTCAGCGACACGAACAGGGTCAGCACCACGGCAACGTGCATCGACAGGTTGCGGCGCAAGCCCTGTCGAAGCTCGGAGAAGACATATCGCAACTGCATGGGGGTGGCTTTCTGAGGAGTCGGGGAGCCGGGTCTCGGTCGGTCTCGGATCAGTAGTTGGGCAACTCGTAGGCGCCTTCGGCCTGGTCGCGCACGAGCTGGCCGTCGACGAGCTCGATCACCCGCTTGCGCATCGAGTCCACGATGCTCGCGTCGTGGGTCGCCATCAGGACGGTGGCCTGGGTTGCCTGGTTGATCCGCTCCAGCAACTGCATGATCCCCTGCGAGGTGCCGGGGTCGAGGTTTCCGGTGGGCTCGTCGGCTATCAGGATCATCGGGCGATTGACCACCGCGCGGGCGATCGCCACCCGCTGTTGCTCACCACCCGAGAGTTCATGCGGCAGTCGATCTGCCTTGGTGTCGAGGCCGACCAGCTCCAGGATCTCCGGAACCGTCTTGCGGATCTGGGACTTGGGCTTGCCGATCACCTGCAAGGCGAAGGCGACGTTCTCCGAGACCGTCTTGTTGGGCAGCAACCGGAAGTCTTGGAACACGGTCCCGATCTGCCGACGCAGCCGCGGCACCTTCCAGCCGGCCAGCCGGTTGATCTCCTTGCCCGCGACATAGACACGCCCGCTCGTGGGCCGCGTCTCGCGCAGCACCAACCGCAAGAACGTGGACTTGCCCGACCCGCTGGCTCCCACCAGGAAGGCGAACTCACCTTTTTCCAGATCCACCGACACCTGATCGAGGGCCGAGTGGTCTTGCCCCGGGTAAGTCTTGGTGACCTTTTCGAACCGAATCACCCGATCGACGGTACGCGACCGCGCGGCGTGAGAGTGAATCCCTCGCCGTCGAGAGGCGGGATCCCTCGCCGGTTCATGTCCTGCGGTGGAATCTGAGGGTGCCGTCGGGCAACCGGTCGTGTTGGTAGTGCGGGGTCGTGGATGCGGCGGTGGTGCCATCCGCAGAGGGGGATCGCTTTCGCGAGGTCGGTGGGTCCTCCGGTGTGCCCAGGGGTCGGCGTGGTGCAACTCGCACCATGCGTACGGCCTGTCGGCATCCGTCGGCGGCGCAGGTGGCGTGCCGGGTGGCGAGCGCGGTCCTTTGTGCTTCGGTGAACAGCCTTTTCGACCTACCGAGGTCGAGGGGGAGGGATTGACCGTTGAGGATCGCCGGGAGGATGCCTGCGTTGCAGGCGATCCGGCGGGCATCTCCGGGGGAGGTCTCAAGTCCGGTATCGACTCCGGCAGCCGCCAGGTCCTGCACCAACTGCTTGTGCTGGAGGGTGATGACGATGGTGGCGGCGACTTTGCCGTGGAGCCGGTCGGTGGGTAGGTGCTCGAGGAGTTCGAGGAACGCCAGCCCCCGCTGGTGAGCAGGGTCATGCTTCGCCGTCGAGCGGTCCGCCTTGCGCGTCGGAGGCACCGGGCTTCGGGCTCTGCCGAGGGGCGGTGAGTTGTTGGAGGACCTTGTTCAAGATGTTCCCCAGCGAGGGTGGGGACGGTGAAGTGTCCAGAGATGGTGCCGTCGTGGTTGTCGTGCAAGGTCAGCCGGGTCTTCGCGAGTGCCGCACGTTCTTCGGTCGTGAGGACGTCGGCGTGATGGGCTTCGGCTTCCACCGTGGCTGGTGATGTCGTGCAGCACCTGACGGGATCTGCGGTCCTAACGCGGCTGGGTCCAGTGTCGTGGGCCCAGGCCAGCAGCTTCTCTTCCACTGCCACGATCTGCTCGGCGCTGAGGCTGGTCGGGGAGTTGGTCGTGGGTGCGGGCGATCACTCGGGCGTGCTCGACCGACACGGCCCCGGTGTCCATCGCGGACCGGGTCGCCGGCAACACCTCGAGGTCCTGGGCGAGTGCGACCTGCCGCGAAGCTGACGAGCACCGGTGGCGTGGGTGTTCTTCGCCAGCCACGCCGTCGTATCCGGCAGACCGGCCTCACGAGACACATCGACCGCGTCCGCTGCGGCCACCAGCCGGAGCTTGACCGCATCCAACCGCCGGATCGCCCGCTCGGCCTCGACCACCGCAGCCCGGTAGTCACCCGACGCCATCGCAGGCAGTTCGCCGGGGAGTCCGTCGAGCGCGCTGGTGCACGACACCGAGGGCGAGGGTGACGGGGTGGGTGGCGTCGGGGTGCAGGTCCAGCACCGCGGCATCAGCGAGCGGTCGACATGACTTCCCCCTCCCCGAGTGAGTGGCTTATCCCAATACCTAATTCAAACAGGTGTTCGAGTATGGGGTCAAGGCCTGGAAGGTAAAGAATTCAGAGAAGTGCCGCCGAAATCCGCCCGAAAGCCGGCAGCAGTGCCCGCCGCGGAAGCACGCCTCCGGTAACCAGCCAAAGACAGCGACCGAAAAGCCACCCGACACCCGGCAGCGAGTACTGGCGCACCCCGATCGAGATTCCGGCACGCCGTGATGCCGGCTCCCGCGCCGGTCACCGTCTAGGGCACCGCGCGCCGACTACTCTCTCGTCATGCTCCGCCGCCATTCGCCTCGCCAATGGGGGCAGGCCGATCCCTCGGCGCGGCATCGAATCCGGCGCGTGCTCGCGCTACTGGCCGGCGTACTCCCCCTGCTGGTGGCGTGCACCGGCGGCGGCAACCCGCCGACCGAGGCACCCAGCACGCCGTTGGCTTCGTTCGCCACCGACCAGATGACCGTCGCCCGCGGCGAGTTCTGTGAGCGCATCGCCGAGGAGGCGGTCACTCGTGCCCTCGGCGCGGCAGCGGAGAAGACCAGCCACTACGTCAGCGGAGTCCCCACCCAACTGGAGTCCGAGCTGGTCGACCTGAGCCACGAATACGGCTGCGTCTTCGGTACGCCGGAAGCCACCGCGCGCGCGTGGGTCTTCGCTCCACCGGTCAGCGCATCACGGGCTCAAGAGGCGATCGGAGCCTTGTCCGGCATGAAACGCTGCGTCCTGCTGCCCGACGCGCCTGCCTTCGGCCAGCCGTCGGTGGCGCTGGCATGCGGGGACCAAGCGAAACCCACCTTGTGGTTTGCCGGACTCTTCGGGGACGCCTGGCTCACGTGCACCCTCGAACGCGCGCTGCCGGGACCGAAGATCCTCGACGAAACCGGCCGGTGGTGCGTCGCGGTCGCTCAGGCCGCAGCGGAATAGAGATCGCCGAATATCGCGGCCGAAAAGAGCGGCCGAAAAGCGAGGCGCCTAGCCCGCCGCGCGCTCGGCGCCACGGCGCCAGCGGATCCCGGCTTCCATGAAGCCGTCGAGATCGCCGTCGAAGACCGCCGTCGGGTTGCCGGTCTCGTAGCCGGTGCGTAGATCCTTGACGATCTGGTAGGGGTTGAGCACGTAGTTGCGCATCTGGTCGCCCCAGCTGGCCGCGACGTCGCCCTTCAACTCCTTGAGGTGCGCCTGCTCCTCGGCCTTCTTGATCGCGAGCAGCTTGGCCTTGAGGATCACCATCGCCGAGGCCTTGTTCTGCAGCTGCGACTTCTCGTTCTGGCAGCTGACCACGGTGCCGGTCGGAATATGGGTGAGGCGTACGGCGGAGTCGGTGGTGTTCACGCTCTGTCCACCCGGCCCCGAGGAGCGGTAGACGTCGACCCGGATCTCCTCTTCGGGGATGTCGATCTCATCGGTCTGCTCCAGCACCGGCACCACTTCGACCGCGGCGAACGAGGTCTGCCGCCGACCCTGGTTGTCGAACGGGCTGATCCGCACCAAGCGGTGGGTGCCGGCCTCGACACTGAGCGTGCCGTAGGCGTAGGGCGCATGGATCGCGAAGGTGGCGGACTTGAGGCCGGCCTCTTCGGCGTAGGAGGTGTCGAAAACCTCCACGGGGTAGTTGTGCTGCTCGGCCCAGCGGACGTACATCCGCATCAGCATCTCGGCGAAGTCGGCCGCATCGACCCCACCGGCGCCGGATCGGATCGTGACCAGGGCCTCGCGGGAGTCGTATTCACCGGAGAGCAACGTGCGCACCTCGAGCGCCTCGACGGCCTTGCGAATCCGGCCGAGGTCGGTATCGGCCTCGGCCAAGGTGTCGGCGTCGTCCTCCTCCTGGGCCAACTCGACGAGCACGACGAGATCCTCGACGCGGCCGTTGAGTTCGGTGAAGCGGTCGAGTTCGCCGTTGAGGACGGAGAGTCGGCCGGTGACGCGCTGAGCGTTCTCCTGGTTGTCCCAGAGGTCGGGAGCGGCCACCTGTTCGCCAAGGTCGGCGATCTCGGCACGCATCGCGTTCAGATCCAGGACCTGCTCGATGGTGCGCATGGTCGCTTGGAGCTGCTTGATCTCTGCGTCGAAGTCGGTGCCAGCCACCCCCGCAGGCTACTCGGCTGCTGCTCCGGGCCTCGATTTGGCGAGCGTGAGCGCACCGGAGAGCTCCGGCACCCAGTCGAGCGCGGCCGCTTCGGCGATCAACTCGTCGAGGGCCACGGCGCCTTGACGCGGGAACGGGCTGATCCGTCGTGTGTCGTAGTCGACCCAGCACTCCAAGCCCTCCATCGCCGCCGCGACCTCGTGGCGGGTGTGGTTGAGCAGGTAGGCGATCGAGTGCAACACCTTGTCGGTGCGCGCCAACATGCGCACGTGCACCGAGGTCTCCTCACCCACGAGCACCTCGCGGCGATAGGTGAGGTGCTGCTCGAGCATGAAGATCCCGCCGGTGCCCTCCTGAGCGGCGGCGTACCCCATGCCCATGCCGTCGTAGTACGCCCACTCGGCGTCATCGAAGATCCCGACGTAGTGGCGCACGTTCATATGCCCGTTGGCGTCGGCGTTGGCTTCGGTGACGGTCCTGGCCAATGCCTGCGGGAGCATCCGCGCTTGATCGTAGGTTGGCAGCGCTCGCACGCGCTCACCCTCCCATGCCCTCTCGCACCCTGATCTCAGCCCCCCAACTTCGATAGTCCAGCGCGTTCTGGTCGCCCCGAGGCGGGATATGCGACCGAAACGCGCTGGACTACCTCGGCTTGGGTCAGGTCAAGCACCCGCCGGTACGACGATCACGGGCGCCGGGCAGTGCCGCACGATCTTGGTGGCCGAGGATCCCAGGAAGACCTGGGCCAACCGATGGGTCGAGGACGAGCCGACGACGAGCAAGTCGTCCTCGCGCCAGCCCACCTGGTCCACGGCGCTAGCCCAGGAGCCGCCAGCCGCGACCTGGGTCGCGACCTGGTCCTCGGCGAACCCCAAACCACGCAAGTGGTCCGATGCCTCCGCGAGTGCCTCGGACGCCTGCCGCTGCCATTGGGCATGCACCTGGTCCTCGCCGCGGGAGACCACCGGGGGAATCATCATCGGGGAGCGCACCGCGAAGGTGACCAGGCGAACGCTGGCACCCACCCGCTTGGCGATCTCCGCGACCCGATCCAGCAGCGCCCAGGTCTCGTCATCGCCTCGGAAGCCCAAGGTGACTCGGGCGACCTTGCCCGACGGGGCGTGGAAGCCGCGCGGCGCCACGGCCACCGGGATCGGCGAGGAGTGCAGGAGCCGATCGGTCTTGGAAGTGACGGTGATCCGCCCTTCCGGCCCGTCGTCCCCTGACCCCACCACGATCAAGCTGGCCCCGAGCTGTTCGGCCTGGCCGAGCAGCGCCTGGGGCACCGAGCGTCCGGTGACCCAGGATGCAGTGCTCGTCACCTCCGGGTGAGCCGAGAGTGCCGCGAGCGCTTCGGCGGCCGCAGCCTCGCCCTGCTCGGCCGACCACACTTCGTACTCCCGGTCGGTATCCCCGGCGACAGCGGTCGGCCACCCCTGTGGAACGACCGACACCGCATGGACCTGGTCGCCCTCGGAACGGGCCAGGTGACAAGCCAGCTCCGCGGCCGCCTGATCCCGTTTGTGAGGACTGAAGGCAACAAGGAAGGTCATGCGCGATCCTCGTCGTTACCCGCGCGGCCCGCAGGCTCGGCGATCTCTTCGGGATCCACATAGCTGTTCAGCACCGCATTGCTACGCCCGTAGAAGAGGTAGGCGAGGGCAACGATCGCGATCCAGACCGCAAAGATCACCCAGGTGATGGCGGCCAGTCCCCAGAGGATGTAGAGGCACGCCAGCACCGTCAGGACCGGGGTGACCGGGTAACCCGGGACCTTGAAGGGCCGCTCCAAATTTGGCTCCCGCTGACGTAGCACGATCACGCCGATCGCCACCATGGAGAAGGCCACCAGGGTGCCGATGGACACGGTGTCCCACAAGTAGTCGGACGGGACGAAGCCGCCGATCAACGCCACCACGATCGCAACGACGATGGTGTTGTAGACCGGGGTCATCGTCTTGGCGCTCACCTCGGTGAACTTGCGCGAGACCATGCCGTCGCGACCGATGGCGAACAGGATCCGGGTCTGGCCGTAGAGCGAGACCAGGGTCACCGAGAAGATCGAGATCACCGCACCCGCGGCGAGCACCGTGCTCCAGAACTCGTTACCGGTGATGTCCTTGAGGATCTGGGAGAGCCCCGCTTCCGCCGCCTCTGGGGTGGAGAAGAACGAGACCGGCTTGGCGGCGATGCCGGCGACGGCGACGACCACATAGATCGTCGTAACGATCGTCAGCGCCGCAATGATCGCCCGCGGCAACGCACGCTGCGGGTCCTTGACCTCTTCGCCTGCTGTCGCGACCGCATCGAGGCCGATGAAGGAGAAGAAGATCGTGCCCGCGGCGGCACTGATCCCCGCGAAGCCAGCCGCCCAGAAGTTGCTGAAGTGGTCGGAGTCCCAGGCGCTGACAGCGCGATCACCGAGAAGAGGGCGAGCACGCCCAACTTGATCATCACCATGATCGCGTTGATCTTCGCCGACTCGGTCGCACCTCGCACCAGCAGCAGCATGCACAGAGGAGTACCAAGACGACCGCCGGCAGATTGATGATGCCGCCCGTCGCGACGCCATCGGAGCCCGGAATCGGTGACACCGACAGGGCCGTGGGCAGTTGGTGACCGAAGAGCGAGTGCAGCAGTTCGTTGAAGTAGCTGCTCCAGCCCACCGCGACAGCGCCTGTCGCGACGCCGTACTCCAGCAACACGCAGCCGGCGATCAGCACGGCCATGCCTTCGCCCATCGTGTGATAGGCGTAGGAGTAGGTCGAGCCGCTGACCGGGATCGTGCTTGCCATCTCGGCGTAGCACAGCGCCGAGAGCCCCGCCGCGAGGCCAGCGATCAGGAAACTGACCAGCACCGCCGGACCGGCCTCCGGAACCGCCTCGCCGAGCACGAAGAAGATGCCGGTGCCGACGGTGGCGCCGACGCCGAACATGGTCAGCTGGAACGTCGTCAGGTTGCGCGCCAACTCCTCGCCCTCGTGGTGGCGCTGGCTGAAGACGATCGGCTTGCGCCGCTTCAGTTGCTCCCCGAGTGAGCGCGGCACCGATCCGCGCGTGGATGGCTGGATCCCCGCCATGTGTACCTCCCCTTGTGCCGGGGCCCTCCCCCTGGCAATTCCAGGCACACTAGGCCCCCGCTATTTCTTCCACAAGGGTTGCAATCCGACTCATTTACTGGACGTCCGTCCAACAGGCGCTCGGTCCCCCCGGGCGGTCGCCCAACATCGATAGTCCAGCGCGTTCCGGTCGCCCCGAGGCGGGATATGCGACCGAAACGCGCTGGACTACCTCAAGGGGCACAGGTCAGAGGCGTTCGCCCACGCGGAACATCTCCAGGCCGGGGACGGCTGCCCCGCGGACATGACCGAAGGGCGAGTTTGCCGTCGCCCGCAGGAACTCCACCACCTCGGTTGTCAGCTCCTCGCCGGGCAGCACGTTCGGGATTCCAGGCGGGTACGCCGCCAGCGAGTCCACCGACACCCGACCCACGGCCTGTTGCCAGGGGACGAGCTCGGCGTCGGCGAAGTAGGCATCGCGCATCAGCACGCGCTGCGGACCGGGCTCGGGAAGCTGGATCTCCGCCGGCCCGGTCAGGCCACGGTCCGGAAGCGCATGCAAGCCCTCGAGGATCCGGTCCACATCGGGTGCGGCGCCCGCCCCGATGACCGCCACCAGTGCGGAATCGGTCGCCATCTCGAAGTGCACCTGATGGTCGTGGAAGAGGATCGAGCGGGCCTCATGGCCGGTGATACCGCCGGCTCGCGTGTCGATGACAACTCGCAGCGGATCGATCGCGATCACGTCGGGAGAGGACAAGAAGCGCTCCGAGGGCTCCTCGAATCGTCCACCCGCACGAACCCCGGCACGCAACCGCTCTGCCGCGTCCAGGGACCGGTCGATCCGCGCCGCACCGGTGGCCAGGTCGCTACGCACCAGATCCAGCGACGTCATCAACAACGCGTTGGCCGAGGTCGACTGCATCGAGCGGAACGAGCGGTTGAGCAACGGCAGCAGCGTCTCGCTCCAGGCGCCCTTGCCCAGGTGCAACATGCCCGACTGCGTCAGGCTGCCGCCGAGCTTGTGCACCGAGGAGATCACCACGTCTGCGCCGAGCCGAAGGGCGTTGGTCGGCAGGTCCGGGTGGAAGCCGAAGTGGGCACCCCATGCCTCGTCGACCACGAGCGGCTTGCCGCGCGAGTGCGCGACCTCGGCCATGGCAGCGACGTCCGCCACCGCGCCGAAGTAGCTGGGCGTCACGACATAGGCGGCGATCGCGTCCGGGTTCGCGTCCAGCGCCGCGGCCAGGTCTTCGGGGACTACGCCGTGTGCCGCACCGAGCCGGGCATCGACCTGCGGCTGAACCCACCGGCCGGTCAGTCCGCCGAGCACCATGCCGTCCATGACCGAGGAGTGCATCGATCGCTGGCAGACGATGTCGTAGCCCAAGTTGGTCAGCGCCAGGCAGGTGACCAGGTTGCCCTTCGACGAGCCATTGGTGAGCAGCCAGGTCTTCTCCGCCCCCCAGGCCTCCGCGGCGAGCCGAGCCGACTGCTGGATCGGGGTGGGGCTCGGCCCTTGGTCGATGCCGTCGATCAGCGGTGGGATGTCGCGACGGATGATGTCTTCGCCGAACCAGTCCATGAGTTTGCGATGACCCTCCGGATCGGCCCCGTGACCCGGCACATGCAGCCGGACGTAGTCGGCCTCTCCGTAGCGGCGTACGGCGTCGGCGTACGGCGTCATCGATTGATCGAGTGGCTGGGTGCTATCGGCGTCGCTGCTCATCCGGGCATCCTGCCAGTCCTCCGGGTCAGTGCGCATCGGCCGCGCCCGGGGAATCCGCGGCCAGGTCAGCCGTCCGTGCGACGGCTCTTCTCGAGGTCGACGAGCACTGCGGGCAGGGAGTAGCCGAAGCGCAACGACGCCAGCCGCAGCAGGAGCACGATCGCGATCGGCACCCACACCGCGACCACTCCGGGGGCTTCCCAGCGGAGCAGGACCAGGTAGGCGATCGATCCCGCGAGCGCGGCGGTGATGTAGAGGCGCCGGTCCACCAAGACTTGGGGCACCTCGTTCGCGAGTACGTCGCGGATCACGCCGCCACCGATACCCGCGACCACGCCGATCGTGGCCGCGGACACCTCCGATGCGCCGGCCGACAGGGCGATGCTGGTGCTGGTGACGACGAAGAGGGCCAGCCCGATCGCGTCGAAGGTCTGGATCAGCGGGTAGGCGCGGGCGACTCGGGTGCCGGCCAGGTGCGCGACCGGGATGATCAGCAGCGCGGTGCCGGCGCCCAACGCCAAGAACGTGGGGTCTTCGACCCAGAAGACGCTCCGCCCGAGCAACAGGTCCCGGGTGGTGCCGCCGCCGACCGACACGATGGCCCCGAGGCTGACCATCCCGCCGATGTCCATCCCCTTTCGGCTAGCCACCAGGGCCCCGGAGATCGCGAACGCCACCGTGCCGACGTACTCCAGCACGACCTGGAGGGTGTCCAGCACCGCGCCGAACTCCTGGGCGCCTTGAAGCAACGTCATGGGGTGAGTCTGCCGTGGCCGCGCGGCCAGTCGCCTCGGACGACTAAGGCCTGGTCAGCCGACTGGAGTTGCGGCGCCCACCTTCGGTCGCCCGGCGTTTTCCCGGGTTATCGGACCAGGGCGATGAAGGCCGCGCCGTGGGCGTGGACCTGGGTGGATTGCGGCGCGCCCGGGAAGCGCAGCGGTAAGGCGAGCGGGGCGCGGATGTCGACGCGGACCCGGTCGTCGACCACGGTGACCGTGGCGCGCAGGCCGGGGTAGCTCGCTCTCGCGTCGGCGGCCTGGAGATAGGTGGCGACCGCTGCTCGTGCCGCGGCCGCAGTGACCTGGGCTCGGTCCCCCGCCAACCCCTGGGTGTAGACCTGCGCACCCTGGGCACCCCCATCAGCCCCCGCCAGGGCGGCCCCATCGGCCAAGGTCGCCAAACCCTGCCGCTGGAGATAGGCAGCCGACGCGTTCACCACCACCGCGACCGCCATCGTGAGCATCACCGCGAAACCGACAATCAACAACGTCACCTGGCCGCGCTGATCGCGGGGCGCCCGCCACCGTTGCGTAGACGGCTGGGCACCGCATCGCGCGTCCCCTCACGCGTCTCATCGGGCACCCGCGCGGTACTCGCCGTAGGGCACCCGGTGGGTCGCGTCCAGCCGGAAGCTCGGCGCACCTCCGCCCAACACCTCAGGCAGCAGCGGCAACCGGACCTGCGAACGCACGGTCACGATGATCGTCTCCCCACCGCTATGACAGCGCCGCGGATCAGGTCGACACCGCACCGTCAACTGCACCGGAGCGTCCTCCAACCCTTGATCGGCCAGCGCCACCCGAGCCACCGCCTCGGCGTCCCGACGGCCCGCCGCATCGGTATCGGCCAGCGCATAGGCCCGGCCCGCCGCACGGGCGGCCGCGCTCACCGCAAAGGCGCCCCGTTGCACCTCGAACACCGACAACAACACATAGACCAGCGGGATCAACAAGAGCAGCCCGAGCCAGGTCACCTCGATCAAAGCCGAGCCCCGCTCACCCCGCCCTGTGCCGGGCCACGGCGCTCTCATCGCAGCTCCTCGATCGCATGCCCCCGGACCACCAGCGGCACCCCCGGACCCCACAACCCCAGCGGCGGCACCTCGGCACGCACGGTGACCTCGATGCCGGGGACACCCTCGACCCGCACCGCGGCCGCACTCACGTCACGAGCGAAGCGCGCCGCCAACGCCGTATCGATCTCGCGCCGAGTGGCCGTCACCCCATCGGCCGGGCCACGGTCGTAGGTCGCGGCGTACCGCGCCCCCTCCGAAGCAGCCGAGGTCAAGGTGTTGCGCACGTGCAAGACCAGCGCCAGCTGCAAGATCCCCAACACCAACGGGATCAAGACCACGAGCACGAGGACGAAGTCCACAACGGCGGACCCGCGCGCCCCCCGGTCACGAGCCCACCGGTCGCTAGCCCACCGGTCGCGGGTCCACCGGCCGTGACGGGCCGACTGCCGTGCGGTCACCCGTCGGCCAGTCGGCGAGATCATTACCCGCCGACCGAGTTCAGCGCCGCTTCCAACATCGACTGCAGCCGATCCCCGGCAAACGCCCAGATCGCCCCTACCAGTGCGGCGGTCATGACCGTGATCATGACCCACCCGGGAACATCCCCCCGCTCATCATGCGCGCGACCGAACAGAGCCCGATACAACGCCAATCGCAATGCAGTCATCTCCCTCTTCCCTTCTTCGGTGTTTCTCTTGATGTGCATGCCCTACCCGCGCCCTTAGGGAGCGGTCAGGCTCAGCCCAACCAACCCCGGATAGAACGCGAACAACACAGTGGTCGGGAGGATCAGGAAGACGACCGGGATCATCATCGCGACCTCCTTCCGCGCCGCCGCTTCGATCAACTCGCGTCGGCCGGCCTCACGGACATCGGCCGCCTGCGCGTGCAGTACGTCGGCGAGCGGGGTGCCGCGCTCGACAGCCACCGCGATGCCTTGGGCGAACCGCGCCACCAGCGGCAGCCCGGTCTCGGCAGCCAGCCGATCGAAAGCCACCCCCACCGGCTCACCGGTGCGGATCACGCCGAGAACCCGCGCAAGATCCCGGCTGAGCTCGCCGCCACTTCGCTGAACCACGCGGTCGAGGGCGGCCACCGGCCCTTCCCCCGCGGCCACAGCCAGAGCCAACAACTCAGCGACGGCTGGGAACTCCGTCAGGATCCGACGCTCCCTGGATCGAGCCTGCGAGGTCAGGTAGTTCTCCCGCAGCAGCACTCCGGCGCAAGCCGCCGCGAAGCACAACAGCAGGGACCCCACCGAACCGGAGGGATTGCGCATCGCCTCAAGCAGACCCACCACCCCGGACACCGTGAACGCGACGAGACCCCAGAGGACTTGTTCGATGCGGAACTCCTGCACCGTGATCTCGAGTCCGGCCCGGCGGAGCCGGATCGCGATGCTGGCTGACCCGCCCAACACCCTCTCGACCGTCCGACCCGCCGAAGTCAGCAGCGGACCGAAGACCCCCGCAAAGGCCGCCGTCGGACCGGTCGACGGCTCGCCGGCATAGCGGCGCCGCGGCAGGTGCGACAGGTCGCGTAGATAGGGCAGCACCCGGTCGGCCGGCTGCGGCCGCCCGATCAAGAACGCGCGGGACAGCACCAGCAGCAGCCCCAGCGAAGCTCCCGTCCCGCACAGCGCACCCCACCAGGCCAGCCTCATGCCAGGATCCTTCGCTCGACGGGGAGCCGTCCCAGACGCATCATCAACCGGTAGGCGATTGCACACAGCGCGGCACCGACAGCAAGCACGACCACGCCCGTGGGCGAGGCAAACCGACGGATCGCCTCCTGCTGGAAGGACATGACCAGCAGCACCAGCCACGGCGCCGCCACCGCAAGGCGGGCACCGTTGACCGCCCAGCTCTGCCGCGCTTCCATCTCCGCTCGGGTGCGCAGGTCGTCGCGCAGATATCCGGACAAGTTGCGCAGCAGCCGACCCAGCTCCCCGCCGCCGACCTCGCGGGCGACCCGAAGACCTTCGATGACCCGATCCCCCACGGGATCGGCGAGACGGTCCTTCAGTCGATCCAGACTCTCCGAGAACCGACCGGTGACGTGGTAGTCCATTCCGAACGCGAGGAATGCCTCGCGCAGAGGCTCTGGCCCTCGGCTGCCGAGGCCGATCAAGGCATCCGGCAGCGACAGGCCCGCACGGACCGCTGAAGCGAGGTTGTCCACCGCTTCGGGCCACACCTCAGCGAACTCACGCTGCCGCCGCCGCGCCCGGCCGATCACGATCGCGAACGGCAAGTAGCCCGCCATCAGCGCGAAGGCCGCCGCCACCGGAGGCGTTCCGGAGAGAAGTTGGAGGACCACGAACGTGGCCACGGCCAACACCAGACACATCCCCAGGAAGCCGGCCGGAGACACCGAGCTGAGCCCGGCACGCGCCAGCAAGTGCGCCAAACGTCGACGCGATCCGGCCGAACGCGGCACTCCGCGGCACCGCGTAGGCAGACCAGATCAGCGCCACACCCAAACCGCCAAGCAACCCGAGAAGCGCGCCCATCAGCCGGTCCCGACCCAGTATCTGTTGCAGGTCGACACCAACCCGCGCGAACCGCTCCGGCCGGTTAGGCATGCCGTTGGCCCGACGCAGTTCCTCACCCTCGCGCACGAAGACGGCTTCGGTCTCGATGATGTCGTTCTCCACCCGGCCGGGCACCGCCACAATCTCGTTGACCCGGCGTACGCCGCCAGGGTCGATGCCCAGATGGACCACCAGATCAACCGAACTCGCCACGGTCGGCACCACGAACCGAGCCGAGATGTTCTCCCCGGCAAGCAGCGGAAGTGTGCACATCTTCACCAGCGCTTCCCGCGCGCTATTGGCATGCAGGGTGCACATGCCCGGCAGCCCCGAGTTGAGGGCGAGGAGCAGGTCGAGGCATTCCTCGGCCCGCACCTCGCCCACGATCACCCGGCTGGGCCGCATCCGGAGTGATTCCTTGACGAGATCTCGGAGACGGATCTCGCCGGTGCCTTCGAGCCCCGACTGACGGGTTTGCATCGGCACCCAGTCGGGATGCCTGAATCGCAAGCTCGAAGACTTCTTCACAACTGATCACGCGGTCGCCCCCCGGGATCGCGGCCGCGAGGCAGTTGAGCATGGTGGTTTTGCCAGCTTGGGTGCCGCCGGCGACCAGGATGTTGAGACCCGCCTTGACGCTGGCCTCGAGGAATTCGGCCGCCTGAGCGGTCAGGCTCCCCAGACGCACCAGGTCGGACAGGTGCGCCGCCTTGAGCACGAATTTGCGGATATTGACCGCAGTGACAAAAACCACTGCACCCTGACCTGGGCAAACGCACCCTCCAAGTCCAGGGGCGCTTCGAGTGAGCGGCCGCGGCCGGCCCACGAGCCCGCCTCATCCTGCCATCTGATCGACAAGCGCGACGACGGTCGATGCGGCCTGCGGCACGGAGCTCGACGGCCCGGGCCGGCTACGTCACAGCGCCCACTATGGGCGTGACACCTCCCGCCCACTGTGCAGCGGGGTTGCGATGCTTCGGGCCGTATTCCAAAGTCGCGGCTGCGGCCGTCCCGGCGCTTTGACCTAGTGGCCTAGAGGATCATGCGATACTCCGACCAATCGCTTTCGTCCACGGTCACTGGGGGTGGCAACTTGCATCGGCCCTTCTTGCGGTCATCGATCGCTCTGCTTTCGCTCGTGGCCTTGGCCGCCTGCTCTGCCAATCCCGCCAACCCCCGTTCGGAAAGCACGACTGGCGCAGCGTCATCAACGAGTGCCTCAGGCGAGAGCACAAGTCGATCGACTGACCCTGAGGGCGCTGCCGAAGACGATTCGACGGCGGCGGAAGGCGACGGGGTCGCTCGGCCGTCAGGCGATTGCACGGTGCTCGCGGGTGGTCCAAAGTTGCGCTTCACGGCAGCCCAACTCTCTGCCGCAGTGGCTGGCGAGGGGCAGGTGGAGGTGTCTGAGATCGAGAACGACGCCTCCGCGAACGATCAATGTTATGGCTCCCTACTGAAGGGTGGCGTACCTATTGGCTACTTCAAGTTCAATGATCTATCTTCGCCCGGTCCGGAGATGGCCAACCCTGAGGACAATTTCCTAGACGGTGTCCAAGAGAAGGTTTTCGGTGACCTGCGGTGTCAAGCTGTGAATTTCCGGATCCAGGGGGAGTTGTCAGAGAACGCCCTCGCCGGCGATTGCCAGGACCTACCGCTATTCCAGCTGAACGTTGAGGTCCACCCTACGAGCGACACCTCAATCAGTGATGCCGAAGGCATCGATCTAGTGTTCGCGCTGCTCAAAGGGGCGGCGTCCGCGAGATCCTGACAGCGGCCACACCCGAGGACGCTGTGGATGAAATCGTCATCGCGTGATTCGTTGTTGGACCCTATGCGGTGATGGCGGTGGTGGTCACCTCCTCCGTCGCGGCCGTGGTGTCGGTGTCGGCGTCGTTTGTTGACGAGCACGAGCCGGGCAGCCAGGAACTCGAGCCTCATCGTCATGCTGCTCGGCGAGGACCGCGCCGACGAGTCGGATCACGGCGGCGCGTTTGGGGAGGATGCCCACCACGCCTGTGCGGCGCCGGATCTCTCGGTCGAGCCGCTCCTGGGGTTGCTGGACCAGTGAAGCGTCCCGGGTCTGGTGCATCGGGGTACCCGCTTGGTCGTCCCATGCCCCAATCCCTCCAATGGTGGATCCTCCGGACACATCGGGAGGTGTCAGGGGGATAATTGCGCCATGACTTGCACCGGCCGGTGGCGGACCGCCTTCACCGTTCCTGTTGTGCTGTTGGCGACGTTGGTGACCTCGTCCGCAGTCGCTGCTGAGGCCCCGTCGCCTCCGGAAGACGGTCGCCGAGTAGTCCGGGCTGCGGCTGACTGCACACCAGTGTTCGTCTTGGGTCTAGCAGGCTCGGGGAGCAACGCGGCCAGGGACATGGCTCAGGCCCAACGGTCCGTGCCTTTGTCAAGGAACTACGAGATCACCTCCGATTGCCCGTCCGCAGCACCTCTGTTAAGTACGACCCCGAACCCGCGTCCGTACCGAACTTGACGGGCGTTTTGCTCCGCGGCGAGGAAGCGACCTTCACAAAGGGTTTCCGTCGCGGAGTCCGTCTGACCAAGCAGGCTCTGGCGAATCAGTACCGGAAGTGCGGGAGCCAGGCTCTGATCGTCGCTGGCTACTCTCAGGGTGCAATGGTGGCGGTGGAAAGCCTGGTCCAGCTATACCTCGCGGGACGGACTGAGTTACTGTCCCACGTCGTGGCAGTCGCCCTCGTCGCAAACCCGTTCGCCCAACCGAAGGACCCCAGCATCCTGATTGGCGGCGCGGGTGACGACCACAAGGGCATCTTCCGGCTCGTGGGCAGACCGGCCAGGCTCGGCCCAGACTGGCTAGGACGTGCCTACGAAGTTTGTAAGCAGCGCGACGCGGTGTGCGATTTTGAGAGTGACTGGACACCTCGCCACCTGACTCGGGCCAAGACGATTCACGGCAGGTACGTCTCGGGGCCCGCGTCTGATCCACGCGCCGGCAATGGGGTTGTGCGCATGGCTGACTTTGTCGCGAGGAAGGTCCGACGCTGGGAAAACCCGCTGACCATCTATCGGAGCAGTGGCCCGGCTGGCTTTGAATCTTGGGTTACCGGAGTGCGGTGTCCCAAGCCAGAATCCGGGCGGACAGATGTCGTGACTCAGGGTGCAGGACAAGCGGACTACGAAGGCTGGCATGGTGCATTCGCATATCCAAGAGACAGGGACATTGCCGTCAGCACGATGCAAACGGCAGCTCCGGGCGACTACACGGCCCTAGTCTCATGCAGGGGGGCCACGGGAGAAATCGTGAAGACCTACACGTTCACCCAGACCGTCACGGGGCCCGCGCGCGAGTTGGAGATCTCCGACACGGCTGTGCCAGGGCAGATACTGGTGGCAGACGGCGGCGGGTGTGACCGGTATCCCATTCCCCAGCGAGTCTACGTTTCGGTCTTCGACGCGGCGGGCGGGGACCCCCTCCTCCAGCGGACCGCCGAGGTGACGCAGGACGGACGCTGGTCTTCAATGTCTTTCGACGCCGTTGGCATGCTCCGCCCGCTGTCGGTGTCCGCCTACTGCACGACACCGAGCCCGACCTACGAAGACGACTTCTCCGCGTACGTCTATCCGCAGGCCTGGCACGGGTAGCCTCGCGCACCATTACGAGCGAGATACCCGCCCGCGGTACGACGGTGGCGTCCGCTGCGCGGCGAGCGAGTGCTGGCTGCAGGGCCGGGATCATTCACTTGCCCTGGCAGTGGGTGTTTGCGGTATTGACGGGCCCTGACCCTGGTTCTTGGACACGCTGAATCCACGCGTTGATGCTGGGTGAGAGCGAGATGATCCGAGAACCATGGCCAGGAAGAACTACTCCGAGGAGTTTCGTCGTCAGGCCGTCGACTTGTACGAGTCCACCCCGGGCGCGACGGTCTGCAGGGCATCGCTGCTGACCTGGGGATCGTGCGGGGCACGCTTGAGGCATTGGGTGGACCTGTACGGCACCGGCAAGACAGACCGCTGTCGACGGCACCACGACACCGCTGAGCCCAAGAGCGCTGTTGGGGTGCGCCGCGGCGCCGGGGTCAGAGACGCCCGAGCAGATGAGCTGTCCCGGCTGCGTAGGCCGGGTCCGCGAGCTCGAGGTCGAGACCACCAAGCTGGCCACTGAGCGCGAGATCCTCCAGCGGGCGGCCAAGTATTTCGCCGGGGAGACGAACTGGTGAGCCGTTTCCAGTTCGTTGGACGCGGCAGTGCATTCCGCCGCCGGCGACCGCAAGGATCACCCTCGCGCCAGGACTCCTCTCGTTGCCGTCCTGGTGCCTGGTCGTGTTGGCGGCGGGCAGGGCTCGGCCACTCGGGTCGCCGCATGAGGTGACGCCATGTCCGCTGCGACGATGCTCATGCCCTACCAGCCCGCGACGATGTCGACCGCCCAGCTTGCCGCAGTGTCGTTTCTGGCATTCCGCCGCCGGCGGGCCGCCTGTTCACATCCTCAGCACAAGCAGCCAGTCTGCAGTGTTTCAGCCCACCCCGCTTCCATCTTGGATCGGAGTCGCTCGCGGCCAGCGCTGACCTGTCTAGGAGCAAGCTCTACCGAAAATGCCTTCGCGTCTCGATCCGACCGCCGTCGACTTGAGGCACACCACAATGACCCTGCACTGCTGCCCTCACACCGGCCACGTTCGCGCACGAGCCAAGGGATTGCGGTCTACGGCGGACTCTTGTCGCGCGACCTGAGCACCTTGGCCAACTGCTCGAGGTCGCACGCGCCGTCGCTAGCCTTATCGATGATGCGCTGCATCGTCTCATTGTCCATGCGGTCGCGGCGGGCAAGCCGAACGGTCGGAGCGAGTGCGACCAGCGCCAAGAGGCAGACGCAGATGAGCGCGACGTATGGATGGCTGACGTACGCACTCAGGGTGCCGCCGGTGATGCCAGTGATGATCGTGAGTGTCGATGCGGTGTTCATGGTCCCCTACCGGGTGAAAGTGTAGGGGACTGACCTCTTCAACAATCTCCTCACCGGCCTCACGGAAGGCGAAGCATCATGAGCCACCGCCCCGATCCTGTGCATAATGCCGAGAGTCGGGCGCTTCCATGAAGCCGCGACTCGGGCGGTGTCCACGTGCCGATGGTCGGGCGGGGCCACAGAGCTACTGGCCGCCGAACTCGCCGGCGCCGGAGCTTTGCCGTTCTGGCACTAGACTCGTGTCCACCGATCGCTCAGGCCGGCCCACACGGAGAACGGACCCATTGTGCGACAGATGAACAAGCTAGCCCTGGCAGCGCTGGCAGCGACCGGATGGCTCATCGCTTCACAGCCTGTTCAGGCGGTCGGATCGGAAGTTGGACTGGCGTCGGCTCGAACGACAACGCCCCCGCACCGGCTGGCATACGAGCCGAACGACCATGCGATGATTGTCCTGAACGTCACGACTGGAAGCACGGCTGTGATGAAGGACAACGCCTCGTCGATCCAGTCCGTGGCCCTGTCGCGGACGGGCGACAAAGTCGCCTGGCTTTACTACTACGATGAGCCCATTCCGTCCAACCGGATAATGATTCGCGATACCGATGCTCGCCACAAGGCGCGCAACGTTCTGGCGGCACACCCGCGCAAGTTCTTGTGGATCGACAGCGTGGACTGGGCACCCACGGGAAAGCGGCTCGCGTTCATCGGGGCCAAGCCAAACGGTGACACCGATCTCTGGACCGTCAAGGCTGATGGCACAGGGTTGTCGCTCGTCAAGGCCGACGTCATCGGCTGCGGCGATAACTGCGGCCGCGTCATCTGGTCTCCCGACGGGCGAAAGGTGGCCTATTTCTTTGATGATTGGGACCGAAACAAGGTTGGCTGGCGTCAAGTGACGCTCAAGACGGGCAAGACGAGCCGACTGCCAAAGTGCTTCTTCGGGTGGTCACCTGACATGAAGCTGATAGGCCGAGTTCTGGGTGATGGGGATTCACCTTCACGTCTGGTGATCTCCCGGCCGAACCGACAGGGCGCACGCAGACTGCAAGTCCCGGCCCCCGATGACTGGCTCGAGTACCACGGCGGAGATATCTCCTGGGGTGCTGGCAGGACCATCGGATACAGGACCCAGGAAACCGACGAGTACGTCTTCGTCGACGTTAAGACGTCCGCCATCACGGTTCTCGCCCCAACTGACCCAACGCGTGGCGGCGCCTACGACTTCAGTTGAGCCACTCGATGTCGGGGTACGGTGCGTCATTCGCAAGCGAGTCCGCAACTAGCCCTGGTGTCAACCTTCTTCGGACCGGGCTCGCCCCATTCCGTATTCCGTGCCGATCAGAGGGCTTCCCAGCCACTCTGCTCGGACTGCCATCTCCATGCTGGGCAGGCCCCGACGTCGGGGAGCTGGCCAGCGTGCGGCATCGCGGTGACGCAACAGGCTCCGATCGTGACTCCGCAGCCAGCGAGGGAGGGTGCCACATGCTAATTGTTCACCGCGTCCGCCGGTGCCCGGTCTGTGTTGCGGTCAGGCTGGCCAGTGACACGCAGGCGCTTGGCCCAGCAGTCGCCGTCGCTCCATCCCTCGCGGCGACACCACCCGATGACTGGGCGCGTCGTCAGGTCAGAGGTTCCAGAGAGAGTGACCCAGTAGTCCGCGCTCGAGGGTCCGTAACTCCCGGGCCAGTCACCGGACCACGCTAGAAGCGCCTCGGGATATCTGGCCCGGTGCGACAGATGAAGCTCGAGTATCTGGTCGTAGGTGTCATAGACGATTCCGTCGTCATGTGTCCCGGGCCGCTTCGACGACAGTTGAGCGGTCCACTCGAGTGCGCCGATCGCCGCCCTGTCCTCCGCCGCGATCCTCTGCAACGCCTCGAGCGCGGACTCCTGCCTTTCGTCGTCGTTGGGTGCGGCATCGCCGGTCGCCGTCAGCGTGCCCCCTTCGTCAGGCACAGTCGTTGCCTCAGGGACGGGGGCGTCATCGCGATTCTCAGGGCCCTCTTCGCAGGGCACTGTGATGACTTCGCCAGTACCGGCGTCGCTTGCGATGGCGTCGGCGATGCTCTGGTATGGAACGGACAAGTTCGCGTACGGGTAGGCAAGTCGCATCGTCATCCCGCCCTCGGGAACCCAGATCGGCAAGGCACTGTAGTCAAAGTACCCATCCGCCCAGTAGTCGCCGTCCACCACGATCGGTATCCGCAATTGACTCCAATTGACCCACTGGCCCCCATCACACACAGCTCGCAGTTCGAAGGTCACCACCACGCCGTTCGCCGCGGTCTCCGATGTCAGCGGCACGAACTCGGGCGCCGACCCGCATTTTGTGGTGTAGGAATCTCCATCCTGGGAGTCTTGATCCTGTTGATCACTGATCTCGGGGAAGTCAGTGAAACCGCGGATGCGATCGTACCCCGCGACTAGGATCGCATCATCGCTTGTCGTTATATTGGGGTAGGGCGGCCCACCCTCTCCCAAATAGTCAACTTGATCGGATGCAATAAGGTCGGCTATGTCCTGTGACCAAGCGACGTCGCCGCTGACTCGGTCATGTACGTCGAAGTATGCGTAGCCTTCAGGCCCGAAGGCGATCACCGCGTCCTTTGTTGACTCCGACCATAGGAGGTCAACGTCACTGATTGTCCACTGGACAGTCCCGCTGGATGCGTCAAGGACACTGGTGGAGTGAGACTCCCAATCCTCCAATCGCAACTGGGAGTCGTCGGTCGTCCAGGCGAGGTTATCGATGCGCAAACCCTCTGGGAGACTCCAGACCTCGAGGCCGCTATCAAGGTCGTACGCACCACCCAAACCAGTCCCTTGGTCTACGACAACGGTCCGGCCTTGATGCACGGCGTTGCGGATCGCGGGAAAGCTTCCGTCGTCACTGATCGGCGCCCCTTCGAGATCCAGAACTTCAAGCCCCCCTGATCGACTTATCACGGTGCGCCAAGTCTCCAGAACGTCGTCGTAGGTGACATCGAAGTAGACACCGTCTTCAAAGACCGGCGCATTACTATCCGCCGGTTCGCCCGTGTCGCGGCTCACCACGAACGGATACGCGTTGTACTCCCCAAGTGGGTCCTCATAGACGTTCGCGGTTACGGTGTCTTCGTTAACTACGAGCTCCGGTATTCCAGGTTCGTCATCGCTGTCACACGTCGTGGCGAACTCATGATCAAACTCAAGTGCGAACCGCCATTGCTCCTCGAGCGTGCGGGCGTCGAGCGCGACTATTGCCTCTGGTCGGCAAGAAGTGCCGGATTCCCAGTCGCGTGCATCATCCCCGAAGGAGAACTCATAAAGAGTCCCCTCATCACCGTGGGGCTCGTAGAGCATCGTGTCGACGGCCCCGCGTCCGGTGACCTCGCCATTGGTGGTGTCGATAGAAATCAGCGTTCGCTCAAGTGTCGAGCACACCAGGTACCGGTCGTCGAATGGAGCGCAGTTGGCGAGTGGTTCGCTCACTCGCCAGAGCTCGTCACCGTCGCGCGTGCGCAGCCCCACTAGCTGGAACTCCGTGTGGTAGTCATCCTCCTCGACGGGAGATGCCGTTGACAGGAATGCGACGGCCACCTGACCGAAAGCGTAGACCGTTGTATCCCAATAGCCGTAGTACGGCTCACGGCCGATTTGGCTTTCGGGAAGAAGCTCCTCGGCCGTCACGGTCCACACCGAGCCCGGACCAGCCAGAGTGTCCAAGCCGTTCCCGAGTGTCGGCGCCGAGACCGCGAGCTGGTCCCCGCCGTTCGAACCGGTATCGAACACATCAGTAGCCACCGAAACCGCACCGACTCCTCCGACGGCCAGAATTCCAGCAGTGACTCCTGCTGCAATCTTGGCGCTCGTCGTTGAGAGCATGGCACCACCGATGGCGCCAGGCGAAGTCATCGCCCCTGTCGCGCCAGCCGCTGTGCCGGCGCCCGCTGCCCCGACGGACGCTGCCGCGGCGCCACCGCCCACCGCGCTTCCTGCAATGACCCCTGAAGCCACACCGCCGCCCATGATCGTGCCGACGATCGTCCCGACTGCCGCCTCAGCCCACCATTTGGCGCCGAAGCGTGCGGCGGCGGCGGTCTCGAAGTAGTTTAGGAACGTGGCGACGTCCTGAGGCCTCTCATCGGGGTTCTTCGCCAGACCCCACAGCAGGAGCTGCGTGAGCCCGTCGCCGAGATCCGGTACGAGTAGTCGGGGATCCGGCAGGGGCTGGTGCACGTGCATCCATCGAATCTGGTCGACCGTGTCGGCCGTGAACGGTCGTCGTTGGCAGAGCACCTCGTGCAAGCTCACCGTGAGCGAGTAGATATCGCTGCGATGGTCTCGATACTCGTGCTCGATCTGTTCTGGGCTCGCGTACGCCGGCGAACCCCACGGCGACGCATCGTCATCGGTTATCCACCCCGGGGCGGTTGCAAGGCCGAAGTCGATCAGCCGAGAGGTCCCAGTCGGTTCCACCAGAATGTTCGCCGGTTTCACATCCCCATGCACCAAGCCGGCGGCGTGCACCGCGGCGAGACCCTGGGCCGCCCCCCAGAGAACCGTCAGTGCCTCGCGTCCACCCAGGGGCCCGGCCGCTTGTGTCAGCTGGCGCAGCGTCACTGCCTCGACGTAGTCAGTGACCAACGCAAGAACGCCGTCGGAATCAACGACGTCAAGCACTCGCAGGCAGTACTCGCTCTGTACAGCGCGCAGCGCATCCGCCTCGTGGAGAAGCTGGGCCCGGACACTCTGCACATCCCCCGGCATTCGGTCCAGCGCTTTGATCGCCACCCGCTCCCCGCTGTCGGGGTGGCGGGCGGCGTAGACGGTGCCGAAAGCCCCGGAGCCCAAGACTGCGTCAAGGGTGTAGGCGCCGATTCTGTCCATCGCCACTCTCCCTCAGTTCCGACTGCGACCGATCCGGATCCTGCCATGTCTGGCCCGCGCAAGCGACGAGATCACGATGCTGTGTCAAGACTCCGGGGCCAAGGCTTCGACCTTCAGTTGCTTGGGGCATCCCCAGAGGGTCGCAGGCGAGTTGGGGGCTCGAGGTGGAGCGTCAGGTGCGTCAGGAACGAGTGATCCGGAAATCCTGCCGGGCATCGATGAGACTGCCGGGGACGGGGCCGAACTGAAGCAGTGAAGTCGCGAGATTGGCCACGCTCGCCGCGCGCACAGGTTGCGGGCCCTGATACCCAGGGCGCGCGGTGCCGGGCTCGGACAACTGAGAGTTCAACGCGTAGAGATCAGCGCCCTTCGGCACCTGCGCACCCCAAGCCAGGAACGGCACGGTGAAGTTTGCCGGGTTGAGGGCGTCACTATGGCGGGTCCCTTCCCCACCGTGGTCTGCTGTGAGCAAGACAACGGTGGAGTCGTCGAGACCTTTGCGGTCGAGTGTCCAGAGTAGCCGGGCAAGATCGTCATCCACCGAGTCAACGACATCGAGGTAAGCCGGCGACATCCAGCCCTCCAAATGACCCACAGCGTCGGGTGCCGCCAGATGGATGAAGAGAAACGTGCGGTCGTGGCGTAGGAAGTCGCGAGTTGCTCGGTTGATGACCCGGCTGCTGGCTACCATCGCGTAGCGGTCGATCGAATCCGGCCAGGACGTGCGGAAGATGCTGAACTTCTCCTTCGAAGCGAAGAGCGCGGTCGACCCACCCGCATCGTGGACGACATCGAACACAGACGCCACCGGCTCTCCCGCGTAGTCTGCGACAGCCTTATCCGTCTGCGTGTTGATGGTGACGCCATGGCCGCCCCGCTCGATCCGAACGGGTCGTCCGGTCAGCATGCTCGTGTGGTTGGGCAGTGTCACGGTGTAGTCGTAGTCACTTCGGGCGTTGAGCGTTGATGCGCCCTCGGCTCGCATTCTGGTGAATCCTGGCAGGGCCTCGTTGCCGAGCTGTGTCAGCGCCGCCGGGCTCAGCCCGTCGATCGACAACGCGATGACATGAGTGATCGGGGAGGAAACCTCAACTACGGCGGCTTTGGTGGGCTTCAGTCTCTTGTCAGGAGACGCGGACGACGAGCTGGGTGGCGTCTCCCGTTGATCAGGGTTTGCGAAAGGCGACTCAACGCTCGGAGTTCGGTCCACGACGAACACCATGACAAGAAAGACCGTGGGCAGCGCCGCGGCGGCCACAAGCCGCCCGACTCTCACCGGACGTTCCAGTCAGTGCAGATCCGGTCGGGGGTGTTGGAGATCGCGCTGGTCTGCCGAAACCAGAAGCCGTAGAAGGACACAACTGGGCACTCTAGGCTAGTGATGGCGGGTGGAGCGAGTCGCCCAGTGCGACGCCTCGTGCAGGTCACGACCGCTCTCTGCGAGCCACCAGCGGAGGGGCCTCCCTCCCCACCGAGATGCCGGTGCTCATGACCCAGATTCCGCCATCATTGAGATCCAGGTCAGCCACCCTGGTGCCAGGTGCAACCGCCAATACGGCTGGAGCCGCGGGTCACTACTGAGAAGGTGCGAGCGCGACCCGCCTTCGCTTCGTTGCGACGCTGCACACCACGTGTTCTTCACGAAGTTGCGAAACCATAATCGCTTTGCTGAGACGCTCCGTCGAGACGCAACTGTTCGCAAGCGCAAGCCACCGCCAGTCAGACAATGGAAGCTGTCCATGACTTGATGAACCTCTGGACAAGCCTGGACAAGTCGCGCAAGGTTGCATCGAGAGCCGGTGGCTCCACTGCGGGCCGCCCAGACCGCGGCCGCCGAATGGACGGGTCGGAGGGTATCGCGTGAACTATTGCGGCGCTTGTGGGGAGAAGCTTGTCCCGGAGGCGCGGTTCTGCGGCGAGTGTGGGATCGCGGTTGGGGCCTGGGCCTCCGATGTCCGTGTCGAGGAGAATCGCGTCGACCCTTTGCCCCCAATCCGGCCCGTGTCGCCAGCGACTTTGCCACCTGCGGCGCCACCGCCGCCGATCCAGCGCCCGGTCGGACAACAGCCCTCGGCTGCGGCCTCCAGCGAAGAGGGGACGCCGAATGGGGTGGCGTTGAATGACATGGAGAAGCAGTCACCCGCACCGGCCCTCCCTCCAGCACTGGCCCGTTGGGCCGGTCCGCCTCTGGGAACGCAACGCGAGATCACTGTCGGCGGCCGCACTCAGGTGCTCGAAGTCGCGATCGTCGCCGCCGTGCATGCCGTGGCCGCTTTGTGGCTGCTCATCGCACTCAAGGACGTGTGGGTGTTTATCCCTGACCTAGTGCGGGCGCTGTTTGCGGATGAGTTCTCGTTCGTGTTCGCCTGGGTCCTCCTAATCGTCGTCCTCGTCCTGCTATATGTGGTCGGACTGCTCGCGTACTGCGCCTACCTGCTGTTCAAGGGAGAGCCGGTCGGGCGCGGGCTGGCCGCGGTGTTGTGCCTCACCCTCACGATGCTCCAGTTCACGCAGGCCCGGTCGACCAGCCTGACGTTGATCTGGTTGGTGTCAGCCGCATGCGTCGCGGTGCTCTTCCTGTCCCCCTGGGCTCGCCGAATCCTCGATCGCCCAGTCGGTTTCGCAGGTCGGCCGCCCTCAATCGTCCTTAGCCAGACCTTGGCGGTGAGCTATCTCTCCCTGGTCGCGGCCATGGTCGTTGCTCTACTGCCCGGCCTGCGCTTCGCTGGCGACGCGGGCGCTGGATTCGTCGCCTTTGAGCTGTTCGGCGGCGCGGCTGCCGCCACAGGCCTCTTGGCCGCGCGGCGACTCAGCGCCGAGGCAGACCGGACGGCGCGTGTGCTGCTCTCCATATCAATAGCGGTCCCAGCCGTCTTCAACCTAATCTCCGGTTCTGGCGCCGGCGTGGCTACGGGACTGGGTATCGCGGCAGGAGTGGTCGTTCCCCTGTGGGCGCTGCCGGACGCCCGTCGTTGGTTCGGTGACACCGGAGCGGCTGGGTGAGTCTGCAATACGGGACATTGGCTCCACGGACCGACGAGACACGATGACTCTGGCTCCGCCATCGCTCGGTCCCGCCGCTAGCTGTAGTCGGAGTGTCCACCAAGGTCGCGGTTTGGTCTGTCGCACGATCCTCATACGCAGCGTGCTCTACCGTTCAAGGCGATCAGAAGGGTCATGGCCGACCCGAGGAGGATCCGTGAGCGAAGGGATGAACTCGCATGCAGTGTCAGGCCTGTCTCAACGACATGGGGGGAGGCGCTCGCTTCTGCCCGGGCTGTGGCGCGAAAGCCGAGGACGACCGCCCTCGGTGTGCCTCTTGTGGTGTTGCAAGGCCTGAGGGCGCCTACTTCTGCGGCGAATGCGGCCAAGCCTTCGCGGAAGGGGTCTCAGCAGTGTCAGGTCCCACGGAGGTGACCCACTCGAGCTTGACGGATCTGGCGCCGGCGCTGGGGGCACCGGTGGTTGCATCCGGTCCAACGTCGATCGATGGCGTTTCCGCCCGGTTTGGCCGCATCATGCTTGCCGCGCTGGCGGCCTCGATCCTTGTCCTCGTCAACGACCAAGTGCTCTGGGTGCTGCTCGGGCGGCCGCAATGGGGCGGCGCATTGATCGTCTACGCCCTGCTCTCGTTGCTGTTCAGCGCCAGCATCGTCTCCGCTGCATGGGCGATACTCCGGCAAGTGGCGCCGCCACGCTCGGCATGGGCAAGCGGTCTGGTCTTGGCCGGCTATCACGGCGGTCGGGCGCTCAAAGACCTCGTGACCTCCCACTGGTACTCGGAGACGGTGGGCACCATCCTTGTCGTCGCCGCTGTTGCCGCCACCACCCTTCTCGCTGGACTCCTAACCCGTAGCCTCCGCAGGGTGCTCCCCATTGCTGCTGGACAAGCAGTCGTCGTGGCGGCTCTATCCTTCTGGCCCCGGATGGGGGTCGGGGACGCCAGCGGTCTCGAAGGTGGGATGGGAACCGTGTGGTTCTGGTCGTACTCGAATGCGACCGGGTCTCTGCTCGTGGTCGACCTAGGGGTATTCGTCCACCTTGCCATTGCTACGCGGGCGGTGACTCTGCTGCTCAGTGCCCGCCGGGCGGAACCGGAGACGCTGGACACGGACGTCAGACTCACACAATCCACTAGACCTGCCCCTCACACCACATCCACCAGCGAGGTCGTTGGAACGAACGGTTTCGCGATTACGTCGCTGGTGTTAGGGATCGTCGGTGGCAGCGTGCTGAGTCTCGTTTTCGGTTTTGTGGCGTTGTCACAGATCAAGCGCTCCGGTCCGACGACAACCTGCTACTGCGCGAGAACCTAGGAGTCGCACTCGCTGAGGTTACCGACGACTCCGGAACACACCTACATGTCTTCTGGGCCCTTGACTTCGGCGATGGCTGGCAGGTCTTCTACGTCGACTGACCCGGCGTCGTCCGTGACGGGCAGTGCGGGATCCCGGAGCCAACATTCTTCTCGGTCGAAGCCGGAGTCGGCCGTCTGCTTGCGTTCCAGAGGACTGAATGTCCGCGCTCCCCGGGGGCCAGACTGGTGCCACCTCCGATGTCTATGTTGCCCCGGGCACCGCGATCACCGCTGCTGAACTGTCCTGGATCCTCGGAGGCTGGTTGAGGGCGACCAGGATCACCCTCTCCCGCCATTGCGGTCCGCGATCCGCGATCGTCCCATGCCTGTTGACATCGAACCGACGACGAAGGCCCCATGCTGCAGGGCGACCGACCAAGAACGCCATCCAACATGGAGGTATCCACCGGGCTGGACCGTGGGGCACCGGCCTTACCATGGAGCCGCAGTCGCCCCCTAGGAGGAATCGTGGCGGACCAAGCATTCTGCACCAACTGTGGCGTCTCTCTCGGCCCCAGCCATGTGTTCTGCACGATCTGTGGGCATCCTGTCGCCGCACCGCCGCAAGATATCGAGGCCACGAGAATCGCCGCGCACCCGCCGGGCCTTGCCGTTGACATCGCGGACACGCTCCCTCCGCCCGGGGACCCGCTGCTATCCGACACCATGATCCGGCATCCCGCTCCGCCGACGCCGTTGGCGACGGGCTTGCCGGCAAAGCCTCCGCCGCTCCCTCCAATGCCCGGACGGCCGCCCCAGGGAAGATTGTCGGCAAAGCCTCCGCCGCTCCCTCCTCTGCCCGGACGGCCGCCCCAGGGAGGATCGGGGCGCGGCGCGCGCGGCATTCTGGTGGGCCTGGTTGCAGCGGTCCTCATGATGACGCTCGTCGGGGGCGGCACATGGTGGTGGGTCAACCGCTCCAACGACACTGGGCGGGGGGACGCGTCCACGGCCGGCGAGGATCCTGACAGCGCGCCAACAGCCAGCACGCCAGAGAACCAGGCCCCCGCTAGTGAGACTTCAGCCTCCCCTTCCGATGGGTCAGAGCAGTTCATCTGCTGGGACAAGAGCCGTGTCTCTACACTGGCCGCTTGCCCGCCGCCGGGTTCCAACCGGGCCGCGTTCCGGTGGGTGCTGGGCGGGCTCGATTGCGGACAGCCGGTCGTCTCGCGGGGGCGCGTTCGCCTTGATTGCACCAGGTTTGTCAACGGCAACCGGGTCGATCTGAGCATCTCTCGATACCCGTCGCAGTCGGCAGCTCTGCGCCACTATCCCGGGCCGCCGCACTACACCACCACTGAACGAGGGATGACCCACCGGATTTGGGAGTTCTACCCCACGTACAACCACCCGGGTCTCCCCTACCGGCGTGGGGTCGTCGTAGGAGCATTCGGTGTCAGCCTCTACGCCAGCTCTGCGCAGTCCCGCGATGCCGCCGCCGCCAAGCTGCTCCGCTGGCGATCCGCAGAGGAGTGGAAGGGTGTCAGAGCACCGTGACGACGAGGTCTTCATCGGCCCTGATCGGGGAGCCTGGGACCGCCTGAGCATCGACTCATCGTGAATAGTCGACGTCTTACGCAGATGTTCGCGGGGGCGCCCTCCCGACCCCCTTCTGCACGCCGCACGACTCAGCGCACCACTCTCGCCAGCTACCCCGGACGGGGGCCCGCCGCCGGTTTCCGCAGGGCCGGGTCCGCGGCCGGTGCGCTAAACTCACGCTGCCGGGATGAGGGCCCGAGCCGTGAGAAGCCATACCCACCATCAGGAGTGTCACCCCGATGCCCAACTTCTGTGGCTACTGCGGCGCCCGGAGTGGCGGTGAGAAGTTCTGTACTCAGTGTGGGAAGCAAGCGACTTCGGCTCCCCCGAACACGGCTCCCCATCCAAGCCCCCCGCCAACGGAGTACCAGGTCGAGCGCACCTTGGCGCGGCCGTTGCGGCCAGACGCGGGTCAGCAGGCGGTTGCACTTCCCGGGCCCCCTCCTGTACCGCCAGCGCCAGCTTCGACTAGCGTCCCCAACGCAGGGACCCGGCCGCCGACTCCCCCGCTCCCACCTCGGCTGCCACCCGCGCCCTTCCCGGCTGCTCAGCGAATGGGGCCTACCGCCTTGAACCCCCTTCGCGGAGTGCCGGTCAGCGACTACGTGCGCGACGGCGCGGCCGCGGTCTGCCTTCTGGCTTGCCTGTCCATGCCTTGGGACTTCAACGGTGACGGGTGGGATCGATGGTGGGTCGCGGTGGCCGTCCTCAGTTCGCTGTTGTCCCTCGCGCTTCCCTATATCGGTGCCGCCCAGATCATCCCTGGGTGGTCCAAGGTACACATCCGGATCATCAAGGCAGCGGCCCTCGTTCCGTTCGTGTCCTCGGTGCTAGCGGCCCTCGTGAACGAACTTGTACACGTCAACTCCGACTTTGAGGGCGGCTTCGGGAGTGGAATCGCCATCGGGCTCGCAGGGGCGCTCCTCGCCGTACAACCGCGCTTCCACGACGAAGACCTGGGCGGTGCGCAGGACCAGCTGTGGCGGGGGCTGTACTCATTGTTGGCGATCTCATCAATCGTCGCGATGGGCGCCAGCTACCTTGCATTCCTCCTCCAGTACGTCCGAGCCGAGTTCGGCGTGGACAGCCTCGTCATCGTCCGAACCACCATGGCACTCGGGCTTGTCGCCCTGGTCTGGTTCTTCCCCACGGTACCCACCCTCTCGGGAGCACAACCTTGGCGCCGAATCGTTGTGGTGGTGGGCTTCACCTGGCTCGCCGTCGCACTGCTGACTGGTGACGGGAATGGCCTGTTTCTAGAGTCACGCGTCGCGAAGTGGGACTATCCCCTATCGGGGCTCTTCCTGGTCGGCGGTGCCGCAGCGCTAGTGGTCAGCCACCCCATGCAACGATCCGATCGAACGGGGACGCATCCCTTCCACCTGTGGATCGGCACGGCGAAGGTGGCCTTGGGCGTCTCAGCGGCCGGACTCGTCGTGCTCATCGTCGGGATGGTGCTCACCATGATTGACGAAGAGGACTTCAGTACCGTGAAGATCGTGATCTCCGCCCTCGCTGCGATACCAGCGCTCCTACACCTGACGGCCGTCTCGCTGCTCGCCGACGTGCAGAACCGTCGACGGCTTGCGCTTGGCCTCATCGGGCTGGCCGTTGTGTTGGCAGTGATCATTTTGTCCGTCGGCTCCAGTGAGGCCGACCTCGCCGTGGGCGGCCCTGAGACGGCGGTCTGGATCACCCTCCCGTGCCTAGCTGTCTACGCACTGACTGTGCCAAAGGTCATTCGCGATCACCTCGGCCCGCTCGTGCCACAGACAACCCCCAGTCAGCCCCACCAGCACCCTGGATACCAGGATGGCACCTGACGCATTGGAGCGGCGGGCACCAGTGTTCCCTGCTGGCAGCGACCACCTACTCGGCGTGCTCGCCCGAGACGAGGGCGACTCGCACCCACCAGCGCGGCAGGCAGCCCGACGCCGACGGCAACGGACACTCAGTTGTTGCGGGGGTCTGCGGGTGCGCGGTCGGTATTGCGATCCGGGTCACCGGAACCCTCCAGCCGCTTCGCCCAGCAGTCCCCCTCAAGCCACCCCTCACGTCGACACCACGCTAGGACAGGCCGAGTCGTGGGCTCCGAGCTTCCACTGAGCGTGACCCAGAAGTCTTGACTGGACGGCCCGTAACTCCCAGGCCAGTCGTTCGACCACGCCAACAGGGCGTCCGGATAGCGAGCCCGGTGGGCGAGGTGTAGCTCGAGTATCTGGTCGAAAGTGTCATAGGAGATGCCGTCGTCACGGATACCCGGCTGCTTCGATGACAACTGCGCAGTCCAGTCCAACTCGGCGATCCGGTCCCGGTCCTCAGCCGCGATCCGTTGCAGCGCGGCCAGCGCCGATTCATCGCGCTCGTTGCCAGACTCAGCCGTCTCGCCGGTCGGCGACACCGCCTCCTCGCCAGGGAAGGCCGGCACATCCGGAACCGCAGCGTCGTCACTGTTTTCGGGCCCCTCCTCACAAGGCACCTCGATCACCGACGACCCCCCAGACTGTGCCTGCTCGATCGCGCCAGAGAACTGCTCATAGGGCACCGTCGTCGTCGCGTACGGATAGGACAGACGCAACTGCACGCCATCCGCAGGAATCCAGTATGGGCGCGCACTGAAATCGAAATACGCATCGGCCCAGAGTTCACCGTCCACAACGAAAGGAACCCGCAACTGGCTCCAGTTAAGCCACTGCCCACCCGAGCACACCGCCCGCACCTCATAGCTCACAGTCACACCCGTCGAGTCCGCCCCAGACGACACCGGCACAAACTCCGGAGCGCTTCCGCACTTGGTCCGATACGCGGGATCATTGACATCCACCACATCACTCGACGTCCCGCCGCCCAATGCCGGAACGGCAATCGCGTCCACGGCGTACGCGGCTAAGAACTCGCCATCCAACTGGAGGGTCACTTCTGCTTCGCTGTCGAACAAAGACCCGCCCTCTGCGATACCGTCGACAATGGTCAGTGTCCGACCGTTGTGAGTCGGCTGGGACCAGCGGACGCCCTCGGTCCCGCGCGTCTCCCAGGATGCGCTCGAACTCCCCGCTCGCCCCCACAACTGGGTGGAGGAGCCGGCCGAAGAGTAGTAGAGGTCCGTTGGCGTCAGCCCGACCACGACTGAGTCCTCGTCCCACGAAATGTCCTGGACCCACACGTACTCGGATCCGCTCAACTCGGGTCCGCCGACCACCTCAAGAGCATCGACATCGGGCAACGCACCGAGGTCCACAATCATGGCGCCGATTGGGCCCGCCATCCGCTGCCATTGGGCGAAGGCAAGATAGCGTCCATCCGGCGAGACCGTGGCCCATGCAGCGCCGCCGCGATTGAAGTCGTACAAGCTACGCGTTTCTCCCGACGTCAGGTTGACGGCAATGAGACGTGCCCCTTGTGACTCGGCACCAGAGTCGGGATCACCCATTTCGGCAACAGCCCACCCGCCGCTCGCGGCCAAGAGCTCCTGCCACTTGACCGGCACACCGATGTCGGCGACCGCTACCGGGTCACCGACCGAGACCGGCGGCCCGTCACTGATGTCGTACATGACGAGGCTTTGGTCACCAGTCAGTGTCACCAGGCGGCCATCCGGGAGAAAGGCGACTCCGAAGCAGTCGCACGCGATACTGGCCTCGATGTTGGGCTTCTCGGTCGACACCACGGTGATCGAGCCCTCGTCGACCTCCTCCGTGTACTCGCCGATGGCAGAGTCGAACTGCCAGTATGCGGGTTCATGCAGGACGAGGTGCCGTTCGTCGGGGCTCAGGTCCATCTGAGTCGCGCCCATCGGTCCGACCGGTTGAAGCGTGCCATCGTTCAGCACCACTTCGACATGCGTCTGCTCGGGATCACTGGCCACGGTTACCGCGCCAAGGATCGCGGGTTCGAAGGCGGGGGCGACGGTCAGATCACCCACTCGCCCCCCGGGGGAGGAACCGTCACCGCCCAGGACCGCAACTGCACCCGCTCCCCCGACCGCGAGTACACCCGCCGCGACCGCCGCCGCGATCTTCGCCGTCCCAGTCGCTAGCAGACCACCACCAGCCGTAGAACCAACCGCAGCCACGCCTGTCCCCGAAGCCGCTCCGCTTACGCCCGCTGCGCCCGCGACACCGGAGCCGGCAGCCATGCCTGAGACCCCTGCCGCGCCACCGGCACCCCCCAGCATATGAATGGCCGCACCACCCGCCACAGCACCAGACGCCAGCACCCCCGCGGCAGCCGCCGTCTCCGCGAGCTGAGCAGACGCGAACCACCCCTCACCGCAATTGGCCACCGCAGCCTGCTGGAAATAGTCCAGGAACGTAGCGACGTCCGGTGGCCTCTGCGCGGGGTCCTTCGCCAGACCCCACAACAACAGTGCAGTGAGCTCGTCCACCAAATCCGGCACGAGAAGGCGTGGGTCCACCGGCGCCTCATGAATATGCTTGTGGCGCAATTCGTCCAGCGACTGAGCTACGAATGGCCGCCGATGACACAGCACCTGATACAGCGACACTGTCAAGGAATAGATGTCACTCCGAAGGTCACGATAGCCGAACTCCAGCTGCTCGGGGCTCGCATAAGCCGGAGAACCCCACGGTGACAAGTCATCTTCAGGTATCCACCCCGCGAACGTCGTCAATCCAAAGTCGATCAGGCGTGATCCCCCACGCGGATCTACCAGGATGTTTGCCGGCTTGACGTCCCCATGCACCAACCCAGCCGCATGCACCGCCCCCAACCCTTGACTGGCACCCCACATGGCGGTCAACGCCTCGGGACCACTCAACCGGCCCTGCGAATCCAGCACTGAAGCCAACGAAGCACCCTCGACGAAATCAGTCACCAGGGCCACAACACCATCGGCATCCACGACGTCCAGGACCTGCAACGTGTGCGGGCTCCGCACCCGACGTAGCGCATCCACCTCGCGCATCAACTGCGCACGAACTTCGCCAGTGTCACCGCCTAGCCGATCCAGGACCTTGATCGCCACACGCTGGCCCGAAACCGGATGCCACCCCGCATACACCGTCCCGAACCCACCAGTACCTATCACGCGTTCAACCGCGTACTTACCGAGCCGCTCCACGCCGCCGCCCTTCCGTCCGGACCTGAGACTCGTTCGCCCATTCGACGGTGGCCACGACCGCATCGGTGAGGTCGAGCAGGGCCTCACCGAGTCCCGGCCAGGTCATCGGCGCCGAGAACGACATGACATACGTCTGGGGCTGCGCGGAGCCGACAATCCAGTAGTCGGCGCGTAGCAGGGGCGGTTGCTCATCCCCCTGGGCGGGCCGCAGCAGGCGCACGTCCCGCGCCACAGACATGTCGGCTTGGGTCCAGCAGGTGACTTTGGCATCCTCGTCGAGGCTCGCCAGCATCGCCGCCAGCGAGTCAGCGGCCGCCGTGCTGCCGGCGCGCTGCGAGAGCCGCGGAGGCAACTCCGGCCGATACACCCCGAGGACCATCGGCACGGGGGCTCCGGGCACGATCTCACGGGCGAAGTAGAAGTCGGCAGCTCCGGCCCGTTCCGCCTGGCTGGCTGACGTGGTCACCTGCTCACGCAGTTCAGCACGCAGGGTCGCCAGTTGATCTGATCTGCCGAACACTTCTTGGGCGAGCGCGGCAGCGGACTTGCGCACGGCCTCGGGGGGTGAGAGCGGGACTCGCCACCACCGGCCTGGTAAGAGGAACTTCAGCGGCGTCTGCATCTCAAGGCCGGTCGAAGCGGAACGACTTTGCCATGGCCAGGCACGTTGCACTCAAGTCCTCGAAAGCTCCCACGTCTGAGGTGCTAACCACGAGGTTGATCGTCACGGCCGCGGAGTGGTGGACGGTGAGGACCGCGCAACGTTCGATCAGTAGGGTTTCACCGGAGGAACCTGTGCCGACGACAAGTTCGTAGCACCCGAGCGAGGACCTCCGGCGGCCGGTCTCGGTGATGACCCTCCGGCTCACCAGTTGCGGCGGCCATTCCGAGTCGCGAAGGGCGCGCTCAGCGACCGCTAGGTCGATCGCGGGCGCGAGATGGATCGACCCCGCCGCGACGACGCGGTTGTGAACCGTAGTGCTCGGCGACAGGTTGGCGATCCATCTACCTCCAGGACGATCCGCGGCCGCGGCCATGCCGACGAAACGCCGCAGATCGTCACGCAACGCGCTGACGTTGCCCCCGTCGTACTCGGCCAGCACCGACGCGATCCAAGCCTGCTCGTCACCGGTGAGGACTAGCCACCCCTGGGGTCGCTCCCACGTCGCGTTGAGAAGCCCAGCCTGGGTCACGAGGCGGCGCTCGGGAAGCATGGTGTGACCTGCAAGGGTGCATCCTGGCCGTCGGTTTCGAAGTTGCGCTCGATGATTGCTCCAATGTCGATCTCCGGCCGATCGGTGTCCTCGTCCTGCGAGGGTGCGAACGGACGTGCATTCCACCAGCTCTTGGGACTATCAAAGAAGCCGACAGAAAGCCCCACCAAGCCGCCCTGGAGATCATCCAACACCTCGAACTGGAGCTCCTCGCGAGTAAGCCTGCTGTGGCGAGCGTTCTTGGGGGACAGCTGAGGGCCGAGGTGCAAGTCGCTTGCATGCATCCCCTTCATGGCCTGACGCGACTGGGCAATGCCTAAACGGGTGCCCTTCGCCAGCAAGGCGCCCCCCACGAGCCCCACGATGGCCACCACCAACTCGCCGTTGCTAGCCTCTCCCATCTTGAACAGCTCCAGCGTCGCTGCGAAGGAAATCACGTCTGCCACCTTGCTCACAGCCAGGACAGGAATGGCGAGAGGAGCCAATGGTGTTAGTGCGAGCACGCCAGCAACTAGGAGCGCACCCGTACTGACGGCATCCATGACCGTGCGCGTTGCTTGAAGAACCTCGACGTAGACGTCGTGGACCTGGTCGAGAAACTGTCGCACCTTGTCCGCAGCGCTGTCCCTGATGCTCTTGTCATTCGCAGTGTGGATGGCTCCCGCGGTTGCGGCGGCGGCCTCGTCCCAGCGGGCTCTGGCACGTTCGTAGGCGCCCCGAGCACCTGCCACCACCTCGAGCTGTTGGGCGACCTCGGCGCGGGTCTGATGCACATTGCGGACTGCCTCCGCTCGCTCTTCGGGAGTGAGTAGCGGATTCAACGCGCCTGCCTGCGCCTCTGTTGCCCGGAGGGTTGCCCCGGCTACGTCAACGCTGGCATTCGCTGCAATAGCTGCCTCGGCGTCGCGCTGCACCACGCGCAACTCTTCGGCGTAGGTGTCCAGTGCCGCACTGGATTCGCGATAGCGGACGCCGGCCTTGTCGAGCACTTCGGCGATGCAAGCGGCATTCTCCCGGAGGGCGTCGACTGACTCGCCGCTGTAGTGCGTGTAGTCCCGCAACCTTTCGAGCGCCCGCGCCGCGCGGTCGATGGCCTGCGCGGTGCGCTGCATCTCATGCGACTCCGCGAGAACGGAATCGGGGTCGCCGGGGATGGGGGTCATGTCGAACAACACAGTGCTCCTCTGTCGCGTCAGACGTGCGAGGCGGCTTCAATCTGGGCAGCGATGCCTAAGTCCAACTCATTGAAGCTGCTGATCACCGCGCCGGTCGAGTTCCACAGCGCATCGATGCCCGCGACGATCTCCTTGCGCTGCACCGACCAACTGCTCGAGAACGAGCGCACAGCGCTCTCCACCCGAGGATGACCCACGACGCCCAGCAAGTCCTGGACATCGTGTTCCACCGATGTGAACTCGCTGCTGGCATGGATCAGATCGACGTAAAGACGACGGAGCTCGTCGATGTCCAGCTTGAGTTCCGACATGCGCCTAACCCTGGCCCCTGATGGCGCTGGACAGCTGCGCGTCAGTCTCCTGGAACGCAGTGGCGGTGTGACGCAACGTCTCGGCGAAACCCGTAAGAGCCTCAATCGCCTTCTGTGTGCTGGCTGAGTAAGTGGTGAACTGCTCGAGGTAGGCCCCCGAGGCAGCATCGGTCACGAATCCGCTGGAGACCAAGCCGTCGACCTCGCGGCTGAGCAACTCCATCTGCTGCATGAGTTGGTCACGCCCGGCGTCGATCTGGCTGGCCACGCGGCTGATCTCGTCATAGGTGACGTTGACGTTCGACATCTCTCTACCTTTCGCCATCTTGTTGGGGTGCTGTGTGCGCTACGAAAGTACGGCTTCCCGGGGGGTCTTCGCCATGGGGAGTGCTCCCCAACCAATCGGCAACGGGAAGCTGCACTCGCTGGACCTTGCCCCCATGCACATAGAAGCCACGCCCAGGGGGAAACTCCGCGCGGGAGACGCGGGGGAACGGCGTCCTCAGGATGAGGTCCCCTTCGTTGGTGTCAGGCTGCAGCAGCAGGCCCCTGCGACCAGACTTGATTTCGCTAAGCAGTGAGTACGCTGACATCCACGTGCTGGTCTCGGACTCCGCGACAACGAGGTGGTCGTTGCGTCGCACGGCCTTGATCAGCTCGACGAGCGGTCTCTCGGCATCACTTCCAAGGAAGTCGGTGATCGACTCGACCACCACGGCGAATCGGTCACGTGTCGTGGTCAGCGTGGTTGCTAGTTCACGCGCAAGGTGGGCTACGTCGTCGAGCGTCACAGCCGAGTGGTCCCACTCCAAGAGGGAGACCATGGGCGACTTAGCCTGGCCGATGTAGGCCAACATCAGATCCGGGTCATGCTCGCGAAGCGACGTGGCAATGACCGCCAAGGCGTTGGAGCGACCGCTCTGCGGGCCACCACCGAGGAGGAACGTCCCGGACGGCTCGAAACCGAGCGGCGCGAGGTCGGCGTCGCCGATGCCAAGCACGGGAAGTCCGCCCGCAGTTGCGGGTAGATCAGCTTGAAGCACTCTGGAGGGCAACGACCCGATCGTCGTGGCCTCGCCCCTTCCCTTGCGTCGAACCGACTCGCTCAACTTGCCGATGGCACGGGACTGGTCACTGACGTTACCGGATCCTCCGAGGATGGCGATCTGCGATTCGGTCTCATCAATGAGTGCGCGCCCAGGCGGGGAACCGGGCCCGATCACGTCGGCCGGGACACCAAGGCTGGTGTACATCGTGTCCTCGGCCATCCTGAGGACCACCCGACGAGGTACGCTGGCCGCAATGGAACCGGGAACGCTGGCTGGCCGGTCTGCGGTGAACACCACATGGATGCCCAGTTGGCGTCCGTCACTTAGTAGCTGCTGGAAGACGCCGTACCACGGAGCTCGCCCAGCGCCGGTCTCCCAAAGGTCCCGAAACGCCGCGAACCCGTCGATCAACAGCAAGATGCGTGGCTCATCCGCGCGATCAGCCAGGACTCGGAACTCCGCTATGTTCCCGGCATCGACGATGGGATAGTCACGAGCGCGTTGGTCTGCGATGGCTCGCAGAGTGCGCAACAGGCGCACGACTCGCTCAGGCTCGTCTCCGCCGATCACTGCGCCTACCTGAGGCAGCTGCTCCAGCATGCGCAGCCCTCCGGCGGCGAAGTCGAGGCAGTACACGTGCACCGGGCCACCCCGGGGGGTCACGCCTGCCGCACACGCCAGAGTCCGCAGCAGCACGGTCTTCCCGCTGCCTCCTGTGCCGTAGACCGCTAGGTTGCCGTCGCGGTCGGGGAAGAAACTCACTGTCTCCTGTGCCTGCTGGAGGGGGAGATCGGCGACACCGAGGATCAGCTCGGCATCGGTTCGTGGCCCGAGCTTCGCCAAATCGTAGGCGTTGCTGAGCTCATCGAGCCACGGCCGACGTGGCACCGGCAGTTCGGCAAGGGCCGCGGCTGCGATCAGGCACTCGACGAGCCGGGCCTGGTCGGTCGGGGTTCCCTCATCCGGCGCGACCCCATCAGCCGCGTCGGGCTTCTCCCAGGGCTGCTCGGCACCAAAACCAAGGGTGTGTACCAGCACCGAGGGCCTCTTGATCTCGTTGGCTGTGCGTCCCCCTGCGTACGCAGCCTGGAATCGCGTCAGTCGACTATGCCCAGTCTTCGCGATGCCTCGGCCAGGGATCGAGGGATCTAGGGTGGCCGCCTCCGGTGTGCCGAGAACGTCCAGCGAGTCAGATTCGTCTGCCATCCGCAGAGCGATCCTGAGGTTGGTGTTCGCGCGCAGGTTGTCCTTGATGACCCCTGCGGGGCGCTGAGTCGCCATGATCAGGTGCATCCCCAACGAGCGACCGCGCTGCGCGATATCCACAACACCGTCGACGAACTCAGGCACATCGTCTGCCAGCGCCTTGAACTCGTCGATGACCAGCACCAGCGCCGGCGGACAATCCGGATCACCGCGCTTCTCCAACTCGAGCAGGTCCTTGGCGGTTTTGCGGTTGAGCACACGTTCGCGATGAGTGAGCTCGGCCTTCAGACTGGTGAGGACCCGACGGACAAGGTGCCGGTTCAGGTCGGTGACCAGGCCCACGGAGTGGGGGAGCTTGACGCAGTCGGCGAAGGCTGCACCCCCCTTGTAGTCGACGAACAAGAACGTCAACCGGTCCGGACTGTACTCAACAGCCATGCTGAGTACCCACGCCTGGAGGAACTCGCTCTTGCCCGAGCCTGGCGTGCCGCCCACCAAAGCGTGCGGCCCGTGTGCGCGAAGGTCCAGGTGCATGGCGTCGACTCCGGACTGACCGACGATGGCACGCAAGGTGGCCGCGCGACGCTTGGACCAGCTCTGTACGCCGCCGCGGCTGTGCATCGAGTGGTTCTGCCGCCACCGATCCACCGCCACGGACGGAGAGCGCGCCAGGTCGGCACCCAGGAGGCTCAGCAGGGTGACCTCCTGGGGGAGGTCGCTCACGTCGTCGGCCACCGCACCGGCGTCGGACAGCGGGGCCAACGCACGCGCGAACGCCATTGCGTCCTGCCGACTGATGCCCTCGACGCGCACCGCCGACGTGCTAACCCCGTGGCGAACGAAGTTGGCCGTGGCCCTGTCAAAGCCAAGGGAGACGTCAACGAAAGTGCGGCACACTGCCGGCAGACCCTGCGTTTCAGTGGCCAGCCACAGTGGATAGATGCCCGCGTCGGCAGCGCGCTCGCACATCTGAACCACCCGGGCGCGGTCGATCGGCGCCTGTTGAGTGATCAGGACGACAAGGGCCGGGCCGGGCGCGGCACCTTCATCACTCTGATTGGCGAGGTCACCGCCTGTAGTCGAGGCCTGAAGTACCTCGTCCAGGCAACCACGTCGTGTGGGTGTCGCGCCAGGCAGTCCCAGCCTGGCTTCGATCAAGTCCTCGAGTTGCGCAACGATGTGCCCGGCCGTCGCCCCACTGTCAGCCAGATGTGACCCGATGAGCGGGCTCTGCGCAGAACCCACATGCGGCAACCAGGCGAGCCAGTCGTATTCGCTGGCCTCGCCTGGACTCGCCAAAGCCGTGATGACCAACTCCGCTGGCGAGTGCAAACCCGCGAGTTGCATCAGAAGGCCACGGGCGACTTCGTGACTGTGTCGCTCCGCGCCCACGACGCCGAGTGCGCCGGCCAGTCTCAGGTCCTCGACGACGGGTACATCGGAGACCATGCGGTAACGCCCGATCACATCTTTGAGCTCCTGAGTGAAGCGTGCGATGCCCTCTTCGAGCGGTCCACTGGCCGCCACGGTGTTCCGCGACGGGAGACTGGACGTCCCCAGGCGCAGGTTGAGGAAGGACCAGTGCTCCGAGCGTCTCGTCCACAACAACTCGGACCGCTCAAAGGCAGCCGTGCAGACCTCCGAGACCGATGGGGCCTCGGCCTGCCGGACCTGTCGCTCGCGAGGAAGCTCGGAAGCCAAAGACAGTTCCAGGGCGGTGAGCTGGTCGGTGAAGACTGAGATCGCCGATTCGATCTGCCGCCTGTTGCGAGCGCGCTGGGTGACGTAGTTGCCGATCATCATCATCGGCGCCAACGCGACGAACATCAGCGAAAAGGGATTGTTTGTTCGCAGGAACAAACCGATGCCGAGGGCCACGGGTGCGAGCATCAGCAGCCATGGGAAAGGTAGCTTCTCGATCTCCTTCGGTACGGCGGGGCGGGGGTGTTCGCGAAGGGAGTAGCGTTGCTCAACCCGCGGAGACCTGTTGAATGGAATCGCACCCGCGTGGGGCTCTGGACGCGAGGTCGCCCTGTCACCAGTCAACGGAGTGATGCTTAGCCGCGAGTCACCGATGGTGAGTTCCTGCCGACCTAGCACGGTCAGGCGGGAGACCACCACACCTTCTACTTCGATCCCATTCGCGGAGTTGAGGTCGACGACCTCGATGCTGCTGCCTATATCGACGCGGGCGTGGCGCTTGGACACAAAGCCGTCGTCGAGGGTCACGTCGGCAGTCGGGTCGCGGCCGATGATGCTGGACCCTTCATGAAGCATGAACTCACTGCCCGAGACTGGGCCTCCCACCACACGCAGTACAGCGGCTGGCTGGCCGCTCGTGGTCGCTGTGCGGGCAGCCGCGTCCACCAGGGCGATCTCGCTCCCAGAAGTCAGCGGCGACTCGCCGATGGCCCGATCCGGAGAAAGCGTTTTGTGGCTGTCACCATGCGCGCCGGAGACGCTCAGCGACAGCGATGACGGGAGCGTGCGGCCCCGGACTGAACTGTCCCGCTCCGCGAGTTCGCGGGCGACGTCGCCGACACTCGCTGTGGCGTCGGCGGTCAGAACGATGTCGACCGTGTCAACCTTGGATCGTCGATAGCCGAGCTTGAGTCTCATTCTGGTCCAATCACCTCGATGTCGAAGTCCCCCAGGGCCACTCGATCACCTGCTTGCATCCGGGTAAGTACGTTTGGCGCGATCCGCCAACTTCGCCCAGCCCGGTGAAGCGTCACGCCGTTGGTGGAGTAGGCGTCGAGAACCCACGGTTGGGCTCCGTCCTTGCCGAACAGCGCGTGGGTCTTGGAAACGCTGAACTCCAGATCGTCCAGCGCCCAGCCTTCCGCGGATGGGGCGACCGACACGTCCGGGCCACGACCAGCGAGTACTTGCCCGACCAGCACCTGAGTATCGCCGGCGCGAGTCCGTAGCCTCCAAACCCCGGCGCGGTGACGCCGAATCGTACCCGCCTCCTCGGGAGCGCCTTCCGGGAGCTCATTGGTGCTGTCCTCGACTCCCCAGGTGTCTTCCGCTACGTGACCGGCCAGGAGCTCCCCACCGGGACCGCCCCCTCGGGCTGCGTGAGCGACTGTCAAGCGACGCTCAATCCCAAGCCCCACCGGCAACGACCGCGCCCTTGACTGAGCCAGCCCGAATGGGCCGCTCGGAGGCCAGGCCGTCGACCTGGATGCCAGCCTGTTCGCTAGGGGTTTCGGAACTGGAGGCAACGGCGAGCTGAGTGAGGGTGACGGCAACACCCTGCCGACCGCCGGAGCTGCCGCGACCACGATCGAGCCGGCCGCTTTGTCGTGCCAGCCTTGGCGCCGAGGACTGTGCGGGATCGTGGCCAGCTGGACGAGGTCGAGCGGCCCGAGGACCGCGAAAACCAGGAACCTCACCACGGAGCGACCGAAGCCGATCGGATGGCCCGTGTGCACATCCAGTACCTTGAGTCCCACCATCCGTTTGCCCGGCGAGAAGCCAGTCCTGCCAACCGAATGGCTGATGAGCAGCGGTTGGCCGAGCAGAGCCACTGGAACCAGCAGCCAGAGCAGCGCTTGAGGCATCGGTAGCACGGCCCAGGCCGCAGCGGGGAGCAGGAACAGGATTGTCGCAAAGCCGGACACCGCGGCGTCGAGCAGAAAGGCTCCGACCCGCGCACCAAGCGAAGCGAATGGGCTGCGGGCACCCGAGCTAGCGATGCTCATCGGAGACGTCCTGCGTCCGAAACCGGGAGTTGGTCGAGCATTGGCAGGTGCTCAGGTCGGACAATCTTGGCCGAGACAGCGTACTCAACGAGCCGCGCACGGCGCTGTAGCGCGAGTTGGCCGGCAACGCCGCGTAGGCCCCTGACACCGGCCTGGGAGAACTTGACGCAGACGTTGTCCAACTTGCGGTTGAACGTGGTGATTGGCCACCCGAGCCGGTCGGCCGCGCGTGCGTTCGACGGCAACACGCTGGCCCCGGACCCCAGCCTTCGAAGCACCGGCTCCGAAAGCGCCAGGATCAGCAGGAACTGTGTCGACGTCAGCGAAACGGCGCCCAGGGTCAGCTCCCCATTCGGATCCTCCCGCCCGAGAGCGCCGTCGAACGTGGGGACCTCACAACGGATATTCACCTCGTACGTCGTCTCCCCCGCAGTGAAAAGCACCGCCACGTGGGGCAGAACGACCGGAAGTCGCGAACCCGGCCCGACAAGTGACTGCAGCGTTCCCGCCTGTCCACTCACCGTCACCGGCAGCCGGGAACCAACGTTTGAGATCCACCAGAAATCGCTGCTGAAGGCAAACTCGACGATCCGCCGATGTAGGTACGGGTTGTCCTCATCCACAACCAGGTCCGCATCGCGGCCGATCGTGAACACCTGGCCGGCGCCCACGACAAACTCCTCACCGATGTACTCGACCAGCAGGGATGCCGTCATCGTCTGCCCCTCCTCAGCCTGACGGTCACGCTGAGTTGCTCGGAAAGCGCGAGTGTGGCGCCATCGGCCAGAGGCGTCGGCACACCGGGGGTGAGGCGTTCGGAAGGCCGGGCCAGCCCCATCAGAACCGTTCCATTAGTGGACTGATCGGTGGCCGTCAACTGCCCGTCCCGATAAGCGAACTCAACATGCGTTGCGGAGACATAGGGATCCTCGACTACCACCAGAGTGACCAGCTCAGGACGGGTGGCCTTCGCCGGCTGCGGCGCGCGTCCGATCAGGACGGAGTGGTCCACCTCAAGCTCCTGGCCGGTCGACAGACGGAGCTGGGCGCGCGCTGTCGCTCCCGCCCGCCCGCCGCCGGCTCCTCCCCGCAGTTCGTTCCTGACGACGGTTTGGTCATCGTGGTCTCCCAGCCGCGGCAGAGGGGTGACCGTAGGTGGCGGCGTTGGGGCGGGATCGGACGGGGGACGGACCGCGGCATCCTCGGGGCTGCGACCGTAGGCAGTGGCTCCGAACATGTCATCGAAGGTGTCGTCTAATGCGGAATCCGGGACCAGATCGACGCCACCCGTCACGGGCCCTGCCAGGCATCCCGCTCCGACCAGCCCTGCTTCGCCCATCGCAATCTCACCGTGCGTACGCTCCGGCTGGCTCTGCTCCTGCGGGGAATCGCGCGCTGGCTCGGGACTCGCGATTGCTGCCCCATGCTCTGGCCAGCGTCTGACGTCCTGGCTCATCGATTCCGCATCACCCCCCTGCCCAACGTCGCTCAGCTCGGCACCAGATTCGCCTTGTGCACGCCGTTGCGAACCAGTCGCGCCCTGGCTATCTCCGGTCGCGGGCTTGGCCCAGTCTCGCGTGGCGCGTACGCCGGCCGGGGACCAGCACACGGTCGCGGCGAGCACGACCCCGCTGCTGGCTGGGAGTCGTGGCTCCTCGGTAGCGCCAGGCGCTCGCACTGTCACCTCGGAAAGTCCCGAATACGACTCCTCAACCCAGACCGCTACCCCGCTTCCCGTGAGCGTGCGATCCCCGCACACGAGCTCGTAGTCTCCCCGGACCACGGCCCGCATCGAGTCATCCCCGGCCAAGACGCAAACGAAATCGGGCAACGCGGCAAGCTCGCCCTGCGAGAGCACCTCCACAACGCCAAGCACGGACAACTGGTCGTCACGGAGGGAACTCACGAGGTCCAGTTGGGCACGGCCAGAGACCACCAAGACCGACTCTGAGGCATATACCGCGTGCTCGCCGGGCGCATAGCGAATGGTCACGGCTGCCTCCCCGTGATCGAGGGCGTGTCATCCGCGCAGTCGGTCCTCTCAACCAGGATCGAGATGATCGCCGGGATCGCCAACTTGGTGGCCCTAGCGTGAGCGCCGATCCGCTGCGACCGTCCTGACCAAGAGAGGCAGGCGCCGTGGACGTCTAGGACCACGCTCAGCGCGTACTGCGCCATCGGTGGCCAACGCTCGCAGGACACCGACTCACCAGGCAAGGAATGCCCCCTTCCGCTGATGACCGGCCGCAAGGGTGGTTGGCCATGCCCCATGATTTCAGACCCCATACCCTCTAGATACTTACGACACGCGGCACTAGCAAGGGTCGACTTGCCGATCCCGGGCGGACCGTTGAGATGGATGAGCCGCGGCACAACGCCAGACCCTACGCCGCCCGAGACCCTGCCCAGCTCCAAGATGCGCAGCGCGGCGAAAGGAGCGTTAGTCGCGCGCCCGTGCCAAGGCATCCCGCAATGCCGTTGCCCGGTTCTGGTTGGTTTCGTCAGCCTGCCGTCGATGAGGTGACGAGGGCTCCCTGGAGGCGGGTACTGACCCCCGGTGCCAAGCAGCGATACTCCGGACGGTGGCGCCAGGGTCGCTGACGAGTCCTTCGTAGGTGATCTCGTACGGCTCGACGCCCTGACGACGAAACCAGTCCCGCCAAGCCAGGTTGTCGGAGTGGATCCGCTCGTAGAGGCCCGTCAACTGTTGGAGATCCTGTCGAGGCCGGCGCGCCGGTGTGTCTCCGTGTTGCCCAGAACCCGGTCTGTTCGGCGCGTGCCAGGAAACGGCTTGGGAGACGGCATCCTCACGGCGGAGATGGATGAAGGACAAGGGTCCCAAGGCGCGCTCCAAGACGGCCGCGTCCGACTCGTGAGCGTCCTTGCCTAGGCCGTCCACAATCCGGCCGACCGAACCCCACCTGATTCGCGCCGCGAGACGTTGTTGTCGGTCGACCCTGCTGCCTGGACGGCTCTCGCGAAGCGGCTGTAGCTGACCGCTCGTTCACCCACGACGGGCACCCCAAGGCGCTCGGCCCAAGCGCGCTCATCGGGCTCCCGGAAGTAGGACTCCGGGCGCCCCAGCACCCCGGTCGAGGACAGCAGCCCACACAACAGCGTGCTGCCAGTACGAGGGGTCCCGCAAAGCACGTACCCCGAGCCCGATGCCACCAACGAAGCGTACCCAGCGGTCACCGGCACTAGTCCTCGCCGAGCGGCAGAGGCGGGCGGGTCCGGACCATGGCTCAGCGCATCAGCAGCTAGCCTGACTGGCGTGTTCGACCGACTGTCGCAGAGACTTCAGCGAGACCTGGCCCGGGCAGAGGTGGATGTGCGCGAGCGGGTGGCGCCTCGGCTCAAGAGCGACGTGAGGTACCGCCGCAGCGTCATTGTCTTGACCACGGTCGCCACGGTGTTCTGGCTCGTCGGCTGTGTCCTCATCGTGTTCGGCAACTACTGGCAGGGTGCCCTCGGCGCCGTTGCTGGAATGATCACAAGCCGCGGCGGGGGTAAGTGGCTCAACCGGGATCGCCCCCTGTGATATCGCGTCGACGCTGAAGCAGGCGATCGACCTCGCTCGCCGGGCGTACGACCTGACGTGACCAGTTAGACGCAGGTGTCCGTCCGTCTCGGCGTTGGCGCGTTTCGGGTCGGATTGACGCAGGTCTTGGCTGGCGCGGGCCGACGCTGATCCCCTCCACGGGGGCGGCCGGCTACGCCTTCTTGCGCGCCCGGCCTGTCTTGCGCATCGTGAAGGTCCCGTCGCTGTTGCTGACCTTGGTGTACCCACCGAACGCGCTCTGGAACCCGGTCTTCTGGTGAAGGCGAGCCGAGCTCACCCCACGAGAAGAGGCTCCAGAGGCGCTGGAGCGCTTGGAGAATCCGTTCTTTGCCACAATCTCACCCCCTTCCAGGCGTCGTGGTTCAGAGCAGGGTGTCGCCATCGGCAAGCCGGTCAGGCGACGCCTGCCCGTGAGCGGTGTGCGTCCACGGTCACGATGCGATCGCGGGAAGGCGGGCGGTGAGGGGACCGCCGGCGCCCGTGATGAGCCGCTCTGCGTCGAGCTCGTTCCAGGTATCGGCCGCGCGACGCAGGATGGTTGAGCAGCCAGCCCGGTTGCTGGAGACCTGCCGTACGCGCATGCCGTGACGGTGGGCATCGTGGACCAGGCTGGTGAAGAAGTGGTCGCCGCTGACGATGACGAGCGTTCCGTAGCGGGCGGCGGCGTGTGCGATGTTGAGGGCTTCCTCGATGGCCAGTTCGGCGCCGTCGGGTCCGTCCTTGGCCAGGAGCTGTGCTGAGGCCTCGGCCAGCGCGACCATGGCCTGGCTCAGCGTGCGCCGGCACATCGAGATGATGACGTGGTCACCGTCTGTGATGCCCAGCAAGGTCCTCATGCCTCGCAGAAGAGAGTCCCACTCCTCGATCTGGAGTTCGCGCATGCCAGTGACGTTGTCGAGGTCGATGACGACGAGCTTGCGCCTGCTGGTCTCAGGGGCAGGTGCGAAACGGCTGCTGTGGCGCCCGTTGTCGTCGACCTCGTTGCGGTCGCGGAACGAGGCATCGAGGCCGGCGTCGCGCCGGACGCGGTCGGCGTCTTCGCGGTGCCGGCGTGTGCGCAGTCGACCGGCGCCGTCGAGGTGGGTGCGGTCAGTGAGGCCTGCGGTGATCTGAATCGGTGTGTTGGTCTGCATTGTGTTCTCCATCGGGGTGCGGCCGGTGTCGGTCATGGCTCAAGCCAACGCCGAGGCAGGCCAGGCATCACGCGGTTGGATGCCTGGCGATGCCTGGGCGATCCCGCTGGCATGATCACCCCATGGCAGGGCCCGAGCTCGAGATCACCGTGGATCTCTCTGACGCGCTGTCCTGGGTTCTGGGTGATGCCCCGACCGCGCCGGAGCCCGTCGTGGTCGTCTCTGCGTACCTGGACTCGCTGGCGAAGGGGTACGGGCTGTCAGAGAGCGGGCAGATCGATGACGATCCACTCGGGCGTGCCGATCCGCCGGCTCCGGCGGTGGCGCTAATCCACCACTTTCTCGCCGAGGATGAACCCGAGATCAAGGCCGATGCCCTGCGTGACCGCCTCTATGAGGTCTTCGTGGGCCTCGCCCAGGACCCGGGCGCCCGCAGGACTCTCAACAAGAACCAGCCGCTCACCGAGGTGGGGCTGCTCACGTTGGGCCAGATCTACTGGAACCTGGAAGCGAGGGGCCTCAGGGCCAAACTGCCGATCCGGCCCGGCCGGATCACGACGATGAGCAAGACGGGCAGCCAGCAGATCGAGGCCGATATCAAGGTCCCGAACGCGAACAAGGACTTCGCGACCATGACGTGGACCGCTCGTGTCAACGAGCAAGGCTCCTACAAGTCCTCCGGACAAGGCTTCCGGAAGCAGGGCGCCCGGCTGGCCGTCCTGGCCGCCCAGCTCATCATCAAGACCAACCCCCAGCCCCCGCCCGACCTGGAGGGGGCCGTCCTCAACCACCACCAGGCCGACCGTGGCACGCCGAGAATCTCCTCGATCACCTGGTCCGAAGACGAGTCAGTCGCTGCGGCACCCATCGTTGCCCCGGAGGAGCACGCAGAGACGGTTGAGGATTCCCAGTCGGTGTTGCCCGATCGTTCCCGAGTGGCCCAGCAGTTGCGGTCCGACACCCAAAGGGTCCTGGTCGGTGCGCCGGCCGAGGTGGGCGCTGACTACCAACGACGCGGGTCCGACGCAGAGATCGAGCGACTGTGGGCAGACATGGGTGACCGGCGAATCTGGTTGCGCGGCGGGCCGGGCTTGGGGAAGTCCTACAGCGCCCGTCGGGTGATGCAGCAAGCCGTCGCCAACCAGGGCACCGGCCGTGAGGATCTGCTGGTCTGGGTGGACTCGGCGGACGTGTTGTCGGTCACCGAGGCGTTCTCGTCAGCCGTGGACCAGTTGCGTCAGCACGGGTTCGCGGCGCCCGCGGGCGCCCAGGATCCAGCGGGTCGGAAAGCACGGGCGCTCCTCGGGTTTCTGGCAACCACCACGTGGCGCTGGCTGATCGTGCTCGATAACGCCGACGTCGGTTCCTTGATCGAGGCGGGCTTGATCCCTCCGGGTGGGAACCCGAACGGGCGAGTGCTGCTCACCACACTGAGCCAGGACCACCGCGTCAGCAGCCACGGCCGTGTTGTCCCTGCTGAGCTGTTCACCGTCGAGGAAGCCGAGGGGTATCTGCGAGGGCAGGTCCACTTCCGGGGCCGCGGCCCGGGCCTGCTGTCGTTGGCTCCCGAGACAGAGACCAGCGCATTGGCCAAGGCAGTCGGCTACCATCCGCTGGCCTTGTCGATCGCGGCCGCGACCATCGTTGTCAACGCCATGGCCGTCGCGGACTGGATCAGCGAGTTCGCCGCAACAGAGGTGATGGATGCGGCCGCTGACGAACCGGACAGGGGCGGCTACCCACACCTGATCGGCGCGACCTGGCAGATCGCCCTCAACAAGGCCTCCCAAGGGCTGCCCGAGGGAGTGGTGGAGCGGGCAGCCATGGTCGCGGCCGTGCTGGACCCTGACGGGCACCCCACCTGGCTGTGGAACCGCGCCGCTGTGACCAGGTGGGTTGCCGGCGGATCGACGCTGGCGCGGCGCCACGACGTGCCCGTCGCCGTCCAGCGGCTCCTTGACTACGGCATCGCCGAACTCCGTGGAGACACCTGGAAGCAAGGCCAGCTGGCGATCCACCCGCTGGCCGCCCGGGCGGTGCGAGAACTCCCCGCCGCCGCAACACTGGCCGAACTCGCCGCGATCCTCGCCGACGAATGGCTCCTGCAGCTGACGGAGAACCCATCGGCTGCGCAACCCGACGCCATCCGAAGAAACATCCGCCCGATCGCAGCCCTGCCCGATCTCCCGACCCCAACCGCTCAGGCAGTCGCGGCCCTGCTCGGATACGCGAAGCCACCCAACCCTCACGTCCTGGCGTGGGACGAGGCGAACCTCGAGGTCCTCGCCGTGCATCTTGAACAGGGAGGAGCACTCGGTCAAGCCCACCTCGCTGCTGAATTCTCAGGCATCGGGGACAACCTGGAAGACCTTGAACGTCTTGGGGAAGCACAGACGAGGCGCTACCAGGCCGCTCAGATGTATCGGCAGCTCATCGAGGACCAATCCCTGAGCAACGACCTCCGGGCCGGGTACCTGAAGCGGCTCGGTGAGCTCGAGAGAAAGCTGGACCAGCCAGACCAAGCACGTGAGAGCTTCACGCAGGCCGCCAGGCTCTACGCGCGGGTCCTGGAGACGGACCCCGACTCCGGCGACCTTGGGTCGTACCTGGTCGACCTCGTCGAACTCCACGAAGGACTCGGGAACCGAGACCAGAAGAACGCCCTGCTCGCCCGTGCCGATGAGCTCCTGCAGCGAGCAGCAGTCCACGACCCGTCCGACACAGACCGGGGACGTCTGATCCAACAAGCCCGCGCGTGGATGAGGCTTGGGGACCAGCTGCGGACGCTCAGTCGACCAAGCGAGGCGAAGGAGTGCCTCGCCCGTGCGGCGGAGTCGTACCAGCGCCTCGGGATCGAGCCGTATCTCCACAACGCCCTGCGTAGCCTCGCGCGCGCCCACGTCGATGCCGCCGAGTGGGACGAGGCCGAAGACTGCCTAACCCGCGTCGTGACCGATCCGCATCTTGTGGACCCGGATGATCTGGTCCTGCTCGCCAGCGTCCAAAAACACCTCGGGCGCACGGACGACGCGGAGAAGAACCTCGCCCGCGCCGCCGACATCTACCCCCAGCCAACGAGCGACCCTGCGCCCGACGAAGATGCGGTGGCGCTGGCCATCCCTCCGAAGCTGCAGGCCGTTTTCGGTGACTGGAATCAGCTAACGCTGAAGGAACTGCAGGTGGAAGCGCTCAAGCGCGAACGCTGGGGCGATGCCGCCGCGCTGTCAGAAGCGATCCTGGACTTCGCGCAGAAGCGCACAGAAGCCAACCCCGGGGACCACGAGGATGACCTCGCCCAGGCGCATAGTGATGCAGGGCTCAGCTACCTACAACTCGGCCGGACGGATCAGGCCTCCGCGCACTTCGCGCGGGCCGCCAGCATTCGCCAACTCATGGCCGATCTGGACCCCAACGAACCCGAGGCCCAAAAGCAACTCGCGGACGGTCTCTCCATGCTCGGGGTGGCCCGCCATCAGCTTGGCCGGCTCGACCAGTCAACGGAGATTCTCACGCGATCCGTCGACACCTACCAACGGTTGACCGATCAGGCCCCTGACGACCACCAGACCCAGCAGAGACTCGCCAACACGCTCATGGTGCTGGCCAGGGTCCATGCGGACCTGGGCAGACTCGACGACGTCGTGGACTGCTACACGCGTTCGATCCAAATCCGCCGGATTCTGGCCACCCTGACACCCGACGACCGCCAAGCCTGGAACGACCTCGCTGACGGGTTGTTCCAGTTCGGCTGGACCTACCTCGCGAGATTCGACCGGGCAAACGAAGCTCTGGAATGGCTCACGAGTTCAACCCAGACCTATCAAGATGTGCTGACCCGCCTAGCCCCCGACGACCACGAGACCCGCAAGCGCCTGGCGGACTCGCTCGTGATGCTTGGGGTGACCCTCGAAAGGCTCGGCCGCCAGGAGGAAGCATCGAACCACCTCATCGAAGCAGTCAGCACCCTCGTAGCGCTGGCCGATCATGCGCCCGGCGATCTTGAGACCCAAAAGGACCTCGCGAACGGACTCGCAATGCTCGGGGTTGCACACACCGAGACCGATCGGCTCGCCGAAGCCGCAGACTGCCTCGAACGATCGGTCAACCTCTATGAACTGCTGGCCGGCCTGGACCCTGACAAGCACGAATCCTTCCTAGTCCTCCTCTTGCGGCAGTACGCCGACGCCCTGCGCAGACTCGGTCGAGCAGAAGAAGCCGAACAGACCTCCGCTCGAGCTGACGACATTGCCAGCAGATACCCAGACCCGGACACCAACGACGAGGGCTGACAACCACTCAGCCGCCGGCTACCCGCCCCGCCCAAGAATTCTTGACGGAGTTGATCGCTCCGGACCATCGCGCTTCCCTAGGTGGATAGGGGCTCCCCTGCCCGTGCTTGCGGATGTTGACCGCAGTGACAAAAACCACTGCACGTCTGACCTGGGCAAACGTGTGTCCGCACGTTCTGCGGCGAGTCGCCAGACGCTCCATGTCACCACATGTGGCAGATCCCGCCGAATCTCCAACCAGGGCGTACAGGACGCCCCTGGGCGCGGTACCGCGCCCAGGGCGATCCTGCTCAGGGCCGGGGGTGGCTGCGGCATCCCGCCCACTATGGGCGTGCCACACAGCGCCCACTATGACGCGCCGGCGCAACTTCGCGTCTCGGGCCGTTGCCCACACTGGTGGACCCAAGAGAACCCTCACCGAACAGCCCCCGCGCTGCTCTACCTACTAAGCAAGACGAATCCGCATGTCGGGTCCACACGCAAGGCATTCTCGGGCCAAGTCAGACCAGAAACAGGTCCGCCTGTCGACTTGGCAACAGGAGGAGACGGTCGAACGCTCGGCACTGGGTCGCTTCAACGAGGTTGGCTGACGCCTGCGGGATTCACCGCGAGACGGTGCGGCGACCTTGCAGCGGAGCATGGCTCGCTGACCCGCCGGTTGCCGACCTTCTGTCGGTCTAACGCCATAGGGTCGCGCCATGGACGAACTGCATCTCACCGCAGGCGATGACCACGTCAAGCGGGTAGCGCATGAGAACGACCCTGTCCGCGCCATCGTCGAACTCATCTGGAATGCCATCGACGCCGAGGCGGACCATGTGACGGTCGTCCTAGAACACGACGACGTGCTGGGCGGGATCATCGACGACCACTGTCACCGACGACGGTCATGGGATCAGTCGAGACGAGTTGGACTCCACGTTCGGGCGAATCGGTGGCTCTTGGAAGCGCTTCGCCTCCAAGACGAAGAACGACAAGCGTGGCCTCCATGGTGAGCGTGGCGAAGGGCGTCTCAGGGCTTTTGCACTCGGAAACCGAGTGACCTGGGACAGCCACAGCATCGGCCTTGACCAGAAGGTCGAGCGGCTTGAGGTAAGCGGCACGACATCGCACCGTGATGTGTTCAGGTGGCAGACCACACCAGCCGCTGGCGTGCACACCGGCACGATCGTGACGGCCGAGAACGGCAGCCAGAAGTCGCTCGGGATCCTTGAATCCGATCGGACTCAGTCAGCGCTGTTGTCGCACTTTGCACCCATCCTTCTCAACGACGAGAGCTTGCGCATCACCTACCTCGGCAAGGACCTCGACCCGGCTGACGAGATCGAAAGCAGCACGGACTACCCGCTTCCCTTCACCGACGAGAGCGGCAAGGACCATCAGGCATCACTGCGGATCATCGAGTGGAGAACGGTCAAGCATCGCGCGATCTACTACGGACAGGATGCCGAGCACTTCGAATATGAAGAGGCAGCCGTGGACGTCGAGAAGCAGTTCCGATACTCCGCGTACGTGACATGGGACGGTCTCGACCACGATGCGCTCTCCCTCGTCGGGCTGGGTGACATGACCCAGGAACCGGTTGGTTACCTCTGGACCGCCGCGAGGGACAGCATCCGACAGCATTTTCAGAGCCGCAGGCGTGGGCGCCGTCGGGAGCAGCTCGAGAAGTGGAAAGCCGAGAAGGTCTACCCGTTCGAGGGTGAGCCGCAGTCGGAGACCGAGAAGGCCGAGCGGGCGATCTTCGACGTCATCGCGGGCACCATCGCACCGCAGATCCCAGTCAAGAAGGACTCCGCCAAGGTGACCCTCGGGCTGCTGCGCAACGCCTTGCGGCAGGATCCCGAAGAGCTCGGCATGTTGTTCAACGAGGTGGCCTCACTCAACCCCGAAGACCGGGAAACGCTCACGCGCCTCTTGGGCGAGACGACAATGTCCGGCATCATCAAAGCGGCAAATGTCGTGACTGGGCGCAACAAGTTCCTTGCCGGGCTTGAACGCCTGCTCTTTCCAACCAGGAGCACAGACACCATCGGCGAGCGCGATCACCTACATCCGATGCTGGAGCGCGAGCTGTGGATCTTCGGGGAGCAGTACCACTTGATGAGCAGCGAGCGCGGCCTCACCGAGATGGCCCGCAACCACCTGAATCTGCTCGGGCTCCCGTCCAAGAATGTCGAGCCCGTGAAGCGCTGGGACGAGAAGACGGGGCGCGTCGACCTGCATCTCGCGGCGAAGATGGAGCAGTTTGAGGTCGCCCGGCACCTGATCGTTGAGCTCAAGGCACCAGGCATCACTCTCGGCCGAAAAGGAGCTCAATCAGGTCGATGACTATGCGCACGCAATCCGTGAGAGGTCGGTGTTCGCGACTGACAAGGCGGCATGGGATCTAATCCTGGTCGGCACCGACTACGACAGCGTGGTCGAGGATCGTTTCATCGCTGGCTCGCGTTCCGAGGGACTCGTCCTCGCTCCTGAACCCAAGCCCGGGCGCCCTCGCGTGCGCGTGTTCGTTCGTCGATGGCGTGAAATCCTCGACGAGAATCGCGCCCGTCTCCGGCTCATCACGGACAACCTGGAGCATGACCCGTCGTTGGAGGACGGGCTGCGGCATATTCAGCAGCAGTACGCCGATCTGCTGCCTGACATCCTTCAAGGCAGGGACAACGCGGCCTCTGAGTCGTCAGCCGCGGGCGATTGAACTTGCACCATTGCACACCAGCCGGGTAGTCAAGCGCCAACCGAGGCCATGTCCAAGGTGACCTCACACCGCAGTGTCTAGGCAGTCCTCATGCTCGAGAAGCCCTGAAGCCAGGTCAACGTGGCTCAGCGCCAGGTGACAGCGCGGGCATGTCAGTGTCGGTGCCGTCGCACTTCCTCTGGCGCTGCCTTCGATGGGTACGCGGGCGACTGCTACGTCAAAGCCAAGTCGGTGCAGCTGACGGCCGTGCTGCATGAGGTTGAGTTTGCTGAAGAACGGCAGCCAGTCCATTCCCGAGCGTGACGAGTTGGCCACCACCACGTAGGTCACGGAGTAGCGGGACCGGTTAGACACTTTCGGATCCATCCGGAACGAGCGAAAGCCAGGCTGATCGCTGGTCGGCCGAAGACCTCAGTCTCGATGAGTGCCCGGATTTCAGTCACGAAAATGCCCATCTTCCACAAAAGTGCGGGCCGAGATACTCCCTTGTGCGAAGAGGTGGCTCAATGTTGCGGACACTGCCTTGCGCTTGACGTGTACGAACTCCCCCTGGTCCGTGAGAACGTCACAGAGCTCGATCCCGCTTGCGGCCCCACCAGGGCGCTTGATCCTCGCATCGAGCTTCAGCAGGGTTCGTGGTGAGCTCGTTGCCAGGCGCTCGTTGTAGGCTGGTTCGCCTTCGCCAGGCAAGGCGGCAGGCAGGCAGGTCGACCCGTGCAGTATTGAGCCTCGCTAGGAACGCTTCAACGTCATCCACAAGTGATTCACTCACGGCAAACCAGCGACCCTCGATCAGCACGCACAGCGCGCCTGCGGACCGCTGCTCCGAGACCAGGCATTGATAGAGGCTCCAGCGTGAGTCGAAGGTGTCAGCCCTCGCGAAACGAATCGGCGACTCTCCGACTCTTCAGGCGCTCGACGGTTATGTTGCGTCGCGCCGGTCCCAGTTGCCTTAAGTAGGCGTCAAGATCGAGATCGTCGTACTCCCAATTTCGCGTACCTCCAATTCGAAAGGCGTCGATGTCTTCCCAGCTGACGGGCTCCGGCGACGCCAGGTGTGTTGACGAGACTGCTCCGCTCGCGAGTTCCTCAACCAGCAGTCCATTGAGTCTGTCGACCGTTGCATCGTCACGAATGAGCGCAAGCTGATCGATCCAGCCGAAGTCGGCCTTGTAGTCCTGGGCTCGAAACGCCTCAAGGAGGCGAACGCAGAGAGCAGGCCGGTCCGTCGCGTCGACCCCAAGATTCATCACCAAACCATCGGAGCCGGACAGTCGCTTAGCGAAAGTTGCGTCTCGTGGGGCGCCTGTCGCGGCGCGGAGGATGTCGGTCGACACGTCCACGCCGAAGGCCGGCAGCTCGGCATTCCTGCTGGTTTGGCGGTTCGTGGTTACGACCATGTCCTCGAAAGTCTTCGTGTCGAGGCTCCGGAGCTGCGACGGGTCGATCTGGTTAGAGCCGCAAATTCCGCGCCTGCCCGAACTGTGGCTCAATCTTGGCCAGATCAAGCAGCGAGCAGTTGCCGAATCCAGAAAGTGAACGCGAAGATTCGGCCTGCCGCTCGAACCAAGAGAAGGCCAGATGTGCTTGATGACCATACGTCTTCGACCTCCCTCGCCAGAATCGGCTCGACGAACGCAACCCACGGCGGCCGCCTTCTCAAAGCCCTCACCAGATGGAATCGTCCGTCGACCCCCGAAGATTCAGCGAGCTCGAAGCTATCCGACGGCTTGTCCGAGGTCAGTGCCTCGTCAAAGTCCTGGATCTCCTCCTGCAGCACGGTAAATGGTGAGTCGCGCCGTGTGGACATGCAGCACCCCGATCGTCCGTAGCCGAGCCGGCGGCAACGAATATGCCATATTGCGAGCACCAACGCTGTGCGCGACGAACTGCAGCGACTGGATCGGCTGGTCCTAGAGACGCCGTACCCCAGGCCAGCCCCCGCTCTCGGTTGCCTCGCGCCGCGAATCGTCCCGGTCCACGCGGCCAGCGCACCAGCTGCACCTCTGTCACGACGTCCAACTGGCGTGCGCCGCCGAGGAGGAAACGACAGAATCGGCCCGCGACCGTCCAAGCGCGGGCCATGGCGGCGCGCCGCTCCTCAGACGTGATTGCGACCGTGTGACCATGGCGAGGTCTGTCGGCCAGACTCTTGACTGACCGCAGGTAGCCTTCCGTGACGTTCAACGCCTGATGCATCCGCGACCAGCGCAAGTTGTGCCCGGTCATCGTCAACAGCCCAGTAGCGCGAGATCCGCTCAATTGCGTAGTAGCAGAAGACGGCGCTTCGAGCTGGATCCGCAAGAGCCTGCCTTAGGTCCGACAGGACGTACGCTAATTCCGGCCACAGATTCTCGGCAGACAAGAGGTCGTCGATAGGCACGGCCGCGCATTCAGCTGCGTGTTCGAACTCGATAGGCGCGATCTTCGCGCGAGCGCCATCTGGCATTTGGACCGAG
>JBAOHF010000012.1:0-56486 GCA_037046605.1 Nocardioides sp.
GGAGGGCGAGGGATTCGAACCCCCGAGCACGGATGGTTATGCGCTAGCGGTTTTCAAGGCACTCACTCGAACGGGCGTTGACCTGCAGTGATGCCAGTCCGAGGCGATCACGGACCACGGGTGGACCACGGGTGGCTGTTGTCGGTCGGGCTCGGTCGGTGACGGCTGGACGTCGATGCCCACGGGGCAGCTGCCCGCGCCTTCGAGGATACGTCGGCCTCATCTCCATCCGGGGTGCTCAGTGGTCGGCAAACGGTGATCTCCTCCAGCCACGAGATCTGTTGCTACTCATCGACCCTCACGCAGTCGGTCCAGGGTCACCTTGGCCCCGTAGGGGGTCACTCTCCGGTTCGTGCGATGTTGGCCGGACCCGGGCGTGGCAGGGTCCCCGTCCGTCGGCTGATCCCTGGCCAGTACCGTTGATCACTAGCCGGGGGCGGTCGTGGGTTGGGGTGCAGCCCGGGTCGGACGGTTGCTGGTAGATGAGTGTTCTGCGGTCTGGCGTGTTGAGCAGCGCCGGTGGGGGGAGCTTGAGGTGCATCGTCGGTGGGTCGGCGTCGGTGTCGGCGTGCTCGCGCTCGTGTCTCTGGTTGCAGGGCTTCTCTGGTGGCTGCACCCGTGGGACGGGTCTTCATCCTCGGCGGCAGCGGCTTCGCCGGGTGCGTCGGGGTTCGCTTCCGCCAGTGGGGTGCCATCGCGGTCTGCGGGACCGTCGCTGGCGCCGCCGACGGCCGAGCAGGTGACAGCTCTCTTGGCAAGTCTGACCAGCGGAGAGGCGGCCCAGGTCAGTACCGCCGTTTGGATGGGCAATGGGCAGCCGGTGCCGGCGTCGGCGGTGGCAGGGTTCAAGTCGCTGGCGCCGTTGAAGGCACAGGGCACTGTCGAGAAGGCGAGCGACGGATCGGGGGTGGCGACGGTGCCAATCACGACTGCGGCCGGGGCGAAGTGGACCGTTGTGCTCGCTCCAGTCGACGGCAGATGGCTGATCGTCGACACTTGGGCCGGGTGATGGCGGTGCTGCTCACCGTCGCCCGCTGTCAAGGCACTGCTGGGTCCCGCGGTGTTCAGGGCGGCCGCCGCGGCCGCCGGCTGTCCACTCTTGCGGCCACCTGCGTCGTCGGCGTGGCTGTGGGCTTGCTGGCCGTCACGGCGACCGCCAACGCGGCTCAGCCGCCGCCACCTACACAAGCCGTCTCAATAGCTGGCGCTCGCGAGGCCGTGGCGGCCGGGTCGGAATCCTGCCCTGGCCGCTCCCAGATACAACAGAAGGTCTCCGCGGCCGACCTGGCGCCCGTCGCTGGGCAGGTGCTGCGCCCGGTCGTCCTCGTGCACGGATGGGATGCGGCCAAGGACTCGATGGAGCCGCTCGCGGCATTCATCGACGAGATTACGCCGAAGAGAGGCGTGCAGGGCTACAAGACCTTCCTGTTCAACTACGGGGAGAACTCCGCGCGCTGGGCGGCCCGGCCCGAGATCGCGGCGTGTCTGGCGGCGTATCTGCGGGAGGTGTCGGCGGCTTATAGGGCTGCCGGCGGAAAGGACGGGATGGTCCTGGGTGTCGGCCACTCGATGGGTGGCCTGGCGCTGCGGTTTGCCGCCAGCGGGCAGTACGCCACCAACCCGGCTGACAAGGTCCTGGGGGGCATCGTCACGATCGACACCCCACACACGGGCGCGCCCTGGGGTGGGACGCTCTGGGCGCAACTGCCCCAAGTGCTCAACCACGGCTTCCAGGGCATGTTGCCGTTCCCGCCCGGCTCCGATGGCGGGTATTGCCTCGCCCCGCACCAGGGCGACAAGGGCATGCAACCCGGCTGCGCGGTGCCGCCGTGGCTGCCCAAGAACGCCTGGGTCGGGCAGGTCGTCGGCGATATCGTGATTCACCGCCAACTGTTCGGCTTCGAACTCGAGACCCGCGACACCAGCAGCGACGGGATCGTCTCGATCGCGTCCTCGGGTGGCTACTCGTCCAGCGGGCCGGGAAAGTTCCCAGGCGCCGCGAAGGTCGAGACCCGGCAGATCACCTGCGACCTCGTCACCGGAAAGGCCAAGACGGGCCTGGGGGGCCTGATCGCCTCGTACGGTTCGGCGTGGTGGGCCGCACTGCAGGACAACGCCGCGAACCTGTGGACAATGCTGCCGGGCAACAAAGCACTCGACCTAGCTGCCGGTATCAATTTCGGCAGCGAGTGCGGCCACACGAGCATGCAGAACCCGGACAAGAACCTGCTGTCAGCCGCAGCAATCGTCGCCCTCCTCAACCACCAACGCGACGCCATGCCCGACGCGCGGGCGCTCCTGGACAAGGTCGCCTACCAGACCTACACGAACCCCCGATTCAGCTTTTCGCTGCAGTTGCCCAAGTCGATGCAAGCCGGTGACCCCCCGGCCAACGGGGACGGGCTCACCTTCACTGACGTCGCGGGCGCCACAGTGACGATCAGCGGGATGAACAACGTGCTCGGCAGCACGCCCTCAAACGAGCGGCAGCTTGCACTGAACACCACGTTCGCCGGAGCGTTGGTCACTTTGGACGTCATCCACTCCAACGCGCTGACGTTGTCCGGCCGTCGAGGCGGCAAGATTATCTACTTGCATACGGTGGTGGGGGCAGGACACCTAGTCACGCTGACCTGGACTTACCCGGCCACCCAGAAGGTCATGTGGGACCAAGCGGTATCCCGCTCGGTGTCAACCCTATCGACAAAAGCGCTGGACCAACCGCGCTAATACAACAGTCCGATTGCGCGATCTGCCCGTGGTGAGGGCCTGTACTGCGACGCTGCGCTGTCTCGTGCCTGCCGGCACCACTCCGACGGCGGCTCAAAGCAGCTCGATGGCCCCAAAGTCAGCCCACGACTGCGCCGCATCAACGCACTCGAGGGGCACCGGTTGGTTGCCCGCCTGGCACCACGTCCATCCGCGGTGGTCCATCTGCAGTTGGTCTACAAACCAGCAGTTCCGCGGAGTGCCCGAGATTCGCCCAAGCACGAATGGTTAGGCGCCCAGGCCGCGACCTTGGCCAGCTGCCCCTCCGTCGGAGCGCTGCTTGCTGACACCGAAGATGTATCCGAACACCCCAGTTATAGCTGGGAAGACCGAAGAGAAGATTGAGATCTGAGCAAGATCTTTAATCGATGACAGCCATGCCTGCCGTGTTGCAGCTACGCCAGCCAGTCGCTCTGCGGCGGAAGCCTCCGAGCCAAGAACTGTAAGAATCTGCTGATCCGTCGGATAGGTCCGCCACGCGTAGACCGAAATTAGTGCCACGAGTACTGCGACCAGCAGAAGCAGCCACTTGAAGATCCGGAAGCCGATCCACGGCAACTGCATCATGGGGTCCTTCGCCAACGATTTGGACAGCGACCCTGAACCAAGAATTGCGGCAATTAGACCCTGGGCATTGTTCTCATCAGCGGATTGAGGAGTCGACGACATGCTCAATCCATTCTCGATGCGAAATGAAAGCAAGGAACACGAGCAAATTCAAGACGCTGAGAGATGGGTGAAGAGTCACCCATCTCTCAAGAGGCGCCGGAACTACTTTGCGCTCCCCTCCGGTGGTGGAACCTCCGACTTTACACCTGGTCTCGCCCCAAACGCAGTGGTCATGATATTGGTGGCGCTTCTCGTGAGAATGAAGGGCAGGCGCCGGGGACCTGTGGTCCGGGCAGAGGAGGTCGATGATGCTTTCGACGTCAGGCCTAATGAGAGCTACCGGGTCGGGCTGTGAGGCAGGATTCGGGGCCGGTAGCGGCCGGTGGGTGAGCACTTCTCTGGCCAGGACCCGTGGAGTCCGAGAGTCAGATCGTGCCCCTGCTGGTGGGTCGGGAAGGCGGATCGCTGATGGGATGTCGTGCCCGCCGTGGGTTGGCGTGAGCACTTGATCATTAGGTTGCCGGGTTTGTTTCCTGTATGCGTTACATATGCAATGCATACAGGAAACAAGTCGCTCTCCCCCATCCACAGGTGGTGCTGCCACCTGTACGCCTCGCACCAGATACCCCGCTGGGTATTCACAGACACTCTCGCTCAGACCACGAATAGGCCACTGGCACGACCACTCACCCGAGGTCCATGCCCGATCAGTCAGTTTCCATGATCGGTGCCACTGTGGACCGTCGAGGCTGCTGACCAGCACGAACGCATCTCGATCACCCCCTGGCTGACGTGCCTACCGGGCCCCGTGGGGGCCGTGACCAGCGGTTTCGCACGGCGCTATCGCGCCCACACTCTCAAGATCTTTTTAGTTGATCTTGAAAAGTCACATAACTGCACGTCAAAGGCATGATCATAAGTCAGCGGAGGGCGAGGGGTTCGAACCCCCGAGCACGGATGGTTACGCGCTAGCGGTTTTCAAGGCACTCACTCGAACGGGCGTTGACCTGCAGTGATGCCGGTCCGAGGCGATCACGGACCACGATTGGACCACGTGTGGCTGTCGACGGTCGGGCTCGGTCGGTGACGGCTGGACGTGCCGGTCGGACCCTGCGGTGAGGGGTGGTGCGGGGGTTCATGTCCAGAGACGGTCGATGGGCATGGCGTGCAGCCGGTCGTCGTAGGTGTAGGAGCGTTGCCCGAGGTGGAGCACGACGCCGGCGCGGACGAGATCGCCTGCGGCCGCGCGGAGCTTGCGCAATGCGCGGAAGTCGTCGCCGGGCACGCGCGAGGCGGCCTTGACCTCGATGCAGACCAGGCTGCCGTCCTCGCGTTACAGGATGGCGTCGACTTCGTCGCCGTCGCGGGTGCGCCAGTGGCCGGCGACAGTGACGTCGTCCAGCCATGAGGTCTGTTTGAGCAGTTCGGCCACGACGAAGCTCTCCAGCAGATGGCCGAGTTCCTTCAGGGCTGTCGGGTCCCTGCGCTGCAGGCGGGTGCTGGTGAGCTTGAGGAGCCGCGCGGCGACTCCGGAATCGAGGACATGGATCTTGGGTGTGCCGACCGCGCGGGCGGTCAGGGTTCTACCCCAGGCAGGCAGGCGATGGATGAGGAAGACGGCTTCGAGTAAACCGGGTGTAGTTCTCGGCGGTGACCCGATCCACGGCAACGTCCCGGGCAGCGTTGTTCACGTTGAGGAGCTGGGCCGTCTGGCCGGCCAGCCTGGCCAGCAACAGCGGCAGCTGGCTGCCCTGGCGGATCCTGCTGAGTTCGCGGACGTCGCGCTCGAGGGTCAGGGAGATGTAGGAGTTGAACCATCGGTTGTGGCTGAGACGGTCGCGGTGCGTTGACGTGGCCCGGGTGGGTGAGGCAGCGTGACGCTCGGCGGCAGCCCGGACACCGGACCCAGGACGACCCGGGCTGGAGGAGAGTCCGACCGGGTCGCCACAGCAGATCCAACCCCCAACGCGCGGGCCATGGAGCGGGCGTGGTTCATGATCCGCTTAGGGCGTGCGGCCTGAAGGAATGCTCCGGTCTCGGTACGAGGATCGAAGCAGGAGCGCTTCATGACCAAGATGCACAAGCATGTCGCGCGGCCGGAGGCGGCCTTAGAGGAACTTTGAGCGTTGACCGGATCGACGCGTAGCTCGCCCAGGCGGAGCTGCGCGGGTCGGGATCGATGGTCCGGACGGGCCGCTCGCCCGCATGACGACGGCCGTGATCGAGCAGGCACAAAATGCATGCCTCGGGGGCGCGTTCGTCGGGTTCCCCAACGCCGCTCTGGCAGGATCATGTGCACTTCTGGACCAGTTGGGAGGCTCAAGCATGGGGGCAGCCGCATCGGACCCGTCGGCCTTCGAACTCGCAGTGTCTTGGTCGAACATCATCAGCGCCGTCTTGGCGATTGCCGCCTTGGTGGTGGCTTTGGGTGTGGGAACGCTTCGCTACCAGGCGTGGCGCTTGGAAAGACTGCGGTGGCGGATCATCGGTCGAGCACTGACGGGTGCGGGAGTCGGCCTGACTCGGGATCGATTCCGGAAGATCACACGCGAGATGCTGCGACGTCGCCTGGTGCGCGTGGCGCCCCCGACTCTGGAGGAGCTCAACTGGCTGGGGTCGCTACTGGGTCGACGGGAGCGTGAGGCTTCCGGTATGCGCGGGGTCGGCTACCACGACTTCCCGGAGTGGCTACCCAAGTCGGTGCCGCTGCCCATCACCTTCGATCATCTCGGTGAACCGGAGCGAACACGGCTCCTTGTCGCAGTGGCCAGGGCGTACGAGCGGTATGCAGCCGAACTGCGGCGTAGGTGGCTCCTGCGGTCGGCGGCGGGCCAGCTACTCACGGATGAGTTCCGTCTTGCCGCAGGTGCTCACGAGCTTCTTGCTGCGCATGCGCGGCAAGAGAGGTCTCCTCAGCGATACGACTCGGCTGAGTTCTCGGAAGACTCGGAGAGCTGGTTCGCCTGCGGCGGTCCGAACTCGGAGACGAGGTTTCGTCTCGTGACATGGCCGGACATGTCGATCCGCGGCACGTCGCCCACATTCGCCGAGGTGGCGGTGTCCTATGTTCCGTATCGCGTGATCCTTCTGGGCTCTCCGGCAGCGCGATTGGACAGCACCGGCTACGAGGTCCGGTCGGTTGCTCGGCTACCAGCGGACGATGCCAGTGATGCCGCCGACGAGCAACGGTCCGACAACAGGGGGTTGAAGTTCGACGGAGTCATGTCCCGACTGCACGGTTCGGGGTGGCGTAACGAGCTCGACCCCTACAGCGGCCGCCAGCGCCTCCATCTCTGCCTATCGGAAGTCTCGTATTTCGCCTTCAGAGCAACGCAGTGGGGTGACCCTTCGCTGCTGGACGCCCGTGGGGACGATGCACTTGCTGGTCGTCTCCTCTCAGTTAACCTCCTGCTGGTCGACGGGGACGACAAGGTGGTCATGGTCCAGCGCCACAAGGCATTGGCTCACGGCGGTGCCTACGCCGGAGCCGTTAGTGGTGCCTGCGAAGTGGTCGCTCGCGCGGGCTTGAAGGCTGACCTCGACCGGTACGGTGTGCCCGACCCGATGCGCTCAATCGTCCGCGAGGCTGCAGAGGAACTCGGCCTGGACATCTCCGGCCCGCAGTGGAAGCTCGGAGCCCTAGGCCTGCTGCAGGTAGACACCCCACAGGACCACGGGACTTACGTGTTGACCGCCATTGCTCGCCTGTCTCAGTCGGCGGATGAATTTGCCTTGCGGCCCGGCAGCACGGACGACGTGGAAGGGACCTGGGAGCTCGGCGGGGAGGTGATGGTGGTCAACCTACGCGAGGCATTGTCCACCAAAGCATCAGTCTCCGCATTCACGAACTGGCTACGCAACGGCGAATACCTCACCCCACACGGAGCAGGTGCGCTGGCGATGCTCGCGCTGATCAGGCTGGAACGGTCGAGCTTCGACGCAGCCAACGCCGCATTGCCTACACCGACGGACCTTCGCGATGGCCTTCGCGCCAGCGTCGCAGCCTCTACCCCTCAGCCCTCGTTCGTCAGCACGCACGAATTGTGGGCGTGAAACACGAATTGTGGGCGTGAAACAGGTGGCCCCAGCCGTCGCCGTCCGGGTCGGCGGGGTCGGGCAGCTCGAGGTCGTCGACGGTCAACGCGAGGGCTTCGCTGGGGCGCAGCGCGGCGTAGTACATGCAGCCGAAGAACGCGACCAGGCGTCGCCCGCGGGCAGCCAGGGCGCGCTGGCGGCGGTCGGGGTCGTTGGGGTCTGCGAGGTTGGCGGACGGCGTCGAGCAGGGCGCGGGCCTGGGTGGGGTTGACGACCGATCGGGGATCGCAGACGTAGTTCGCCTTGGGTGGCTTCTACTTGATCCTGGGAAGTGCTCGAGATAATCGAAGGCGTCGAGAACGACAACGACGCCTAGGCATTCCTGCTCGTGATGCGCGGCGTGGCGCTGCACGAGATGGGGCACCTCGACGCCGCGAAGGACTGCTTCACAGAAGCGCTCCGCCCCCGGTCGCGAGCTGTCGAGATTCGCCACCGCGCGTTGATCGAACGGGCTTAGGTGCATCTCGACAAGGGGCGAAACGGGATGGCGAGAAAGGACCTGGAGCGCATTCTTGCCGAGGACTCCGCCTATCCTGGCCTGACGGATTCCCTGAGCCAGATCCGGGCATGACACGGGCGTCAGTTGGGAGCGTTGCCCACGACTGCACGTGGCGGGCTCGCTGACGCGCAGGGTCGAGCGGTGGATGACGGATGGCGCACTTGACCTCACCCCGGCCGATACATGGGTCTGCCGCCACGCTCGCTGCGTCAGTCCAGCGGTCACCAGATACCCCGTCGGATATCCATAGACGCTCTCGCTCAGACCACGAATAGGCCACTGGCACGCCCACCCGCTCGAGCTCCGTGCTAGGTCAGTCCACCTTCCATGATCGGCGCCACCGCTGGGCCATTGGGGCGTTGACCAGCACGAACGCATCTCGATCACCTCCGGCTGACGTGCTCACCAGTCGCGCGGAGGCCACTACCAGCGGTTGTGCACACCGCTATCGCGCCCACACTCTCAAGATCCTTATTGTTGATCTTGAAATGCCGCATAACTGCACGTCAAAGGCATGATCATGATTCAGCGGAGGGCGAGGGATTCGCACCCCCGAGCACGGATGGTTATGCGCTAGCGGTTTTCAAGGCACTCACTCGAACGGGCGTTGACCTGCAGTGATGCCAGTCCGAGGCGATCACGGACCACGGGTGGACCATGGGTGGCTGTTGTCGGTCGGGCTCGGTCGGTGACGGCTGGACGTGCCGGTCAGACCCTGCGGTGAGGGTGGTGCGGGGTTCAGGTCCAGAGACGGTCGATGGGCAGCACTAACTCACGATCAGCCGATACACGACTTCACGATCAGCCATCCAACCGCACCCAGATGTCGATCACATCGCCTCGGGTCACCGACCCCCAGGGGTCGCCGAGCCTCGCGCGGGATCGGAACGGCGGCCTTCAGGTACCCGCGTTGTGATCGCGACGATCGTCGTGAATCACGGCCTGCGCCGGGGGCCACCCGCCCCCACGTTCACTGCCGACCGGGTAGCCAAACAAGTTGGCCAGACCACGAATCGACAATGGCCCGGCTTCGGCCCCTGCGTCGCTGAGGGCCTTGACCAGTCGAAGAGTCGTCGTTCGAGAGCATGTAGCCCGCAGACAGGCCCTAGCCGGCGAAGCGCAGGCTTGTCGGGTTCAAGGGGTCCTCGCCCGCGTCCGGACATGCATCGACGTCCTACCCATCGCGCGTGGTTGCCACTCGCCACCTGAAGTTGGGGCCGTACGCGACCAGGTCGCTCATCGGGAAGTGGCGCTCACCGTGGTCCCTGACTTCGTGGCGACCCCGCGATCTCATGGTTCTCGATGTCGAAGGTGAAGTAGGAGATCTGTCTTCCGTCGAGGTAGTTGACGCCCAGTTGCCCGGCAGCAGAGCCGTCTTCGCTGGCGAGGTTGAGATAGAAGCCGGATGTTTCCTGTGCCGAAGTCTGCATGCACCACTCGCCAAGTCATCGATCCCGTCACGGCGTTGACATCGGTACACGGACGGTACACGAGGAGCCGGCGGAGGCCGGATTTGGCCGGCGCCAGCCGGCCAAATCCACCCTTCTAGGGCCGCCCACCCGGTGACGTGCGCCCTAACACCCGTGGCACTGGTCGGGTTGGTTCCTCGCGATGCGGGTTCCGGAGGCGGTCAACGGAGCCGTCGTGTAGACGCCGCCGCCCTGGGCCGATCCACCGGCGCTCGTCACCGCGGCGTTCCCAGTGATTGTGCTGTCGGAGATCGTGAGTTCGATCCCCTGATCGACCAGCAGCGGCCCGTTGAAGATGCCGCCGCCCTGCGCCGACGCGTCGGGTGCGTACGCGGCGGCTTTGTTGCCCTGGATCGTGACGCTCCTGAGGTCCATCGCGGCGTTGTTGAGGATTCCGCCGCCGAAGGCCCGCGCGGAGCCGGTCCGGCTGCGCGCAACGGCGGAGTTGTCCCTGACGACCACCCGTGTCAGTACGAGGCCCTTCGGGTTGTCGGGATACGTGGCGACGGCTCCGGCCACCTGCACCTGGCCGTCGATGGTCGACACCGTCGATGTGTTGTCGGTGATCTGCACATCGTTGAGCGTGCCGCTGGTGTCGATCTCGGCCGCCGCGCCACTCGGGCCGACGTCCTCGGACGTCGCCGTGCGGACCACGAGGCGGTTCCTGCTGATCGAGGTGCGGGAGATCTGCAGGCGAGACCCGTCGTCCACGAGGATCCCGCTGCCGAAGGCGTAGATCTCGCCGGCCGGGTCGTCGGCGAGGATGCTGTTACCGACGATCTTCGTGTCCTCGATCGTCACGGCACCTCCGTCCGCGATGTGGATGCCTCCACCCATGGCGGCCATGTCCAGCAGCTCACCCTGTGGCCTCATCGGCCACGAGGTGACCAGCTCGGAACTGTTGCCACTGACGACTGAACCCTGGATCGTGGTCGCCGTCGCGCTGGTGAAGATCCCGCCGGCCTCCGCGAAGCGCCCGATCCCCACCGGGGCGCCCTTGTTGTCGATCACCGCAGACGACTGGACGGTCAGCGCGCCGTTCGCTGCGTAGATCCCGCCGCCGGCGGCGTCGCTGGCGCGTCCGACGGCGCCGTTGCGGGTGACCACGGATCGCTCGATGGTGAGGGTGCCGAAGCTGGCGATCCCGCCACCCCGTGAACCGGCGTAGGGACAGTCGCCGTCCGGGCACTTCACGCCGCTGGGGGACGGGCTCACCGCCGTCGGCACCGTCTTGTTGTCGCTCACGACGACGTTGCGTAGCGTCACGGTGGCACCGATCGCTCCGCTCGCCCCCGGGGAGATGAGGATCCCGCCACCGAACGCGTCGACCCCGTCCGTTCCGTGCGCCACCCCACCGGTCACGGTGAGATCACTGATCACCACCGTGGGCCGGGTGGACGACGTCGTGTCGATGGTGACGACAGGACCTCCCCCGCGGATGACGGTCCGCCCTGACCCTGCACCGACCAGCCGGAGGCTCTTGGCGATGCGCACGCCCCCGGCATAGGTGCCGGCGGCAATCCGAATCGTCGCTCCCGGCTGGGCTGTGTCGATGGCGGACTGCAGGCTGCTGTGACATCCGGGTCCGCCCACGCAACTGTCGACTGCCGCTGCGGCAGGCGCGGTCATCCCGCCGACGCTCAAGGCGGCGGCGCCGAGCACGGCAGCGAGCCCTCGTGGCATCGTCATCGTTCCTCCTGGTGTCGACGTCATGCGTCGACGCTAGGAGGGCGGCCTCTCTCGGACATCCGTACCTGCACCCGTCAACTGACCGCCGGGTCGGTGCCGGCACTGAGCGTCCCGGGTGCCCGGTCAGCCCTTGAGGTAGGTGAGGACGGCGAGAACGCGACGGCTCGAGTCAGGCGACTCGTCGAGGCCCAACCGGTTGAAGATGTTCCGCACGTGCGACTCGACGGTCCGTTGGCTCAGGCTCAGCAAGATACAGATGCGAGCGTTGGAGTGCCCTTCGGCCATCAGCGAGAGGATCTCCCGCTCCCTCGCACTGAGCTGGTCCAGGGGGCCGGCGACACGGCTGCGGCCCAGCAGCTGGGTGACCACCGCTGGGTCGAGCACGCACTCCTCCGCACACACCCGGTGCAGGGCATCGACGAGGACCGCGGGATGGGCGACCCGGTCCTTGAGCAGGTAACCGCACGACTGCGAACCCAGGTCCAGCAGCTGGGACGCGTATCGGACATCGAGGTAGCTCGAGAGCAGCAGAACAGCCGTCGCGGGGTTGCGCTGTCGGATGTCGACCGCGGCTCGAAGGCCCTCATCGGTGTGGGTGGGCGGCATCTTGATATCGACGAGCGCCACGTCGGGTCGTAGCGCGGCGACGGCGGACAGCAGGGCCGGTGCATCTCCCACCTCCGCGACGACCTCGATGCTCTCGGCTTCAAGAAGCCTGCTGAGCCCGGCTCGTAGCAGCGCCATGTCCTCCGCGACGACTACCCGCATGGTGCGATTCCCTCCCATTCCAGAACACCAGGACGCACGGTGTGCTCGAGCCTTCCCCCCAGGGCGAGGAACCGGTCCTCGGCATGAACCAGCCGTTGGGGTGGAGGCTCGACGTGTTCAGCAGCGACTTCCCCTGCCTGAGTACGACTCTCCGCGGTGACGGTGACGCGCACCGACCGTCGATGCGTCTCTGCGACGGTCACCCGCAGCACCGACGCGGGCGGTCGCAGCCGGGACGCATCGAGGACGAGCTGGTAGATCGCCATACCGGTCGGCAGTGGCACCTCGCGCGCCACGTCGACGCGGACGAGCAGCGGGGCGGCGGTGTGGTCACCGAGCTCGCGCAGCGCAGCGGCGATGCCGGCCTCCCCGAGGCTCGCCGGGAAGAGGCCGCGCGCAACGGTCCTGAGCTCCGCCAGAGCCGCGTCGATCTCCTGGTGATAGGCGGCGATCTCGCTGTCCGCGTGCGGTCGGGTCACGGTGGCGAGCGTCACGCCGAGGGCGACCAGGCGTTGCTGGGCGCCGTCGTGAAGATTGCGCTCCAGCCGGCGCCGCTCCCGATCGCGGGCCGCCACGATGCGTGCTCTGACAGCGACCGTCTCGCTCGCCTCGGCGCGCAGCCGGGCACGGGCCGCGACGTACCCGAGGGCCAGACCGGCGGACCTCGCACAGGCTCGCACCAGATCGAGTTCCTGGCTGGACCGGCGCGCGCTGCGGACGTCGGCGAACGCGACGCCGTCGCGGGTGAGCTGCACGCCGGGCCGGGGATCGTCACCGCTCACCGGCACGCCGTCGGCGTCGACCCGCCCGCCGTCGTCGCGCATGAACGTCACGGTCAGTTCCGGATCGCCGACGGCGTCCCTGAGCCACGCCTGCAGGGTCACCGGGTCGGGGATCGCTGCAATCACCCGGGCGGCCATCCGGGCAGCCGTGGCCCGCGCGAGCATCAGCTGCAGCAGGATCCCCGCGGCCAGGACGGCGAGCATCGCGCACTGCCCCAGCCAGAGCCGGCGCTCGACGTCGTCCACCGCTCCGGTCGGCAACCGCAGGCTCCACGCCGCGGCGGTCGCGGTGACCAGCGCCATGCCCACCGTGCCGCAGAGGATCACGACGTTGTGCCGGCGCCCGAGCCTGGTCGCGCGTGCCCAGCCGGCGCCCGTGAGCACCGCCAACACCGGCGTCCACGCCAGTATGAGGATCGTCGATAACCGTTGCAGCGCATCGGAGAACCCAGGGGCATCGATCACCTCGAGCACGTTCCGTGCGCAGGCGTTGCAGCCCGCCGAGACTGGATCGAAGAAGAGGGCCGGCGCCAGGGCACCGAGCAGTGCGCTACCGCCGAGCACCGCTCCGACGACGAACCGCGCACCGCGGTGGGGGGGCGCCATCGGCCACGTGTACCCGGCGAGAACCGCCAGGATCCCTGAGAGGTGAATGCCCGGCCCCGCCAGGAGCAGGAAGGCGGTGAAACCCAGGTCGGTCTCCGGCACGTCGGCGACCGCCAGGGGTACTGTCACGGCCGTGGCCAGGAGCAACCACGCGGTGGCCAATGCCACGCGGCGCGAGAGCAGGACCACGCCAGTCAGGACGCCGGCAGCGGCAGCGAGCGCTTCCCACCAGACCACCGTCGCATGGTGGCGGATGCGCGACGATCCCCGCTACCGTGGGGCGGGCATTTCAGTGCAGCCACGCAGAGACGCGTTCCGGTTCCCGTGCGCGCGCTGATGCCTCGGACCTTCACCGAACGCGATGGTCGATCCATGACAGGTGACTCCCGCACTCTCGCGAGGCGACTCGTCCCCCTCGCCCTGTTCTTATCCGTTTCTCTCAGTGCCTGCGGTACGGCAACGGCAGTGGACAAGCAGGGCGCGCCCGTCCCCGCGGTCACCGAATTGGTCCTGGGGACCGCCGACCCCGGCGACGCCGAACTCACGTTCTTCGTGGACGCCGTCGACCGCGCGTCCGAGCATCGGCTGCGCGTGCGCGTGGACTCCACCACGTACAACAGTGAGACCCCTGGTGGTGAGGCGAAGCTGGCCGGCGACGTCCGGGCCGGCACCGTGGCACTCGGCTACGTCGCCTCCCGGAACCTGGCCACCGACGGCGCCCCGGCTTTCCAGGCGCTGCACGCCCCGTTCCTGCTCGGCGACACCTCCGATGCCATCGCTCTGGCGGGCAGCCCGGTGGCTGGAGACGTCCTGGCCAGCCTCGACGACCGAGGCATCCACGGCCTCGCCCTCGTCCCGCTCGAGAGCCGCCGGCTGATCTCTCGGCAACCGATCCTGGCCCTGAGCGACCTGAAGGGGGCCCGGATCCGGATCAACGACAGCGCCCAGTCCGCGAAGCTGATCTCGGCCTGGTCCGCGGTTCCCGCTCAGGGTTATGTCGCCGCGAAGACCAAGGCAGAACTCATGGCCGGGCGGCTGGACGCCGTCGAGACCTCGCCGGCCTACATCGTCTCCAATGCCTACTCCACCTCAGCGCCCTACCTGACGTCGTTCGGCCTGTTCCCCAAGATCGAGGTCCTGGTCGCCAATCAGCAGGCGTGGACCCGCCTCTCCGACACCGACCGGACCGCGCTCACGTTCGCCGCGGCACAGACCCTGACGCACGCGGCGACCCAGACGCCTCAGCAGGAGGCCAAGGCACTGTCCCACTTGTGCGCGAGCGGCGTCGTCGTTGTCCAACCGGCGGATCAGGCGTTGAGCGCGCTGAAGGCAGCGGCCACCCAGGCCCGACCGGACGACGCGCAGGCGACCGCGTGGTTCGCCCGCCTGCGCGATGCCCTGGCGTCGGTAGGCCAGGCCGGGACGTCGGCGACGCCCTCCGACTGCCCGGTGGCCACCACCGCCGCGCAGGCGACGCAGCTGCACGGCAGCGCCGCGTCACCGTCCGCCACACCGTCCCCGACCACGACGGCAGCGGTGTCTCCCTTCCCGACCGGCACCTACACGACCTTCGTGACCCGCGCCCAGTGGAAGGCCGCCGACATCACCTCGAACCTCGCGACGGCCGACGTCACCTTCACGTCGACGTTCGGCGCCGATGGGAGGTTCACCCAATCACTGGCTCCGGCCTTGCCGGACCAGGGACCCTACGAGGGCACCTACAAGGTCGAGGGTGACCGGCTGATCCTCGACTACCACGCCGTCGCTTCACCGACGGACCGCTACGCCGAGACCGTGACGTGGAGCTACTTCAAGGGTGAGCTCCACTTCGTCGTGGTGGACGTCGCCGACGACGCAAGCAAGGTCATCTACCGACAGCCATGGCGCAAGGTCGGCTGACCTCGAGACCCGCCGGGCGACCATGGTCCGCCCGGCGGGTCGACCCCTGGGTGGCCGGCGCGGCACTCAGCGTGGCGGTGGCGGGTGGGGTCGTCGAAGTCGCCGGTGGCCTGGGCGTGGGCTCCGTGCTGGACTGGACGCTCGGCGCGGGGTTCGCCATTGCCGCAGTGCGCCGCTCGCTCGCGCGGCACACCGCTCGTCGGACAGCAGATCTTGCGCTCGGGCTCGCCACCGCATCACTGTGGTTCGCCGCCACCGGCGCCGAGCAGCTCCCGCCACCCTGGCACGCAGTGGCAACGGCATTGACGGTCATCGGCTACCGCGGACCGTTGCTGCACTGGCTGGTCTGCCAGGCGGACGCACCGCGTCGCGGGCCGGTCCTGGCGCTCCTGGCAGTGGGCTACGTGGCTGCGGTCACCGGAACGCTCGCCTCCGCGATGGCGACCTCCGCGGCCGCGCTGGCCCTGGCTGCTGTGGTCGCGGCGTCGGCGCGCTCGCGTCAGGACGACGCCCGGCGGGTCACCCGAACGACAGCAGGGGTTCTTGCCGCTCTCGGGATCGCTTGGGCGGCCTCCGCCGCCGGTGCGGTGCCGGCGTCGGCGCGCCAGGTCCTGGACGCCGCCGTCCTGCTCGCCGCCGCCATCGCTCTGGGAGGGCGCGCCGCATCCGGCGGCCTGAGCGGCGCGGTGGGCAGTCTGATCGTGGAGCTGGGGCCGTTGGGCCGACAGCGAGCGCCGATGTCAGAAACCCTCGCGCGCGCTCTGGCGGACCGGCTCCTGCAGGTGCGCGCCGACGATCCGGAGACCGGCTGGACAGACGAGTTCGGGCGGCCGGTCGCCGATCCGGTCGCGGCGACCCCGGACCAGGTCACGGTGGCGACGGCACCTGACGGTGGGCGGGTCGCGCTCGTCCACGGTGAGCCGGGCGCGGCCGACGGTCCGCTGGCGCGCGCTGCTGCAGCGGCGGCGCTTCTCGCTCTGGAGAGCGTCCGGTTGGAAGCGCGCGTACGGCGGGAAGCGGCCGCCGTCCGGGAGTCCACCGCTCGACTGGTCACCGTGGACGACGACGAGCGGCGGGCGTTGGCCGAGCGTCTGCACACCGGCCCGCTGTCCAGGTTGGAGCGCCTGCGGAGTGCCCTGGTCCAGCGCAGCGACGAGCTGGCACCGCTGACCGAGGAACTCGATGGCGTGATGACCGACCTCGGGGATCTCGCGGCAGGACTTGACCCCGGCAGAATCGGAGCCGAGGGGCTGCCACGCGCGCTGGCTCGGTTGTGCGACGGCATGGCCTTCCCGGTGGCACACCAGGTGAGCCCTGGTGCGGACGGCCTTCCGGCAGAGCTCGCTGCGCTCACCTACTTCGTGACCGCTGAGGCGCTCACGAACGCCGCCCGACACGCGGCCGCGACCCAGGCCCGGGTTGCGCTCGACGTCACCGCACACGACCTGACTCTCACCATCGAGGACAACGGCCAAGGCGGTGCCGTCGTCGAGCCGGGCCGCGGCGTGCAGGGGCTGATCGACCGGGTCGAGTTCGCCGGCGGCCGACTCACGCTCGACAGCCCTCTCGGCGGACCGACGCGGCTGGTTGCCCGGGTGCCTCTCGGCGCCGCTGTCGGTGCTCGGATACAGCGCCTACGCGTCGTGGACCGCCACGAATCCCCCGGTCAGATCGGGCCATCTCCTGATTCAGGGCGGTGACCTCGTCAGCAGACTGGCGGCGCCGCTGTGTGGACGTCGGCGTTGGCGCTCGCCCGTGGTGCTGCCCTACCTGTGGGCCGCCGCAACCGTCACCCCGCGCGAGGGTCTGCTGCACACGACGTTCACCGCGGTCGCACGCGCACCGAGGCCAAGTACGGGCGAGACGGCGAGCCCACCGCCACACTGACCATCGCTCCGCTGGTCGAGGCCGCTGGCCCGAACATGTCGACGCGGTGGCTGGTAGCGGCTGGTGCTGGCGATGCTGGACGGATGCGGTCGGCCGCGACGGTGCCCCGATCGGCCCCGCCTCGAGGCGTGATGCCTTGTGAAAGGTCAGGGCGACGCGGGGCGGGCTCGTGACGGTGCCGCGATGCGTTCCAGACCGTGGATGATGAGGTCGAGTCCTATGTCGAACTCTTGATCGAAGCTGAACTGCGCACTGATCGCTGGCGCGGCCAGCGCAGCCAGGTGGGGGTAGTCGGTGAAGCCGGCCGGCTCTGCGGGGAGCCTGGCGGCCCCGGGCGATTCCTCGTGCTGTGAGACCGACATGCGGGTTTCTTGAAGTACGTGGCCGTATACGAAACTGTCGAGGATCCAGAAGGCGTGGGCCGAGTCCTGCAGAGTGAATCCGGCCGCTCGCAGACAGCCGAGGATCGAGTCCACGTACCGCATTGATGCGGGTCCCGTCGCGCCACGGCTCTCCAGCAGGCCGATGGCCCAGGAATGCCGGCACAGGACCCGCCGGGCGGAGTGTGCCCGCCATCGCATGGCCTGCTGCCAACTGGCCTCGACGTCGGGGAGTTCGATCACGCCGAAGACGTGCTCGACGATCTCGTCGAGGATCTGGTCCTTGTTGGACACGTGCTTGTACAGCGACATCGCCTGCACGCCGAGTCGGGCACCGAGGCGGCGCATGGTCAAGGCGTCCAGACCGTCTCGATCGGCAAGATCGATCGCGGCGCTGATGACGCTGTCCTTGGTCAGGGGTTGGCGGGAGGGGGTCGCGTGGTGTGCTGGCACCTTGACAAGTCTACTAAGTAAGCCTACCGTGGCAAGCGAGGGGTACTTAGTAAGCCGACCGAGCGAAGGGACTGGCCATGTCCGCCCTCACCGAGCAGCCGATGACCACAACCACCACGACGACACTCGATCCTGCCTCGGTGAACGTGCGCGTGAAGATCGCCGCATTGTGGACGGCGATGATGTTCGTGTTCGCCTATGTCGATCTGTTCAGCCTCTACCGCGCGGACGTGCGCGCCGACCTGGAAGCTGGCCACATGTCGGTCTTCTCGATCGGTCAGGGCTTCCTGCTGGGCATCACGACCTACATCACCGTCGCCAGCCTCATGGTGTTCCTCAGCCTTGCCCTACCGGCCCGGGCCGCCCGATGGACCAACCTGGTCCTCGCGGTCGCCTACGTCCTCACCATCGGGGGCGGGGCCGTTGGGGAGTCCCACTACTACTACCTGCTCGGCAGTGCCGTGGAGGTCTTGCTGCTGCTAGCCGTCGTCGGATACGCCTGGACCTGGCCCAAGAGCATGGACCCGCAGCCTGCGGGCCCGAACCACTGACCTCGACGCCCCACCGCCCGCCCCGGCACGCCGACCGGTTCCAGCCATCGCCAGCAGGGCGCGGCCGACGCGGCCGCGCCCTGCTGATCCGGCTGTGTGCCGGGCGTCCAGGCACACGCCAGTTCGGCGTCGTCGAGGTCGAGCTCCCCGTGCCGGCGTAGCAGCGGGACCAGCTCGGCCAGCATCGGCGCCAGCCGTTTGCCCGCCGGGGCGTTCAGCACCGCCCAGCACTTGGTCAGCGCCGCAACAGTTCTCGCATCGTACGTCGGTGTCCGCGGGTGCCCGGTGAGCCGGTGGAGACCGGATTCGGCCGATGTCAGCCGGACCACGGACCCTCGGGTCATGATTCTCACTAAGGGTGCATCGTCGCAGGTCAGGCCACGTTCTCGCAGGTCAGCGGAGGGCAAGGGATTCGAACCCCCGGGGCAGCATTGGGTACCGCCCACGGTTTGCAAGCATGCCCACGAATCCGGCCCTGGCCTGCAGCGACGCCGCAGGCAGACGGTACCTCCCCGTAGATTCCCCGCGGTTGGTTGGCCGCCATCGGCAACGGCTGACGCTGATTGGACATGAGCGACTCTCATCCAAGGTCCACTGGCCTCTCCGAGGAAGTCCACTTGTCCTCGTGGGGAGCAATCGGCGCTGGAGCTCGCCTTCCAGCCGGGGCGCATGACGAGTGATCGCGTTCGCGGCCGACCGGAGTTGCTTCACGACCAGAGACGGTCGACGGGCAGTACGTGGAGTCGATCCTCGTAGGTGTAGGAGCGCATCCCCAGGTAGAACACGATTCCGGCGAGGAAGGCGTCGCCGGCAGCGTTGCGCAGCTTGCGTAGCGGCTTGAAGTCGCCCCCAGGAACTCGTCCGCCGGCCTTGACCTCAACGGCGACGAGCGCACCGTCATCACGCTCGAGGACCAGGTCGACCTCGTCACCCTCTTTGGTGCGCCAGTGTCCCAGTGCGCTGACGCCGTCCAGCCACGAGGCCTGCTTGAGCAGCTCGGCCACAACGAAGCTCTCCAGAAGGTGACCGAGTTCGGTCAAGGCCGTCGGGTCTTTGCGGCCGAGCTTTTCGGGGGTTAGTCGCAGAAGTCGCGCGGCCACTCCGGAGTCAAGGACGTGGATCTTCGGCCTGCCGATCGCTCGGGACGAGAGCGTCTTACCCCACGCCGGAAGCCGATGAACCAGGAACACCGCCTCCAGCAAACGGGTATAGCTCTCAGCCGTCACCCGATCCATGCCCAGGTCGCGAGCTGCCGCTTCGACGTTGAGGACCTGAGCGGTCTGGCCTGCCAACCGAGCGAGCAACGCCGGAAGCAGCGCCCCCTGGCGAATGCGACTCAACTCACGCACATCGCGTTCGAGGGTCAGGTCGACGTAGCTGTCGAACCAGCGGTTACGAGCGGCCGTGCTGCCGTGGGCAAGCGCCATCGGAAACCCACCCGCGGTGATGCGCAGCAAATACTCCTCACGCGTCGTGGCCGAGGCCGGCTGCGAGGCCACAACGGCTGCCGCATCGAGGAATACCCCCTCCACCAAACGCTCGTGACGACCAGCGATCTCGCCCTGGGACAACGGGAAGGCCGTCAGCCGGGCCAACCGTCCGGTCAATGCTTGGGCAGCGGGAGGCAGCGCGTCATGGCGGGTAGACCCGGTCAGAGCGAACCGACCGGGCCGACTGGAGAGGTTCAACTCAGCCTTGATCGCGTCCAGCACGATCGGAGCCTTCTGGTACTCGTCGACAAAGACGGGCTCACCGCCCGAGACGAACGTGCTCGGATCAGCGGCCACCGCGTCGCGCACCGCCGGGACATCCAGATCCAGAAGGGTGGCACCGTGCACTGCGGCCATCTGTCGCAGCAACGTGGACTTGCCTACGGTGCGCGGACCCTCGATCAGCACGACGGGGTCCTCCAGGAGCCGCTCGAGCGCTACCGACGCCAGACGCCGATCCACGAGACCTTCGAGGTGCATCACGGCCGCAGACTACACGAGTTCACGAATGGACATGCCCTGAGTTCACGATTGGCCATACTTTGAGTTCACGATTAGTCATGGCTTGAGTTCACGACTGGCCGTGCGTCGTCGCCGCTCTGGTCTGTTCGACCAGGTCCTTGTAGGCGAACCGCCGAAGCTCCACGGCCTGCCGCTGGCAGTCCAGGAGCAGGGCCGCCGGGCATTCATCCTGCACAACCGACTCGTCGCGGATCACCCGAAGAGCGACCAGCAGGCCAGCGACCATGACCGCTGCGGTGAGAGCGCCGACGACGACGCGGCGGCGGCGTGAGATCTGGACTGACATCGGCGCTCCCCACGATCCGACGTTTCGACCAAAACGCGCTTACCGGGAAGATCGCAGCGTAAAGGCAGTCGAACCGCGAGTGACACGGTCGCCCAACTATCGCTGCACCGCCGTCAACCCGTCCGGCGGGCTGACAGAGCTCGACGCCTGGCCCGAGCCATACCGCCGATGTGGTTCAGCCGGCTCGAAGCCCTCCGCCACGACAGCCACGGTCAAGTCCCGGTCCTTGGCGAGCACAGACCACGATTGGACCACGGACGACTGTCGCCAGCCGGCGAGGGTCGTTGACGGCCGGACGCCGCTGCCGCCCCTGGCGAGAGGAGGGGCGGTGTCGTCCTCGCGCTGTGGTCGAGTCAGGCCCACAGCGTGGCGATGGGCAGGGGCCAGATCCTCGTATCGAGCTCGAAAGGCTGCCTGCCGGTGTGGAAGACGATCCCGCGGACGAAGGACTCGACGAGTTCCTCGCGCAGCCAGGCGAGGTGGCGGGCATCCTTGGCGGTGGGTGCCGAGGTGACCTTGGCCTCTGCGGCGATGAGGCGCCCGGCGCCGAGGTCGATGACGATGTCGACCTCTGTCGTCCAGCCTCGGTGCGGCCACGGCGTCGAGCGCGGCGATGAGAAGGATGACCACCGCGCAACACCTGTGGCTTCGGCATCCAGCGCCGCCATCAGGCCGAACGAGGGCAGCGCCATGAGCGCAAGCGAGAGCCCTGCGCCGAGCGCAGCCAGGCTCGCTGCGCCAGTCCGCCTCGCACCAGATACCCCGCTGGGTATTCACAGACACTCTCGCCCAGACCACGAATAGGCCACTGGCACGACCACCCACCCGAGGTCCATGCCCGATCAGTCACCTTCCATGATCGGTGCCACTGTGAGCCGTCGAGGCCGCTGACCAGCACGAACGCATCTCGATCACCCCCTGCCGACGTGCCTACCGGCCACATGGGGGCCGTGACCAGCGGTTTCGCACACCGCTATCGCGCCCACACGTCTCAAGATCTTTTTAGTTGATCTTGAACGCCGCATAACTGCACGTCAAAGGCATGATCTTTAGTCAGCGGAGGGCGAGGGATTCGAACCCCCGAGCACGGATGGTTACGCGCTAGCGGTTTTCAAGGCACTCACCCGAACGGGCGTTGACCTGCAGTGATGCCGATCCGAGGCGATCACGGACCACGATTGGACCACGGATGGCTGTGGACGGTCGGGCTCTGTCGGTGACGGCTGGACGTCGATGCCGAAACCTCCGATGAGTGTGGAGCGGGTGTGGCGGTCAGGTCGGACTTGCGATCGTAGGAATGCTCACGCCAGCGCTGAAGAGCAATCCTCCGCTGGCCGCCGCGGCGAACGCATCATCGACCAGGCCGAGATAGCGAGCCACAGTGGAGTCCAGCAGAGTGGTGTACGACGGGCCTGAGCGAGCACGGGATCTCGATCCGGTGAGTCACCCCAATACTCATGGGCCGCCAAGCACGCGACGCAGCAACAGACCAGGCGACAGGTCCGCGACAGCGAAACTTGTAGCGATCATGGTCGACCACCGCGAACAGCAACATGTTTGCAGCCGTCATTGGAGCGAACTGCGAAGATCAGTAACTGACTCGTTGGTCTTGACCGTGTCGGGGTGGGTGGAGCCCAGCAGGTTCCGTCGGAAGTTCAGCACTGCGTCGAGCTCGGCCAGCGCCTCACCATGGCGACCCATCTCCTGCAACGTCTTCGCCCGCTCGTGACGGGTGGTCAGCACGTCGGCGTGGCCCTCACCGTGCAGTTCCTGCCGAGCGGCCAGCACCGCATCGAGCTCGGCCAGCACCTCACCGTGGCGACCCATCTCCGACAGCACCCGCACCCGCTCGAGACGGGTGGTCAGCACGTCGGGGTGGGTGGAGCCCAGCAGGTTCCGTCGGGAGTTCAGCACTGCGTCGAACTCGGCAAGGGCCTCACCATGGCGACCCATCTCCGACAGCACCCGCGCCCGGTCGTGACGGATGGTCAGCACGTAGGCGTGGCCCTCACCGTACAACTCCCGCCAAGCGGCCAGCACCGCATCGAACTCGGCCAGCGCCTCACCATGGCGACCCATCTCCGACAGCACCCGCGCCCGCACGTCCCGGGTGATCAGCACGTCGGCGTGGCCCTCACCGTACAACTCCCGCCAAGCGGCCAGCACCGCATCGAGTTGACTCACGTCGAATGCCCGCGTGGGTGGGGTCGTTGACTCATCGGTGGATGCCCGCGTGGGTCAGGCTCGCTCGATGGGGTTGACCATGGTGCAGCGCAGGGCGGTGTTGGCCTCGCAGGTGGCGGCGTGGCCGAAGGCCACCAAGGTCGAGAAGTCGGCCATCCTTGATCATCTGGTGGCGGTCAACGGGTGGCATCGTGACCACGCCCGCAAGATGATCCGGGCGGCCGTGGCCGATGGTGGCAGCGACCGGGCGGTCGGTCAGCGGCGGGCGGCCCGGGCACCGGTCTACACCTACGACGACGCGGCGATCACGGCGTTGGCGACGTGTTGGGCGGTGCTGGGCGGCCCGACCGGTAAACGGCTGCAACCGGCGTTGGCGGCCCTGGTCCCGGCCCTGCTGGCCCACGGTGAACTGCCCCAGGACCCGGCCGTGATCGATGCCCTGTTGGCGATGTCGGCGGCCACCATCGACCGGCGCCTGAAGACCCACCGGGTCGGCCTGGTCGCCGCCAAGGGCCGGTCCCTGACCCGACCGGGCAGCCTGTTGAAGTCCTCGATCCCGTTGAAGACCTGGCACGAATGGGACGACACGGCACCGGGGTTCATCGAGATCGACCTGGTCGGCCACGAAGGCGGCGACGCCAACGGCGCCTTCCACTACACCCTGGACGCCACCGACGTCGCCACGGGCTGGACCGAGGCGATCAGCATCGCCTCCAAAGGCGAACGGACCGTCTCAGCGGCCCTGACCCGCCTGCAGGTCCGGTTCCCGTTCGCCCTGCTGGGCATCCACTCCGACAACGGCAGCGAGTTCATCAACCACCACCTGCTGAAATGGGCCACCGACCGGCAGATCACCTTCACCCGAGGCCGGCCCTCCCACTCCAACGACCAGGCCCACATCGAGCAGAAGAACTGGACCACCGTCCGTCACGCCGTCGGCTACCACCGCTACGACACGGCCCGAGAACTGTCCCTGCTCAGACGAACTCTGGCCCCTGCAAGCCCAACGGAGCTTGACCCGGTTTCCCGGACACGTTCGGTGTGGGGTTCAGGCTGCCGGGTCGGTGGCCTGTGGGGTCAGTGTGGTCCAGTATCGGGTCTCGTACTCGGCTGGGGATAGGTAGCCCAGGGCGGAGTGGCGGCGGACGGGGTTGTAGAAGGCTTCGATCCATTCGAAGATCGCGGTGGCCAGGTCGTCCCGGGTGGTCCAGGTGCGTCGGTCGAGCAGTTCGCGTTGCATGGTCGACCAGAAGGATTCGATCATGCCGTTGTCCACGCTCGAGGCGACCCGTCCCATGGATCCGAGTAGCCCCGCGGCGCGCAGTCGGTGCCCGAAAACCCAACTGGTGTACTGGCTTCCGCGGTCGGAGTGCACGATGGTGCCGGGTTCGTGGGCGGCGCCGCCAGCGGGCCATCTCCAGGGCGTCCACGACCAGGTCGGAGCGCATGTGATCAGCGATCGACCAGCCCACGACGCGTGCGGGAGAACACGTCCAGCACGCGCGCAGCAGTACACCTTGCCCTCACCGGTGGGGTGTTCGGTGACATCGGTGCACCACAACCGGTCCGGGGCGTCGGCGACGAACCGGCGCTGCACCAGGTCGTCGTGGATGGCCGGTGTCGGGTCGGTCGCGCGCGTCTTGCGTTTCCCGCCGACCCCGACCAGACCGTTCGCGCGCATCAACCGTGCCACCCGTTTGCGGCCGCACCGGTGATCCAGGCCGAGCCGGAGTTCGGCGTGCACCCGCGGGGACCCGTAGGTGCCACGGGAGCCCTCGTGGACCGTCGGTGATGGTCTGGACCAGCTCGGCGTCGGCGACCGCACGAGCCGAATCGGGCCGGTCGCGCCAAGCGTAGTAGCCCGACCTGGAGACCTCGAGCACCCGGCAGGCCACCGCGACATCGACCTCCAGGTCGCTGTCATCGGCGAGTTCACGGACCAGCCGGTACGTCATTTTGGGTCGCTCTTGGGCAGGATGTTCTCCCGCGCGAAGTAGGCGCTGGCGCGTTTGAGGATCTCGATCTCCATGGCCTGGACCCGGTTCTCGCGGCGTAACCGGACCAGCTCGGCCCGCTCCGGGCTGCTCAGGCCCTCCGTGCGGCCGGCCTCGACATCGTCCTTGGCCATCCAGTTCCGCAGGCAGGACTCACTGATCCCGAGGTCCTTGGCGATCGCCGCGATCGGTTTGTCCCCGAGGCGGGCCAACTCGACCGCCCGACGACGGAACTCCGGTGGGTGTGCAGCAGGCATACAGGACTCCTTCCCAAGATGAAGATCATCATCTCAGATCAGGTGTCCGGGAAACCGGGTCAAGCTCCAACTGACCAACCTGTTCCTGCCCCAACAGAAACTGCTCACCAAGACCCGCGACGGCGCCAAGGTGACCAAGACCTACGACAAGGCCGCCACCCCCGCCACCCGCCTGGCCCGCGACCACCCCGACGTCCTGACCCCCACCGACGCCCACGCCCTGCGCCACCAACTCGACGTCCTCAACCCGGCCGGCCTGGCCCGCCGCATCGCCGCCGTCCAGGCCAGCCTGCTCGAGCTGGCCCGCCGCCGCGGCAGCATCCAACGCCGCGCCAAGACCAACGCCGTCTACCTGTCCAAAACCAAGATCAAACCACCCCAGGCCCCGCGGGCATCCACCGATGAGTCAACGACTCACCCCAAGCGGGCATCTTGACGTGAGTCACCAGGCGCATCGAACTCGGCCAGCGCCTCACCATGGCGACCCATCTCCGACAGCACCCGCGCCCGCTCGTCCCGGGTGATCAGCACGTAGGCGTGGCCCTCACCGTGCAACTCCCGCCGAGCGGCCAGCACCGCATCGAACTCGGCCAACGCCTCACCATGGCGACCTATCGCCCCCCAGCATGCAAGCTCGTAATTGGCGGTACCGGCTGGCCGGGGTCGGGGCTGATGCCGATGAGGGCGTCGTACAGGGCCAGAGCCTGGTAGTGCAGGCCGTTGCTCGCCAACTGGTCGGCGCCGCGGCCGATGACGTACTCGACGCGCCAATCATCGGCGTTCCAGTGGGTGCTCGCCTCCTCGTCGCCGGGTTCGATGTGGCGGTGACTGAGGGTGTCGGCCGCGTGAGCGCTCAGCTGTGACCAGGCCTGGGTACTGTCGGTGTGGGCACCGAGATCTTCGGCGGCGTCCAGGAGGAGTTGTGTCGCCAGGCGCCAGTAGGTGTTCCCGTCAGCACCGGTCAGGTCGGTGTGGCTTCTGGCGGCGGTGCGAATCACGGGGTGCAAAGCGAGGGTGGCTGCTCTCGGCGGCGTTCGGGTGTCGTCGGTCGGGGTGAGAGCGATCAGGCCGAGGTTGTGCAGGCTGGTCAGAGTCCGGGTCAGGTGCGCCGGGGTGATCCCTTCGAACCGGTTGGTTGTTGCGAGCGTGCTGGGGGTGAGGACGAGCTCATAGGGCAGAGGGGCATCCCCGAAGCAGCAGATCAGCAGGAGCAGAGCACGGGCGTGGGCCTGGCCGGTCTTCTGGAGTTGGTCAAGACTGATCTCCCACGTTCGAGCGAAGAGTGCCCCCAAGTGGCGTTCTTCGCCGTCCTTGTCGTCGAGACCGGGGGTGGGTTCCCCGGCGGTGAGTGCGTGCTGGTAGTCGGTGAACTGGCGCAGGGTACCCGGCGCGGCCCAGCGGGCGGGGATGGCGGTGGTCTCGGCGAGGGCCTTGCCGGCCAGGTGAAGCAGAAGGGGTACGCCGCTCAGCGATCGGCCGAGCAGGGCAGCTTGCTCGCGGGTACCCGCGTGGGGAGCGAGGTCCAGCATGACCTGTGCGGCGGCGTCCGAGGCTAGGGGGTGCAGGTGGTGGCGATGTATCCAGTCGCCCCACATGTCGGGTCGTCCGTCGCGGCTGGTGATCAAGACGGCGCCGCCGTGTTGGGGCGGGCGGATCCATCCTCGTCCTTCGCCATCGGCCCGTACTGGTTCAGCGCAGAGGGGTCATCGGCGTTGTCGATGACCAGGAGCCATGGGGTGGTGAGCCGATCGAGGACGCGCCAGGTGGCGTCGGCAGCGTTCGCGTGACGGTAGTCGTCATCGGTGGCGCCGGCGGCGAAGCCGACAGCCTGCATGCCGGCTTCGAAGGCCGCTGGGGCATTGGCTGCCACCCACCACACCGTGCGGCCCTGGTCTCGCGCCTGGTATGCGACCTCGAGGGCGAGCCGCGTCTTGCCTACCCCGCCGATGCCGTGCAACACGATTGCCTTGTGGCCGTCCACCGGCGACGGGTCTGAGCCCGTGGACTCCTCTGCCGCGCCGGGGTCGAACCTCGCGAGGTCGGCCGGCATGCTTCCACGGCCCCGGAGTGCAGTGCTGCGCAATCCGAAGGGCGGGTCGATCAGGGGCAGCGCCCCCCGGTCCACCCCCGCCACCGCAACGGTTTCTGATCGGCCGTGGTCGCCGCCGGTCGGAGGCAGGTCGCGGAGGGCGTGGAAGACGGCGAGTTCGAGCTCTTCGGGTGTGGACACCGAACATCGTGTGAGGTTGTCGGTGTCCAGTCGCGCGCGGAAGTCATCCTGGCGGTCCCCGAAGTGGGGGTCGCTGTGGAAGCCGCGGGGTCCGTGTGCGTCATCGGAAATGACAAAGATCAGGAGCGGCAGTCCTGTGGTCTTGGCGGTCTCGTATTCGAGTTCAACGTAGGACCGGGTGTCATCATCGTTCCGGACCAGACTGCCGTATCGGAAACCAACGACGCCGACGTAGACCGAACACTCCTGGATCTTGGCGACGCACAGATCCGGGGGTGGCGTGTCCGATGCGGTGAACATACTCATGTCCACGGCCACATCGCCGGCCCGGCGAACCCCTTTCCGGGCGCACTCGATCCAACTGGTCGCCTCGGTCGGGAATCGGGTGAGTTCGCTGGTGAAGCTGAGGAACACGTGTCGCCCGGGCAACGCCATGTCACAACACTCTAGTGAGCACCAGGGTCTTGATCGAGCAATGCTCGAGACCTGTGAATGACCACGATCGGGGAAGGCCACCTTCCCGAGTGCCGTCTGATTGCTCAGGTCAAGCCAGGCCCTACGCTTGCCGGCGCGGGTCGGGAAGGTACGACGAGCAGCTTGGCGCCCTGCGACGGGCACCAGTACTGCCCACCGCTCCTTCGAGAGCTTCCTGATCGAGCCGCGCGAAGTTCGCCGACAGTCCGCTCCGCGCCCCGCAATGGGGTGACGACCGGTTCAGCTTGTGCCGAGGACGGCGGTGATGGCGCTCAGTCGGATGCCTTCGTTTGCTTGGTAGTGGCCGCTGCGGCCGTTGAGTTTGTGCATCCGCTCGTCACCGCTGTGGTGCAGTGCGATCGCCCGCCATTGGTTGTCGAAGACGGGACTTCCGGAGCTGCCGGGCTCGGTCGGTGACCGGTAGTGCACGAACGTTTCGTCGTGGTCGAGGATCTCGTTGTCCTGCAACGAGAACTGCGGCACTTCGATGCCGCGGGGGTGACCGATGACATAGGCCCGTTGGGGTGTCTTGGCGCCGACGGCGGGCGGCTTGTCCGTCACCTCGACGGGCTCCACTCCGGCGGGTGCCTCGTCCAGGAGCAGGACCGTGGCGTCCAGATGATCGGGAGGACTGGTCCACAAGACCTCTCGGATGCTGAAGCGGTAACGGACGTCGTCCTCTTGCAGGGCGTGGAACGCGACGTCGGCGTCGTCCGCGTCCACCCCGCCCGGCACCACGTGGGCGTTGGTCAACACCACCACGTCGTCACGATCCAGGCCGATGTCTCGCGCCCGGACCAGGAACCCGGTACCGACACCTCCGGACAATGGCGTCTCGATCCGGGCGACCGCCCGGCATCTGACCAGGCCACGGCGGTACCACGGCAGGCTGACGTAGCGATCGGCGCCGAAGACCTTCTCCAGGTTCGGGTTGGCAGCCCGGGCGGAGGTCCCGACGCGATCGCGGGCCAGCTCATCCGGGTCGAGGAGCACATCCCCGCCCGTGCGGCTCAGCACACCGGCACGCAGCAGGGGCAGCAGATCCCTGCCCGGTTCAGTCTCGACGTCCAACTGCCAGATCTGACCCAATTGACGCAGCAACGCGTTCAACGCGAACGCGGACACCGTCTCGTCATTCACCAGGGCTTCGGCGCGTTCCTGCGCCGGCCCGGTGCGACCCAACGCGAGATCGGTCTCGACCAGCGTCAGGGAGCTCCACTCGTCGGGGTCGGACGCGTTCAGCCTGACGCTGATCCGTTCCGCCAGCCGGCGGGCCTCCTCCGCGGCGAGCACCTCACCCATCCCGTCCTCGGGGTGGGCGTTCAGGGCCAGACCGTCCCGGGCGGCGCGAGCCGCCAAGGCGACAGCGTTGATCCCGTGCCAGTAGTTGGCCTCGTTCTCGTCGTAGGCGGCGCGGTAGAGGTCATAGGCCTCCTGCAGCAACTGCTCACGTCGCGCAGTGGCCCGGGCCGCCAGGAACAGGTCCTTGGTGCACCGGGCGACCCCACCGCGGGCCTCGCTCCAGTCCTCCGAGTCGGGATCGGCGTTCTCGGCCAGCGCTGCGAACAGGACACGAGCCACCGCCGGGAATCCCCGGTCCACCATCGTCTGCGCCACGGCCCGCTGCACAACCCCATCGCGGACACCGATCGCCATCAGGGAATCGGCCAGCATGACCAGATCGTCGGCACGACGGTTCTGGCGCAGGAAGGCCAGGACCGGGGACCACTCGTTGCGTCCCGGCGGCAACTCACGAGTCTGCAGGTCCTGCACGTAATCTCGACAGATCACGTGGACAAGATCCCAGTCGGTCCCCTGACCGGCGGCCCGCAACCGGGGCATGAGGTCGTTCACGTCAGAACAGCTCCCGCCCCAGGGCCTCGCGCAGGATCTCGCGCACCGCATGCTGACCGAGATAGCTGCTGATGTTGTGCCGCCAGCGCCCCTGGTTTGCCACGATCACGTCGTTGATCATCGGGACGCCGTCCCGACGGAACTGCCCAGCGATCGAGGGGTCGGCGCCGCACACGACGTCCAGCGGGTCCGAAACGTTCCACCATCGCCGACCCGCCAGGCCGCGTTCGGGCCACCCGGTCAGCGTGGTCCAGCGCGGGGCGAGCGCCTGCTGCACCTCCGACAACCCGAGCGGGCTACCAATGGTGACCAAGGCATCCACCGCCGGAACGTCATCCACCTCGGTCAGCACGTCATAGGCAACCACCGTGCCCAGACTGTGCGACACCACCACGTGCGGCCCCGGCTGCTCGCTGCCCTGCCGCAGAGCATCCAGTGCCCGACGACGGATGTCACGACGGATACGGAAGCTCTCCCCCGGTCGGGGGGAGTACTCGACGTCATAGAGGTAATGGTGCACGTCGCGCAACAGGATCTTCATCAAACGCTTCTTCAAGAACCCCGGCAGCGGAACCGCTTCCAGCGCCGAGCCCATCACGATCTCGGCCTGCTCAACCTGGGACGCCCCCGGCGCGTCGAGGTCCAGTCCGGTCTCGAGGGCCAGAGCCCCGACGAACCGGCGCTGGTCAGCTGGTAAGTCGCCCATCCAGGCCAAGTCGGCGTCCTCGGCCGGCACCGTGACCTCCAACTGCCCCTCAGTGCTCTCCCGCGCAGACACCGACGACAACGGACTCGAATACAGCATGTCAGCCCAATACACCAACGACATCGACACCCCGGCGGCGTCCAAGTCGAGCCCATCGTTGTCCAACAACCCAACCCGCCACGACTCCAGCAGAGCACCGGACTCCGGCTTGTTACCGATCCCGTGAATGAACGTCACATGCGCCATCAGATCCCCCACCCCACCCGACACCACCGCTACCGCAACGTACTCAGTGAACTCTCCCGCCGGCACTGACACCGGTCAAGGACGCATCAACCCCAGGCAAGCAGCAAGCCGGGTCAGGGCCACAGAACGCTCCACTGACACGGAGTCGTCGAGCATTGAATGGTGGATGACGCACTGACCTCACCCCGGCGGCGCCCGGGTCTGCCGCCAAGCTCGCGGCGCCAGTCCACCTCACACCAGATACCCCGCTGGGTATCCATAGACGGTCTCGCTCAGACCACGAATAGGCCACTGGCACGACCCCTCACTCGAGCTCCGTGCTCGATCAGTCGGCTTCCATGATCGGTGCCACTGTGGACCATCGAGGCCGCTGACCAGCACGAACGCATCTCGATCATCTCCTGCGGACGTGCCTACCGGCCGCATGGGGCCGTGACCAGCGGTGGTGCACACCGCTATCGCATCCACACTCTCAAGATCTTTCTTGTTGATCTTGAATGCAACATAACTGCACGTCAAAGGCATGATCACAGGTCAGCGGAGGGCGAGGGATTCGAACCCCCGAGCACGGATGGTTACGCGCTAGCGGTTTTCAAGGCACTCACTCGAACGTGCGTTGACCTGCAGTGATGCCGGGCCGTGCCGATCACGGACCACGGGTGGCTGTCGTCGGTCGGGCTCGGTCGGCACCGACTGAACGCGACGACGGTAGGTTTGAATCGAGCGGCAGACAAGCCGCAATGATTCAGGAAGAGCCCTTGGAGCACCTCAGGAGTCGCTATTCCACAGATCTTCGGGCAGAACGTCTCCGTAGGGTGCAACGGCGCCACCGAGGGTCTGTCCCATCGATTCAACGAATCCGTGCAGTCCAGCGTGACTCTTAGGGCTCCACGCCCACAAGAAGTCAATCATGTCGTCCGCGGTTCGGGCTTGCGGATCTCGCTGAGAGTTCGCTTCGGCGTTGAATTGACTGTCGAATTGGGCTCGCGCAGAATCATCGTTCATGATGCGAAACCATTGATGCGCGTTGAGCGCGAGATTTATAGCCGTCAACTGCGCTACCGAGTCGATGTTGTGTTGCGACGCGGGCTTGCCGGCCTCCTGAAGGGCGTCGGCATAGAATCCCGGGTGGAGCACGGGAACACCGCGTTCCGAAACGGGAGCCGGGGTCGTGGCTGGCTTTGACTTATTGCCATTAAACAGACCCATCATGGTCCTCCAAGATCAGATTGCCGTGGGACGGAGCGATCGGTTGTTCTTGCCAAGGGCGGGCCATTCGTGATGATTGCATACGTCCACGCGCTGCATCGGCGACGCCCCCGCGTTACCCGTCGATTGTACACTCACAATTCGAACCCACGGGCGTTCTTCACTATCGCTGCCCCCTCGTGCAACCAAATCCCCTCCGGGTCAGACCTGAGTCGTGACACTGAGGTTAGACCGTATGGAGAGTCGGGCTGTTCTTGCGGCCCGTCATCATCCGAGCGGTGAGGGTCGGCGTTCTGGTCACTGGGTCAAGGCTGGGGAGCGTGCCTTGACCCAGTGACCAGAACGCGAAGGCTGCCACGATCGGATGATGCCAGCGGTGTGATCTCGCCGGGTGGTCAGCATCCGGCACCTCGGCTGGCACGTGGTCGCGGGTCACGCACCTGGCACTACTGGTGTGCCCGGGGTGCCGCAGGTGACAGGAGGCGCCGGATGCTCGACGAGCGTACGACGGTAGGGCTGGATGTTCATGCCCGGTCGGTGGTCGCGGAAGCGGTCGACTGGTCCACGGGGCAGGTGTTCTCCACGAGGCTGGTCCCGACCAGCGAGGTGGTCCTGGAGTGGGTCTCGTCGCTTCCCGGGCCGGTGGCGGTCACGTATGAGGCCGGCCCGACGGGATTCGGTCTGGCTCGCGCGTTCACCGCGGCCGGGGTCCGGTGTGTGGTGGTGGCACCTTCGAAGTTGGAGCGGCCGCCCGGTGACCGGGTGAAGACCGACCGTCGGGACGCCCGGCGTCTGGCGCGGCTGCTGCACATCGGGGAAGTCGGCGGGATCCGGGTCCCGACGGTCCAGGAAGAGGACGCCCGGGACCTGGTCCGGGCCCGGGACGACGCCCGCGCGGACTTGATGCGGGCCCCGGCATCGGCTCTCGAAACTGTTGCTGCGCCATGGTGTCGTCTACTCCGGTGGGAACGCCTGGACCGGGGACCATGAGCGGTGGCTCCGCGGGCAACGCTTCTCGCGGCCCGGCAGCCGGGCCGCGTTCGATGAGGCTTTCGACGCCGTGCTGTCGGTCACCGCCCGGCGAGACCGTCTCGGTGACGCGATCGAGGCCACCGCCGCCAGCGCCACCTGGGCGCCGATCGTGTCCCGGTTGTGCGCCGTCCGCGGGATCGCGACCTTGACCGGTCTGGGCCTGGCCGTCGAGATCGGCGACTGGGACCGATTCACCGGGGCCAGCATCGGCGCCTACCTGGGGCTGGTCCCCACCGAGTCCTCCAGCGGCGCCAGCCGATCTCAGGGCTCGATCGGCAACACCCACGCCCGGCGGCTGCTGGTCGAGGCCGCCTGGCACCATCGCAAGCCGTTGCGGCCCAGCAAGACCCTCGCGGCCCGACGCGCTCACGTCGCGCCCGCGGTCCGGGCCCGGGGCGAAGCAGCTGACCGTCGCCTCCATCACCGGTGGACCACCATGAGCGCCCGCAACAAGCGATCCACCGTGATCGCCGTCGCGGTCGCCCGAGAACTCGCCGGCTGGTGCTGGAGCCTGGCCACCATGGACGACTAACCCCAGCCCCCGGCCAGCAGCGACCGCTGCCGCACGGGGCCCGCCCCCACAGACCGGCCGGTGGGAGAACCCGGCACGGACAACGCGAGGAACGACCCGCGGCGTCACTATGGGCAACCCGAGCCCCACTGGCTCGAGCGACGCCCGACTTTAGACAGCGGCCCGTTCCCGACGAACAACCGGTCATGCAGGTAACCAACCCGCGCATATCAGTCTCGACCGCGCGTCGACGACGACCCGACCGGACCTCCCACCGGCCCCCCCAACCCCCGCCCGCCCGCCCGAACCACGGGCCGATCAACCCTGCCCCTTGACAGATCGACACGCCATATCAGTGACCACCTTGAGCCCGCCTGCGGCGCATCAGTCGTGCTCAACGCCACCCGTAATACGACAGCGACACTTCGTGACGAAGTGTCGCTGTCGTATTAGACTGCTCCTACTCGGCGGCAACTGAGCCCCGGGGAATCAGGCATCAACTCTCTACACGTTGTGGAGTTGCAGGGGGCCTTATATACGCTCGAATATCTCTCTTCTGCCGCGTTCGTCATCGATTCTCTGCCGCGTAGTCCAATCAGTTCCATCCCAATAGCGCTCTCTTGACTGGATTCTGGGGTCGACGTACCAGCCGGGCCCTTCGAGCAGGTCCGGCTCAGGAATTACTTCTGTGATCCTCTCGGCCAAGAATACGCGATGAAGTGCAACCGCTCCCCAAACCTGAATGGTCAGACAAACCTCGCCTGCTGGAATCCATCCCGGCAGTGAGTACGTCTCATCTCGGGTCATGCTGGCCAGGCTGGGATAGCGTACGACTCGTTCGGAACAATCCAGGTAGATTCGTAGGGCCCGTTCCCTCCCTTCGTCGGAGAGCAGCCCGTCATACGGAGGGCGAATCTCCAGGGTGCCTTCAGACTCAATGCCCATCAACCTGGATAGCTCGACAAGCGTGATGTCATCAGGTGAACGACGAGAGCCGTATAGCGAACTGAGAAGAGACACCGATCCATTTAGGGCGGACCACTTCACCATGGATGGCTCTCGTTGGAAGATCGGGCGCACTATCTCCACGGCACTGGTTAACTCAGGCCCAGGAAATAGCGGCCTTCCGATCGCCTCAATATCCGAGAGTGGATGGTCCTCGAGCGCCCTTACCGCTTCAACAAATAGCCTTTCTCGCCGCGGCGGAGTGCCCGGCCCTTCAGGTCTGGACTGAATATTTCCTCGAGCTGTCAGCCTGGGCCTTTGCCTCGGCTCCCACTTGGCCTTGCTTCTGTTCCCAAACACGCCCATTTGACCTCCACTTGGCTAGGCAGGGCAGGTTAATTCAATAGCCTTCATCACAGCGGCCTCGGGCGGGATGGCGAGAACAACATGGGCTCACCCTCCGCCAACATCTCTAAGTGCTCGTCACCCAGCAACCTAGGCGTTCGATGGATGTCCTTCAAGGCGCTCTAGCTGGGCGACAGCCATCAAGACTACGATAGGACTTTCTCCACTATCCGCCGCGCGTCGAAGGACAGGTCGGCTGTTCCATTTTGTGTGGCAAGTAGCGACCAAGCATTGAGCATTCCCTGGACATCGATGTCTCCGGTCGGATGGCGCATGATAACCAACCCAGGGTCGAGCTTGTCGAGGGTTGGCAGGATGACATTCGCCAAGCAGGTGAGGGATTCATCGGAAATTCTTTGAAGAAGCGTATCGACCCATTCTCCGCGACGCCACGTGGGCTCGAGGTTCATTTTCCAAAAGGACGCGAAAATTGCGATATGGGAAACTAAGTCGACTCGCTTGACGACCTGAGCCTCTTGGGCGGCTCGAGCCAACCACCGCCATGGCCGATCAATACCCGTATCACGGCCCGCGGCGCTCAGCGCGACATAGGTTTCGATCTCGGGTGCGCCGCCAGCGACAGCGAACTCTCGCAGCGCCCCGAAGATTGCATCATTCGTGGTGCCAACCGATCGCTCGAACCTAGTCATCAACAACATGATCTTGTCCAGGTCCAACGGCGGCAGCGTATCGGGACTGCCGGTCGTAGGCAGAGAGGGCGCCGCGTGCGGCTGGTCCTGCGAACTTCCAGAACCGCTGAACGGGGGGTACTCTCGGGACTTCTTACGAAATAGCGACACTGCTACCTCCTGTAGCACTCAATGGATCTGACCCCATCAGGTGTGGCGGCATATGACATCGAGCAAGGCGAACCTGTCATGACCTCGCCCTCTTAGGTTGCGACGCTGCACGAGTCTTGCCCCCAGTCGACCTGAGAACGCCGAGCTAGGATCTCAGCACGTTCAGAGAGATCTTCACTCCAGAGGCAAGACAGCGCAGGCGAATCTCGAAGTCGATGCTGCACCTGTTCATCGATCTCGCCACAGGATTTCCACCGGGGAGTATGGCGATGTCACGGATCTGCTCCACGTGGTACCCGTGTGTAACACTGGTGCGCCTTGTATGACGATCCAGTCAGAGCTACCGGCATCGAGCAGCAAGTCGGCGCCCACAGCGCTCTGGCTTCATCGCGCACGGTCAGGTCAGCCATGAGCCGACGGTCTGGTCGAGCAGGTCGGCGGGAGAGGTGTGCACATCCTCGCGACGCAGGCCCATCAGGCTCACCTGTGCAGCAAATCGGTCGAAAGCCTTCGCGCAGCCTGCCGGGTCGCCGGACGGACAGGCTTGAACGACGTGTACCTGCACTCCAGCGAGCGCGGCCTCCTTGGCCGGCCCGCCGCTGCGGTTCACGGGGACGACGTCGGCCAGGTCACTGACCACCAACACTGATCGGTCGCCCGTCTCGGGCATCGTCCCTAGTACGGCAGCCATGCATCCCAACACGTCAGACCCGTTGGAACGCTGCGCCGTCACCTGACTGACCCGCTTCAACCCTCCGGCGAGAAGATGGTCCCTTTCGTACTGGACCTTCTTGCGTGCCTCGGTGGCGTCCACCCACGCCGCGAGTCGGGTGGTGAAATCGGGGGAGCCGTTGTCCAATGGCTTCCCGGCGGAGACGCCTGGGATGCCCGGCAACACGAGAGTCGCCGTGAAGCCGTCATTGTCGACAGACTGGTACGAGTTGGCTCGGACAATGCGGATCCGAATGTCGAGGGGCGTGCTCGGTGACGACGCCTTCCAGGTAACCCCGCTATCGGCGACGTTGCCCTGACCCCGTAGCGCCCTATCCACGCTGACCGCCGCACGCCGCCCGAGCCGGCGGTCGCCGTCCACCGACCCGGAGGAGTCCAGACAGGCGGCGCGGTACCGCGGGTCCCCGGGCGGGACGGTAGCGGGCAACGACGCGGCTGACCCCACGGCACTCTGCGATCGGGTGTGGATGACGACCGCCGCGCCAGCCGCCACAAATGAGGCGACCCCAGCGATCCCGAGCAGCAGCATCAACGGCCGGTACCTGCCACCATGCTTAGTCGATGAGGGCTGGCTGTTCTGGAGCGGTGCGTCAGGCCCGTCGGCGGGTCGTGCCGTCGGCCCCGACATGAAGTCCGGCAAGCTCATGCCGCCATCCTCACCGCTGTGGTGTCGTGCCAGGTTCAGGCCTGAAAGCAGAGGCGTGGCCTGGTCAAGCGTCCGGTAGCCCGTAGGTCACGAGATAGCTCCACAGGTGTTGCTGCGAGGCGCGCGTCTCGTGATCTTCGGCGATCCAGTCGAGCTGTGCCTGACGTAGAGCGGCGGCCGTCGGCAGCCCGGCGGCGGTGTGCGCGTAGAACCGGCTCATGATATCGGCTGTCGCGCTGTCGTCGATCTGGTGCAACGCACCGACAATGTCGATTGCCCCGCGGAGCTGGAACGCGAGCGGGAAACCACCGAGTTCTCCCCCGGCGTCAGCCCGGATATCGGTGTTGCATGAGGCGCCTGCCACCAGCCGAGGCATGCACCACTGCAGCACGTGGCCGACGTCCAGCCGCTCGCCGTTGGGTAGATCCTTTCGCTGGGTCCAGCCATCGACGCCGCGGTCGCCGTGGACGGCGAGGGCAAGCAGACCAGGACGGATGCCGCTCCAATCCCCACCGAGCAGGCCGCTCAGCTCTCCCAACGAGGTTGCCACCTCGGTGCCCGGATGCGATGCCAACAACGCAGCCAGCTCGCGCCTGGCGTGCGGGAACCGCTCGGTGTCGAAGACGGCGACCGACACAGGTTGGCCGACCGTGCCACTGCGGGATCGGGCCAGCGATTCCAACGTCTGCAGTGACTGTGCGACCGAGACCACGGCGTGGTCCAGCACAAGGTCGTCGCCGAGGGGTAGCGCCGCGAACGGTACCGCGAGCAGTCCGGTGGGAACCACCGCGAGACGCACGGGCGCGCCGCCGGGCGCCCTCCGAAGTGTGTCGAGCAAGGATTCTGGAAACAGCACCTGCGTGAGGTGCTCGAGCCGGGCGAAGAACACATCCTGGCCTTGGTCGGTGCTCAACCCGGCTACCCAAGGCGGCGCTGATACCAGGTCAAGCGTCGTCTGCAGCGGTGCCCCGGTGGACTCCCTGAGGCACAAGTGCCGCAACACCAATAGAGGACCCGATCCGGCGAGGACGCTCAGGGACAGCACAGCCCCCGGCTCCTCACCCAGGACTGCCGCGGCCGCTGAACGCACTGTGTAATGCCTCACCGTGCTCGGATCGAACAGGCCCCGAGCTACCGGGCCCAGCACCCGGCCCGTGACATCCAGTGCCTCTTGCATCCCGGCGGCCAATCGGTCACCACGGACCTGCTCCTCAGTGCGGCCGCGACCGCCGTTTGCGGTTCCGCCGTTTCCCCGTTGCTGCGATGCGCCATTCTCACCTTCTTCAACGCTGGTGACGTCGTCAGCAGTGGCACCTAGCGCCATCGTCAGTTCCCGGAACAGGCCGGCGATGCGGGCAGGGGTCGCCGGGTCGGCCGCGATCGCCCCGAGAACGGTGCCAACCAGGTCACGACGGAGCACTTCAGCTGTGAAATCGGCCAACGCACCATCGCTCGCTGCGACTGCGAGCTCGGCGGTCTCACGCAACCAGCCTCGGTACATCCGATCCAGCACAACGCGGTGGGTCGCGTCCGCTGAAGCACTGAACCGCTGCGCGATGCTGGCCAAAGACGCCTGGCGAGCGACCAATTCCCGCTCCAGCAGCTGTTGCCGATGGGCAGCCGACGGGTCCACGCCCCGTAGACGGCGCAATGCCCAGCCCAAAATCTGTCGTGCATCCACTTCGCTCGCAGGGTCGAGTGACACCGCTCGGTTGCGTGCGGTGTGCACCACCAGACCTGCCACCGCCTTCTCGGCATGCCCCAGCGCGAGCTGCCACCGGTCGCGCGCGCGCTCTGGCGAACCCCGAGCCAGAGCGGCGTCCCCATTGGCGAGATACCAGCGCGCGACTCCCCCGAAAAGGTGGGCTGTCTCGACCGGCGGGGCCTCCGCGGCCAACTCCAGGAGTCGCTCGAGGATGGCCTCATCCTCCGGGTCCCCGTAACGCGCTGCTTTTGTGGCGGCGCGACGTCGCCCCACCTGACGGCGCCAGCGCCGACTGCAGCTGACCATCAACTGACCGACTTCGCTGCGGTCACGCACACCCTCGATCGCATCGAGTTCCACCCGACGGAACTCAACTGCGATCCTGCCGTTGAGGGCTATCTCACGCCAAGCCTCCGTCGCCACGTCCAACCAAGCGCGGGCACGTGGCAGCTGCTCCGGCTCCAGCTGCACGTGGCCGGAGTCTATGAGATTGCGAGCGAGCTCGAATGCATCGTTGCCGATCGCGGTGAGGTGCACCCGCATGCCTCGCTCGTACATCACCTCGATCGCCTCGAGCACCACCTCCGGGGTGACCTCGCGCTCCTCACCCAACTGGGTGACCAAGCGACGACGCAGACGTTCCGCATACAAGGAACTGGACAGGGTCCATTGATCGAGGAACGCGGCGTTGGCCGCCGCCGAGGCAAGCTGACGAAGCTGAGCCGATTCGGGTCCAGCAGCGGCTTCACGCTCCTGCTCCTGGTAAAGGCGCAGCGCAGTGGATGTATCGCCGACCAGGCGTGCCAGCGAGGCGCGTGACGCATAGGCACTCATTCGCAGCACCGGCCGCTCCCGGATCCGAGCGCTCAGTCGAAGGTTGGCGTCGCGCTCCGAAGTGGCTAGCGCGTATAGCCGAAGCATCCGGGCAGCCATCGCCGAGCGGGATCGCGCGAAATACTCCATCACCAGAAGGAACTGCGCGTGCTCGACGAGGAAGGGCGGGTCCGCGGTCGCCCGGCTCAATACGGGGTGCCGTGCGCCGGTTGTTGGCTGCTCCGCGCGAAGGACGAGGGCTAGTGCCCGCTGAGCCATCTCTAGCGATGCCTCGTCCTGCAGCCCATCGCGCAGCAATTGGGAGGCCCTGACCATGGGCCAAGCGGCGAACTCGGGGCCGAATCGCGCCCCTACCGCAGAAGCCTGTTCGAGTAAGGCCAGCTGTTCGCTGAACACGTCCCCGTCGCCATCCGAGCCCGTGTTCTCGCGGTAGTACCGGGTGGCCTGCATTCGGGCCAATAGCTCCCACATGGCGCCGACGTCGTCGCTCCGCTCGCCTGCCCGGGCGAGCAGAGCTGCTGCAGCCGCCCTGATCGGCTGCCGTCCGGGTCGACCACCGGGCAGGTCTGGTTGGGCGACATCGCTGCTGTGCTGGAGCACCCCGTCGACGAGCAGGCATATCTGCGCGAGTCGTCGTCCGGCGTCCTCGCCAGGATCGGCGTACAGATCAGCGAGGTACGCCTCCCAAGCGGCACGCCCCTCCCCAAACTCAATCACGATGGTTGACCTGCAGCACTGGCTTGCTCGCGCCCCGAACCAGTGTCAGCACCGGGGCGGCCAGTTCGGCCCGGCCCTCCGCTACGCCATCTACAGCCTCGAACGCCAAGGGCACCACTATCTCACCCGCGGGGGTAGGTACCGAGACCTGCAATGTTCTGACTTCCTTCCGGAAGCCCCCGGCCACAACCAGCCGGGCGAGGATTCCGGTGCCGCCAGCCTCGAGCGTCAAGAGCAGCGCCGCGGGCCGCTGCCGTCGCAGCCGTCGCCTCCCGCTCAGCCGCTCGAATAGCGCGTCGTCCAGCGTCACTCGATAGGTGTTGCCCATAGCAGGGGATGCACTTCCGACGCCGCGTGTCGCCTCTTCCTGCCGCGTCGGGACGAGGACATGCAGCTCAGGGATGCCCAGCTCCACAGCCCACGCCTGGACCATCTCCTCTAGGTGCCGCAGCTCATCATCCACACCAGCCGAGTCCAGGTCCCGCAAGCGGCGCCGCCGAAGGGTGTCCAGCTCGGCGAGGGTAGGACGACCGTGACCTTGAGCGGAGTGGGCCACGGTCAGCTCAGCTGCGGTCACCTCCAGGCGCTCGCGGGTAAACCTGACCTGGGCTCCGCGCACACGCTCGACCGCGCCGGGCGATGGGTCTATAGCCAGAGCCGCCGCAAGACTGTCGAGGACCTGGACCAACGGGCGAGGTCCGCTCTCAGGAAAAGTTAGCTCGCCGGTCACCGTCCGAGCGACCGCATTGGGCTGCAGGCCCCCAACTGCCAACACCGCGCCGGTCTCCGCATCGAGCGCCCGCACGATCAGGCGGCTCAGCACAGGACTGTCCACAGATATCCCTGCCGACAGATCGCAAGTCAAGAGCGCCGAGCCCTGGGCGAATGCCACCCGCAGCGGCCCGACGAGGGTACGAGACGGGATGAGTCTCGGGTCCAGTGGGTGCTCGACCACATGCAGCCCATGGTCACCATGCGCCCCGGAACTCCGCTCCGGGATCGACCCACCGCCAGAGGACGTGGACGTCGCCCGCAGCTGGGCCGTCGGCAGAGCGGGCAGTCGTAGACCTAGCGTCGTCGCCACCCAACGAAGCTCATCGACCACAGCAACCGGGGGAGGGCGCTCCTCGGCGAGGAGCTCGCTCGCCAGGCTGCGCAACCGGTCGAGAACCGCAGCGTCACGCGATTCGCGGTCAAGCCCGAGCGCCGAGTCCGCCGACAACCGATCGGCGTTCATGAGTTCGGCGTCCAGGACATCGTCGAACCATCGGTCGACTGCGCCAACTACGCACCGCCGCACCCAAGCTGGCGGGACGGCTGGTAGCGCACCCTCTGCCACGACGGCACGCCGTAACTGCTCTGCCCAGGACCGCACCTCAGGGTCCGCGATCTGCGCCCGGCTGAGGAATACCTCTAGCGGCACGCTCGGGCTCAGCGCGTCGACGAGCAGCGAGCCACCTTGCGGTAACCGGACCGCCACGGGCAGGACAGCCCGGTCGGCTCCTGGACCCAGAACGGCGCCATTCGCCGAAAGCCGCTGTACGCGTGGGAACGTCATGCCTCCTCCACCTGCTGGGCGGCAGCAATGAGCGCGTGAATGGCGAGTCGGCACGCGCTCAGCTGTTCCAGCGACGGCAATTCTGAGAGCCAAGTGACTGACGAGGGCTCGTCCGGCTGCACGCCGACTGGGGGCGTCAACAGCCTGCGAGCCGATGGCGTCACGACCAATGCGGCTGCGCGGTCTATTAGCGTTCCAATGTCCAGGCCCTCGGCACGAAGCATCTGAACATCGTCTCGGAAATTCTCCAGCACCCGATTCGCGGTTGTTTCACGCAGGTCATAGACCTGAACCTTGGCGCTGTTCAGCTGCTCGAGTGCCCTGTCTATTTCCGTGCACACATCAGGATCGATCCCGCTCTCCGGGTCATATTCCTGCAAACCGTCGAGGAGGTCGATCAGAAACCTCATGCCCTCGTCATAGCCATGCTCGTCCGCCTTCTCCGGCGGCCAAGGGAACCGCATTAGCAGACTGCGTTGGTCCGCTTTCTCGGGCGGCAGGTCCCGCTCCAGCGTAGCGTCCACGACCGCCCGCACCCGCACATGCGCGACGCGTTCGACGGGGTAGTCGTTCGCAGACCACCAGTCGTTCCTGATCTCGGCCAGGGTCCAGATCGGATAGTTCTCGGTAGAGGTGGGAGCGTTCGTATTGCGGCCGACATGGGCTTGACGCAGCGAATTCACGACTCGGGTGGCTGTGTCCGGGGCGGCATTCAAGGTTCGTCGCAGCTGAGCCAGGTTCGTCGAACCTGTGGCCCCGGCGCTGGGCTTGATCGTGTCGAGGATCGACTCCGACAACTCGTCCAGCCTGGTCGACCAGCCTTCCCGCGGTGCATATGGCGCCAGAGCCCAGCGACGCTCGGCAACGAAGTCGTCCTCACCGGGGTCCGAATCGGGCGTCATGAGCGCAGCATGGGCTTGTGCCCACGAACGTGCCGCAACGAGCATGGCAACCTCACCCGAGGCGTCAAAGACTCGACGGCTCTTGGCACCCAAGTCTGTTACCCGGAGTGCGTCAATGCGGTGGACCCAGGCTTTACCGAAGACACGCCGTAGCAGCTGGCTGCACACCCTTTCGGTGCGGGATCTGGGAGGCCTGCCACGCGTCGCCGGCTTCGGGCTGTGGGCCACCTCCTCGGTGCCGATATCCCTGATCACGGCTCGTATGGTAGTCATGATCGCGCGGATTCAAGGGTTACTCTCGAGGACTCAATGACCGGAAGCAGCCGGACTTGGCGGAGAAGGTCAGCCGCGACGGCGCTCGCACCAGGAAGCACCTGTGCGCCGCTGCTGGCGCCGGACAGGGGCTGCATCGAGACAGGTCCGCACATGACCGTCGGCAATTGCCCGGAGGCGTTGCCGCGCCGCCCGTCGGCCCCCAGGACCCGCTGCGCCGGTTCTTTGCTGGGAGTCAGCCTGGCAGCGGACGCATGGTCCTCCCGGCGTCTGTCAAGGTCGGCGGATGCCAGCGCGTGCACGAGTAGGACGGCGGTCAGCCGAGCGGGCCGAACTGACAACCCGTAAGGATCTGGCGACAGGCCCGCCAGCACCTGACGGATCGGGTGGCACACGAGCGACACGGCCCGCGAGTGCAGGTCCGGGTTCGCGGCAACGAGCATGCCGCCCTCGTCGGTGGTGAGCGTCTTGCCCGGCCCGAAGCTGAAGACCGCGAGATCGCCGAGTACACCAGCTGGCACGCCGTCCAAGGTGCTGCCCAGGGCACCGGCACAGTCCTCCAGCACAGGCAGGCCGGGAAGTGCCTGTCGCAACCTCGGCACGTCGGCGCACACGCCGTGCAGGTGGCAGGCCACTACGCAGCGCGTTCGCGGGCCCGTGGACGCCGAGGCTGCGCGAGGGTCGATTGTCAGCGTCTCAGCGTCGACGGGCACTGGAACGGGTACGGCTCCGAGCGAGAGGACTGCGGCTCGCGTCGCTGGCCAATCGATCTCCGGGACGAGCACCTCGTCACCTTGGCCTACGCCGATCACTTGAAGAGCTACTCGCAGGCCGGATGTTGCGTTCGGGAGCAGCAATGCGGGCCGGCCCCGTACCAGCGCCGAGAAGCGTCGCTCCGCCTCGGCGATTGCACCACCACCGGTGATCGCGCTGGTGGGTGAGGCACTGTTAATCGAGAGCCAGTAGTCCAGAGCGGCGCGGACCCCGTCCGCCCAGACCTGGTCGGGATGGTCTGCGCGCTGTGTCACCGGTAACTCAGGAAGTGACCCCTCAGCGATAGACACCCGCAGTCTCCAATTCGTGGATTCTCGTCTGGACGGCGCCGATGTCCACCGCGCCAGAGGGCGTCAGGTATGCCTGCAGCCTTGCCGGTGGGTCATAGCTCTCGCCGAGCAACTGTGCGGCGATCCAAGGCAACACGCTCGCGTCCGGTGCCATGCTCAGCGCACTCAGCGTGGAGTACTCGGTGGCTGCGTTCCAGTCCTGGTTGGCACGCAGGGCCAAGGCGGTCTCGATGTCCTCGGGGCGGACCACGCGCTCCCCCGCCCGCAAGGCGTTCCGCCACGCTGACTCCAGAACGGACTGAGCGCTCCGGCCAGATAGCACTCCGCCCGCCGCAACGAACCGGGTGAGCACGCCTACGTGGTCGCCGTCGATCGGGATGGCCTCCGGCTGCCGCCGAGCGTGCATGGCCATGATCTTCGCGAGTTCGGGGCCGGAGCCGAACAGGACCGGCAGGAACGCAGAGAAGCGGGAACGTGCCGCCGGGTCCAGTCGCTGTGGCACGTTGGTCGTTGCGACCACTGAGATCCCGTCGTCGGCGTTTGGGTCGCTGAGAAACTCGAACAGCATGGCGCGCAGTGCCAGGTGTGCCTCATTGCCGGTCCGGCCGGACCCGTCCCTGGCTCCGAGCGGCCCTTGGTCGGCTTCGTCGATCAGCACGGTTACCGGAGCCATTGAGCACAGCAGGCTGAGCGCGCGCCGCATGTTGGATTCGGACTCGCCCAGCAGCGAACCGTGCACTTGGCCGAACCGCACCAGGGGCACGCCGAGGAACCCGGCGATCCTCTGCGCTGCGTATGTCTTACCGGTCCCGGGCGGCCCGGCGAGGCAGATCCGGACCGAGCCACGTCCGGCGAGGCGTAGGTCGCTCAGATACAGTCTGAGGCCCGGAAGGCCGGCGATGTCATCCATCACGCCCGCGCAGTTGAGCAGTTCCAGCGCGCCGCCGCTTCTCTCCTGGATCCTGCTTGCCTTCAGCGCCGCCAGTGTGTGTACCGTCACCGGATTTGCGTTGCTGCTCACGGCCAGCTCATGCAGATCGCGTAGCAGCAGCCCACCGGTGACTCGCGCCGCTCGCTCGACCGTCACGTCCCCGTCCAGGCGAAGTGCATGAACGCGCCGCGACTCCGTGCGCCGGCGCACGAACAGCACCCGTTCGGTCTGGTCCGGTGGGTCGACGGTGATCGTTCGGTAGCCGGGCTGGTTCCGCAACTGCGCTGGCAGGCTGTCGGATCGGTCCACCAGAACCGCCTGGAGGCCGTGACGCTGCCAGCCCTTGGCGTCGGCAGTCAGGCACCTGAGGTTCTCGAGGAGACTCGCCCGGCCGTGGTCGGCGGCGGCCAAGCCTTCGGCAGGGAGGACCGAGTCGAGGTAGTCGAGCAACAGTACGGACGGCACCGCTGCGGACCGCAGGTCCTGGATCACCCGGGTGATCGTCTCGTCAGGCAGCTCCTCGGCTGGACCTGGTCGCAGCGCCACACTGCCACCGTCGCGGAGGGTGGGCAGCGACTGGGCACCCACGCCCAGGCGGTAAAACACGAGACCGAGCCCACGTCGGGCGCAGTGGCTGCGGATGGCATCCACGAGCCACAGCGCTCGCCCCTGGGCGTCGATCAGCAAGTCGTGTACACCTGGACCGGTGAGCAGCACTTGACTGCTGGCCGCGCGGGCCTGGTCCAGGGCCGTCTCCAGCGCCGCCGTGCGGCCGCGCATCCCGTGCGGAGTGCGTGCGCTGACGCTCCCGCCGTTCGGGGTGACAGCGCGGACTTGAGCGACGCCGTTCACGCCGCCCCACCACTAACCCGTCGCCGGCTCGCCGGGGCCGCGTCTGCGCGGCGCCGCACCCGGCGTTCATCCGCGTTCAATGCTCCGCCGCGGGCCGGGCACATGGGATCTCGGTGTGACGCGGCGACAAGCAAGCGCAACCCGTCGTTCCGACCGTCGTGCCGGTCCTCGTACGTGGTCTCGAGCGCGATCCCCGCGGCGGCCAGCGTGTGCACCAGGTCGGCGTCCACAGCCTGGCAGGAGTTTCCGGCCAGGCCCGCGTACTCTCGCTCGACGCTGCCGTCGTCGCGCACCTCGACATACATGACCTCGTCCCCCCGGCGCAAGTCGAGCACGGTAGCTGTCTTGCCCTCGCAGATCGTCGTCGCGAATCCTTGGGCCGGGGAGGCGCCGAAGTCCCGGATCGCGTCGGCGACCACGCGCCGGGAGGCCCCAGCCATTGCAGCCTGGGCCGTCGCGACGGCCCGCTCGGCGTTGCGGCGCATCTCTGCCATGCCCGCCGTGCCGGATGCTCTCGAATTGAGCACCCCGACCCATGCCTCGGGCGCCAGGGCCTGCAGCACCCCAGCGGACTGCTGCAGCGCAGCATTCAGTGCCTCCGTTTGGGTGTGCATTTCGACCGCCCGGCGTGCCTGAGCGACGAGCTCTACGCAGTCGGTGCTGACGGCCAGTAGGGCACAGGCTTGCTCGGCGGCACGGGCCACGATCCGGGAACGAGCGGAGACAAAGGTACTCATGGTGTGTCCTTCCGGCTGGAGGGTCAACGCGCGTTGTCGAGGTAGTCGAGTTCGTCGGCGGGCCGTGGCTCGGGAACATGGCCGACGGCCTGCTCGACGGGGCATACCGCAGGGGACTCAGCGGGCGAGTCCAGCGAGTCCAGCGCATCGGTCAGGTCGACGACCTCGGCCGGCCGTGCGGGCGGCCGCGCCCGTTCAGGGACCGCGATGCCAGGTCTGTCTTGCTCCGCGGCCGGCGTCGCGGTGTCCGGGATGCCGGGCGGCGGCGGCCCAGCACGATCCGCTGCTGGATTCGTCCCGGCGTCCAGAGCCGGCTTGGGACCGTGGCTTCCCGATGGCTCCCCTTCCGTGATCCTGATGAGCATCTCGGCAGCCACCCGTGGCAGCTGCACCCGCGCCATCGCCTGCTGGATGACGCCCTCAGGGTCGGGCACGCGGTACGAGACGAGCGTGTCGTAGAGGGCGGCACACATCTGCGCGACGCAGGCGCGCAGTTCCTCTTGCGCCGCGGCTTTGTGGTCCGCGAGCACAAGCGTCTTGTCCTGCGCCGCCTCGAGCCGGCGCCGAGCAGTTCGCCAGGGAAGCATGGCGGAGGCCCAGAGTCCCCCCTCGACCAGCGGCAGTTCGGCGATCGTCATGATCAGCACGAACAGCCGGTCCGTTTCGGCTGCGGCCTTGGCCTCGGCGTTTGCCTTGCTCAGCTTGGCCTGTGCTGCCGTCAGTGTCTGGTTCGCACCCGCTACTCCTGATGCCATCTGCGCCTTCGCCAGGTCGACCTCCGCCTGCGCATTTAGGGACGCCGTGCGGTGTTCCGGGGCGGAGCGGTTCGGTGCCAGGTAAGCCAGGAACAGCACGCCCAGTGCCAGCGCCGCCGCGCTCAGCAGTAGCACGTTGGTACGAACGAATGTCCGGTCGGCGAGCGCCCCGTGAAGCCCGAGTCCCAAGCTGAGGCCGACGCCGCAGACCGCCACATACAGCACGCTCACGGGAGCGAAGAAGGCCGCGAGCAACTGCCCCTGCACCGGCGCAAAGATCTGGAAGTCGAGCAGACAGGCTACGATCCCGAATGGGACGAGCAGTGCAGCAGCAAACACCACAATGCTGCGGCCCGCGCCGCTGCGCAGCCAGGTAGGCAGGCGATCAAGCGCTTCATCGGCGCTGGCACGGAGTGTGTCAACGCTCTCTCGTGCGACCTGCGCGTGCCAATCGGCCCGCTGCCCCCTCTCGATCAGTCCCGAGAGCCTGCCTGCGAAGCCGTGCAACACCGCCGTGGCGGCGTTCTCGACCGGCAACGCTCGCCAGTTCTGAGCGGTTTCCCCAGCCAGGGCAAGCGCTGTCCGCTGCGCAAGCGCCTCCCTCTCGCGGAGATCCTGCTCGGCCACTGCTGCAAGCTGACGTTCGGCTGCCAGTTCCTCAGACCGCCGCTCCGCGCGCCGGACGTAGCCGGCATACAGGCTGGCCATGGCGATACAGGCAGGAACGGCCAACAGAACAAGGACCACTGTGGTCACGGGGCTACCTCCTCGGAGGGGCGGTAGGCCCAGTTCAGCCGGGGCGCGGCCCCGTGGGAGTTCAGGCCGGAATCCGCCCAGGCGCGCTGGAGTCGACACTCAACTCACCGTGGCAGGCGCGACACCAAGACGGAGGTATGGCCGATGGCCGGGAACAAGAGCCAACAGGCAAAGGCGCAGAGCACCGCTCGCAAGGCTGCGCAACAGGACCGCGGATCGAACAAGTTCAAGAACAACAGCAACAAGCACAACGGCGGCAGCCGCGGCCAAAGCGGTCAACCTAAGCACTGAGCTTGCGTAGACGCCGACAGCGAGCAACGGGTTTCAGTATCGGCCCACTTCGCCCAGCTATGGGCCTTGGTCGTGCCACTGGCACCTCAGCATCGAACATCAATCGACACCTTCACACCGACGAAATCGATGAATGCCTCGACAGCAGCTGAACTTTGAGCGATCATCATGGCTGCCGTCAGTGTCCAGTCGAGATCAACTCCATGATCAAGGCCCCCGGCATCAGAGGAAGGAACCCAGCGTGGCTTGTGCATGCGAGAAGGACCGCGGGAAGGGTAATATTTGCGCTCACTGCAAGGAGGGCAACCATAAGGCATGCTCTTCATTCGGACGTTGCTCCTAACCCTGAGCAATGGAGCGGTGGAGTGTCAGGCGGTCGTACTCGAAGCCGCCTGACACCCACGAGCAACAGCACCAGAAACGTAAGGCATGCTTCATTTGGGGACGTTCAGCCAGCAAGTGGCAAGTGACCAAGCTTATGGCCCGGGAGTCTTCAATACTGTTCCCTGACGTCTGCCTCAAGAGCCTCCATTCCATTCCTGCGCAAGCCGGCGACCGAGCACAATGGTCAATGCAGTCGGGATGCTGACCACTCCGAAAGGAAACGGAAGAATGACCGGATATGACCCGTCATGCGGGAACTGTCACCGGTGCCCGAAGTGCGGTGGTGACGGCACTGTGACGAATGTCAAGTACGAAAAGAATTGGAAGGGTGAACAGGTTCGAGTCGAGCGGCGGGAGACGTGCCCGTCCTGCCGTGGTGTCGGCGGTCGCGTCGGTGTCGGCCCCCACAAGCACCGCTAGCCGCGGCGACAAGTACGTCACCGTGATCATCGCTCTGACCCGATCCGAGATGGAAACGGCACCGCGCGGTTACTGGACATGGCCGAACGCCGCTAGAAGCGGGCGCTCACGATCAAGCTCACCGATCGGACGAGACCTGGCGCCAAGGGCTAGAAATCGTTGCGATGGAGGGTTCACCGGGCTCAAGACCGCCACCACCGAGGAGCTACCCAACGCGCAGGGGTGTGTCCACCAGCGAATGATCGCCGTTTACCGCGAACCCGACCGCGGGCAGTGACGCCGGCTGATGGCGGCGCTGATCGACTCCGCCCCGACACAGGGGGTGAACATCCACAATACCCGACCGTGAACGCAGGCTCACCTCACCCGTGAATGATCAAGATGAGTGATAGAAACCGGCAGCCATGCCGAGGGCCAATGCCGTCTGCACGACATCGGCCGGATCAACGTCTGGAAGTGGCCACGACTCCTGATACATCACGGGGAAGGGTTCCTTCTCGTGTATCACGACACCGCCGCGCAGCATCCCCGCCATCGAGCAGGCCAGGGGGAGATTCACGTGTTCCAGCGACCCCAATATGACCTTCATCTCTAGATGGAAATGGCTGGACCAAATGCGTGTCCCCACCGAAACCATGAGCAGGATCACTTGATCCTGCTTCGAACCGGGGACTTGAAACATCTCGAAATTCTGTGATTCCGGCCCTCTGGGATAAGCGGCTTCAAGGGCGTTCAGGGCACTCGAGTAGGCCTCGAAGTCCGCCTCGGTTGGTTCCACGTCCTTCATCATTTCCTTTCAACTTCGGTTGATGCTCCCGTGGGCGCTTGACTCGCCCCAGCGGTCGTTCTCTGGCCACAAGCCCGCGAGGTTAGTGCTTGGTCACACTCAGCGAGGAGTCGATCTGGCGGAGGCCAGCTTCGACGCGCTGCATCGCGGGACGTATGAACCGTGCGTCAGAGGTGAACCCCACCCGTCTTCCGGACTGGGCGAGGTGCATCCGGCAAATGGTCCGTCCATCTCCACTGGGTTGGGTCCGGAACTCGACCTTGCTTCCCACGGCAGAGTCTTCTTCCGGGCCGCCCTGACCGGTCAGCGCTGTCAGGGCGCCGATAGCGCCGCCCCGGCCCTGATATACGGCATCCGCGCCGCCGCCGAAAGGGACGACCTTCCAGGACGACGCCGTCAGGCTGAACTTCGACCCCCCCGTCATAGCCTGGGCGAATGCAGTGATGCAATCGCTGGCGGGAGCGTTCACATGGAACTCCCAGCTGGCCCTGTGGTCCATCAGACCCATGGTGATCAAACCTCTCTGTTGTGTTTCTCGATGCCGATCAAGGTTGCGTGCCCGTAGACCGAGGGTGTCCCCGCCGGACCAGGGTGGTCAGGGAGTGAAGTTCGGGAGGTCCAGCGGGATGAACGCCTTGAGCTGTTGCTCGCACCATGGCGGCTCACAGCGCATGGCCTCTGCTACCTCGACATAGAGCCCATACAGGTCCGGGGCGCTCTGCCAGGGCCGTCGCACGGCATCGGCCCAGCTCGCCCCTGGGGTGACAACGATGGCCTGGAACGCACCTGGCGCTGCGAACACATAGATGTCGTTGTTGTTGCCGTCTGGCCCCATGTGCGCCAACCGACGGCGTTCACCTGGGGCTAGTGGCGTCACCGACCCCTCCCGCGGTGGCCGAGGTGCCCGACGCGTCAGGTAGTCCTCACCGGGGTGGTGGGCGACCCACCAGTCGATCTCCCTCATCGACAGGTACACGAAGTTGATGTTGCGTGAGCGGAGGAAAGCGAAGGCGAGATCGCTCACCTCGTCGAAGACCGCCTGGATCTCCCCGGGTCCCAGCAAGGAGTTCAGCAGCCGCATCCCCCCATAGGACACCCAACCACCACGGTGACGGGCCGCCGTCATGACCTCCTGCGCAAACCGGGTCGGTCCCGCGATGGCTTGCCGGTAATACTTGAGTTCGATCTGAGGGCCGACAGCACGCGCCCGATCAGGAGCCTTCAGGGGCCGGACCTCATACAGCCCGAACTGATACAGGTCCTCCTCCAACTCACCCCACCCGCGGGTGACTGTTCCCGCGCCCTGGCGGCCACGGCCGAACCTGTCAAGCAACCCCATGTACCCTCCGCCCTCCGATCCCCCTATTGCACGAGCAAACGGCTCTCCACAGGTCAGCGACCTTCATCGGAACCCGCGCGCTGGCCTTGCCTGCATGGCCTTCCCTCAAACTCAGGCGCCCCCAGGCAACCCAGCCAGCTGGTGCACCACCGTGTCGCCCACGACAGACCCCTCCCCTGCCCGGCGCTCGTGTCGTTGACTGCGGGGCTAGCCAATGCTACGGATCAACAGCGGCCAAGTGTTCTCGTTCGCCCATTTCAGTGCCCCGCACCGAGGTACCCGCTGTTCACAGGTGGGCCGAAGTCCTTGCGGTGTCGACCACAGACGATGACCGTGGGTCCGGGCATCTGGAACATCAGGAAGGAAGGGGCGAAGCGAGGACTTCCCCACATTGGTAGCAGGTAGAGTTCGGAGCTTGACCCGGTTTCCCGGACACCTGATCTGAGATGATGATCTTCATCTTGGGAAGGAGTCCTGTATGCCTGCTGCACACCCACCGGAGTTCCGTCGTCGGGCGGTCGAGTTGGCCCGCCTCGGGGACAAACCGATCGCGGCGATCGCCAAGGACCTGGGGATCAGTGAGTCGTGCCTGCGGAACTGGATGGCCAAGGACGATGTCGACGCCGGCCGCACCGAGGGCCTGAGCAGCCCGGAGCGGGCCGAGCTGGTCCGGTTACGCCGCGAGGTCCGGGTCCAGGCCATGGAGATCGAGATCCTCAAACGCGCCAGTGCCTACTTCGCGCGGGAGAACATCCTGCCCAAGAGCGACCCAAAATGACGTACCGGTTGGTCCGTGAACTCGCCGATGACAGCGACCTGGAGGTCGATGTCGCGGTGGCCTGCCGGGTGCTCGAGGTCTCCACGGTCGGGCTACTACGAGTGGCGCGACCGGCCCGATTCGGCTCGTGCGGTCGCCGACGCCGAGCTGGTCGAGACCATCACCGCCGGTCCACGAGGGCTCCCGCGGCACCTACGGGTCCCCGCGGGTGCACGCCGAACTCCGGCTCGGCCTGGACCACCGGTGCGGCCGCAAACGGGTGGCACGGTTGATGCGCGCGAACGGTCTGGTCGGGGTCGGCGGGAAACGCAAGACGCGCCGACGCCCCGACACCGCCACCCACGACGACCTGGTGCAGCGCCGGTTCGTCGCCGACGCCCCGGACCGGTTGTGGTGCACCGATGTCACCGAACACCCCACGGGTGAGGGGAAGGTGTACTGCTGCGCGGTGCTGGACGTGTTCTCCCGCACCGTGGTGGGCTGGTCGATCGCTGATCACATGCGCTCGGACCTGGTCGTGGACGCCCTGGAGATGGCCCGCTGGCGGCGCCGCCCCGAACCCGGCACCATCGTGCACTCCGACCGCGGAAGCCAATACACCAGTTGGGTTTTCGGTCACCGACTCCGCGCCGCGGGGCTACTCGGATCCATGGGACGGGTCGCCTCGAGCGTGGACAACGGCATGATCGAATCCTTCTGGTCGACCATGCAACGCGAACTGCTCGACCGACGCACCTGGACCACCCGGGACGACCTGGCCACCGCGATCTTCGAATGGATCGAAGCCTTCTACAACCCCGTCCGCCGCCACTCCGCCCTGGACTACCTATCCCCAGCCGAGTACGAGACCCGATACTGGACCACACTGACCCCACAGGCCACCGACCCGGCAGCCTGAACCCCACACCGAACGTGTCCGGGAAACCGGGTCGAGTCCGTTTGGATGGTTGTGGTGGTGCGGGCGTCGCGCCACATGCGCCTGATGATCACGTTGGCGAGGAGGCGTTTGTGGGCGCGGCGGGCCATTCTGGGGGTCTGGCCGGGTCTGGTGTCCAGGCGGTGGGTGAGGTAGTCCCGGGCGGCGCCCTGGGTGCGGGCCTGGGTGACGTGCATGATGTGCAGGACGCTGTTGACGGCGCGGTTGCCGCCCAGGTCCAGGCGGTGACGTAGGGGCCGGGTGTCGCCTTCGCCGGAGGAGATCTCCAGTGGGGCGATGCCGCACCAGCGGGCGAAGGCGCCCTCGGTGGCGAACCGGGTCGGGTCGCCGATCTCGGCCAGCAGGGTCATCGCCGCGACCACCCCCACGCCCGGCAGGCTGGTCAGGGTGCAGCCCAGGGCCGCCAGCAGTGGCTTGGCCTGACGTTGCAGGTCTTTCAGGACCGCATCGGCGGCCGCGACCCGGGCGGCGATGGCCAGGGCCCGCCGGACCCGGACGACATCGCCGCCGGACAGCCGCTGCTGGTGCTGTGGGAGGTGGGTCAGGGCACCCAGGCGACGGGCGACGCTGCGGGTGTCGGGTAGCAGGTCCCGGACCGGGGCCGACAGGCCGGTCAGGACCGCTTCGGCCTCGTTCAGCAACCGGCGGCGGGCCTTGACCTCACTGGCCCGCCACGCGTGCAGGGCGGACAGCTCCTGCCAGGCGCCGGGCATCTGGGCGTGCTTACCCGCCGGCGGCAGGTCGGCATCGGCCAGCACCTCCCGGGCGATCGCGATCGCGTCGTGGGTATCGCTCTTGGCCCGGGTGCGACGCCGGCGCCTGAGCGCGGTCCGGTTCGCCGGGACCTCCCGCACGTCATACCCCAACGCCCCCAGAGCCGTGGCGACCTGCATCCCCAACCCTGCCGAGCCCTCCACCCCGATCCGGGACAACGGCACCCCCACCTCGACCAGCCACCCCGCCAACGCCGCGATCCCGGCCGCGGTCATCGCGAACGAGGCCGACGCGACCAGCCCACCGACCCCGCTCAGCACCGCCACCGTCGCCGACCGCTTGTGCGGATCGATCCCCGCCACCGCGCCACCGACCTGACCACCGACCTGATCACCGATCTGCACGAACTTCTCCTCACCCGATCCGAGCCCTACCGTGGAGGACGCGGACCGGCCGAGCCGGCAGATCTAGGTCGAGAATGCTTCCAGGCTCTCTTCAAGCCAATGCCCGGCCGGTCCGCGTCACGATCGAGCAGCAGGCCCCAGCACTTCATGCACCAGACAACCCGTCACCGGGCGTCAATCACCAGCAGAGCCAGACCTGCCACCCCAACACCGAGCCAGGCAGCCAACCCAGCCCCGCAGCCACCATCCCAACACCTAGATCACCGAGAGTGTGTGAGCGTCGGAACCGGCTCAGAACCCCGGGCGGACGGCGGGTGGATCCTCACCGCGTTCCAGCGCCTGCTGGCGGCGCAGGCGGTCGCGACGGGCACCGAGGGACAGGCCCGCCACCGCGCTCAGCCTGCCGAATCCTCGCGGCCGGATTGTTGACGTCGCGCTGACGCGCTCACGAACAACTGGTCGCACAACGGCGGGATTTCGTGCGCCCTGACAACACCAATCCCCGCCAATCGTTCTCATCACCAGGCCCCGCCATGACTGCCTCTCTTGGCGAGAACCCACTCAGAGCCCTGGGTGGATGGCAGGCGCGACCTCACCCCGCGCCGACGCCTGCTCGCGCCGACGGCGATCGCGTCGGGCGCCCAGGGCCAGGCCTACCACTGCCCCCAGCCCGAGCGGCACGGCGCTGATCGGCCACGAGACGCCCGAATTCCCTTCGGCTGCCGCCCGCGCGGCGCCTGCAGCCAGGGCCGTCACGACCACCGCGACGGCAACCAGTCGCCCCTTGGTCACGCTGCTCTTCCACGGCACCCGCACGCCCTTGGCCCGGGCGTAGGCGATCACCAGGTACGAGATGAAGGCCGCCATGACCAACACCGCACGGAGTAGGGCAGCAGCGGCCGACCACCCACCCAGAGCATGATCCCCGCCAGCACCATCACGCCCCAGAGCAGTAACTGAAACCCGAAGGCGGAGGCCTCGTTCCAGACGTCCCGCTGGCGCTCCTCGGCATAGAAGGGATCGCCGAAATCGGCCACCGCCGTAGCGAACCACATGAAGGCCGACCGCTTGGTCGAGGTGCTCATGGACCTACCCCCGCATCTGATGGCGCGAACAGGGTCTCGACCGTCGTTCCCAGCACAGTGGCCAGGCGCAAGGCGAGATAGACCGAGGGGGCGTAGTCGCCCGCCTCGATGGCCACGACGGTCTGCCTGCTGACCTGGCACGCGGTGGCGAGTTGAGCCTGCGTGAGGACGGCGAGCTGACGGTGCCCACGCACCGCGTTCAGTCGCCCGGCAGCCGTCGTCCTGACCATGGACTAGATGTCAACCTTACCTGACACAAAGTCAAGCTAACTCGACAGTCGCTTTCCTGACCGTTCTTTGCTGACCAATCATGTACTTTCAGGGTGCGGAGCGGTGCAAGCTGGTACTTTCCGTGCGACATGATCACTCGGTTGGATCTCTCTGGAGCCCTCGACATGCCTGGACGTCTCCGCACCATCACCCGCCTGCGTCGGGGTCTGACCCTCGGCGTCGCAGCGCTCGCCATCCCGATCGCCGGGGTGGCGACGGCCGGCCAGGCGCACGCCGAAGAGTTCGAGGAGTTCTACGGCGGGGGCGGATGCACCTACTACAACGGCGAATGCTTCCGCTGGTGGGAGGCGGTTCCCGAGGAGTCGCTGCCCGGTGGCGGCCTCGACGCCTGGGACACCATGGCCGCGAACGGCGTCCGACCCAACATCATCGATCTCGGCAACGGCAACACCCTGGTGATCACCAGCCAGGGTGGCGACCCCACGAACGGCCTGACCCAGGGCGTCGTGATGACGCAGTCCGGCAGCAGCGTCCCGGTGACCATCAACGTCTCGGGCGCAACGGTGGCGATCGGCGTGGACGCGGGCGCCGACTCCTTCTCGGCGACCATCACCACCGACCCGATCTCGAACACCGTGACCCTCACCGGGGCCACCGCCGAGGACGGGCAGACGGTTCGAACCGTGATCGTCACCGTCACCGACAACGGCAACGGCTCGGTCACCCAACACACCCAGATCATGGACTCCGCGGGGAGCGTGGCGATCTCGACCACGACGACGATTCCCAAGTTGGACGCCGACACCCTGCCGCCGATCGACCTGCCCGTGTTCGAGCCCCTTCCGGCGCCGACGCCCGGCAGCGACTGGGGGTCGTACCTTGACTTCGGAGACAGTTACTCGTACATGGGTCCGTGACCCCGTCGACCCTGCCCATCGTCGCTGCCCATAACCCCGCGCCGACCGTCGTCCACAGGTTTCTCGGCAGCATCACCTCATGCTCCGCAGCCGTCCGAGAAATGCCCGAACCATCCCTGTTCCGGGCGGTCCCCAC
>JBAOHF010000013.1:0-216040 GCA_037046605.1 Nocardioides sp.
CTCGTAAACGAGATGCTCGCCAGACTCCAGGAACTGACCTGGAACCAGATGGGACGAGACGCGATCGACAACGCTCACCAGCGCATCGGACAGATCTTCGACCCCGACGGCATCGACGTACGGATGTCCCGGAACCGACTCCTCGATGACGACGAGTGACGGACTCTGACGAGTCCGAATTCCCCACCCTCACCAGGCGCTTTCTCGCCTTCAAACCAAGCGGCACGCATGCTACGAAGGTCCGTAGATCGGTCCGCCTCTATGGGCGGGCCGAGCGTCATTTCAGGGGTCATTGACGAGTAGTGACGGGCGGTGACGAGGCGGATGCACGGCGGCGCGAAGTTCTACAGGGGGTCGCCCACGGCCGCGCGGTCGTACGTCGAGGCCGACCACTCCCGCGCCGACGACTACTACCTTGCCGAGGGCAGTGGGGTCGCCGAGCGATACGTCGCTGACACCGCGGTTGCGCCGGCCGGCCGCATGGACGGTGACGCGTACGAGCGCTGGGTGGGCGGTTACGACGTCGACACCGGCCAGGCCAAGGGCCGGATCAGCAACAACGCGAGCGCTCTCCGCTTCGTCGAGGTCGTCGTCAACGGCCCCAAGTCCTGGTCCATCGCCGCCGCGCTCCACCCCGAGATCGCGCAGGCGTACGACGCCGCGCAGGAGCACGCCGCGGTCGAGATCATCGATTGGCTCGCCGAACACTCGGCGACCAGGGTCGGGCCACGCGGCCGTCAAGTGCAGGTGCCCGTGGAGAGACTCGAGGCAGCCGTCATACGCCACTACACGTCGCGCGCTGGCGACCCGCACCGCCACCTCCACCTCCAGATCAACGCCAAGGTGTTCGCTGCCGGGCAGTGGCGCGCGCTTCACTCGGTCGGGACGCGCGACAACATCGAGGCGATCAACGGCATCGGCCACGCCGCCGTCATGTGCGACCCCACCTTCCGGCAGGCGCTCGCAGCTCACGGCTACAGCCTCGACGATGCAGGCGAAGTGCGCGAGCTCACTCCCTATCTCGGACAGTTCAGCCAGCGCTGCGCACAGATCGCGCGTCACGTCGATCGCTACGAGGCTCAGTGGCGCGTCGCCCACCCCGACCAGGAGCCCGGTCCACAACTGCGTCGGACCTGGGACAGGCGCGCGTGGGCCGACGCCCGACCCGACAAGGTCGTCCCCAAGGATGGCGCCGAACTCGTGGACCGCTGGAAGGACGAGCTTCGCGACCTCGGCTTCCAACCACCGACCGGAGAGGCACCCGCCACTGCGACCACGATCGGATCAATTCGTCGCGACGCAGTCGTGGGCCTGATCCTCACCCGACTCGGCACCAAGCGCTCAGCCTGGAACGCGTCAGACATCCGAGGCGAGGCCGAGAAGGTCATTGCATCCATCGGGGTCGTGGCCGAGCGGACCGTGCGCACCGAGCTGGCCGAGGATCTCACCAGTCGAGCCACCGACGCCTGCCGTCGGCTGCTCGACCGTTCCGACGTACCCGAGCACGTTCGCTGCCTCACCTCCGACCACGTCATCGGGGTCGAGGCCGAACTCAACGACCGGCTGCAAGCTCGTGCAGATCGCCCTGTCGAACCGATGACGCGCGTGCACGGCGTCGAGCATCTCGACATCGCGCAGCAGCGCGTCGTCAGCGCGCTCGCCGGCACGGCAGGCGTCCTCGTGATCGAAGGAGCCGCCGGCACGGGCAAGACCAGCATGCTCGCGGCCGCTCGAGCCGCTCTGGACGCAGACGGCCGCCGCCTGGTCGTGACCACGCCGACACTCAAGGCGGCTCAGGCAGCGAAACAGCAGGTCGGGACGGACGCCTTCTCCGCCGCTTGGCTCGTTCACCAACACGGCTACCGGTGGGACAAGGACGGGCGCTGGACACACCTGGACACACCACGACCTGAGCCGGACGCCCAGGTCGCCGGATTCGTCCAACAATCCGTTGGACAATTGTCCCCAGCTGCCCGGCTCTTGTCCGGTGACGTGCTGCTCGTTGATGAGGCTGGGATGCTCGACCAGGACACCGCCCGAGCGCTGGTCTCCATCGCTGACCAGGCAGGCGCGACGCTGGCGCTGATGGGCGACCGCCACCAACTGCCCGCCGTGGGGCGCGGTGGCGTACTCGACCTGGCCGCACGTTGGGTGCGGCCCGAGGCACACCTCGAAGTCGAATCCGTACACCGCTTCACCGATCCGGCGTATGGCGACCTCAGCCTGCTCATGCGCACCGGTGAGCAAGCTGGTGAGGTCTTCGACGCGCTCGTGGCGCGTGGCTCCATCGCTCTCCACCCATCCGAGGTCGAACGCACCGCCGCGATCGCGAGCCTGGCTTCGACCGGCGAGCCACTCGTCATCGCGGACACCCGCGAGCAGGTGGGCACGCTCAGCGCCGCGATCCGCGACGAGCGCAGGAACGCTGGTGAGCCAGGTGGTGAGCGATCCGGTGAGCCCGTCACCCACAGCGGTGAGCGCATCACCCTCGGCGACCGCATCGCCACCCGCCGCAACGACCGGGATCTTGGCGTCGCCAACCGCGACACCTGGACCGTCGCCGGCATCGGCGACGACGGAAGCGTCCTGGTCGTCGGCCGTGCGGGCCGGCGCCAGCTCCCGTCCGCCTACGTCACCGAGCATGTCGAGCTCGCCTACGCCACCACTGCGTACGGCGCTCAGGGCGACACGGTTGACACCGCGCACCTGGTGATCGGTGAGACGACGGGTGCCGCCGCGGCGTACGTCGGCATGACCCGCGGCCGCCACCACAACACTGCCCACCTTGTCGCCGAGTCTCTCGACGACGCGCGGCGTCAGTGGATCGACGTCTTCAGCCGCGACCGCGCGGACCTCGGGCCCGCACACGCGGCACGGGCGGCTGCCGAGGACATCGAGCGCTTCGGCCCCCAGGCCCCTCGTCGCTCGCCCAGCCTCCAGGCCGCCATGTTCCACACCGGAGTCCGGCGACCGCCCGAGCCACCTCCCGTCACCGCTACGCAGCCACGGCCTGGGATCGGCCGCTGAAAGTCCTCGGCTTCATGTGATCGCCCGGACACCTCCCGAGCACTAGGTGACCGAGAAGCCCCACGGACCGACTTGGTGCGACATGTCCGATCTCGGCTCCGGGCGGTTGCTTGTGAGGACATTGGGTCGCAAACCCGTGCGATCCGTTCACCGAGAGGAGTGGGGCCGTGACCGTCGCCCCGATCAGCGTCCCGGAGGAGTGGGACGACAACGGCATCATCTTGTTCGAGGAGTTCTGCGCCCTCATCCGTACGCCGCAACGCACGGTGCGCGAATGGCGACGTCTCAACCGTGGACCGACCTGGCACCGTTTCAACGGCAACGGTCGCCTGTACATCACCGTCGCCGAGCTCCGCCGCTTCCTTCGGGGAGGCCAGTGACATGGCCACCGCCCGGCATGACAAGCGCGACGCAGCAGCCAAGCACTGGATGACTCTGCAGGAAGCCGCGGTCTACATCGCGGCGTCGGTCAAGACCGTTCGCCGCCGCGTTGCCAGCGGCGAACTGCCTGCCTACGTCTGCGGCAAGCGTGGCCTCCGCGTCCTCCGTGAAGACCTCGACGATCTGATGAGGCCGATCTGAACGAGCTTCCCGTGACAACAGCCGAGGGCATTGGCCCGCCTGGATTCGTGATCCAGGCGGGTCTTTGCGTCCCCGCTTCAGAAGACGTTGAGCCCCCAGGTCGCAGCAACCCCCTGCATCGCGAGGTTGGTGCGCAGGATCGGTTTCCGCGCGAACTCCCGCACCGTTGTGCCCTCGAACACAGCCCAGCACTCGTGATCGCCGAGACGCGACATGTATCGGATGCCGCTGTAGCGCAGGTTTCCATCCTCGTCCTGCGCCGCGAACGCCCACGCAGCGATCGCGCGGGTGGCGAGCCTGTTGGGCCCACGGATCACGCCGACGTCGATGACCGGGATCGAGAGCGCCGCCATCTCCCGGGCGACCGCAGTGGTCAAGAAATCGTGCGTCGCCTCGTGCTCGACGTCGAGGAACGGCAGCGCCTCATCGACCGCAAGCTCTACTTCGAGGCGGCGATCACGCCAGTCGGCCGGGACGCCACCGCAGATCATGAACTTGGGGTCTTCGTCCTCGACTGCGGCGCGCACCGCAGCGCTCGGCCGGAACCGAGCGAGCGTCTCCGCATAGCAGCCGGCCGGCTCGGTCGCGCAGTAGAGCACGCCCCCGCCTGGAACGTCGAACCGATTGCCCGCCCTAGGAAGCGGGACGTCGGCGGGCGCGATCTGGGAGAACCGCACAGGCTGGTCCGCCCTGGCTACGCGGAACAAGGTCGCGGGCGCCTCGACCTCATGCGGTCCACGTGCGTTTGTCGCCACGCCGCCTTACCCCGCGTTGATGAACGCGCGCGCTGCCGCCATGACATCGCGCGCCTCACCATCACGGATCGCTTCCGCAGGTGACTTGTCGTCGAGCTGGGGATTCATCCCCATGAACCACGCGCGGACGGTCGGCGACGCCTCGACGCTCTGAACCAGACGGAAGACCTGGTACGCCGCGCGAAGTCGGGTCTCCGTCTCGAAGCGCGTTCCACGGTCTGCGTCTGTGAGCCATCGCCCAACAGTCCGGTGGTCGACGTCGACCGTCAGCGCAAGGAGGCGTGCGCCGAGGTGCTCGTGGAGGAACTCGATGATGTCGCGTAGTTCGACTGCTTGGTCGTGTGAGGCGGTCGTCCGGCGAGCCGGTGAACTGGTCTGTGCCGCCATGAGATTCTCCTCCCGTCACTACTTCGTCCCAACAACGTACATCAAACGTACGTCAGTGCGCTGCTCATTCCAAGGAAGATCGCACTCACGCGTCTGCCTCCCTCACAGTCGGCCGGGTCGTGGATATCGACCATCAGTCGACCGTTCATGGTGATCATCGTGGCGCTCCCGCCGTAGACCGAGCGGAGGCTCGAGGAGGAGTCACCCTGGCGCTTCTCGAACCGCCGAGGTCGCGCCCACTGGGACTCCATCCATCAGACGAATGCCCGGCGAAGCAGCTTGTCGCGCCCGGACCGGGATTCTCACGTACCCTCCTCAACATGGCTGACCAGTCGGCACCAGGGTGGCACTCCGATCCGTTCCGACGCTTCGACCTGCGGTACTGGGACGGCCAACGGTGGACCGACCACGTCGCCAACCCCGGCTTCCAGGGCACTGATCCCGCTCAGTTGGTGGCACCGCCCTCCCACTCGAGCACGCCGCCTCCGGCTCAGTGGCACTCTGACCCCTTGAAGCGATTCGACCGGCGGTACTGGGATGGCCAACGGTGGACCGAGCACGTCGCCAACCCCGGCTTCCAGGGCGTGGATCCACCAGTGGCCCCCGGACCGACGACTTCCGCTGCGCTTCCTCTGGAGGTCGCTGAAGGTACCCACGTCACACCGACTGGGACCACATCGCCACCCACCAGCAAGAAGATCGCTCGCCAGGCGCGCCAGGCGGGTGCGACATCACGGACTGCCGGTGGCGGCACGCTGTTCACCGAGTCGACTCTGGTGGTCAACCAGAAGGCTCGCATCGGGCGCGGCAGCGTCGCCTACGACGTCCATGACCGGGACGGCCGCAAGCTGGGTAGCTTCCGAGAACTACGCAGAGACCTCAACACGCTGGTTACAGACCGGATCAAGCGCGGCCGGACGACTCGCTACGAGGTCGCCGACGCTCACGGGAAGGTGATGTACGGACTGACACGACCGGAACGGTGGAACACCTTCCGAGCAGCTGTGATCGTCGATACCGCCGACGGTCGCAACGTCGGCCAGATCACCCACGAGAGCTTTGGGGTGGGAGGAATGGCGCTTGAGGCGGGAGCCGCAGCGGGAGCGCTCGCCGCCATGACCACCTTGGGACCCATGAAGCTGCTCGCAGCCGGTCTCGCGGGAAGCGCCGCTGCTGCCGCAGGAGGCGAGCGCCTGGAGAAGACGGTGAACCGCTTGTCCAAGGCCGGCCATGCCCGGTTCGGGCTCGAGGCTCACGGCCAGCGCCTGGGCTCGATCCACGCAACCGACACCAGACAGTGGGACTTCGTCATCTCAGGCGCCGATGGCACTGAGATCGGCAAGATCACGAAGACGTGGGCAGGCTGGGCGAAGGAACGCTTCACCAAGGCTGACCACTACGTCGTGCAGATGGACGAGAACCTTCCGGAGCCACTGCGTACCTTGGTGGTCACCGCTGCGCTCGCCGTCGACGTAGCGCTGAAACAAGACCGCCCTAGTCACAAGTCTGGGATCCTCAGCACGCGCAGGTTCGACTGAGCGACGCCGAGGGCGTCGTCTCCTGCGCATCAACGCCGTCGATCTGGCATATATCTGGCATATGGCCCATCAACGAACCCAAGTCACCAATCCCTTAAATGAAAGAAACCGCAGGCTGACCTGCGGTTTCTCTCGGTGGAGCCTAGGGGACTCGAACCCCTAACCCCCTGCTTGCAAAGCAGGTGCGCTACCAATTGCGCCAAGGCCCCGTGTGGGATTTCAGTTGTGTGGACCCGGCGGATCCGATGCCCGGGCGGGCGGGTGACTACTTGTTGCGCGGGACGCTATCGGTGGCCTCGGCCCAGAGGGCTTGCTCCTTCTTCGCCTCGTCCATGCGCTTCTTGGCGAAGACGGCGCCCGCAGCGGCGAGGGCCAGCAGCAGTAGCTTCTTCATGGTGATCCCCTCCGGGTGGCAGCGCGATCGCCGCGAGTTCGCGGCTGGATCGCAGTGGGCCTAACAGGACTTGAACCTGTGACCTCTTCCTTATCAGGGAAGCGCTCTAACCGTCTGAGCTATAGGCCCGTGTGCCTCGCTGAGGCAACCGCCGAAGACTACCCCAACGATCCGGACCGGCTCAAAATGAGGTCGCTGCCCGAACACAGCGCGAGAGAGCGGGCCTGAACTGGTCGCTCACGCGACCCGGGTCGACGCCCTCGGGGACGAGCTCAGTTGTCTTCCACAAGGGTGAGCTCGAGCCCACCCAAGAGCGCAGCCGCCATGTTGTAGAGGAACGCCGACAAGGTGGCGATCGCGGTCAGCAGGAAGACATCGATCACCGACACCAACATGGTGAAGCCGACCACTCGCTGCATGCCGACGTAGTCCTCGACCTGGAACGTCGTGCCGTCCTGCCCGCCGACGACACTCTGCACGGTGGCATTGACCGAGTCCCAGACCCCAGCCGCGCCCAGCACCGACCAGACGATAAGCACCGAAACGATCGTCATGATGCCGAAGGCGATCGAGAGCAACAACGCGGTCTTGAAGACCGACCAGGGATCGACGCGCTTGAGGCGCAGCCGAGCCTGTCGGAGTTGGCCCGGTCGGTTGCTGGCAGTGGGGCCCGAATCGGGTCGTGGCGGCGCGAGCCGCTGTTGCACGAACGCCGGCTCTGGAGCCGATGCCTGCGTAGTCACCACCACGCGCCCTTGGTCGACGCGGGCGGCGCCGTCCAGGGAACCCACGGCACCGAGTTCCTGCGTGCTCATCGCTACCTCCGACCCGTTGTGCTCCGCCCCAGGAACAAAAGTCTGGCTGGGAGCCGAGTCGCCATTCAATACCTGTTGCACCCGTCGAAGGAAGGGTGTCCGGCCACCACCGGCGGTCTGCTCCATCGGCGATTCGGGTTCGACAACGGGCATCGGCGGGAGAACCCGCTGCTGCTGGGTCTCCGCCGCCTCGACGACTTGGTCGACGACCGGGTCGGTGTTCGGGGTCGCTTTGGATCCGCGCGGAGGCGTCGCGCCACCACTAGCCATCGTCGGCTCCCCTCGGTTCTCGGCTTGGTCAGTCCGCTTCAGGAGCCTCGATTGTTGCATCCTCGGGTTCATCCGACGACTTCTCCGGCTGCGAATCCTCTCCGGATTCCAGCGTGGCCTCCACCGAGCGAGCCACCACGGCGACCGCGTCGTCGCCCTTGGGCGTCACGAACTTCACGCCCATCGTGGAGCGGCCGGTCGGTCGGAAGTTGGCGTTGATCGGGCTCCGTACGACTTGCCCACCCTGGGTGATCGACAGCACTTCGTCGCCCTCGATGACGATGAACGCACCCACCAGCGAGCCGCGCTCCTCGTTGGCCAACGACATCGCCTTGATGCCTAGGCCACCACGCGACTGCAAGCGGTACTCCTCGATCCGGGTGCGCTTTGCGAACCCGCCGTCGGTCATGGTGAAGAGGTACTGCTCCGCGCTGGCAGGCTGCTCGACGTCGGGGCCTTCGGCCACCTCGCCGCGCACCACCGACATCGACAACATGCTGTCGCCGTCGCGGAACTTCATCCCGGTGACCCCCGACGTCGCCCGCCCCATCGGCCGAAGTTGGCTGTCGTCGGCCCGGAAGCGAATCGACTGCCCCTTCCGAGAGACCAACAAGATGTCGTCGTCGGGGCCCACCAACTCGGCGCCGATCAACTCGTCATCCTCTTCGCGGAAGTTGATCGCGATCACGCCGGCCTGGCGCGGGGAGTTGTAGTCGAGCAAGCGGGTCTTCTTCACCAGCCCGTTGCGGGTGGCCAGGACCAAATAGGGCGCCTGCTCGTAGTCACGGATCGCCAGGACCTGGGCGATGTCCTCATCGGGCTGGAAGCTCAGCAACCCGGCGACGTGCCCGCCCTTGGCGTCACGCGAAGCCTCGGGAAGGTTGTAGGCCTTGGTGCGGTAGACCCGCCCGGCTGTGGTGAAGAACAGCAACCAGTGGTGGTTGGTGGTGGCGATGAAGTGCTGCACCACATCGTCGCCCCGCAGGGTCGCGCCACGCACCCCCTTGCCGCCGCGCTTCTGGGTGCGGTACGCGTCCGCGCGGGTGCGCTTGGCGTAACCGCCGCGGGTGATGGAGACGACCAGTTCCTCATCGGGGATGAGGTCCTCCATGGAGAGGTCGCCGTCGGCCGCGATGATCTGGGTACGCCGGTCGTCGCCGTGCTTCGCGACGATCTCGCTCAACTCCTCGCCGATGATCCGGCGCTGCCTCGGCTCGTTGGCCAAGATGTCCTCGAGGTCGGCGATCTCCGCCTCGATCGTCGGCCAGGTCGTCGATGATCTTCTGCCGCTGCAACGCCGCAAGTCGACGAAGCTGCATGTCCAGGATCGCGGTCGGCCTGGACCTCGTCGACCCCGAGCAGCTCCATCAGCCCGACCTTGGCTTCCTCGACATCGGGCGAGCGCCGGATCAGCGCGATCACCTCGTCGAGCTGGTCGAGGGCCTTGACCAGACCGCGGTAGATGTGGGCCCGCTTCTCGGCCTCGGCCAACCGGTAGCGCGTGCGCCGTTGGATGACCTCGATCTGGTGGGTCACCCAGTGGGAGATGAACTGATCCACCGTGAGGGTGCGCGGCACGCCGTCGACCAGCGCCAGCATGTTGGCGCTGAAGTTGGTCTGGAGTTCGGTGTGCTTGAAGAGGTTGTTGAGCACCACGCGGGCCACGGCGTCGCGACTGCAGCACCACGACCAGTCGCTGGCCGGTCCGTGAGGAAGTGTCGTCGCGGACCTCGGAGATCCCCTTGACCTTGCCGGAGTCGGCGAGGTCGGCGATCTTCACCGCGAGGTTGTCGGGGTTGACCATGTAGGGCAGCTCGGTGATGACGAGCAAGGTGCGGCCCTTGGAGTCCTCGTCGATCTCCACCACGGCACGCTGCGTGATCGAGCCGCGACCGGTGCGGTAGGCCTGCTCGATCCCGGTGCGGCCGACGATCAGGGCGCCCCTGGGGAAATCGGGACCCTTGATCCGCTCGATCAACGCGTCCTGAAGTTCCTCACGGGTGGCGTCGGGGTTCTCCAAGGCCCAGTGCGCGCCGGCGGCGACTTCTTTCAAGTTGTGCGGCGGGATGTTGGTCGCCATGCCGACCGCGATACCGGCCGATCCGTTGACCAGCAGGTTGGGGAAGCGGGCCGGCAGGATCGTCGGCTCCTCGCCCTTGCCGTCGTAGTTCGGCGCGAAGTCGACGGTGCCCTCGTTGATCTCGCGGACCATCTCCATGGCCAGCGGATCCATCCGGCATTCGGTGTAACGCATCGCCGCCGCGGGGTCGTTGCCGGGCGAGCCGAAGTTGCCTTGACCCTGGATCAGCGGGTGGCGCATCACCCACGGCTGCGCCAACCGGACCAAGGTGTCGTAGATCGCCGAGTCGCCGTGCGGGTGGTACTGACCCATGACCTCGCCGACCACGCGGGCGCACTTGCTGTAGCCACGATCGGGGCGATAGCCACCGTCGTACATCGCATAGAGGACGCGGCGGTGCACCGGCTTCAAGCCATCGCGTACGTCGGGGAGCGCGCGCCCCACGATGACGGCCATCGCGTAGTCGATGTAGGAGCGCTGCATCTCCACCTGGAGATCGACAGGCTCGATCCGTCCGCCGCCTACCGGGGTCTCAGTCATCAGTCAGTCCTTTGTGCGTCTCGTGCGAGTCGGGAGAGATCGGGTCGCGCGGGCCGGCCGGCAGAACGGCCGCCCGCGCGGCGATCAGATGTCGAGGAACCGGACGTCCTTGGCGTTGCGCTGGATGAACGAGCGTCGCTGCTCGACGTCCTCGCCCATCAGGATCGAGAAGATCTCGTCGGCCTGGGCAGCGTCCTCCAAGGTGACCTGCAACAGGATCCGGTGGTCGGGATCCATCGTGGTCTCCCAGAGTTCGTCGGCATTCATCTCACCCAGGCCCTTGTAGCGCTGGACGGGCATGTCCTTGGGCAACTTCTTGCCCTGCTCGAGGCCGTCGCGCATCACCGCGTCGCGTTCGGCATCGGAGTAGACGAACTCGTGCTCATGCGGCTTGTTCCAGCGCAACCGGTAGAGCGGAGGTTGAGCCATGTAGACGAAGCCACCGTCGATGAGCGGCTTCATGAACCGGAAGAGCAGCGTCAACAGCAGCGTGTTGATGTGGTGGCCGTCGACGTCGGCATCGGCCATCAGCACGACCTTGTGGTAGCGCAGCTTCTCGATGCTGAACTCCTCATGGATACCGGTGCCGAGCGCGGAGATGATCGCTTGCACTTCGGTATTGGCCAGCACCTTGTCGATGCGGGCCTTCTCGACGTTCAGGATTTTGCCGCGGATCGGGAGGATCGCCTGGACCCGGGGGTCGCGTCCACTGCGGGCCGAGCCGCCCGCCGAGTCGCCCTCGACGATGAAGACCTCACACTCCTCGGGGTTGGTCGACTGGCAGTCGCTGAGCTTGCCGGGCAAGCCGCCGCCGCCGATCAAGCCCTTGCGGTTACGGGCGAGTTCGCGGGCCTTACGCGCGGCGATCCGGGCGGTCGCCGCGGCCTGAGCCTTGCGAACGATCTCCTTACCCTCGGCTGGGTTCTGCTCCAGCCACGCGCCGAGTTGGTCATTGACGATGCGTTGCACGAAGCCCTTGGCCTCGGTGTTGCCGAGCTTGGTCTTGGTCTGGCCCTCGAACTGCGGCTCGCCGAGCTTGATCGACACGATCGCGGTGAGTCCCTCGCGGATGTCATCACCAGAAACTCGGTCGGCCGAGTTCTTGATCAGATTCCAGGTCTGACCCCAGTTGTTGACCAGCGAGGTGAGTGCGGCGCGGAAGCCCTCTTCGTGCGTGCCACCCTCGTGGGTGTTGATCGCGTTGGCGAAGGTGTGCACCGACTCGTTGTAGGTGGTGTTCCACTGCATGGCCACTTCGAGAGACAAAGCGCTTTCGCCGAGTTGGGCGGCCTCGAAGGAGATGATCGAGGCGTTCGCCGGGATCTTGCGGCGGTTGAGGTATTCGACGAAGTCGACCAGTCCGCGGTCGTACTTGAAGCGCTGCTCCACCCCACCCTGCTCGGCGCGGTGCAGCGCATCGGCGCCGGCTTGGTCCACCTCCGGCTCCACGGTCAGATCCTCGACCGCGTCGGCAAGCTCGACGGCGGCTGGCCGCTCGTCGCGCACGACGATCTCCAGGCCCTTGTTGAGGAAGGCCATCTCGCGGATGCGCGCGGTGATCGTCTCCAGGGAGTACGTCGTGGTCTCGAAGATGTCTTCGCTGGCGTAGAAGGTGACCGTGGTGCCGGTCTGTTCTCCCTCCTCGAGCGGGCGAACCTGCTCGAGATCCGCATCCGGAGTGCCCAGGGAGAAGGTCTGTCGCCAGAGGTGGCCTCGGTTCTTGACCTCGACGATGAGCTTGCTCGACAGCGCGTTGACCACCGAGACGCCCACGCCGTGCAAGCCGCCGGAGACCTTGTAGCCGCCGCCGCCGAACTTGCCGCCTGCGTGCAACTGGGTCAGTGCCACGGTCACGGCGGCAACACCTTCGGTCGGATGCATGTCGGTCGGGATGCCACGGCCGTTGTCCTCGACCCGGACGCCACCATCGGCGAGGAGGGTGAGCACGATCCGATCGGCGAAGCCGGCCATCCGCTCGTCGACGGAGTTGTCGACGATCTCCCAGATGAGGTGGTGCAGCCCGCGCTCACCGGTGCTGCCGATGTACATGCCCGGCCGCTTGCGAACGGCTTCGAGTCCCTCGAGCACTTGGATCGCGCTCGCGTCGTAGCTCGCGGTGACTTGCTCCGGTGCCGCCACGGAGGTCTGCTCCGCAGGCGGATTCACTTGCTCGTCGTTCCCGGGAATGTCCGTCACGGAGGACCTCTCTGACAGGGGTGGCACCGCCACCCGGTCGCGGCCCCCTTGCCCTGGGGCTCACCGACGCTCGGCACACAAGATGGTCGCCGCGCGAGGTGCGACGACCACGCGCCAGTTTAGCCGCTCAAGAGCCTCTAGCCACGTCGACGCCTCCCGGGTGGGGGGATTCTGTGGATGAAATCGGCTCAGAGCGCCCTGTTAAGGGCCCTTGCAGCCCCGAACAGGGGGTCGGATAAGTACCTGTATGGCGGACCCCCGCCTCAGGGCCCCCTGTAGGCGATTCTCTGAAGGGGGTGCGCCCGGCTCATCCGTAGGTGTCGCCGGGACCCTTGCCAGGCACGCGCCGCCGGCCTTTTCGCCAGCTCGGTGCGGCCGGTCCCCGAACCTCGACGGTACGGACCGTGTCGGTGCCCAGTTCCTCGTTCAACCTGCGCTGCAACGTCGGCGCCAACAGCCGCAGCTGGGTCGCCCAGGCCGTCGAGTCGGTTTGAACGAGCAGTTTTCCGTCGGAGAACGAGTCCGGACGGCAGTGCTCCGACACTTCCGCACCGACTAGTTCGGCCCACCGCGCAAAGATCCCCTGGATCCGCAGATCCACCGACCAGCCATGGTCTTCCACCAGCCGTCCGACCAGGTTCTCCAAGGTCTGCGGGTCGCGATCGTCGGGGAAGGCACCGCTGACACGGCTGCCCGGCGCGCGCCGGCCACGCCCGCGCCGCGGGGTACGCCGGCGGGGGCCGGGGTCGCCGGTCGCCGGCCGCGCCTTGGCCACCGCCCGGGCCGACTGCCGCGCCAGGTCCAGGCCATCGGGCTCGTGGCCGTCGAGGGAGTCGGGCATCGTCTGCTCGATCGAGCCCTCGCTGGACAAATCGGCTTCCCGCTCGTGGCGAGCCGCGAGGGGCTCGTCGTCCGCTGGCTGATCTGGACCTTTTGACTCGTCTGGGGGCTCAGGCACGGCGAACCGCCTTGCCGGAAACCTCGAACCGCTCGCCGGTCAAGGCTTCGGGAACGTCTTCGGCGACCGCGGCGGTGATCAGTACCTGCTCCGCGCCAGCCACACGATCGGCTAGTTGCGCGCGCCGTTCGGCATCGAGCTCGGCAAAGACATCGTCGAGGATCAGGATCGGATCATCGCCTTCGGCGCGCAGGAGATCGTAGGCGGCCAGTCGCAGCGCCAGCGCGAACGACCAACTCTCCCCGTGCGAGGCATAGCCCTTCACGGGAAGCTCGGTCTCGTCGTCGGCCAAGGTGCACCACACGTCGTCGCGGTGCGGTCCGACCAGGGTGACCCCGCGGTCGAGCTCGTCCTGACGCCGCTCGGCCAGCCGGTTACGCAGCGTTTCGGCCCACTCCTCTCGGGTCGGGAGTTCGCCGGCGGGGAGCAGTTCTGCCCCGGGACCAGCCGGCTCACCGCCCTCTGCTCTGCCGACCCGTGAGGCGGTGCGGTAGGCGATCGCCGCCTGCTCGCGAGTCGCCCCTTTGGCGACATCTTGGTAGGCCGTGCACAGATGGGGTCGCAACGCCTCGACCAACTCGATCCGGTGGGCCATGAGTTCGGCGCCAGTCTCGGCCAAGTGGTCGTCCCAGATGTCCAAGGTGGCCAGCGCTTGTTCGGCTCCGCCGCCACGACGAGCGGCACGGTTGGTCTTGAGCAGGGTGTTGCGCTGCCTGAGGATTCGGTCGTAGTCGGCGCGCACCCCGGCCAACCGAGGGGTGCGCAGTACGAGCAGATCGTCTAGGAACCGGCGACGTTCGGAAGGGTCGCCCTTGACCAGAGCCAGGTCTTCGGGCGAGAAAACGACGGTGCGCACCAATCCGATCAGATCCCGGGTGCGGGGCAACGGCGACCGGTTCACCCGCGCCCGGTTGGCTCGACCGGGGTGGATCTCGACTTCGAGGGTGGCCGAACGGCCGTCCCGCACGACCGAGGCCTGAACCACCGCTCGCTCGGCACCGGCGCGGACAAGGGGAGCGTCGCTAGCCACCCGGTGCGAGCTCATCCGCGACAAATAGTCGACGGCCTCGACCAGGTTGGTCTTTCCCTGACCATTGCGTCCCAAGAAGGCGGTAGGTCCGGAGCTGAGCCGGACGTCGACCTCGGGGTAGGAGCGGAAGTCGTGCAACACCAGGTGTTCGACGTACATGACCTACTCGATGACCGCCGCGTGGGCGGGTTAGCGGGGTGGGTTCTCGCCGGCCGGCGCGCCGTGCACCGCGTGACCACCGAACTGGTTGCGCATCGCCGCGATCGCCTTCATCGCCGGAGAATCCTCCTGGCGCGAAACGAAACGGGCATAGAGCGCGGCGGTGATCGCCGGGGTCGGTACGGCGTGGGCGATGCCTGCCTCGACCGTCCAGCGACCCTCGCCGGAATCTTCGGCATAGCCCTGGATCGAGGCCAGCCCCGGATCCTCGTCGAGCGCGTTGACCAACAAGTCCAAGAGCCAGGACCGGATCACGGTTCCCTGCCGCCACGATCGGAAGACCTCGGTGACGTTGTCGACCAGCTCGACCTTCTCCAGCAACTCCCAACCCTCGGCGTAGGCCTGCATGATGGCGTACTCGATGCCGTTGTGAACCATCTTGGAGAAGTGACCAGCGCCGACCGCGCCGGCGTGCACCGAGCCGAAGTCGCCCTCGGGGCGGAGAGCGTCGAAGGCTGGCTGGACCTTGGCGACGTTGTCGGCGGTGCCGCCGTACATCAGCGCGTAACCGTTCTCCAGCCCCCAGACGCCGCCGGACACACCGCAGTCGACATAACCGATGCCGTGCTCGGCGAGGAGCTCGGCGTGAGCGATGTCGTCGGTCCATCGGGAATTGCCGCCGTCGACCACGACGTCGCCAGGTGACAGCAGGCCCGCCAACGTGGTGACGGTCTGACGGGTGGGTTCGCCTGCCGGAACCATTACCCACACAACCTTCGGTGACGGCAGTGCCGCGACGAGAGACTCCAGCGAATCCACGTCGCTGATCTCGGGGTTGCGGTCATAACCGGTGACGGTGACGCCGGCGCGACGCATCCGCTCGCGCATGCCACCGCCCATCTTCCCCAAGCCGATCAGGCCAAGGTGGAAGGAGTTGCCGGCCGAGGTTTCGGGCTGGTCGTTATCAGGCTGGCTGTTATCGGTCGGATTGCTATCGGGCATGAGGAAACCTCCGGTCACTGGAGCAGACGGCGCGGCATGAGCAGGTAGCGGAAGCTGACCTCGTCGTCACCGGCGCCACTGATGACCACCGGCTTGGATGCCTGCGTGAAAGCCAACTCCACCACCGAGGCGTCGATGGCGGAAAGGCCGTCGAGCAGAAATTGCGGGTTGAAGCCGGTCGTGATCGATTCGCCTTCGATCCTCGCCTCCACCGACTCCGAGGCCTGAGCCTCGTCGCCGGAGCCCGCGTCGAGGGTGAGTACGCCGTCCGCGAAAGCCATCTGCACCGCCGTGTTGCGCTCGGCGACCAGGGAGACGCGCTTGACCGACTCGATCAAGGCGCCCTTGTCCAAGGTGACCACGGTGGTGTGCGCGGTCGGGAACAACGAACGCACCTTCGGGAACTCTCCGTCGAGGAGGCGCGTCGTGGTGCGCAGCGTGCCGCCCGAGGTGACTCCCTCGAAGCCGATGATGCCTTCACCGGCACCCCCGGAGGACAACGCGATGGTGAGCTCGGTGCCACCGGTCAACGACTTAGCCGTGTCGCCCAACACCTTCGCCGGCACCAGGGCCGCGACCGAGGCGTCGGGAGTGGTGGGTTGCCAGGCCAGTTCGCGGTGGGACAACCGGAAGCGGTCGGTGGCAAGGAGCGAGATCGACGAGCCGTCGATCTCCAGGCGAACCCCGGTCAGCACCGGAAGCATGTCGTCTCGACCCGCCGCCGTGACGGCCTGGGCGACGGCGTGCGCGAACTCATCGCTGTTGACCGTGCCCGTCGCGGCCGGCATCGCCGGAAGCTGCGGGTGGTCCTCGACCGGCATCGTCTGCAAGGAGAACCTGGCCGAGCCACAGACCAAGGAGACTCGGCTGCCTTCCAGGGTCATGTCGACCGGCTTGTTCGGCAGACTCCGGCAGATGTCGGCCAGAAGTCGTCCACTGACCAGTGCCTTGCCTTCGGCGTTGACCTCGGCGCGCAGCGTGGCGCGGGCCGAGGTTTCATAGTCGAAGCTGCTCAGCTGGAGTCCCTCGCCGGACTCGAACTGCCCCGCTTCGATGAGCAGTCCGGACAGGACCGGAACGCTGGGGCGAACGGGGAGACTGCGGGCGGCCCATGCGACGGCATCGGCGAGCACGTCTCGTTCGACGCGGAACTTCACTGCTGTGCTCCCTCTTCTTGGGTGAACGGAATCCTGCCACGTGTGTGGCAACAGGGCGAGACCGACTCCTCACGCGGGCCCGGCACGGAGATATCCCCAGGGTACGAGCGGTGCGTAGTTCTTCTGGTCATCGATCTCTAGGTAGTTCAGACGTAGTAATAGGGGCGGTGGAAATTGTGGATAACCGAGGTTCGCGCTGATCAGGAGCCTGCGGGCCGGTGGAGGGCGGTTGTGGACAGCCTTGGCTGTTCGGAGGATGGCTGTGAGTCGTCCGCGGTTGTTCCCGAGGTCTTCCACCACGGCCGTGCCAAGTTGTGGACGAATGAGGCATTGGTGAACATCGTCGTCCACAGGCTCGGGCGGCTGCTGCGTGCGGTCGTGGTCACGTCTGCCGGGCCTGCAACTTGATCCGGTTGGTCAGCTCGCTGACCTGATTGAAGACCGATCGTCGCTCGGCGAGCAGTTGGTTGATCTTGCGGTCGGCATACATCACCGTGGTGTGGTCGCGGTTGCCGAACTGGGCGCCGATCTTGGGCAGCGACAGATCGGTCAGCTCGCGGCAGAGGTACATCGCGATCTGCCGGCCCTGGACCAGGTGTCGCCCGCGACTCGGTCCGGTGAGGTCCTCGATCGACACTCCGAAGTAGGCCGCGGTCTGGGCGATGATGGCGCCAGCGGTGATCTCTGGCTCGCCACCCTCGGGGATCAGGTCCTTGAGCACGATCTCGGCCAGAGTCAGATCGACTTCCTGGCGATTGAGGTTGGCGAACGCGGTGACTCGGATGAGCGCGCCCTCGAGTTCACGGATGTTGGTCTGGATCTTGGAAGCGATGAACTCCAAGACATCCGGCGGGGCGGTCAGTCGATCCATCGCCGCCTTCTTGCGCAGGATGGCGATGCGTGTCTCCAGGTCGGGCGGCTGGACGTCGGTGATCAAGCCCCACTCGAACCGGTTGCGAAGCCGATCCTCCAGGGCCTCCAATCGCTTGGGCGCTCGGTCGGAGGTAAGCACGATCTGTTTGTTGGCGTTGTGGAGCGTATTGAAGGTGTGGAAGAACTCCTCCTGGGTCTGGGTCTTCCCCTCCAGGAACTGGATGTCGTCGATCAGGAGTACGTCGATGTCGCGGTACTTGCGCTTGAACCTGTCTTGCCGGTCGTCGCGAATCGCGTTGATGAACTCGTTGGTGAACTCTTCGCTGCTGACGTAGCGGACCTTGGCGCCGGCGTAGAGGTTGCGGACGTAGTGCCCGATCGCGTGCAAGAGGTGGGTCTTGCCGAGCCCGGAGTCTCCGTAGATGAGCAGCGGGTTGTAGGCCTTCCCGGGCGCCTCGGCGACGGCGACCGCTGCCGCGTGTGGGAAGCGATTGGACGAACCGATGACGAAGGTCTCGAAGGTGTACTTGGGATTGAGCCGGGTGTCCGGGGAGAGGGCCGGCGTGTTGCGGTCACCGAATGGGGTGGGTACCGGCTGCTCGGAGCTGGGTCTAGACGGAGCTTCTGTCGTTAAGTCGACATAACGACTTGTCTCTACAGGCTGGGGAGTTGGTGGTTCCCCAGTGGTCGGCGAGGGCGGCGCATCGAGCTCTTCATGGGTGAGCGGTTTCGGAATCGGCTCGACGGCCAGAGTGGGGTCGAGGGTGACGACCAAGCGCATTGGTTGGGAGAACTGCGCGCTGAGGGCAGCCTCGAGGTGGGGCCGCAGTCGTCCCTCCAGCTGGGTCCGGTTGAAGGCTTGGTGAACCGCAACGACAGCAGTGTCACTGTGTACGGCGACCAGCTCGCTGGGTTGGACCCAGGGAAGGTGTGCCGGCTGAAGGTCGGCAATGACGGCTCCCCAGATGTCGGCGAGCTCGTGGTTGGTATCCACCGGTTCTCCCAAACAGTGTCTGCGTGCGTGGCGGGTCGAGCGATCGTACGGCGTTCAGGAGCCGAGTGGACCTTCGGCGAATCTCCTGTCTGTGGAGAGGCTGTCGGCGGACAAGTTTCTTGTCCACAGTGTTCTCCACAGGCTGTGGGATGCCGTTGCGCGACTGGTCCGAGACCCGTCCGATTCGGTTTTCGCGCGGCGGGCGGTGCCTTGGGCGACTACTGAGTCGGGTGCGGGTGGGGAACCCGGTTCTTGGAACTTAACAAGGGCTCTCGGCGTGTCGCAAGCCGTTCTCCACAGAGACTGCTAGGGAACGGATCTTGCATTGAGGTCGTCGGTTTGACCCTGCTCCTCGCCAGCGCGTACCGTTGGCCGGTCGTGAACCCCGCAAGCGAAAGAGCGAACTGGTGAGCAAGCGTACGTATCAGCCGAACAACCGGCGCCGTCACAAGGTGCACGGATTCCGTCTTCGCATGCGTACTCGCGCCGGCCGGGCGATCCTTGCCGCGCGTCGCCGCAAGGGGCGCGAAAGCCTGAGCGTCTGACTGATCGCCTCGGCGATCATCTCCGTCGTGCTTGCCGCTGACAGCCGGCTCACCGCATCGGCGGAATTCGCTCGCGCCGTACGGCGCGGGCGCCGATCCTCTGCCGCCACACTGGTGGTGCACCGGCTCTGCGGTGCGCAGCGCGGTGTAGACGATGAACAGCTGGATCCGACGATCAAGGTCGGTTTCGTGGTTTCCAAGGCGGTTGGCGGCGCTGTTACCCGCAATCGGGTGAAGCGTCGGCTGCGGCATCTGGTTCGTGAGCAATGGGCCGTGATGGAGCCGGGTGATCATGTGGTGGTGAGGGCACTCCCCAGATCCGCTTCCGCGAGCAGCGCGGAACTTAGCGACGATCTGGCCCGTTGTCTGCGAGGTGCCCGGTGACATGGTGAGAAGGCTGTTGATCTGGTTCCTGCGTGGCTACCGCAGCGTGATCAGCCCGCTTTATGGGCAGGTATGCAGGTACTACCCCAGTTGTTCGGCGTACGCCTTGGAGGCAGTAACTCTCCACGGCGCTGGTCGAGGGAGTTGGCTTGCCTTGCGGCGGCTGGCTCGGTGCCATCCATGGTGTGAGGGAGGGGTCGATCCGGTTCCCGGGTCGCGCGCCTCGGCGAGCACCGATTCTGACGTTTCCCATTCGGCTGCGCTCTCATTGGAGGAGTCCCCGTGCTCGACTTCCTAGGTTCCATCGGTCACGCGATCATGGTGCCGCTCTACTACGCGGTGACCGCGATCCTGCTGGCCTGGCACAAACTGTTCGGTGGCTTGCTGGGCGAGGACTCGGGCTGGGCCTGGGTGCTCTCGATCGTCGGCCTGACGTTGGTCATCAGGGCGGCACTGATTCCGTTGTTCGTGCGGCAGATCAAGGCGAGCCGCAACATGCAGCTGATCCAGCCACGGGTCAAGGAGTTGCAGGAGAAGTACGGGCACGACCGCGAGCGGTTCAGCGAAGAGACGATGAAGCTCTACAAGGAGACCGGAACGAATCCGTTCTCCTCCTGCCTGCCGATCTTCGTCCAGATGCCGATCTTCCTGGCGCTGTTCCGCACGCTCGATCGGGCGGCCCGCAAGGGCATCGGTCATGGCTTCATGAGCAACAGCGATGCGATCAGCCTGGCCAAGGCTGAGATCTTCGGTGTGCCGATCTCGAAGACCTTCATGACTGCCAACGGTCACGTTGGGGTGATCGTTCTAGCGACGGTGCTGGTGCTCGCGATGACCGCGACGACGTTCCTGACCCAGAAGCAGTTGATGGCCAAGAACATGCCCGCCGATGCCTTGACCGGCCCCTTCGCACAGCAGCAGAAGATCATGCTCTACGTGCTGCCCGTGATGTTCGGTGTGGGTGGTGTGGCCTTCCCGATCGGTGTGCTTGTCTACTGGACCACCTCGAACCTCTGGACGATGAGCCAGCAGTTCTACGTCATTCGGAACAACCCGGCACCGAACACGCCGGCCTTCGAGGCGAAGGTGGCCCGCGATCACGCCAAGGCTGTGCGGAAGGGGCTCGTCGTGGACGAGACGGCGGCCACGCCGGAGACAGCACCCGTTGAGGAGACTCCCTCGATGCCCGGTCGCCAGCAGCCTAAGAAGCAGCCGCGAAGCAAGCGTAAGAAGCAAAGCGGGCCCGACGGCTCCGCGGAACAAGGGGATGAGTCATGAGCGAGGAGCAGGTTCTCGACCTCGAGCAAGAAGGCGAGATCGCCGCTGATTACCTCGAGGGGCTGCTGGACATCGCAGACCTCGATGGCGATATCGATATGGATGTTGATGGGGACCGAGCGTCGGTGTCCATCGTCGGCGGGAACCTCGACCACCTGGTGGGTGACGAGGGCCGGGTGCTTGATGCCTTGCAGGAGTTGACCCGGCTGGCGGTCTTCCGTGAGACCGGGGTCCGCTCGCGACTGATGCTGGATGTTGCGGGTCACCGTGAAGGCAGGCGGCGGGAGCTGGTTGCGGTCGCGTCCGAGGCCGTCTCTCGCGCCAAGGATTCCGGTGAACGTGTTTCGCTCGATCCGATGACGCCCTTCGAGCGCAAGGTCGTGCATGACGCGGTCGCGGCGGCTGGCTTGACCTCGGAGTCGGAGGGCGCCGAACCGCACCGTTTCGTCGTCGTACTGCCCGAGTAGGCGCTGTTTCACGTGAAACAACGGGTGCCTGCCGGCGCCGAGTTGCTGTTTCCCGACATCGGCCGAGCCGAAGCGTATGCAGAGTTGCTGGCAACCGAGGGAGTACGCCGTGGGTTGATCGGTCCTCGGGAAGTAGAACGCCTCTGGGATCGTCACCTGGTGAACTCCGCACTGCTGGCCGGCGAGTTCGCTCAAGGGGCGTCCATTGCTGATGTGGGCACGGGTGCAGGGTTGCCGGGCATGGTGGTCGCGCTGGCGCGGCCTGATCTGCAGGTGACTTTGGTGGAGCCCTTGCTCCGGAGGGTCACGTTCCTTAGTGAGGTCGTGGACGCGCTGGAACTCCCACACGTCACCATCGTGCGAGGCCGTGCTGACGAAGTGTCCGGTCGCTTCGACGCGGTGGCCTCGCGGGCGGTGGCCAGGCTTCCTCAACTTCTGCGTTGGTGCGTGCCGTTGGCTCGTGCAGGTGGAACGGTTGTGGCCATGAAGGGCGAAGCTGCTCTGGCCGAGCTAGAGGAGAGCAGGGAGCTCTGGCATGGCGACGTGTTGGGCCAGGCGGAAGTGCGCACCGTCGAGGGTCCCGGGGGGTTCTCCCCAGTGACGTTTGTGCGTGTGCCCGTGCGAAAAGCGGTCAAGGTAGGTTGGGGCGTTGCTGCTCAAAGGGCGGCCACCAAGCGTTCTGGGAGGCGCAGATGAGCGAGCAGAAAGGCATCGGGATGGGCTATCCCTCAACGTCAGCTTCAGAGTTTTCCACCGGTAACGAGGGGGCTCCTGAGCGTAGTCATCCACAGGGAGAGTCGGTTTCTCCACAGGCGGAGGTCGCGGGGGTGGGCGTTGTTTCACGTGAAACACTCACCGCGGCGGAGGTAGCCCAGCAGCCAGAGCCCTTTGCCGACGAGCAGACTCCCCTCGCGTTGGCGGCCGAGCACACTGTGCTCGCCACAGCGGGCATCAGGTTGCGTCCACGCGTGGAGCGCCCAGCGCACACCCGTGTTCTCGTCGTTGCCAATCAGAAGGGGGGCGTGGGTAAGACGACCAGCACAGTCAACATCGCCGCCGCGCTCGCCCAACTCGGCCAACGGGTGCTGGTGGTCGATCTCGACCCGCAAGGCAATGCCTCCACAGCGCTGAATATCCGGCATCGCCGCGGAACCCCGTCGACCTACGACCTGCTGGTCGATGGCGCATCCTTGGCCGAGGTTGTTCAGGAGTGTCCGGAAGTCCCCGGTGTGCACGTGGTTCCCTCCACGATCGACCTCGCCGGCGCGGAAATCGAGTTGGTGAGTTTGGTGGCGCGTGAAGCGCGGCTGGGCCGCGCCTTGGCCGCCGATCCCCGGGTGGGAGCACAGACCACAGACAGCTTCGACTACGTCTTCATCGATTGCCCGCCGTCACTAGGACTGCTGACCGTCAACGCACTGGTCGCGGCAGCAGAGGTGCTGATCCCTATCCAGGCCGAGTACTACGCGCTGGAAGGCCTCGGGCAGTTGCTGGAGACAGTCGAGTTGGTGCGCTCGAACCTCAACACCCAACTCAAGGTCTCCACCATCCTCATCACGATGTACGACGCCCGGACGCGGCTGGCCGCAGGAGTGGCGGACGAAGTGCGGGAGCACTTCGAGAAGGAGGTCCTACGGGTGACGATCCCGCGTTCGGTGCGGGTTTCCGAGGCACCCTCCTACAGCCAGACCGTGATGACCTACGACCCGGGCTCACCGGGCGCACTGTGTTATCTGGAGGCCGCGCGGGAGATCGCCCAGCGAGGAGCGCCGCGATGACCGATCCCAAGCGCCGTGGACTCGGCCGAGGTCTCGGCTCACTGATTCCGAGCGGCAATGCCGAAGAACCCGGCAGCACCACCCGCCTGGCCGAGGTCGCCGGGGCGCACTTCGCCGAACTTCCTGTCGGAGTAATCACTCCGAACCCAAGACAGCCTCGCGAGGTCTTCGAGGAAGAGGCCATGGCGGAGCTCGTCCACTCGATCCGTGAGGTCGGGCTACTCCAGCCCGTTGTGGTGCGGCCGCTGCCCGACTCGGATCGTTATGAATTGGTCATGGGCGAACGACGGTGGCGGGCGACCCAAGCAGCCGGGCTGACCACGATTCCGGCGATCGTGCGAAACACGTCCGATGACGACCTGCTTCGCGACGCGCTTCTGGAGAATCTCCACCGATCGCAACTGAATCCTCTGGAAGAGGCTGCTGCGTACTCACAGTTGCTCGAGGACTTCGGGTGCACGCATGAGGAGTTGGCCCAGCGCATCGGGCGATCACGCCCCCAGATCAGCAACACGCTCCGGTTGCTGAAATTGGCGCCGGCCGTTCAGCGGAGGGTTGCCGCCGGTGTGCTCTCTGCCGGTCATGCCCGGGCTCTGGTCACCGTTCAGGACCAGGAGGCTCAGGAGCGGCTGGCCGGTCGCGTGGTGGCTGAAGGCATCAGCGTCCGGGGCATCGAGGAGCTTGTCACGCTCGGGTTGGACGAGGCGGCCAAGCCTTCCCGCGCCACCCGGCGAAAGCCGACGGCACCCGGACTCTCTGAGCTCGCCGAACGCTTGGGTGACCGGCTCGATACTCGAGTGCGAGTGGAGCTGGGGCGCACCAAGGGAAAGGTGAGCATCGAGTTCGCCACGCTCGACGACCTGCGCCGGATCGTCGACCTCATCGACCCTCGGAACCGCCAAGATCGGCCATTCTAACCCCATAGCGATTCGGCGCTTTATCGACAAAGCGATGAATCACCAGAGCGTGAAGGTGTCGCGGCGACTCGTGAGCTCTACTTTCCTCGCGCCTTCCGCGCCGCGATCCGCTTCGCGCGCTCTGCGGCGTCCAGGGCCACCGCCGCCTCCAGGGTCGGGGCACCGCCTCCGAAGCGCTCAGGAAGCCACCAGGCGGCCTCTGGCGTGCCGCCCGGATAGGTAGTGACGGCCCGGTCGAGGAGCGCAGACATCCTGCTCTTCAACTCCGTGGTTTCGGCCTCCGTGTCCGCGCCGGTCGGACGGAGGGCTTCGCCAACAACCATCGAGATCGGCAGACCACGGGAGAAGTCGCGGGGATGGTCCTTGGTCATCATTCGCTGAGTTCCCCAGACGATCACAGGCAGCACCGGTACACCCGCCTGAGCGGCGATGCGCACGGCTCCCGACTTGAACTCTTTTAGATCGAAGGCCCGAGAGATGGTCGCTTCCGGAAAGATTCCCACGGCCTCGCCCTCGGCCAGACAGCGCAGTGCCGTTCGCACCGAGCCCTCACCCTGGGCGCGGTCGACACTGATGTGCCGCATCGACCGCATGACCGGACCGCCGATCGGATGGGCGAAGATCTCACGCTTGGCCATGAACCGGACCAGGCGGGGTTGCACGGCGAAACCGGCGTAGACGAAGTCGACGTAACTGATGTGATTGCTCGCGATCAGGACCGGTCCGTCCGCGGGCACGTGTTCGGCACCCTCGACATGCAGTCGCTGCCCGAGTATCCGGAAGCCGGTCTTCGCCAGACCGACAACCCCGCGGTAGGGGAGATCCGCCGTACGCCGCAGGGCCGGGCTCACTGATGTCCCTTTCGTGCCCTGGCGACCGCGGCGTTCGCCAACGCGGCGATCGTTGCGCCGACCTCGGCACCGGCTGCCTCAAGGCCCAGCGGCACCAGGGAAGTCTCGGTGAAACCGGGGGCGACATTGGCCTCCAGGAACCATACGGTGCCGTCCTTATCGACGATCAGATCGGACCTGGAGAGCTCACGCAGTCCGAGCGTGCGATGCACGAGTAGGGCAGTCTCCGCGCACTTCCTGGCCACGTCGCCGGTCAAGCGGGCCGGGACCTCGAACTCGGTCGCACCGGCGGTATAGCGGGCGGTGTAGTCGTAGACGCCGCCATCGGGATGAATACCGATCGCAGGCAGCGCCTCCGGTCCGTCTCCACGGTCGATAACGCCGACCGCCACCTCGAGCCCGGAGACGTAGTGTTCGAGCAGGGCGGTGGGACCGTATGCGAAGGCGCTGACCAACGCAGAAGGCAACTGTTCGGCGTCGGTGACCACCGAGCAGCCCAAGGCCGACCCACCCCGCGCGGGCTTGACCATCAGTGGCATGCCCAGGCCCTTGTCGAGCGCCTCGATCACGGCGCGAGCGCCGAGCTCACGGAAGGTCTCCGCGGCCAAGCAAACCGAGCGAGGGGTCGCCACACCGGCACGCGAGATGAGTTCCTTGGCCACCGGCTTGTCGAAGGCCACCCGGCAAGCCGCGGCCTCCGCGCCGATGTAGGGGACCCCGAGGAGATCGAGCACCTCGCGAATCGCGCCGTCCTCACCGGTCTCCCCGTGGAGCATCAGCACCACGCAGTCGGGAGCGTCGGCGCCCAAGTGCACCAAGAGGTCGGCGTCGACGTCACGCTCGATCACCTCGTGCCCGCATTCGCGCAGCGACTCGGCGACTCGGCGGCCACTGCGCAAGGACACGTCGCGCTCGTGGGACAAGCCGCCCGCTAGCACCAACAAACGCAGCTCGGCAGGGTTTCGAGCATGCCGACCTCCTGCCACGCTCTCCTCGGTCACACCAACGGCGGCGGTGTTGCTGGATTCGGTGTTGCTGGATTCGGGGCTGCCGGCTTCGGTCTTTTCGGCACTGCGGTGACTGGCGGGCATATCAGGTGGCGTCCGTTCCGGGGATCTCGAAGTCGCTGCGCGTTCGTCCGCCGGCAGGCGCCGGCAGAGACGTGTCCGTCCCGAAGGTCTCGCGCAGCTCCATCTCCGCCTCCAGGACGCCGGCGAGGCGGCGTACACCCTCGCGGATGCGCTCGGGGGTCGGGTAGCAGAAAGAGAGCCGGATCGCCCCGGATCCGAAACCGTCGGCAAAGAACGCCGTGCCCGGGACGTAGGCAACCCGGGCTGTGACCGCGCGTGGCAGCATCGCCTTGCCGTCAATGCCCGGCGGCAAAGTCATCCACACGAAGAACCCCCCGGCGGGTGTGTTCCAGGTGCAGGAGGCGGGCATCAGATCGGCGAGAGCAGACATCATCGCGTCGCGACGCTCGCGATACATCTCGCGCATCTGTTTGATCTGTCCCTGCCAGTCGTGCTGATCGAGATAGGCCGAGATCGCCATCTGTGAGAACGACGGCGGGCAGAGCGTCGCCGACTCCTGGGCCAGCACCAACTTCTCCCGCACCGCATGCGGAGCCAGTGCCCAGCCCACGCGCATCCCTGGCGAGAAGGTCTTGGAGAACGAGCCGAGATAGATGACGCCCTCGGACTCGTCTGCTCGGATGGCTCGCATCGGCTCCTGATCGAAACCCAAGAGACCGTAGGGGTTGTCCTCGAGGATCAGGACACCCTCGCTGCGACAGATGTCCAGGACCTGCTGTCGTCGGGCGACGCTGAGCGTAACGCCAGCCGGATTGTGAAAATTCGGAATCGTATACAGAAACTTGATGGTCCGTCCGGATGCCTTCACGGTGGTGATGGCTTGCGCGAGCGCCTCGGGGACTAATCCGTCGGCATCCATCTCGACGTGAACCACGTCGCACTCGAAGGCTCGGAAGACCCCGAGGGCACCCACGTAACTCGGCGCCTCGCAGAGCACCACGTCGCCTGGATCGCAGAAGATCCTGGTGACCAGGTCGACCGCTTGCTGTGACCCGACAGTGACCACGACGTCGTCGGGGTGCGCCTCGATCCCCTCCAAGCGCATCACGTCGCAGATCTGCTCCCGCAGCACCGGGTCGCCCTGGCCGCTGCCGTATTGCAGCGCCACCGGACCCTTGGTCTGCAGTAGTTCGCTGATGGCGCTGCCCACCACATCGAGCGGGAGCCCGCTGATGTTGGGCATCCCGCCGGCGAGTGAGACGACCTCGGGCCGAGAGGCGACCGCGAAGAGTGCCCGGATCTCCGATGCCGTCATACCTCGCGTGCGCGCGGCGTAGCGGTCGACGAAGTCGTCGAGTCGAGTGTTCGCGGAGCGGGAGATCTCAGCCATCAGAGCACTAGCATCCAACATGTTGGCCCGGTGTCCCAAGGTGTCCGCCGAAGTGTTCGGTAGTCGGCGTGCTCGCATCGGGTCCGATCCGCCAGGTACGACGGCAGGAGGGTGAGCATGACGCGCAAGGCAGTCCGGCTCACCGTGGAGACCTTCGAGGCGGTTGCCGATCCGGGTGCGGCATCGCTCTTCTGGGAGCTCGACCCGGTGCGCCGGGCGCGGGTGCCTCGCGACCAAGCCGCATCGGTGAAGCGTGAATGGATCCAGGGTGTGCAACGTGACTGGGGACCGTGTGGCCGTGTGGTCACGGTGGATGACCTCCCCGTGGGCTACGCGCTCTATGCCCCAGCGGCGTTCGTGCCGGGATCGGCCGCATTTCCGACTGCCCCGGTGTCGGCCGACGCGGTGGTGCTGACCCGCCTCTGGGTCAGTCCCGAGCAAAGGGGCGGCGGACTCGGGCGGATGCTGGTCCAGTCGATGGCCAAGGACTTGGTAGAGAGACGTGCCTGCGCGGCGGTGGAGGCTTTCGGAGCCGTGCAGAGAAGCGATCAGGTGCTTCCCGAGGGATTCTTGAGCAGCGTGGGCTTCATAACGCAACGCGCCCACCCGAACTCGCCACGCATGCGGATGGAACTGCGATCCGCGGTGAAACTGCGAGACGAGGTCGAGCAGGCGCTGGAGCGTCTGGCCCGGCTGTTGAAGCCGGCCAAGGGGGCTGCCGGTGAGGTCAGCCGATCACTTGGCTCAGTTCATTCAGCAGAGCGCTCTTCGGACGCGCTCCGACGATCGACTTGACCACCTGACCGCCTTGGTAGACGTTGATCGTCGGGATGCCGGTGATCCGGTAGGACGAGGGCACCACGGGGTTCTCATCGACATTCATCTTCAGGAACGTGATCTTGTCCCCGAGCTCGCCGGCCAGCTCCTCCAGGATGGGAGCGACCTGGCGGCAGGGGCCGCACCATTCGGCCCAGAAGTCGACGAGCACTGGCTTGTCGGCCTGCAGGACCTGGGTGTCGAAGTCTGCGTCGGTCACCGCGCTGATGTTCCCCACGGGAACTCCTTCCGTGCACTGGCGTCGGGTGACGCCGTGGATCTGTGGTGGCGCCTGATCGGCGCCGAGGGTTTGTCCGAGTGGACGTGGTCGAGTCAACACCATCGCACCGACATCTGTTCCCGCCCATCCCCTCCGCTCACGCCGCGCGTGGAACGGCGGGCGCGATGGTGGCTCGGCAGGGGCCGACGCGGCGATTCAGCTGCCCATCAGATGCCCAAGGTGGCGAGATAACGCTCGGCGTCCAACGCGGCGGCGCACCCGGTGCCAGCCGCCGTGATCGCCTGGCGGTAGTGGTGGTCGACGAGGTCGCCGCAGGCGAAGACCCCGGTCAGATTGGTGGCGGTCGAGGGGTGGGCGACCTTGACGTAGCCGTCGCCGTCGAGATCGACCTGCCCGCCAAGGAGCTCCGATCGCGGATCGTGGCCGATGGCGATGAACAAGCCGGTCGCATCCATCGATCGAGTCTCTCCGGTGACCGTGTCGCGCACCACCAGGCCCTCGAGCCGATCGTTGCCGACGAGCTCGGCGACTTCGGAGTTCCAGACGAGCTCCAACTTCGGATCGTTGAAGGCTCGCTCCTGCATGATCTTGGATGCGCGCAGTTCGTCGCGACGGTGGATCAGCGACACCTTGCTCGCGAAGCGGGTCAAGAAGGTGGCTTCCTCGATTGCCGAGTCGCCGCCGCCGACCACCGCGATGTGCTGGTCTCGGAAGAAGAAGCCGTCGCACGTGGCACACCAGGAGACGCCACGGCCGGAGAGTTCGTCCTCGCGGGGCAGTCCGAGCTTGCGGTATCCCGAACCCGTCGCCAGGATCACGGCGTGCGCCGTGTGGGTGTCGGTGGCGGTCTTGACGATCTTGAGGTCTCCGGTGAGATCGACCTCAACAACATCGTCGCGGACGAGCTCGGCGCCGAAGCGCTCGGCTTGAGCGCGCATCTCGTCCATCAACGCCGGGCCCATGATGCCGTCCCGGAAGCCGGGGAAGTTCTCCACTTCGGTGGTGTTCATCAGCGCGCCACCTGCTGAGACCGAGCCCTCGAAGACCAGGGGCTTGAGGGAGGCGCGGGCGGCGTAGACAGCCGCGGTGTAGCCGGCCGGGCCGGAGCCGATGATGATGACGTTGCGGGGGTCGGACATGGGTTCCTTCGATTCTCGATGAGCAGGTGGGACACAGTGGAGCCGGTGAGGCCAGCCGGTGAGGCCCACAGTGATGGTAGGGCTCGCCATCTTCGGACCGGGCGTGCAGGTGCAACAGGACCGAGGGGCGGAATGTTTCCGGCGCGTGGCCCGCTACTGCGCCGGGGTGCGGCGTACGACGGCGACCGGCGCCGTGCCGCCGCAGAGCCAGACCTCGACCCGCCGACTCTCCAGGCCCCGCTTGCCGAGCGCCAGCACACCAGGTGACGTGGAACCGTCGAGGGAGAGGTAGTCGACGGGGAGGTAGCCGACGAGGCCTCGCGCGGTCACTTGGTCTGAAGGCAGAGGGCACGAGGCCAAGAGTTCCGCGTCGTCGAGTGCGGAGTAGTCAGCCTCCCCGGACATCGTTGAAACTTGGGTGCGCAAGGCCCGGCGAACGTCTCGGTTCACGTGGTCGGCACGGATCCGAACTCTGCGCGAAATGGCGTCGGCGGCGTTCGCCTCACCGCCCGCGGGGGTGGTCAGGTCTTTGGTCGTAGCTGCTTCAGGCGCCGGCATGTCGCCAGAGTCCTGCACCATGCTTCCCCCGGCACTGGAGTCGCTGCCGCTGCTACCTATGCCGCGGAGCACCGCTGGCCCGCCCACCCCGATCACTCCGACGACAGCCGCCGCGACCGCGAGTCCGCGAAGGATCCGCAGTCGCCGCCTGGCAGCAAGATGGATCACCGGGGCCGCCGCCGTCGCGTCGGGCGCGGTTGCCGGGTCGGTCGACGTCGGGCTCGGGGTCGAAGCCGCGGCCTGCTCGTGACCAAGATCGGCGAGGACGCCGTCGAGACGCGCGACCACCTCGGCAGGCATCGGGTCGACCACGCGCATCGAAGCGAGAAGGTGGCGGACTTCCGCCTCTTGGGCAGGGGTGAGCGCGTCGAAGTCGGTCATCGGCTCACTCCTTCCAAGGCTGTGGGTGCGTGCGGCGGCTGGCAATGCGAACGGGGTCTACTCCGGTGGCCCGCGTGCCTCGGTGGGTGGGACGGCCGATCGAGGGATGCGGTTCCCAGCCGAGGGGTGACCCGGCTCACCCGACGGTCCGAAGACGTCGAGCAGCCCGGCAAGCTTCGTGCGAGCGCGCGAGCAGCGCGACTTCACCGTGCCCTCGGCCACGTCGAGGATCGCGGCCGCTTCGGCGATGGAGTAGCCCTCCATGTCGACGAGTACGACGGCCGCTCGCTGGTCGGCGGAAAGCTGGGCCAAGGCGGCAAGCACCGCGGTTCGCCGCTCGTCCGCCTCGGCGTGCAGCGCAGGGTCGGCATCGCGCGCGGCGGTCGCCATCGACCCTCGATCGGCACGCTCGTCGAGATCATCGGGCAAGCTCTCGGCTCGGCGTACCTTGGCGGCACGCAATCGGTCGAGGCAGGCGTTGACGATCACCCGGTGGAGCCAGGTGGTCACCGCGGCGTCACCACGGAAGGTGCCGGCTCGCCGATAAGCGGCGATAAGCCCGTCCTGGAGCCCGTCGGCGGCGTCGTGCGGATTGCCCATGGTGCGCAGCGCGACCGCCCAAAGCCGGTCGCGGTGGCGCGCGAAGAGCTCGGCGAAGGCGTCCGGATCACCGTCCACGTGCGCGCGCAGCAGGTCGAGGTCGCTCACCTCCGCCGCCCCGTTCGCGCTCATTCGCCCCAAACCGTCACTTCGGAGATCTCGCCACGGAAGCCGCCGTCGACTGCGGGGAGGCGGGTCAGCCACACGGTGACGTAGCGAGCCGCCACCGGCTCATCCCAGGTCACCGTCGTCTTCCCTTGGCCCTCGCTCAGCGAGGCGGGGTCGAGGTCCGCAGCGGTTGCGGGAGCCTCGGCCGTCAAGGCGACGGAGAATCCGGTGGCTCCCTTGAGGCGGAGATCAACCCGAGTCACGGCGTGTTTTCCGCCCAGATCGATGGTGACACCTACCCCGGGTTTGAGCCCATCGGGCCCGAGTTGTTGCAGGTAGGAGGCGGTGTTCCACGCCGTTTCCCGGTCGCCGTCGATGACGTTGGGCACCAGTTCAGGGTTCTCCTGAGGAGGATCGCCCCACGGGTCGAAGTCGACGGCACCTGTGGGTGCCAGTTTCACCGCCTCGACCGTGATGCCCGAGGAGGGCTCGGGACTGCGATCCGGCGACGACCCGAGGATGTTGTTGCCGAGGCCGAGGTTGTAGGCCACGCCGACGGCGAGGATCAGCAGCAGGACGACTCCGACCGCACCGGCAACCCGCAGCCACAGCCGACCCGGCAGGGCAGGGCCACTCCGCGCGGCGCGTTGGCCTGAGCTCGCCGCGAACGCGGTGGCCGGAGCCTCCGACGGTGCGGAGTCAAACGGCCAGAAGTCGTCGGAGGCCGGTGCTGTCGGTTCGACCAGCCGCGCGCGGCGTACCGGCTCTCCCGCTGGCGGATCCGGGGCGAACAACGGTTTCGGCTCGGGTTCGGGCAGCACCGGCGGCGGCGGCGGAGGCTCGGCGTTGAGCCACTCCACATGATCGTCGCCCATGAAGATCGGCATTCCCGCTTGCGTGCGGTCCGCGTCGGCCTCCTCCGGCGCGGCCTGCCCTGGCGCGCCTCCCGAATGCGCCGGGTCGAATTCGAGACCGCGCGCGGCCGTGTCGGTCAGCGGATCAGCAAGGGCAGCAGGGAGAGGAGGTGCCTCTCGGTCTGGGGCCACCGCGGGGGCGGCAAGCAGGTGTGTTCCGGTGGGCGAGGGGCCGTCGTGGATCGGGTCACGCGGAAGGTCGGCGAGGACGTCGGATGGAGGCTCGCTCACCCGCCGCCGGCGCCCGCCGCCTTGGCTTTGCCGAGCGGCTTCGGCTTCGGCTTGGACGGCAGGGTCGCCGAGGTAGCCGAGCAGTGCGTCGGTGACGCCCCGGGCGGTCTCGTTGTCGAAGGTGCCGCGCGCATGCAACCCTCGGCGGCTGCTCAACACTTGAGAGCAGATACTGTCCAGCGCCGTCGGGATTCCCGCGGTCACCTGCCGGGGATGCAGCAGCACGCCGCCCTCTCGCGGGGCCGGCGCGACCCGCTCGGAGGTGGAGACGCCTGCCCAGCGGCCGGTGAGTCCGGCGTACAAGATCCCGCCGAGGTCGTGCACGTCGCGTTCGATGTTGGTGGCGACGTCCTCTGTGGGTACGCCGGACAGTGCGGCGTCCACGGCAAAGCCGATCAGCCGAACCGTCCCGGTGGTGTCGACCAGGACGTTCTCCGGATTCAGCCGTCCGTGGGTGAGCGACGCGGCATGCGCGCCGGTGATGACCGCGCCCACTTCGTAGGCGATCCAAGCGGCCCGCTCGGGCTGCAACGGGCCGGCCTCGAGGAGCCGATCTAGCGACTCACCATCAGCCCACTCGTTGACGACGTAGCAAAGGTCACCCACACGATCGGCATCCAGCACCCGCAGGATCCGGCGATCCAGCAGCACGGCCGACCGCCGCGCGGCCTCCATCAACCGGTCCGCGCGCGGATCGTCCGGCGCGATGACGTGTACGGCCACATCGCGGGAGAGGATTCGGTCGCGGGCGCGCCAGAACCGTCCACCCCCACTCTCGTTGAGTAGGACGTCGAGTCGATAGCGCTCGGCGAGCAGGTCGCCGGGGCCGATCGAGGTCGGCACGTCACACCTCGCAATGCGCTGCTGAACCGGACCACGGGTTGTGGCTGGCGCCCATGCTAATCCCGCCCCCGACCGCGGCGGAGGACCGCTGCAATGACTGCGCTCGCTTCGCTGACACGCAGCAGCTTGGCGAGGAGAAGGTAGACCCCGGCCGACAGTGCGGCCACCGCCACCAGGGCTAGCAACGCACCCAGGTGCCGTCCGGGCGCGACCCATCCGGAGAGCAGGCTGGCCGCGACCCAGGCGACGCCGCCCGTGACCAATGCGGCCGGCACGACTCGGGCCAGGAATCCGAGCAGGCGGCCGGTCTGCAACGAGCCCAGCCGTCGGCGCAGCAGCAAGTAGCTGAGCGTGCTACCGACGGCGTAGGCGCACGCGTAGGCCACCACCAGTGCCGGGGCGGTGGCTTCCCTGGTGACCAGCGGCACCAGGACGCTGGCCACCACGATGTTGGTGGCGGCGACCAGGCATTGGATCCAGAACACCTGACGAGTGAGCTCCAGGGCGTAGTAGCCGCGGAGCATGAGGTAGTGGATGGTGAAGAACAGCAGGCCGACACCGAACAGCGAGAGCGTCGGCACGAAGAGTTCGTAGCTCTGCTGAGCGGCGCCCCATCCCCAGGTCAGATTCGAGAGCGCCGGCGCCAGCGCCGGCAGGACGGCGGCGAAGGGGAGGATCACAACGAGCACCAGCCGCAGCGTCTCGCCCAGGGTCCGCGCGAGTCCGGACCGCTCCTCGTCCCGGGCGCTTGCCGACAGGCTCGGGAGCGCGGCCGTGGCGAGGGAGACCGTGATGATCGAGTGCGGCACCATCACCAGCAGGAATGCTCCGGTGTAGACGGTGGCACCTGTGCCCACCTGGTCCGCGGTGCCTGCGCCCCCCGCCGTACCTCCGGAGGCCAGCTGCAACACCCGGGTGTAGGCGATCTGGTTGACCACGACGAACAGCACCGTCCAGGTGCCTAGCCGCAGGGTGTGGCCGAGTCCGGTGCCGACGAAGTCGAAACGTGGGCGGTAGGTGAAGCCGGCCGCGCGGAGATAGGGAAGCAGCACCAGAAACTGCACCGCGATCCCGACGGTCGATCCGACGCCCAGGAGGAGTTCTTGGGAGGGGCTGAACGGGCCGTTGAGCTCCACCCCATCGGCGGTGCCGAACAACACCAGGTAGGCCACGAGCACGAGCACAGAGATCACGTTGTTGGCGATCGGCGCCCACATCATCGGGCCGAAGCGGCCGCGTGCGTTGAGGATCTGACCGACCAGCACGAACATGCCGTAGAAGAAGACCTGCGGCAGGCAGTAGCGGGCAAAGGCGATCACCGATTCCCGCTGCCCGGACAAGGCGGGGCTATCCCACTCGGGCGCCAAGAAGAGGTCCATCAGCCATGGCGCACCCGCCACGAGAACGATGGTCGAGAGCGCGAGGAACAGCCCGGCCAGGGTCACCACCCGCTGGGCGTAGGCCTCCCCGCCGTCAGCGTCGTTCTTCATCGAGCGCACCAGTTGCGGAACGAGTACGGCGTTGAAGATGCCCCCAGCCAGCAGGATGTAGAGCATGTTGGGCACGGTGTTGGCGATCGTGAACTGATCGGCGTGCAAGCCGACGCCCAGCGCCATCGCGAGCAGTAACGAGCGTGCCAGCCCGGAAAGACGGGAGACTGCTGTGCCCGCCGCCATCACGGCGCCCGATCGCAAGAGCGAGGTGGCCCCGGAGCGTTCGCTCATCGGTTCGCTCGGCTTCGACGCCAGGCCAGGAATCGGCGCGTGAGCCGGATCGCGATGGCCGTGAAGAGCAAGGCGGCGCCGACGCCCATGATGAGCCAGATGGTTCCGCCGACCCGGACGGTCGAGCGGACCGGAACCGGGTCGCTGGACGTCAACGACTGCCCGTCTGGGTCGGTGACCTCAACGGTGATGTAGTGCACGCCGATGCCACGAGCCTGCACCTGGAGGACCGGGCTGAGGCTTTCTCCCGGCCCGAGCACCAAGGTCTTGGTCGGTGGCACCTGAATCGAGGAGTCGGCAGTAACCGCCACTTGCACTCGCACGGTGTGGTTGAGGCCGTTGCGGACGCTGACAGGGAACCGGCCGGTCTCTCCGGGCACCAGGAACGAGCGGGGCACCTTGAGGGTGATTCGGTTGAACTGGCGGTTCAGCCAGTCGGTGGTAGCCGCGATGCCCAGCCTGGAAACGTATGGCGTGTTCCGATGGGCGTACGACAGCGAGGTCAGACCGCTCCGCGAGATCTCCTCGGCCACCGAAGTGTCGGCGGCGAGCACGCTGCCGAGGGCATCGGCGCGCTGACGCAGGGTGCGAGCGGCCGTGAAGGACTCCTCGGACAGCTCGCGCTCGGACTGACGCCCGGGGTAGGTCAGCGGGCCGTCGGCGATGGTCGGCGCGGTGGCGGTCGACAGAGAACCGAGCGGGGTGAGGTTCAACCAGGACTGTTCGGCCCAGCCGGTGAAGAGCTTGGCGGCATCGGGTGACTCGAACGAGGAGGGCAGTTGCAGCACCAGTCCGGGCCGCACGTCGGAGGGACGGCTGGTCAGCCGAAGCGCGGCTTCGGCAGCGATGACCTGACGTGTCCCGACCACCTGACGCGGATCACCCGGGGCCGGGCCTTCGGGAACCCACGGGGTCCGCACGACCAGACGGTCCTCGATCCGCAACGTTGCGGCTTCGGCGTACGCCGGGTCGGCGGCATCGATCTCGGTCAGCGCGCCAGGAGTCAGCAGGACGGTGTCGGACGGGTCGAGCATCGCGAGGGCGTCGGAGGGCAAGGTGCCCGATAAGGGGGCCACGGCCGGCAGTGCCGCTATTTCGAAGGAGTCGAGGATTGTCTGTCCCGCCGCTCGAGCGGACTCGTAGGCGGCGGGATCGGCCGAGCGCGCCGCCGCGACGTCGAGGTCGCCGAAGGGAAGGGCCAGCACATCGTCGTCTTCGATGACGCCACGGAGCGTCTTGAGCCAAGACTCGGCGATCTTGGCCTGTTCCTCGGTCGCCCCGCGAGGCGCGATCTGCTGAGGTGGCGCCGGGGCTTTGGAGGGATCTCCAGTCGGGCTGGCACTCCCTGCGGTCGCCTCCTGCGAGGCGTCTGAGGACTGCTCGGAATCGGAAGGCTCGCGATCATTCTGGGCGGTCTCGTCGAAGGCCCCGAGGTTGTAGCCGGGGTTGCGTTGGGCGAGTTGCTGAGCGGCCATGAGCACAGCGGGATCGACAAGCCAGGTGATCGGCTGGCTGGCCTGCTGTCCGAGTCCCAGCAGCCGCCCCAGTCGGCCCGTAGGCGCCAGATCGGCTACCCACCCCTCGACATCGGAGACGCGGCCGTCGGCACGCAGATCGAGTGAGCGCCGCAGCGGCACCACGAGCGAGAGGCTGACCGTGCGCTTCTCCCGGGGGCTGATCAAAGGGAGGAAAGTGCGCACCCTTCCGTCGGCCACCGCGGCTTCGTCGCGGACGCCGTCGACCGCGCCGAGCGCTTGCACGGCGAACCAGTAGACGCCCGGCTCTCCGCTGATGGCGAGCAGCCGCCGCGGCACCCGGAGGGAGTAGGTGGCCGACTCGCCTGGACCCAATTCCTCGATCACGTCGAACGGCCCGAGGTCGGTGATCCGATCCCCGACAGGTTGTGCCGGATCGGAAGCCAGCGCCTCTTCGAAGGCCGCCTCGTCGGTGATCGGCGTGGACGAGGTCAGCGGGTAGATCCCGATATCGGTCCACACGTCGCCGCTGTTGTTGGTGACCAGTCCGGAGACGGTGATCGCGCCCCGGCGGGGGATGGTCATCGGGCTCAGCTGATCCATCGTCAGGGTCAGCGGTTCGTCGGCGAACCGGCGTGCGTGCGCCGGACCGGCGTACCCGAGCGGCATCAGCAGCGTGACCAGGAGCAACCCCAGGCTCGCCCGCAGTCCCCGGGCTCGGGGAAAGCGGCGGCCGGGGGTGAGCACCCTGCGACTCTAGCCGTCGCGAGGCACCCACGCGGAGGCGGTGGAGGTCGGCTGCCCAGCGTGGTGCGCGACTGCAGGTGAGGACCGCCGGCTCTCGTAGAGTCCTCCTCATGTCCCGATCCGGAGCCGATGCGCCGCGCGCCGGCACCGCGCCCGTTGTCGACTCGGCAACCCAGGGGGTGCCTAGCGCTGAGCAATCCCTTCCCCCGCTCTCCATCGTCGAGGTCCAGCGGCGGGTCCACGCGGAGCTGGACGTGCTTGCCCCGGTCATCGACGAACTCGGTCGCCGTTTCGCGGCGGCAGGGGAAGAACTGGCCCTGGTCGGCGGGCCGGTGCGTGATGCCATGCTGGGGCGCCGGCATACCGACTTGGACTTCGCGACCACGGCTCGACCCGACACGACCGAGCGGTTGCTCAAGGGCTGGGCGGAAGCCACGTGGGACATGGGCCGGGCCTTCGGCACCATCGGCGCCCGCCACCGCGACTGGGTCGTCGAAATCACCACCTATCGCTCCGAGAGCTACGACCCGACCTCCCGCAAGCCCGAGGTCGACTTCGGCGACAACCTCGCGGGAGACCTTGGCCGCCGCGACTTCACCGTCAATGCGATGGCCGTCCGGGTGCCGAGCAGAGAGTTCGAGGATCCCTACGGCGGGATCGTGGACCTGGCGCATCGACTGCTGCGTACCCCCGGGCGTCCCGAGGATTCCTTCACCGACGATCCGCTGCGGATGATGCGGGCCGCCCGCTTTGCCGCCCAGCTCGGCTTCACGGTGGCGCCCGAGGTGATCGAGGCGATGACCGCGATGGCCGACCGGATCACGATCGTGTCGGCCGAGCGGGTCCGCGACGAGTTGGTGAAGTTGGTCTGCGCGCCGTTCCCGCGTCTGGGCCTGACCCTTCTGGTCGACACCGGACTGGCCGACCACATTCTGCCGGAGCTGCCCGCGCTGCGGCTGGAGCGCGACGAGCATCACCGGCACAAAGACGTCTATGAACACACCCTCACCGTGCTCGAACAATCGATGGCGCTGGAGGACCGGCTGGGGGGCGGTCCCGACTTCCCCTCCCGTTTCGCCGCGCTGATGCACGACGTCGGCAAGCCGCGCACGCGGCGCTTCGGCAGCGATGGCACCGTCTCCTTCCACCATCACGACGTGGTGGGCGCCAAGCTCACCCGCAAGCGGATGCAGGCGTTGCGCTTCTCCGGCGATCAGATCGACCAGGTCTCGCGGTTGGTGGAGTTGCATCTGCGCTTCCATGGCTACGGGTCGGGCGAGTGGACCGACTCGGCGGTCCGGCGCTATGTCCGCGACGCCGGCGACGAACTCGAGCGGTTGCACATGCTGACCCGCGCCGACTGCACCACCCGCAACGCGCGCAAGGCGGCACGGCTCAAGCGCACCTACGACGATCTCGAAGCTCGCATCGAGCGGCTCTCGGCCGAGGAGGAGTTGGCGTCGGTGCGACCCGAGCTCGACGGCAACCAGATCATGGGCCTGCTCGGGATCGGTCCCGGCCGCGAGGTGGGCGACGCCTACAAGTTCCTGCTCGAGTTGCGCCTCGACAACGGCCCGATGGGCGAGGAGGCCGTCACCGCGGCCCTGCTCGACTGGTGGTCCACCCGCGCCTGAGGCCCTCGGACTATCCGCGGTGGCGTCAGCCGAGGGAGCCCTCGACGGCGGCTCGGATCTGCTCGTCGGGCGTGCCTAGCGCCCGGGCGGCCGCGACGTACTCCTCGGCGAGCCGGCGGAGGGCCTCGGCGCTGTCGAGCCGGGGTGCGTTCCGGGCGACGCGGGTGCCGCCGCCGCGTCGTTGCTCGATGAGGCCGGCTGCCTCCAACTCCCGGTAGGCCCGAGCCACGGTGCCGACGGCCAGGTTGAGGTCTCCGGCGAGCTGCCGTAGCGGCGCCAGCCGGTCGCCGGGGCGCAGCGTGCCCGTCGCGATGAGCTGGGCGAGTTGCCGGCGGATCTGCTCGTACGGCGGGGTCGGGTCGTCGTCGTTGACCGCGATGCTGCTCATGCGGACGGGGCCGCTTCGTGCGGTACGCCGTTGTGGGGCCGACCCGCGAAAACCCCGGCGTAGACGATGACGGCGACCGACCACACCATCACGATCAACGAGCCCAGGGCGAGCAGGATCGAGAGGATCCCGGCCGAGCGCTGCCATCCGGTCGGGCAGGTGTTCGACAGTAGGGAAGAGGCCGAGACGATCGCAACACCGAGGGTCGGGCCGCAGATGGCCAAGCCGAGGGCGCCGACCACGGCCGCCACCGAGCGCTTGCGGAGGTAGTCGGCCCCCAGCCGGGAGAGGTCGCCTCGAGGCCGCAGGACAGCGACCCGAGCGGCGTACGCCGCGAGCGCGAAGGCAAGGATCAAGCCGAGCACCAAGGGCACCGCGTAGAAGCTGCCCGGGTAGGGGCCATGGGATGAAGTGATCGTGTTGGAGCAGACGTTGCGCAGTACGCGACCGGCGCGACCCAGGTCATCGGCCGCAGCAGTAGCGGTGGTCGTGGCCAGCAGCAGGAGCACCCCGACGCTCACCAGCGCAAGGCTGTAGCCATAGGCCGCAGGCACGTAGTCGATGACACGTCGTGGTGCCAGCGAGGCAGAGCGCGTGCCCGAAGGGGCCGGGGCCCGCGCGATCAGTTCGCCCGCAATCACCCCGCACAACAGGATCAGCCCGAAGACGATCGGCGCGAGCATCGCGCCGCGGCCGAGCCGGAGATCGAACCCCAGCACTCGGGGAAGCCCGGCGAAGACCACCGCGCCGATCAGCCCGACGAAGGCTCCGCCGAACCTGGCCGCCAAGACCGCGCGCTCTTCCCGAGCCGGGCGGCTGCCCCGGGTGAGGAGGCCCATGACCAGCAAGACCGCGACGATCCCCAGGCCTAACAGGATCAACAACAACAGCACGAGTGCCAGCCCTGCGAACACGGTGACCATCTCCAACTTGTATCTAGAACTTGATACAAAGAAGTGTGCGACGCTTCCCGACCTTGTGTCAATCACCTGACACAAAAAAGATAGTCCAGCGCGTTCCGGTCGATCTCTCGTAGGAGGAAGCGACAGGAACGCGCTGGACTATCTCGAAACCTTCGGGACTACTCTTCGCCGCGGATGAACGCCTCGACCCGCGCGCGACCGATGTCGTCGGGCAACTGCACCGGCGGCGACTTCATGAGGTAGGACGAAGCCGAGATGATCGGGCCCCCGAGGCCACGATCCTTGGCGATCTTGGCGGCTCGGATGGCATCGATGATGATGCCGGCCGAGTTCGGGGAGTCCCAGACCTCGAGCTTGTATTCCATGTTGAGCGGCACGTCGCCGAATGCCCGACCTTCCAAGCGGACATACGCCCACTTGCGGTCGTCGAGCCACGCGACATAGTCGGACGGACCGATGTGCACGTTGCGGTCGTGCACCTTGCCGGCCAGCGGGCCGTTGAGGTTGGAAGTGACCGCCTGGGTCTTGGAGATCTTCTTGGACTCCAGCCGCTCCCGCTCGAGCATGTTCTTGAAGTCCATGTTGCCGCCGACGTTGAGCTGGTAGGTGCGATCCAGCGTCACCCCGCGGTCTTCGAAGAGCTTGGCCAGCACCCGGTGGGTGATCGTGGCGCCGACCTGCGACTTGATGTCGTCACCGACGATCGGCACGCCCGCGGCCTCGAACTTCGCGGCCCACTCGGGGTCGGAGGCGATGAAGACGGGGAGCGCGTTGACGAAGGCGACCCCGGCGTCGATGGCGCACTGGGCGTAGAACTTGTCGGCCTCCTCCGAACCCACCGGGAGGTAGGAGACCAGCACGTCGACCTTGGCCTCGCGCAGCGCGGCTACCACGTCGATCGGCTCGGCGTCGGACTCCTCGATCGTCTGCAGGTAGTACTTGCCCAGGCCGTCCAACGTCGGACCGCGCTGCACCATGATGCCCGTCGGCGGCACCTCGCAGATCTGAATGGTGTTGTTCTCCGACGCCTTGGTCGCCTCGGCCAGGTCGAAGCCGACCTTCTTGGCATCGACGTCGAAGGCGAGAACGAACTCGACGTCTCGCACGTGGTAATCGCCGAAGACGACGTGCATCAGGCCGGGCACGGTGCCCGCCGGGTCAGCGTCGCGGTAGTAGTGGACGCCCTGGATCAGGGAGGTGGCGCAGTTGCCCACTCCCACGATGCCTACGCGGATGGAACCCATCGGGTGCTCCTCTTTCTGTTCGTCGGGCCGGTCCTCGACCGGACCCGACTCGTGTCCTTCATTCCTGGGAGTGCTGCTGGTCCTGCGGGGTGTTGCGTGCTGCTGGCTTGCTGCCGGTGTTCAGATCAGGTCTGTTGCTCGGGTCGGTTGGCGCGTTCGGCGTTGATCAGCTCCGAGAGCCACATGACCTCCCGTTCCACCGACTCCACACCGTGGCGTTGGAGCTCGGTGGCGTAGACGTCCATCTCCTTCTCGGTCAGCGCGAGTTGGGTCTGGACGCGCTCAAGTCGCTCCTGCAGTCGCGTACGCCGACCCTCCAGCACCCGCAGCCGGTTCTCGGCGGCGGTGCGGGAGAAGAAGGTGAATCGGATGCCGAAGGTCTCGTCCTCCCAAGCCGACGGCCCGACCTCGGCCAGTCGTCGTTCGAACTCCGCCTCGCCGGCCTCGGTGAGGCGATAGACGATCTTGGGTCGAAGGGAGGTGGTCGGTGGCGTCTTCTCTTCGAGTAGGCCGCCACGGAGCATCTTCTTCAGGGCGGGGTAGAGCGAGCCGAAAGAAAGCAATCGGCTCCACCCGAGCAGCAGGTTGAGTCGCTTGCGCAACTCGTAACCGTGCATCGGTTTCTCGTGGAGAAGACCGAGGACGGCGAACTCGATGGTGTCACTGCGGCTCGCCATGCGATCTATCGTAGCGATATATCTCGGGCGACGCCGACCGGGGATTCCCACGAGGGCGGGCTGCTGACTTGGGCGGCTCTTCCCCCGCGCCGTACCCTCGATCGAAGCGCCCACCCCGCCGGGCGATCCCGTCCGACCCAGGAGCAGTTACCCCATGAGCAAGCGCCGAGCCGAGGGCCCCGTCGTGACCAAGGCGTCGACGCCCGGACGCGGCCGGCGCATCGTGAAGCGGCTGGTGGTCTGGACCCTTGTGCTGGGACTGATCGGCATGGTGACCGGTGCCGGCGCCTTCGCTTACCTCTACAAGACCACCGACATCCCGGACCCCAACACGGACTTCGAGACCCAGACAACCAAGATCTTCTACGCCGACGGCAAGACCGAGCTCGGCCGGTTCGCCAAACAGAACCGGACCTCCATCCCGCTCGATGAGATGCCGCAGTACCTGCGCGACGCGGTCGTTTCGGCCGAGAACCGCAGCTTCTGGACCGACAACGGCATCGACCCGAAGGGCATCATGCGGGCGGTGTTCTCCAACGCCACCAGCGAGAACACGCAGGGTGCCTCGACCATCACCCAGCAGTACGTCAAGATCTTCTACCTCAATAGTGAGCGCTCCTATACCCGCAAGGTGAAGGAAGCGGTCCTGGCGCTCAAGCTGCATCAGCAGCGGAGCAAGGAGCAACTGCTCGAGGATTACCTCAACACCATCTACTTCGGCCGCGGCGCCTACGGCGTCCAGGCCGCTGCCCAGACCTACTTCGACAAGCCGGCGAAGAGGCTCAACCTGCGCGAAGCGACGGTGCTCTCCGCGGTGATCAACAACCCGACCCAGTTCGATCCGGCGAACGGACCCGACAACGAGGCCGCCCTCAAACAACGCTTCGACTACATCCTCAACGGGATGGTTTCGATGAAGACGCTCTCGGAGGCGGATGCCGCACAAGCCAAGCTGAGATTGCCGAAGTTCCCCAAGGTGCGGTCGAGCAGTCAGTACGGCGGGCAGCGCGGCCACATGCTTCGGCTGGTTCGCAACGAGCTACTGCAGCGCGGGTTCAGCGAGGAAGAGATCGATGGCGGCGGCCTGCGGATCACCACCACCTTCACCCCGGAGGCGATGCAGGCCGCGGCGGAGGGCGTCGCTGCCCAGCGACCCGAAGGCTACGGCAAGAACCTGCACGTTGCGGTGGCCTCGGTGGAAGTGGGCACCGGTGCCCTGCGCGGCTTCTACGGTGGCCAGGACTTCCTCAAGTCGGAGATCAACTGGGCGTCCGCCGGAGGCATGGCCGGCTCCACCTTCAAGGCTTTCGCGATCGCCACCGCGCTGAAGTCCGGCTTCTCGCTGAAGGACACCTTCGACGGCAATTCGCCATATGAGCTTCCGGACGGCACCGACATCGAGAACGAAGGCGACAACTCCTACGGCAGCCATGTCAGCTTGACCTCGGCGGCCGAAGAGTCGATCAACACCGCCTTCGTGGACCTGACCCTCGCGATTCCAGGTGGCCCGGAGAAGATCGTCGCCACGGCCAATGCGATGGGAATTCCCAGCCCCGAGGGCGCCGAGTGGGGGATCCCTCGAGCGACTGGCGACCTGGAGCCGGTCACCGGTGTCTCGCTGGGATCGGCGCAGGTCAGCCCCATCAACATGGCCAACGCCTACGCCACGATCGCCAACGGCGGCCAGGCCGCACCGGTGCACGTATTGCAGCGGGTGGTCGACCGTGGCGGTGAGGAGCGCTACCGCTTCCAGGCGTCCAGCACCCAGGCGATCGACGAGGAGGTCGCAGCCGACACCTCCTATGCGCTGCAGCAGGTGGTGAAGGGCGGCACCGGACGGGCTGCTTTGTCGCTCGGCCGCCCGGCGGCCGGCAAGACCGGCACCGCGACCAACGCCGAGGGGGATGTCTCCTCGGCCTGGTTCGTCGGCTACACCCCGCAGATGTCGACCGCGGTCATGTATGTCCGCGGAAAGGGCCGCGAGCAGCTCGACGGCTGGCTGCCGGAGTACTTCGGCGGCTCCTATCCGGCACGCACGTGGACCGACGTGATGAGCCGCCTCATGGACGGCCTCCCGGTCGAGGAGTTCCCGCCGCCGGCGAACCTGGACGGCGAGGCGCCGAGCACCGGGCACGATCCCTACGTGCCGCCGAAGCCGAAGAAGACACCCAAGCCGACCGAGACAGCGGCCCCACCGACCTCGAGCGCGCCGCCCTCGTCGAGCGCGCCGCCCACTACGGCCCCGCCCACCACCGCACCGCCGACAACCGAACCCCCGATCACCGATCCGCCAACCACGACGGAACCCGCCGCACCACGGGTCTGGCGTTAGCTGGTCGCGGCTTGGTCGAGGGCATGGAGGCACCGGGAGCCGACGCCGCCGGGGGGCTCGAGACGTCGACTGGTTCTGCGCGGCCGGACCCGGATCGGGTGCACCCCACCCTGGACGACCCAGTGGCACGGGCACTCAGCGAGGGCATTGGCGGCCCGATCGGGAGTCACGCCGGCCGGCATCGATGGTGGACGCCGTTGCGAGTGGTTCTCGCGCTGACCGCGCTGTGTTTCGCGCTCGGCATGGTGCAGAAGGCGCCTTGCTATGAGAACACTTGGAGCGACAACAAGGGTCGCTACGCCCAGATGTGCTACTCCGACCTTCCCTACCTCTACATCGACCGAGGCATGGTCGAGCGGGCTTGGCCCTACACCGACGACCCGGCGACGCGCGCCCGCTTCGACGTGATGGAGTACCCCGTCGGCATCTCCTATTGGGCCTACGGAACCGCTTGGGTGACCCACGCCTTGGTCGGTGTTCCTGTCCTGGCCGAGCGATCTGTCCGGCCGCTCGATGAGCTGTGGGGGCGGACCGACGTTCAACGTGAGGTGCGTGGCTTCGTCATCGTCAACGCGCTGGGCTTCGCGGCCTTGGCGTTGCTGGCGGCCGGCTTGCTCACCAGGGTCAATCCGCACCGGCCGTGGGACGCGTTGCCCTTTGCGCTTTCGCCCGCACTCGCCTTCACCGGGCTGATCAACTGGGACCTGGTCGCGGTGGCCTGTGTCGCCGCTGCTTTGTGGGCGTGGGCTCGCGGTGGTCCGGCCGGTGCCTGGTGGACCGGCGTGTTCCTCGGTCTCGGTACGGCGGCCAAGCTCTATCCGCTCTTCGGCCTCGGCGCACTCGTGGTGATCTGCCTCAGGGAACGCCGCCCAGCCGACCTGGCGCGGGCTGTCTTCGCCGCCGCAATCACGTGGGTGGTGGTCAATGCCCCTGGCTTCGTCACCGGACCGGATGCGTGGCGGGTCTTCTGGTCCTTCAACTCCGATCGCGGCGCCGACCTCGGCTCGTTGTGGTTGGTCTGGTCCCAGGTGCGCGGCCCGGTGGACGTGGGATTGATCAACGACATCTCGCTGGCCTTCTTCGCGGGTTGGTGCCTGGTCGTGTTGACCCTCGGTCTCGCGGCGCCGACCAGTCCGCGGTTCACCCAGCTCTTCTTCCTCCTGGTGGCCGGGTTCTTGCTGGTGAACAAGGTGTATTCGCCGCAGTACGTCCTCTGGTTGCTCCCGCTGGCCGTGCTGGCAAGGCCCCGCTGGCGCGACCTGCTGATCTGGCAGGCAACCGAGGTCTTCTACTGGATGGCGGTGTGGTGGTACCTCGGTGAGTACATCACCGGCGCCGATGGCGCGCAGTCCCCGCTGTATTGGGTAGCGATCGCGCTACGCGTGCTGGGTGAGCTCTACCTGGTCGCGATGGTGTCTGTCGACATCCTCCGGCCCGGACGCGATCCGGTGGTGCGGGTCCCGCTGGCCCAACTGCCGGTCCGCGACGCGGCCGAGCTCAGCTGAGCTCGACGCGGTCGAACGTGGTGGCGGTGAAGCGCAGCCGGACGTCGATCCGGTCGCCCACCTGGGGAACCCGCGAGCCGACCGGGAGGAAGAGCATCGAGGCCTGCATGTGCGGGGGCTCGGCGAAGAGCCGCTGCTTGCCGTCGATCAGGAACGGGCTACGCACCAGACCGGCCGCGTCCAAGCCGCCGCGAGCGATGCTGGCGGCGCGGGACTTGAAGGAGAGTTCACCGGTAGGTGCCTCCAGTCCGATGCCGTGCGCGGTGCCGCCGCTGACCACGACCAGGTGACCGGCTCGGGGCGCGGCCCGGCCGCGGTAGCCGAATAGTTCGCCGCGGTCGATCGGGTGTACGTCGAGCACGGTGGCTCGCGGCCGCAACGCGCCCCGGTCACCAAGCCACAGCTCGGTGCCGATCCGCGGTCGGATCCGGAAGTCGGCATAGGTGGCGCGCAAGGTCGCGAGCTCTTCGGGCGAGAGATGGCTGACCCAGACAGTGGTCGGGGCGAGATCGGCGGCCACGACGTCGGTCATCAACCGATGCACCTCCGAAAGGTGCGCGCCGGCCGTGAGTGGCAGATGGAAGGCGACCCCTTCCACGCGCACCGACAGCTTGCGAGCCGCCCGTGCGGCGTGCCGCAAACCGGCGGCGTCGAAGCCGTGGCGGCGCATCGAGGTCGCCCGCTCCAGGACCACCCGCGCGTGGGGGTCGAGCTCGGCCAGCGCCAGCAGGTCCTCTTGGCGGCCGATCGTGTGGATCAACCGTGAGGATTGGGACTGGGGCAGCGCGATGAACGGGCGCCACGGGGTGAGGACGACGATGGCGGCCTCGCAGCGAGAAGCCACCGCGGCGACTTCGTCGTAGGTGCCGACCGCGATGGTGTCGCCCAGGCTCGGGTCCTCGGTCTCCGGCCGGATCTGGGCGGCCAGCCATTGGACCCGGCGGGCGAGGCTGGCCAGCCCGAAGCCGTAGCCGTTGCCCTTGGCGACCGGGACCAGCCCGGGGGTACGCAGTGCGGTGGCTCGAAGATGCGCGCGCCAGCGATCCCCGTCGACCTGCAGTACCAAGCTCACGATGCCTGCTCCCGTCCGCTCGTAGAGGTGGTCATCGGCGGCGCTTGGTGTAGATCTCGAAAGCCTTGTACAGCGGCCGGTTGAGGGGTAGATCCCACTCGCCGGCGTACTCCACAGCCTCGCCTCCGGTGCCCACCTTGAACTGGATCAACCCGACATGCGGGTCATCGGCAGCCAAGGTGTCGGTGATGCCGCGCAGGTCGTAGACATCGGCTCCGGCGGAGAGCGCATCGCGCATCATCGCCCATTGCACCGCGTTGGAACCACGGACCTCACGCTTCTCGGTGGACGAGGCGCCGTAGGAGTACCACGCGTGCGCACCGACGCGGATCGACAGCGTGCTCGCGACCAGATCCCCCTCGTGCCGCGCCGACCAGACCTTGATTCGGTCAGGGTCCTCGGCACTGAGTGCGTCGTACATGGTGGTGAAGTAGCCGAGTGGCCGCGGCGTGAAGTGATCTCGGGCGGCGGTATGGACGTAGAGCTCGTGGAAGGAGCGCAGATCCTCGCGCGAGCCGACTGCCACCTCGACCCCGGACTTCTCCGCTTTCTTTATGTTGCGTCGCCACAGCTGATTCATTCCGGCCAGGACCTCGGCCTCGCTCCGGGCGGTGCCGTCGATGGTCCGGAGGGGTACGACGAAGACGTGCTGTGGCTGTCCGGCGGCGAAGCCGCCTTCGACGGCTTGCGAGCGCCAGCCGAGCTCGCGCAAGGCGGACACGATGCGAGCGCCACCAGGGGAAGGTGTCAACGGGGTGATCTCGCCCAGCCGACGCACGGCTGGGTCTGCGATGCCGTCCTTGATCTGTGCCGCGCTCCATCGCCGGGTCACCACCGGTGGCCCCATCCGGCAGCCGAAGGCGCCGGCCGAGCGGAGGTGCTGGGTCATCGGGGATAGCCAGGCGCCCAGGTCGTCGCCGACCTTGTCGGATTCCCAGTCGAGCACCGGACCCTCGGGGAGGTAGGCCAGCGAGCGGGTCAGCTTCGGCAGTCGCCGGTAGAGCACCAGCCCCGCTCCCACCAGTTCACTGCCCTGGAACCAACCCAACGACTCGTGTTGCCACTCGGTTTTGACGCTGGCCCAAGCGGGTGTCTGCAGGAAGCTCGCCGAGCGGCGGGAAGCGATGAAGTCGAGATGCTCGGCCGCACTGATCGGTCGTACGGCGGGAGAAGTCACCGCTGCAGGCTACCGGGCTCCGGGTGGCCTCACCACGCCATGTCCGAGCTGGTCGACGGCCCGGTGTGCGCCGGTTCCATGCCTCTCGTCCGGTGGACCGGCGGCTCGGGCCGTCCGCACCGCACCCCCGTGACGGTGTGGAGACCCGAGCACGCCGACTCTCTTGGCCCACCGCGTGTCATCGCGGTTGGGTTGTCCTCCAAGAGCGGGCCGGGTTCGGCCAGATACCGGGTCCGTGAACATCTTTGGACTTTCCCGTCTCCGCTGTTGAGCGGGCAGCGCAGCTGGAGACACCGGGGCCGGATGGGGAGGCGAATTCCCGCTGGACGCGGCAAGATCAGCAACGGAAACAAGCTCGGCAGCCGGTCTGGTCGCCCGTATCAGGGCGGTTGGTGGCTGCTCTTAGGGGCCGTGACCATCCGGACGGCCCGACCACCGAGCGCGATGAGGAGCGCCATGGAGGAGCCGACCGGTGATGCGGAGGAGTCCGCGAGCGTGTGGCGCGAGGCCGCCTCGCACTGCGGTCGCTGGCTCGACGGCGACGATTCCGGCCTCGACGATCTGATCGCGGTGATGTCGCCCGTCCTCTGGCACGTCGTGCGTGCTTATCGGCTGGATCACGACCAGGTGGAGGATGTGGTGCAGACGACCTGGCTGGCCTTGGTGCGCAGCCGGTCCTCGATTCGGGAGGCGACCGCGATCGGCGGCTGGCTGACCACGGCGGCACGACGCGAGGCATGGCGGGTCACCAATCGCAGTCGCAAGGTAACCGCGACCGACGACGAGGGGCTGGCGCTGCGGCTGCCACACCAGAGCTCGGCCGAGGAGCTCGCGTTGGCGCGCGACGGGGACGCCCGGATTTGGGCCGCGCTCCACCAACTCGACGAGCGCTGCCAACGGCTGCTGCGGATCGTCGCCTTCGAACATCGGCCCGACTACAAGGCTGTCGCCGAACACCTGGACATGCCGGTGGGGAGCATCGGGCCCACCCGCGGTCGCTGTTTATCCAAGCTCAAGGAGCTCTTGCTCAAGGAGGGCACCGTGGACCACCAGTGGTCGCGTGATGATCGACCGAACGCCGCTCTACCGACAGCGAGCCAATCAAACGCCGACCGGAAGGGTGGCCAGCCATGACCGGCGAACTCGAGGATCTGGCCCGGATTTACGACCGCTTCGATCCGATGCCCGACGGGATGATCGAACGGATGCAGCGTGCGGCTCGTTCGGAGGTGGACCTGTCGGCACTGGAGCTGGATCTGGAGCTGTTGGAGTTGATCGAACGCAGCGGCGTGCCCGCCGGCGCGCGCGGCGCCTCCTCGGCGTACACGTTGCGCTTCGCCTACGACCACATCGATCTGCTCGTGAGAGTGGCCAGCGACGAGGCGGCGGGACGGCGGCTGACTCGGCTGGACGGTTGGGTGGTGCCCCCCGGACAAGTCACCGTGCGGGTCCTGGAGCTGGATGGAGACGGGGAAGCCGGCGTCCTGGAGGCATCGGCCGACCCGTTGGGCCGCTTCGAGTTCTCCGGCCTGCCGTCCGGCATGGTGCGGCTGATCCTGCTCGGCGAGGACGCCCAGTTGGCCACGCCGGCATTCGAGATCTGAGACTCCGGGTCACCCACCCCGCCCGTTACGCGGTGGCCGTCGCGTGCGGCCGGAACACCGGCGGCTGGCAGACTTGCGGATTATGAGTATCCCCATCGGTGCCCACGTCGAGCAGGCCGACCCGATCGCCGAGGCACAGGCCCGCGGCGCCACGCTCGTGCAGTTCTTCCTGGGCAACCCGCAGGGCTACAAGGGCCCGTCCTTCGAGTACGCCGGCGGCGCCGAGGGGCTGCGCGCGGACGCGGAGGCCGCCGGAATCGAGCTGTACGTGCACGCGCCGTACCTGGTCAATGTCGCCACGACCAACAACCGGATCCGGATCCCGAGCCGCAAGCTGCTGCAGCAGCACATCGATGCCGCCGCCTCGATCGGCGCCAAGGGACTGATCGTCCATGGCGGTCATGTCGGCACCGACGACGATCCGGAGAAGGGCTTCGACAACTGGCGTAAGGCGATCGAGGCGACCGACCTGAAGGTTCCGCTGCTGCTGGAGAACACCGCCGGAGGCGAGAACGCGATGGCCCGGCACCTGGACCGGATCGCCCGCACCTGGGAGGCGATCCAGTCGGCGCCAGGGGCCGAGATGGTCGGCTTCTGCCTCGACACCTGCCACGCGCACGCCGGCGGAATCGGGTTGGACCGGGCTGTCGACGAGCTCCGCGCGATCACCGGTCGGATCGACCTGGTGCACTGCAACGACTCCCGCGACGCCTTCGACTCCGGAGCCGACCGGCACGCCAACTTCGGTGCCGGGCTGATCGATCCGGAGCTGCTTGCGGGCGTGGTCCGCGACGCCGGTGCCCCGGTGATCTGCGAGACCCCGGGGGGCGCGGAAGAGCACCGCGCCGATTTCGCCTGGCTGCGCGAGCGACTCGGCTAGCCGGTCGGGCCGGTCCCCATCGCGGTGCTCAGCACCGACCAATCGCAGTTGCCACCGCTCATCACGACGGCCACCCGGCGACCGGCTTGACGCTCCTTCTCGGCGAGAAGTGCCGCGGTGGCGATGGCGGCTGCGGGCTCGGGCAGGTTGTGGGTGGTGCGATAGAGCACGGCCATCGCGTCGGCCGCCTGCTGTTCGGAGACGCGGACGAACCGGCTCGCCCCGCGCATGTCGGCGACCGCCGCGGGGTCCGGGGTCCGACAAGCCACCCCGTCGATGAACGTGTCGGCCGAGTCGGTGTCGACCGGGTGTCCCGCGGCGTGGCTCAGGGCGTACGCCGGAGCGCGGTCGGCCACGACCCCGACCACCTCGGTGGTCACGTTGAGCAGGTCTCGGACCGCGATGTTGCCGCAGATCCCGGTGCCCATCCCCACCGGCACATAGACGGTGTCCAGGTCCGGCACTTGCTCGTGGAGTTCGGCGGCATAGGTGGCCACGCCCTCCATCAGCCACGGGTGATACGCCGGGAGGGGGAGCAGCCCCCGCTCGCGGGCCAGCTCGCCGGCGTACTCGCGGGCTTCTTGGAAGTCGCGGCCGTGCACCAGAACCTCGGCCCCGAAGCCGGCCATGGCGGCGTTCTTGTCCGGACTGTTGCCGTGCGGCACGACGATCGTCACCGGCAGCTCATGTAGCGCGCCGGCGTACGCCGCGGACTGACCGTGGTTGCCACGGGTGGCCGCGATGATGCCCCGGGGCAGCTCCCCGCGCTCGGCCAGCCGGCCCAGGAAGTTGATCCCCCCGCGCACCTTGAAGGCTCCGGTGGGGTTGTGGTTCTCGTGCTTGACCCAGGTCTCGGTGCGGGTGACCTCCTCCAGCAGCGGCCAGCGGATTGCCGCCGAGACCGGCACGTGTTCGCCGACGCGGGCGCGCGCGTCAGCGAGGTTCTCGTGGGTGAGAGTGGCTGGGGAAGGCTCCATCGGCACACCTTAGGGCGCAGTGGCCTCGTGACGGGGCGGGTGAGAGCGACAAGAGGCGGGCACCGGCGATTATCGACCCGAGGCGCGCCCCTGTTAATTTGATCTGTCGCAGCGACGGCCTCCCGGCCGCTGCTCGCACACACAACAGCCCTCCTGCCGCGGAACGCCCGCGGTCGCCTGAGTCCAGAGGAGGTGGGGATAGCTGTGCGTGCCTACGAAGTGATGGTCATCATGGATCCGACCGTCGACGAGCGCAAGGTAGCCACCGAGCTCGATAAGTTCCTCAAGGTCGTCACCAATGACGGCGGCACCGTTGACAACGTCGACGTGTGGGGCCGCCGCCGGATGGCCTATGAGATCAACAAGCATGCCGAGGCGATCTACGTCGTGGTCAACCTGACCGCCGAGCCCGCCACGGTCAAGGAAATGGATCGTCAGCTCGGTCTCAACGAGCAGATCCTGCGCACCAAGGTCATCCGGCCCGGCGCCTGAGGCAACCCGGCCGGACCTTCGTCCACATCTCGCGGCTGAGCCAATGGCGCAGTCGGCGCAGAGCGGGGACGATGGCGGACATCCGATCCCGGCCCACGACTCAAAGGGAGACCTGACATGGCAGGCGAAACCATCATCACGGTGGTCGGCAATCTCGTCGACGACCCGGAGCTCCGCTTCACCCCCTCGGGTGCCGCGGTCGCCAACTTCCGGATCGCCTCGACGCCGCGCACCTTCGACCGGCAGTCCAACGAGTGGAAGGACGGCGACGCGCTGTTCCTCTCCTGCTCGGTGTGGCGGCAGGCGGCCGAAAACGCCGCGGAATCGCTGACCAAGGGCATGCGGGTGATCGTGCAGGGGCGGCTGCGGTCGCGTCAGTACGAAACCCGCGAAGGTGAGAAGCGCACCGTCTTCGAGATCGAGGTCGACGAGGTCGGCCCGTCCTTGAAGTACGCCTCCGCCAAGGTCACCCGCGCTCAGCGCTCGGGTGGCGGCTTTGGTGGCGGCCAGGGTGGCGACGATCCGTGGGCAAACTCCGGACCGTCCTCGTCCAACCAGTCGTCCTCCCGTTCCTCCTCGTCCAACGACGATCCCTGGGCCACCCCGGGGGTCGGGTCGGACGAGCCGCCGTTCTGATCGAATCGCCTGATCGATCAGCCCGGGCACAACCACGAATTCACCATTCCGGTCGGTAGCCACCGGCCGGGCTCGATAAGGAGAGCACCACAATGGCCAAGGCAGTCATCCGCAAGCCCAAGAAGAAGGTTTGCCAGTTCTGCAAGGAGAAGGCGGGCGGCGTCGACTACAAGGACGTCACCCTGCTGCGCAAGTTCATCTCCGATCGCGGCAAGATCCGCGCCCGCCGGGTAACCGGCAACTGCGTCCAGCACCAGCGCGATATCGCGATCGCCGTCAAGAACGCTCGCGAAGTCGCTCTGCTGCCCTACACCTCGACCGGCCGCTGACCCCGGGCTAGATGAAGGAGTCATTCACATGAAGATCATCATGACCCAGGAAGTCACCGGTCTCGGTGGCGCCGGTGACGTGGTCGAGGTCAAGGACGGCTACGCCCGCAACTACCTCGTTCCCCGCGGCCTCGCGGTCCGCTGGACCCGTGGCGGCGAGAAGACCGTCGAGTCGCTGCGCAAGTCGCGTGCCGCCAAGGCTGTGGCCAGCCAGGAGCACGCCGAGCAGATCAAGGCGAAGCTCGAGGGGGCTCCGGTCAACCTTCAGGTTCGCGCCGGTGCCGCCGGTCGTTTGTTCGGTTCGGTGACCCCTGCCGAGATCGCTGCCGCTATCGCCGATGCGAGTGGTGAGGATGTCGACAAGCGCACCATCGCCGTCGACAACCCGATCAAGAGCCTCGGTGCCCACCGGGTGTCGGTGCGGTTGCACGACGAGGTTTCCGCCGTGGTCGCTCTCAACGTGATCCCGGCCTGACCTTCCGCATTCCTCGACCGGCCGTCCCTTCGGGGGCGGCCGGTCGTGCATTTCCCGGGTGCATTTCCCGGGTGCGGCTGGAGCGGAGTGATCTGTTCAGCCTTGGTTCGCGCCGGTAAGCAGCCATCGCTCGGACCGCTGACGATTCACCAGGAGCACGCACCGGATGGACATCCAGCCGAGCCCGAAGGCGACCCACAGCAGCACCAGGCTCGACGTGGTGGAGGTGGCGAGCAGAGCCAGCGGGACGTAGCCGACCAGGGCGAGGACCTGAGCAAGGGCCAGGTAGCGGTTGTCGCCGGCGCCGATCAGGATGCCGTCGAGCACGAAGACCAAACCGGCGACCGGCAATCCCAGGGCCACAATCAGCAGGGTCCGGCTCAGCAGGTCGGCCACGTCGGCGTCCTCGGTGAAGATCCCAGAGACCCACGGGCTCGCTGCCGCGACCGGCACGGCCAACAGCGCGCCGGTGCCCAATCCCCAGGCCATCATCCGGCGGGTGATCGCCCGGGTCGCGGCGAGATCTCCGGCGCCGAGCCAGCGGCCGGTGATCGCCTGCGCGGCGATCGCCACGGCGTCTAGGGCGTAGGCCAGGAAGAACCAGATCACCAAGGTGAGCTGGTGGCTGGCGAGCTGGACCGCCTGCTGGTGACCAACGGCGAGCAAGGTGACGGCGTACGTCGTGAAGGCGAGGGCGGCCTGCAAGGAGAGCGAGCGAACCAGCAACGGGACGGCGGCGCGACCGGACGCGACCAGGCCGACCCGCGAAGGTAGGAGTCTGGCGCCCTCGTGGCGGGCGCCGCGGACCACGACCCAGACCAGCGCGATGGCCGAACCCGTTTGGCAAACCAGTGTGCCCCAGGCGGACCCGGCGATCCCGAGCTGGAAGCCGTAGACGAAAAGGAGGTTCAGGCCCACGTTCGCCACATTGGCGGCGATAGCCACCTTCAGTGGTGTCCGGGTGTCTTGGAGGCCGCGTAGGACACCGGTCGCAGCGAGTACCAGGAGCAGAGGCAGCGCGCCGAGTATCGCGATCCGAAGGTAGGTCGTGGCCGCTTCATGAACAGCGGAGGTGGCGTCGAAGAGCGCGGTCAACCACGGAGCAGCGGCCACCCCCGCAACGGCGATGCAGCTGCCGATGGCTGCGGCCAGCCAGAGCCCGTCGACGCCGTAGGCGAGTGCGGCCTTGAGGTTGCCGGCACCGAGACTGCGAGAGACGATCCCGGTCGTTCCGTAGGCCAGGAAGATGCACATCCCGACGGTGATCGACATGATCGTGGCGGCGATCGAGAGGCCGGCCAGGGGGACGATGCCGAGGTGTCCGATGATGGCGCTGTCGGCAATCAGGAAGAGCGGCTCGGCGACGAGGGTCAGGAAGGCGGGGAGTGCCAGTCGCAGGATTTCGCGGTCCTCTGCTCGCCACACCCGCCTCAGGCTAGCTCCACGGTCACAGGGGTCGCAGCGCGCCTCAGCTCCGTATCACGGTAATCCCCTACGAAAAGTAAAAACTGTGAAGAACCGGACTAGCAACCGCGGTTTATCGACAAACCAACACCGCCGTCCAGCAACCGAGACGCTGGACGAAATAGTGCCCGGAAAGTTCTCCCACTTGACCGTCAGAGACACATACCCGCAGGTCAGAGGCAAGGTAACGAAAGTCGACGAGGAGTCATCCACAGCGCCCGTTCACACCCTGCGGCGTGTCGTCCACGGGCCATGTCCAGTTATCCCCAGCTGTTGGTCTCCCCTGTGGACAACTGGGGTGGCGAGCTGGGCCTTTCCGACGTAGCGTCACGCCGTCGCACTTCCCCCATTCACCGGCCAGCGCCCGGTCCGTGGATGTCGGTGGCGACCTCTAGCGTCTCTTCCGAGCGCTTCGCGATGACCTGAAGGGGAGGCATGAGCATCACCGAGGACGGACCCTCCGAGCCCTTCGCCGGGGCAGTTGTGGACCAGATCGGCGACGCCTGGGGCGACGGCCCGATGCCGTTCGAGCCGGGCGAGCGTCCCCGCTTCGGAAACGATCGCACCCCGCCACAAGACATGGCGGCCGAGCAAGCCGTCCTCGGCTCGATGATGCTCAGCAAGGACGCGATCGCCGAGGTCACCGAGGCCTTGCGGGGCCAGGATTTCTACCGCCCGATCCACGAGGTCATCCACGACTCGATCGTCGATCTCTATGGCCGCGGCGAGCCGGCCGACCCGATCACCGTGGCCAGCGAGTTGCAGCGTCGGGGCGAGTTGCAGCGGGTGGGCGGCGCTCCCTATCTGCACACGCTGGCTGCAAATGTGCCGATCGCGGCCAACGCGGGCTACTACGCCACGATCGTCCACGACAAGGCGGTGCTGCGGCGGCTGGTCGAGGCCGGCACCCGGATCGTCCAGTTGGGTTATGCGGGCGAGGGCCAGGTCGACGACGTGGTCGATGCCGCGCAGGCCGAGGTCTACCAAGTCACCGAGAAGCGTGCGAGCGAGGACTACGCACCGCTGTCGGACATCATGGAAGGCGTCCTCGATGAGATCGAGGCGATCGGCAACCGCGAGGCCGGGCTCTACGGCGTACCGACCGGGTTCGCCGATCTCGACGACCTGACCAACGGTCTGCATTCGGGGCAGATGATCATCATCGCCGCGCGACCCGCCATGGGTAAGTCCACGCTGGCGCTGGACCTCTGCCGGGCGGCATCGATCCACAACAACATGACCAGCGTGATCTTCAGCCTGGAAATGAACCGCTCCGAGATCACCATGCGGTTGCTTTCGGCAGAGGCGCGGGTGCCGCTCAACCACATCCGCAACGGCAACATGTCCGACGACGACTGGCAGCGGCTGGCGCGCAAGATGAGTGAGGTCTCGGCGGCCCCGTTCTTCATCGACGACAGCCCCAACATGACGATGATGGAGATCCGCTCGAAGGCCCGGCGCCTCAAGCAGCGCCACGACCTCAAGCTGATCGTGATCGACTACATGCAGCTGATGAGTTCGGGCCGCAAGGTCGAGTCTCGTCAGCTGGAGGTCTCGGAGTTCTCCCGCCAGATCAAACTGCTGGCCAAGGAGCTCGAGGTCCCGATCATCGCCCTCAGCCAGCTCAACCGTGGCCCCGAGCAGCGCGCCGACAAGCGCCCGATGATGGCCGACCTTCGCGAGTCCGGATCACTAGAACAGGACGCGGACATGGTGATCCTTCTCCACCGTGACGACGCCTACGAGCGCGAGTCCCAACGCCCAGGTGAAGCCGACCTGATCGTCGCCAAGCACCGCAACGGCCCCACCCGCGACATCACCGTCGCCTTCCAGGGCCACTACTCCCGGTTCGTCGACATGGCCCAGGGCTGAGCTGGGCGGTTCGCCCTGGGCGGTGGGTAGGGATCGAGGCCGGTCCGATTTCAGCGGCGGGCTCCGGTCCGGGTCTTGAGTTCCCGGGGCGCTATCTGAGGGAGCCGACGGTGGAAAGCGCTTGATCGATGAGGGCGTCCAGGGCCCGAGAGTTGGTGTCGGCCTGCCATTCCTCGAGGGCGACGTCGAGGGCGGTCATGCACAAAGCCGCCAGCAACTTGTCCTCCATACCTGCCTGTGTACGCCCACCGGCTGCAGCAACGGCGGCCGCCCTTTGGCAGATGTGGCTTGAATCTGGAGTGTGGAGGGCCAGGCTGCTGAGCACCTTCAAGGCACTGCCTTGGGGGTGACGGTCTGGCGACAAGACCGAACTGCGGGTCGGGGACAGCCTGCGCCGCAAGATTGACCAGGGCATCCGGTCGAGCCGCTTTGGCGTGGTGGTGCTCTCGGAGCAGTTCTTCTCGAAGGGCTGGACCAACCACGAACTCGACGGCCTGGTCACTCGGACCGTCGCGGGAGAACAGACGTTGCTTCCCATCTGGCGCAACCTGACCGACGTGCAGTTGCGGGGCTACAGCCCCTCGCTGGCTGACAAGGTGGCCTTGAGCACTGGGTCGATGTCGGTCGAGGAGATGGCCGAGGTGATTGCGGCGGTCGTGAAGGGCGAGGAAGCCGACGCGGTCTAGCCTGTTTCCGCCTTGCCTCTCCCGCCCAAAGGAACACTTCGAGTGCTTCGTTGGTGAAGGCGGGGTGCTTGGCTTGAGTAAGGACGCCGATATTGACCATGCCGCCGAGGGTGAGGAGCCGCTGACGAGGCGACCTCTTGCACCGGGCAGGAAAGACCCGGCTAGGAATCCCACGAGCAAGCCTCCGAATGTTAGGCCAGCGCGACGCCGGCGACGACCTGCCCCGCAAGCACCCATGTGTGCTCCAGCGGATGGGAACTGCGCGCGGCTAGTTCGCGGCGTCGAGGTGGGGCAATGCCTCGCCGAGCAGCGCGCGGACGTCTGGTAGGGCGAGCCCACTCAGCCGGACCGCCTCGTCAGCTGGCAGGCCCAGCATGCGCAACAGATCCTCGGTGACCTGGTCGGTGAGGGCGCTGTCATCGACGTCGGGGTGGCCATGAATCGAGTGGCCGAGCACTATCGCTGCGCCAGCAACGATCAGCAGTGCCGATTGGGGGTCGCGCACCGAGAACCTTCCGGCCGAGCACCCCCGCTCGATGTCTCGCAGCGCGCGAGGAGCCAAGCCGCTTGCGGAGTCGATCAGCCCGGCTCCGCGGTTCAACAAGACACGGCTCACTTCCGGAAGAATCCGATGGACTCGGCCCGTCAAGCGAAAACTGCGGGCGAAGGCTTCTGCCGGGTCTTCGATCGAAGCGCTCCACTGGTCGAGGACAGCACCCTGCAACTCCAGGGCCGACTCGACAGCCGCATCGAACAGCTCATCCTTGCTTGCGGAAATGGTTGTAGAACGAGCCCAAGCCCACGTCTGCCAGTTCGGTGATCTCCAACACTGCGACGTTCGTGCGGTCTTCTGCGATCAGTTGCTGAGCCGCCCCGATCAGCGCGGCCCGCGTCTTGGCCCTGCGCCGCTCACCGCGTTTGAGGGCCGCGGGCGCGATGTTCTCCGACATGTTGCACCTCCTCGTCATCCAGCGTAGGGCAGAACAGCACTTCTGACGATTCCGTCAGATGAACTTGACTGACGATCCACCCGTATGTGACGCTTTCGTCAGATAACGATTGGAGTCGTCATGGCGAACCACCACACACACCGCGACCTGCACAGCGAGCAAGGTGCCCTATCCGGCGAGCATCCAGGGCGGGCGAAGAACCCGGTCATCAAGGTGCGCGACCTCGCGTGGCTCGAATTTGAGAAGCCCGACCTGGTCGCGGCCGGCGCTTTCGCGCGAGCATTCGGATTCACCACTAGCTTCCAGAGCTCCGAAGAGTTACATCTGCGCGGCCGCCGCCCCGGCTCCCCTGCGGTGATCATCCGGCGCGGGTCCAAGTCACGATTCAGCGCCGCCGCATTCCAGGCCGCAGACGAGTCCGACCTGGAACGCCTTTCCACCCGGACCGGCGGCACTGTCGCTGAGCTGCCGGAGACGCTCGGTGGTCGAGTGCTGGACACCGTCGATCCCAGTGGCACGCGAGTTCGGGTCGTGTCAGGCACCCACGAGTTGCCCGAACTCCCGGGACAGGTGCCCCTCCTGCACAACGCCGGCTCGGACGCGCCACGCACGAACCAAACCCAGCGTCCGCCGCGCGAGCCTGCACGCGTGGAGCGCCTGGGTCATGTGGTCCTTCAGTCGACACGCTACCGCCGAGCGTTGGATTGGTACTTGGAAAACCTGGGGCTCATCGTCAGCGACTTCCTCTTCTATGAGGGCCAGCGCGACCAGGGGCCGACGATGAGTTTCATCCGATGTGACCGAGGAGACGAGCCCACCGACCACCACACTCTCGCGATGACCCTCGGCCCGAGCAACCGATATGTGCACTCCGCCTACCAAGTGGCCGACCTCGACGCGATGGCGGCGGGCGGAGAGTATCTGCGGGACCTCGGCTACCACCGGTCATGGGGTATCGGCCGCCATATCCAGGGCAGTCAACTCTTCGACTACTGGCGCGACGATCGAGGGTTCCTCGTGGAGCACTTCACCGACGGGGACTTGTTCGATGCGAGTCTCGAACCTGGTTGGGCACCCATGACTGCCTCCGGACTGGCCCAGTGGGGCCCACCGGTTACCAATGACTTCCTTGGGATCAAGCTCGGCAAGGACTCGTTGGCGGAGGCTCGGGCTCTGCTGACGTCGTTGCGCGAGACCGATGACGAACTCGACTGGAACCGAGTGCGCGGACTGCTGAAGGTGGCCCGGTCATGAGTATCAACATCACCCGCATCGACGACCAGTGGTTCGTCGAGAAGTCCGCCACGACCGGCATCCGGATCGACACCACGGCCCTCACCACGGGCCAACTCCTCGCCGATCGAGCAGCGATCACCAAGGCGTCCGCACTTGAACCGAGCCAGTTGCCGCAAAGCGCCCGCCAGTCACCGGTCACCTCGCCGTGCCGGGTGGTCGCTCAAATGACCAACTACGTCAGCCACATCAAGGACTCCGGGTTTGATCCCGACACAGTCCCCTTGACCTTCTTCCGAAAGACATCCCACTCGATCAGCGGACCGTCCGACAACATCGTCGCGCCCGCACATGTCCGTTTCCTGGACTACGAGGCCGAGATCGGTCTCGTCATTGGCAAAGACATCCCGGTGGGCACGGCGCTCAGCGACAAGAACATTGCCGACCACATCGGCGCCCTCGTTGTCACCAACGATGTATCCGCCCGTGATCTGCAACTACCCAAGACCCAATTCTTCGAGGCGAAGTCGTATCCGACCTTCACCCCGACCGGTCCCCGCCTAGTGCTTCTCGAGGCGGGCGACTGGGAGCGGTTCGGCGAGTTGCGGCTGAACTTGTGGGTCAACGGCGAACTCCGGCAGAGCGCGGTGGTTGCCGAGGACATGCTCTACCCGCCGCTGGAGGCACTCCAGAGCCTTGCCGGCTTCCAACCGCTGGAGGCCGGTGACCTGGTGCTCACCGGGACCCCGGGCGGTACGGCGCTCAAGGCACCTGCCAGGCCCATTGAGATCCTCGGCGCACTCCTGCCGCCCGCAACGAAGTGGCGGGCGTTCTTCAAGGCTCAGGCGAAGAATCCGAAGTATCTGTCCGATGGCGACGTCGTGGAGGTTCAGGTAGTTACCGGTGACGGCACTCTCGATCTGGGGCGGCAGCGAACCGTAGTCCGCAGCGCGCCCGGGACCCCCCGGTGAGCACGTCCGGCAGCCGCGGTGGGCCGCGTGCCGAGAAGGCGGACGAGCCAGAGGTGGTGGTGATCGGTGCGGGGCCGACCGGCGTGACGGCAGCGATTCTGTTGGCCCAGGCCGGCGTCCGAACCCTGGTGCTCGACCGGTGGCTCGAGGTCTACCCCCAGCCGCGCGCTGTGCACCTTGACGACGAGGTCTACCGCATTCTGGGGATGCTCGGCGTGGCAGACGAGTTCGCCGCCATCACGCTGCCTGGAGCCGGCCTACGGCTGATGTCACCGCAGTACCGAACCCTCGCCACCTTCTCCCGGACCGAGCCGACCACGTCCAATGGGTTTCCGCAGGCCAACATGTTCGATCAACCTGAACTGGAAGCGGTCCTACGTCGAAGGATGGCCGAGTTGGAGCTGGTCACCTTTGTGGGGAACGTCGAGGTCACCGGCGTCCGCATCGTCAACCCCGCACATCCGGAGGTCGACTATCTAGAGCGGGGAACAGGGCTGACCTACACCGCGCGCCCACGCTTCGTGCTTGGGTGTGACGGCGCAAACAGCCTGACCAGAGCCAGCATCGGTGCCGAGATGAAGGATCTCGGGTTCCCCGCGCAGAGGTGGCTGGTTGTGGACGTGGCGACCACCCGCGAGCTTGGCCACTGGAGTGGTGTCCACCAAGTCTGTGACAGTCGCCGGGCCGCTACCTACATGCGGATTGGCGCCACGCGCCACCGTTGGGAATTCGAGTTGCTCGACGGTGAGCAGATGAGCAGTTACGCGACCTTGGAGGGCCTCACTCCTTTGCTGCGGCCCTGGGTGGCCGACGTTGAGGGTCTCGAGATCCTCCGGGTGGGGGAATACACCTTCCGCGCGCAGTTGGCCGACAGATGGCGCCGCGGCGGCGTGTTCATCTTGGGCGACGCCGCTCATCTGACCCCGCCGTTCATCGGTCAGGGACTGGGTGCGGGAGTGCGCGATGCGGCCAACCTTGCCTGGAAACTGGCCGGGGTGCTCAGCGGCAGACTGGGCGCCCGGTCCCTAGACACCTACGAGATCGAGCGACGGCGGCACGCCCGCGCGATGATCCGACTGGCGATGGTGGTCGGCTTCTCGATGACCGGGTGGGGGCGTACCGGAGATCGGTTGAGGCGCGTGCTCGTCCCATTGCTCGCTTATCTCCCCGGAGTGCGTCAACGCGTGATCACTAGTGCAACGCCGGTCCTGGCGCCGTCGAGGCTAAACCGTCGCAGGCGATGGCGCGGGGGACTAGCAGGAACCTTGTGTCCCAACGTCGTTTTGGCGGACGGGCGCAGATTCGACGAGCTTGCCGGCAATGGGTTCGCGCTCGTGGTCCACGCCGATGCGCCCGCGTTGACTGTGGGGCGGCTCGGCGCGGGCGAGGTCGTGGTATCGACGACCCGGGAGGCCCCGGCCCTCGGAAGCTGGCTGGGCGCCGCCGAGGCCGCGCTCGTCCGCCCGGATCGAACGGTCGCGGCAGCCGGCCGCCTCGACGCAGTTCTCGAGGTACTAGCGGTTTAGGTTCCGCAGCTGCGGGACCCCCGTCGGAATAGCGTCCGGAGCGGCCGGGTTGGGTAACCCATGACAGCGAATCGAGCCGTGGTCGCCACGGCGTACGGCGAACCCGAGGTGCTCGCGCTCATCGACGTGGAGCGGCCGGTGCCAGGGCCCGGGCAGGTGCTCATCGAGGTGCGAGCCGCTGGGATCAACCCGCTGGACCACAAGCTCTACGGCGGTGGCTTCGGCACCGACCCGGGGAAGCTGCCGATGCGGCTGGGCTTCGAGGTGAGCGGTGTGGTCGCTGAGTTGGGTGCCGATCAGCCGGCCGGCGACCTGCTCGCGGTTGGCGACGCGGTGCTGAGCTACAGCGTCAACGGCGGCTATGCGGCCTACGTCGTCGCAGATCGAGGCGACGTATTCGCCAAGCCCGACTCGCTCAGCTTCGAGGAGGCCTCCGGCCTGCTGCTCGTTGGCGGCACCGCCGTCGACCTGATCACCACCACCGCAGTGACCGCGGCGGACACCGTCCTGGTGCACGGGGCATCCGGCAGCGTCGGCTCGATGGTCGTGCAACTGGCGGTCGCCCGCGGCGCGCGCGTCATCGGTACGGCGGCACCCCAGCGACACGATGAGGTCCGGGCGCTTGGCGGTGAGCCGGTCGCCTACGGCCCCGGCCTGGCCGATCGGGTGCGCGCAATGACCGACACGGTCGACGTCGCGCTCGACACCGTCGGCACCGACGAGGCCGTCGACACCTCCATCGAGCTGGTGGCCGACCGCAACCGGATCGCCACGATCGCCGCCTTCGGGCGCGCGCCCGAGCTCGGGATCCATGCGTTGGCGGGCGGTGGCCCCGGTGCCGCGACCCGCGCCGCTGCGCGTGCCGAGCTCGTCGCGGCTGCCGGCCGAGGCGAACTGAAGGTCATCGTCGACCGGACCTTCCCGCTGAGCCAGGCGCGGGCTGCGCATGAATACCTCAAGTCCGGCAAGGCGCAGGGCAAGCTGGCGCTGATTCCCTAGAGGGTGGCCGTCAGGTCGCGACCAGGTCGGCGTAGGCGGGGTGCTTGTCTATCCATGCCTTGATGAACGGGCAGAGCGGCACAACGTGAAGCTCGCCGTCGGCCCGCACGGCGTCGAGAGCCGCGTGGGCGATGGCTGTGCCGACGCCTCTACCTGCGTACGCCGGGTCCACCTCGGTGTGGGTGAACACGATCCGGTCTCCGCGCAGCCGGTATTCGGCGAAGCCGGCCAGCGCATCGCCGACCCAGCCCTCGAAGCGCGCGGCTTCCGGGTTGTCGACGACGCGCACGTCGGTCATGGGTGCTCTTCGATCAGCAGTGCACCCGACGGGCAGCGGCCCACCACAAGCCGCAGTTCCTCGGCCGACTCGGCCGTGGTTGCCGTCTCCGGGTTGATCCAGGGCCGCTCTGACGTATCGAAGACCGAGGGCATGCCTCGTACGCATTCGGCCGCGTGTTCACAGAGAGCACCATCGAAGGAGACATCGAGCAGCGGTCCGGTGTAGGTCTTGCGGGCCATGGGGTCCTCCCGGCGATCGGCGGCACGTGACGTGGTGATTCAAGCACGCCCGGACCACCACCGATCCTCACCACCGGTGGGTCTCTTCCCTCGGCCCGGGTGCGGGCCGGGCGTCGAAGCGGTCTGGGCCGGGACTGCCTTCTGCTTCCACCCGTCGGCGTTGGCAGACGGAATCAACCGCTCATCGGCTTCCTTACGTCGAGATTCGTCGTTAACCCTTGACGCTGGACCCTGTTTTCGGATGCACTGGCTGCCGACTGCCTGGACGAACCGGGCAGTCTCGCACGTGGTTTCACTCGACTGGGAGGTATGAGTGTCGGATACATCAGCACATCTGAGCAGGTCCTTGGGGATGTGGGCCATTGTCGGCCTTGGACTTGGCTACATGACCCCGACGGTCGTCTTCGACACCTTCGCCATTGTCTCTGATGAGACCAACTTCGTTGTCCCGAGCGCCTACCTGTTGGCCATGATCGCGATGGCGCTTACCGCCGTCAGCTATGGCCGGATGGTGCGGATCTACCCCTCGGCGGGCTCTGCCTACACCTACGCCTCGGAGACGATCCACCCCAATGTGGGCTTCGTGATCGGGTGGTCGTCGCTGTTGGACTACCTCCTGCTTCCGTTGGTCAACGCCCTGATCCTGCGCAGCTATCTGGAGTCGTTCTTCCCGAACGTCACGCCAGCGTTGTGGGTGTTTGTGGTCGTGGCCGCGGTCACCGCGATGGTGCTTTTCAGCATGAGCAACACCTCGAGGCTGAACGGCCTGTTGGTGATCTTCTCGATCGTGCTGATCGTGGTCTTCATCGCGTTGGCCTGGCAGGCACTCGCCTCCGGCGAGGGCAACGGCACGGTGTTCTCGACCAAGCCGTTGTGGCATGACGGCGCCGAGCTCTGGCCGGTCGTCACCGGTGCCACCATCGTGTGCTTCTCCTTCATCGGCTTCGACGCGATCACGATGTACACCGAAGAGGCCAAGGACGAGAGCACCGTTCCGAAGGCGATCATGATGACGTTGCTGATCGGTGGCGCGATCTTCTTCGTGGCCGGCTGGTTCGCCCAGTCGCTTTTCCCCGACAACAGCCAGTTCTCGGCTGAGGCGTTGGAGAACAGCGCGCTGCCGGAAATCGCCTACATCGTGGGTGGCACCGTGTTCAAGGCATTCCTCACCGCGGCCGCCTTCGCGGCCACGCTGGCATCGGGCCTGGCCTCGCACGCTTCGGTGTCGCGGATGCTCTACGTCATGGGCCGCAACGGTCGGGGGCCGGTCTCGCGGGCGCTCTCGTTCGTCCACCCGCGCTATCAGACCCCAGCCCTGGCCGTGCTCTTCGTGGGCGCCGTCTCGTTGCTCGCGATTCCACTGACGCTCGCGTTCGTGGCGTCGTTGATCAACTTCGGTGCCCTGATGGCGTTCACGTTCGTGAACATCTCGGTGATCGTCTACTTCGCCATCCGGCACCCTCAGCTGGACACCCCCAAGGACATCTTCAACAACATCGTGCTCCCGCTGATCGGCGTGATCGCGGTGCTGATCCTTTGGGTCAACCTGTCGCCCGAGTCGTTCCGATACGGCTTGATCTGGCTGGGGCTCGGCGTGGCGATCATGCTGGTGCTGACCCGCGGCTGGACCAAGCCGTTGCGGATCAAGCTGGAGGAAGAAGCCATGCCCTCCCTCGACGAGATCCGCTGAGACAAGCCTTCTGAGCAGGTCTTCAACACAGCAAGCGAGAGGCGCGGTGGTCACCCACCGCGCCTCTCGCTCTTTTCGAAGGAGCTCAAGTCCCGCTACCTACTCGGCAGCTGGCCCGGTGGCCCGTGCCTCCTCCACCCCACGCAACGCCTCGCGCAGACGCTGGATCCAATCGTCCTCGTGCTGCCCGACGAGTCGGACGCACCAGGCGAGCGCGTCGGCTCGTGAGCGAGCGACTCCCCCGGCGACGAGGGTGTCGAGGACGCGTCGATCGTTTTGGCGTAGCCGTGTCATGACGGGTACGGCGAGGTGAGTGAACATCGTCGTCTCCTCACCCACCGTGACTCCCCACGAGACCTTGCGCCGGAACAACTCCTCGGCTTGGCGGGCGACGCTCATCCGGTCGGCCCGGGTGCGCTCTCGGTAGTCGGCGATCTGTTGAGCCACTTCTGCAGGCGAACCAGCAGTCGCTTCGGTGGCCGGGAGCGGCCCGACCACGGTGATCTCTTCGCGGTCGGCAACGACGGTTGCCGGGCCTCCGAACAGGTCGGTGACGTGCGCCGTCACCCATTCGTTGATTTCATTCATACAGTGATTACATCATTACAACCCAAACCGCGGTGCTGCGTTTCTCAGGGCGGCCCGTCAGCTGATCCGGCTTAGGGTGTGCCCATGTCTGAGCAGTCCCGATCGGCAAGCGACCCTCGCAACTCCGCACCGAACGGCACCCGCCCCTCCGTTCGCGCGGCCTTGAACCATTGGTTCCGGCGGCCACCGCGCATCCATGGCGAGGTCGACCACGAACGGACCGTCAGCTTCCTCGAGCTCTTCTACGACCTGATGTTCGTGGTCCTGGTCAGCCAAGCGGCGCACACGCTGGCCGAGCACCCGACCTGGGCCGGGTTGGCGGACTTCCTGTTGGTGTTCGCGCTGATCTGGATCGCGTGGCTGAACGGCTCGCTCCACCATGAGGGTCACGGTCGCGAAGACGGCCGCGGGCGCGGCAACATCTTCGGCCAAATGCTGATCCTCGTTGTGCTGGCCGTCTTCACCGGGCACGCGACGACCGAGGACGGCCGCGCCTTCGCGGTCACCTATACCGTGCTGTTGGCCTGGCTCGCGTGGCAGTGGAACACGGTCCGTCACTACGACGTGGTGCCGGAGTACCGCGCCACCGCGGCTCGCTACATCGCGATGATCGTGGTGAGCGGAGTGATGATGACGGCCAGCGTCTTCGTTGGTGACCAGGCGCGTTGGTGGCTCTGGGTCGCCGTGGCGGCAATCAACACGCTGGTTCCCCTCGCCGACGCCATGACCGACGGGCAGCGGCAGCCCGTCTTGATGCCGACCGAGTCGTTGGCCGAGCGGTTCGGATTGTTGACCATCATCGTGCTTGGCGAGGTGGTGGTCGGGGTCGTCAACGGGGTCAGTGGCAGCGATCGAGATGCCTTGGTGATCGTGACCGCATTGCTTGCGTTAGGCATCGGCTTCGGGTTCTGGTGGAACTACTTCGACTTGATGGGCCGTCGTCCCCCGCGTGCGACGTACGCCGCGTTCATGCCGTGGGTTCTTCTGCATCTCCCCCTGACCGCGGTCATCGCTGCGTCCGGGGCGGGCATGGTCGGGCTGATCGAGCACGCCCATGAATCGCGCACGCCGACGGGTCCGGGTTGGTTGCTCGCAGCCGGCTCGGCGGGGCTCCTGGTGATCGTGCCGCTGCTGACTTCGTTGATGAACTACGACGAGCACTTCGCCGTGGTCTTGCCTCAGGTCCGGCGAAACTTCGCCATCGGGTCGGTCGCCTGCCTGGCGATCGGCGTACTGCTGCCGGCGCCTTGGCTGCTCGCCCTCCTCCTGGCCGCCGTGCACATGGTCGTGTGGTGGTCCATCTTCGTGCAGCTCGCCCGGCATACCGACGCCTTCCTGCCGCACTCCGCGCCGGCCGACTGAGTCCGCGCCACGGGACGCCGTCGTCACGGGCCAGGCGGCGCTGGGCGATATCGTCACCGGGGTGCATCAGGACCCCGCTCCGCTCGCTAGCCCCGAGACCCCATCCCGGCTGCGACTGCCGGACCGGCAGTGGATCGACCTTTTCTACGACCTCGCCTTCGCGGCCGGCATCATCGAACTCTCCGGCGCCTTCGCCTACGACCACGGCGCGCTTGGTGCGCTCTGGTTCGGCGTCACCTACGCACTCATGTGGGGGATGTGGTTGGTCACCTCCGGAGTGACCGGATCGCTCACCAGCGAGGGCCCGAGCGCTTCGCCCCTCTCGCTCGCACTGCTGGTTGCTCAGATGGGCACTGTCCTGTTCCTGGCGATCTCCGCTGGCGACTCCCTCGCCGAGTCCGAACTGGTCTTCGATCTGCTGCTCAGCCTGGCGTTGGTGATCAGCCTGGTGTTGACGCTGCGGGCGCGCGGCACGGGTGTTGCACACGTACGCCGGATCGCACCGCTGCTGGCCGGGGCGGTGCTCGGCCTAGCGGCATCGTGGCGAGTCGACGGAAGCGTCAGCCTGGTGATCTGGGGCGGCTCGTTGATCCTGATCGCGGTGGCTGCCTGGGTCGTTGCCGGAGGTGAGGGCCTCGACCTACACCGGGTGAAACACCGCCTTGCCGAGCTCACCGTCGTCGTGATCGGTGAGGTCATGGTGAAGCTTGCGCTGACGGTCAGCGAGGAGTCGGTGTGGTCGGTGAGCGTGACCAGTCTGCTCCCGACGTTCTTGATCCTGGTCGGACTCTGGTGGCTCTACTTCGGAGACCTCCTGGCCGACCAGACCGATCTCACTCGGCCGCAACGCCGGCGATGGATCCTCGCGCACTTGCCGCTCCATGTCGGCTTGCTCGCCCTCGCGGTGGGGCTCGCCAAGCTCTCGGTCGGCTCGGAGTCGTTGACCGCGCCCGGTGGCCTGGTCAGCCTCCTGGCCGCACCGTTGACGCTCTGCCTGGGATCGGTCGGCTTGATCGCGTGGGCAGGTCGCGCGGACTGTCGTGCCGTGGTCGGGTGGGGCACGATGGCGATGGCGCTGGTGACCGCGGCAACTGCCTGGACGCACCTGTCACCGCTCACCGTGGGCTACCTCGGCGCAACCGTCACGTTGGCCACCGCGCTGATCGCGGCCGGGCCTCCCCGCGACGCGTGAACCGAGTGGCGGGTTGGCGTAGGGTGCGCCCATGTCTCAACGGGTCCTCGTCACCGGAGGGTCGGGGTATCTCGGCTCCCACTGCATCGTCGCGCTGCTGCGGCACGGCTACACCGTGCGCACCACCGTCCGATCGCTCTCCAAAGCCGACAGCGTGCGGGCCATGGTCGCGGGCGCAGGACAAGATGCCGGTCAGGTCGAGGTGGTCACTGCCGACCTGATGTCCGACGACGGCTGGGATACGGCGGTGAGCGGGTGCGACGCGGTTCTGCACGTTGCCTCGCCGTTCCCGCTCGGGGTCCCCAAGGACCCCCAGGAGCTGATCGTCCCGGCACGGGACGGCACGCTGCGGGTGCTGCGCGCGGCAGCCGACGCGGGGGTCGGCAAGGTAGTGCTGACGAGCTCCTTCGCGGCGGTCGGCTATGGCCACAACGAGCTGGGGCGCCCATTCACCGAGGCCGACTGGACCGATCTCGACGGTCCCCGGCCGGTGGCTCCCTACCCGCACTCGAAGACGATCGCCGAGCGCGCCGCATGGGACTTCGCAGCCGAGCACCCCGCGCTGCAACTGACGGTCGTCAACCCGGTCGGCATCCTCGGACCGCCGCTGGGCAGCGATCTCGGTACGTCGGTCAGCATGGTGAGCCGATTCCTCGACGGCATGCCGGGTGTTCCCAATGTCCGGATGGGCCTCGTCGACGTCCGCGATGTCGCCGAGCTGCACGTGCTCGCGCTGGCTAATCCGAAGGCCGCGGGCGAGCGCTTCCTCGCTGTCGCCGAGCACTTCGTCTCGATGGCCGAGGTCGGCCGGATGCTGAAGGAGGAGCTCGGGGACCGGGCGCGCAAGGTGCCGACCCGGGTGCTGCCCGACTGGCTGGTGCGGTTGGTCGGACGCTTCGATCCAGCCGTGGGCCAGTTGGCCACCGAGATCGGGCTCGACCGCGACGCCACCTCGCAGAAGGCACATGAGCTCCTCGGCTGGACCACCCGGCCGCTGCGAGTGACGCTGAAGGAGACGGCCGAAGCACTGCCCGAGTCCGGCTAGACCGCAGGTCCCGGATCTGGGAAGGCTCTCCTACGATCAGGCCATGACGAAACGTCCGGTCCCGTTGGTGTTGCGCGCTCTCCGCCGCACGATGAACGACGGGCAGGGGCGGGCGATCGCCGGCGTACTCGGACTGCAACTAGCCGTGGGCGTGCTCTTCTACCGGGCGGTGGAGCACTGGACGTGGATCGACTGCCTCTACTTTTCCGTGGCCACCCTCACCACCGTCGGCTACGGCGACCTCGTGCCGACCACCGACGTGTCGAAGCTCTTCACGATGGGCTTCCTGATCACCGGGATGGGCGTGCTGGCTGCCTTCGTCGCCGCCTTGGGCGAGAACGCGCTAGCGGCCTATCGCGAGGATGAAGCCGCCGACGAGCGCTGACCGCAGGTTTCCTGCTGTGCCGCAGCAGACACCGCTTCCGGTGGTCGAGCCGGGCAGATAGGGCCAGACTGGAGAGAGCCCCCGGACTCGAGAGGAGTCCACGATGATCGCTCGACTGACTCGACGCCACCTTCTCGCCGGCTTCGGCGCGGCGGGGGTCGGCGCACTGGCTGGGTGCTCCGCCGACGCGCCCGGTTCATCGACTATGACCCACGGCGAAGCCAGCATCGGCCCGGTCCCTTCGATCGCACCGGAGCCCGGCCAGCGGATGGTGACCGCCACGCTGCGGGCGCGCCCGGTCACCCTTGACCTGGGCGGCACCGTCGTCGACACCTGGGCCTACGGCGACACTGCTCCGGGAGCCGCCATCCGGGCCACTGCCGGTGACTTCCTCCGGGTGACCCTCGACAACGGGCTGCCCGAGGAGACCACCGTGCACTGGCACGGGATCCGGCTTCGCAACGCAGCCGACGGTGTCCCTGGTGTGACACAGGACCCGGTGCGACCCGGGGCCAGGTACCTCTACGAGTTCACCGCTCCCGACCCAGGGACCTACTTCTTCCACCCCCACGTCGGCGTCCAGCTCGATCGGGGACTCTATGCCCCGCTGATCATCGATGATCCCGACGAACCGGGCGGCTACGACAAGGAATGGGTCGTGCTTCTCGACGACTGGATCGACGGCACCGGGACGACCCCCGATGAGGTGCTGGCGAAGTTGATCGCCGACGGCGGAGACGACTCGGGCGGCATGGGCGGGATGGATCACATGGGCGGGGGCATGGGTGGCATGGGCGGGGGTGCCGGGCCGTGGGGTGCCGGCGGTGACGTCACCTATCCCCACCACCTGATCAACGGACGAGTGCCTGCCGACCCCGAGGTCCTCACCGCCAAGCCCGGGCAACGCGTCCGGCTCCGGGTGATCAACGCGGCGTCGGACACCATCTATGCCGTAGCGCTCGGTGGGCACCGACTGACGGTGACCCACACCGACGGGCATCGGGTAGTCCCTCGGGAGGTGGGGGCGTTCTACATCGGCATGGGTGAGCGGTACGACGCGGTGGTCACCCTCGGCGACGGCGCCTTCCCGCTGGTCGCGGCGCCGTTCGGCAAGACCGGGCGGGGCCAGGCGCTGATCCGCACTGGAGCTGGCGCCCCTCCCAGCCCCGACGTCACCGTCGGCGAACTAGCCGGTGAGACTCTGATCGGCTCTCAACTGGCCCCCGATCCGGCCACGCTCCTCCCCAAGACGGAGCCCGACGCTGTGGCCCGGCTGACGTTGACGGGTCGGATGAGCCCTTATCGCTGGGAGATGAACGGCGCGCCGTACGGCGAGAACCAGCCACTCGCGGCCCGCACGGGCGGACGTCTACGGATCAACGTCACGAACATGTCGATGATGACCCATCCGCTACATCTGCACGGCCCAGCCTTTGCGCTCGCCGACAGCGGGCTGCGCAAGGACACCGTTCTACTTGCCCCGATGGAGACCAGGGCGATCGATCTCGACCCGGTGCAGGGCGACTGGATGGTGCACTGCCACAACACCTACCACGCGGAGGCGGGGATGATGATCCTGCTGCGCGTGGGTGCCTGACGCCTTCAGGCGGCAGCGGCGTATCCGGAGGGCGCAGGGATGCCCTTCAGCGCCAGGCGGGTTGCCAGACAGATCTCCCAAGCGAAGAGTGGCACTACGAGGATCGGCACCACCCCGGTGGTCCCGAACATCACCGCGAGGTTCACTCCGCCGACCAGCACGGCACCCACGAGACCCAGCGCCGGGATGAACCGCGGGACCAGCCGGCGCCGCCACAGCAAGACGGCGAGCACCGTGGCATTGATCGGGTTGATCAGCCCTGGTCCGACCAGAAAGGTCCAGTCGTGGAGGAGGTGCAGCGCGTCGATGACCGCCGGGTCGAGGCCTGGGGCAGCGGTAGTGGCCGGCCGCGCGACCGCCGGCAGGATGGCGACCACTCCGGTCAGGATGACGGTGGCTTCGAGGGTCCGCAGCGCGACGTAGCCGAGCGCGGCGCCGCGGCCGTAGGGACGCAGCAGCGGGTAGAGCACGAGCGAGGTGCCGACGACCGCGGCAGCTAGGACGACCTCGAGGAGGCTGGCCGTGAGCACCGAGGTCCGGTCCGCCAGTTGCGCGTCGGCATCGAAGGCGGAGCCGCCGTAGAGCGGTACCGCGGCGACCGACGTCACCCAAGTGACTAGATAGAGCGCGGCAGCCCAGCGAGCTTGGGTTCGTGCAGAGGTCATCCGGACTCCTTGGTCGGCAGGTGTACGGCGTACACCTTGTCGAGAATCCGGACTCTAGGTGTACGCTGTACACCACGTCAAGTCGAACCTCGGAGTCACCCACATGTCGCCCAGGCCAGCACCGCCTCAGTCGGCGCCCGCGCTTGCCCGCATCCATTGGGAAGAATCGCGACGGGTGGGGCTGACTCGGGCCCGAGTGGTGCAGGCGGCGATCGAGCTCGCCGACGCCCACGGCCTCGACGCGGTCACCATGCGTCGGGTGGCCGAGGGTCTGGGGGTCGTGCCGATGGCGTTGTACAAACACGTCGGCGACAAGGAGGACCTGGTCGACGGCATGGTCGACGCCGTGATCGAGGAGTTCCCGCCCACTCCGGTGACGACCGATTGGCAGCGGGCCGTCGCCACCGTGGTCGGCGGGGCTCGCACGGTGGTCACGGCACATCCGTGGGCCCGGCGAGCGCTGGAAACCCGGACCGTCCGGACCCCGGTCGTGCTGGGCTACATGGAGCGGATCAGTCAGTGCTTCCTGACGGCCGGGTTCACGCCCGACCAGACCCACCATGTGATGCATCTGCTCGGATCGCGGATCTGGGGCTTCAGCCCCGAGCTCTTCACTGCTCCGGCTGCCGGGGAGGCCCGTCCGGTCCGCAAGTCCGACCCGCGGCGTTCCGCGCCCGACCCGGCCGACTATCCGGGCATCCTGGCGATCGCCGCCGAGGCGCACGCCAGGCGTCCCGGTGCCACCGGATGTGATGAGGACTTCGAGTTCGGCTTCGCCCTCGAGGTGCTGCTCGACGGGATCGCTCGGCTGCGAGAGGCGGGATTCGAATCCCCTCGCTCCTCGGGCTAGCCGGGCTCACCCGCGATATTCGAATGCGCCGACGTCCCAGGCGCCGCTGACGACCCGACGTACGGCGTGACTCGGCGAGCGCCACTCCCATCGCGCTCGAACCGCAGGTGGCGCAGTGCTGCCCCGGTCGATGGCCGGGGAGTTCGCGGTCAGCCGATAGTCGTAGTGCGACGGGTCGACGAAGCCGGTCCGAGCGCGGCGGTTGCCGACCTTTTCGGCGGTGCCCGAGACCAGCCCGCCGGGGCCGACCAGGGCGTTGTTCCACACATGCGCGTTCGAGCCGCCCGCGACGAAGACGTAGGTGCCGAGGCTCTGCGCATTCACCAAGGTGTTGTTGACGACCCACAGCCGGTGTGAGGGGTTGCTCAGTGACTCCGCGCCGTAGGAGATGACCGTGCGGTTGGGGGAGTTGGGCCCCTGCTGGATCACGTTGCCCGCGATCAGCGTGTTCCCGCCGTCGGGGATGTCGATGGAGTAGCTGGCGTCGGAAGCTTTGTCGAGGATCACGTTGCCGATGATCCGGTTGATGTGGGCTCGGGACTTCACCTCGTGACCGACCCGAGCGCCGATGGACGTCGAGCCCTTCAGGACGAACTTCTTCACCTCGCCTATGTAGATGTTGTGGGTATATCCGTCGCCGTTGCCGTTGTGGGCGAAGCGGGAGCGGCGGATCCTGATCACGCTGTCCGGGTTGGCGCCGGTGAGGATGCCGTCCTGGTTGTGGTGGAACCGGCAGTTGACCAGGGTCAGGCCAGCTCCCTCCTGCCGGATCCCCGCGCCGTTGCCGTCTGGGACCACCGCACCACTGAAGGTGATCCCCGAGACCAAGGTGTGGTCACCCGCGATCACCCAGATGGCCTTGCCCTGAGCGCTCTGACCGGCAGCCTTGAGGTGCACCCGCCCACCGACCGCGCGCAGCGTCAGGTCGTCCTGGGTCCAGGTCGCCACATCGCCCGAATAGGTGCCCGCGTCGATCTCGACGATGTCTCCTGATCGGGCCATCGCGGCGGCAGCGCTGGGGCTGGTCAGACTGCGGCCGGGCCCGACGTGCAAGATGCGAGCTTTCGTTGTGACCGTGCTGGGAGGCTCCGCCGCCTGGGAGAGCGGGGTGCCGCCGAACACGCCGACGGCCAGGGCCCAGGCTAGAACCAGGGATCCGATCCCGAGAGTTCGCGACTTCATGGTGCGACCCTAGTGAGCCGGGCAACGCCACTGACCCTCACAACCGGTTCCCCGGTCCCGAGGCGCGTGCTGTAATGGCCACATGCCTCGCCCCGTCGCGTTGTACGACGACGAATGCGGCTTCTGCACGCGGTCGATCGCGAAGGTCCGCCGGCTCCCTTTCAATGTGGACTACCGCCCGCTCCATGCCGAACCACTTGCCGAGCACGGCATCTCACTGGACCAGGCGCTGGAACTCATGGCGCTCGTCCAAGCCGACGGCTCGGTCGTCTTCGGGCATCTGGCCTGGGCGGGGATCCTGCGGTCGGGGCCGCCACCGCTGTCGTGGCTGGGCTGGTTGATGCAGCGCCCGCCGGTCGGGCCGGTGGCCGAGCGGATCTACCGCTGGGTGGCTGCGAATCGCCATCGGCTCCCCGGCGGCACCGCCGCTTGCGCCATGCCTGAGTGAGTGCCCGGGCCGGGTTAATCTCCGGGCATGACCATGACGAACGTCCCGCTACTGGCTCGGATGACCGGGCGTGATCGGCACGAGCCGCATCGGGTGGCCACCCCGCTCGAACTCTTCTTCGACCTGATCTTCGTCGTCGCCGTCGCCTCGAGCGCGGCACAACTGCATCACGGCCTCTCGGCCGGCCACGCCGAGGCGGTGATCGGTTTCGTGATGGCCTTCCTCGCCACCTGGTGGGCCTGGATGGGCTTCACCTGGTTCTCCTCGGCCTACGACAACGACGACGCGGTCTATCGGTTGTTGGCCTTCACGATCATGGCCGGCGCGTTGATCTTCGCCGCCTCGGTTCCTGATCTGTTCGACGACGGCCAGTCCAAGCTCGCGGTCCTGGGCTACGCGGTGATGCGCCTGGCTCAGGTCGTCCTGTGGCTGCGGGTGGCTCGCGACCACACCGAGGGTCGGCGTACGGCGCTGGCCTATGCCATCGGGATCGCGCTGGCGCAGGTCTACTGGATCCTGCGGCTGCTGGTGGAGGATCCGACGTGGTTGATCGTGACGTTCGTGATCGGCTTCCTGCTGGAGATCTCGGTGCCGGCAATCGCAGAGCTCCGGTTCGGAAACTCGCCCTTCCATCCCCATCACATCGCCGAGCGCTACTCGTTGTTCACCATCATCGTGCTGGGCGAAGTGGTGCTTTCGTCGGTGACGGCAGTGCAGGGGCTGCTGGCCAACGAGCAGTCGCACGCGCTGGCGGCCGGCGGGGAGGGCGGTGTCGCTCGTCACGAAGCGGTCACCGTCGGCAGCGGTGACCTCATGCTGATGATGCTCGGTGGGCTGTTGATCGTGTTCTCGTTGTGGTGGCTCTACTTCAAGCGTGGCTGGGCCGATCTGTTCGAGAGCGGCGGCGGCTGGGCGTTCTTCGCTGCCTATGCCCACGTGCTGGTCTTCGGCTCGGTCGCCGCTACCGGTGCCGGACTGGCGGCCGGGGTGGACGTGGTGCAGGGCGTTGCTGCGGCGAGCCCACGCTTCGTCGCGCTCGCGATGGCGATCCCGTTGTCCATCTATTCACTCGTGCTGGCGGGGATGCATGCGCTGGAGCAACGCAACCCCTCGTCGGCACTGATGGCGTCCGGAGTGTCCGCACTTCTGCTCGGGGCCGCTCTGGCCGGCTGGTCGATGCCGTGGACGGTGTTCGCTTTCGGTCTCGTGCTCACCGGGGCTGTGGTCCAGCACGTGGTGAGCTCCCAGCGGCAGGCGCACTGACCCGCGACCGTCCGCCGGGCGCACCAGCCTGACGAGGTGCGGGCGGTTGAGGAGGCAATACCCCCGGGGGTATGCTTTCGCCTCATGACGACTCTTCGCACGGGATCGCTGTCGGTCGAGATCATCGAGACGCCGAGCCTCGGTGACCGCTCCTACCTGGCTCATGACGGCAACCTCGCCGTGGTGTTCGACCCCCAGCGCGACTACGACCGGGTGCTGGCCGCGGCGAGCCGCGCCGGGGTCCGCATCGCCCACGTCTTCGAGACCCACATCCACAACGACTACGTCACCGGCGGCTTCGCGCTCGCCCAGGCGGTGGGTGCCGGGTACCACGTGAACGCCGCCGACCCGGTCACCTTCGACCGTTCCCCCATCAGCGACGGCGACGTCGTGGTCGTTTCCGACACGATGGCGGTGCGCGCGATGGCGACGCCGGGGCACACGTTCACGCACATGTCCTACGTCTTGGAGGAGATCGGCGCTGACGGGGCTCGGGAGTCGGTCGCGATCTTCTCGGGAGGGTCTCTACTCTTCGGGGCGACGGGTCGCCCCGACCTCCTGGGTCCCGACCACACCCAGGCCCTGGTCCATCACCAGCACGATTCGGTGCACCGCATCGCGGCCGATCTTCCCGATCACGCCCATGTCCTGCCCACGCATGGGTTCGGCTCCTTCTGTTCGGCCGGATCCACCGAGGGCGCGACCGCGTCCACGATCGGCGAGGAGCGGGTGAAGAACCCCGCGCTCACCCTGGCCGCGGAGCAGTGGATCGCCGAGACGTTGGCCGGGCTCGAGGCGTGGCCGGCGTACTACGCCCACATGGGCCCGGCCAACCTGCTCGGTCCGGGGACGCCCGATCTCACTCAGCCGACACCGGCCGATCGGGAGAGCCTGGCCCGCAGCCTTGCCGCCGGCGAGTGGGTGGTCGATCTGCGCGATCGCAAGGCGTTCGCCGGTAGCCACGTCGTCGGCACCTTGAACTTCGGTGGCGACGACGCCCAGTTCTCGACCTACCTCGGCTGGCTGTTCCCCTGGGGGACCCCGCTCACGCTGGTGGGCGAGTCCGCCGAGCAGGTCGCCGCCGCGCAGCGTGAGCTCGTCCGGATCGGGATCGACCAACTCGCAGGCAGCGCCACCGGGGAGCCTGCCGACTGGACCGCGGAGGAGTTGGGCAGCTTCCCGACGGGGACCTTCGGGGACCTCGAGCATGTCCGGCACCATCGTGAGGTGGTCGTCCTCGATGTCCGTCGGCCGCTGGAGTACGACGAGAGCCACATCGCGGGCGCGGTGAACATCCCCATCCACCAGATCCTGCAGCGGCTCGAGGAGCTTCCACGCGCCGAGATCTGGGTCCACTGTGCGGCCGGCTATCGCGCCTCCATCGTCGCGTCGGTGCTGGCCGCGGCCGGTCATCATGTGGTGGCGGTGGATGATGACTTCGTGCTCAGCGCAGGAAAGGCGGGCCTCGGCCTGACCACCTCGGCGGCCGAATCCTCGCTCTCGCCCGTCCTCGCCTGAGTGAACGCCACCGCGGCCCGCGGCAAAGTGGGCTCGGCACCGAGGGGAGGAGATGCGCAATGAGCCTGGCCCTTCCCGCTCTCTTGGGCTTGATCGTGGGCTTGACCCTCGGCGCGCTCGGTGGTGGCGGCTCGATCCTGACGGTCCCGATGCTGGTCTACGTCCTGGGTGAACCGGTCTCGGTGGCCACCACCGGATCGCTGATCATCGTCGGCGTTGCGGCGCTCTTCGGCTGGTTGCCCCGGCTGCGGAGCGGACAGGTGCTCCTGGGTCGCGGAGTCACCTTCGGCGTGCTCGGCATCCTCGGCGCCCTGCTCGGGGCTCACCTTTCGGCGGCTGTGCCTCCCGAGATCTTGATGCTCAGCTTCGCCAGCGTGATGCTGGTCGTCGCCGGCTTGATGTGGCGCCGGGCGGGGCACCCTGAGGTCGCCGGTCATGAGCCGGTCCTGATGATCTCGTGGAGGCCCTTCCGCTGCGACTGCCCCCGGGTGCTCAAACTCATCGTCACCGCTTCGGGTGTCGGTGTGCTGACCGGGTTCCTCGGCGTCGGCGGCGGCTTCGCCGTCGTACCGGCGCTGGTGATGGTCCTCGGCCTCACCATGCCCGAAGCGGTAGCTACGTCCTTGGTGGTGATCACCATCAACAGCGCGACGGCGCTGTTCGCCCGGCTCGCCCTGGTCGAGTCCGAGCCACTGGATTGGTGGCTGATCGGCACCTTCACCCTCGCGGCCGGTCTCGGCGGTGTGATCGGGGGCCGGGTCGCGAGTCGTCTGCCTTCCTCGCAGCTGAGCAAGGGCTTCGCGGTGATGTTGGTCCTGGTAGCGACCTATTCGATCGCCCATACGGCCCTGACCACCTGATCAGAGCCGTCAGCCGTTCGGTTGAGGAATGCACGGGCCAGGCTGAACGGGAATACGGTGAACCCATGCCCGACAGTGATCTCACCTTCGCCGACCTCGGACTCGAGGCGGCGGTGCTGCGTGCGGTGACCGATGTCGGCTACGAGACGCCCTCGCGAATCCAGGCCGCCACCATCCCGACACTCTTGACCGGACAGGACGTCGTGGGCCTCGCCCAGACCGGCACCGGCAAGACGGCGGCCTTCGCGCTGCCCATCCTCTCCCGCCTCGATGTCAGCAAGACGTCGCCGCAAGCGCTGGTGCTCGCCCCTACCCGCGAGTTGGCCCTGCAGGTCTGCGAAGCCTTCGAGCGTTATGCCGCTCACCTCGGCGCGGTGCATGTGTTGCCGGTCTACGGCGGTCAGGGGTACGGCGTGCAGTTGTCGGCCCTGCGCCGCGGCGTGCACATCGTGGTCGGCACTCCGGGGCGGATCATGGATCACCTGGAGAAGGGGACGCTGGACCTTTCCGGGCTGCGTTTCCTGGTGCTCGACGAGGCCGACGAGATGCTCTCGATGGGCTTCTCCGAAGACGTCGAGACGATCCTGGCCAGCACCCCGGACACCAAGCAGGTGGCGCTCTTCAGCGCGACCATGCCGCGCCAGATCAAGGCGCTGTCGAAGAAGTACCTTCACAACCCTGCCGAGATCGCCGTCGAGCGCACCACGGTGACGGCGGAGAACATCACCCAGCGCTACCTCATGGTGGCCTACCCGCAGAAGCTGGATGCGTTGACCCGGATCCTCGAGGTCGAGAACTTCGAGTCGATGATCGTCTTCGTCCGCACCAAGCAGGAGACCGAGAGCCTGGCCGAGCGACTGCGCGCCCGCGGCTTCTCCGCCGCCGCCATCAACGGCGATGTGGTGCAGCAGCAACGCGAGCGCACCGTGGCCGGTCTGCGCGAAGGCGCGATCGATTTGCTGGTGGCCACGGATGTGGCCGCGCGCGGCCTCGACGTCGAGCGGATCAGCCACGTGGTCAACTACGACCTGCCCACCGATCCCGATGCCTACGTCCACCGGATCGGTCGCACCGGCCGCGCCGGGCGTTCGGGGCACGCGATCTCCTTCGTGACCCCTCGCGAGCGGCATCTGCTGCGAGCCATCGAGCGCACCACCCGCAGCACGCTGCAGCACATGACGATGCCGACTGTGGACGAGGTCAACTCGACCCGCCTGGCCCGATTCGACGACGCGATCACCGCGGCGCTCACCGCCAACGAGGGCGTTGCCTTCTTCCGTGACGTGGTCGGCCATTACGTCTCGGAATACAACGTCCCCGAGGTCGACGTGGCCGCCGCCCTGGCTGCGGTACTGCACGCCGACGTACCCCTGCTGCTCGAGCCGGACCCCGAGCCGGAGCCGCAGCGGGAGCGCAAGCCGGCCGGCCGGGAGCGGTCCGGCGACTGGGAGACCTACCGGATCGATGTGGGTCGCCGGCAGCGCATCGAGCCGCGCCAGATCGTGGGCGCCTTCACCAACGAAGGCGGCTTGACCGGCCGCCAGTTCGGCGCGATCACGATCAAGGCTGACTTCTCCCTGGTCGAACTGCCCGCGTCACTCTCGATGGCCGACATCGAGCGGCTCACCGAGGTCAAGGTCTCCGGGAAGACGACGAACCTACGCCTGGACGCCGGTCCCGGGGGCGGTCGCCCGCGCCGCGGCGACAAGCCCTGGAAGCGCAACGACGGCCCGAAGTGGCGCGATGGCGCCAAGCGGGGAGATGGCCCCAAGCGCGGTGACGGCGCCAAACGGAGTGGCTGGGACCGAGACGGTGCGGGGAAGCAGAAGTTCTCCGGCGAGTCCTGGGGTAAGAAGCGCACCAAGGACTGACGCTCGGCTGTTGGCTGCGGCCTACACGTGGCCGCTGAGTTGACCCATCCGCGCCACCAGCGCATCGACCATCGTTCCGCAGCGCTTGCTCGGCATGGCCGACTTGCGGTCGCCGCCGGCCGAGCAGACCGGGAGTACGTCGATCGACAGCTTCGCGGCACCTGCCAGCGCACGCAGTTCGTCGACCTTGTTTCCGAACGGGCTGCCGCTGCCGGGTGAGTAGTACTCGATCGCTGCCTCGAGTTCACCGGGGAAGAGGTCGGCCTTGGTGACCGCGATGATCAGCCATACCGGCTTGTCGCGGCGCACCGCCATCGAGGCGATCCGGTGCGCGGTGATCGTCCAGTCCTCGAGTTCGGCCGCCAGTTGATCGGTGCGGGTGGCGATCGCGCTGCCGCTGATGCCGCCGGCACGTCTCGGGGTAGCGAATCCGTTGGCCACCACGTGCAGCACGCCGTCGACGGGCTCGTCATGGAAGACCTCGTCGAGTGCGCCCAACCGGGTGGCGGCGTTGTCTCCGGGCACGACCAGGAAGCGGAACCCGTGGATCTTGGAGGATCGGCGGGTACGCCGCTCCAGCGTGGCGGACCCCACGTCCGCGGAGGTCGTCGGCGTGGAGCGACGAGCGAGCCGGTCGGCCAGCATCGTCTTGCCAACCCCGGTCATGCCGGTCACCGCGACCATCGGGTAGCGCTTGCGGAAGAGCGGGGTGAGCTTCTGGGGCGCCGCGGACAGGGCGGTCAGCGCTCCGGTGGCGAGGCTCGCGCCCACGGCCGCGCGACCCTTGTGCGCCAGTCCTTCTTTGATGCGTTCGCTGGGTCCGCTCATCTGCCTTCCTCGGCCTCCTGGTCCGGAACCGATCCCGTCGGTTCTACGGCTAGACCCTAGGCGCTGATGCCTACCTACACACGTCGGGTGCGGGGTTGAACCGGGGCGGCAGTAGGCGAGCAACCCTCGATTGCATACCCCATGGGGTATAGTGAGCTCTCACGGTCGCGCTTCGAGGAAGGTCGGTTCACATGGCACGGCAGCACAGGTTCTTGGTGGTCGCCGCACTCGTGCTCGGGCTCGGCTGGGGATTGACCGGCTGCTCGTCGGGCACCGCGACGAGTGAGGTCAGCTCGACCGCCGGCCCGACGGCCCAGGCCGCTCCGGCAGCCGGATCCGAACTGTCGCCCAAGGATTTCGCGGCGGCGCTGAAGCGCTCGGGCACCGTGCTGATCGACGTGCGTACGCCGGGAGAGTTCGCCGAAGGGCACCTGCCCGGGGCGGTCAACATCGATGTCGAGTCGGCCGCCTTCGTGCAGCAGGTGCAAGCTCTGGACCCCGCCGGCACCTATGCGTTGTACTGCCGCTCGGGCAATCGCTCCGGCGTGGCGATGGCCAACATGATGCAGCTCGGCTTCGGGCAGGTCTACCACCTCAGCGGCGGGATCGGAGCCTGGCAGGATGCCGGCGGCGACGTCGTCTCCGGCTGACCCTCACAACTGGGGCTCACAGTGTTGGGCTCATAGTGTTGGGCGCCGCTCCCCGGCTCGCACCGCCACGGAGACCCGGTTGTCCGGCAGCGGTGCCGGGCACGTGGCGTAGGGCGTGAAGGCGAACCACATGTTCAAGGCGTAGTTGAAGTCCAACCTCACCCGGCCCTCGGGATCGGGGTCGTCGAACTTGAGCTGCCGCCAGGCTTCGGTCTCCACGCCGTTGGTGGGGTCGTAGAACTCCACGCCCAGGCCTGACCGGATCGACGTGGCCACGAGCTTCTGGGTCTCATCGCCTGCGGTGAACTCCACTTCACCGAACGCCCAGATCCGTTGCCGAAGGTCCGGCCGGATGGTCCCGACCTCCACGTGCTGAGGTTCGGCGAAGGCGGTATAGCGGCCCTCGATCACCCAGCTCTCGTCGTAGTCGAAGATCGGCACCTCGGTCAGCGCTTCGCGCTCGGGGGTGGTCTCGGCCCGCAGCCGAACGGCGAACCGGCCGCCGCGATTGAGCAGTTCGATCTCCAGGTCGTCCAGCGTCGCCCACGGGACCCGTCCGGTCTCGGCCACGGTGCGCTCCGAGCGCCCGTCCAGCGGCGCCCCGTCGACGTACAAGCCGTCGAGAGCCGACGCCTCGAGCCAAGCGCCTTCGGCGTTGGCACCCCACCGACCCGGGAGCCCGGGGAGGACCCCCTCGGTGGGCAACCAGTAGAAGCCGCGCAGGGTCAGCCAGCCGTGCGGCTCGGTCAGCTCCGCGACGCGCTTGCGCCGGAACTCCTGCCAGGCAGCGGGTTCGCTGGGACGAGCCGGTTCGGTCATGGGGTCATCTTGCCCCGCACGCAGCAGGCCGGCGGGCCTGGGTGCCACGATCGTTGCAATCCTGGTGGCATTTCGGCGCGCACGGTGGCTACGGGGGCTGACGGCGTAGGAGCAGGGATTTAGGCTCCGACCATGATTCTGATCACGGTCAAGTTCCCGATCCGCGAAGACAAGATGAACGAGTGGAACGAGCTCTCCGACTACTACGCCAAGGCGGTCAACGCCGAGCCGGGGTGTGAGTTCTTCGAGTTCTCGCGTTCGCTGGCCGAGCCCAACACCTTCGTGTGCATCGAAGGCTTCACCAACGGCGAAGCCGGCCAGGAGCACATGAAGCAGGACCACGTGGCGCGCTTCATGTCCGAGATGCCCGACATCGTCTCGGCGCGGCCCCAGATCATCTACGTCGATGCGCCGCAGGTCGAAGGCTTCGTCGAGATGGGTGAGATCGCCCCACGCTGAGACGGCGCGCCCACCCGATTCGGCGGGAGGGTTTCGTCAGGCAGGGAGAAGGCCCGGCAGCCACAACGGTGGCAGGCTGAGCACTCCCATCTGGGGGTCGCCCACGAGCACCTGAAGCGTGCGCAGCGCTTGGCGCCAGGCGGGCGGCCCCTCGAGCAACGCCGCCCAAGTCGTCGTCGTACTCGCACCGAGCGTGGCCTCCACGGCCTCGGAACTCTTCGGCGGGTTGAGCAGCTGCAGCGGGCTGGTCTTGGGCATCGCTCGTACCGCCACCTGGCCGCGCTCCAACCCGGCAAGCTCGCAGGCCTCGTCGATGGCCGCGTCGAGGCCGCCCAGACGATCCACCAGTCCACGCTCCCGCGCGTCGGCTCCGGTCCACACCCGGCCTCGGGCCAGGGGCTCCAACTCCTCCAGTGGGAGCCCCCGATCGTGGGCTGCCTTTCCGGTGAAGTCTGCGTAGACGTGGTCGAGCCAAGTGTCGAGGAGCGCACGCTCCCGTTCGTCGAAGCCGCGGTTGGAGGAGAACATCGCGGAGTACGGCGTGGTCTCCAGCGTCTCGCGGGTGATCCCGAGCCGCGCCGTGGTGCCGCGGGTCGAGATCTTGCCGGCGAGGACTCCGATCGAGCCGGTGATGGTGCCCGGATTTGCGACCACGCGGTTCGCGGGCATCGCGATGAAGTAGCCACCCGACGCCGCGACCGACCCCATCGACGCGACAACCGGGATGCCCGCGTCCCTCAAGGCCAGCACCTCGCGCCGGATCTGATCCGAAGCGACGTAGGAGCCGCCCGGGGAGTCCACCCGCAACACCACCGCCCGGACCCGATCGGTGGTTCCCGCTGCCCGGAGTGCGGCAGCAAGCGTGTCGGCACCCACGACCGGACCGGAGACCGGTGAGCGGGACTCCGCCCGGCCTAGCTGGATCGGTCCGTGAGCGGTCACCACGGCGACCACGGGCTTGCGGGACGGGCGCCCGACCGCACCACCGAAGAGGTTCTCGAAGGGGCTGGTGCGCCATCGATCGACGTAGCGCAGTTCGGCGTCCGCGCCGATCCGGTCGCGCAGAGCGGCGTAGGCCTCGTCGCGATATCCCAGTCGATCCACGAGGCCTGCCGAGAGGGCGGCCGCGCCTTCCTGGGGCCCCGAGCCCATTAGTTCGCGCACGCGCTCCGCTGTCAGGCGGCGGGCCTGTGCCACAGCGGCTATGACGATCTCGTTGGCCGATTCGAGCAGCCGCTGACTCATCTCCCGGTGTGGTCCGGTGATCTCGGTCGAGGTCATGGTGTTGGCCGCGGTCTTGTATTCGTGCCGCTGCCCGAACTCGGGCTCGGCCTCGATCAGGTCGAGGGTGCCGCGCACCGTCATCGCCTCGCCGGCGAAGCCCACCAGGCCCACCGCGCCGGTCGGTTGGAGCCAGATCTCCTCAAACCCGCTGCCGAGGAAGTAGGAGATCGTGCCCGAGGCGACCTCGCCGAAGGAGGGGCTGAAGGCAACCGTCGGTTTCCGCGACTCTGCGAATCGGCGTACGGCGTCGCGCAGCTCGCCGGCTTGCGCGAGGGTCAGCGGGGAGGGACCGAGCTGGCCGATGAGGCCGACCACACTGTCGTCGGTCGCGGCCTTGCGCAGGTGTTCCACCAAGGTGCGCAACTGCGGGGTATGCATCGCCCGCAAGGCTTGAACCGGGTTGCTCGGGGGTGCCTCGGCCGCACCGCGGCTGACATCGAGTTCGAGGAGATACCGGTCCGGCTCGCCACCGGGCAACGGGGTCTTGCGCAGGAGCGGCTGGATCGCAGCTGGGAGCTTCATGATCGTCACCCTAGGCGGCCCGCGGAAATGCGCTCACTCCGTGTAGCCGGCCGGACCGAATGGTGTCGGAGGAGCCACCGAGTAGGTGAGCGGCAGGTAGGCGCCGGCGACGAAGTCACCGTTGGTCTGCATGACCACCCACTGCAGTCCGACCGGGCGTCCGTCCCGATAGGTGACCAGTGTCGTGGTCGCGTCCCGGCGGAGCTTGCCCAAGGCGATGGCGTACGCCGCCCCGCCGCTGGTCCCGTTGGTGTAGCGGTAGCCGACCTCGCCGTTGGACCCGACCACGGGGGTGGGGCCGACCCGCACATGCAGATGGCCGGCAAGGACGAGATCCACGCATCCGCGCGCCAACGCATCGCTCCCCAGCGCCGCGTCGTGCACGAGTAGCGTGCCGACCCGACGCGGCGAGGCACAGGCCACGTCGGCGAGCCTGCTGCGGACCTCGCTGAAGCTGGTGCCGGACTCGTCACGCCAAGCCCCCAGCCCACTGGACCGGGGATCGTCGGCACCCAGGATGAGGCCCCCACCTGGCCCTTCGATCACCTCGAAGTCGAGCATCTGCCAGCCCTCGTCGGTCAGGTAGCCGGTGACGAAGCCGCCGAAGTCGTGGTTGCCGGTGACGCCGTACTTGTCGAAACCGTCGAACGCGGCGGACAGCGAATCCAAGCTGAACGCCTCCCACTGGCTGCCGGTCGAGGTGTCGTCGCCAGCGGTCATGACGACCGTGGCACCGGCCGCTTCGCCGAGTGCTCGGTGCACCTGATCCATGCCGATGTTGTCGTGCCGGTCAGACACGAGCACCGCCACGGTCTCCTCTGGACCGGGCTGATGCAAGGTCAGGACTCGGGCTCGGTGGGCCGCGGTCTGATAGGTGGCGTGACTGCTTCGATAGGTGTCGATGGCGCTCTCGATGAGCCGCGCCGTCTCCCGGCTGTCCACGCCGCCGCTGACCTCCACCTCGGCCAACACGCCGGGGAGAGGGACGTCGCCCCCGAGGAAGTCCGCGAGCGAAACCCAGCGTTGGGGTTGGCCGGAGAAACCGATCGGCCGCCAGGGCTGCCACAGCCCCACCACCACCAGGCCGACCAGGCAGCCGAAGGCGAGGCCCCTTGGGGTGAGGGCACGCGGGGTCAGCTCCGATCGACGGCGCTCCCCGAGAAGCACCCACGCGAGCAGCGGTAAGGAGGCTAGAGCGCCTGCCCGGACGGCGGCACTCACGGCCATCTCCAGGAGAGTGGCGTGCACCAGGTTGATCTGGCCCTCCGGGGCGGCGGCCACCACGGCGTACCGCTGCAGTTGCGCAGCCAGCGAGCCCGCGGCCGACGCTCCGAGCTCGACCTCGACGCCGACGGGGGCGGTGACCGGGATCCGCACGTCGGGGAGCAGCGGGCCGGCCGTCAGGACGGCGTGCTGGCCCAGCATGGGCGAGACCCGCGCGGTGTGCCCGACGAGCAGGATGGTGCGTTCGCTGTGCAGGAAGAGGGGGACGAAAGCCAAGGCAGCCAGCACCAGCCAGGCAAGCAGCCCGACCGCCGCTTGAACCATGCGCGAGCGCCGGCTTCGCATACCAACCAATCTAGGGACCCATTGGTCGCAATGAGTGGTCGAGCAGGGCTCGGGAGCGATCGGGGGGGGCCCCTGTCGGTGGCGCCCTGGTCTGGTCCGGCGAGTGTTTCGTGCGGGTCTCATGGGCACGCGCCGGCAGCCAGTCCCGACTGCCGGTCTAGACCGTCGACACCTTCTTCAAACTTGTTCTCGTATTTGGCGTCATGGATCGTCTGAATAGCCGTTCATTCAAATAGAGACGCCGGGGGGAACCGACACTGCCGAGTGGACTGCTGGGGAGCGCCATTCGGGGGCTGCGTCTCTCGCCCGCAGCTGGGTGAATACAGGGGTGTGTGATCCTGGGGGGTTGCTGCGGGCACCTTGACATGCCGGGGGGCATACGAGGGTCGACCCGCCGCGTGCCGATTGGCAGACGCGGCGGGTCGATCCCATTTCCGACGATGTTCGATGAGCCCGCTCTGAGCGCGATGCGGCCCAACGAGTGATCCCGGGCTGGCTCAGGCTTTGCCGAGTTCGCGCAACGATGTCATCAGCACCTCGACGAACAAGGGCACCTCGCGCTCGGTGAACGCCAGCGGCGGCCGTACCTTCAAGACGTTGACGTCGGCTGCCGTCGTACCGACGAGGACGCCGTTGCGCTTCATGGTGTTGCGCAAGCTCGACCGCGGTCGCCCGATCGGGCTGCTTGCTGGATCGATCCGTGACGATTCTCGATGGCATTGGCCAGACCGATGCCACGGACATCGCCGACGCACTCCACGTCGGTGGTCGCCTCGCGCACGGCGGCGCGCAGCGCCTCCCCGGCCCGGACCACGCGCGGCAGCACCCGCTCGTCCTCCAGCACGTCGAGTACGGCGAGCGCCGCGGCCGCGGAGACCGGGTTGCCGCCGAAGGTCGAGAAGATCACCGTCTCGTCGCCGAACTCGTGAAGGAGTTCGCGCCGGGTGATCAGCGCCGCTACCGGGTGGCCGTTGCCCATCGGCTTGCCCAGGGTGACGAAGTCGGGGGTGATGCCGAACCGCTGGTAGGACCACATGTGGTCGCCGGTCCGGCCGTGCCCGCCCTGCACCTCGTCGGCGATCCAGAGCGCACCGGCAGCCTGGCTGCGCCGGTGGATCTCCCGCACGTGCTCGGGGTCGAGGACATTGACGCCGTCGCTCTGCATGACCCCGTCCAGGATGACCGCGGCCGGGGCATAACCGCTGGCGTCGGAGCGGGCGAGGGCAGCGTCGAACTCCTCGGTGCCGAGGTACTGCCCCGCGGTAGTGGTCCTGTGGGCGCCAGCGCTCGACGTGCTCCGGTGTCTCCCCGTGATAGAGCACCTCCGGGGACACCGCGGCAATCGCCTCGGAGATTCCGTGATAGGCGAAATGGGTACAGAGGAATCCCCGGCGCCCCGTGACTCGGGCGGCGATCCGCCACGCCAGGTCGTTGGCCTCGGTGCCGGAGTTGCAGAAGAGCACGGTGTCCAGCCCGTCCGGGGAAGACTCGACCAGCCGCTCGGCTAACTCGATGGCGTCGGGGTGCAGGTAGCGCATATGGGTGTTGACCACTCGCGACTGGCGCGCGATCGCCTCGGTCACCCGGGGGTGGGCGTGCCCCACGCAGGGCACGTTGTTGTAAGCGTCGAGAAGCAGCTGACCGTCGACATCGTGCATCCAGACACCGCGGGCCTTGTCGATGTAGAGCGGGTTGTCGTTGTAGCTCAGCGGCTCCATCGCCGGGCCGAAAGTGTGCGCGCGGCGTTGCATCAACACACGCTTGTCGACCGGTCTCCTGATGCCGCTGACCAGCTCCGCGGCCCGGTCGAAGCCGGTGTCGATGAGGTGCTGCAGGATCGGGGTAGAGCGTGAGCAGGTCCCGCTCGCCGAACTCCGGATCGCCCAATCCCTGGGCAGTGCGCCAGCTCGGGATCGCCAGGCCGGCCGCCGCCCGCGCCGCCCAGGCGTCGCTGATGAGCAGTAGCTCCTCGGGCTCCAGCGGAGTGATCCGTTGGTAGCCGTCGAGGATCAGCCGGGCAACCCGGAAGACGTCGTCGAGGGGACGCTCGAGCACCAGCGAGTCGACTACCGACGCCAGGTCGGTGATCATCGCGGTGTAGGTCATGTCGCCGAAGTCGATGATGCCGGTGATCAGTCCGGCGTCACCGACCAGGGCGTTGTCGATGTTGAGGTCGCCGTGCACCACCTGCTTGCGCAGGCTGTCCCAAGCCGGGGTGATCTTCTCGTGGTAGCGCGCCAGCGCCTGTTCGGCGGCGGCACGCATGTCGGGCCGCCGGATGTCGGGGATCATCTGCTCGATCATCGGCACCGAATGCGAGATCCCACGGGATGGAGCGGTGGGCGCTGGGGTGGGTGAACCCGCGCATGGCCTTGGCCAGCCGCGCGACCGTCGTACCCCACTCGATGAGCGCACGGTCGTCGAGCGCTGCGGGATCCGACCGCATCCCGCCGGGCATGATCGGGTAGAGCCGCGCCCAGTGGGTGCCGCCTTCGACGTCGATCCGCGCGCGGTAGGACTCCGCGGCGTCGCGATCGGTGGCTTCCTGGGTGAGGAACGGGCGCGCGACCGGCAGGTCGGGGTCGGTCTTCTCGATATGGCGGACCACCAGGGCCTCCATGTCGAGGGTCGCCACCTTCTCGGCGGTGTTGGACACCTTGAGAACGGCGACCGGCTCGTCGCCATCGGTGAGCAGCAGGGTCTGGTCGCGCTCACTGCCCAGGTCGCGTGCACCGGTGGCGCGGAGCCCGAAATGCTCGCCGGCCAGGTCGGCTGCCTCGGCGAGCGGTGAAGGTGGGCGCTTGCGCCGACAGAACCGGATCGATCTCAGACATGGCGGTCACCTTAGTAGGGCTCCGGGGTGCTGCGGCTGCGGCCCACCCGGGTGGTCCACTGCGGCCCGAGAGGTCAGCGATCCTGCCTTCAGACTGAGCGCGGACCGAGGCCGAGACTGGCTTCCAGCCAGCGTTGGGCTGTCGCTACGTCGGCGGCGCTGGGTGTGGTCCTTCGCATCATGTGGGTGGGTCGCTCGGCCCGGTCGTGCCACAGCTTGCCGGTCGGCACTCGCGTCGCGGCCAGCCAGACTGCAGTGTCCGCCCCCTCTTCGAGATCTCGCAGGATCGGCCGGGTGAGCCGCCGAAAGCCGGGGATCGAGTCCTGCACGCCAGGGGTGTCGGCCCAGCCCGGGTGCGTGACCGACACCGTGATCCCGGCGGGACCCCAGCGGTGCAGCATCCACCCGGTCAGCTCGACCTGCATCCGCTTGGAGCGGGCGTAGGCCGTCGTGGGCGAGTAGGCGCCGTCGCGGTAATCGGGGTCATCGGCGCGGAGCGCCTGGGCATACATGCCGCCGCTGGTCACGAAGACGACGTGCCCGCCGGCCAGCCTGTCGGCCAGCAGGTCGGTCATCAGCACCGGGCCGAGCACATGCACAGCCATGGTCATCTCGAAACCCTGCGGTGACTCGGTGCGCGTTGGCGGCATCAACCCGGCGTTGTGGATCAGCACGTCCAGGGGTGTGCCGCCCGCACGGAGGGAGTCGCCGAATTCGCCGGCGAATCGGCGTACGTCGTCCAGGTCGGCGACGTCGCACCGCCAGAGTCGGAACTCGGCGTTCGGGTTGTCCTGGGCGAGCCGTTGGGCGGCGGCCTCACCCCGGGTGAGGTCCCGGACGACGAGGTGCACCGTCGCGCCCAGTGCGGCGACCCCCGCGGCCGTGGCCAATCCGAGGCCGGAGTTGGCCCCGGTTACCGCGACGTGGCGACCAGTCAGCGCACCGGGGACGGGGTCGGCCGGCCACCCGGGGAGCCGCCGACGGATAGCCAGGCCGGGGGCGGCGTACCCCAGCACGACCGTGCGGTCCAGGACGGTGTCGACCAGGCGACTCCATGCAGGCATGCAGTGAGCGTACGGATCCGACCCAGGTGTGGCCGCCCGGACGGTGCGCCGCGGGCGTACGCTGCCGACATGCGTCTGCTGCGGCGAATCTTCTTGGGCCTGATCGTGCTGCTTCTGGTGGCTCTTGTTGGCGGGTACTGGTGGCAGCGCCCATTGCTGCTGACAGCCACGGGCTACGCGGCGCACAACGCGTGTGCGCTGGAGAACATCTCCCACCGCGACGACCCGGAGACCGATCTGCCGCCCAATCCGTTGGTGCCGTATCTGCGGACCAAGACACAGAAGGACGGTGACCAGGTCGCGGTGACCGGCTCGATCCTGGGGCTGCTTGCCAAGCAGACGGCCTACTACACCCCTGGATACGGCTGCACGATCGGCGGTGAGCGGCCCGAGCTGCCGGAAGCTCTCGAGGTTGGGGGCCTTGAGGTGGAGAGCGCGGAGCCGCCGAACGCAGAGATCCCTACGGCAGTGGCCACGGCTTTCGGCGACGGCCTGTCGGATGAGGAGAAGCAGACTCTGGGCACTCGCGCGATCGTCGTGAACGTCGGCGGGGTCAACGTCGCCGAACGCTACGCGCCCGGCTTCTCGGCTGCCACGCCCCAGTTGGGCTGGTCGATGAGCAAGAGCGTCACCAACCTCCTGGTGGGCCGCCTGGTCGCGGAGGGGAAGGTCGCCTTGGCCGACGACCAGCTGCGCAAGGAGTGGACCGACGAGCGGGCCGACATCACCATCGACGACCTGCTGCGCATGACTAGCGGACTGAAGTGGGACGAGACCTATGCCCTCGGCACCCCGATCACCCGGATGCTCTATCTCGAGGACGACATGGGCGGCTACGTCGCCAGCCAACCGGCCGCGCATACTCCCGGCACCTATCAGCAGTACTCCTCCGGCAGCACCACGCTGCTGTGCGACATCCTGATGGATCGAGCCGGGTCCGGCAGTGACCTGGTGCGCTCGGAGCTCTTGGCCGACATCGGGCTCTCCGGCTTCGTCGTCGAGCCGGACCATGCCGGAACCCCGGTCTGCTCGTCCTATATGTGGGCCACTCCCCTCGAGTGGACCGCCCTGGGCCGGTTCGCCCTCAATGAAGGCGTCGTCGGCGAGGCGTCGCTGCTCCCCGAGGGGTGGATGAAGGACTCGACCACGGTCAAGCCGGTCGACAAGACCGAGGAGGTCGGCTACGCCTCGGGGTGGTGGGTCAACCAGTTGCCCGACGGCTCGCTGGTCTACCCCGAGCTCCCCGCTGACGCCTACTGGGCCTCAGGCCACGACGGCCAGTGGCTGATGATCGTGCCCTCGGCCGACCTGGTGATCACCCGCCTCGGCTTCTCCCCCGAGGTCGAGGACGAAGGCGTGGTTGCCCTGACTGCCAGCGTGATCGCGTCACTCACGCCTTAGCCCAGGCCATCGCTGGCTCGGGGCAACAAGGTCACAGCAGGGTCATAGGTAGCTCCTGAGGCGATGCCAGGGGCCCGGGGAAACCTCGGGTCATGAACACCAGCCTGACCATCGCACCCACCCGTCGTGCACATCGCGCCGGATCTGAGAGGCCCCTCGCCGGCGGCAATGCCTCCGCCGTAGGCCCGACCTGGGAGCGCCCCGCCTTCTTCGCCCTACTCGTCGGCACCGCTGTCCTCTACCTCTGGGGCCTTGGCGAATCCGGCTGGACCAACGCGTTCTACTCCGCCGCCGTCCAAGCCGGCTCGGAGTCGTGGAAGGCCTTCTTCTTCGGCTCCTTGGATTCGGCCAACGCGATCACCGTCGACAAGCCACCGCTGGCACTGTGGCCGATGGCGCTCTCGGTGCGCCTGTTCGGGCTCTCTTCGTGGAGCATCCTGGTGCCCGAAGCCCTGTTCGGGGTGGCATCGGTTGCGCTGCTGGCCACGACGGTACGACGGGCCAGCGGCTCCGCGGTGACCGGACTGCTCGCCGGTGCGGCCCTGGCGCTGACCCCGGTCGCCGTACTGATGTTCCGGTTCAACAACCCCGACGCGCTGCTGACCCTGCTGTTGATCGGGTCCGCCGCGGCGACGCTGCGGGCGATCGAGGCGACCCGGCGATCCCCGCGCACCGGCACGCTCGCCGGCCATCCCCTTCGTTGGCTGGCCCTCGCCGGAGCACTGGTCGGCCTCGCCTTCCTGACCAAGATGTTGCAGGCATTCCTGGTGCTGCCGGCGTTGGTGCTGGCCTACGCGATCTTCGCCTCGGTTCCGTTGTGGCGTCGGTTGGGTCACTTGCTCGTGGCTTTCGTCTCCATGGTGGTCGCAGGTGGCTGGTGGATCGCGATCGTCGAAGTCTGGCCGGCCGACTCGCGCCCCTACATCGGTGGCTCGCAGTCGAACTCCATTCTCGAACTCACCCTCGGTTACAACGGCCTGGGCCGGCTCACCGGAAACGAGACCGGCTCGATCGTCCCCGGCGGCGCCCAGGCGGGGGGTCAGGGAGGGGGTATGTGGGGCGAGACCGGAATCGGCCGGCTCTTCGACTCCTCCAACGGTGGTCAGATCGCCTGGCTGATCCCGGCCGCCCTGGTCTTGGGCCTTGCCGGGCTGTGGTTCGGCCGGCGGGACCGCAGACTGACGGCTGCACTGGTGGTCTGGCTCGGCTGGATGGTGACCACCGCAGTGACGTTCAGTTTCATGGCGGGCATCTTCCACGCCTATTACTCGATCGCGCTGGCGCCCGCAGTGGCTGCGGCCGCCGCACTGGGTGGCCAGGCGCTCTGGCGCCATCGCCTCGGACTCGGTGCCCGGCTGGTGCTCGCCGCCGGTGCCGCTGTGACGACCGGAACCGCGTTCGTGCTCCTACGGCGCAGTACCGACTTCCTTCCCTGGCTGCCCTGGTTGGTGCTTGTGGCCGGTGCCACGGCGGCTGCCGGGCTGCTCATCTCGCGCCTGGCCACCGCGGCAGCGGTGCTGGCGGTCGTGGCGGCGCTGACCGGCCCCGCGTCGTACGCCGTGCAGACGGCGGCCACGGCGCACACCGGGTCGATCCCCACGGCTGGTCCGCAGGTCGCGGGCAACGGACCCGGGGGACTGCCCGGGGCAATGACTGGCGGGATGCCCGGGGGCGGGCCGGGTGCCATGCCGGGAGGAATGCCCCCTGGAGGCGGCCCCGGGGGCATGCCCGGCGCGCAGGGTGACGGAGCGGGCGGCGGCCCCGGCGGCCTGCTCAGCGCCACCGAGCCCAGCTCCGAGATCACCGACCTGCTGACGGCGGATGCTCATTCGTATACCTGGATCGCCGCAGCCGTGGGTGCGCAGAACGCGGCCGGATATCAGCTCGCGACCGAACTGCCGGTCATGTCGGTGGGTGGCTTCAACGGCAGCGACCCGAGCCCGACCTTGGTCGAGTTCAAGGCGATGGTGGCGGCCGGGGAGATCCACTACTTCATCGGCGGCGGCATGGGCGGCATGGGCGGCCCGGGTGGTCAGATGGGTGGCTCCAATTCCTCGGCCGAGATCACCTCCTGGGTAGCGGAAGCATTCACCGCCCAGACCGTCGACGGCGTGACTCTCTATGACCTGAGCGTCGGTGTGTCGTGAGCGTCCTGGAAGCTCCGGTTTCGGTGCTGCAGGTCGATGTGGTCCTGCCGGTCTACAACGAAGAGGGCGACCTGCCCGTGGCTGTCGAGCGGCTCACGTCATACCTCGAGACCCTGCCGCTGACCTGGCAGGTGACCATCGCTGACAACGCCTCGACCGACACCACCCCGCTCGTCGCCGAGAAGTTGGCGGCGACGTACCCCAACGTCCGGGTTGTCACCTTGCCCGAGAAGGGCCGGGGTCGGGCACTCAAGCGGGTCTGGCAGGACTCGCACGCCGAAGTATTGGCCTACATGGACGTCGACCTGTCGACCGATCTCAACGCGCTGCTGCCCTTGGTCGCGCCGCTGCTCACCGGGCACTCCGACGTGGCGATCGGCAGCCGGCTCAGCCACTCCTCGCGGGTGGTGCGGGGGCCGCGTCGTGAGTTCATCTCGCGCAGCTACAACCTGCTGCTTCGCTCCGCGTTACGGACTCGGGTCTCTGATGCTCAGTGCGGGTTCAAGGCGGTCCGCCGTGAGGTTGCCGCGGCGTTGTTGCCGCTGGTGAAGGACGACACCTGGTTCTTCGACACCGAGTTGCTGGTGTTGGCCGAGCGGACCGGTTTGCGCATCCACGAGGTGCCGGTGGACTGGGTCGACGACCCGGACTCGAGGGTCGACATCGTGCGCACCGTGCTCGACGACCTGGCCGGCATCCGGCGGCTCGGCTGGGCGCTGGTCACCGGTCGGCTGCCGCTCGACGAGGTGGCTCAGCGACTGGGGGTGGCTCGACGGCAGGGCCGGATCGGCACTCAGGTGGCGCTCTTCGGTCTGGTCGGGGTGATGAGCACGCTGGCGTACGCCGCGCTCTTCTTGTTGCTGCGCGATGCCCTGCCCGCGCAGGGCGCCAACGCGCTGGCACTGCTTACGACCGCGGTGGCAAACACGGCAGCGAACAGGCGCCTCACCTTCGCTGTCTCCGGGCCGGGCGCGGGGCGCCATCAGTTGCAGGGACTGCTCGTCTTCGGTGTGGGGCTGGTCTTCACAAGCGGATCGCTCTGGCTGTTGGAGACTTTCGCGGGGGCTTCGCACCCCCGTGTAGAGATGCTCGTTCTCACCGCCGCGAACCTCGTCGTCACGGTCGCCCGCTTCACCGCCATGCGGTGGTGGATCTTCCGCCACCCCACCTAACCGCGTCCGACGCCGGAGCCGTGCGAGGCCGTTTGCGACGGTCGTCTCCGTCGGAAGCCGGCGCATTAGCGCCCGGCATTGGGGCTACGGGGTCAACTCACCCATTGTCGGGGAGCATGGCATAGGGATCCTCTGGCGACCATCCGTAGATAGCGGCTTCCTCCCGGACCTTGGTCCAATGCGCAGCAAGTTCGGCAATCTCCTCGGCGTGCTCGGCGTTAAAGGCGTCGACGACCGGAACCAGCGCCGAAGCCGCCATAGCGTAGACCGGTTCTTGGCACGTCCAGGCAGCACGAAGAAATTGATCCTCTGGCAGCTTGAAAGCTTCCCAGGCAGCAGTCGTCTTCGTCCCGGGTCGTGGAATCTCTCCCAGAGGGGGAGTAGCCGGGGACATCTGATCCTGGAGACTGCCGATCATGTCGACGAACGTTGGTCCGCTCAGCTCGATGCCGAACTTCTCTGCACTCTGCTCTTGGACGCACCTGACGTAGTCCTCTTCACTGCCTGCCACAGCGAAGGCAGCGCTGGAGGTGACCTCGTTCCATTCGGCGGAGAGCTCATCCAGGCCAGGTGGCCAACCGATTTCATCGATGACGCGAGGATCTGGTTCCAGACCCTGGCGGCAGGCCTTTTCCTGTTCCCGCTGCTCAGCGCTCACCGGCTCGCTTTCGTCCTCCTCCATCGCAAGTTGGCGCGCCGCGCCCTCGCGCAAAGGATCAGCAATCGTCGAGTGCAGGGCCTGCGTAGCCACCGAGTGGCCCCCAACGCTGGCCATTCCGGAGCTCTAGAAATCAGCAACTTCCAATCGACCGGGTAACCGGCCTTTGTCATGCACTCTGAGAAGGCTCCGTTGGCGGCGTACTGGGTGGCCACTTCGGCAGCTTGTCGGTCGGCGGGCGTTCCGTGCCAACGCTCGAAGCTCGCCACCATCGAGTCGATCGTGGACCCGGTGTCGGGGCCGCCGACGCTCTCCAATGCGGATTCCTGTCCCAGCACTGGACGGGAAGTGGTGCCACACGCTGAAACGATGAAGACGAGAATCATCGTCCCTACGGTGAGCTTCCTGTTGATTAAGTCGGGCATGTTCCGGTACCCCTCGGTTAGCAGTTACTAGGTGCGTTGGGGCAGGCGCATCGCTCGATGCATCCGGAAACGAACGCCTACCGGGCACTCGACGACACCGAAAACCGTTTCCAACATTCGTTCCCACACCTCGGAGAATCGAACGCCAGTATCGGCGCTGGCACGTAGCCCGCCTCATGGAAACTAGTGCCGGACGACGCCCCATCTAACGGCTACGAAGCCGCCGCGTGGCCGAGACACCGGCGGCGCGCCCAGCGACGCCACAGAAGCACGGCCCCGAGAAAGCACTGCGGCCCGGTCGGAAGTCCGACCGGGCCGCAGGTGCGTCCGTTATCGCGCGAGCGGCGAGAGGGAACGCTCAGTTCTCTTCGGCGTCGAAGGCGGCCTGGATGCGGTTGTGCGCTTCCCAGATCTCCTGCGGCAAGGTGGGGAACTGCTCGAGGTGCTCCTTGCGATTGGCCATCTCCTGCTGCCAGCGCGCATGGTCGATCGTCAGCAGCTTCTCCATGTCCTCGGCGGTGGCCTCGCAGCCCTCGAGGTTCAGCTCCGAGAGCAGGGGGATCACGCCGACCGGCGTCTGCTGGCCCTTGACCTCGCCCTTGCGCAGCTGCATCAGCCAGAGCAGCGGCCGCAGGTTGTCGCGGTAGCCCGGCCACAGGAAGTGGCCGTCCTCGGCGTCACGCTGGAACCAGTTGACGTGGGCGAAAATCGGCTTGGTCGTGGCCTGGCCGATCACCTTGAGCCAGTTGGCGGCGTAGTCACCCTCGGGGTAGGAGAGGAACGGGCGCATCGACATCGGGTCGTAGCGCAGCACGCCCTCGAGCCCGTCGGCAGCCGCGGTGGCCTCGGCGCCCAGGGTGAGGCCGTCGTAGACCCCCTCGGGTACGTCGGTGATCGCCCGGATGAGCGGCTCACGGTCGCGGGTACGGCCGCCGAAGATGATGCCGTGGATCTCGACACCCTTCGGGTCCTCGAAGTCCGTGGCCACGTTGGGCACGTTGGCCAAGGTGGTGGTGAACCGGCTGTTGGGGTGCGCCCACGGCTCGCCCGCCTGCTCGGCGGTGCGGTCGGCGATCACGCCGCCCTTCCAGTCCAGCCAGCCGGTCAGGTCGGTCGGCTTGGGGCCGCGGCCTTCCCACCACACCTCGTGGGTGTCGGTGTTGTAGGCGACGTTGGTGAAGATGGCGCCGGTGCCGGGAACGATCGAGTCGATCGCGGTCGGGTTGGTGAGCTCGTTGGTGTCCTTGGCAACGCCGAAGACGCCGTTCTCCGGGTTCATCCCGTAGAGCTTGCCGTCCTCGCCGACCCAGATCCAGGCGATGTCGTCGCCGTAGAACTCGACGTAGTAGCGGTCGCCGAGCGCGTCGGGCGCCAGCGTCATCGCGAGGTTGGTCTTGCCCGAGGCGCTGGGGAAGCCGCCGCAGATGTTGTACTTCTCGCCGGTCTCCTTGTCGGTGATGCCGAGCAGCATGAACTGCTCCACCAGGAAGCCGTTCTTCCAGCCGTCGTACGACGCCTGACGCAGGCCGTGGGCGATCTTGCCGAGCAGCGCGTTGCCGCCGTAGGAGGAGCCGAAGTGCAAGATGGTGCGCTCGTCGGCGACGGTCACGAAGTAGCGCTTGTCGTCGGGGGTGCCCTGGCCGAGGTTCTCCAGGTCGCCGGTCACGTGCACGGCCCGGACGAAGTCGTTGCCGAGGTCGTTGACGTAGCTGACGCCCACGCGGGCCATCCGGATCATCTGCAGCACGACGTTGCGGTTGTCGCTGATCTCGACACCGCCGGCGAAGCGCTCCAGCGGTGAGCCGGGAGGCGACATGAGGTAGGGGATGACGTACATCGTCTTGCCCTTGGACTGGCCGCTCATCAGGCCTTCGAGCAACGGCTTCATCTCCGAGGAGTGCCGCCAGTTGTTGTAGACACCCTTGTCCGCCTCGTCGGCGGTGGCCACGATGGTGCGCTCCTCGGCGCGCGCGGTGTCCTTGAAGTAGCTGCGTGAGTAGTAGAGCCCATCGCCAGCGGGAAGGAGTTCCCCTGCCTCGAGAGACTCGGCCACCAGTCGCGCGTCGTCAGCCGCGCTGACGACCTCGATGCGGTCCGGCTCGGTGATTGCGGCCCAGTGCCGCACGTATTCCAGGACGTGCTCGTTGGTGAGCCCGGCGTCGTGGAAAACCTGGTCGACATTCAACGACATACTTGATCCCTCCCTAGAGATACCCGTCATTCTGCCGTGCGCCGGAGGGGCAAATGACCACCCTGTTGTGAGGTTTGTCATGGGCCCGCGCGCCCTTGGCCCCTTGCTTGTGCGACGGCCCGGGCCGGCACCCGGTGCAGAAACGTTTCAGCAGGTCAGCCGCCGGTTCTCGGTTACTCCGAGGCCGCGGATCAGGGCTCTTCGTGGGTGTCCGGGTCGCCACCGAACAGCCGCCCGTCGGGGCGGCCGAGGGCCGTGATCGCTGCCATCTCATCCGAAGTGAGTTCCCAGCCGAAGACATCCAGGTTGGCCGCCTGTCGGAGGGGATCGGCGGATTTCGGCACCGGCAGGGTGCCCAGCTGCAAATGCCAGCGCAGGATCACCTGAGCCGGGCTCACCCCCAGCCGAGTGGCCGGCTCGCCTACCGCCGGAGCCTCGTACTGCGCGAGCCGCTTGCCGAGCGGGCTCCAGGCCTCGGTCTGGATGCCCAGCTCCGCGTTGACCGCGCGCATTTCGACCTGAGGGAAGAGCGGGTGCAGCTCGATCTGGTTGACCGCGGGCGTGACCCCGGTCTCGTCGATGATTCGAGCCAGCTGGGCACCGGTGAAGTTGGAGACGCCGATGGAGCGCACCAGTCCTCGGCGTTGCAGCTCCACCAACGCGCGCCACGCTTCGACGTACTTTCCGCGCCGCGGGTTGGGCCAATGGATCAGGTGCAGGTCGAGATAGTCCAGGCCGAGCCGGTCCAAGGAGGCGTACGTCGAGGCGATCGCGTCGTCGTAGGCGTGCTGATCGCCGCGGATCTTGCTCGTCACCAGCACCTCCTCCCGGCGTACGCCGGAGCGCCGGATCGCCTCACCCACCTCGGCTTCGTTGCCGTACATCACCGCGGTATCCAGCAAGCGGTACCCGGTGTCGAGCGCGGACACGATGGCCCTGATGCCGTCCTCGCCGCGCAGGGGGTAGGTGCCGAACCCGATCCTGGGCAGTACGCGGCCGTCGTTGAGGGTGTAGGCCGCCTGCCCGCTCGGCTGTGTCATCGGTCCTCTTCCTCCCCCCGACCGCGGCGGGCCGGTGTGGTCGGCCATCGGTCGTGGGTGCTCTCGGCTAGTTTGTCGCCATGTCTTCTGCCGTGGCACCTCAAGGTGCGGGAACCGTCAGTGTCGATCGCGTCATCCTCGCCCCGCCCGAGCGCATCTTCGATCTGCTCGCCGACCCTGACCGCCATGCGGAGATCGACGGCGGCGGCACGGTGCAGCGCTCCCGCAGCGGGTCGCGCCGGTTGCAAGCTCGGCGACTCCTTCGGCATGGACATGAAGATGGGCGTGGGCTACTCCACCCGCAACGTGGTGGTGGAGTTCGAGGAGAACCGCCGGATCGCCTGGAAGACCCTGGCCGCGGCCCCGTTCGACAAGTTCGTCACCGGTCGGATCTGGCGCTACGAGCTGACCCCTGTCGAGGGCGGCACCCGCGTCCGGGAGACCTGGGACACCACCGAGGAGAGCATCTTCAGTCGGCACGCGGTGCGGCTGCTGATGACCGAGACGACGCGGCAGAACATGACCAAGACGCTCGAGCGGATCAACGAGATCGTCACCGCCTGAGGGGAGCCGGCGGGCTCGCTGCGCCGCCATCGCATTGACGCCATTACATTGACGCCATGTCGCTGATCCGTGCCGGCCGGGTGCTGCCGTGGAGTTCTCCGGTGCACAGTCTCCCCCTCGTTCTGGCGCACCGAGGCGCCAGCGGGCATCGTCCCGAGCACACGCTCGCGGCCTATGAGTTGAGTGTCGCGATGGGCGCCGATTACATCGAGCCGGATCTGGTGATGACCAAGGACGGCGAGCTGGTCGATCGGCATGAGCCCGAGATCGGCACCACCACCGACGTGGCGACCCGCCCGGAGTTCGCCGAACGCCGCTGCACCAAGGTCCTCGACGGGGTGGCCGTGGACGGGTGGTGGGCCGAGGACTTCACCTTGGAAGAGTTCAAGTCCTTGCGCGCGATCGAGCGGCTGCCGAGCATCCGCCCGGCCAACACCGCCTACGACGGGCAGCAGGACGTACCGACCTTCGAGGAGCTGCTGGACTTGCGCGAACGCCTCTCGCGCGAACATGGCCGCGAGATCGGCATCATCCCGGAGATCAAGCACTCGACGTACCTGCACAATCTCGGCTTCGACCCCGAGGCCGCGACCATGGGGCTGGTCGAGCGCTTCGGCCTCAACCGGCACGACGCCCCGCTGTGGATCCAGAGCTTCGAGGTCGGCAACCTGATCCGGCTACGCGAGGAGTTCGGGTACGCCGCGGCGCTGGTCTTCCTCAACGAGTTCGGCCAAGCCCCCTATGACTACGTCGCCGCAAGCGATCCGCGTGGCTACGCCGAGCTGCTCCAGCCGGCCGGTCTGGACTGGATCGCGGAGTGGGTCGACGGCATCGGGCCGGAGAAGCTGTTCGTCTACGGCACGGATGTGGACGGTCATCTCACCGAGCCCACCTCGCTGGTGGCCGACGCGCACGCCGCGGGACTCCTGGTCACTCCGTGGACCTTCCGGGCCGAGAACCACTTCCTGCCGCCGGAGTTCCGAGTGCCCGACGAGGCCGGCGTCGTCCACAAACACGAGCACGGTCGCGCGGTAGCCGAGGCGCTGGTCTACCTGGAGGCCGGGATCGATGGCATGTTCTGCGACAACACCGACGTCTTCGCGACTGCCAAGCACGAGTTCCTGCGGGGCCGCGAGGTTTTCTGAGCCGGCAGCCCCCGCCGCTTGCGGCAGCGAGCCCGGGTGAGTGTGCGCAACGGCACCACTTCCGCCACGAAATCGGTGCTTCCACGCACACTCGTCGCTCGCCGGCCTCTGCGCGCCGGCCTCACGAAATCTCAGGCGGCGGTGAAGCTCGGCACCGGCGGCCCGAGTAGCGGATATTCGATCCCTGCCTTGAGCAGCGTCGCGCTGCGCTCGTACGGCGGCAGCTGGGGGTCGGGTGCCACCAGCACGGGCGGCTGGCACATTCGGCCCAGCAGTTGTGCGGCGTCCGTGCAGGCGACCAATGCCTCCCGCTGCGCTTCCAGGAAGGCGCCGCGAGCCCAGGTGGTGCCCTGTGGGTCCACGGTGTCGTCGGGCCGCAAGTCCTCGTGCCGGAAGTGGTTGGTGTGCCACAAGAACCCATCCTCGGGAGCCACCACCGCCACGCCGACCGGGCTCAGCTCCAGGCACGCGGCCTCGGTGGCGGTGCTGACGGTCAGCACCGTCGAGGCGGTCAGCTCGGCGCTTGCGGCGATCTCCCGAGCTGCGCCCACCGTGTCGGCCCGGAGCAGGATCTCCCGCGCCACGACGTGCACCGGCACGCCAACGTCAGTGAGCGCCCCGGCTCCGTCGAGTCGGTGGCTGAGGATGTTGAAGTGCAACCCGAGGCCAGCGCTGTTCGCGCCGAGCTTGGCAAGCATCCCGGCCTCGGTGAAGACGGTCACGGGTGCGGCCGGCAGCCCCGTCTCGGCAGGATGGTGCAGCACCGCGGCCTCGGGCGAGAGCAGTGGATACCAGTCCCAGGTCTGTGCCGAACGGGCACCGCGGGCATCGACCACAGCGACGGTGGAGCACTCGGAGGCCAGAGCTTCGGTGTGCGCGAGCAGCTCGGTACGCGCGGTCAACGCGTAGATCTGCTCCGCGGCCACTCCGGTGGCCTCTGCGACAGCGGCGAGTTCGGCCGCGGTATGCGGCGCCCAGGCGGCGATCCGTTCGCCGGCGGCGCCGCCGAATCGGCGTACGTCCTCGGGGGCGAAACCCCAGGCATTCCAGAACTCCGCGTAGGCGGCGACGCTGCCGGCGATCGCGGACCCGAGGGCGCGACCGTAGCTAAGCCCGCGTTCCCGTGCGTCTTGCGCCCCTGTGCTGAGGTGGTGGAGCTTCATCGGCCCAGTCTCTCCCGAGCCGGCGGTCAGCCCAACTGGAATGGATCCCGGGTCGCTCCGGAGAGCTCGATCCAGATCGACTTCACCTCGGTGTACTCCCTGACCGCGTCCAGTCCGTTCTCCCGGCCGACGCCGGAGTCCCCGAAGCCGCCGAAGGGCACGTTGGGGGCGACCACGCGGTAGGCGTTGATCCACACCGTTCCCGCCTTGATCCGGTTCGCGACCCGATGTGCCCGGCGTACGTCGTTGGTCCAGACCGAAGCTGCCAGGCCGAACGGCGTGTCGTTGGCCAGCCGCACCGCCTCCTCCTCGTCGGTGAAGGTGTAGGCCGCCAGTACCGGTCCGAAGACCTCTTCGCGCACTACAGTCATCGACGGGTCGACCCCGGTCAGCACTGTCGGCTGGACGAAGTAGCCGCCGGCTTCGCTGGCTGCCTCACCGCCGGCAGCCACCTGGGCCCCTTCCGCGCGGGCGACCTCCAGATAGCCAAGCACCTTCTCGTACTGCGGCCGGTTGGCCACGGGCCCCATTTCGGTCGCCTCGTCGAATGGATCGCCGAGCTTGATCGTGCGCGCACGCTCGGCGACTAGGCGCACCAACTCGTCGTGTACGTCGGCGTGCACGACCAGCCGCGAACCGGCCATGCACGTCTGGCCGGTCGCCGCGAAGACGCCGGCGATGATGCCATTTGCGGCGGCCTCCAGATCGGCGTCGGGGAAGACGACCTGGGCGGACTTCCCGCCCAGTTCCAAGGTGACCCGGCTCAAGGTGCTCCCCGCCGCTTCGGCAACCCTTCGCCCGGTCGCGGTGGAACCGGTGAAGGCGACCTTGTCGACCCCCGGATGACTGGCCAATGCGGCACCCAGCTCTCGGCGCTCACCGGTGATCACGTTGAAGACGCCGGGCGGGAAGCCGGCTTGGTCGACCAGTCGGGCGAATTCGCAGGTACCGGCTGGGGAGTGCTCGGACGGCTTGACCACCATCGTGCAGCCGGCGGCCAGCGCCGGCGCGAGCTTCCAGGACATGAGCAGCAGCGGGGAGTTCCACGGGGTGATCGCGGCGACCACGCCGACCGGCTCCAGCCGGGTGAAGGCGACGTAGTTGGGCTTGTCGGACGGGATCGAGCGACCTTCGAGCTTGTCGGCGGCGCCGGAGAAGTAGTAGTACCACTGCGGCAACGCGCGCATCTGGCCGATCATCTCGCGGTAGAGCTTCCCGGAGTCGCGCACCTCCAAGGTGGCCAGGCGTTCGGCGTTCTCGGCGATGAGTTCGGCCAGCCGGCGCATCAAGCGGGCTCGGTCGAAGCCGGTCATGGCTCCCCACTCGCCGTCCAGGGCGGTGCGTGCCGCGGCAACCGCCGCGTCCAGGTCTGCGGGGGTCGCCTCCGGCACCTCACACCACGGCTCACGGAGATAGGGATCCTCAGCAGTGAAGGTGCCTCCGTCCGAGGCCGGGCGGAAGGAACCGTCGATATACAGGGAAAAGGACTCTGGGGTGCTCATGGCGGCCCTCCCGTCGGACTCGATCAGCGGGGGCCGGGGTTCCGGCGTTCCCGCGGGACTTCAAGCAGTCTGATCTCACGCGCCGATGCCGGTGAAGCGCCGGCCCGACCGAAGCTCGTCTCCCTCCGGCAAGGTGGGGAATTGCTGGGCAACGTCGAGGAGAACCCTCCAGCGACCAGTTGCCGGGAGTGTGACAGGCATGAGTTGCGCCGCGCACGGATCAGACCGGTGCCAATGACCCATCCGGGGGCAACCCTCGGCGTGGGGTCATCCGTTAGGACCGACCCCTGCTAGTCCGTTTGGGGGAACTATCTGGACCGCCGAATCATTCTTTCTGTCACTGGTGACTTCTCGCGTTACATTCAATGAGCTTCGCTGCAGACGGGGGAGCGCTTGTGCAGCCGTTCCGCTCGGCTGCTCGACTCAACGTGGGGATGTTGATGAAGACTCTGCGGCCTATTTTGGCTGCCGCCGTTGCGACGGCTGCAACTGTTTCGATGCTGGCGACAGTCACGGCTCTGGCGCCGGCGGCGAACGCGGACGTGAACAGCCGCGCCGGCGTGGTTGCCGAGCGACCACGCGATGTCGCGGTGCATGCCGCTGACGGTGAGGTTCGCACAATCGCCCAGGTGGGATCGTCGGTGGTCTTCGGCGGCAGTTTCACCAAGGTCGGCCCGGCCACGCGCGGTGCCGCCGGTGTGGTTGATATCGCCGGCAAGACCTTCGGCGCCTCGTTTCCCGATGTCAACGGCACGGTGAACGTCTCGGCGCCCGATGGGTCGGGCGGCTGGTACGTCGGTGGCGACTTCGCGACGGTCGGTGGCCAGAACCGTGCCAACCTCGCGCACGTCGACGCGAGCGGAGCGGTGACTTCCTTCGACCCGGGTGTCAACGGCCCGGTCTACGAACTGCTGGTCGCCGCTGACGGAGACCTGCTCGTAGGCGGCAACTTCACTCAGGCTGCCGGGACCGCGGCCGCGGGTGTGGCAAGGATCGCCGCCGGCGGCACCCTCGAATGGGGCTCCAGCGTGACCGGCGCGGTTCGGACGCTGGCGTTGTCTGGCGACGGCGCCACCCTCTACATCGGTGGAGACTTCTCCAAGATCGCAGGCGTGACGGTTCGCCGACTGGCGGCTCTCGATCCCGCGACCGGCGCGCGCAAGACGAGCTGGGCGGCAGGAATGCCCAACCTCACCGTGAATGACCTCGATGTTCGCAGCAACGGTGACGTCATCGTGGCCGGCAACTTCACCACGATCGGTGGAGTTTCGCGCGGTCGGCTGGCAAGTCTGGACGGCACCACGGGTGCCCTGGGCGCCCTCAACGTCTCGGTCAACGGGGCGATCGCCGACGTCGAGATCGATCAGGCGACAGGGATCGCCTACCTCGGCGGCGCCTTCTTCACCGTCGGTTCCTCCTCGCGAAAGAACCTCGCCGGTGTCGATCTGGCCGGCTCTGGCACCGTCACCTCGACCTCTATCGCGCTGACTGGCGTAAACCCGAACACGACCGCCACCTCGGTGTCGACCCTCGAGCTCGACGGCTCCGGCAACCTCTATATCGGCGGCAACTTCCAGGTGAGCCCGGAGAAGGACAACCCGGCGGTAATCGCCAAGCTGGCCCTGGCCACCAACACGGTCAGCACGGTGGTGCCTTACTACGAGACCCCGCGCTCGCTCGCGCGGACCCCGAAGACCGGCACCTCCGGCGCCTTGTCGCTGGTCGTCGCGGGTGGATCGCTCTTCGTCGGCGGCGACTTCTCCGATTACGGCACTGCGGCTCGTAGCGGCCTCGCGGCGTACGACCTGACCAGCGGTGCCCTGCGCAACGACTTCAACCCGTCGCCCGATGGCATGGTCATGGTCGTGCGTGCCTCTGCGAACGCCCAGGCGGTCTTTGTGGGCGGCGAGTTCGACAACATCGCTGGTGCCGCACATTCGGCCATTGCCAAGCTCGACATCGCCAACGGCCAGAACGTCGCCGGCTTCAACGCCAGTGCGAACTCCTACGTCAAGGACATGGCGGTGCGCACCGACGGCACCACGGTCTACGTGGGCGGCAACTTCGACGTCTTCAACGGGGTCTCCACGAGTCGACTCACCTCGATCAGTGCCAGCACAGGTGACATCAAGTCGAACTTCACGATGCCGTTGACCGAGCCGACCAACGACTCCAGCGAGGGCGGCTTGCGGGCGCTCGTGCTCACGCCCGACGAGTCGACGCTGATGGTGACCGGCAACTTCAGAAAGATCGCCGGACTCGAGCGGCCGTTGATCGCGCAGATCGACGTGGCGGCGCCTCAGGCCACCGTCACCGATTGGCACACCGACGTCTACGACCAGCCCTGCACCCGCAGCGGCAAGGTGGGCTGGATGCGCGACTTGGACGTCTCTCCCAACGGGCAGACGCTCTACGTCGTTTCCTCGGGTCACTTCTACTACCCGGCCTGCGACTCGATGAATGCCTTCTCGATGGCCAACACCCCGGAGAACAAGCAGCCGATTTGGACGAAGCGGGTCGGCGACACCATGGAGTCGGTGACCGCCGATCAAAATGCGGTCTACCTCAGCGGTCACTTCCGCTACCTCGACACCGAGACCGACACCGGGCTCCGTTTCCAGATTGCGGCAGTGGAGCCGGACACCGGTGAGGCGATCAACTGGGTGCCTGATGCGGGCGGCTTCCGCGGTGTGCTCGACCTCGAACTCGAGCCAGCGGGTTTGTTCGCGGCCAGTGACGGCGACGCCTTCGGTGGTGTGAACCACGGCCGCAATGCCTTCTGGCCCAACCCCGCACCCGGCATCGAGGTGCGCAAGGCGCCGTCGCGGCCGTTCATCGTGGCCCCCTCGGGTCAGGTGAGCTACAAGGTGCGCGTGCAGAACACGTTCACCGACCGCTCGGTGACGTTGACCTCGTTGACCGACGCCCGGATGGGCAACCTGAACGGTTCGGGCAACTGCTCGCTGCCGCAGACGGTGGCGGCCGGTGAGATGTACAGCTGCACCACGGCCGAAGAGACAGTCTCGGGTACGTCTCCGGGCCAGGTCACCGCGGTGCTCACCGCGATCGGCGATGCTAACGGCCAGACCGTGACCGACACCGACAAGTCGGCCCTGGACGTGCTCTCGGCGTTGTCGGAGTATCGGATCCGCCCCGTGGTCGGCCCGGGTGTCGTCTCCTACCCCGGAGCCACCGTTCGCTTCAACATCGCCTTCATGAACAACGACCCGGTGAATACCGGCACGGTCACCCTGCTCACGAGCACTCAGTTCGGTGATCTGGCCACCGACTGCGGCTTGCCGATCACGCTGGCGCCTTCAGCGACGAAGTACTGCCACTTCGATCGTTTCGTGACCGGTTCGGTGGGATCGAAGCCGACCTTCGACTTCACCTCCAAGGCCACCTACCCGTTCGGAATCAAGACCTCGCTCGGTTCGCAGACCGTGACGATCAATCCACCGGTGGGCGGCACCAAGGTGCTCGCGGTCGTCGCCAACCCGACGACGCCGTCGACCGCCGACCTCAAGGTCACCGACTATGTGCAAGACGACTACTCGGTCACCTACATCGACGACGACACCGTCACTCCTGCAGACGTCGCCTCGGACTATTCCTTCGTGATCCTCTACCCGAGCGTGGTCGAAGCGCGGCTGGGCACCCGGCTGCGCGATCTGGACCGGCCTGTGATGGTGCTGCACAGCCGGATGCTCGACGAGATGGGGATGGCCACCACCGGTGGTCAGACCGCTTCGTTGAATTCCTTCGAGATGGTGACATCGCTGCACCCCATGTCGCGGGCTCTGGCCGGCACCCAATCTGTCGCCACGACGGCGTTCACGGCAGCCGTGGCAACCCCGGCCTCCGCAGCAACGGTGATCGCCAAGGCTCCCGGTGGGGCACCCACCGAGTTCGTTTACCAGAAGGACGCCGCCATGGCGGTGGGCAACGCTCCCGCCTGCCGGATCTTCTTCAGCAACATCAAGCCGACTTCGTTGAACAGCACAGCCTGGAGCCTCTTCGTTCGGGCCGAGGCCTACGCCGCGATGGACTGCGGCAAGAACATGCTGTGGACCGCCGCCGGCAACGGCGCCTACACCCTTCAGCCGGAGGGGAACCAGTCGGTGGCGACTCCCATCAATACGCCGTGGGGCATCGCGATCGACAACCAGGACCGGGTCTACTACGCCGACAACGCGCTGCACATCGTGCGCAGGATCAATGCCGACGGCACGGTGTCCAACGTTGCCGGCACGGGTGTTGCCGGCAGCACCGGCGACGGTGGTCCGGCCACGGCAGCGAAGCTTAATGCGCCGGTGCGGCTGACTTTCGACGCGGCCGGCAACCTCTACATCGCGGATTCCGGCAATAACAAGATCCGCAAGGTCACGCCTGCGGGCATCATCTCGACGGTGGCCGGCACCGGTGTGGGCGGCTTCTCCGGCGACGGTGGTCAGGCGACGGCAGCCAAGCTCAAGGTGCCCTACGACATGACCATCGCGCCCGACGGCACGATGTACATCGCCGACAGGAGCAACTACCGCATTCGTAAGGTGACGCCTGCAGGCATCATCTCGACGGTGGCGGGCAACGGCCTCGCTGGCTACACCGGGGACAACGTGCAGGCCACCACGACGCGGCTCAACTCGCCCTACAGCGTCGATCTGACGGCCGATGGCGCTTTGCTCATCGCCGACTACGACAACGAGCGGATCCGGCGGGTCGACACCAACGGCGTCATCACCACCGTCGCCGGAACCGGCATCGCCACCGCCGACGGCGACGGCGGGTTGGCGATCGACGGCGGCCTCCACAAGCCGCAGTACGTCATGTCGATGCCCAACGGCGACTACTACATCGGCGAGGCCAACAACAACCGGGTGCGCTTCGTCCACGACGGGGTCATCGACACGTTGGCCGGGTCGGGTCAGTTCGGCTACCTCGGTGACGGCACCTTCCCGCTGTTCTCCACGTGGCAGCGGCCTTCGGCGATGGCGTTCGACTCGCACGGAAACCTGTGGGTGGTCGACCGGCAGAACCGTCGCCTGCGCGTCATCAACGCCTCATAGGTCGCTGGGAACGCCCGTCAGCTGGGGTCGCTGGAGGCGACAGCAAGCGCTGCACCGAGTGCGGCGTTGCTGCGGACCAGCGCGATGTTGGCCCGCAGGCTGTCGCCGTCGCTGAGTGCGACGATGCGGCCGAGGAGGTACGGCGTGATGGCCTTGCCGGTGACACCCGCGGCGTCGGCGTCGGCGAGCGCCCGCTCGATCAAGAGACCGATCGTCGCTGCATCGATCTCGTCCTCGGGGGGGATCGGGTTGGCGATCACCAACCCGTCCCCGCCCAGCGCCCAGTGCGCGGCCACCATGGCGGACAGATCGGCCACGGTGTCCACGCGCAGCGGACTGGCGAAGCCACTGGTCCGGGTGAAGAAGGCGGGGAACTCGTCGGCACCGCGGGTGACCACCGGAACGCCCAGGGTCTCCAGGGTCTCCAGGGTCGAACCGATATCGAGGATCGACTTCACCCCGGCGCAGACCACTGCGACCGGGGTGCGGGACAGTTCGGTGAGATCGGCGGAGATGTCGAAGCTCTCCGAGGCGCCGTGGTGGACCCCGCCGAGGCCACCGGTGACGAAGACCCGCACGCCCGCGAGTGCGGCCAGGCGCATCGTGGCCGCGACGGTGGTCGCGCCGTGGCGACCCGTCGCAACCACGTAGGGAAGGTCGCGGACGCTGACCTTGAGCACACTGGGATCGCTCCCGAGCAGTTCGAGTTCGTCAGCGTCGAGGCCGATCTTGGGGCGACCGTTCAAGACCGCGATGGTCGCCGGGGTTGCGCCGCCGTCGCGCACGATCTGTTCAACTTCGCGAGCCATCGCGACGTTGTCGGGATACGGCATGCCGTGGCTGATGATCGTGCTCTCCAACGCGACGACCGGCCGGTGCTCGGCGAGTGCCTGGGCTACCTCGGGTGAACAGTCGAATAGCGGCGCAGCAGCGGGAGTGGTGCTCATGGTGGGCCTTTCGAAGTGCGCTCGGAACGGGTCGTGCGATGGCCTGGTCGTGGGAGGTCTCAGTGCGCCGCGATCGGGTCGTCAGGCAGCGGGCACAGACTAGCCAGGTCTGAGCGAACGGTCTGGTCACTCTGCACGGTCAATGCCGCTGCTCTATGGCCGAAGCGCACCGCCTCGACGATGCTCACTCGGCGCAGGAGGGCGGCGGCGTACGCCGCGACTAGGGCATCTCCGGCTCCGGTCACGTCCATCGCTTCGGTGGTATCCACCCGCACGGTCTGCGCGCCGTATGCGTTGTAGAGGGTCGAGCCAGCCGTTCGGTGGCACCAGACGCGCTGAACTCCGCGTTCTCGCAGGAGCTGGGCCGCGGTGGACGGGTCGGCAACGCCGGTCATGGCCTGGAGCTCGGCCAGATTGGGAGTGAGGGTGTGGATGGGTCTGCCGGGCCACAGCACCCCGCTGAGCCGGGCTGCTTTGGGCACCGAGACCGGTTCCACGATGACCGGCACCGACGCCTCCGCGCAGACATCGAGGAGGCGGCCGAGTGCGGCCGGAAGCAGGTTCGCATCGACCATGACGAGTTGCGCGTCGGCGAGGGCGTCGGCAAGGCGTTCGATGTCGGCGGGAGTGATGGCTTCGGTGATCGACATGTCGGAGATGGCAACAACGAGATCACCCGTGTGTGCGATCACCGCCACGTAGGTGCCGGTCGCGGCCCCCGGTAGCCGGGTCACCAGGCTCACGTCGACGCCGGCCGCCGCAGTGCGGGTCAGCAACTCACGGCCCAACGAGTCGTCGCCGACCTTGGAGACCAGCCGCACCGGCACCGACCAGCGAGCAAGATTCTCGGCGAGGTTGCGCCCGACTCCGCCTGGGGTGAACAAGGTGCGGCCCGGGTTGGAGGTTTCGCCGGCCAGGATCGCAGAGGTCCTGGCGAGCACATCCATGTTCGCCCCACCCACCACGACAACCGGTCCTCTGCGCTGAGTGCCGCTGGTCATGCCAGGACTTTCTCATGGCCCACACCGGGAATGTTCAGCAGCCCCGTCAACTCGGTTTGGGTCAATTCGGCATGACTCGGTCCGTTTGGGCTCCATCAGGCACGTGGGGCACCTGCGTGTGGACCGCCCCGGCACGGTCGACCACGACGAAGCCGTGGATGAGGCGCCTCGCCTGACGGTCGGCGAGCCACGGCAACGCGTCCACGCCCAGGGCGAGGGCCCCCGTAGCGTCGATATCGGCGCGGGTCAGGCAGTCGGCGACGATGCTGACCGACGCGAGCACCTCGGCTGCTTGGCCGGTCCGACCGTCGACCACGTGGGCTCCTCGATGGGCGGTGCCGCTGGTGGCGAGCGCCCCGGAAACCAGTTGCCACCGGGCCACTAGTCGGAGCGCATCGTGGGGATCCTCAATGCCGATCGTCCACGGGACCCCGGACGGGGCGGCGCAGACCAGGTCGCCACCAGCGGACAAGCACCAGTCGAGGTCTCCGAGGGCGGCCAAGTGCCGGGAGGCGCGATCGGCGGCCCACCCCTTCACCACCCCGGATGGATCGAGGCTGCCTCCCGGATGGATCGTGAACGCGCCGCCGGTGTCGGCCGCCGCTGCCTCTCCGAGCGCGAACACCTCGGCTACCTCGGCAGGGCAATCGGAGAGGGTGATCTCGCCCCGGCCCAGCCTGGAAATCACAGAGTCCGGCTTGTAGGTGCTGAAGACCAGATCGGCCCATCGCAGTGACGCCACGCATTCGGCCCAAGCACGGTCAACACGACCGCGTTCGGAGGGCGAGCAGCGCACCGCCAAGCTGATCGGCAGGCCCATCACCATCTCGACCCGGCGTTCCATGTTCCCAACCGTGGTCTGGCCGCCGACCGCCGCGCCCCCTACTCCGACGCTGCTCTCGCTGGGCACGCGCGCGCCCTCAGACCTGATCGAGGGCGGACTGCAGGGACTGCACGTAGCCCTGGGAGGTGTACGTGGCGCCACTGACCATGTCGATGTTGGAGCTCTGCGCGTCCAGGGTCTCCGAGATCAGGATGGGCAGGGCCTGGGTGTTGATCTGCTGATCGCGCGGGCTGTTGTAGGGGTAGGCCAGCATCCGGATCTCGGTGATGGTCGCCCCCTTCACCGTGAGCTCTACCTGCACCGGTCCGTAGCGCGTGAAGATGGAGTCACCGGTGAGTACGCGGCCCGCTGAGGAGGAGCCGCTGCCCGATGAGTTGTTGCCCGACGAATCGCTGCCTGACGAACTGTTGCCCTGGGTGGAGTCGGAAGAACTGCTGCTCGATGAACCGGAGCCGGCTTGGGCGGAACTGCCTTGACTGTCCGCGGCGCTCCCCGAGCCGATTGCCGGTGACTGGACGCCCTCGGCCGCGGTCAGGTCCAGCGCCCCTTGGGTGGAGGTCTTGTAGCCGAACAGCAAGGCAACGATCGTTGCCGTCGAAGCCAGCCACATCACGATGCGCGTCACGGTCTACCACCCGAAACTTTCCATATGGACCTGTCGGCGAGGGCACCCAGCCGACTCCAAAGTTGCTTGCACGTGCCCGGCCCAATCGTCGGGTCCGCAGATGAATATGTCTCGTTCGGCTACGTCGGGCACCAGCCCGCGAAGGACGGCGAGATCGGCGCCCAGGTTGGCCGGCAGCCAGGAACCGGAGCGGCGTCGTCCCGGGAGGCCGATCACCTCCAGGCCCCGTTCGGCGCGAAGAACCTGAAGTTCGTTGACGAAGATCGGCTCGTCCCGATAGCGATACAGCAAGGTCGCTTCACCGGGCTCGTAGGGAAGCTCCTCGGCCAGCGCTCGCAACGGGGTGACCCCCACTCCAGCGCCGATCATGAGCACCTTCCGACGGCTTCGTGCGCGCGCGCTCAACCGGCCGTACGGCCCCTCGATGAGGACGGGGGTTCCGGGAGTCACGTCAGCCAGGGCCGTGCTGCCATCGCCCGACCGCTTGACCGAGATCCGCAGACTGCGACCGTCGGGGGCGGCGCTGAGGGAGTAGGGGTGTCCGCGCGTCCATCCTGGACCGGACAGGAAACGCCAGTTGAGGAACTGGCCCGCCCGCGCGGGCAGCCGGTCGAGTCGACGCCCGGTCACATAGACCGAGAACACGCCGTCGCCCTCCTCGGTCACCGAGGTGACGCGGAGCTGGTGCCTCAGGTTGGTCCATAGCGGCAGCCCGACCCGGAAAACGACCACCGCGAGGGCGGCAGCACCCCACAGACCCCACCAGAACACGGTGCGCCCCCTGGAAGCCAGGAATTCCTGGCCGGTCCACAACTGATGGGGCAGTGCCAGGCCGGCCCCGAGATAGGCATAGAGGTGAAGGAGGTGCCACGACTCGTAGCGGAGGGCGGTGCGAGCCGCTCGCACGGAGGTGACGACCACCAGGCACAAGGCCACAGTGCCCGCGACGGCGAGCAGCATGCCGGGGTAGCTCACGGTCAGGTCCCACAGGGTGCCGGGCAAGCCGGAGAGCTGGCCCGCGGCGTACCCCCACGAGATCAGGCCGAGATGAGCGAGCATCAGGTTGAACGACGTGAAGCCGATCCATCTATGGGTCCGCGCCAGCCGATCCTGGCCGTAGGCCCGCTCCATGAACGGGACCCGCGCCATCAGCAGCACTTGGATCAGCAGCAGGACAGAGGAGATCAAGCCGGTCCACCGGCCGAGCGAGGTGAGCCCGGTCGCCCAGCCGCCCAGGTCTCCAAGACCCCCGCCGGTGGCCCACCACCAGGTGACCAAGAGGAGCGATCCGGATAGCGCGGCCGTGCTTGCACGACGGATGACGGTGTCAAGAAACACGCTGTGCCCCGTCCCGGAAAGGGACGGGGCAGAAGCGGTCAGAGTCATGAGTTGCCGTCGTTCTGACCCGCGTCCGGCTGGGCGGGGGCCTGCTGGTTGAGATCGGGCTGCTGGCCCTGCTGCCCGGGCATGCCCTGCTGCCCGGGCATCCCCGGCTGGCCCGGCATCCCCGGCTGGCCCTCGTGCCCGAAACCGTCATGGCCGAAGTGCCGGTCGCCGTCGCGGTCGAACCCCTCGGCGAAGCCGCCGCGGTCCGGTCCGCCATGGTGTCCCGCGGCGAACCCGATTGCGAAACCTCCGATGCCCGTCACCAGCGCGAGCCCGGCGGCGGCCAGGCCCAAGCCGAGCTTCCCCCCGAAGCGGCTGCGAGTGGAGACGGGGACGCTCACGGCGGGCGCACCCACTGGATAGATCGGCGCCCCAACCCCGGCAGCAGACCCAGAGCCCGCGGCCGCCGTCTCGCCGGCTTGCGGTTCCCAGCGTGAGCCGCTGTGCTCGGCGGCAGTAACCGCCTCGTCGGCGGCCTTCTCGGCCTCCAGGCGGGCGCTCTGCACGGTCTCTTCAACCGACTCGATGGGCTGCTCGTTCTGATCCTTCTCCGCCATGATGTCTCCTTGTTCGGTCCGATGATCGGTGTCGATCGCCGCTCGGTGTTCGTGGTCGGACCGTTCCGGCCCGACATCGATAACTGTGGGCCAGCACTTTGGGTGCGGGCCTTGGCGAACCTGTGGATCACCTGTGCGAATGGTCCCTTGTGGAGCGCGCGGGAGACCCCATGGCCACCCACTCGATGCGTTAGTCTTCCGAGCGTCCGAAGCCGTGAGGTCTATTCGACACGAGGTGGGAAGTGGGCTCTGCAGCAGGCGACCGAACCGATCCGGGGCAGGCGCCGCTCGAGTCACCTCGCGAGCGGATGCTCGTGGCCGCCGCCGAGGTCATCTCCGAGCGCGGCCTCGGCAACACCCGCATTGCCGACGTCGCCAAGCGGGTCGGGGCGAGCCCTGCTCTGGTGGTCTACTACTTCGACACCAAGGACAACCTGCTCGCCGAGGCACTGCGGCACACCGAGGCGGACTTCTATCGCGCTCTCGACGAGCTGCTGTCCCAGCCGGCCCCCTTTACTGAGCGACTCGAGGCGATCGTCGACTTCGCCTTTCCCAACGAGGCGCGCGGTGAGCCGAGAGGCACGTGGGGGCTGCGGCTGGAGCTGTGGGCTGCCACCTTCCGCGATCCTCGGATGACGGGGGACCGGCAGTCGCTCGACGACAAATGGCGGGCACTGATCAAGCGCGTGGTCATCGAGGCGGGTGACGCGGTCGACCCCGGGCTCCGCACGGATGCGGCCGCGGAACGCTTCGCCGCAGGCTGGGCCGCCCTCCTCGACGGACTGTCGGTCCAACTCGCCCTCAAGGACGCGGCCGTCGATTGGGAACTGGCCCGCGGCCTCGCCCTGGCCTATGCGAGTCGAGAGCTCGGGCTGGGCTGACCGGGCTGGGCTGGCCGGGCTGGGCTCACTCGGCTGGGCTGACTCCTCGGCGTACGGACGACGGGGTCAAAAGGACCCCCAGGCCCCTGCGCCTTCCCTGAGAACGAGGAAAGCCGCGACGGATTGCCCGTCGCGGCCTCCCCGCTGGTGAGTCGTTGTGGCTCAGGATTTAGCGACCGCTCCGGCCGCCTTCTCCGAGACGATGCCCAGCACGTTGCCGATGACCAACGAGACGATCGCCGCGGCGAGCATCGAGCCGATGCTGTAGGTGCCGGCCAGGAACCCAGTCACGAAGAGTCCGGCGGTCGGGGCGTAGCCGAAGACCTGTCCCGGGATGAAGCCCAAGGCGTCCACCTTCGCGCCGAGGATCAGCACCACGATGGCGATGCCCACACACAGTGCGCCGGCGAGGGGGACGTTCATGTTGGCGGCCAGCTTGCTGAACGCCCACAGCGAGATGGTCGCGATCACGGCGCCCCAGATGTTTGCGGCGGTGGACTTGGCGAAACCGGCGGTGCCGCCGCCGGCCGCGTAGAAGCTCGCCCAGGCGACGAAGGTCACCCAGATGACGAAGTAGATCGAGCCGATCTGCAGCGCCGCACCGGTGGCGATGCCACCCATGATGCCGATGACGACGGCCAATGCCTCGATGAGTCCCATGCTGCTCCTCTGGTCTGTTCGCCGGCATGGCCACGACACGAGATGCTGATCGCCCGAGCGGTCGGCGTGCCTGTGGTCGCGGTTGAGGCCGGCTATGGAAGGGATGGCGTCCGACCCGCTTGGGTCCCCCAATGGGCGCCGGATAGAAAGCTGGCAGGTGGGTGGGACGCCTCCCAGTCCCCACCAGAGGCTGCTCTCAGCATTTCCTCAGAATCGGGACAATAGCGTGTGATCCACGTCTCATGAACTGCCCGTCTGCCCAGGTCAGCGGGCTGACTGAGGGAGGCGGACGCCGCCGTTGAGGCGCTTTTTGTCCAGTTTGGGTTGGCGGTGCCCGGTTGGCGAGCGGCGATTATCTCTAGCCTGAGCGGCCTGCTCGGCCTTAGACTGAATGGGTGTTCAATCGATCGATCGCACCTGTTGACCAGGCTCAGCTTGCCGAGGCTCTCAAGCCGTTCGGCCAGACCAAGATGCTTCCCGTCGGTTCCTACCTCGATGAGGCGGTGCTGGAGTGGGAGCGTGTCCACATCTTCGGAGGCTGGGTTGCGCTCGGCCGGGTCGAGGACGTGCAGAAGCCCCGGCAGATGAAGGCCTACCCCGCCGGTGAGGGCGGCGTACTGGTCGCCCGCGGCGATGACGGTGTGCTGCGTGGCTTCGAAAACGCCTGCCGGCACCGTGGCCACGAGTTGATGGTGTGCGACGGCCAGACGCCCACCGAGACCACCTCCGCCCGGACCATCACGTGCCCCTATCACGCCTGGTCCTTCCGACTGGACGGCTCCATGATCGGAGCCCCCGGTTTCAAGGAGGCCGACGGCTTCAATCCAGGCGACTACCCGCTGAGGTCGGTGGAGATCCGGGAGTGGCACGGCTGGCTCTTCGCCAACCGCGGCACCGGCTCCTTCGAGGAGCACATCCGAGGTCTCGGTGACATCCTGGAGCGCTACGACGGCGCCGAACTGGTCACGTGCGAGTCGCACACCTACTACGTCGAGGCCAACTGGAAGGTCATCGTCGAGAACTACCAGGAGTGCTACCACTGCCCGTCCATCCATCCTGAGCTCTGCGTGGTCAGCCCGCCCGATTCGGGGCTGAACGTCGACCCCCAAGGCGACTGGGTCGGCGGCGCGATGAACTTGCGCGAGGGCATGGCGACCATGTCACTCGACGGCGTGAGCGGCGGCACAGTGATGGCTCGGCTCGACGAGGTGGAGCAGCGCACGGTGATGTACATCGCGCTCCTGCCCAACATGCTGATCTCGCTGCATCCCGACTACGTCATGACCCACCTGCTGGTGCCGGTCAGCCCTGGGAAGACGCGGATCACCTGCTCGTGGGCGTTCCCGGCGGCTGTGGCCGCACGCGAGGGCTTCGACCCGTCGTACGCCGTGGACTTCTGGGACATCACCAACCGGCAGGACTGGGCGGCCTGCGAGTCGGTGCAGCGCGGCATGGCCAACCCCGGCTATGTGCCTGGGCCGATGGCGCCGCGCGAGGACGGCGTGTTCGACTTCGTCAACTACGTCGCCCGCAAGTACTCCGGCGAGTGATCCCCGGCGGGTGTGGTCGGGTGCCCGGCTCGGCATGAGGCACACGCTGGCCGGGGCCGGTGGCGTGCGCGATCGCTTCCAGGGATCCATCGCCGGGGTCGGCTTCACCAGCGGCTTCCGCGCGGTGATCGGGTGTTGGGACGCGTCGCCGTTCGGAGCCTTCAGCGACGTCATGCTGCAGTACCCGGGGCGGGACGGGGAGCGGGTGTTGATCGCGCCGACCCAGCAGGTGGGCGACTACGTCACGGCGACCTACTCATTCGACCGCGTGCTCATCGAAGGCGTGACAGTCACCCGGGTGCCGTCGGGGTGGGCTCTGACCAGCGACACGCTTGCTTTGCGGTGCGGATTCGGCCGGCGCACGTGGGTCGGCCACGCCCTGGCCCCGGTGCCGGACCGGCTGCTCACCGCGCCTGCGTTCTGCGCAGCGGTGGACCCGATCGCGCGCCAACTGGTTCCGGGTGTCCGTACCGCGGGGCAAGCCCGACCGGGCCGCTGGGAGTTCTACGGCGCAGTAGACCAGCGAGTCGTCACTGACGCGACGGCGACTCTGAGTGGCCGCAGCCTGGGCAGGCTCGCCCCGGTATCACCGGCGTGCACCTTCGGGTTCTCTTCGACGCCACGTCGCCCGGTGGTCACCCGACTGGTCACCACAGTGGTGCGGTGAGGAGTGCTGCGCGAGCAGTGCGGCCGGAGGCCGCTGGTGTGCGGCGACCGGGGCGAGATGTATCTAGCGGCCGAGGAGCTTGGCGAAGAAGCCCTGACTCGGTTCGTCGGCATGACCGGCACAACGCTGATCGCGCGGAACGCCTGCCATAACCTGCTGGACGTGCATCCCGCAGCCGGCCCAGGTGATCTTCCCGCACTTGCGGCACTTCTTTCGATGGCACATGGTGATGGACGCTAACACCCCGGGGGGTATGCTACCAACTGAGCCCGTGAAGGAGGGTCCGATGACGTTCACGATCACCCGCAAGGTGTCGCTGCCGTATCCGCAAGCCGTCGATGCGACGCGTGCCGCCCTGGCAGACCAAGGCTTCGGTGTTCTCACCGAGATCGATGTCAAGGCCACGCTCAAGCAGAAGCTCGATGTCGAGGTGAACGACCAGATCATTCTCGGCGCGTGCCGTCCGCCCCTGGCGCATCAAGCCCTGCAGGCCGCGCCGTCGATCGCCGCCCTCCTGCCGTGCAACGTCGTGGTCCGCACCGATGACGACGGCGAGACGATCGTGGAGGCAATCGATCCGCAGGCGATGATCTCCATGGGGGTCGGCGGCCTCGAAGGCGGCGATCACCCGATGCTGGCGCAGGTCGCCGAGGATGCACATCGCCGCATCACCGCGGCACTGGACTCACTGGGAGGTATGTGATGGAACTCGATCCGGTCGAGATGTCGGCTGTCATCAACCGCATCAAGCGCGCCCAGGGGCAACTCGGTGGCGTCGTACGAATGCTGGAGGAGGGGCGCCACTGCGAGGATGTGGTGACCCAGCTGGCCGCGGTCTCCAAGGCGCTGGACAAGGCGGGATTCGCCATCATCGCCTCCGGGCTGCAGCAATGCATCGAAGCCGGTGACGAAGGCGTTCAGGGCATGGATCTGAAGAAGATGGAACGCCTCTTCCTCTCCCTCGCCTGACCGCAAGCCCGGCTGCACCTCACTCACAAGCTCGCCCGAAAGCTGGCCTTTGCGCCCTTGAACGCTCCTAGATAGCGATATATCGTCGATAGTCCGAACGACAGTCGTTCGGTGGGTGGCGAATGGCGAGGGAGTACGACGTGGGTGGATTCGGGAGCGGGCCGCAGCTGCCCGGAGGACCGTGGGCCTGGGGAGCTGAAGCGGTGCGCCGCCAGCACAGGTCCTCGTGGGGAGGCCCCCGCGGAGACAACGAGTGGTCGTTCCCGCACAGTGGCCCGCCGCCGTGGCTGGCCAGCGTGCTCGGCCTGATGCAGGGCGAGACCCCGCGAGCTCCTCGCGTACGACGAGGCGACGTGCGCACCGCGATCTTGTCGGTGCTCGCCACCGAGCCGATGAACGGCTATCAGGTCATCGCCCAGATCACCGAGCGCAGTGGCGGTGCCTGGCGCCCCAGCCCCGGCTCGGTCTATCCCACCATCGCCCAACTCGAGGATGAGGGCTTGGTCGAAGGGGATGCCGAGACCGGGCGGCGCACGCTGCGGCTGACCATCGCCGGAGAGCGCTACATCGCCGAGAATCCCGAGCAGATCGACGGTGTCTGGAACGCCTTCGGATCGACGCACGCACAAAATGCCCGACCGGACTACGCGGCGCTCAAGCCCGAGCTCGGTCAACTGGTCAACGCCATCTGGCAGATCGCGACGGTCGGCTCGGATCGCCAGCGCGCCGAGGCGATCGCTCTGGTCAGTGAGACCCGCCGCAAGCTCTACGCCCTGCTGGCGGAGGGCTCGGCGGAGGAGTCATCGTCGGGGAATCGGTCTGGGGACAGCTACTCCTCGACCCGAACCTGGCCCACCGATCCGGTCGGCGCGGATGCCGCAGTCGAGGACGAGGAGGGCTGAGATGCCCACCGGCTCGGCGGGCGAGCGGGCTGGCCTTCGGGAGCGTGGCCCGGCCGGAGAGTGGGAGCGGCTGCGTCTCTCCGACGAGGAACGCGACGCGGCTGCCCGAGAGTTGGGCGAGCACTTCGCCGCCGGGCGGCTCACCGCAACCGAACACGGTGACCGGCTCGACAGGGTGATGGCGGCGCGGACGCGTGGAGAGCTCCCGCCATTGTTCGCCGATCTGCCCTCGGCATACGCTCCGGGGCTCACCCGCGACCGGTCCGCCCGCGGCTACTCGGTGCCGGGGGTCTCCGCCGGCCTTCCACACTGGCGCGGTCCGGTGGGCCGGGTGTGGTCGCCACCGAAGGTCGTTCTCACCGTGGCGCTCGTCCTGGTCGTGCTCACCCAACTGCCGTTGGTGGTGGTGTTGGTGCTGGCTTGGGTGCTGGTCAATTCCGCTCGTCGCCGCCGCGTGAGCGGACCTCCGTGGCCGCAGCGCCATGGGGTGCATCCTCAGAGTCGTCGGCTGACTCCTCGATAAGCCGGCGACGGATGCTGCCCGGCAGTCGCACGTGCGAGAGCAGCCCGGGCCGCCGGCGCGAGCGTCCCGATGCGATCTGCTCCTCACCCTCGGTGGAGTCGGCCTCTTCCACCTCGACGTCGGCCCCCTCGAGGTCTTCGGGGCTCGGCTCGGGCAGACCGCGCCGATAGACGGGCTCCTTCTTGGCGGCCTTGACACCCGCGGAGATGGTGCGCCACATCCGGTCCTCGCCGATGCGGTCGAGGATGCCGGAGCGAGTGAGAACGCCGCGGACGTTGCCAAAGACCCGGACCAGATAGACCGCGAGCCCTTGGCCCTGGTAATCATCGATGAACTCGGTGAGTTGTTCGGCGGTGGTGCTGTCGAACTGGTTGGTTGCCTCGAGATCGAGAAGGATCACCCGGACGTCCTCGTGCTCGTCGATCCGGTCCCGGATCTGGTCGAAGACGGTGGTGGCGTTGGCCCAGAAGATCGGCCCATCCGGCCGGAGTACGACGATCCCGGGGATCTCCTCGCGGTCCCGGCCTTCGCCCACCGACCCCCACGCGGCCTTCTCGGTGGCGACCTTGCCCATCACGTCGACCTGCACCTGCATCGAGCGGTAGACCAAGCCGAGCAGGGACTGCCCGACGGCGACGAGCAGCCCGTTGAGGGGGCCGAGCAGCAGCACCCCGAGACAGGCCACCACCGCGGCGATCCCGTCGTTGCGCCGCAGGGCGGCGAACCGGCGGAACTCGGCGGGCTTCAGGAGTCCCCACACGGCGTTGATCACGATGGCGCTGAGCACGGCCTTGGGAAGCTCGGCCAGCAATCCGGTCGCGAAGATCAGCACGGCAAGCACGGCGATCGCCGAGACGGCGCTACTCATCTGACTGCGGGCACCCGCACGCGCGTTGGCGGCGGTCTTGGAGAGACTGCCGGCCACGCCCATCCCTCCGAAGAGGCCGGAGACGATGTCGGCCGCGCCGTTGGCAACCAATTCTTCGTCGTCATGCAGCCTGGTGCCCGACTGAGCGAAGATGCGGGCCGCGGCCAGACCTTCGGCGATGCCGACCCCGGCGATGGCCATGCCGCCAGTGACCAGACTGCCCAGGTCGTGCAGGTCCAGGGAAGGCAGGCGCGGCAGCGGGAGCCCCGAGGGGACCTCCCCCACCACCTTGACGCCCAGATCGGCCAAGCCGAGGAAATGCGAGGCGGTCACCCCGACGATCAGGGCGAAGAGCGCCCAAGGTGTGCGTGCAGACAGAACGGGCCCGCCGAAGAGGATCAAGAGAGTCACCGCCGCGACCGCGGTGGTCACCAGATGGGCGCCCGATATCTGCTCGGTGATCGACCACACTCGCTCCACGAGTGAGCCAGACGGTGGCGTTAGTCCCAGGACTCCGGGGATCTCACCGACGATGATCAAGATGACCAGTCCGGTGACGAAGCCGGTCACGATCGGTTGGTTGAGGAAGCTGGCCACCCAGCCGATCCGGATCAGTCCGGCGGTGACCAGGATGAGGCCCGCGGCGATCGCGAGAGCCGAGGTGAGATCGGTGGCCCGCGTGGGATCACCTCCGGAGAGCTGCCGGACGATCGAGCCGGAGAGCACCGTGACGGTCGAGACGGGTCCGACGTACAACACCCGTGACGAGCCGAGGAGCGCATAGGCCAGGAGTGCCGGTGGCAGTGTGTAGAGGCCGACCTGCACCGGAACACCGGCGACGGTTGCGTAGCCCAGCGCTTGGGGAACCGCGAGGGCGGCGACGAGGAGCCCCGCGCTCAGGTCACCGGCCAGATACTCGCGCCGGTAACGGATCAACCGGATGCGGTCCCAAGCCCGCGAGGCATACATGGCGCAGAGTCTGCCAAAGGGTGACCCCGGTGAGGTGTGGCCTTAGTCCCGAGTCTTGCGCTTTGGCCGCCAGGCAACCTTCTTGCCGTTCCGGGCGGCGTCGCCGACTCGAGGTGCCGGTGCCTTCGTTGGTGCCTAGTTGGCGCCGGCGGCCGACGTGGTGGCCATGCGCGCTGCGGCCGCTGGCTCTGCCGGAACCTGATTGGCCGGAACCTGATCTGCCGGAACCTGATCTGCCGGACCCGGATCTGCCGGAACCGGATCGATCAGGGCGGGCTCGGTGGGTGCGGGATCCGGGCTGGGGGCGGTGTCGCCACCGGTGCCCCCGTCGGTGTTCGCCGCCCCGTCGGTGTTCGCCGGATTGTCGGTGTTCGTCGGATTGTCGGTGGGCGCGGGGGACAGTTCGCCCGGGGCCTCGGTGGGCGCGGCCGCTGCCTCAGTGACGGTGACGGTGAGCGGCTGCACGAACTTCGAGCCGAGCTCTTCGCCGTCCATCGTGAAGTGAACCTCGCACCCGAGCGCCTCGCCAACGGTGGCGTCGGGCGACACCGAGACGGTCTCCTCGAAGGTCGCCGTGGTGCCGCGGGGGATGGTCACCGGGTTGGCGGTGAACTCCACGCTCAAACCTTCGTCGCAGTCGGCGTGAGCCCGCACCTCGACCGGAAGGCTGGTGATCCCCTCGAGGATGGCACTAGCGACCCGGTCGGGCGTGACGCCGGACATCAGCGTGCCCCCGGTGGCTCGGGTGATCCGGCCGGCCTGCCCGGTGCTGTCGAGCTGATTGCGACCCACCGACACGGCCACGACGTGTGCCTTGGCGGCCTTCAGGGACGCGATGGCTGCCTGCTCGCTGCGCAATCGCGTGTGTCCAGGGGCATCGCCGAACCAGGCGACGATGCGCTGTGAGTCGGGCCGGAAGGCGATCGCCTTGCCCCAGCCACCGATGCGGTACAACGCGTCCAACTGGGCCTCGGGGAGATCGCCCCCGTAGCAGGACGGCATCGCGATCATTGCGTCGATGACCGACGCGGCGTCCGCGGACAGCGGAGCCACGGTTTGGTAGGACGGGAAGCGCTCGCCGCTGTCGCAGTAGGCGGCGACGGCGAATCGAGCGTCGGGCTCGGAGGCTCGCACCGCGGCGATCACACCGGCGATCTTCGACTTCACATTGGTGATGGCCGGGCCCATGCTGCCGGTTCGGTCAACGAGCAGCACGATGTCCGGCTGAGGTGCGATGAACGGTGCTTGAACGCCCTGCTCGATGCTGATCGACTCGCCCTGAGGCACCAGCAGCGGCTCGGCTGGGGCTGCCCCCGCGCTCGGACTCGCACTCGCGGCCGCCCACGCAAGCATGCTTGAGACGACCACGGCGCCGAAGCGCAACCGCGTCGACTTCTTCCAGACCATTGCAGGCCCCCCCGTAAAGCTCGACGGAGATCCCCCGATCTCCTGTGTCCCCACACCAATCGCCCGATGACCCCCGCTGGTCACAGAACAGACGACTCTCTTAGACAATACGCCCCGACCCAGTTTTCGGCCTGAGAATCGGAAAAGAAAGTGACGCGTGAGTACTGTTGCGACCGTGACGGACCAGACCAGCGATCTCGGGCCGAGCTTTGCGTTGACCCCAGACCATCTCGAACTACGCAAGTGGGTCCACACCTTTGCTGCCGAGGTGGTCAGGCCCGCGGCAGCGGAATGGGATGAGCGCGAGGAGTTTCCGTGGCCGATCGTGCGCGAAGCCTCGCGGATCGGGCTGTACTCACTGGACTTCTGGGCGACCCAGGCCTTCGACAGGACCGGGCTGGGCACACCGGTCGCGCTGGAGGAGTTGTTCTGGGGTGACGCCGGAATCGGGTTGGCGATCACGGGGTCGGCTCTCGCTGCCGCCGCGCTGCGCGCCAACGGCACCGATGAACAGGTCGGCGAGTGGGCACCCCAGATGTTCGGGGAGCCGGGCGATCCCAAGCTCGCGGCGTTCTGTTCCTCCGAAGCGGATGCGGGATCGGACGTCGGCGCGATGCGTACCCGTGCTGTGTACGACGGCGCAAGCGATGAATGGGTGCTGAACGGGACCAAGAGTTGGGCGACCAACGGCGGCATCGCCGACGTCCACGTGGTCACCGCGGTGGTCGATCCCGAACTTCGCGGCCGCGGCCAAGCCAGTTTCGTCGTACCTCCGGGTACGCCCGGGTTGAGTCAGGGACAGAAGTTCCGAAAGCACGGGATCCGGGCCTCACACACCGCCGAAGTCGTTCTCGAAGACTGCCGCGTCCCCGGCCGCTGCCTGCTCGGTGGTCGCGAGCGTCTTGAGGAGCGGTTGGCCCGCGCCCATGAAGGGGTGCGCTCGGGGAAGGTGCAGCCGTCACTGACCACCTTCGAACGCACCCGGCCCTCGGTCGGCGCCCAGGCCGTCGGCATTGCGCGCGCTGCTTATGAGATCGCCCAGGAGTACGCCGGCCAGCGCTCCCAGTTCGGCCGCCCGATCGTGGAGAACCAGGCGATCGCGTTTGCCCTTGCCGACATGCGGACCCAGATCGAAGCGGCTCGGCTGCTCGTCTGGAGGGCAGCCTGGATGGGAGCTCAGCGGCAGCCTTTCGAAGCCGCCGAGGGATCGATGTCCAAGCTCTTCGCCGGGGAGACCGCGGTCAAGGTGACCGGGCAAGCCATGCAGATCCTCGGCGGGGTGGGCTTCACCCGTGACTTCGGCGTCGAGCGAATGGCCCGGGATGCCCGGATCTACACGATCTTCGAAGGCACGTCTGAGATCCAACGGCTGGTGATCGCGCGCGCGATCACCGGGGCCGCCTTGCGTTGAAAGGCGCCGGTCAGGTGAGGTGGATGGCCCGATGCACCCAGACGCCGCTGACGGTCATGCCGACCTTCTGATAGAGGCCGAGCGCCCCGGTGCGGGAATCGGTTGACAAGCCGAACCGAGCGCCGCCATGCCGACGTCCCTCAGCGAAGCAGTCCAGGAGCAGGCACTGGGCCAAGCCTCGACCGCGCTGATCCGCACGCGTGGCGAGCTTGGAAACGTAGACCTCGTCGTCGTCGGTCACCGAGAGCGAGGCGACAGCGGCCACCCGCCCGCCCGGATCGAGGACTGCCCGGAGATGCCAAGGCTCGAACCCGGGTCGCAGAATGACCTCGGCCTCGAAATCCCCGAAACTCTCCCGATCGCGCGCGGACCACTCCAGGAAAGCGTCTTCGACGACGTCGTGGGCCTCGAGGTACTCCTCCTGCCCGACCTGGCGCACGGCATAGCCCTGAGGCAGTTCCCGATCGGGGACCGATGCGCCCTCCGGCAGGTGCAGCACCCAGGAGGTCCAACGGATGTGATAACCCAGCGAGGTCAGCAGCCGGTCTCCGGCCGATCCTTCGGGGACGGGCATGCCGACGACGGTCGCGCCATGTGCTCGTGCGGTCTGTTGGAGCCAACCGGCAAGGGCGGTGCCGATGCCTTGCCCGAGGTAAGCCGGGAGCACCGCAGCCTCGCCCCGCTCGGGGTAGGTCAGCTGGCCGTAGCCGACGAGCAGATCGTTGTCGAAGACGCCCACCGATCGCGAACTCAGGTCGAAACTTGGCCGCTGCCAGTCGGCGATGATGTCGGCCAACTCGACCTCGACCCTGCCCAGCGCGGCTTCCTCGTCAGCGGCGGCGACTGCGAAGACCGCCTCCGCGTCTGCTGAGGTCAAGGCTCGGGTCGTCAGGGAAGCGGGAACATCCATGTGTTCATTGAACCGGTTGCGCGCCCTTTCGAGAACCGGATAAAGCGATGCGCCGGACAGCCCCTGACGGGGCGGCCCGGCGCATCGAACAGATCAGCCTTCGGCGCGGACAGCCGAGATGTCGAAGGAGAGCTTGACCGCGTCGGACACCAGCACGCCGCCGGTCTCCAGGGCCGCGTTCCAGCTCAGGCCCCAGTCCTTGCGCGAGATGGTGACGCCACCCTCGAAGCCAACCCGGGTGTTGCCGAACGGGTCCTTGGCGGTGCCTACCTGCTCGAAGACGATGGTGACCGGACGGGTGACGTCCTTGATGGTCAGGTCGCCGGTGATCGTCCACTCGTCTCCATCGCGTGCGACGTCGGTCGAGGCGAAGGTGATCTGGGGGTAGGCGGCCGCATCGAAGAAGTCGGGGGAGGACAAGTGGCCGTCGCGATCGGCGCTACCGGTGCTGATGCTGGCGGTCTCGATGCTCACGGTGACCGAGGAGTTACCCGGCTGCTCGGCATCGATGTGGGCCTTGCTCTCGAAGACGCCGAAAGAGCCGCGGACGGTGGTCACCATCGCGTGCCGGACAGAGAAGCCGATCTGCGAGTGGCTCGGGTCGATGGCGTAGTCGCCGGTGATGGATGCGAGGTGGTCGGACATGTGGACTCCTGAACAGTCTGTGGATGATGTGTCATCGACTGAAACAGGCGTCCCGAGCGGTTTCATTCCTCGGATCCCGAAATTTCGGAGAAATTATTTCAGGAAGCAAGTGAATCTCGATTGTCCGTGTGGAGGCCCCGCCCGAGCGATGGCCTCCACACCCCCCACGGGCGCGAACGCGTTAACCGTTTGTCACGCTAGGGCGCCCGCCCGGGGGACCGCATGCACCGCAAGGGTCAAATTCGGGATGGCACGAATTGACTAACGCAGGGGCTCGGGTGGCCTCGATGGCGGTTGCTGCTGGGGCACGCCCGGAGCTTCGTGGCGCGCTGATTCAGCCGGCGCGGCGAATCTGACCCTTGATCCGAGCGAGCATCCCCGACATTCCGCGGAGGCGAAGGGGGCTCACCTGGTCGGTGAGCGAGAGCCGCAGCGGGAGATCTTCAGGCACCTCCAAGACCGCTGCCGGCGCCAGGCCGTCGAGCCCCTCGTGCAAGATGCCGGCGAAGCCGCGAGTGGTGGGCGCCTCGGGGGGTGCGGAGAAGTGCAGTCGAACGACGCGTTCGGCCTCGGTGTCGCCCTCGAACTCCACCGCCAGGAAGATCGGCGACTGGCATTCGGGGACCGGTTCGAGCAACTCCGGGTGATCGGCGTACTTCGCGGGCAGGTCCGGCAAGCCTTCACTGAACTCCAGCAGTAGAGCCAAGCGCTGCTCTGCCGGCATGCTGGCAAAGTCGTCGATGATCTCCGCCAGACTGTCTGGAAGCGAACCGCTCAACGCCCGCGTCCTTCGAGGCCCCCGGGCTCGGCTCCCTTGGCGATCGGGACGCGCACCGCGTTGCCCCACTCGGTCCAGGAGCCGTCGTAGTTGCGCACGGAACCGAAGCCCAGCAGGTAGGTGAGCACGAACCAGGTGTGCGAGGAGCGCTCGCCGATCCGGCAGTACGCGATCACGTCGTCGTCTGGACGCAGACCCTTCTCGTCGAGATAGATGGCCTCCAATTCCGCGCGCGACTTGAACGTGCCGTCCTCGTTGGCCGCCCGCGCCCACGGCACCGACTGCGGCTCCGGGGATGTGACCGCCACGCAGGGCACCTTCCTCGGGGTAGTCGGGCATGTGAGTGCGCTCACCGGTGTACTCCTGCGGGCTGCGCACATCGATCATCGGCCCGCCGAGGTGGGCAAGGACGTCGTCCTTGTAGGCGCGGATCTGCCCGTCGGCCCGTTCGACGACGGGGTAGTCGGTGGGCGACACGGTCGGTCGGTCGGTGGTCACGGCGCGTCCCTCGGCTTGCCACTTGGCGCGGCCGCCGTCCAGTAGCCGCACATCCTCGTGCCCGAAGAGACGGAACACCCACAAGGCGTAGGCGGCCCACCAGTTGGACTTGTCGCCGTAGAAGATCACGGTGTCGTCGCGCGCGATGCCCTTGCGGGCCATCAGCGCGGCGAAGCCGGCGCCGTCGAGGTAGTCGCGGGTCACCGAGTCGTTGAGTTCGGTATGCCAGTCGAGCTTCACCGCACCCGGGATATGCCCGGTGTCATAGAGCAGGACGTCCTCGTTGGACTCCACCACGACCAGGCCGGGCGTGCCCAGGTTGTCGGCTAGCCAGTCGGTGCTGACCAGGCGGCTTCCATCGGCGTACTCGTCGAACTTGGAATACCCCTGGGGGTATATGCTGTTACTCAAGTAGGGTCACCTCTGATCGGCGCGGTCGGGGTGGGATCAATCCATCGTAGGCATCCAGCCATAAGGAGAAGACGCGTGTCCACCATCGAGCTCACCGAAGCGAACTTCGAGGAGACGATCTCCTCCCACGACATCGTGCTGATCGACTTCTGGGCCGAATGGTGCGGCCCGTGCCGCTCGTTCGCCCCGATCTACGAGGCGGCCGCCGAAACCCACCAGGACGTGACCTTCGCCAAGGTGGACACCGAGGCCGAGCGTCGCCTTGCGGGGATGTTCGGCATCTCCTCCATCCCCACCCTCGTTGCCTTCCGCGACAAGATCGTGGTGTTCTCCCAAGCGGGGGCGCTCCCCGCGCCGGCCCTGGAGCAAGTGATCAGCGGCGTCCGTGAACTCGACATGGACGACGTCCGTCGCCAGATCGAGGCCCAGCAGTCCGAGCAGGAGCGGGCGCGGGCCTCGGTTGCCGACCTGGCGGCTGCGCACGCTCAGGGTGCGGTCGTGATCGACGTACGCGAACGTCATGAGTACCTCGCTGGACACCTCGCCGATGCCCAACTGATGCCGATGAACACCGTGCCTGCACGCGTCCAGGACCTCCCCACCGATCGACCGGTCTATGTCATCTGCCAGACCGGCGCGCGCAGCAGTCAAGCGACCGCCTTCCTGCGGTCCAAGGGCGTCGATGCGATCAACGTCGAGGGCGGAATGAGCGAGTGGGAGCGCAACGGGTACGCCGTCACTCGCGGCGCCTGAAGGATTTTCCACCGATGCCAGACACGCGACGCAACGGGACCAACGCCCGTTGCGCCGCGTCCGGCTCGTTGGGGTAGAAAGATGCCCGGCGGCGGCATCCGCCAGCTCTGCTCCAACAGTCCTGAGGAGGACAACGTGAACCGGCTGCGTGCCACCGCACTATCCCTGCTGAGCCTCTCCCTCGCCGTCGCCCTGACGGCCTGCGGTGGGGACACCACGAATTCCGACAACGGAAACGACACGTCGGCGAGCACCTCGCCGTCCGCCGAGACCAGCCCGACCGAAGGCGCCAACGAAGAGCCCAGCGATGACGGCATGGCTGACGCCGACCAGATGATCGAGATCTCCATCGCGGGTGGCACGGTCACCCCGACGCCCGGCAAGACTTCGGTGAAGCTGGGGTCGACCGTCATGCTCATGATCACCTCCGATGCCGCCGACGAGGTGCACGTGCACGGCTACGACCATGAGTTCGAGCTAACCCCGGGCGAGACCGCCGAGTTCACCTTCACCGCCGACATCCCCGGGACGTTCGAGGTGGAGACCCACGAGAGCGGCGCGGTGCTCACCGAGCTCGAGGTCAAGTAGGTGGATAACGCCGTCGTCCTCGCCCATGGACTTAGTGGGCGTTCAGATCTTCCGGTTCCGTTGTGGACCGCGGTGTACGGCGCGGTCGCCGCACTGCTGTTCTCCTTCGCGGCGCTGATCCTGTTCTGGCACACCGCCAAGTTCGAGGACGACGGCGGTACCCCCTTGCCAGGCGGCCTGCAGAGCCTGCTGAACTCCAAGGCGCTCGCCTGGCTCGGCAAGCTCATCGGTTTGGTTCTCCTGGTCGTACTGCTGACCACCGCGTGGCTGGGCAGCCCGATCGCGACCAAGAATCCCGCCCCGGCCTGGCTCTTTGTCTGGCTGTGGTGCGGCATCGTGCCGATGTCGCTGTTCTTCGGTCCGATCGTGCGCGCGATCAACCCGCTGCGCACGATCGCCGGCTTGATCACCCGCGGTGAGGGGGAGCCGATCCCGGCCAACTGGGGCCTCTACCCCGCCGCGCTCAGCATCTTCGCCTTCGTGTGGCTCGAACTGGTCATGATCGACCCGTCCGACCCGCGACACGTTGCGGTCTGGATGACTGTCTACTCGATCATTCACATCGCCCTGGGCGCGCGTTACGGCCAGAAGTGGTTCTCCCAAGGTGAGGGGTTCGAGGTCTACGCCACTCTCATCGCTAGCGTTTCGCCGCTCGGCAAGCTCCCTGACGGCACCTGGGTCTTGCGCAACCCGCTCCGCGGGCTCGCGCACATCCCGAGGGTTCCTGGCCTGGTGGCCGTCGTCTGCGTGCTTCTCGGCTCGACGGCGTTCGACGGAATCACCCGCACCGGTTTCTGGAAGTCGTGGACACGCGACTTCCATGGGGTCAGCTACCTCGGCTCGGGGACTCTCGGCCTGGTGGTGGCCATCTGCTTGGTGATGGGCATCTACCTCGCGGCCATGCGGATGACCCAACCCTGGCTTCCCGATCGGCCTAACCTGGCCACCGATTTCGTGCACTCACTCGTGCCGATCGCGATGGGCTACACGATCGCGCACTACTTCTCCTTCGTGATCTTCGACGGACAGCTGGGCTTCATCGCCGCCAGTGACCCCTACGCCAAGGGATGGGATCTGTTCGGCACTGCCGACTCCAAGATCAATTACGGCCTCGTCACGATCACCACTATCGCCATCGTTCAGGTGGCGGCGATCGCGCTGGGCCACATCGCCGGTGTCTTCGTTGCCCACGACCGAGCTGTGGCGCTCTTCCCAAAGCGCTACCACCAGTTGGCGCAGTACCCACTGCTCGCGGCGATGGTCAGCTTCACCATGGCCGGCATTGCCCTGGTCGTCGGCAGCAAGGACTCGTTCTGGCTGCTCATCACGGTTGCGGTGTTCATCCCCACTGCGGCACTCTTCGTGTGGATTCTGGCGCCGGTGGAGGACCCCTTGGAGACCCCGGCCTAAGCGGCTGCTGAGGAGGAGCGCGTGCGCACATTCCTCGGTCTGGAGCCGCCCAAGCGCCGTCGTGGCAAGCGGAAGCGGCCCCCGCACGATCCGACCAACGGCAGTCTTAGGCGGATCAAGTTTGCGCTGACCGAACTGGTGGCGGTCCTCTTCTTCGGGTCGATCGGCTATCTCTTCTTCGGCTTCACGCCGCTGGAGGCGGCCTACCAAACGGTGACGACCGTCGCCACGGTCGGATTCCGCGAGGTCAATCCGCTCACCCCGGCGGGCCAGATCTACACGATGGTGCTGATCATCGTGGGTGCCGGCAGCGTGCTCTACAACCTCGGTCTCCTGGTGGAGGCGGTCACCGAAGGGCACCTGCGCACCCATTTGGAGAGGAGACGCATGGACAACCGAATCGCCGACCTGCACGGGCATGTGATCGTGTGCGGCTACGGCCGGGTCGGACGCGCCGCCGTCGACCACCTGCTGGCCACGGGCTACGAGGTCGTCATCATCGACGTTGATGCCGCTCGACTGGCTGGCAGCGACCGGTTGCACACCATCGGCGACGCGACCGATGACGTGGTGCTGCGCGAAGCGGGCATCGATACCGCCCGGGCCTTGATCGCCACCCTCGACACCGATGCGGACACGGTCTACCTGACGTTGTCGGCGCGCGCTCTGCGTAAGGACCTGGTGATCGTGTCACGGGCCCGCACCGTGGACTCCAAGCAGAAGTTGGTGCTCGCGGGAGCCACCCGAGCGGTCAATCCTCAACTCATCGGTGGGCGGCGGCTGGCCGCGTTCGCGCTCCAGCGCCACGTAGCCGAGTTCGTGGACACCGTCCTACACGACGACTCCTCCGACTTCCGCTTCCACCAGATCGTCGTCCCGCCGGATTCGCCGTGGGTTGGCAAGCCCTTGGAGCGCTGGGATCTCAACGGTGGGAGCAGAGCTCAGATCCTCGCCGTACGGCGCAGCGCATCGGCCCCCTTCGAGGTGAACCCCGGCCCGAACTGGACCCCTGAGGCCGGCGCCGTGTTGATCGCGATGGGCGCGCCGGAACAGATCGCGGCCCTGACCAAACTCAGCCGACCTGCCGGGTGAACTCCGCTCGGTGGTATCCCTCGTCGGTCGCGAACTCGATGAAGATTCGCTCGGTGCCGGCGGCCGCCGGGGTGTAGAGGACCGTCAACACGTCGGGTGAAGCTGCGCCCTCCTCCCACTCCTGGGCAGGGTGCAGGTGCGATGCGGCAAGCGTGCTGCTGTCGATTGCCGCCACGTGCGCCCAAGCGCCGAAGTAGGGAACGAGCGCCGCGGGCTTGCCGGCCTTGGTGATCCGCACCGTCATCTTGGCTTCGGTGCCTGCCTGAAGACCGTCGTCCAAACTCACCCGGTAGCCATCGACCATGACGGCTGCGGCTGGCTTCGGAAGCGCCTCAGCAGAAGCCGTCCCGGCCACCTCGAAATCCCCGCCGAGCATGACCTGCTTGGTCTCTCCGGCGTCGTCGGTGCCGGCGAAGTTTGCGGCCATGTGGATGGTGCCTGCTGGCATCGGCGGGAGCTCGACCAGCCAGGTGCCGGCACCGTTCATCGTCGGATGAACGTGGAAGAACCTCGACAGGTCGGAGTTGTAGAGGAACAAGTGCATCGGCTTCTCGTGGTGCACCATGAAGTTGATCAGCGGAGCGCCGTTCTCCTTGGTGATCCGGAAGGTCAGCCGTCCCTCGTTCTCGGCGCTTGCGTTGGTGTCGATTGCGTCCAAGGTGAAGCCCTCGAGGCTGGCTTCGGTCGCATCGCCGATGGTGTCACCCATGTGCATGTGGTCGTGACCGTCGCTGTGGTTCATGTCGGCCATGGAGTCGCCGCTGCTCGCACTCGCGCCAGGACTCGCGGAGTCGGTCGAATGATCCATCCCCGCCATCGAGGTGTCCGAACTGCAGCCGGACAAACCGATCAAGGCAGCTGAGGCGAGTCCGGCACCGACAACGCGGAGCGCTCCCTGGGGCAACACGAAAGAGTTCCCCGGCGCCAGGAGGCGCCAGGGTCGACGGGTCTTCATCAGGATTAGGCCTCCGCGGTCTGTCGGACGAGGGCGGTCAACGGGTCGAGGCCGGAGAAGATCTCCGATGCCTCGTGGGCGGACCGGCGAACGGCCAGCACCAGATCCTTGAGCTCGCGGTTGAACCGTCGCGAGGGCACCGAGACCGCGATCGCGGCCAGTACCCGGCCGGCGCTGTCGTAGACCGGGGCCGCTACGCAACACACTCGCTCGCGGAACTCCTCCACATCCACGGCGTACCCCTGCTCGCGCACGCGCTGTAGGTCGGTGTGCAACCGGCCGGGGGTGTCGATGGTGGTCGGGGTGAAGGTCTCGAAGCGTGAGGCGCACAGGTAGCTGGGCCATCGCTCGGGTCGCATTGCGGCCAGCAGGATCTTGCCGGGAGCCAGCGCGTGCGCGGCGCCCCTGAAGCCTTGCGAGACGTCTTGCAACTCGGTGGCTCCCCTGCGACCCAGCGCGTGGGTCACTTCCAGGTCGCCTCGACTCCACGAAGCCAGATAGCTACGTGCCGTGGTCGCCTCGCGCAGATCGGTCAGAATCGGCGAGAGTCGTTCGGGCAGTGTGCGGTTGGCGACGTAGCCGCGGTACAACTCGGCGATCCTCGGACCCAGGGTGTAGAGCCCGGGAGCCGAGGGTGATGGCTCCACAAGGCCGACGCTGGTCAAGGTTTGCAGCGCGTAATAAGTGGTGGACAGGCTCTGACCCAGACGACGGGCCAGCACTTTGGCCGGAACCCCATGGGGGTCCTCGGCGATGATCGTCAACGTCTCGGTGACGTTGACCGCGGTGTTGAGCATTCGACGTGCAGGGGCGTCGTCCCCTACGACGCCGGCCTTTTTGCGCTCGCTTGCTACATGTGTCATTGGACAGTCTCCTCCGTCATATGCCGTGACGTAATCCCCATCACACCCGAGATGACCATCGCGTCTCGTCTCACTTTGAGACAGACTGGTCAAATGATGGGCGAGACCCGGTCCTGGACGGAGATTCTTTCGCGCGCCCGCCAGCGGTTGTTGGGCGGCGAAGACGTTGCTGAGGAGCCCGGGCCCAGAGAAGAGATCCTGTCGTCCTGGCGCCGCTCCTACGACGAGGGTGCGCTGACGTCCGGGCTCGCTTCGCCCTACGACGACAACATCAACCTCGCCAGTCGGCTGGTGCGTGCCGCCGTGATCGGTCGGGTGCACGAGGACGTCCTCGGTTCACCGATCACCGTGGTGCTCGCTGACAGTCGAGGAAAGGTGCTGATCCGCCGTTCGGGTGAGCCGACTCTCGAATCCAGGCTTGACAACGCCCTGCTCGCCCCGGGCTTCAACTACGCCGAACGCTATGTCGGCACCAACGGGATCGGCACGGCACTGGAAGGAAAGATCAACCAGAGCGTCGTCGGCTTCGAACACTTCAACGAGACCTTGCAAGCTTTCGCTTGCTACGGCGTGCCGCTGCGCGACCCGGTGACCCGTCGGCAGTTGGGCGTGTTGGACATCACCACGTGGGCCGATCGTGCACACCCGGCGCTCTCGGCGCTGGCCCGCCAGGCGGCCAACGTGATCGAAGAAGGCTTGATGCAGATGTCGAGCCGGGGCGCGCAGGAGTTGTTGCGCGAATACCTGGTCGCCAGCCGCAACCGGGAGGACCGGGTGCTGGCGATCAGCGCCGAGGCGTTCATCGGCAGTGGATCTGCGCATCGCCGCCTGGGCGGCCTGGGTCGCGAAGAGATGTGGCCGATGGTTCAAGGCGCGCTCAGCGGTCGCGACGAAGCCGAGTTGCCGCTCCTCGCCGGGGGCATCGGCACGGTGCCCCTGCGCCTGCGCGCGGTTCGCGGATTGCGCGGCGACTTGGCCGGCGCGCTGATCCAGGTGCTGGAGGCAGAGGCGGCGCAATCACGGGAGGAACGCGCTCATCTGCGCAACGCCACGGGACCGGCGGCCTTCAGTGGGCTCTCCCCGGTCACGGTTGGCCCGACGGTCATGGTCCGCCGGTTGGCGAGCGGGCGCCTGCCCGTCTGCCTGATCGGCGAGTCCGGATCCGGCAAGAGGTTCTTGGTCGAAGCGGTAGCGGGTGAGCTTTTCGCCGGGCGCACGATGGTCGTCCTGGATACCACTCAGCCCGACCAGCTGCCGATGAGCGACCTCCTCGAGGCCTGGCGGTCCGGCCGGCCGGGGCTGATCCGGGCGGTGGACGGTCTGAGCCCTCAGCATCTCGACGAGTTGCTTGCTGCCATCCAGGATGAGGCCGCCCGGCAGGCCAGCGAGTGCGGCTGGCTCGCGCTCACCCTTCAGTCCACCCACCCGGCAGCGACCTCACCACTCGGCGGTGCTGCGCTCACGCCTCCCGACGAGCTGCAGACCGCGCTGGCCGCGGCGGGAATCCCGATCGTGGTGGTGCCGCCGCTGCGTAGCCGGGTGCAGGATCTGCACCAGATCGTGCCGTCGATGCTGCGCCGGCTGAGTTCAGGGCGATTCGACGAGGTGACCTCCGCGCTGATGAACAAGTTGGTGCGTGAACCCTGGCCGGGCAACCTCTCCGAGGTTTCCGACGTGCTTTCGGCATCCATTGCCCGCGCCACCGAGATCGGCCGGTCCGGCACCCTCGACGTGGGGGATCTTCCCGAGGACTTCGGGTCTGGGGTACGTCGCAAGCTGAGCCCCCTTGAGTGGATGGCCCGGGAGGCGATCGTGGATGCACTGCGGGCAACTCGAGGCGACAAACAGTTGGCAGCAGACGCCCTGGGCATCTCTCGGGCCTCGATCTATCGCAAGATCAAGGTCTACGACATCGATACGACCGAGTTCTAGACCCGAAATGGATCACGGACCCCCGCCCTTTCGGCGGAGGCCCGTGAGGTCTATGAGCGCGAAGCTCGCGCAGTGGGTCAGGAGGCCGAGCTTGCCTCGGCGTCGGTCAGGTAGAACAGGTGCCGGTTGCGACCCGTCCCCCGGACGGCGTGCAGACGGGGGGTGGCGTTGGCCACGGCAAGCTCCGTGGTCGCCTCAATCCGGCTAGGAATGCGGTCGGTGGCCTGGGCAGCGGAGTGATCCACCTTGTACTCGCGGCCGACCATGGTCACGATCACGCGGATCATGGACAAGGAGATCAGTCCGACGATCAGGATAAGGATGGTCTCGGTCTGCATTGCGCTCTTCCTTCCTGTGCCGATCGCATCGTGACGATCGGGAGCGGGCCGGCTGGACCGGCTGTCGGTGAGCGAACCGCTAGCCCGGTTGCCCACCGATCTGTCGATGGTGGGCGGGGGGACGGGATCGGTCAACGACCGGCGTGACCCAAATCACGCGATTGCCCACACCATGCGGAATCTGGCGCTCCCTCGCGCGGATCTCCGTCCAATTGCGGGGGCGATCGGCCGAGGTCCGCACGCGGCGCGCCGTGGTGGATGCATGAAGGTTTCCTGAGAAACCGGCCGAGCTGACGGCTCATCGGGCCTCCCGGTCGACCCATGACGCCGGAATCACGAACCTTTCCGGCACACGTGGAACCGCATGTGACCCAGGCCATAGACCGCTCGACAGGCATCCGCGGGGGCCGTTCACTCAGCCACAACGTCTGCCCGCACACCAGGAGCGGGATGCCCGGACAACGGCAGTGGCCTGACAGGCCCGAGGAGGAATTTGATGATCACCAGGGACGGCAAGAACTACTTCATCGTGGACGCCCACACCCACATCTGGGATGGCTCCGAGGCGAACTGCAAGAACGACTGGGGTCGCGGCTGGACCCAGTGCTTCTTCGACTACCACAACGGCCTGTCGCCCGAAGAGGAGAAGTGGCCCAAGGATCGCTTCGAGAAGATCGAGAAGGAAGCCTACGTCAAGGACGTCTTGGTCGACGGCGGCGTTGATGTCGCCATCATGAACCCGACGATTCTCGGCGAGTTCTACCACACCGGTTTCCGTCGGTATAAGGAAGGCCTTGAGCTCGAGGCCGAGAACCCGGGCCGGGTCATCTGCAACACGGCATGGGATCCCCGGATGGGCGACAAGGGCCTGGAGGACCTGGAGCGCGAGTGCTCGGAGCGCAAGATCCAGGGCGTCAAGCTCTACACCGCCGAATGGCAGGGCGACTCGCGCGGCTACTCGCTGGCCGACCCGGCGACCTACCGCTACCTGGAGAAGTCCGAGGAACTCGGCATCAAGAACGTCAGCGTCCACAAGGGCCCCACGGTGTGGCCGCTCGATCGCGACGCCTTCGACGTTCACGATGTCGACCACGTTGCCACCGACTTCCCGAACCTGAACTTCATCGTGGAGCACATCGGTCTTCCGCGCTTGGAGGACTTCTGCTGGATCGCGACCCAGGAGAGCAACGTCTACGCCGGCATGGCAGTGGCGATGCCGTTCATCCACAGCCGTCCGCGCTACTTCGCGCAGATGATGGGCGAGCTCCTGTACTGGATCGGCGAGGACAAGATCCTGTTCGGCTCGGACTACGCCATCTGGACCCCGCGCTGGCTGATCGAGAAGTTCCTCTCCTTCGACATGCCTGAGGACATGCAGGCCGAGTACGGCTTCGGCATCTCCGACGTGGCGAAGGCGAAGACCCTTGGTCTCAACGCCGCCCGGCTCTACGGCATCGACGTGCCGGCGGGCGTGGTTGGCAACGAGGCGGCCGCGAGCGTCTGATGCCCACTGCCGACCTGGTGCTCGCCGAGCTCGAGCACGTTTACGACCCCGAGGTGGATGAGCCCGTCACCGAGATGGGCTTCATCCGCGAGGTTGAAGTCGCCGGAAGCGACGTGGTGGTGCACATGCAGCTGCCGCAATACTTCTGCGCACCCAACTTCACCTACCTCATGGTCGACGACGTGCGCCGAGCCGCCGAGAAGGTGGTCGGGCCCGGGCATGTCCGGATCAACCTCGATGGACATTTCGAGGCAGACAAGATCAATGCCGCGATGTCGGAGGGGGCGTCGTTCGACGACGTCTTCTCCGACGCGGCGGAGGATCTCGACGCCTTGAGGGATCGGTTCGCGCGCAAGCAGTTCCTGATCCGACAAGAGCATCTGTGCAAGGCGCTTGACCCAGCAGGCAAGGTCGTCTTGACCGATCTCACGTTGGGTGAGGTGATCGAGGCGGCTCCGGTCGGCCTCGACAAGTACCTCAACACGCGCACCGAGCTCGGCATTGACATGGCTCCCGAGGCGGCGTTCTTCGTCGCCGCGGACGGACGTGCGGTGGAGGCCGATAAGGCCCGTCATCACCGTCGTTCGGCCAGCGTCATGGCGATTTCCTTCGAGGGCAACGGCATGCTCTGCCGGACCTTGATCCAGGAGCGCTACAGCGACTCCGTCCCCACATCTACCGAAGCAACAAAAGGAGAAGTTGCATGAAGGCAGCACGGCTGCACGAGTACGACAAGGCACTGGTCATCGAGGATGTCCCGAAGCCTGAGGTCAGCGGTCCCCACGATGTGGTGATCAAGGTGGGCGCGGCAGGCGTCTGCCGTACCGACCTGCACGTCATCGAGCGCGTCTGGGAGCAAACCCTGGACGCGGAAGGAACCCTGCTGCCCTACACGATCGGTCACGAGAACGCCGGCTGGGTCGAGTCGGTCGGTTCGGCGGTCACCACCGTCCAGCCGGGCGACAAGGTGATCTGCCACCCGCTGATCACCTGCGGCGTGTGCGCCGGTTGCCGCCGCGGCGAGGACATGTACTGCGAGAACAACGTGTTCCCGGGTCTGGCCGCTGACGGTGGTTACGCCGAGTTCCTCCTCACCGGCGAGCGGTCCTTGATCAAGCTCGACGAGTCCTTGGAGCCCACCGACGTAGCGCCGCTGGCAGATGCCGGCATCACCGCCTACCGCGCGGTGAAGAAGGCGGTGCCCGCGCTCCAGGCGGGTACCTCGGCCGTGATCATCGGCGCCGGTGGCCTCGGGCACATCGCGATCCAGTCGATGAAGGCCATGTCGCCGACCGAGATCATCGTGGTCGACACCAACCCGGAGGCCCTGGCTCTGGCCAAGGAGATCGGCGCGGACCACGTGGTGGACGGGCGCGATGACCCGGTCACCGCGGTCAAGGATCTGACCGGGGGTCACGGCACCCACGCGGTCATCGACTTCGTGGCCGAGCATGGCACCACGGAGACCGGCCCGAACATGATCCGCAACGGCGGCACCTACTACGTCGTCGGCTACGGCGGCATGGTCAACCTCCCGGCGCTGCAGATCATCTTCAGCGAAATCTCGGTTGTCGGCTCTCTGGTCGGCAACTACACCGAGTTGTCCGAGCTCATGGATCTGGCAGCTGCCGGCAAGGTGAAGCTGCACTCGCAGATCTATTCGCTCGACGATGCCAACAAGGCGCTCGAGGACCTCCATCACGGCCGCATCCGCGGTCGCGGCGTGCTGGTCCCCTGATCGTCACCGGGCGTCTCGGGCGCTCGCCTCACAATGTTCAGCAAGCTTCCGGCTAGCTAGCAGCCGGCAGAAAAGAAGGGAAGACACTATGTCTGCAACCGTCGATCGGGGAACGGAGGCGACCCGGGACACCGGCGCCGAAGAATTCCCCAAGGGCAAGGGGCCCATCGACTGGATGGGTGGCTGGAAGTGGATGTGGTACAGCATCGCGCTTCTGTCCGCCTCATTCATCGGGCTCCGTCTGTACCAGGGTCATTTCGCTTGGTACAACGAAGCAGGGTTGGATTCGGCCAGCCCCGCATTCCGTAAGTACTGGTTCAGCCTCTTTGTCATCGAGCTCGTGGTGGCCACGGTCGTCACGCTCGGTTGGTGGGGTTGGCTGCTCAAGTCGGGTCAGAAGCTGGAGGCTGCCGCTTCGGTCAAGCCGATCAGCGTGAACGAAGAGGTGCGTCGCATCGCCACCTTCTGGGGCCTCATTGGCGCCACGTCGGTGACGTTGTACTTCATGGCCAGCTTCTTCCCGAACCAGGATGGTGTGTGGCACCAGACCACGGTGCGTGACACCGCTCTGACCCCGAGCCACATTGTGATGTTCTTCTGGGCTTTCCCGATGGGCATCACGATGGCAGTGGGTACTTACCTCTATGGCATGACGCGTCTGCCGAAGGTTTACGGACGTGAGAAGGGCTTCCCGTGGTCCTTCTTCCTCCTCATCTCTGCCTCCGTCACCGAAATGATGCAGGTCGCGATGAACGAGTGGGGCCACTCGATGTGGATCACCGAAGAGATCTTCGCCGCGCCGTTCCACTGGCCGTTCGTCACCTACGGCTGGCTCGCGTCCGGCATCTTCGCCCTCTGGGCAGAGTCGCTTAGCCGACTCCTCGCCATTGAGGACGAGATCTTGGAGGAGGCTCCGGCTCAGGCCGAGGCCGAGGCCACGGTCGCCTGACACATCGGGGATCGACATTCCCTTAGGAGGTCCGCCGTCTCACGGCGGCGGACCTCCGCCCCTCACCAGAAAGAAGGAGCTTCATGAGTGCCACCGCAGAGGCGCCGGAAGCAGTCGAAGAGCGCGACGAAGCGCTTAGGAAGCTGCTGCACCGCCGCTACAAGTACATTGACCGGAAGTGGGATGCGGTCTTCTGGATTACCGCGGCCTTCGTCGTAGGCGCCGCAGCCGACATCACCAAGCTGCTCTTCGCGGGCGACTGGGACTTCTGGACCGACTGGAAGGACCGCCAGTGGTGGCCGATGGTGACGCCGTTCGCCATCATCATCATTCCGTCGGCTCTTCAATACATTCAGTGGCTGGCCTGGCGATTCCCGACCGGTGCCGTCTACACCGCAGTCTGCATGGTCGCCTGCCAGTGGGTTGGCCGCATCGTCCAGTGGGATTGGTTCGGAGGGTTCCCGCTGAACTTCGTGTGGCCGCTGTCCATGATCGCCGCCGCCGTGTGGCTGGACTGGGTGTTGCTGAAGACGAAGAGCTTTGTCCTGACCGGTCTGATCGGCGCCATGGGGTTCACCATCATCTTCTGGATGGAGAACTACATGCTGATGGCCCCGTACCTGCAGCCGGTCGACTGGATGGGTCTGACCGTGACCGCGGCGGACGCGCAGGGCATCTCCATCATGCGTGGTCAGACGCCGGAGTACCTGCGTCTGATCGAGCGCGGCTCGCTGCGTACGTTCCTGGGTCAGACCCTGTACGTCGCGCTCGCGTTCGGCGGCACGCTCGCCATCGGCGGGTACTGGATCGGTCAATTCATCGCCCGGATGCTCGCCATCTGGCCGATCGGCCGCTTCATCACCCGGTTCTGAGAGGACAAGGACACAACAATGCGCAAGGTAATTCGCAGGGTTAGTGCCCTGATCGCGGCGGCCCTCATGGTCGCCCTGGCTCTTCCGGCCAGCCCGGCAGGTGCACACGGTGAGGCCGCCCAAGAGGCGTGGCTCCGGATGGGCACTGTCGCGTTCTGGGACGTGGAGTTCTCCTCCAACAAGATCGGCGTCAACGAAGAGATGACGATCACCGGCACGGCGAAGGTCCTCGAGACCTGGCCCGAGCAGTTGAAGGACCCGAAGCTCGGCTTCATCTCGGTGGTCTCCGCGGGCTCGCCCCTGGTGATCAAGAAGCGCCTGGTCAACGGCATCCCGACGCCGCACTCGATCCTGATCGAGAAGGGTGGCATCTACAACTTCGAGATCACCCTTGCCGGCCGCATCCCGAGCAAGTACAAGGGCTGGCACGTGCACCCGATCTTCGGTGTCCACTCGGCTGGCTCGCTGATCGGCCCGGGTGAGTACATCGAGGTCACCGGCGACCAGGGCGACTTCAAGAACATGGCCACTCTGACCGGAGCCACCAAGAATGGTGAGAAGGTCGATCTCGAGCGGATCGGCATGGGCGGAGTCGCCCTCTTCAACATCATCTGGTTCGCGATCGGCATGGCCTGGATGATCTACTGGACGGTTCCCAAGCCCACGGTGACCCGTCTCCCGGTGTCCCTCGCTGTTCCTCTGAACAGCGACGGCGGCAACGCGGGCCTGATCACCAAGAAGGACCATCGCTTCTGCAACATGATCATGGCGCTGACCTTGGTCATCCTGATCGCAGGCATGGTGATCCAGACGAGCCGGAACCCCGACCGCATCCCCCTCCAGGTGCTGCGGTTCAAGCCCCCGGCCATCGCGACAGATCCGTCGTTCTCGGTGGCGGACGGTGTCAAGGCTTCCTTCGACGATGCCTCCAACACCATGACGATGGTCGTCAACATCACCAACACCGGTGATGCGGACGCCACCATCGACGCGTTCTACACCAACGCCTTCAGCTTCACCGACGGCGAGGGTCTCAGCGCGGACAAGATGACGATCCCGGCAGGCGGGACCGAGCAGGTGACCCTGCAGCTCCAGAACGACAGGTGGCGGACGGAACGACTCGTTCCCGACGCAGAGACCCGTCCTCTGGTGACCGGCGTCGTCCGGCTCGAGAGCGGTGGACAGGAGAACTTCACCACCGTTCAGGCCTTCTTGGAGCGTTGATCCCAAGTAGTATCAACCAATTCAAGGCGATCGGTGGCGCGGCTTCGGCCGCGCCACCGAAAGCCACTTTTCAGTAGATGGGGAGAAACAAATGAGTGCACGTGACGTGGTGCTCGCTCATGGCGGATCGATGGGCACCGGCGAAATGCTGGCAGGACTGGGTCCGGTCATTCTTGGCGCCCTGCTGATCGCTACCTTCGTGCTCCTGCTCGGGGCCGACAGCCGGCGACGCAAGAACACCTACGGCTACCGCGACCTGACGCCGACCAGCGGCCGGTTGTTCTTCAGCGGGGCATATTTCAAGTTGGAGGAGTCTCTCAAGGCTGACTTCGTCGACACCAGAAATCTGCCCTCCAACACCGCTTCTGAGGCGTAAGACGAGCTGATCCACGATGCCCGACTTCAACTTCGCCGGAGACCCGATGCGCCCCGCGCGGAGGGACCTGGAACATCAGATCGAGAAAGGCCTGATCGCCGGGATCGCCTCGGCAATCCCCACGGCCATCCTGCTGGCGCTTGGCGGCGTCATCAGTGGCTATGGGGCGGCGACCCCCTTCTACAGCGTCATCTCGATCGTGGATCCGGGGCCACTCAAGGACGCGCTGAAGTCGGTCGCCGAAGGCAGCAGTCCAGACTTCTATCAGTTGCAGGTGTCCGGCGGCATCGGGCTCTGCTTCGTGATGGGCGCTGTCAGCGGCTTGGTCTTCGCTTTCGGCACCCGCAAAGCGCACATCCAGGGTTTCATGCGCTACTTCTTGGGAGCCCTGCACGGCATCTTCATGATGTGCCTCTTCTACCTAGTCGGCCTGCGCTTGGTCGCGGCCCTGGCTGGCATTGACGCGGTAGAGGTCATGAGTCTTTCCAAGACGGTGGGCTGGCCGATGCTGGTCTTCGCCCACGCCCTCCACGGGATCGTGATCGCCTGGGTCATGCGGTCGAACCTGCTTCAGCCCCAACCGGTCTTCGGCCCACCGATCACAGGCTCGGGAGCTTCCTCCTAGCCGGGTCGGCCCCAGACTGCCGCAGCCGCTCCCTGGTGAGGCGGCTGCGGCGCTGTGTCTGGAGGCGGTCGACGCCGCCGCAATTGGTTCAAGATGCCCCAGGGACCGGCCGACTGGCTGGCCCCTGGGGCATTTTGCTGCGCCCCCGGGGCGATCAGTTGTGATGATCGCGAGGGGGAATCCTGGCTGCAACTTCGTCCGGCATCGGCTCGTAGTGGGCGAATTGCCGGGTGAAGGTGCCCGCGCCGTGAGTGGCTGACCGGAGATCCACCGAGTAGCGCATCAACTCCGTCTGCGGCACCTGCGCCCGGATCACGGTGCGGTCGTCGCCGGCCTGGTCGGTGCCGAGCAGTCGGCCCCGCCGAGCGGACAGGTCGCTCATCGTGTGCCCGACCAGATCGTCGGGAACGACCACCGACACCAAGTCGTAGGGCTCCAGCATGGTCACGCTGGAAGCAGCAGCCGCGTCGCGAAGACCCAGCCCACCGGCCATCTGGAAGGCCATATCGGAGGAGTCCACGGTGTGGGCCTTGCCGTCGGTGAGGGTGACCCTCAGGTCGACGACGGGGTAACCGTTGCGAACCCCACGCTCCATCTGGGCCCGCACCCCTCTTTCGACCGACGGGATGAAGTTGCGCGGCACCGCGCCGCCGACCACCTTGTCGACGAACTCGAAGCCAGCCCCCTCGGGCAACGGCTCCACCTCGATATCGACCACGGCGTACTGGCCGTGCCCTCCGGACTGCTTGACGTGACGGCCGTGACCCTTGGCCGGCCCGCTGAAGGTTTCTCGCAAGGAGACGATGAAGGGGATCTGCTTGACGTTGACACCGAATCGCGAGGCCATCCGCTCCAAGACGACGTCGGCGTGCGCCTCTCCCATGCACCAGAGCACCAACTGCTTGGTCTCCGGGTTGTTCTCGACACGCAGACCGGGGTCCTCCGCGGAGACTCGGCCCAGTGCTTGGGAGAGCTTGTCGTCGTCAGCCTTGCTGGCCGCCTCGATGGCGACGGGCAGCAGGGGTTCGGGCAGCTGCCACGGCCGCAACACCCGAGGCTCCTGGACCGAGGAGAGCGTGTCGCCGGTCTCGGCTCGCGTGAGCCGCGCGATCGCGCAGATGTCTCCGGCAACCACCGCGTGGGTTGGGCTCTGGGCGCGGCCGAAGGGGTAGGAGACCGCACCGACGCGCTCGTCCTCGTCGTGGTCGGGATGCCCGGAGCCCGCGCCGAAGAAGGACGTGAAGTGACCCGAGACGTGCACGGGAGATTCCGGCCGAAGAATGCCGCTAAAGACCCGCGCCAGGCTGAGACGCCCGACGTAGGGGTCACTCGTGGTCTTGATGATCTCGACGATCAGCGGTCCCTCGGGATCGCAGGCGACGGAGCCGGCAGCCGCTCCGGACGTGGTGAACACCTCGGTCGCGGTGTGCTCCGGAGGCGACGGGAATCCCGAGGTGGCCAGCTCCAGCAACTCCCAACACCCCACGCCAGTAACCGAGCAGACCGGCACGACGGGATAGAAGGAGGCATGTGCCACGGCCTTCTCGAGGTCGGCAGTGAGGACTGCGGCGTCGATCTCCTCGCCGCCGAGGTAGCGCTCCATGAGCGACTCGTCCTCGGACTCCTCAATCACCCCTTCGATCAACTGGCCGCGCAGCGCGGCCTCGTCGTCGGCAAGGGCCGCGACCGGGCTCACCGCGAGCGGTGTCCCCTGCGGCGCACCCGTGTCGTGATGGTCGTAGTAGGTGTGGTCGAGAAGTCCGATCAAGCCGACGACCTGCTCGTCCTCGCGGACCGGAAGATAGAGCGGCACGACTTTGTCGCCGAAGGCGTCCTGTGCAGCCGCGAGGATGCCGTCGTAGTCGGCGCGCGCTTGGTCGAGCTTGGTCACCACGACCGCGCGCGGCATGCCGACCGCGGCGCATTCGCGCCACAGTGCCCGCGTGGCCGCGTCGATAACTTCATTGGCGGCAATGACGAACAGCGCGCACTCGGCGGCGCGCAGTCCAGCCCGCAACTCACCGACGAAGTCGGCGTATCCGGGGGTGTCGATCAGGTTGATCTTGATCCCGCGGTGGACAACGGGGGCAACCGCCAGACCGATGGAGCGCTGATGGGCGTGCTCGGCATCCTCGAAGTCGGTTACCGAGGTGCCATCGCGAACCGAGCCGGCGCGAGGAATGGCCCCGGCCGCGGCGAGCAGCGCCTCCACAAGGGTGGTCTTTCCCGAGCCGCCCGGCCCGATCAGCACCACGTTGCGGATGGATTCGGGGCTGCTCGCCCCGAGATCTTGGCCCGATGTTCTACGTGCCTGTCCTTTGTCTGCCATCGATCCTCCTCGACTCATTGCGCTCCCCTCCAAGCAACTCCAGCGGCTGAGGGAAACGCAAGGGTCTCTCGGAGGTTTTCTTGCCTGGCTGCGTGGGTCGCGGGTGCTGTCCACGCTGGCGGCTACAGTCGGCGGATGCCCTCAGATCCGCCAATCGGGACCCCAGCCACCGCCGACCAGCCACTGGCGCCCAGCCTGCGCGCCTGCCTGTGGTTCGACCGGCAAGCCGAGGAGGCGGTGACCTTCTATTGCGACTTGGTGCCCAACAGCCGCGTGCACGAGGTGATGCGCTGCGGTCCCGACGGCCCACTTCCCGAAGGTGAAGTACTGACCGCGATCTTCACCCTCGCCGGGGTGGAGTGCATGGCCCTCAATGGTGGCCCGATGTTCACCCTTTCCGAGGCGTTCTCCTTCGTCTTGGAGTGCGACGGTCAGGCGGAGATCGATCGCTATTGGGAGGCGCTGACCGCCGACGGCGGTCAGGAGTCTCAGTGCGGCTGGTGCAAGGACCGGTTCGGACTCTCCTGGCAGATCGTGCCGCGCAACCTCGGCGAACTGCTCAGCCAGGGCGATGCGTTCCAGGCCATGATGGGCATGGGCAAGCTGGACATCGCCGCACTCGAAGCGGCCGGCCGCGTGTGATGTTGCGGATCGCGCACTTCTCAGACACCCACTTCGGATGGCGGAGCAGTTCACCGGGTCGGGTGCGGCGGATCCTCGACCACATCGCCGCGATGGACCCGCCGGCGGACGTGGTGTTGCTCAGCGGTGACGTCGCCGATCACGGCACCCCCGAGGAGTACGCCGAAGCAGGTTCGGTGCTGGCCGACTGGGCCGGCCCAGCGCCCCTCCTGGTGCTTCCCGGCAACCACGACAACCGGGCCGAGTTCGGTCGCTGGCTGGGGCTCCCCGACGAAGGCCGCCCGCTCCACCAGGCCGTCGAGGTGGGTGGCGCGCTCTTCCTCCTGCTCGACTCGATGGTGCCCGCAGTCACCGAGCGGATCGATCACGGAGAGCTGGATGCGCAGTCCCTGGAGTGGCTCGATGCCAGGCTGCGCGAACGGCCGGCCGGCCAGGCCGCGTTCGTTTGCCTGCATCATCCGCCGGTAGAGGTAGGTCAGCCAGCAATGGATGCAATTCGGCTACGCGAGCCGGACGCGAAAGGGTTCGCGGAGGTGCTGGCGAGACACCCGAACGTGGTCGCGGTGCTGTGTGGACACATCCATTCAGCGTGCGCGACGCAGTGTGCCGGTCTGCCCATGCTCGCCGGTGGCGGAGCGGCATCGACGGTCACCCTCGAGGAAGAGGATCTGCCGTTCATCACCGCGACCCTGCCACCGACGTTCGCGCTGCATCTGGTCGGTGACGATCTGCGGATCGTCACCCACTGGCGAGCCGTCTGAACCCCTCTCGACACCGGCGAAGCATTGGTGCCGGGTGGGTGTGGCGCTGGGCTCGGCTTATGGAATTGTGTCCGTCATGACTGGCCTGGATCTTCTTCGTCCCGAGCACCGTCGGCTGTTTATCAACGGCGAGTGGCGTGAAGCCGCGAACGGTGCCCGGCTGACCGTGTTCGACCCCGCCGACGAATCGGCGCTGACCGACATCGCCGACGGCAGTGCCGAGGACGCCCGCGCGGCCCTCGACGCCGCAGCGGGTGTCCAAGATGCCTGGGCAGCGACGTCTCCGCGCGAGCGAGGCGAGATCCTCAGGTCCGCCTTCGAGGCGATCACCGCCCGTGCCGACGACTTCGCCGAGCTGATCAGCCTGGAGATGGGCAAGCCCATCGCCGAAGCCAAGGGCGAGGTCGCTTACGGAGCTGAGTTCTTCCGCTGGTTCGCCGAGGAGGCACCCCGGATCCACGGGCGCTGGATGCAGGCTCCCGCCGGAGGATCGCGACTCTTGACGATCCGCAAGCCGGTCGGCCCCTGCCTGCTGATCACACCGTGGAACTTCCCGCTGGCCATGGCCACCCGCAAGATGGGCCCCGCCATCGCGGCCGGGTGCACGATGATCGTCAAGCCGGCCGAACTCACCCCGCTCACCACGCTCGCGGTGACCGCGATCCTGCAGGAGGCGGGTTTGCCCGCCGGCGTACTCAACGTGATCACGACCTCGAACTCGCCGGAGATCTCCGCAACCTTGATGGCCGACCAGCGGCTGCGCAAGATGAGCTTCACCGGGTCCACCCAGGTGGGCAAGATCCTGGTCAAACAGTCTGCCGACCAGTTGCAGCGGCTCAGCATGGAGCTCGGCGGCAACGCGCCGTTCATCGTCTTCGAGGACGCCGACATCGATGCTGCCGTGGACGGCGCGATGATCGCCAAGATGCGGAATATGGGCGAGGCATGCACGGCGGCCAACCGTTTCCTGGTGCACGAGAACGTCGCCGAGGAATTCGGCCGCAAGCTCGGTGAGCGGATGGGTGCCCTGAAGGTGGGTCGTGGCCAGGAGGACGGCGTGCAGGTCGGGCCCCTGATCAACCAAGCGGCGGTCAACTCGATCGGTGCCTTGGTCGACTCCGCGGTCCAGGCCGGGGCCACCGTTGTCGCGGGCGGCTCCGCGCCGGAGGGCAAGGGCTACTTCTTCAAGCCCACCGTGCTGGTCGGCGTCCCGGCGGATGCCGCGATCAACTCCCAGGAGATCTTCGGACCGGTCGCGCCGATCACGACCTTCGCCACCGAGGAGGAGGCGATCAAACGTGCCAACGACACGGAGTACGGGTTGGCCTCCTACGTCTACACCAAGGACCTCGGACGCACGATCCGCGTCTCGGAGCGATTGGAGTACGGCATGGTGGGCGTCAACACCGGGTTGGTTTCCAACCCGGCGGCGCCCTTCGGCGGCTTCAAGCACAGCGGTTTCGGTCGCGAGGGCGGCTTTGAAGGTATCGAGGAATACCTCGAGACCACGTACGTCAATCTGCCCGGCTGAAGGCCGGCCTTCCGGGAGAGGTGCACCGCATGGTGAGCAAGGTTTCGGGGACCCCTGGGCCGCCGACAACGGTGGTGCTGTTCGGCGCGACCGGCGATCTGTCGCGCCGCAAACTCATCCCCGGGCTCTATCACCTGCTGCACTCCGGGCTTCTGCCCGACGTGCAGATCGTCGGCACCGCCCTTGAGAAGCACACCCGGGAGAGCTTCGTCGCCTTCGCGAGAGCCTCGCTGGAGGAGTTCGAGCCCGACCTCAACGACACGGACTGGGAGAACTTCGCCGGACGACTCTCGTGGGCGCCGGGTGCCACGGCCGCCTCGTTGAAGCGAGCCGTCGCGGCCGCCGAGAAGGGGCTGCCTGCGCAGAACCGGCTGCACTACCTCTCGGTGCCACCTAAAGCGGCGCTCTCGGTGATCGCGACGCTGGAGGAGGCCGGGCTCACCGAGCGCGCACGGATCATCATGGAGAAGCCCTTCGGCACAGACCTGGAGTCGGCGGTCAAGCTCAACGCTTCGCTACACGAGGTCTTCGACGAGGCCCAGATCTTCCGGATCGACCATTTTCTGGGCAAGGAGGCGGCACTCAACATCCTCGCCTTCCGGTTCGCCAACGGGCTGTTCGAGCCCACGTGGAACCGCAACTTCATCGAGCACGTGCAGATCGACGTACCCGAGAAGCTGGGCCTGGAGCAACGGGCGAGCTTCTACGAAGCCACCGGCGCCTATCGCGACATGGTCGTGACCCACCTCTTCCAGGTGCTGGCCTTCACCGCGATGGAGGCGCCTACCTCGATCGATCCGCGCTCGATCACCGAGGAGAAGAACAAGGTCTTCCGCTCGATGACGCCGATCACCTCCGAAGACGTCGTCCGCGGCCAGTACGACGGCTACCTCCAGGAGGAAGGCGTCGCACCCGACTCCGACACCGAGACCTTCATCGCCCTGCGGTGCTTCATCGACAACTGGCGATGGGCCGGGGTGCCCTTCTACCTGCGCACCGGCAAGCGCCTGGCCGAGGGCCAGCGGATCATCTCGATCGCGTTCAAGGAGCCACCGCAGTCGATGTTCCCCGAAGGGTCGGGCATCAGCGACCACGGGCCCGACCATCTGACCTTCGACCTCGCCGACAAGTCGAAGATGAGCCTGTCCTTCTATGGCAAGCGCCCCGGACCCGGATTCCGGCTCGACAAGCTCTCCATGCAGTTCTCCGTGGAGGAGACCGCCTGGGCGGGCTCGGTGCTCGAGGCCTACGAGCGGCTGATCCTGGATGCGGTGAAGGGCGACCACACGCTGTTCTCCACCGCCGACGGCATCGAGAGATTGTGGGAGGTCTCCCAGGCACTCATCGACGACCCGCCGCCGGTGCGCCCCTACGGGCAAGGCACCTGGGGACCCAATCAGATCCATCAGCTGATCGCGCCCCACTCGTGGCGACTTCCGTTCGAGCGCGCCTGGCGTCCATGACGTATGGCTGTGCGTGAAATCGGCGCGACTGGTGTCGGCGTACGCCGATAGCCTGCGTCGGTGAGCGATCCGTTCATCGAGGGTGTGGCCGAGCGGGCCCAGGACCTGGCCAAGCCCGGAGCCGGGGCGGCCGAGGTGCCGACTTCGATTCCGCGGCTGCTGCGCCCATTTCGGACTGCCGCCTACCGTCGACTCGCGCTCGCGCTGATCTGCGCATCCTTCGCCAACGGCGTCTGGGTGATCGCGCTGGCCTGGCAGGTGATCGGCTTGGACGGCGGGCCGGCCCAACTGTCGCTGGTCTCCACCGCGGCCGCGGCCGGCATCCTGATCCCCGCGCTCGCGGCCGGCGTGGTCGCCGACCGGATCCCGCAGAAGCGGATCCTGGTTGGAGTCGCCACGGTCGAGCTGATCGGGATGGCCCTGGTCGCGCTGTTGTCCATCCTGGGGGTGATCGAGGTCTGGCACCTCGCCGTGATCGCCTTCGTGACCGGGATGGGCCTGGCGTTCTACTACCCCGCCTACAGCGCCTGGCTGCCTGCGCTCGTGCCGGAGGAGGACCTGCTTGCGGTCAACGGCTTCGAAGGCATGGTTCGGCCCACCATCGGACAGGCCATCGGGCCGGCCGTTGCGGGGCTGGTGGTCGGCGCGATCTCGCCAGGTGCCGCCTTCGTGGTGGCCGCGGTCGCCGGAGCCCTCAATCTGCTGGCCCTGCTGACCGTCCCGGCCACCCCGCTTCGCCGCGAGATGCCGTCATCTCCCGGACAACACCCGCTGCGGTCGGCGTGGCACGACGTCGCCGAGGGCGTGCGCTATATGTGGCGCACCCCGTGGTTGCTGGCGACGCTGCTGTATGCGTCGCTGCTGGTGTTGTTGTTCATGGGCCCCTTCGAGGTGCTGCTGCCCTTCTTGATCAAGGACCGGCTCGGCGGCGGCCCACGCGACCACGCACTTGCGCTCGCGGCCTTCGGGTTGGGCAGCGCGCTCGGTTCCGCGGCGCAAGCCAGCTTCCCGATGCCACGGCGCTACCTCACCTACATGAACCTGATGTGGGGCCTTGGCACCCTGCCCCTGGTGGTGATGGGGCTGGCCAACGAGGTCTGGGTGGTGATCGCGGCTTCGGTCGTGCTGGGGCTGACCTTCTCCGGCCCGATGGTGATCTGGGGAACGCTCCTCCAACGGCGAGTCCCGCCCGATCTGCTCGGCCGGGTCGCCTCGTTGGACTTCTTCGTCTCGCTCAGCCTGATGCCCATCTCGATGGCGCTGGCCGGGCCGGTCTCTTCGTGGATCGGAGTGCAGGCCACCCTGATCTGGGCCGGAGTGCTACCACCGTTCCTTGCGGTGATCGCGATCCTCTGGGCGAAGCTGCCCGCGGACGAGATCGCCCATCCGTTGGACTGACGCCTGGCCCGTCCCACCAGGCTTAGATGTCGATGCGAGCGGGGATCTTGGCTTCCTTCTTCAGCAGGCCGCTGGCCACGGAGTAGCCCATCAGCGTGCCGAAGCCCATCTGGGTCATCATCCACAGCAGGTCGGTGGCCTGCCACTCCTGCTGAACCTGCCCGTCGGCAATCCTGCGCATGAAGACGCCGCGGACCTCGACGTTCTTCCCGGTGGCGGGGGCACCCATGAACTTGCCGGTCTGCCGGGCCTTGGTCACGAAGCGCACCGAAACCAGGCCGTCCTGGCTGACCGTGTGGGTGAAGTCCATCGTCATGTCGCTGAGCGCGCCACGCATCGCCTGCATGAAGCCGATGTATTCGTCGCGGGTATAGGGCTTGCCGAGATCTCCGTCGTATGTGAAGCCCGGAGCGAGCAGCCCGTCGAGCGCCTTCCAGTCCCCGGCCAAGATCGCCTTGGAGACGCCGAGCGCAATCGCCGTGTCGTCGTGTGTGGTCATGGCGGAATTATTACATGCGGACCGCAATGAATGCGAGTCGCAACGATAGAAGGGTATGCTTGGGTAGTGACGCAGCGACTTCCACAGGTGATGCACACCCACGTGGGCTACCTCTTGGTCCGGCTGGGCAAGCGTGCCCAGCGTGCTTTCGAGTCGAGTCTGGTTCCGCTTGGTCTGCGTCCGCCACACTTCGACGTACTCGCGGTGCTCGCAGAGCAGGGTCGGCTCTCTCAAAAGGAGGTAGCCGAAGTGCTGGGCGTGGACTCGGCGCGGGTCGTCGCGTTGGCCGATGAACTAGGTGCACTCGGCGCCGTCGAGCGCGCGCCCGATCCGGCCGACCGGCGCCGAAACCTGTTGGTGATCACCGACAGCGGTCACGACCTCTTCGAGCGCGCCCGCTCGCTGGCCGATGGCGTCCAAGCGGAGCTGACCGCCAACCTAGGAGAGACCGAGGTCGCAGACGTGCGCGCCGCCTTGCAGCGGCTGCTTTGAGATCGCGCCGCTTCAGCTCAGGGCAGAGGCCAGTCTGCGGACGATCTCGGTGAGACGCTCGGGCGAGGTAGCCAGGTTGACCCGGACGTGCCCTGACAGACCCGGCTCGAAGTCGTGACCCGGCGAGACTTGTACTCGCCCCCTCTCAAGGGCGATCGTGGCGGGGTCGTCATGGCCATAGCCGCGCAAGTCGAGCCAGGAGAGGAACGTCGCCTCCAGCGGGCGAGTCCGCGCCGCCGGCAGATGTTCGGCCAACAACGCGGTATACAGGTCGCGCTGGGCGGCGAGCCGCTCGATCAAGGCAGCCAGCCACTCATCCCCCTCCGCATAGGCAACCCGAGCAGCGATGACGCCCAGTGGTGACCACGAGTCGTTGCGGGACATCTCGGCCGAAGCCAGCCGATCCCGGGTCGCGTCGTCTCCGACGACGACCTGTGCGCAGCGCAGGCCAGCGGTGTTGAACGCCTTGGAGGCCGCAACTACGGCGACAGCATGATCGGCGGTGCCCGGCAGGCTCAGGTAGGGAATGTGCTCGGCTCCCGGCAGCACCAAGGGCGCGTGGATTTCGTCAGCCACCACGCGGGCGCCGAACCCGGTCACCAGGTCGCGAAGTGCTTCGAGTTCGGGTCGGGTGAACGCGCGACCCCACGGGTTGTGCGGGTTGATCAGGATCACCGTACGAGCCCCAGCGGCCAGCTCGCGTTCGATCCCCACCAGGTCGAGTGCGGCGCGGTCGCTGTCCGGGTCGATCGGCACGTCGACCCGGCCCTTCCCGGTGACCGCTCCGATCTCAAGCATCGGCGGGTAGCAAGGGGTGGGCGTGATCACGGGGCCCGGCTCACTGAGGACATCCACCGCGAGCCGTACGCCGGCAGTCACATCCACCACGGGCAGCACCCAGGACGGGTCGAGCTGATGACCGTAGTGCCGCGCCGCGAAACGGGCGTACGCCGTGCCCAGGGCGGCACCGGCCGTGGCTCCGAAAACGGGATAGCCCAGCGCGCTGCCGGCGACCGCATCACCGACCGCGGTCCTGATCGGCTCGTGGACGGCGAAGTCCATCTCGGCGACCCAAGCAGGGAGGACATCGTCGGGCACGATGCCCCACTTCAGAACCAGCCGCTGGCGGGCCTCGGCGTCGGTGAAGTCGCGGATCAAAGAAGTGCTCACCGCGACATCATGGCCGGTCCGCCCGCGGCTCCACAGTCAGGGAGGCCCCAAGGGTTTGGGTGCAAGGGTTTGGGTGCAGGGGGTTGGGTGCAGGGGCCGGCTCAGGGGATTGGCGCCAACGCCGCCGCGACCCGGGTGCCCTGGGCGATGGCCCGCTTCGCGTCGAGTTCTCCGGCGACGTCGGCCCCGCCGATGACATGAAGCCTGGTGTCCGACCAACCCTGGGCCAGCAGGTCGTCGTAGAGACCGCGGACCGACTCCTGACCCGCGCAGACCACGATGGTGTCGACTTCGAGAACCTGTTGGTCGTCGTCCACGGTCAGATGGAGACCGTGCTCGTCGATTCGGTCGTAGGTCGCCCCCGAGACGAACCTGACATTCGACCCCTTGAGCACTGCTCGGTGCGCCCATCCGGAGGTCTTGCCCAGGCCGATGCCGATCGGGGTGGACTTGCGCTGGATCAGCGTCACCTCACGAGCCGGTGTGCGCGGCACCGGGGTGCCGAGACCGCCAGGGTTCTCCGGATCGCCCACACCCCAGTGACCCAGCCATTCCTGGAGAGTCTCGGGCTGATGGGTGAGGAAGACGCTGACGTCGACTCCGATACCGCCGGCGCCGATCACGGCCACTCGCCGTCCCGGGACCTCGGCACCGCCGAGTACGTCGGCATAGCTGACCACCCGGGGACCGCCCGCCTCGGCGGGTCGGTCGATGCCCTCGATCGAGGGCGTGCGCGGACGGACCCCGGTCGCGATCACCACATGGTCGAAGAGCGAAAGGGCCGCGGCGTCGGCCACCTGACCGAGGCGCACGTCGACCCCCAACACATCCAGCCTGCGGGTGAAGTAGCGCAACGTGTGGGCGAAGTCCTCCTTGCCCGGCACCGCCATGGCATAGCGGAACTGACCGCCGAGGTCGGCGCCGGCCTCGAAGAGCGTCACCGCACATCCCCGCTCGGCGGCGGCCGTTGCGGCGGCGAGTCCGGCCGGTCCAGCGCCCACCACGGCTACCGAGACCGGGGTCGCGCTACGCGGCATCGGCAACAGCACCAACTCGGTCTCATGCCCCGCCCGCGGATTGACCAGGCAGCTGACCGGTTTGTTGGAGAACGCATGGTCCAGGCAGGCCTGGTTGCAAGCGATGCAGGTGTTGATCTCATCGGCCCGCCCGGCTTCGGCCTTGGTGGCGAAGTCGGGATCGGCCAGCAGTGGCCGGGCCATCGAGACCAGGTCGGCCTCCCCGGAGGCAAGGATGTCCTCGGCCAACTCGGGGGTGTTGATCCGATTGGATGCACACACCGGCACCGAGACCGTTGCCTTGAGCCGAGCCGTGGCGCTGCGCCAGGCCGCGGGCGGCACTTGGGTGATGATGGTCGGCACCCGTGCCTCGTGCCAGCCGATTCCGGTGTTGAAGGCCGTGACCCCGACGGCCTCGAGTCGGTGCGCGAGCTCTTCGACCTCGCTCCAACGCTGCCCACCCTCCACCAGGTCCAGCAGCGAGATTCGGTAGACGATCGGGAAGTCGGGGCCGACCAACTCGCGGGTACGTCGGACGACCTCCTCGGCGAATCGCATCCGGTTGCGGGCCGAGCCGCCCCACTGGTCGGTGCGGTCGTTGGTGCGCTCGGCGAGGAACTGGTTGATCAGGTACCCCTCCGAGCCCATCACCTCGACCGCGTCGTACCCCGCGCGCACCGCGAGCGCCGCGCTCTCGGCGTACGCCGTGGCGGTGGCGTCGACGGCCTTGGTCGACAGTGCGGTCGGCTTGAACGGGGTGATCGGCGACTTGCGAGCCGAGGCGCTCACGCTGAGCGGGTGGTAGCCGTAGCGTCCGGCATGGAGAAGCTGCAGCGCGATCGCCCCACCCTCCTCATGGACCGCGTCGGTCATCGGGCGATGTTTGTTGGCTTGCGCTCGGGAAGTCAGTTCCGAGGCGAACGGCTTGAGCCAGCCCCGCTTGTTGGGCGCGTAGCCGCCGGTGATGATCAGGCCGACGCCGCCGCGCGCGCGCTCGGTGAAGTACGCCGTGAGCTTGGGCAGGTCACGTGCTCGATCCTCCAGTCCGGTGTGCATCGAGCCCATCACCAGCCGGTTGCGCAGCGTCAAGGAGCCGAGGGTGATCGGCTGGAAGAGGTGCGGATAGGGGGTGTTCATCGGCCTGCTTTCTGTGCGTGTACGACGGGAGTCGCGCTGCTGGACGACCGGCCAGGGGATAAGCGGCCGGTGGAGTCGTGAGAAACGGGTTGGCCCCAAGCTCGCAGCCATTCGCTGAGCCAGTCGATCCAGAAACGCTCGAGCCCGATCCCGCCTCGCAGGACCAGGTAGCGATCGAGGTCTCCGTCGCGCAGGACGGCCGGGTCGGGATAGTCGCGTTGGGCGAGCTGGAGATAGTGGGCCAAGCGGACGCGATGGTCGGCCAGAACGACCGAGACCGTCTCGATCAGCGCGGCTCGGTCGCCGTAGGACGCCCCACGAAGTTTCACCGCGAGCTCGCTGCGCAACGGTTCCCGTTCACTGGGCTCGGCGAGCCAGCGGCCCAACTCCTCGGACCCGGCCGGCGCGATCGCGTAGGTGCGACGCGTCGGCTTCCCCTCTTGTGGCTCTTCGGCCGCCACGACCCAAGCGTCGGCCTCCATTCGGGCGAGTACCCGATAGATCTGCTGATGGGTGGCGTTCCAGAAGAAACCGATGGAGCGGTCGAACCGGCGCGCGAGCTCGTAGCCGCTGGCCGGATGTTCGGCGAGCGCGACGAGCAGGGCGTGTTCGAGTGCCACAGCAGGAGTGTGCGCTAGAAGCGGACCCTATGCAACTAGTTGCATAGGGTCCGGAGGATTAGCCACCTTTGGGGCTGGCGGGGAGGCACCCATGGCGCCGTACCATAAGCCCATGCTGACCTCCCGCCTGCGGTTGCTGACCGCGCTCGCCGTTGTTCCGCTGCTCGGCCTTGGGGCGTGCGCTCCCGCCGACGACACCGGAACTGCCGCCGAACCGTCCACCGCTGTCGACGGAGACAACTCCAGCGAAATGACCGAGGTCACCTCCTGTGCGATCCAAGACCTCAACCTGATCACTCCGGGCACCTTGACCATCGGCACCGACTCACCGGCTTACCCGCCGTACTTCGAGGACAACGACCCGAGCAACGGCAAGGGCTTCGAGTCCGCCGTGGCCTATGCCCTGGCACAGGAACTCGGGTTCACGGCTGATCAGGTCACGTGGGTCAAGGTCCCCTTCAACAACTCCTACAAGCCGGGCGCCAAAGACTTCGACTTCGACATCAACCAGATCTCGATCACCGCGAAGCGGGCCAAGGTGGTCGACTTCTCAATGCCTTACTACAACGCCTCCCAGGCAGTGATCGCGCTCAAGGACAGCCCCGCTGCGTCGGTGACCGCGCTTGCGGACCTGAAGGATCTGAAGCTGGGCGCTCAGACCGGCACGACCTCGCTGACCGCGATCCGCGAAATCATTCAGCCCACTCAAGATCCGTTGGTGTTCCAGTCGACGAGCGCTGCCAAGCAGGCGATGCAGAACGGCCAGGTCGACGGCGTTTTGATGGACCTGCCGACGGCGTTCTATACGACCGCGGTGGAAATCCCGAAGGCCAAGATCATCGGTCAGTTCCAGCCCGCCACCGGTGAGCAGGAGCAGTTCGGTCTGCTGATGGCGAAGGGCAACTCGTTGAAGTCGTGTGTGGACTTCGCGTTGCAGTCGATGATCGACAACGGCACCCTCGCGGGCCTGGAGAAGCAGTGGATGTCCGACACGGTCGGCGTTCCCGAGCTGCAGTGAGGTGACCGACTCGGGAACGGCCGAGTGGGTCCCGAGCGCACGCGAACTCCAACGGCAGGCAACACGCCGACGGCTCAGCAGGCGCAACGCCAGCATCGCGATCGTGCTCACTCTGGCGGTCGTGGTGGCGCTGGCCGTCGGCCTGCTCGGGGCGCCGGGCTGGCCCCGGGTCCAGGAGACCTTCTTCTCCGCTGAGCATGCGAAGGCATCCTTGCCGGCGATCGTGGAGGCCTTCTGGCTCAACGTGAAGCTCTTCATGCTCGCCGAGCCGATGATCTTGGTGCTGGCGCTGGGCGTGGCGCTCGCACGGGGAGCGCGGTCGCCGTGGCTGGTGCCGATCCGAGGACTAGCGGTCGGCTACACCGATCTGTTCCGGGGGATCCCAACGATCCTGTTGCTCTATCTGATGGTTTTCGGTATCCCAGCGCTCGGCCTGCAAGGAGTCACCAACTCGATCTTCTTCTGGGCCTTGATCACCTTGGTGCTCTCCTATGGCGCCTATGTGGCGGAGGTCTTCCGAGCCGGAATCGAGTCGATCCATCCCTCGCAGATCGCCTCCGCGCAGGCGCTGGGGCTCAGCCGCGGCCAGACGATGAGGTATGTCGTCGTACCCCAGGCGGTGCGGCGCGTGATCCCGCCGTTGCTCAACGACTTCGTCTCCCTGCAGAAGGACACCGCCCTCGTCTCCGCCGTCGCGCTGACCGATGCCACCTTTGCAGCGACCGACTACGCCAACTTCAACTTCAACTTCACTCCGCTCGTCGTGGTGGCCTGCTTCTTCATCGCGATGACCGTGCCGCTGGCCAGGGTCACCGATTGGCTGCAGCGACGCTTGGCCGAGCGCGAGCGGGCGGGAGGGTTGTGATGAGTGCCGAGCCGCTGATGACGGTCCGGGATGTGCGCAAGAGCTACGGCGATCGTGTGGTGCTCGCCGACGTCGACCTGGATGTCGTCGCCCACGACGTGGTCTGCCTGATCGGATCGTCGGGTTCGGGCAAGTCCACCTTGCTGCGGTGCCTCAACCTGCTGGAGCAGATCGACGACGGGACGATCCACTTCGAGGGCCGAGAGATCTCCGACCCGTTGGTGCCCGCAAGGGAGGTCCGGGCGCGGATGGGGATGGTCTTCCAGGCCTACAACCTCTTCCCACACCTGACCGTGTTGGACAACTGCACGCTGGCGCCGATGAAGGTGCACGGGGTGTCGCGTCGCGAAGCGGAGGAGCGGGCGCGGGCGCTGCTGGACCGGTGTGGGCTCGCCGACAAGGCCGGCGTACACCCTGACCGGCTCTCCGGCGGCCAGCAGCAGCGCGCGGCCCTGGTGCGAGCGTTGTGCACCGAGCCGCGATTGCTGCTGCTCGACGAGATCACCGCGGCCCTCGACCCCGAACTGGTCGGTGAAGTGCTGACACTGGTCCGCGAGCTGGCCGAAGAGGGGACCACGATGATCCTGGCCACCCACGAGATGGCTTTCGCTCGCGAGGTCGCCACCCGCGTGTGCTTCCTCGATGGCGGCCGGATCCTGGAGCAGGGTCCGCCCGCGGAGATCTTCACCGCCCCCCGGCAGGAGCGGACCCGCCAGTTCCTGTCACGGGTGCTCGCCCGGTAGCCCCGGTCAAGGGCACTGCTGACAGTCGTCCCGCCCGTACGACGACGCCCGATGTGCAGTCCTCAGAGGAGCAGCAGCGCGGCGGCCACCGCACCCAGCGCGAGCGCCGCCAGCTCGAACTGGCGCTGATCCATTCGCTTGATCAGCACCGCCCCGAGCCAACCGCCGGCCGCGATCGCCGGCAGCAGCCAGAGGTTGAGCAGCAGGCTTGCGGGCGTGATCAACCCGAGTTGCACGCTGAACGGGACTTTCGCGAGGTTCACCAGGAAGAAGAACCACGCCATCGTCCCGAGCATCCGGAGCATGGCCAAGCCCGCCAGGATCAGATAGATCGTGATGACCGGGCCGGAGGAATTGGCGGTCATCGTGGTGAAGCCGGCCGCCGCGCCCACGACGACCGTGGCCAGATGCCGAGCGGCGGCGGACGTGCGGGCGGCCGGGTCGGCGTCATCGCCGGGAGGTCGCCGACGTTGCCACAGTTGCAGCGCGACCATGAGCAGCAAGATCAGCCCGATCGTCATACGCATGGCCTGGTCGTCGGCCCACCGCATGAAGAACCAGCCCAGCGCCAGACCGGGAAGCAAGCCGGGCAGCAACCGCCAGATCACCGCCCAGTCGGCGTGCCGGCGGTAGAGCGCGATCGCCATCAGGTCGCCGGCGATGAGCATCGGCAACACCGCGCCGGTGGATTCGCGCGCGGGCAAGGCAAGGGCGGTCAGCGCGACCGCGATCGAGCCCACCCCGGCGATGGCCGTCTTGGAGAAGCCGATCAGGACCCCGGCCAGGATCAGCAGCAGCCATCCGGCCACCCCGAGATCAGCCAGCCCGAGATCAGCCAGCCCGAGAGGAGAGAGGGCGAGCTGCGGCACCGGCACGGCCTCACTCTCCCAGGTGGGTCGGACGCGGGTCCGAAGTCCCTGCCCGATGAGACGAGATGGGGCTAGCCTGCGAATCTGACCACCTACAGGAGGACGCCATGAGCCTGGATCTGTTCGGTGAAGATGAAGTCGTCGTCGACCTCGACGAGGATCAGTGCTGGGACATGCTGCGCTCCCAAGAGTTCGGCCGGATGGCCTTCCACCTGGCAGAGGAAGTCCACATCACCCCGCTCAACTACGCCGTCGACGGCGACACCCTGCTCTTCCGCAGCGCTGAAGGCAGCAAGCTGCTGGCGATCGCGATGAACCCCGACATCTGCTTCGAGATCGACCAGTACGGCGAGGAGACTGCCCAGAGCGTGATCGTGCGTGGCCGTGCGCGGATCCTCGACGAGTTCGAGGAGCATCGAGCCGAGAACGTCCCGCTGCGGCCGTGGGTGCCGACCTTGAAGTACAACGTCGTGGAGATCGCGCCGGCCCAGGTGACCGGCCGGGCCTTCCGGCTCGCGCGGCCCTGGCTGCACGCCCGCACCGACTGAATCCACGCGCCCGGTCGGACACCCTCATCGGGCGTGTCTATCCACGCATTAGGCTCACGGACCGTGAAGCCGTTCCTCTTCTTGGGCACCCGCGCCGAAGACGCACCCGCAGACAGTGAGTACGCCGCGGTGTTGCGCTACACCGGGCTGCCCGAGCAGCGGCTGGTGCGGCGACGGCTGGAGAGTGGCCCACTTGGCGAGGTCCGGCTGGAGGACTGGGCCGGGATCATCCTCGGCGGTGGTCCCTTCAACGTCAGCGATCCGGCCGAATCGAAGTCGCAGGTGCAGCGGCGGGTCGAGGCCGAACTCGGCGACTTGACCAGCCGGGTGATCGCGGCCGACTCCTGGTTCCTCGGCGCCTGCTACGGGGTCGGGACGCTCGGCGTACACCGGGGCGGCGTGGTGGATCGCACCTACGGCGAGCCGGTCAGCTCCACCCGCATCACGCTGAGTGGCGAGGGTCGCGAGGACCCGCTCTTCGGGGCGCTGCCAGCGAGTTTCGACGCCTTCCTTGGTCACAAGGAGGCGGTTCGCACGCTGCCCGAGGGTGCCGTCGTGCTGGCCTCTTCAGAGGCTTGCCCGGTTCAGGGGTTCCGGCTGGGAACACGGGTCTACGCGACCCAGTTCCACCCCGAACTCGACGCCGAGGGCCTGTGCACTCGGGTCGATGCCTATCAGCACTACGGCTACTTCGACCCGGCCGAGGCCGAGGGACTCAAGCAGATGGCGCACTCGGCGACGGTGACCGCGCCGTTCGTCTTGTTGCGTCGTTTCGTGGAGCTCGCGGGTGGCTGAGCCAGCGGTCGATCCAGTGCCGACCGAATCCCTGCCGACCGAATCCGTGCCGACCGAATCCGTAGATGTCCTGATCGTGGGCGCCGGACTCTCCGGCATCGGGGCGGCCGCGCGGCTGCGCGCCGAACATCCGGAGCTGACGGTCGCCGTGCTCGAAGGGCGGGCGGCCACCGGTGGCACCTGGGATCTCTTCCGCTACCCCGGGATCCGCTCGGACTCCGACATGTACACCCTCGGTTATCGCTGGCGACCCTGGCGGTCGGACCGGGCGATGGCCACCGGCGGTGAGATCCTCGACTACCTGCGCGCCACGGCTGAGGAGCACGGGGTCACCGAGCTGATCCAGCTCGAGCACCGGGTGGTGGCGGCGTCGTGGGACACCGCCTCGGCGCGCTGGACGGTCCGCGCCGAGACCCCGCACGGGCCGCGCGAATTCAGTTGCTCGCTGCTCTGGTCGTGCGCCGGCTACTACGACTACGCCGCGGGCTACCGTCCGAGCTGGCCAGGAGAGTCCTCCTACGAGGGCCGGATCGTGCATCCGCAGGAGTGGCCCGAAGCGCTGGACTACGCCGGCAAACGGGTCGCGATCATCGGGAGCGGCGCCACTGCGGTGACGCTGGTGCCGGCCATGGCCGCCGACGCCGCCCACGTGACGATGGTGCAGCGCTCGCCCGAGCTACGTGGTGAACCTGCCCGCCAAGGACCCGTTGGCGGTGGCGGCGCGCAGATGGCTGCCGGAGCGGCTGTCCTACCCGATCGTCCGCGCCAAGAAGATCTCCGAAGCCACCCTCGGCTACCGACTCGCTCGCCGCTTCCCGAGCCGGGTGAAGAAGCTCTTGGTGAAGCAGGCGGCCGACCAGTTGCCGACGGGGTACGACGTGCGCCGGCACTTCACGCCGCGATACGACCCCTGGGACGAGCGCATGTGCTTCGTCCCCGACGGCGACTTGTTCGCCGCGGTGAGCCGTGGCCGCGCGTCGGTTGTCACCGGGGACATCGAGACCTTCACCCCGCGTGGACTCCGGCTCGCCGACGGCAGCGAGGTGGACGCGGACCTGGTGGTGACGGCGACCGGGCTCAGGCTGCTGCCGTTCGGCGGCATCCCGCTCGTGGTCGACGGCGTGCCTGTCGACCTCCCCGAAACGATGGCCTACCGGGCTTTGATGCTTGGCGGAGTGCCCAACTTCGTCTTCACCGTCGGCTACACCAATGCGTCGTGGACGCTCAAGGCCGACCTGGTGGCTGATTGGGTCTGTGGGCTGCTGGAGCGGATGCGCCGCGAGGGCGCGCGGACCGTCGTACCCCAGCCGGATCCGTCGGTGACTCGACTGCCCTTCATGGACTTCCGGTCCGGGTATGTCCAGCGGGCCTTGGCGCACCTGCCGGCACAGGGAGATCGAGAGCCGTGGCTGCTGCGACAGAGCTACCTCGTGGACCGACGCACGCTCAGCAAGGGGCCCAGCGACGACGGCGTGCTCCAGTTCCGGTAGCCGGCGGCGCGTGGCATCCGGGCGGCCGTGGAATGAGGGCGGCCGGCCGACCTTCCGGCGCGGCCGGACCGCCCCCGCATCCCCCTGACCTCAGCCGCGTGTGATCGTGATGTAGTCGATGTCGCCGGTGTAGTAGTCGCAGGTCACGCGCACCTGATCGCAACTGGTCTTTCCGCCGATCGAGATCGGGGACCGGTTGTTGATGGAGCCGGTGGAGCCGTTCTTGCGGCCGACGTAGGCGCCGTCGACGTACATCGTCAGCCGAGTCGGCTCCTTGACGCACGTAAGCGTATGCCAGCGGTTGTCATTGAGTGCCGTCGGGACGCGTACCCCCACCTGCCCACTGGGACCCTTGAACAGGCATGAGGGTCGACCTTGCGGGTTCTGGATCTTGACCTGTCCGCCGCTCGTGGTCGACTGGCCCTTCTGCACGATGTTCCCGAAGTTGCGGGTGGTGCGGTAGCGGATCTCGAGTGTGTAGACGTCGTTGAGCGGATCGAGACGGTCGTTGTCGGAGACGTTGATGATGCGCTCCTTGGCAACGGGTTGGCCGTTGGGGTCCTTGTAGGCCCAGCGGTAGCCGGTGGCGCCGTCGTAGACCGCGCCGGTATCCAGGCCGGCTTGGTCGATCGCGCCGTTGAAGCCATGGCCGGAACTGTCGGTCATCACGGTGGCTCCCGGTGCTTCGTTCATCTGCCAGGAAGCCTCGGTCTGTGGAGCGGCCGACGCGGGTGGGGCCGCCAGCAGCGATGCGGTGATCCCCAGAAGGAGAGCAGTCACCGCGCCACCGAGGAATCGGCCCAATGCAAGTACGAGTGTCATTTGTCTGAATCCCCCTTTGATCGGGCCACGCGACGGACCCGTCCTTTCAGGGTGGACTAGACCGGTCTAGTCCGTAAATCACCCATCAGAGCGAACCGCTTCTAGTCAGGAGAGGGGACGCGCGCCGCGAACTCTGCGTCAGCTGGCGCGGTTGGGTGTGACCGAAGCCACCGGGCCACGCGGCGGATCGGGTGTCAGAATCCTGGGATGGCCACGCACCAATCCGACGCGTACATCTACGACCACGTGCGCACCCCGCGCGGGCGCGGCAAGAGCTCCGGCTCGCTGCACGAGGTCAAGCCGATCGACCTGGTGGTCGGGCTGCTGCACGAGCTCCCCAGCCGAAATCCCGGGCTCGACCGGGCTCTGATCGACGACGTCGTCCTCGGCGTGGTCTCGCCCGTCGGCGACCAAGGAGCCGACATCGCCCGTACGGCGGCATTGGCGGCGGGCTATCCCGACACTGTCGCCGGCGTGCAGTTGAACCGGTTCTGCGGCTCCGGTCTGGAGGCGGTCAACCAAGCAGCGGCGACGGGTCCGCAGCGGACTGGAGGACCTGATCCTGGCCGGCGGAGTGGAATCGATGAGCCGGGTGCCGATCGGCTCCGATGGGGGTGCCTGGGCCATGGATCCCGCGACCGCCCTGGCCATCGACTTCGTCCCGCAGGGGATCTCGGCCGACCTGATCGCGACCGTCGAGGGCTTCTCCCGCGAAACCCTCGACGAATACGCCGCCCAGTCGCATGCCCGCGCCGCCGCGGCTTGGGAGGCGGGCCGTTTCGACCGGTCCGTGGTCCCGGTCCGCGACCAGAGCGGGCTCACCATCCTCGATCGCGACGAGCACGATCCGGCCCGGCACCACGGTGGAGAGCCTGGGCGCACTGAAGCCGTCGTTCGCCACCATGGGCGATCAAGCGGGCTTCGACGAGGTGGCGTTGGAGAAGTACCACTGGCTGGAGCGGATCGAGCACGGCCATCACGCCGGCAACTCCTCGGGCATCGTCGACGGCGCAGCGCTGATGCTGGTGGGGAACGAGGCCATCGGCCGCCAACTCGGGCTCACCGCGCGGGCCCGGATCGTCTCGGTCGCGGTGTCGGGCGCCGAGCCGACGATCATGCTCACCGGGCCGGCCCCGGCGGCGCGCAAGGCGCTGGCGAAGGCCGGGCTGGACGTGGGCGACATCGATCTCTTCGAGATCAACGAGGCATTCGCCGCCGTGCCCCTGCGCTTCATGCGGGACCTCGGCCTGACCGACGACAACGTCAACGTGAACGGCGGCGCGATCGCGATGGGCCATCCGCTCGGTGCTACCGGGGCGATCATCCTCGGGACGCTTCTTGACGAGCTCGAACGGCGCGGGTTGCGCCGGGGATTGGCCTCGCTGTGCATCGGCGGCGGCATGGGCATCGCCACCATCATCGAGCGGGTAGGGGAGTGAACCAGATGAGCGAGCAGCCCACGAACGGACTATCGGCAGTGCGCTACGACCGCGACGCCGAGGGCATCGTCACCTTGACCCTCGACGACCCGACGGCCTCTGCCAACACGATGACCGAGCTCTACCAGGAGTCGATGGAGGCCGCGGTAGCCCGGCTGTACGCCGACCACGCAGCCGATCCTGACGCGATCGCGGGCGTCGTGGTCGCTAGTGCCAAGCGGACCTTCTTCGCCGGCGGCAACCTCAAGGAGATGATGCTTGCCGGACCCGAGCAAGCGGGCCAGCTCTTCGAGCAGGTGGAGCGGATCAAGGCGACCCTGCGTCGCCTGGAGACCTTCCCGCGCCCGGTTGTCGCGGCGATCAACGGAGCTGCCCTCGGCGGCGGCTACGAGATCGCCTTGGCCTGCCAGCACAGGGTGCTCGTCGCCGATCCCCGCATCGAGGTCGGTCTGCCGGAATCGACCCTGGGTCTGCTGCCCGGTGGTGGCGGCGTAACCCGGGTGACCCGCATGCTCGGCCTCTCGACGGCGCTGATGGATGTGCTGCTCCCGGGCACCCGGTTCCGTCCCGAGGCGGCTCTCGCCAAGGGACTTGTCGACGAACTCGTCGCCACCCAGGACGACCTGCTCCCTGCCGCCCGGGCTTGGGTACTCGCCCATCGCGACGATGCCGAGGCCACCCAGCAGCCGTGGGATCGAGCCGGCTACCGGATGCCCGGTGGCACCCCGGCCTCCAAGTCGCTGGCGGCGTTCCTGCCGGCGTTCCCGGCGTTGTTGCGCAAGCAGACCAAGGGGGCGGTCTATCCGGCTACTCGGGCGATCCTGTCCGCCGCGGTCGAAGGTGCTGCCGTTGACTTCGAGACCGCCTCGCGGATCGAGTCGCGGTTCTTGACCAGGCTGCTCACCTCGCAAGGTTCGAAGAACATGATCCAGGCGTTCTTCCTCGACTTGCAGGCGATCGGTTCGGGGGCGCTGCGCCCGGCCGACCAGCCGAAGTGGCAAGCCCGACGTGTCGGCGTTCTGGGGGCCGGGATGATGGGGGCCGGGATCGCCTACTCCTGCGCTCGCGCGGGGATGGAAGTCGTCCTCAAGGACGTCTCCGTGGCCGCTGCCGAGCGTGGCCGCGACTACTCCGCCACCCTTCTCGACAAGGCGATCGCCCGTGGTCGTTCGACGGAGGAGAAGAAGGCGGAGTTGTTGGCCCGGATCCATCCGACCGAGGATCCCGCCGACCTCACCGGCTGCGACCTGGTGATCGAGGCCGTCTTCGAGGATCCCGAGCTGAAGGCGCGGGTCTACGCCGAGGCGTTGCCGCACGTCGCTCCCGATGCGTTGCTGTGTTCCAACACCTCGACCCTCCCGATCACCGGCTTGGCCGAAGCCGTGGATCGGCCCGAGGACTTCATCGGGCTGCACTTCTTCTCCCCGGTCGACAAGATGCCGCTGGTCGAGATCATCGTCGGCAAGCAGAGCTCCGATGCGGCCCTCGCGCGGGCCTACGACGTCGTTCAGCAGATCAAGAAGACCCCGATCGTGGTCAACGACTCGCGTGGCTTCTACACCTCGCGGGTGATCGTGAAGCGCGTCAACGAGGGGATGGCGATGCTGGCCGAGGGGATGGCTCCCGCCTCCCTTGAGCGAGCCGCCACCCAGGCCGGCTACCCCGTCGGCACCCTGCAACTGTGCGACGAGCTCAACTTGGAGCTGATGGCCAAGATCGGCCGCGCCAACCGGGCCGCCACCGAGGCGGCGGGCGCGGACTGGGAGGAGACCCCTGGCGAACGTGTGGTCACCGCGATGCTCCAAGCAGGGCGGTCGGGCAAGCTCGGCGGCGCCGGCTTCTACGACTACGAAGCTGGGCGGCGTAGTGGGCTCTGGACCGGATTGGCAGATCTTTTCGGACGTGCCGAGACTCAGATTCCCTTGGCAGACATGGCCGATCGGATGCTCTTCACCGAGGTCCTGGAGACCGTGAAGTGCTTCGAGGAAGGTGTGATCACCTCGACCGCCGCCGCCAACATCGGCTCGATCATGGGGATCGGTTTCCCGCCGATGACCGGGGGCGCGGCGCAGTTCGTCAGTGGCTACATCGCAGCCGATGGGTCGACCGGGATCGCGGCCTTGCTCCGGCGGGCCGAGGAGTTGGCGGCGGCCTACGGCGACCGGTTCGCGCCGACACCCGCCCTGCGCGCGTTGGCCGAGACAGGTGGGTCCTTGGAGTCGCTCGTCCCCTAGGCCCGTGCGGCCAGCGCCTCCAGGGCGGCGGTGAAGCATTCGGCCGGAGGGTTGACCAGGCCGGCGCCGACCTGGCCGACGCCGGCAACCCGGCCGGCCATGCCGGTGTTGATCTGCGGCAGGACGCCGGTGCGCACCACCTTGGTGACGTCGATGCCGGTCGGCGTGCCCCGGAACTCCAGAATCGGCACTTGGTAGGCCGGATGCTCGCCCTCGCAGATCTCATACATCGTCTGCGTGGTGCGCAGCGCGAACGGCACGTCGCCACCCACGAACTTCACGATCGCCGGGGCGGCCGCCATCGCGAAGCCGCCGATGCCGCCGGTCTCGGTGATCGCCGAGTCGCCGATGTCGGGGTTGGCGTCATCGGGTCCGTAGCTGCCCAGGAAGAGTCCTTCCGGGGTGTTGGCCGGGCCGGTGAACCACTCCTCACCAGTGCCCGAGACCCGGATCCCGAAGTCGGTGCCGTTGCGGGCCATGGTCGTCACGATCGACGATCCGGGGATCCCGTGCGCGGCCAGCGTCGCCAACTTGCAGGCGGGCATGCCCAGGTTGAGGAAGAAGTGCTCGTTGGCCCCCGAGAAGCGGATCGCTTCGGCGATGTCGTCGCTGGTGCCGTCCGCGGTGACCAGGCCCGGGAGGAGTTCGCGCAGCAGCATCAGCGAGCCGGCGCGGTTGCGGTTGTGTCCTTCGTCGCCCATCTGCAGCATCTGGGCGATGATCGCCTTGATGTCGAACGGCCCGCGCGAGCGCACGGCTTGCTGCAGCAGCGGCCCGAGTACGGCGCTCATCCAGCGCAGTCGGTCGATGACCTCCTCGCCGTAGGCGCCGTAACGCAGCACCTTGCCGAGACCTTCGTTGAGGCTGCACCACGAACTGTTGTCGTGCACCTCATCGCGCAACCAATAGAGGTACATCGACGCGGACACCACGCCCGCCATCGGCCCGACACCTCCGTGATGGTGGCAGGGCTCGAAGGTGTAAGCGCCCGCGGCGAGTTGCCGCTCGGCTTCCTCGGGGGTTTCGGCGAGGTTCTCCAGCAGCACCGCGCCGATGAGCGCGCCACGCAGCGGCCCGCTCATCCGCTCCCACTCGATCGGTGGCCCGGCGTGCAGGAAGGTCCCGCGATCCAGGCCGAGCGCCTCGGCGGCCGGACGTACGTCGACCAGGCTCGCTTCCGCCGCGGCCATTCGGGAGAAAGCCTGGGCATTGGCCTCGGCCCGACGCCGGTCGGCCATCACTGTGGCCAACGCCCCGGCATCGCCGAGTGGCGGTCGCCAGTCGACGCTGGTGACCGCGACGGCTTGGGCGCGCACTTCGTCGGCGAAAAGGTCGACCCCGGCGGTGGCGACGACGGGATCGGCGCTCAGCAGGCCGCGCAGCGGCTGCGCACCCGCTGCGCCGGCGGTGGTCGGGGTGCTCATGAGGCGCTCCCTTCGAGCAGCGAGACCGCATGCCGGGTGGCGGCGGCGTTGGAGAGATAGACCGAAGCGCCGGCCGCGTGCAGGGCGGTGGCCACGGCGTCGAAGTCCTGGGGGTCGCCGAGGGTGCCGGTCAGCGACACCACGACGGGAAGATGCCCGCCCGCCTGAGTGCGCGAGTGGCGAGCAGCAGCAATCGCGGCCGCGAGCTCCCCACCGGGATCGGGATGGGAGCCGTAGCCGAGGACCAGGTCGAGCAGGAGTACGCCGCAACTCGGGTCGTCAGCTTCCGCGGCGATCCGCTCGAGCCGCAGGGACGGATCGATCATCGGGTGGGCGCGACCGCGGGTCATCTGGTCGTCGCCGAAATCGATGACGGTGTGGCCGACGCTGGCCAACCCCGGGCCGAGCGCGAGTTCGGGGCTCAACGGGATGTTGGAGCGGATCGGACCGAGGGACTCCTGCGCGACCAGCATCGCCTCGTCGGCGAGGGTGCCACCACAGAAGAGACCGCGCAGCGAGCCCGAAACGGGCGTTTCCTGGTGGGCCCAGACCGGCCACTCCGGCACCGGCCGACCTTCCGCGCGGAGCACATCTTCGACCGCGGTGGTGAGGTCGGGGCGACCGGCGCCCAAGGTGGCCCAACGCACCGGGGTGTCGAGACTGGCGACGAAGTCCTGCAGGTCGGCGAGCACCGCCGGGTCAGCCGGCTTGGAGACGATCACGATCGATCGGGTCTGCGGGTCGGCATCGAGCGCCGCCAACGCCTGCCGAGTCGATCGGCCGGCCACGGCCGCTCCGAGATCGCGCCCGCCTACGCCCAGGCAGTGGGTGACTCCCAGGCCGGCGGCATCCAGCAGGCACATCACCTGCTGGGCACCTGTGCCAGAGGCAGCTACCAGGCCGACGGTCGGATCCACGTCACGACGGCCGACATTGGCGAAGCCCAGTGCGATGCCCCCGACCACGGCGGTGCCGCAATCGGGGCCCATCACGAGCACCCCGGCGGCCGCGCCGGCATCCTTCAGTGCCACCTCCTGCTCGACGGGCACGTTGTCGGAGAAGAGCATCACGCTGGCCCCGGCGTCGATCGCGTCGAAGGCCTCGGTCGCGGCGGAGGCACCGGGGACGGAGATGACCACGAGGTTGGCTTCGCTGCGGCGTACTGCCGAACCAAGGGTGAGCGGCTCCACCGCAGTGCTCCCCATCCCACCGCTCGCAGGGCGGCGACGGGTTGCCGCCAGGGCGGCCTCGGCGGCCTCCACCCCGGCCGCCACCGCTTCGGCTGAATCCGCGGCGACGGCGATCACCAAGTCATTGGGACCGGCTTCGTCGGGTACGGCGAACCCCATCGTGCTCAGGACCTCGATGTTGAGCTCGGTGGCCATCGCGACCTGGGCCGCGCTCACACCGGGAGTCTGCGCGACCGCTCGGGAGAGCTGCATCAGCGTGACCGAATCGTGGTAGGCGCCGCGACGCAACTCGACCCGGGTCAGCCTCCCGCTCGGTGTAGTGGCGGCGTGGTCGGTCATCGGCTCTCCTTTGTGAGTACGGCCGGGCTCTCGGGCTCGCGGGACTCGGTCGATGCGGCTCGGAGCGCCGTGAGCGCCCCGCGGATCAGTTCAGTTCCCGAGCTGTGCCCGAGGGCCACCACTTCCGGCGTCAGTGTTCGAGCTACGACCTGGTCTCCGGCGACCACGGCAGCCAGCCAACGGGTCACCGCGGGTACGGCGTACCCCTCAGCCGCGCAGCGCAACAGGCTCGCGGACAAGCTGCTCGTCGTGTGCAGCCGAGGACCGACCTCGGCCCACAAGGCCGCCGCCAGGCCCTCTTTGCCGACCGCCCGCCAGGCCAGCAAGGCGCCGCAGATCTGGTCGTCGCCGCTCGGGGTCAGCCCCTGGCCACTGCCGACCAGATGACCGCTGAGATCCACCGGGTCGGCGGGCGGAAGTTCCGCCGACAGGACGGCGATCAACTCGTGATGGAGAGGTCCGAGAAGGGGCTGGACGCGTTCGGGCCGCCACAATCGACCGGCGCGGATGGTTCGAGTCGGCAGTTGGATTCCGGCCGGGCCGACCGCCACCTGATCTCCGATGTCGACGCCCCAGTCGAGTGCCCGCGAGGGGATCGGGAGGCGCACTGCCGTGGGCAACCCGATCCCGTCGCTGGCTTCGACAGGGAGCAGGTCGTGATGCCCGGGACCGACCCACAGATAGAGCACGCGAGGCATTGCCGCTAGAACGCGTGCCTGGGCCGGCCGCTGCAGCAGAGCGGCGCTGAGTACCGAGCACGCCCCCGCAATCGGGGGTGCGGACTGCGCCGCGTCGGGGGTCAACACAGACCGAAGCTAGCCGGATCGGCCCACTCGCCCTGATGGGTGAATGTGACAAGCGAGCGGAGCGTCGGTGGCAGAAGTCGCCGAACCGCCTTTGGGGGAGTTGCCACACCGCCAGCTTCCGAGCGGGAGCGCTACAGTGCCGAGATGGTTCAGGTTGCCGATGAAATCGTCTCCGACGGGCAGAAACTGACAGTGGCTGACTCAGTTGAGGTTGATTCGGCTGGGCTTGCTTCGGCTGGGGTCGATTCGGCTGGGGCGGTGGCGCCGACGGTGGCGACCATCGCCCAGCTGCGCTCGGCTGCCCAATGCGAGGTCGTCGCCGACGAGGCCGGCGGTGCCCGTCGAGTACGCCGCGTGCTCAGCGGTGCCGACGCGGCCGAGTTGCGCGCACTGGTCTCCGGCGATGCCTCGCTGGAGGATCGGGTGGTCTGTCTGGACCCCGCCCTCGCGGCGACTGTGGATCCCAAGGCGACCGTGAACCGGCTCGAGCAATCCGGCGCCTCCGCGGTCGTGGTCTGCGACCCGGCTCGCCGAGCGGAATGGCGGGCGGCGGCAACAGCGGTGGGACTGCCGCTGGTGAACAGCCCCGAGGATCGGATCACCCACCGGTTGCTCAACGAACTGCTCGACACCGTCGTCCAACATCACGAGCGGATGCTGCAGCGCGAGGACGAGGTACACCGGGTCTTCGTCCGCTCCGTGCTGGCGGGGGGTTCGCTGCAGGAGCTGTGCTGCTCGGTGGTCCCCTTCGTAGGGGGTCCGGTCGTGGTCACCACGACAGACGGACGCGTGCTCGCGACCGCCGGCGACCCCGACGACATCGAGCGGGTGCTGACGCAGGACTGCTTCGACCGAACCGGTCGCTTGGTAGTGGAGGAAGAGCCGGTCGGGCTGAGAGCTCCGGTGGGCGAGCGCGCGCATCGGGCACTGGTGCGCATCGTGGCCGGCACTCTCAACCACGGCTTGCTCGGCGCCTTCTCCGACCGGGTACTGACCGCCGCGGACATCCTGCTCCTCGAACGCGCGGCCACGGTCGCGGCGCTGGCCATCACCAAGGAGCAGGCCGTCTCGGCGGTGGAGAGCAAGTACCGCGCCGAGTTCCTCCGTGACGCCCTCGCCGGCCGAGCCGGCAACGACTCCGAGGCGATCGCTCACGCGGCCGCACTCGGCTGGGATATCGATCGCCCGATGGTCGTGGTGGTCGCGGAGATCGACCAGGAGGACGACGACGCCACCCGCGACCCCGACGAACTGCGTAGCGTGCAGGACCGGTTTGCCCGGGCGTGGTCGCGGGCCGTCTCCGGGCGCGACCCGATGGCGCCGGCGGCCGGCTTCAGCCACGAGGTCGTCGTACTTCTGCCGGTCAACGGCGACGCCGACCCGGCAGGGATCATGCAGCCGGTGCACGGGCTGGTGAAGACGGTCAGCGGTGACGGCGGCGGCGGCCGGCGGGCCTTCTCGACCGGCGTCTCGCGGGTCTTGACCTCGGTCACCGAGCTTCCCGAGGCCTACCTGACCGCATTGAGCGCGGTCGCCGCCGGGCGTCGGGTGCACGGCCCAGGAAGCGTCAACCACTTCGACGAACTCGGCATCTACCGGCTGCTGGCGCTGGTGCCGGACTCCGCCGAGCTGCGCACCTTCGTGACCGAAGCTCTCGGTGAGCTCGCGACCGACAGCAACCCGCTCAACGCCGATCTGAGGCAGACCCTGCAGGTGCTGATCGACACCAATCTGAACGTCGCGGAGACCGCGCGCACGCTCTTCTTCCACTACAACACGCTGCGCTACCGGATCGTGAAGCTCGAACAGATGCTGGGCCCATTCACGACAGATCCGGAGCTTCGACTCACTTTGGCTCTTGCGCTGCGCATCCATCAGATGCGTGGCGTCAGAAGGGATTGACAGACCTCTCCCGTTTGCGTTGGCACATCTGGCCAAATACGCCGGACCCACTGCGGCACTAGGTTCCGGGGTATTCATGGCGGCGTTGCGCCCATCTGGTCGGTGTGGTGCCCCCCTCAGGAAAGGTCTCAGGTATGTCCCTAGGCGTGGGTTGGAAGGTAGTAGAGCCGGGTCGGCTCGAGAAGGGCGGCGTGGTCGCCCCCGACGAGCGACTCGGGTGGGGTAAGACCGTTGGGCTGGGGGCCCAGCACGTGGTCGCGATGTTCGGTGCGACCTTCGTGTTCCCGCTGATCATGGGCCTCAACGCGCAGCTCGCGATCATGATGAGTGGCATCGCCACGATCTTGTTCCTGCTGATCGTGAAAGGCACGGTGCCGAGCTATCTGGGCACCTCGGCGTCCTTCGTGGGTGGTGCTGCCGCGATTCGCGGACTCGACGGCGCGGACTCATCGACCGTCACCGGCGCCATCATGGTGGCCGGCCTGGTGCTGGCGCTGGTCGGTGTGCTGATCCATTTCCTCGGTAGCGACTTCCTGCACAAGGCACTGCCCCCTGTCGTCACCGGTGCGGTGGTCATGCTGATCGGCTTCAACCTGGCACCGGTGGTGGCCAACATCTACTGGCCGCAGGACCAGTGGGTGGCGCTGCTGACCATGCTGTTCACGGTCGTCGTTGCGGTGGCCTTCAAGGGCTTCATCGGCCGGATCGCGGTCTTCCTGGCCTTGATCTTCGGCTACCTCATCTCCTGGATCTTCGACAAGACCTTCGGCAAGATCACCTCGCTGGACCCCGCGGCTGGTGAGATCACCACGCACTTCCGGACGAACTTCTCCGGGGTGAAGGCAGCCGACTGGATCGGCTTCCCGCCCGCTACTACGACCGGCCCCGATGGCATGGAGATCGTGGGGATGCACTCCCCGACCATCTCGGTTGCTGCCGTCTTGCTGGTGCTGCCCGCCGTGATCGCGTTGATCGCGGAGAACACCGGGCACGTCAAGGCCGTGGCCGAGATGACCGGCAAGGATCTGGACCCGATGATGGGTCGCGCGATCGCGGCCGACGGCATCGGCACCGCGTTGGCTTCGGCCGTGGGCGGCTCGCCGACCACGACGTACGCCGAGAACATCGGCGTCATGGCCGCGACCCGGGTCTACTCCACGGCTGCCTACTGGGTGGCCGCGATGGTGGCGATCCTGTTCGGTCTGTCGCCGAAGTTCGGCGCGCTGGTGGCCTCTGTTCCCAATGGCGTGCTCGGCGGGATCACGGTGGTGCTCTACGGCATGATCGGCCTGCTCGGCGCCAAGATCTGGAAGGAGAACGGCGTCGACTTCGCCAATCCGATCAACCTGGTCCCGGTGGCTGCCGGCATCATCATCGGCATCGGTGACACGTCGCTGAAGTTCACCGACAACTTCAGCCTCGGCGGCATCGCGCTGGGCACGATCGTCGCCATCGGCGCCTATCACCTGGCCCGAGCGGTCGCTCCGAAGGACTATCTGACCGGGCATCCGGCCGGTACGGCGATCTCGGTGGGCGGCTCGACGTACGGCGACTCCGACGGCGTCGACGACCTCTACCAGAAGGGCTACCCCGGCGAGGACGGCGACACCAAGAAGTAGCTCGAGTTCGCGCCAGCAGCCCTGGCCGATTCTGCTGCTCCTCTGAGAAGCAGACCCTGAGGCGCCCGGTCCCCAACCGGGCGCCTCAACCCATTTCTGGATCCCCTCCCTGGGGGACTGGCAAGAGTTGCCAACCGAAAAGTGGGGAAGGCGCGCACCCCTACCTAGTGGCCCCGGTCACACGTTGGCAGGATCGAGGCGTGAAACCTGCGCCGTTCACCTATCACGCGCCCGGCTCGCTGGCCGAGGCCGTGGCGCTGCTCGCCGCCGCCGGCCACGACGGGAAGGTGCTCGCCGGCGGGCAGAGCCTGATCCCGATCCTCAACATGCGGTTGGCTTCTCCCAGCCATTTGGTCGACATCAACGGGTTGCCCGACCTCGGGCAGATCGAGGTCACCGCCGATTGCGTGCGGGTGGGCGCCCTGGTGCGGCACGCCGAACTGCTCGCCGACGACGCGGCCGCCGCCGCGCAGCCGTTGCTCCGGCAGGCGCTGCGCAACGTGGCGCACCCCGCGATCCGCAATCGAGGCACCACCGTCGGCTCGATCGCCCATGCCGACGCCGCCGGTGAGATGCCCGCGATTGCGGCGCTCACCGAGGCGGTCATGGAGATCACCGGCCCCGGCGGTAGCCGCGAGGTGGCCGCGGCGGACTTCTTCGTCGGTGCTCTGGAGACGGTGCTCGAACCCGACGAGATCCTCACCCACGTGCGATTCGGGCGCTTCCCGGAAGGGACGCGGACGGCGTTCCTGGAGTCCGCGCGTCGGCATGGCGACTACGCCATGGCCGGGGTGGCGGTGGCGGTGGCGCCGGAGTGGACCCGAGCGGCCTACGTCTCGGTGACCGACGTACCCGGCGTGGTCGACTTGACCGAGGCGATGGCCGGCGATGACCCGGCCGCCCTCGACGCGGCGATCGATGCCCACATCGACCCCCTCGACGACATCCATGCCAGCGCCGACTACCGCGGGCTGCTGGCTCGCGAGCTGACCCGACGCGCCCTGCAGGAGGCGACCGCATGAGCAACATTCAGGCACCAGGGGAGGCCACCGCCGCCGGCGCCGAGGAGGAGCTCCACGAGATCACCCTGCGCGTCAACGGCGTCCCGCGCAGCTGCCGGGTCCCGGCCCGCCGATTGCTTTCCGATGCGCTGCGCCATGACCTCGGGCTGACCGGCACCCACGTCGGCTGCGAGCACGGCGTCTGTGGCGCCTGCACCGTCTTGATCGACGGCAAGCCGATGCGGTCGTGCCTGATGTTCGCGGTCAGCGCACAGCGCCACGCGATCACCACCGTCGAGGGGATCGGCGACGATCCGGCGAGGTTGAGCACGGTGCAGCAGGCGTTCGTGGAGTGCCACGGCTTGCAGTGCGGGTTCTGTACGCCGGGCTTCATCACCTCGATCACCGCCTTCCTCGAGGAGAACCCCGAGCCCACCGAGGCCGAAGCCCGCGAATGCGTGTCCGGCAACCTGTGCCGCTGCACCGGCTACCAGAACATCGTCAAAGCGGTCCTCCATGCGGCCGAGCTCAACCGGGCGGCCCAGCTGAACGGGGCAGCTCAGGCGAACGGGGGTCAGGCATGACCACCCGGCACATCGGCGCCCCGATCCGCCGTCACGACGAGGACCCGCGGCTAGTGACCGGCGGCGGCCGCTACCTCGACGATCTGGGCCAAGCCGCGTGGGAGGCGGCGTTCGTCCGCAGCCCGCACGCGCATGCCAAGGTGCTGGACATCGACGTGGCTGGAGCCCTCGAAGTCGAGGGCGTGCTGGCGGTGTGGACCTATGAGGACCTCGAAGGCAACGTCGCCGAACCCCTTCCGCTGCTGATCCCACACCCGGCGTTGACGGCGCCGCGCACGTCGTACTGCCTGGCCAAGGACGAGGTCAACCACGTCGGCGAGGCAGTGGTGATGGTGGTCGCCACCGACCGCTATGTCGCCGAGGACGCCTGCTCGCGGATCGTGGTCACCTACGAGTCGATGCCCGCCGTGGTGGGATTGCCCGCTTCCCGCGCGGCCGTGCACCTAGTGCACGAGGAAGCGCCCGACAACGTCAGCGCCCACCTGCTCCAAGAAGTCGGCGACGTGAGTGCGGCGCTGGCCGCGGCGCCGCACCGGCTCACCCTCGACCTCACCATCGAACGCAGCGCCTGCATGCCGATGGAGGGCAAGGGCGTGCACGCTCGCTGGGACGCCGACGACCAGATGCTGCGCATCCACAGCAGCACCCAGACCTCGACCGGCGTCCGCGCGGCGGTGGCCGCCAAGCTCGGGCTGCCGCTGGCGCAGGTCGAATGCGTAACGCCCGACGTCGGCGGCGGCTTCGGGGTCAAGATCATGCACCCGTGGCCCGAGGAGATCCTGGTCCCGCTCGCGGCGATCCGGCTGGGTCATGAGGTGAAGTGGACCGAGGACCGGCGCGAGCATTTCATCTCCTCCAGCCACGAGCGGGCTCAGATGCAGGAGATCGAGGTCGGCTATGACGACGAGGGCCGGATCCTCGCCCTCGACGTGCGGTTCTGGCACGACAACGGTGCCTACACGCCGTACGGCATCATCGTCCCGATCATCACCGCCACCCAGCTGCTCGGCCCCTACAAGCCGGGCGCCTACCGGGTGGAGTTCTGGTCGATGTACACCAACACCGTGCTGGTGACCCCCTACCGCGGAGCCGGCCGCCCCCAGGGCGTGTTCGCAATGGAGCGGACCATCGACGCGATTGCCGCCGAGCGTGGGCTGGATCGGGCCGAGGTGCGGCTGCGCAACTTCATCCTCCCCGAGGAGATGCCCTACGACCACGGTTTGATGTTCCAGGACGGCCGCCCGCTGAAGTACGACAGCGGCGACTTCCCAGCCAGCCTCGGACTGCTGAAGAACCTGATCGGTTGGGACGATTTCGCAGGCTATCGCGCGCAAGCCGAAGCCGAGGGACGCAAGGTCGGCTTGGGCATCGGTTGCTACGTCGAGGGCACCGGAGTCGGTCCTTACGAAGGCGGCCACGTGGTCGTCGAGACGAGCGGGCGGGTCAACGTCGCGACCGGCCTGACCACCCAGGGACAAGGCCACAAGACGGTGCTCGCGCAGATCGTGGCCGACGAGCTCGGGGTGCCGTTCGACGCCGTACATGTCACCACCGGCGACACCCGCAAGATGCCGTACGCCGTGGGCACCTTCGCCTCCCGCGGCGCGGTGATGTCGGGCAGCGCGGTCGCGCTCGCGGCGCGGGCGGTGAAGGCCAAGGCGTTCAAGATCGCCGCCGACGCCCTCGAAGTCTCCGAGGACGACTTGGAGATCGCCGACGGCGTGATCTCGGTGAAGGGCGCGCCGACCAGTTCGATCCCGCTCGGCACGGTCGCGGTGCTCTCCAACCCGCTGCGTTACGCCTTCGACGACGCGGCCAAGGCGGCCACCCAGTTCGCCGGCACTTTCGACCCCGACCGCCCTCCGGTCGCGGACGACGAGGAGCCCGGCCTGGAGGGCCGCGACTTCTACTCGCCCACCCAGGCGACCTTCGCCAACGGGATGCATGCCGCGATCGTGGAGACCGACCCGGTGACCGCGGAGATCAAGATCCTGCGTTACTGCGTCGTCCATGACTGCGGCACGGTCGTGAACCCGATGATCGTGGAGGGCCAGGTGCACGGTGGCGTGGCCCAGGGCGTGGGCGGCGCGCTTTATGAGCGGATGGCCTACGACGACTCCGGGCAGCTGCTCAACGCTTCCTTCATGGACTTCCTGATGCCCTACGCCTCCGAGATCCCCTTCATCGAGATCGACCACATGGAGACGCCTTCGCCGCTCAACCCGCTCGGCATTAAGGGCGCCGGCGAAGCGGGCACGATCCCGGTCTCGGCGGTGATCGCTTCGGCGATCGAGGACGCCGAAGGGTTCCCGATCCACGACATGCCCATCTCCCCCAACGACCTGTGGCGGCTTCGCCGAGAGCACGCCGCCGGAAAGGACGCCCGATGAAGATCACCGGCACCGCCACCCTCGACGCTCCGCTCGAACGGGTCTGGGAGGCGATCAACGATCCGGCCGTGCTGGCTCGGTGCATCCCGGGGTGTGAGGCGCTGACCACCTTGGCCGAGGACCACTACGCGATGACGGTCACCGTCGGCGTCGCGGCCATCCGCGGCACCTACGACGGCAAGGTCTTGATCGGCGACAAGGTCGCTCCCGGAGCGTTGACGATGAAGGCATCGGGAGCCGGTGCCGCGGGGACGATCGACGCCGACGTGAAGGTCGCCCTCGCGCCCTCCCCGACCGGCGGCACCGACATCTCCTACGACGCCGACGCGACCGTCGGTGGGGCCGTGGGTGGGGTCGGCCAGCGCATGCTCGGCTCGGTGACCAAGAAGCTTGCCGGACAGTTCTTCACCGCACTGGACCGTGACATCGCCGGGGTTCGCCCCGGCGCCATGGCGGCGGGTTCGGTGGCGGCGGGTTCGGTGGCGGCCGAGGCCGCCGCTGGCGGGGTCGGGACGTCGTACGCCGGATCGGTTCCTGCCGCGTCGGCCGGCTCCCTCGATGGCCGCTCGCTGGCCGTCGGGGTCGCGGCTGGAGGCGTGGTGGGGCTGGTCGGTGTGGTGATCGGCTGGCTGCTGGGCCGGCGATCGGGAAGGGGCTAGGTCATGCGGGCTTTCACTGCCGCTGCTGTCCAGGTCGCCCCGGTCCCCGGACCGTTGACGCCGGAGTCGATCGCGGCCAACTGTGCCCACGGAGTCGCCTACGTCGAAGCGTGCGTCGACGCGACCGGCGCCGAGCTCGTCGTACTCCCCGAATCGATGACCACCGGTTTCACCCCGGCCTGCTCGCCGGAGGAACTGTGGGATCTGGTCTCCGACCTCCCCGGCCCGATCGTCGAGCCCTTCCAAGAGGTGGCGGCCCGGCTCGGCGTCCATGTCGTCGTGGGCACCTACGAACGCGGCCCGACCCGGGGGGTGGTCTACAACTCCTCGGCGTTCATCGGCCGCGACGGCAGCGTTCTGGGGGTCTATCGGAAAACCCACCCGTTCTGCTCGGAGGCTCTGTCGGGTGGGGGGTGGGTGACCCCGGGAGACACGGTCTGCGTGGTCGACACCGACCTGGGCAAGATCGGCATGATCATCTGCTTCGACGGGGACTACCCGGAGTTGTCCCGGATCCAGGCGGTCCAGGGCGCGGAGGTCATCGTGCGGCCATCGGCGCTGCTGCGCTCGGCCGACATCTGGGAGCTGACTTCGCGGGCCCGGGCTTATGACAACCACGTCTTCGTGGTGGGCGCGAACGCTGTCGGTGCCGACCCGGCTGGGGTGCTCTACTTCGGCAACAGCCACATCGTCACCCCGATCGGCCACATCGTCGCCAAGGCCGCGACCCACGAGGGTTGGGTTTCGGCGTTGCTCGACCCGGATCAGGCGATGGCCTCGTTGACGCCAGGCTCCAACGTCGGCCAGGTCTTCGACCACCTCCGCGACCGCAACCTCGACCTCATCCGCAACCACCTCGACGAGTTGCAGGCCCCCGCGAAGACATCCTTCCCCCACGCCTGAGGGGTTGGCTTAGGGTCGGTGGCGCGTGGGTTCGGTGTCACCAGGTGACCCCAACTCCACGCGACGCGGGGTTCTCCCCAGGCGTTGCCCCGGGGACCGTCAGGGTCGCGGTCTGCTCGCCACGCTGACCGGATGGACGAGCGTGCATTGGCGGCCCTCCTGCGTCGGCAGGCAGGCGTGGTTTCTCGACGGCAGGTTTTCGCGCTCGGGGCGCAGCCGCATGACCTGAGGCGTTGGGTACGCCGACGGGAGCTCGCCGTCATCCTGCCCGGCTGCCTGGTCGATCACACGGGTGTTCCCACCTGGCTGCAGCGAGCCTGGGCGGCAGTGCTGGCCTGCGAGCCGGCCGCGCTCGGGCAGGAGTCCGCTCTGGCGGCAGCCACCGAAAAGGGGCGCCGCGAGGGCCATCCGGGGCCGATCCAGGTCGTGGTTGAGAGCGATCGCTCGCTGCGTGGGCTGCCGGGCGTCCAGATCACTCGCCGCCGGGATCTGTCCAGGCGAGTGCTGTGGCAGGCCGCGCCGCCTCGACTCCGTCCCGAGGATGCCGCGCTCGATCTAGCAGCGACGGCTGCTGACGAGCTCGCCGCGGTCGCTGCGTTGACGGGCGTCTGCGGTGATCGATTGACCACCTCGGCGCGGCTGAAGGCAGCGTTGGAAGCGAGGTGTCAGTTGCGTCGAGGTCGGTGGATGCGCCAGGTCATCAGCGACATCGAGTCGGGCACACACTCGGTCCTGGAACACGCTTATCTGAGCCTTGTCGAGCGCCCACACGGCTTGCCCCGCGGCCATCGCCAGCTGCGCGCGGAGGGCGCAGGCGGCACGGTGATCCGTGATGTCGGGTACCCCTGGCCGGTCGTGGTCGAACTCGACGGGCGTGCCCATCACGGCTCTTGGGAGCAGCGCGAGCACGACCTGGACCGCGACTTGGAGTTGGCCGGGTTGGGCGTGCTCACGGTTCGCCTCAGTTACGGCCAGGTGCTCGACCGGCCGTGCGCTACCGCCGTACAAGTGGCCGCCGTCTTGGCACAGCGTGGCTGGACAGGCCAACCGAATCGCTGCAGCCCCAACTGTGCCGTCGGGCACCCTTGAGCCACGCGGCGCGTGGACTTGGTGTCACGTGACGGCACTGAATCCACGCAACGCGGTCGGCAACGCGGTTGGCATCGCACTCGCTGCCTTCAACCGATCGCTCGTGACGATCACCGACTTGGCCGACCCGCGGCTGACGGCTGATCTCCACGTCGCGGAGATCCCGGCGCTCATCCTGGCCAAGGGCTCGAAGATCGGCGAACGGCTCCGGGAGCCGCGCAAGGGACCGGTTCGGGACAAGGACCTCGGCGACCTCTGGCGGCTCATGGCTGTGACTGACTCGGCGGAGACTGCTCGGGTGATCGAGGAGTTCGTCGATCACGCCGAGGTCGGCGCCGATGTCCGCCGGAGTGTCGAGTGGACGGCCGAGGTGCTGCGTGACCCGGTGAGCGCGGAGCGCGCCAAGTTGGCTTTCGACACGTTCGTTGATCCGGCTGAGATCGATCAGCTCTTTGGCCTGTGGCGGGACGCGCTGGCTGGGTGAGGAGGCCCCGCAACGTGCCTCTGGATGTCGGCAGAGTGGGGCAGGATGTGGCCGCGGCATCATGGGAGCGGGAGTGGGACCAAAACGTGAGTGACGAGGAAGAGACGGCCCTGCGGAGGGTCCGGTTCTTTGGCGTGAACGATCTCGCTGCCGGCTGGTACGTGCCGCGTCGCGGAGATCGCGGCCAGATCGCTACCTAAAAGAGCTACTCACGAAGTAGAGCCCTCTGAGTCGCTAGATCGAGCATTGTCGCCTCAGCCGGACGGCGGGGTTTGTCGGGGTCCTCACGGACCCTCGGCAAGTGTTGCCAAGGCGGTACGACGGCGCGGCCGGTTGGATCGGACCCATGACTCAGCGACGGATCCGGGTCGGTATCGACACCGGTGGCACGTTCACCGATGTGGTTGCCCTGGATGAGGTGACTGGGGAGCTGGTCTCCACCAAGACCCCGAGCACCCCGAGCAATCCGGCCGACGGGTTCATCGACGGCATCCACAAGGTGCTCGGCTTGCTCGGCGCGAGCGGTGCCGACATCAGCGCCGTCTCCCACGGCACCACGGTTGCCACCAACAAGCTCCTGGAAGGCAAGGTCGAAGCGCTCGGGTTCATCACCACTGAGGGCTACGAGTTCATGCTCGAGATCGCTCGGCAGGCCGTCCCGGACGGCTACGGCAACTCCTACTTCTGGGTGAAGCCCGCCCGGATCGTCCCCGCCGATCGAGTGAAGACCGTCCGCGGCCGGCTCGACTTCGAGGGCAACGAACTGCGCCCCTTCAACGAGCAAGACGCCGTCACCGCCGCCCGCTGGTTCAAGGAGCGCGGGATCACCACCATCGGGGTCTGCCTCCTCCACGCCTACGCCAACGACGCCCACGAGCTGGCCGTCCGCGAGGTGCTCCGCCGCGAACACCCCGACGCCGTGATCTCGATCAGCAGCGAGGTACTGCGTGAATACCGGGAGTACGAGCGGGCCATGACCACCCTGGTCGACGCGGCTGTGAAGCCCAACGTCAGCCGCTACGTCACCAACATCCACGAGCGGCTGCACGACTTCACCGAGGACCACTCCGCCCAAGGGCAGAGCGCCGATGGTCGTGGCCTCCCCTTCTATGTCATGAAGTCCAACGGCGGCGTCCTCTCCGCCGACGAAGTCGTCCACCAGCCGATCACCACCGTCCTCTCCGGGCCGGCGGCCGGCGCGCTCGGCGCCGCGCTGATCGCCCGCGAAGCCGGCTACGACAAGGTGCTCACCTGCGACGGCGGTGGCACCAGCACCGACGTCTCCGTCGTACTCGACGGCGAACCCACGCTCACCACCGAAGGCAGCGTCGGCGCCTACCCCAGCAAGATCCCGATGATCGACGTGGTCACCGTCGGCGCCGGCGGCGGCTCGATCGCGTGGGTCAACCCCGAGGGCGCGCTCAAGGTCGGGCCGCAGTCGGCCGGCGCCGACCCGGGCCCGCTGTGCTACCGCAAGGGCGGCACCGAACCCACCATCACCGACGCCCACCTCGTGCTTCGCCGGATCCCACCCCATCTCCTCGGCGGCGAGATCCCGCTCGACGTGGAGGCCGCCACCCAAGGAGTCACCGAGCTAGCGGCCCGGCTCGGCCTCGACGTCACCCAGTGCGCCACCGGAATCCTCGAGATCAGCGCCTGGAACCAGGCCAACGCGTTGCGCCAGGTCTCGGTCAAACGCGGCCTCGACGTGCGCGACTTCATGCTCACCACCTTCGGCGGCTCCGGGTCACTGCTCGCCTGCCGGCTCGTCGACATCCTCGATCTCGCGGGCGTGGTGGTCCCACCCAACCCGGGCAACGTCTCGGCGTTCGGGTTGCTGACCGTCGACGTCAAGAACGACTACGTGCAGACCCACGTCGCCAAGCACGCCGCGCTTCCCTACGCCGAGGTCACCGCGATCTACGCCGCCCTCACCGACCGCGCCCGTGCCGCCCTCGACAAGGAGGGCTTCCCCGCGGAGAGCCACCTCTATCAGCGGACCGCCGACTTGAGGTACGCCGGTCAGGCCTACGAAGTGCGCGTCCCCGTCCCCGACGGCTCGCTCGATGCGACCCGGGCCGAGCAGGTGGCCGACGCCTTCCATGCCGCCCACCGTCAGCTCTACGGCTACGACTTCCGTGGCGACTCCCGACAACACGTCGAATGGGTCAACCTGCGGGTCTCCGGCATCGGCCCGATCACCCGCCCGGCTTTGCGAGAGCTCGACGCTGGCGAGCGGACCGACTGGACCGCGCTCGGTGCCGACGCCGCCGGGGGGCCGGGGGCCGATCCCCGGCGCCGCAGCCGCGAGGTCTGCTTCGACGCAGCCGACGGCTACGTCGCCACGGCGGTCCTCTGGCGTGCCGACCTGCGGGCTGGAGACTCGTTCACCGGACCGGCGATCGTGGAGGAGTTCGGCTCGACGGTGCCGATCCACCCCGGGTTCGTCGTACGCGTCGACAACTACGGCAATCTCGTGATCACCCGGCAGAAGCAGGAGGCCTGAGCCATGGTCAACCCCGCCGGACTTCCCACCAGTTACGCCCATGGCGGTCGCCTCACCGCGCCCGGTACGACGGCCGATCCGATCCTGATCGAGATCGTCCAGGGCACCCTCGCCAGCGTCGAGATGGAGGTCGAGACCGCGATCGCCCGCACCTCGCGCAGCCCGATGATCCGCGATGCCCACGACTTTCGTGCGGGCATCCACGACCGGCAACTGCGCAAGCTGACCGGCCGCTCCTACAGCGCGCTGGTGCACCCGGTCGCGCGCGACTTCCCGCTGGAGGAGATGCGCGAGGGCGATGTCTTCTTCCACAACGACGTCTACGAATCCGAGGGCGGTATCGGCCACCTGCCCGACCTGTGCGTCACCGTCCCGGTCTTCCACGAGGCCGACGGGGTGAAGACCGTGGTCGCCTTCGTGCAGGCCTTCGGTCACCACGACGACATCGGCGGCGCCTGCCCAGGGTCGATGCCGAGCGGGGCGACGAGCGTCTACGAAGAGGGCTTGTCGGTGCCGCCGATCAAGCTCTGGGACGCCGGGGTGCCCAACCAGGCCGCGCTGCGGATCATGACCCGCAACTCCCGGATGCCCGACAGCCTGGCCGCCGACCTGGACGCCGAATGCTCGGCCTGCCTGATGGGTGCGCGCCGGTTGGCCGACTTGTTCAAGCGCTACGGCCGCGACCAGGTCGAGGCCGCCTTCGACGCGATCCTGGACCGCACCACGCAGACCTACCAGCGCGAGATCCTGGCCAAGATCCCCGACGGCACCTATGTGTGGGAGGACTACGCCGAACACGACGGCGTCGACGAGCCGAAGCTGCACACCCAGCGGATCACCTTGACCAAGGTCAGCGATGCGGCGGCCGATCCGGGGACCAACTTCCCCGGCGGACCGCGGCTCACCCTGGACTTCACCGGCACCGCGCCGCAGGCCAAAGGGCCGATCAACCACTGCGGCGACTACGTCGGCGGCAACTTCTTGAAGAAGTGGCTCGCGCCGATCCTGCGCAACCTCGCAGACACCCCCGAGCGGATGGCTGAACTCGATGTCAACGAAGGCATCGTGCCGCTGATCGAGATGGTCTTCCCCGACAAGGGCACCCTGCTCACTCCCATCTATCCGGCACCGACCAATGCCCGCACGTTCGTGATCTTGCGGCTGCTCGGCGTACTTGCCGGGGTGGTCGCCAAGGCCGTCGACGGGCAGATGCCGGCCGACCAGGAGACGATCCGCTACACCGGCGTCTACGGCCACGACCGTGACGGCAACGACTACCTCATGCGTGAGGTGCTCGGCGGTGGCTCGGGTGGGCGTTACTACGCCGACGGTGAGGACACCATCCATGTCGTGCCGGACTCGCGCAACCTGCCGACCGAGTTCACCGAGAGCCGGTTCCCCTACGTCGTGGAGCGGCTCGGCTTGGCCGTCGATTCCGGCGGCGCCGGGCGTTATCGCGGCGGGCTGGGTTATGAGAAGCACCTCCGGATGCTCAAGGACGCCCACTTCATGTCGATCGCCGATCGGTCGATCCTCGCCTGCTGGGGCGTCAAGGGCGGCAAGGCCGGGCGGCCGTTCGAGGTCACCATCGACGTCGACGGACCGGACGAGCGGATCGTCGACGCGCTCGCCGACGCCGAGCCGGTGAAAGCGGGGCAAGTGATCCGGATCCGTACGACGGGCGGCGGCGGCTGGGGCGACCCGCTGGAGCGGCCGATCGACGAGGTGCTGCGCGACCTGAGCTGGGGCAAGGTGTCGGTCGCCGGGGCGCGGGAGGACTACGGCGTGGTCGTGGGCACCGGCCGGGGCGACGAACCCGTCGCCGATCGCGCCGCAACGGAGGCACTGCGCGCCGAGCTACGGGCCGCGCGCACCGGCGAGGAGCCGTTCTTCGACCGCGGCCCCGGCTATGCGAGGCTGGCAGGGGACGGCTCGGCGTTCAGCCCGTACGACGTCAGGTGAGCCCCGCGCGGCTCGGAGGAGGAACCATGACCACCGCTGCGGCGGGCAGTCCCTTGGCCGGGACCACCGTGATCGACCTGTCCCGTGCACTGGCCGGGCCCCATGCCGCCCAGGTCATGGGCGACCTCGGTGCGCGGGTGATCAAGGTCGAGTCCGCGGGCGGAGACGACACCCGCGGCTACGGCCCGCCCTTCGTCGGCCCCGAAGACGACCCGATCTCGACCTATTACCTCTCCTGCAACCGCAACAAGGAGTCGATCGTCCTCGACCTCAAGTCCGACGACGGCCGGGAGACCTTGGAGCGACTGGTCGGCGTCGGGGACGTGCTGATCGAGAACTTCCGTCCCGGGGTGCTCGACCGGCTCGGGTTCACCGTCGCGCGACTCCATCAGCTCAACCCCCGGCTGGTGATCTTGAAGATCAGTGGCTTCGGCGAAGACGGCCCCGAGGGCGGTCGTGCGGGGTACGACCAGATCGCTCAAGGCGAGGCCGGGCTGATGTCGCTGACCGGCCCCGGGCCGGACGATCCTCAGCGGGTCGGCGTACCGATCGGGGACTTGCTCGGCGGGCTGCACGGTGTGATCGGCGTACTCGCCGCGCTCGAAGAGCGACACCGCACCGGCGTCGGTCGGGTGGTGCGCACGTCGCTGCTCGCCTCGGTGGTCGGGGTGCATGCCTTCCAGGGGACGGCGTGGACGGTGGCCGGCCAGGTGCCGCGGGCGCAGGGCAATCACCATCCTTCGATCAGCCCCTACGGCCTCTTCACCGCGCGCGACGGGCAGTTGCAGATCGCTTGCGGCAGCGAGGGGTTGTGGGTGAAGTTCGCCGAAGCGTTTGGCATCGATCCGGGCGCCGAGGGGATGGCGACCAACGCCGACCGGGTGCGCAACCCCGAGTTGGTGCGCGCCACGATCAACGGGGTCTTCGCGGGCCACGACGTCGCCGACCTGTTGGGCGTCCTGGCCACGGTCGGCGTACCCGCCGGGGAGGTGCGCACCCTCGATCGGGTCTACGACTGGGAGCAGACCCGCAGTCAACATCTGGTGTTGTCGGTGGACCACCCGGTGCTCGGACCGATCGAACTCCCGGGGTCTCCGCTGCGTTTCGACGACAACGACTTCGGCAGCGGCCGGGCAACCCACCTGCCGCCGCCGGGGCTCGGAGAGCACAGCGACGCGGTGCGGGCCTGGCTCGACGAGGTGGCCCCTCGGTGAGCGTCCAACCGGTTGGCCGACCGTCCCGCCCGGGCGCGCGTGAACTGATGGCGGCGGTCTTCGACGAGGGCTCCGTCGAGTTCTGGGACGGCCCGCCGGTGCAGGTGGCCGAGCCGGGTTCGGCGTACGCCGAGGAATTGGCCGCCGCGGCCGAGCGGGCCGGCACCGACGAGTCGATCATCACCGGAGCCGCCCGGATCCGCGGCCGCGCGGTGGCCTTCATCGTGGGGGAGTTCCGCTTCCTTGCGGGGTCGATCGGGCAAGCCGCGGCGGAGCGGATCGTGCTCGCCTTCGAGCGCGCCACACTCGAGGGGCTGCCGCTGTTTGCCGCGCCCACCTCGGGCGGCACCCGGATGCAGGAGGGCACCCCGGCGTTCGTCGGGATGGTGAAGATCAGCAGCGCGGTGGCCGACTTCAAGGCGGCTCGGCTGCCCTACATCACCTACCTGCGGCACCCCACAACCGGCGGCGCGTTCGCCTCCTGGGGATCGCTGGGGCATGTGACCGTGGCCGAGCCCGGCGCGACGATCGGATTCCTGGGTGCCCGGGTCTACGAAGCGCTCTACGGGCAGCCGTTCCCCGAAGGAGTGCAGACGGCCGAGAATCTCTACGCGCACGGGCTCCTCGACGCGGTGCTGGGCAAGGAGGCGCTTGCCGAGACCGCGGAGCGGTTCCTCGACCTGGTGCTGTCGCCGCGCGAGCTCACCCCGATCGAGCCGGTGCCGATGGAGGACCTGCCCGATGTTCCGGCTTGGGACTCGATCCAGCGGTCGAGGAGGCCGGATCGGCCCGGGGTGCGCGCGCTGCTGCGGCTCGGCGCGACCGACGTGTTGCCGTTGTCGGGCACGGGTGCCGGTGAGACCGACCGGACGATGCTGTTGGCGCTGGCCAAGTTCGAGGGCGCCGCGTGCGTCGTACTCGGGCAGGACCGGCGGGCCGAGGCCAGCGACAAACCGCTCTCGCCGTCGGGGTTGCGGATCGCACGGCGCGGGATGCGGCTGGCAGCGGAGCTGGGACTGCCGCTGGTGTCGGTGATCGATACGGCGGGAGCGGCGTTGTCGCGCGAGGCCGAAGAAGGCGGGATGGCCGGCGAGATCGCCCGCAGCTTGGCCGACCTGGTGACGCTCGACGTGCCGACTCTGTGTGTGCTGCTCGGCCAGGGCACCGGCGGCGGGGCGCTCGCCCTGATGCCGGCCGACCGGGTGATCAGCGCGCTGCACTCGTGGCTCTCGCCGCTGCCGCCCGAGGGTGCGTCGGCGATCTTGTTCCGGTCGGTGGATCGGGCTCCGGAGCTGGCGGCTCAGCAGCGGGTGCGCTCGCTGGACCTGCTCGAGGACGGCATCATCGACCGGATCGTCGCCGAGCACCCCGATGCCGCCGACGAACCCGAGGAGTTCTGCCGCCGGATGGCCACCGCGATCCGGCATTCCCTCGGCGAGCTCTCCCGCGTCCCTCCGGCGAGCCGCTTGGCCCGCCGCCACCAACGCTGGCGCCGCCTCGGCCTCTAGGTCGCCTCCCGCCGCAGCAACCCCTGGTGAGTGTGCGCAACGGCACCACTTCCGCTACGAAATCGGTGCTTCCACGCACACTCGTCGCTCACCGGTTTGGCGGGACTCCTTCGGCCCGCTCGCTCCCGACCTGACAAGCATTCGGGGGGTTGCTGGGCAAAAGCTGCCGACGATGGGAGAAGGGGCGGCCCCTAGCGTGACGATGTGCGCGTCCTACTGGCTCTGGGTGGCAATGCCATGACCTCGCCCGATGGAGCAGCGCGCCCGGCCGACCAGATCACCGCGATCAGGGTGGCCATGCACGCTGCGGCCGGGTTGGTCCGCGCCGGACACCAGCTGGTGATCACCCACGGCAACGGCCCACAGGTCGGCAACCTGCTGGTGAAGAACGAGCTCGCCGCCCATGTCGTGCCGCCGGTGCCCCTCGACTGGTGCGGTGCGCAGACCCAGGGCACCCTCGGTTTCACGATCGTCTCGGCCCTCGAGTCCGCCCTGCGCGCCGACGACGATCACACTCCGGTCGCCGCGCTGGTGACCCGCACCCTCGTCGACGGTGCCGACCCCGGTTTCATCACGCCGAGCAAGCCGATCGGCCGCTCGCTGACCCGCGAGCAGGCGCAGCCGATGATCGAGCACGGCCAGACCTGGTCGGCACGCACGCTGACAGACGGCTCCACCGCCTGGCGCCGCGTGGTCGCATCGCCCGATCCGGTCGAGGTGCTCGACACCCCGGCGATCGAGGCGCTGCTGGCGGCGGGTTTCGTGGTCTGCTGCGCCGGCGGGGGCGGCATCCCCGTCGTACGCGATGGTGTCGGCGGCGTTCGTGGCGTGGAAGCCGTGATCGACAAGGACCTCACCGCGGCGCTCCTTGCCCGCACCCTCGGCTGCGACGCGCTGATCATCGCGACCGACGTCGATCACGTCGCCGTCGGCTGGGGTACGCCGGCACAACGCGACCTGGCCCAAGTCACCGCTGCCGAACTCAAGGCCCATGCCGACGCGGGGGAGTTCGCGGCCGGCTCGATGGGACCCAAGGTCGCTGCCGCCCTCCGCTTCGTGACCGCGGCCGACGCCACCCACTCAGCTCCCCGCGCCGTCATCACGTCTTTGAACCACATCACTGAAGCGGTCGCCGGAGACTTCGGCACCGTCGTAGCCGCCTGACCCACCCGCCCAGAGAAAGAAGAGAAGCCATGCCAGACGCCATCGAGGTCCGCAAGGTCCCCCTGCACACCGTGTCCGACGCCAGCGAACTCGGCAAGCTGATCGACGAAGGCGTCTTCGCGGCCGACCGCGTGATCGCCGTGATCGGCAAGACCGAGGGCAACGGCGGCGTCAATGACTACACCCGGATCATCGCCGACCGGGCCTTCCGGGAGATCCTCGTTCGAGAAGGGCGCCGACCCGGTCAAGGTCAAGGAGATCCCGATCGTCTGGTCCGGCGGCACCGACGGCGTGATCAGCCCGCACGCGACGATCTTCGCCACCATCCCCGCCGATCAGGCTGCGCAGACCGACGAACCCCGACTGACCGTTGGCTTCGCGATGAGCGACCACCTCCTGCCCGAGGAGATCGGGTACACCCCGATGATCGAGAAGGTTGCCGCTGCGGTGAAGGTCGCGATGGAGCGGGCCGGGATCACCGACCCCGCCGACGTCCACTACGTGCAGACCAAGACCCCGCTGCTCACCATCCACACCATCCGCGACGCCAAGTCGCGCGGCAAGACGGTGTGGACCGAGCACACCCATGAGTCGATGGACCTCTCCAACGGATGTACGGCGCTCGGCATCGCGGTCGCGCTCGGCGAGATCGAGATGCCCAGCGACGCCGACGTGATGCACAGCCGCGAGCTCTACTCCTCGGTCGCCTCCTGCTCCTCCGGCGTCGAGCTCGATCAAGCGCAGGTGGTCGTGGTCGGCAATGCCCGCGGGGTCGGCGGTCGCTACCGCATCGGGCACTCGGTCATGCAGGACGCCCTGGACGCCGACGGCATCTGGAACGCGATCAAGGACGCCGGCCTGGAGCTCCCCGAGCGGGCGCACTGGACCGACCTCGAGGGCCGCCTGGTCAACGTCTTCCTCAAGTGCGAGGCCTCCCTAGACGGCCAGGTGCACGGGCGCCGCAACGCGATGCTCGACGACTCCGACGTGCACTGGCACCGCCAGATCAAGTCGTGCGTGGGCGGGGTCACCGCATCGGTGACCGGCGATCCGGCCGTCTTCGTGTCGGTGTCGGCAGCCCATCAAGGTCCCGAGGGTGGCGGCCCGGTGGCCGCGATCGTCGACCTCGGTGACGGTGAGCCGAGCGGCTACCGCTGGAGCCGCTGACCTACGGCGTGAGGGGGCGATCCAGGACGCGGATCCCCGCTTCCTGGTCGCCCTTCCACGCGAGCGTGGTCGGGTCCTGACGGCCCCACAGAAGGAGCGCCAACTCCGAGACGGTGCCGGTCACCTCCGCCACCGGCTCCTGCTCGGGCGCCTCGGGCCGGGGGTCGCCGATCACCCACACGTCGCCGGTGTCGGCGCGCAACCGCAACGCATCCGCGGGTGCCTCGGTGCGGCCGAGCCTCACCTGGCGCGGCCAGAACATGGTGACGACCTCGTCGATCCCGTCGAGGGCCAACTCCTCCTCCAATCCGGCACTACCGTGCAACGCGGCCTCCAGATCCCACCGATGGATCGCATGCTCGTGTGGCTGGCGGCGCTGCCAGAACCCGGCGTTGCGTTCGGCACCGAAGCCCCAGCAGGGCGCTCCCGCGTCGCGGTCGAGAGCCGCCAACAGTCGATGCGCGCTGCTCGCGAAGGCGAGCCCGAGCTCTTCGTCGCCGGGCAACTCCGGGGCGCTGCCACCGGTCACCTGGCTGGGATCGCCGGCTTCGATGTTGGCCACCGCCCAGTGCTGCACCTCGATCAGGTGTCCGGTGAGGTCACGCACGCTCCAGCCCGGGCACGATCGGATGGGCGCGTCGGCGCGACCCAGGGCTACCGCTTCGGCCAGCATCGCGGCGTACGCCGTGAGTTCGCGTTCCAAGTGTTCGCGCCATGCGGGCAGGTACGTCATGAGCGCCAACCTGACCCACTGTGCCCGGTGAGGGCAAGAGCCCACCCGCGATCCGGGACTCGACCCGCCACCTGAGCGGTGCCGGCAGCGGTCCATCCGGGCGCCGAGCCGCCGACCTCGTGTGTCAGGGTGAGGCGTGAGCGTGATCTGGCTGGTGCGGCATGGGCAGGCGAGTTGGGGCGCGGCCGACTACGACGTGCTTTCCGATCTCGGCCGTACCCAGAGCCGGATCGCCGGGGAGACCCTCGCGAGTCTGGGCGTTCGCCCGGCGCTGCTGGCGGCCGGGAGCATGCGTCGCCAGCACGACACCGCCACCGAGATGGCCGCGGCCGCGGGTTGGGCTCTCCCGGTGACCACGGTGGCCGGTTTCGACGAGTTCGACCACGGGCATTTGGTCGAGCGGCACCCCGAGCAGGGTGCCGATTTCGCCACCACGCTGCTGGATTCGATCCACCGCTGGATCGGGGGCACCGCTGATGCCGACTATCACGAGACCTTCCCCGAGTTCCTGGACCGCGTGCGATCTGGACTCGACGAGGTGCAGCGTCTGCTGGCTGCGGGACCAGGTCCCGGCGACCCGGCCACCAATCCGGCCGAAGACCCGCTCGGTGGCCATGCGGTCATCGCCACGAGTGGCGGCGCGATCGGAGCGGTCGCCGCGCAGTTGCTGTTGCCCGAGGCCGATCCGCTGACGCTCGGCCCGGTCTGGCTGCGGCTCAACTGGGTGCTCGCCAACGCCTCCCTGACTCGGGTTCATGTGAGTTCCTCGCGGCGCGGCTTGATCACTTTCAACGAGCACGCGCATCTTCCTGGGAATCTCCGCACGCATCGGTGATAGCGGCGGCGCAATGTGCCAACCTAGCCCCGTGACTCACCCCGATGCCTCCACCCAGGAGCCGCCGAGCGTGCTCCTGGCCCTGTTGTACGACGTTCTTGCCGTGCTCGCCTTCGCCGTCGTCGGCCGGCTCGCCCATGGAGAGTCGCTCAGTCCCGGCGGCTTGGTGACCACGGGGGGCCCCTTCCTGGTGGGCTTGCTCGTGGGATGGTTCCTGGGTTTGCGCAAACTGCGCAACGCCCGGTCGCTTCAGTTCGCGATCCTGATCTGGGGTGCGACCCTCTTCGTCGGCATGGGGGTGCGCTCTTTCACCGGAGGCGGCACTGCGATGAGCTTCGTGATCGTCGCCGGCGTCGTACTCGCGGCGCTCCTGACAGGCTGGCGATTGCTGGGCGCACGGCGCACTTCTCGCTGACAGGCAGGCCGGCCGCTGAAATGCAGACCGGGCCGCACCCTTCGGTGCGACCCGGCTCAGCGTGGTGAGGATTAGTTCTTCTCCACCACGATGGTGTTCATGATCTTGTCGGCAAACGTCTGCCGCTTGGCGTCCCATAGCGGCCACAAGTAGCCGATGTAGCAGAGGATCTGATCGACAAAGTGGGCCAACTGGCGCAGGAAATTTCGACCCGCGCCGATGGGCTGCCGGGTCTGATCGCCGATGAGCGTGATCCCCAAGGCGCTCTTGCCGATGGTCTGGCCGGTCTTGCCCTGGCGGATGAGGAAGTTCCAGATCCAGAAGCCGAACATCAGTGCATAGCCGAGCGTGATCAACCCGATCTGGCCGCCCGTCATCGGCTCGGTGAGCTCGGTCTTGCCGGTCGTGGGATCGGTGACCGCAGTGTCGGCGGCACCGACGGAGTACAGGACGTACCCGATGAACGCGGGGATGCCGGCGACGAACATCGCCACCGAATCGACGAAGTACGCCGATACTCGCTTGGCCCAGGACGCGTAGACGGGCACGTCCTGATACCCGAGCCCGTAGCCCTGCTGCGGCGTGATGCCGTAGGCGTCGGCGGGCGCGGGGGCGCCGTAGGGGTTCGGTGCGCTGTATTGCCCGGGGGCATCCGAAGCGGGCACACCTGCTCCGCTGGCGGGCTCGGGGGCGCCGTAGGGATTGCTCGGCGGCTCGGGGCTACCGGGAGCGGGCGGGAACTGATCCGACACGGGGTCTCCTCAGGATCTTGGTCGTGGGACGGCAATACCTTAGGCGACCCAACGACTCCGGACCTGGCTTTGGCCATGCTGCTTGACAGCCGAGACATGCATACGCAGTATGTACATACGCAGTATCTAGAACGGAAACGAACTATCCCAGGAAGGAAGGCCAATCGTGTCAGTGCGCTACGCCTTGCTCGGGCTGCTGGTCCCGGCCAGCCGCTACGGCTACCAGTTGCGTGCCGACTTCGAGAAGGCCACCGGCTCGACCTGGCCATTGAATGTCGGCCAGGTCTACTCGACCCTTGCCCGGCTTGAGCGTGACGGCTTGATTGCCAGCTCCGGCGACGACGGCGAGGGCCACGTGCACTACGAGTCCACTGCGGCCGGACGCGAGGAGTTCGCGGCTTGGCTCAACTCCCCGGTCTCTCGGGAAGCCCCGCCCCGCGACGAACTTGCCGTCAAGCTCGCAGTGGCGCTCACTTTGCCGGGGGTCGATGTGCACGCCATCATCGCGAAGCAGCGCGCCGCGACGCTCGAGGTGTTGCAGGGCTACACCCGGCTGAAGCGTCAAGGTTCGGCTGCCGCCGAGGGGGACGCCGCGACCGCGGAACCGGCCACCGAGGACGTCGCCTGGTCGCTGGTCCTGGAGTCGCTGATCTTCAACGCCGAGGCCGAGGTGCGCTGGCTCGACTACTGCGAGGCCAGGCTCAAGCGGCTGGGGCGCGGTGGCTTGGCCCTGGCCGCGCGACCGGCTCGGCTGCCGGCCCTTCCCGACGATGACGGAGCCGATGCCGAGTCCCCACCTGGGCTCGGCCGCCCAGAATCCACCCCTTCCGGCGCGACGCCGGTCGACTCGGAGACGCACCCGCAGTTCCGCACGAAGGAGAACGCCGATGACTGAGCAGCTGGCTTCGGGCGAGGTGGTCTTGAACCTCCGGGACGTGACCCGCACCCACGGGTCAGGCGCGACCGCCGTCCACGCGCTGCGCGGGGTGAGCCTGGAGGTGCGAGCCGGTGAACTGGTCGCCTTGATGGGACCGTCCGGCAGTGGAAAGTCCACGCTTCTTGCCGTGGCCGGCGGCTTGGATACGCCGACCACCGGCGCGGTCTTCGTCGACGGTCGTGCAATGCCCGACAACGATCAAGGGGCGCGCGCTCGGTTGCGGCGTACGACGATGGGCTATGTCTTCCAGAACTACAACCTGATCCCGGCCCTCCGGGCGGTCGAGAACGTCTCGCTCCCGCTGGAGCTCGACGGGGTGCGCGCCGGCCAAGCTCGCGAACTCGCCGAGAGGGCTCTGGCAGAGGTCGGGTTGGCCGACAAGGCCGGCCGGTTCCCGGACGACCTGAGCGGTGGCGAGCGGCAGCGGGTGGCGATCGCGCGAGCGATCGTTGGCGAACGCCGGCTTTCGTCCTCGCAGGTCCGACAGGCCGAGGCTGCCTTGGCCGATGGCCGGGCCGTGCTCATTGCACCGTGGAACCAGACCTCTGAGGAATCGGTGGTTCAGTTCTTGTCGTTCGACACCGGTGGGCCGATGTTCGAGACCGATGCTTCGTTCCTGAGGGCAGCCAACGGGACGTCGGCGGTGGTGTTGTTGCCGTCGGCCGGGGTGCTTCCCGAAGACGTGACGGTGCGTCAAGACGCGGTCTGGCTGAAAGGGGAGCTCGGTCAGGGCCAGCTCTTGGCGGTGCGTCGGGCCTTGCTGCGGGACGGCCTCTCCGCTTCCTACGAAACCGGCCGGACCGATCCGCCCGAGCGCAGCCTCAACGATCTCGCCACCGTGCTCGTCGGGGCGATCGCGGCTCTCGTCATGCTGATCGGCACCATAACCGCTACGCTCCTGGCGCTGAGCGACGCCCGTGACGACCTTGCGACGCTTTCCGCAGTCGGTGGCACACCGCGGGACCGACGGCGCGTGGTCGGCGCAACCGCCTTGGTGATCAGCGGACTGGGTCTGGTCTTCGGTCTGGTCTTCTCCGTGCTGCCCGCCTACGCGGCAGCGCGAATGGCTGTCGTACCGGAGTTGGCTACCGTCCAGCGTGGCGACCTACGACGTCCCTTGGGCGCTGCTGTCCTGGCTGCTGTTGTTGCCGGTGATCACCGTCGCAGTGGCGGTCCTCGTCGCACCACGGTCGCCCACCTGGGAGGAACGCGACGGCTTCGCTGCCTGAGTGCTGGCGCACGTGGCGTGAGGTCGTCCGGACCGGCGGCCTAGCGGCGAGCAAGCACCAGCTGCGAAACGTCGAGATAGCCCGAAGCGAAGCCGGCTCGGGAGTAGCCGGGGTCGAAGCGCCACATCCGGTCGAAAACCTCGTCGAAGCCGAGGGGTCGGGTGTCGAGAGCGTCGAAGCGTTCGCGCCGCCAGAGCCGCAGCGTCTCGGCGTAGTGGAGGCCGAAGTCGAAGCGCTCGGCAACGTGGAGGCTGGTGTGCTCGGCCAGCACCTCGTCGACGAGCCGTAGCGAGGGGATGAAGCCGCCGGGGAAGATGTACTTGTTGATCCAGGTGTAGGTGCCCAGGCTCGCTTGCATGCGCTCGTGGCCCATCGAGATCGCCTGGATCCCCGCTCGGCCCCCAAGGGCCAGCACCCGGTCGATGGTGGCGAAATGGGCGGGGAGAGACTCATGGCCCACCGCTTCGATCATCTCCACCGAGACGACCGCGTCGTAGGTGCCGCGCTCGCTTGCGGTAGTGGCGCAGTTCCACCGAGATCCGGTCGGTGAGCCCGGCCTCGGCGATGCGTTTGCCGGGCGAGGGTCTTGCTGCTCACTCGACAGCGTCAGCGTGACCACGGTGGCGCCGCGCTGAGCGGCCCGGATCGCAAGCTCCCCCCAGCCTGACCCGATCTCGAGAAGACGGGTGCCGTCCCCGACACCGACCCCGGTCCAACAAGCGCTCGATCTTGTGGATCTGCGCTTCTTCCAACTCCGGCCCGGGTGCCGCCGGCCCGGGTCGACCCGCGCGCCCCGCCACCGTCTGGCCAGTCCCCCGGTCTACCAACCCGGCACCCGCATCGCCACCCGCGAACAGCGCGGAGGAGTAGCTCAGGGTCGGATCGAGGAACCCTCGGGTTATGTCGGTGCGGACGTGGTTGGGGTGTGGTGGTGGGCGTTGGTGCGGGCTGCTGCGTGCTTGGTTCGGTTGGTGTTGCTCGACTTCAACCATGCCGGCGAGATCGAGGGCGGGGAATGGGCCGATCGCGAGGCCGTGCAGCTACCAGAACCTGTCGGGACTGCCCGACCTGCGGGACTCCGCGTGGGTGCTGGAGCAGCAGCACCTGCTGGTGGACGCCATTGGTCGAGATGGGCTTCGACGGGTTCCGCGTCGATGCCATCAAGCACATCACCGAGCGGATGATCGACAACATCGCCGATCGTCCTGAAGTGCGGGAGCAGGTTCTGGTTCGGCGAGGTGCTGGCGGGCAGCGATCACGACGAGCGCGTGTTCCTGGGGCCGTTCCTGCGCGAGACGTGGATGTCGGCCTACGACTTCCCGCTCTTCGCGACCATCCGGGAAGCGTTGGCCCCGGCGGTTCCCTGCGCGCGCTGATGAATCCGGCGAACGACGGCAACGCCCTGCCCTGGGATCGCGCCGTGACCTTCGTGGTGAACCACGACATCCCCCACAACGAGGTGTTCCGGCCCTGGCTGCTCGACCGCCAGGATGAGCACCTGGCCCACGCGTTCATCCTCGGGCGCGACGGCGGGGTGCCGCTGGTCTATTCCGACCACAACGAATCACCCCACGCGGCGGATCGCGACCGGTGGCTCGACGCCTGGAAGCGGCCGGACCTGGCGGCCATGGTCCGCTTCCACAATGCGGTGCACGGCACTTCGATGGACGTGCTCCACGTCAGCGACACGCTGCTGGTCTTCCGGCGCGGGGAGCGGGGCATCGTGGCCATCAACAAGGCCGGCTTCGGCCAGTGGGCGGAGTTCGGCACCTGGGGACTGGGGAATCCCGGCGCCTACCGGGAACTCATCCACGGGCATGTGATGCAGATGTCGGGCGACCGGTTCGGGCTGTTCGTCCCGGCGCGGACGGCGCATGTGTGGTTGGCGGGGGAGTGACGGCGGCAGGTGACGTCATCTGGTGACATCACTTGGTGTCGGCATCGAAGCGGAAGCGGATCTCGCCGAACCGATCGTTGACCGTACGCATCAACGCCGCCAGGAAGACCAGCAGGCCGGCCATCTCCAGCCCTTCTTCAGTGGTGCAGATCACGGCGTAGACCATGTTCTCGTGGCCGTACAGCGAGTCGACCTTGCCCCCGATCGCCTCCATGACCAGCACGCCGCCCAGATAGAGCGCGCCGGCCAGCACGAAGCGCGACCACGTGAAGGCGGGCAGGCGCCGCAGGAACCCGAAGAAGAACAGTCCGATGACGACGACCAGCGCCGAGCCGGGGATGATCCAGGCATAATATAGCAGTCCCAGGTCACCCGGGTTGTCCCGCCCCAGCAGCGATCGCACCGGCTCGATGAACCGCTCGTGCATCGAGAACGCCTCGTCGTAGGCCATGGCCGCGAATCCCAGGGTCAGGATCGCCCAGCGGGATGAATCCGCATCCCGCGCCTGGCGCGTCTTGGCTGCGATCGTCGCCAGCATGATGCAACAGGACAGCAGCAGCAGGATGCTGAAGGCGGCCGGCAGATTCCGCTCGCGCCCCACGTCGAACTGGGACAGTGGACCGTGCAGGTCCAGCCCGCGGGAATAGACGCCGTACTGCAGGGCCAGGTTCATCAACAGCAGGAAAGCCATGACGGCGATCAACACACGCAGGATGCGCGTCGGTGACAGGTGGATCGGGTCATTGGCCACGAGCCGGACTCCAGGTTCGGGGGAGGTCCGCGCGGCGATGCGCACGGCATATCCCTTGATTCTAGCGCGTCTTAGGCACCGAATCAATCCTCGCAGGCCGGGCGACCGCGTTCGCAAACCCGGCCCCATGGACTCGAAACCGCCGATCTGGTATCATGAATACGATCGTCGCAGCGGAATCACCGCGGAAACGAAGCAGGTTTGATGATGCGCAACGCCGCCCTCGTACTTCTGGCTGCCCTCGCCGGTTTGGCCCTGGCTGGCGCCGCCCTGGCCCAGCTCGATCCGCCGGCGGGAACCAGCGTCCTGATGACCGCCTCCTGTGCCGGTGATGACGTGCTCCTGTCCATCGACTTCACCGTGACGGCAGCGCCACCCGCCGGTTTCGTCGGCTGGGTCGTCGAATCGCGAGATGATCGGCCTGTGCGTCCCCGGTTGCCCAGGTGACGGGTGTGCTGCCCTGGCCTGCCCTCGGCCAGACACACCTCGACCTGTCGGTCACCCCGGACAATGCCTGGTTCGATGCGCTCTACCGGATCTTGGCTGTCGATGTCGACGGCAACCGCACCGTCATCGCGTGGCCGCAGCGACAGCACTACGCCCACGCCGAGTGCCTGCCCGGGCCCACGGCCGTCGGCCGCTTCGTCGAGATTGCCGGCACCCTCTATTTCGAGAGCTGCACCGAGATGTGCTGGCCGGTGCTCTCGTGGTTCGACGGCACCTATCCGCCCGGCGCGGCAGCGTTGGCGGGCACGGGGCAGGTCATGGCGCTCTACGGGGAGCTTCTGGCGGGCATGGAAGGTCCCTACATCAACGCCTCCCGCATGGAGCCGAGCTTCCTGCCTTGCGATGCGGTTTCGGAGCAGTCCACGACCTGGGGTGGGGTGAAGGCGACCTACCGCTGAGCCGGCTCTGCGGTGCAGTATCGAAGTTGTTCAATATTGACTTATTGTCCGCATTCGGTGTAGAGTCATGCCGACGGGGATGGGCACGCTCGCGGCAGGGAGGCGGCTCGCGCCGTCGTTTTGTTTCCGGTCCCGGATATCGAGTCCTGTTCACCGGGCTAACAACCGAGGAGAACTTCCCATGAACATGTTTGCGAACGTGTCCCGTATGACTTGCGCAGCGCTGGCGCTTGCGCTGCTGGCCGGCCCCGTGGCGGCTGCCGAGATCGCCGAGCCCGTGCTGGGCCTGCAGGACCAGCCCGTCGTCAGCCTGAGCGGCGACCTTGGCGCTTCGAGTGCCCTGGTGACGAACGTCGTCTACGACTCGACCAACCAGACCGTTTCCGCAGCGACCTCGAGCCCCGACATGAGCGCCCTCTATGGCGAGCAGATGATGCTGGCCGGTGGTATCGGCGAGGACGTCAGCGCCGTGAAGTTCGCGGTGTTCTGCTCCGAATTCGTCGACGGGCCCGCTGGTCTCGGCCACCGAGACGATCCGTTTCTACGACCTGGCCAACGCCGGCGCCTATGTCGGCGGCTTCACCATCGGCCTGGGTGCGCTGGGCATGGGCTTCTACTCGATCTACACGACGACGGACATCGAGGACGTCGTGCTGATCACCCTGCCGTCGGCCGACATCTTCATCACGCAGCAGCTGAGCAACGTTGTCGGCGCCACCCGCCTGGGCACGGTGCTGAGCTACGCGAACGCCCCGGCTGTGGGCACGACCAACAACGGCTTCTATGCGGCCAATTCCGCGCAGGCCGCCGGCTGGTACGTGATCACGGGCCAGACCTTCAGCAACCCGCACTACAAGGTGGAGACGGTGCAGTCGACCGTGCCGACCGAGTCGCAGAGCTGGGGTTCGCTCAAGGCCGAGTACCGGTAGGCGCATTCGCAGATGAGTGTTCGTGGCGCGCGGCCGGCTCCCGGGTTCGGGGGCCGGCCGGCGTTCCATGGGGGCGAGCGCGGGAGCGCGCGCCTGACCCAGGGATCCAAGGGAAAGGGACTGGAACATGCGCCGGGTGGCTGGGATTGCGGAACTGCGCATGGGCCTGCTGGTCAGCGGCATCCTGGCCGTTGCGCCGCACCCGGCTCGCCCTGCAACCGCCGCCGCCGACCTGCCGGACACCGTGGTGGCCCAGCTGGCCGATGGCGCGCGCATCGAGTCCATCACGGTTGCTGACGTGCGCGCCGCGGCGCAGCGGCGTGGGCTCGCCGCAAGCGACCTCTCGCCGGCAAAGGTGCGCGAGCTGCTCGGCACGCAACTGGACCGGCGCGCCCTGCGCCTGGCCACCGCCGCCGAACCCCTGGCCTGGACGCCCGAGGACAGCGCGCAACACCGCGGCGTGGGGCTGCAACTCGCCTTCGAGGCCGCCCTGGACTCCGCGTACACGGTCGAGCGCGCGCGCCGCGCCGCGCTGGGCGACACGGTGACGCATCCGGCCGTGCTGGGCGCAGCCATGCGCGACCTGGAACTGGCGCGCAACGCCCCGGTCTGGGACGACGCCGTGGTGGGGCGCCTCGCCGAAGCCTTCGCCGCCTTGCCGGCACCGTCGGCACAGGACGACCTGGTGCAGCGCGCGCGCAAAATGACACGCTTTCCTGCGATTGCCGCCGCGGACTCCGACGCCGTCATCGCCACGCACGCGGGAAGCCCGTTCCGGGTTCGCGACCTGCTGGGGGAGTGGCGGCTCCTGCGCGCGCTCGACCGGCCGCACCTGGCGGATGAGCGGCAGGTCAGGGACTTCATCGGTACGGCCCTGTACCAGCGGCTGCTGCGGGCGCAGGCGCGCCCGGCGGACGCACCGGCCAGGCCTGCCGACGCGCGGGTGTTGCGCGACCAGGCCGAGGGATTCGCCGCCACGGCCTGGGCCGTGCGGCATGTGTTCTCGCAGGTGCCGCGCGACTCGTTGACGCTGCGCCGCGAGTATGACCGCGATCCGTCACGCTGGGACCTGCCGGCCCGTGCGGAGATCGTGCGGCGGCACCTGTCCACGCGCGAGGATGCGGAGAGACTGGCCGCGCGGTTGCGCACGCGTGCGGGGGCGGACAGCCTGGCTGCGCACGACCGCGCCCAACCGGAACGGGTGCCCGACCTGGTTGACGAGCGGGGCGACCGCGCCTTGACGGAACGCTCCCTGGCCGCCGGTGGGTTCGGGGTGGTGGGGCCCGACTCGCTGGCCGCTTCGGTCTGGCGCGTGGCGCTGGTACTGGAGGCGTCGCCGCGGCGTTCACGAACATTGGACGAAGCGCGCGGTGCGGTCGATCGCGCGTGGTTCGACGCCGAGAGTGAACGCCGCCTGCGCGCGGCGCTCGACGGGCTGCGGCGGCAGTACGGCGAACGGGTCAACGAGGCGGCGTTGGCGCTGGTTGCAGGCGGCGGCCGGGGGCGCGATTGACGTTCGGCTCGGAGATGACGTATGCTTACGCGTTCATGGGGGGCGTTGCGGGGCCGTGGAACGGGGAAAGTGCTTTGATAGCAGCCATATCTCCGGTCATCTCGGCGCCGAACAGCTGAGGAGGCTGGAAATGATTCGTCGTTTGCTTATGATCATGGCGTTGTTGATCGTCGCGATTCCCGCTGTCGCCAATGAGCCCCTGATATTGCAAGTGCCGGCTCGGCACGGGGAAGTGCGCTCGATGCTTCTCTGGCCGCCCAGCCTGACGGTGCCCCACCTTTCGATCTCCTTTCTGTTCGACGCCCAGGGCCCGGTCACGCAACCGTACCCTCTCATAGTGCAATTGGATAACCTTTGGTGCGAGCCGGAGGGGCCGGCAGTTGGCATCTCGTTGCCTTATCTCACCGGGCGTACTCGGTCGCCTCACCTCGTGTTCGCCGAACCCGCCGGACAGGTGACCGGCCCCACGGACGCGGACGGCATGACTGCTGTGGCCCTGCCCCTGCGCGGCGGCGGCCACGGCACCGCGGCCGATTCCGAGCTCTCGGCTCCGGACGTCACCTGCGAGCTCACCCTTGATGGGGGGTTGATGTTCAACAGCCCCGATCTCAACGGCGACCTGGCGGTGGATCTCACCGACGTGGCCCTGTTCGCGCAGGACTACTTCGGGCCGTACAACTACCGGTCCGATCTTTACTGGGATGGCCGGGTGGGCCTGAACGACCTGGTGTACATCGCCATCGCGCTGGAGGCGAATCGGTAGCGGGGAGGGCGATCGTGAACCACCTGATGGGCGGCGGCGCCCAGGTGGAATTCGCGGACAGCACCGATGCCGAGGTCCGGTTCAGTGGTCATGAATGGGTGTCGGTGGGTCGGCAAAGCATGGGGGCGCGCCACCTGAAGTGGCGCGCCCCGTTTCTCGTCATCCCGGGCGACGATCGCCCTATTCGACCTTCACGACCTTGCGATGCCAGCTCTGCCCGCCAGCCTTCAGCCGCAGGAGATACACGCCAGGCGGCAGGCGGCGGCCGCCATCGTCCTCGCCGTGCCATTCGATCTCATGCCGTCCGGCTGCCAGTGAACCGCTGGCCAGCGTGCGCAGGCGGGCGCCGCGCACATCGAAGACTTCCAGTCGCGCCTCGCCGGACGCGGCCAGTTCAAAGGCCAGCCTGGTGCTGACACTGAACGGCGCCGGCCGGGGCGGCGCCAGCGCCGAGATGCGTGGCGCCGTGGTTTCCGGAACGGCCGCCACCACCAGGTCGGCCGACACGGTGTACCGGCCTTCGCGGCCGCGATCGGCGCTGCCGCGCTTCCACACCGCCAGGACGAACGTGTCCGGCGCGGCCACGTTGAAGGTGATCTCCTCGGATTGGCCGGCGCCTTCCAGCCACGACGCCGCCAGGGCGTCGGCCTTGCCCTGCGCCGGCAGTATGTCGTCATGCAGCGACAGGCCCCAGTCCACGCCGTCACCCGCGTCCGTCAACCGCAGGCGGACCGAACCCGCGGGCAGGACGAGCGGGTGCAGGTGCACCACCTCCCGGGCCCCGATGACCTCGTTCGACCGCGCGAACGGCGGCGTCACGGCCGGGTACGCGCCGCCGGCCGAGATGTCGAAGACACCCCGGACGCCATCGCCGCCGCCCACCACGCTGGCGTCGACGGTCCGCGCGACGGTGTGGCGCAGGATCACGAAGTCGGACTCGCCCGCTCCCCACGACGAACTGCGCAGTGTGGCGCCGAACGCGCCGAGTGCCCCGGCGACCGGATTGTGCAGGCGGATGTCCGCATCGGATCCGGCGGCTGGATTGACGCCCACGCCGCCCCACCAGCCGGTGCCGGACGCGAAGTCGGCGCGGAAGCCCAGCGAGTTGTAGAACAAAGCTTCGGCGCCCGTGAAGTACTCGAAACCGCCCACGGGATCTGGCGGCGCCGTCGAGGCAAACCCGCCGTTGATGCCCAGCATCTGCGGCGCCCATGTCCACTGTTCACCCCAATGGTTGTTCGTCTCGAGGGCTTCCTGTTCAACATCGTTCGCGTCGAAGCGCACATCCACCAGATGGCGCCCGCCGGCCACGGTGAACGGGCCCACGTTACAGACGGCGTAGTAGTTCCAGGCGGGGAGGCCGACAGCATTCCCGGTGGCCAGTGTTTCACCGTCCAGTCGCAGGTCCCAAGCCAGGAGCGCCGCATCAGTGGAGCGCGAACTGGCGTTTGCGTAGCATGCGTTCACGTATGTGCCGGCGACGCTGCCGGGCAACGTGTCGGGCGCGGACACTCCGAAGGGTGAGCCGTCGGGCACCGTCCGCGGCACGAGCGGACCCGCCCAATCGACTCCGGTGTACATGATGATGTCGCTGCGCGGGGCGCCTACGCCCAGCGTCACGGTGCGGCCCGAGCGCCCGTCCTTCGGGTCACGGTGCAGCATCACGCAATAGTTCCCGGCTGCGCTGGCGGTGAGCTCGAGCTGGATCTCACCCGTGGGCCAGGTCCAGGACATGCCCTCCAGCGCGCCGTACGTGTAGGAGCGGTCGAGCCAGGTCACGTATACCGGCCCGTCCGCCGGATCCGCCTGCACCGTGACCGATACCGGGCCCGGCGCCGGGACGAAGATGTCCTTCAGCACCACATACCCGCTGTCCGGAAAAGCGACCGCAGCCGTGTCACCGTAGGCGAAGGTCGTGCTGGTCACGTGCCTGACCACGAATGACGACTGCGGTTGGGCGTCGTTCGTGCCGTCGAGGTCGTTGATCACGCCGACGTCCCACGCCAGCAGGCCGGAGCTGTCCGTCGTCCTGCGATTGACGATGACGCCGTCGAGGTAGCCTGCGGGATGGTCCGCGGATCCGTGCACGGTGTCAAAGCCGGCGTTGACCGAGAATGACGGCGCGTGCAGGCGGATGCTGTAGTCATTGGTGTCGCTGTCCGCGGCGACCCATACCGCGTTCCACCAGCCGGAACCGGTGAACCGCATGCCGTCGCAGTTGTAGTACAGCGGCGACCCGTCGACGACGCCCGACCAGCTCCCGGTCGGCACCGGCGGCGCTTTCTGGCGCCGCACCGCCGTATCCGGCGCCAGGACCAGCGGCGACCAGATCCAGGCGTGGGACCAGTAGTTGTTGACCTCGTTAGACTCCCACCATTCGTTGAAGCCGTCGTAGATCGAGCCCACCATGTGGCGACCGCCCCGCACCGTGGTGCTGCGGTTGACGTGCGTGAAGGTGGCGCCGGGCGCATCGGGATGGACATACCCGGAGGTGTGAACTCCCACGGCATCCACGAATAACCGGTTGCGGATGCCGATGAAACCGAAGTGTTCCGACTGGCCCTGGTTGCGGCCGGACATGTTCAGGTACGTCAGGGCCGTGTTGCCCGGCAGCTGCGCCGTGGGGTTCGGCACGGAGGTCGCGGTCGCATCCCCGGTCGCCCTCGCGACGATCGGACGCGCCCAGCCCGGAGCCGTGTACGGCGCGATGTCCACCGGCGTCGGCGTGACCACGGTGAACGGTCCGTACGTCGCGTAGGTCGTGCTCCCGCGCCCGGCGAAGTCGACCGTGCGCACGTTTGCGTACCAGGTCCCGGCCGGGACGCCGCCGCTCAGCCAGGAGCCGGTGGCGCTCGTCTCCAGGATGACATCAGGCATCGACGGGAACGCGCTGATGAGCACGCTGTAGCCGGCGACGCCCGACCAGTCGTCCGGCCCGGGCTGGGTCCACGACAGGCTCACGTTGAGGTTGGCGGTGCCCGCGCCGACGGGGTGGCTGGACGAGGCCACGCCGCTGGGCGCATTCGGCGGCAGCTGGTCCAGGTCCCAGCGGCTGTTCATCGCCGTCTGCCACAGCCGCTGCCGGTGCTGCGGGTAGCGGTTCGCGAATGCAGTAAGGAAGCCCCGCGCCGTCGTGGGCTGGTCCAGGTCGAGCACCGCCATGATCTCGTCATCGCCCAGCTCCAGCCAGTCGCGGTGGCCGCTGAAGCCGTTCGGATCGGCGTCATCGCTGCCGGGGCCGCTGTCCCAGATGTCCTGCAGGACGGCGCCCAGGAAGCCTTCGGTGATCTCCGGATTCTCGTACAGCCCGCTAGAACCGCAGGTGGTGATGCTCTCCGCATTGCGGGTGTAAACGGCGGCGATGCCGTAGGTGTTCGCGTACGAAGAGGTCTGCACGTGGGCGATCCAGTTGGGCCAGCCCTCGGTCATCGCCTCGTCCGTTCCCTCCGGGCACCACTGGCAGTGGCCGCAATCAGCCGAGTCGCAGTAGCCGTTGCAGTAGTCGGGGCTGACGAACGAGGCGTACTCGTCCACGAAGTAGTGTCCGTATTCGTGCGCTTGCGTGTCTTCCTTCCACTCGCGGTCGGTACCGATGTGGATCTGGCCGAACAGGGGGTCGTACCAGGCGCCGGTCGAGCCGTCGGGCCACTTCACGTCCACGGCATCGAGCCACCAGTCGCGCGGGTATTCGCGGTACCATTCGTGATTGCGCGCGATGTTGGTGGCGATATGCAGCGCCGGGTGCGTCGAGCTGTCGGAAGGGCGGTAGGTGCCGATGTGCAGGTCGGCGGTCGAACTGGCGCGCGCGTGCGTATTCCAGGAGTACTCGATGTCCCAGAACCCCTCCTGCACGACCACCCAGGGATGGTCGGTCTCGAACTGGATGTACAGCTCGGGGTCTCCCTCGCCCAGCTGCCCTTCCCAGTAGTACATGGCGAAGAACTCCCCGTCCGGACCCGTGTAGGTCGAGGCGAGTTCGTCGTCGGGCCCGGTGTCCTGGTCCATGAGCGAGACGCGCACGCCCCAGGCGCCCATGTCCACCGGCGCCACCGAGCCGGAGCCGGGGCGGGTGTAGACCAGGCGTCCGCTGAACGAGATGAACGTGGATGCGGCCTGTTTGTCCGTGTCTGCCCGGCGGACGGAATCCATTTCGGCGAGCATGCGCGCGTCCGGTACCGGCGGCGGCGTGGCTTCCACCAGCGTCAACGCCTGGCGCTCGGCCAGGCGCGATTCCAGGCGGTTGGCGAGGTCGATCGTGCGCTCGAAGGCAACGCCGTCGACTTCCCATCGCACCACGATCGGATCGGGCTTTCCCGTGGGCAGCACCTGCATCGACAGCGACACGGGTTCGCCCGGGGCCACGAACTGCGTTGCACCTTCCTGTGCGAAAGGCGCGGCCAGTGAGCTGGAGGTGACGCTCAACCCCGACACCTGCACCGGGACAGCTGAGACCAGTTCGAAGGGGATCGTGACCGGTTCGCCGGGGCGCAGCACCGGCACGGGCCCGACGACGCGGAGCTGCACCGGCTCACCCTTGAGGGTGGCCAGTGCGGTCGCGGGAATGGCCAGCAGCGCCAGGATGACCAGGTGGCTGAATCTGAACTTGGACATGATGCCCCCCGTCAGCGGCCGGCGGCAGATGCCGCCCGCGGTGCAGTGTCGCGCCCGATGGCCGGCGTGGTCAGCGACTGGATGGCTCCCTCGAGTTCGGCGGCGACATCGGCGCGGTTTTCCCGACGTGCATGGTCCGCCTGGATGCGCAGCATGCGCGCTTCGGCACCCTGCTTGGCGGCCACGATCGCGCGCTGCAGTTCGAACGCGCGGGCCGGATCCTTTGTCGCCGCCAGTTCGTCCTTCAACTGGCGGATCCGGGCCTGCTCCTCGTCGAGTGCGGCGAAGATCTCGGCGACCACCGGGCTGAGCTGATCGCGCGGGATCGATTGCTCCATGGTCAGCGTCTCCACGGCAGGCGAATCGGCGGCCGGTGTCTCGGCGGGAGCGGACGGGGGCGCATCGGCCTGGGCGCCGGCGAACGAAGTCCAGAACACCAGGGCGATGGCGGCGCAGATCGCCGGCAACGCCGGCTGGGCGGGGTGGCGGTTCATGAGAATCTCCCGGGTCGGGGTAGGTATTGGACGGCTCATCCAGACCGTACGTTCGCGCGGGTGAAAACGAACATCCTTGTCGATGGATGGATCGGCGGTGCGGCGCGCCGTCAGGCCCGATCCGGCGGAAGTGGCTCCAGGGGGCTAGATTGACGGGCGAGGCGGCAACTGGGACAATCCGCGCCGGAGTGGCCGCATCGCGTCCGGGAGCAGCATCCCAGCCAGGAAGTGCCGAACGCCATGGACAACGAACGCCTGCATCCCGACCAGAAGATCCGCCTTTCCGTGGGCGGCAAGGACGATGTCGACCTGGGCCTTCGCCGCCTGATGGTGCCGCCGGGTACGCGCGTGTCCCTGCGCGCCGATTTCGATCCGGACTTCACGGCCGGCCTGCGCAACAAGGAGGCCGCGCTGGCGCGCGTCGCGGCGAACGTGCAGCGCCTGTCCGAGCTCCAGGAGAAACTCTACGCCCAGGACGCGTACGCCCTGCTCATCATCTTCCAGGCCATGGATGCCGCGGGCAAGGACGGCGTGATCCGTCATGTCATGTCGGGCGTCAATCCGCAGGGATGCCAGGTCACCAGCTTCAAGGTCCCGTCGGACGAGGAGCTCGATCACGACTATCTGTGGCGGGCCTCGCGGGCATTGCCGGCGCGGGGGATGATCGGCATCTTCAACCGGTCGTACTACGAGGAAGTGCTCGTCGTTCGGGTGCACCCCGAGTTGCTCGCGCGGCAGCGTCTTCCCCGCGCGGTGGCGGGCGACGGCATCTGGGACCGGCGGTTCGACGAGATCACATCCTTCGAGCAGTACCTATCGCAAAACGGCATTGTCGTGCTCAAGTTCTTCCTCAACGTGTCCAGGGAGGAGCAGCGCGAGCGCTTCCTGGCGCGCATCGACGAGCCCGACAAGAACTGGAAGTTCTCGATCGGAGACTACCGCGAGCGCTCCTTCTGGGATGCCTACCAGCAGGCATACGAGGAGATGTTGAACCGGACCAGTTCGAAGGCAGCGCCGTGGTTCGTGATCCCGGCGGACCACAAGTGGTTCGCGCGGCTGGCGGTCTCCGAAGTCATCTGCGCCGCGCTCGAGAAACTGCCGCTGCGCTACCCGGAAACGAGCGATGAGCGCCGCCGGGAGCTCGGGGCGATTCGTGATGCGCTCGAAAAGGAAGCGCCGGGCGCCGGATCCGCGGAGTAGGCCGTTCCACTTGAGATCCCTTGCCTGGCTCACAGACATCCACCTGAATTTCCTGCCGGGACACCACTCAAGCGGTGAAGCACGCCTTCAACCAAAGATCGTTGGCCAACGCTTCGGTCACCTCGGGTATCACGTCGCGCGTCGAGAGCACGGTGTAGAAGTTCGGCTTGATGGTCGGAGCCATCCGGACGGCCTCCAGCCACTCGGCGGCGGAGAACTTGTCGCCGGCGACGGCATCCCAGAATCCGGTCTGCTCGAAGAGGCGGCCGATGACCTGCGAATTCTGCTGCTGCAGCAGGCTCATCAGGTAGGCGGCCACGCCCACCTGAAGGCCGTGCAGGCGAGGGCGCACGGACGACTCGTCGAGGGCGTGGGAGATGAGGTGCTCGCTGCCGCTGGCCGGGCGCGAGGAGCCGCACACCTCCATGGCGATGCCGTTGAACATGAGCGATGTCGCCAGGAGGCGCATGCCTTCGTGGTCGAGTTCGGGCCGCCCCAGGAAGGCGTGCACCGCGCCATCGGAGAGCAGTGCCGCGAAGTCATCGACAACCTCGCCGGCCTGGTGAAATGCCAGCTTCCAGTCCGCTACGGCCGTGAACTTCGCGGCCAGGTCGCCGATGCCCGAGAGGGTGAGCAAGCGCGGCGCCTGCGCACACACCTGCGTATCGACGACAACGCCAAAAGGCATGTTGGCGGCAAGCGTGCGACGCCTTCCCTGGATCGCCAAGCTCACGTGCGGACTGCAGAAGCCGTCGTTCGAGAGTGACGTCGGAATGGCGAAGTACGGCAGCCTGGCCAGGAAGGCCACATACTTGGCCACATCCAGGGCCTTGCCCCCTCCGAAGCCGACCACGGCCGTCGCCGAACGCGGCATCTGGACGAAATGCCCGACCGTGTCCTCGAAGGCATGGCTGGCAACGCTCCGCCAGGCGACAGCCTCGATGCCGCCGGCCTCGAGCGAGGTGCGCAGGCCTGCCGCCAACGGCTCGATCAATCCATCGCTGAGGAAAACCGCAACCCGCCGATGTTCGAGCCGCGACAGGTAGACGCCCACGCGCGCCAGGGCATCCGGCTTGATGCGTACAAGGGTGGGGATGGCGACCCGCGTTGCCTGCGTCACGTGAACTCCTCTATTTCAGGGGGCTGGCGAATTGGCCGTGCAACCATGATACAATGCGGGGTCAATCCGGGCCAACGAGGGTCGTCCCTGCGACGGGGTTCCCGGCTGGAAGTCCGGCTACGTGTTCGTCACGGCCAGGCCGATCCAAACCGGCTGAATGGGCAGCGAATAATCGGGCCGAAGCCCGGGTATGGGCCGGCGTCACGCGCCACACCGCCGAAGGAGAAACTGATGACACCTGCAACGCCGCAAGTCCGCCGCTCCCACGACAGGATGATCGCCGGAGTCTGCGGTGGCCTTGCCGAGCGCCTCGGCTGGTCGCCCAGCCGGTTCCGGCTCGCGTACGTCATCCTGTCGATCTGCAGCGTCGCGTTCCCCGGGATCCTGGTGTACGCGGTGCTCTGGTTCGTGATGCCTTCGCCGGAGAATTAGCCGCGGGGCGGGAACTCAAGGCGCTCCTCGCCCCCCGGTGCGTTTTCGCTCAATCGCTCCAGGTCGTGCTTACCCATTCTCCCGCCGCCAGCGGAGCGTACGTCCGGTTGAAATGGTGGACCACGCAGGTTGCCACCGGCACGTTGCCGTCGAGGAACACGGCGTCCTGGTCGGTGATCGCGGCGTCGGCCGGGGTGCTCCAGGCGACCTGCCAGCCCGCCAGGCCGGTGAGGTTCGGCACCTGGTAGCCGGTTGCACCGTTGGCGGCCAGCCAGCCGCACGAGACGATGACGTCGGTGAAGTGGTCTCCAGCACTGCAATACATGAAGTAGCCCTTGCCGCCCGCCATGGACAAGCCACTGAAGGCCGGGTAGCAGGCGCTGCCGGCAGCGACCGTCGTGACCGCGAAGCCCGGGAATTCGCCGGACGGCGCGGTCATGGTCATGCCTGCCGCGGAGCCGAAGCAGGCCCACTTCTGCACGTGTCCACGCGAGAGTTCCACTTCGTAGCAGTCGCCGCTGGCCATCGCCGCGGCCGGCAGGCTGCGAAACGCCGCGACGCCGCCCGTGATGGCATCGTAATCGGCCAGCATCGCATAGGTGCCATTGGTCGTCAGGAGACCGACCGTTGCGCTGGTGGTCGAGGCATCGCCCGTCACCTGCACCGACGCGCCGTCTTCCAGCATGATGCGCGCGGAAGCGGCAACGGAAATGTTGTGCACCGAATCGCCCTGGACGTCGATGTTTCGCTCGAGGTAGAGCCAGTTCATCAGGCGCTCTGCGCCCCAGCTGTTGTCGGAGATGGCCAGGTCGTGAAGGCCGGCCTTGACCGTGAACCAGTACGAGGCGATGGGCGAGGAACTGGAGCGGCTGCGGTCCATGGCGACCATGCTCTCGCCCGGCGTGAAGTCGTAGCTGATCGCGCCGTGGAGGCTGTAGTAGCCGGTGGGCTGGGGGATCTGGGCATAGGGGGTCTTGGCGATAGACTTCCCGGCAAGAGAGAGCCCGGTATCCAGGTAAGTGACCGGATTCGTGCCCTCGGCCACGGTGTCGTGCTGCAGGTGCAGGTCGCCGTCGGCGTAGCAGGCAAAGCCGTATCGGCCCGACGCGTCGGTCAGGGTGGCGGTGTAGACGCCGGTCGCCGAGGGTGCCAGCACGGTCCAGGCCTTGCTGCCGTCCTGGAACGCGGCCCATTCGGCATTCGCCGCCACGGGTTGGTATGCCTGGTCGAACACGTACAGCGTGACGGATCGCGACGTGGGCGGGGACGTCGAGTCGCTGCAGGCCGAAAGGACAAGGAGCGCGCAGGAAAGGGCGATGATGAAGGCGCAGGTGCGGGACCGCGGCATGATGAAATCCCCCTGATCGGGTAGGCTCTGCGGCTGCATGGAAAGCCGATGTTTCGTGGCGATCAAGTAGACCAGAAATCGTGCGGGGCGTCCATGCGATTTGAAATCACGTATCCATTGATTCGTGCGCAAAGCGGAGGCACGGCGCGCGTCAGTCGCGCGCCGTGCCATTGCGGTCAGCGAAGAAGCGTCACGCGCGTCGTCTCGAATCCGCCTTGCCATGAGAGCCGCGCGAAATACACGCCGCTGGACAACGCCACGCCACCATCGCCGCGGCCATCCCAGATGGCGGACTGGTCACCCGCGCCCTCGCCGGCATTCCCGATGTGCTTCACGCGCCGTCCCGCAGAGTCAAAGATGTCGAGGCTCGTCGCCATGGCCCGCTTGAGGCTGAAGCGCAGTTGAATCGCGGTCCCTGACGGATTGGGAAACGCCGAGAGTCGCGACGGATTGCCGATCCCGCCGTGCGGATCGTCGCCGACAGCCACGACGCCGCCAGCGCCGTAGCTGGTACCCGAGTCGGAGGTGACGGTGAAATCGGAAACGACCACGCCGCCCGGGCCCTTCACCTCGATGGCCGTGATCGCCGCATCGAAGTCCGACTGGACCAGCGCGGTCAGTGCCGGGACCGCGTACACCAGGAGGCCGAGCCTGTACTCGAACCTGGTGCCGAACACGATCGGGATGGCAACCGTGACGACCTCGCCGCTCCCGTCCAGGTGGCCGGGAGTGCGGGCGAAACCGTCAAGACCGATGTTCCCGATCGAGGCCAGGGCAGGCAGGGACGCCGCGCCGTTCACGCTTGCGCGCAGCATCGACACCCCGGCCCCGGCGTTCACGTGGTAGTCGAGGCGGAGACCGGCTGTTCCTGTTCCCGTGGTCGACAGGCTGCCGTTGACGGTGGTACGGAAGACGACGGTCCCCGCCTGCCCGTCAGCGAAGCTGGGCGTGGTGATCGTGAATCCGTCGGCGGCGATCGTGAACCCCTCGGATCCGATCACGTTGAGGGAGCTCGTGTCCCCGGCATAGTTCGCCTGCGCCGAGGACGAGAGGCGGCCATAGTCGGCTGCGACCGACGAGGTGCCGTTGAAGCGTGCCGTTGGGCCACGAATTGACAAGAGATCGCTCATCGACCAGGGGTCCGGTTGGCGACGTCAGTTCGTCGACGCCGCCGGGAACGCCGCACACGGCAAGGCCGCCGACAGGGAGTCCCAAGCCGTAGTCGCCGAAGAACCCGATGAGCGACGATGGCGCGAGGAAAGACGTGCACCCGGCAGGACCCGGGACCGAGACGCCGCCGACCGACAGGACGAGCGTATCGAGGGACGGCGTGGCGAAGCCAGCCGTCGCGATGGACGCGATGCCGAGCACCACGGAGACCGCGAGTCGCAGGGCCCGGGTTCCGTCGGGTGACCTGGTCTGGATTCTGGATGGTGGCATCGTCTTCCCCGTTTCGGTTCGATCAGGATTCCGCCATTGCTCCGCGGCGTTACTTCACCAGCGCGACTGTCTTCGTCTCGCTGAACGCGCCTGCCTGCAACCGGTACAGGTACATGCCGGCCGCGACGGTGCGCCCGCGATCATCGGTTCCGTCCCAGGTCACTTCGTGACGCCCGGCCTCGAGCGGCGCCTCGTCCAGCAGCGTCTTCACCAGGCGGCCGGCCAGGTCGTAGACCCGCAGCGCTGCCTGCGCATTGCCGGCCAGCGTGAAGGCCAGCCGGGTTGCGGGATTGAACGGGTTGGGCACGGCGTTGTGCAGCCGGTGGCGCGTGCCGGGCCCGGGCGTGTCGTTGTCCACGCCGGACGGCACCTGCGCCTCGATGTCGAGGTAGTTGAGCATCGTGTAGTAGTCATGGATGCCCATCTCCATCGTCAGCTTCGAGTCGAGGACGGTGATGGACGCCGTGCGGACGACGTTGTCGGTCGTCGTCTCGTCGTCCAGCAGCGGCACGCCTTCGATGACGATCTTCCCGTGGTCGAAGCTCAGTCCGGGCCAGCCTGCCGACACGGTCACGTCGTAGGTGCCGGCGGGCAGGTCGAACTCGAAGACGGCGGGGCGGCCGAAGTCGGAGTACAGGACGCTGCTCTGCAGTTCGTTCGGTCCCGAGGGCACCCAGCCGTACGCCCAGTTCACGCTGGGCGGGCTGTACCAGCCGTAGCCGGCGCCGGCGTTGTAGTCGGCGCCGTCGATCTTGAGGTACGTCTTGCCGTCGACGACCAGCGGGTCGGCGGTCGGCTCGCCGGCGAGGTTCTGGAAATTCAGGTAGTAGTCGCCGGGCTCACCCATGGCCCGCTGGTGCACCGGCACGGGATGGACGTCCGGCAGCGACGCGATCTCGCCGGCGTTCAACTGGCCGATCAGCCGCCGCAGGTTGGCGATGAAGTCCGCGTCCTGCGTGTAGCTCGCCACCCCGCCGATGACCTTGTCGACCTGCGCATCGGCAGCGCTGGTCACGCCGGCGGCCGGGGCCGCGGCGGCGTTCATGACGCGCAGGTACTCGTAGTCCTCGAGCCCGTCCCGGATCAGTTCCATGCGGATCGACGGCACCGGTCGCTGGTTGTTCGAGCCGTAGGCGATGGCGGTGTTGGTCGGCGACGGCGGGTACAGCAGGTTCGTGAACCCGTTGTTCGCGGTCGGCGCGGGCGTCGTCCAGGGATTGATCGACCAGTCGATGATGGAATCGTGCGTCAGGCCGCGCAGGCGGTACTTCCAGAAGAACCAGCCCATCAACCGGCTGTCGACGCCGGGGTGATCCAGCGTGAACGGGTTGGAGTACGGCGCCACCGAAGACGGCAGGTAATAGAGCCACGATGATTCGCCGTGGGCGGCATCGCGTTCCGCCGCGACCGCCGGGTCGAAGAACCCCAGGTAGGTCAGCCAGATGTCGACCTGCGCGTCCTGCACGTAGTCGGCGTGGTTGAAGATGGCGGGCTTCGGCTCCTCGGACACCATCAGGCGCAGGCCGGGCGCGGCGGCCTTGAGCTGCCGCGAGTACCACGCGATCGCGTCGTAGTCTGCCTGGTCGGTGGGCTCGTTGGCCATGAAGAAGTAGGACTTGTCGAGGTAGCCGAGTCCGGCCAGGTAATTGCCCAGCGCGCCGACGTAGCCGGACCACATCAGGTTGTAGGCCGAGGCGGGGTCGTTCGCAGTGTACCAGTCGCCGGCGCCGCGCAGCTCGCCGCACATCGACGACGGTCGCGGGTCCTCCGACGGGTCGTTGCTGCCGAGGCCAAGGGCCGGGTACGAGGGGAAGCCGACGCCGTCGTTGAACGGCTCGGCGAAGTTGCCGCCCATCAGTCCCGTGCCGCCCAGCCAGCGGGCGGCAGGCATCTCGAATCCCCAGATGCCGTCGGGATCCGACAACGCCTGGGTCGCGCAGTTGTAGCTGACCAGCGGCGTGCCGCCGCCCGTGGTCAGTGCACTCGGCCACAAGGGTATCTGGGGTGTAAGCCTGTGGTCGATGAAGAACTGCCGCCATTGATCCATGAAGGCCCAGTCGCTGTAGCCGGCGCCGTACTTCGCCAGCACCTCCTGCTGGGAGAACCCGAGGCTCGAGGCCACGCTGAGCTCGCCCGGCAACTCGAAATCGAACACGTGCAGGGCGATGGGGACGGCGATGCCGTCGACCGTCACGTCGGTGCTGTAGTCGCCGGCCGCCGTCCCGGCGGGCACCTGTACCGTGATCCAGAACGCCGTGTTCTGCCCCGCGGTCAGCGACACCGTATCTCCGCTCTCGAGCGGCCAGAGCGGGTCGGGATATTCGCCGATACCGCCGCGCATGTCCGTGGCCTGCGTCAGGGTGACGTACTTCACTTCGTACATCAGCTGCGTGATGCCCGCGCCGAAATCCCCGATCGACACGGTGACGTCGCCGGAGCCGGTCGGCTTGACGACCACCAGGAACGGCTCGAACTCGTTGCGCGCGGCATGCACCTGGACCTGCGACTGCTCGACGTAGGGGACCGCGTCGTTCCTGAACACCTTGACGCCCGGCGGG
>JBAOHF010000014.1:0-6948 GCA_037046605.1 Nocardioides sp.
CAACCAGGGCTTGGATCTGACGAACCCCGACGCTGCGCAGAGCGTCGCTGGCGCGCCGCTCTGCTTGCTCTCGGGGCTCGCAGCTCAAGCCCACGTTGGCTTGGCTCGAAAAACGCGGTCTACCGGGGAGCTTTCGGCCAATTCGCGACGGCGGTCTCCAGAGTCGGGCAACGCGCTGCAAGCTCCGCGGGCGAGCTCGGGTGCATGCGGCAACATCGCACTTCGGCGTGTCTGATGTACCACGATTGTTGGACATTCCGGGAGGGCTCTGTTCGGTGGAAAGGACTCGATTCCGGGGCGATCTGGAGCACGGCTCCGCGACCGGGCTCTTCGGATTTGTCGCGACTACAGTGCGCATGGAACGCGGCGTAATGGCATCTACCGGTTGTCGGAGTATCATGGTTCGCCGGAGTACGGTGCGCCGGGACTTCGGTGCGCCGGGACTTCGGCACACACTGGCGTCCACGATTGTCTTGGCGTCTGCGGTGCGCCGGGACTACGGTGCACTGGGTCCACGGTACACTGGGATCCACGATTGCCTTGGCGTCTGCGGTGCGCCGGGACTTCGGTGCGCCGGGACTTCGGTGCGCCGGGACTTCGGTGCACCGAGGCGACAAGTTCAGCGGCGAGCACCCACGGGCGCCCCGGTTCCCCGCACAGGTCGGAACAACGTGCGGCGCCCGCCGTCCCGGTTCCTCGGACAGGGCTTCTCGATCTTGCCGCGTCTCACGGCAGAACCCCCCGAGAGCTCCATCTTCGGCGGGTCCTGGATCCGGAGGGAACCACCCCTGTCCATCTCCGGCCGCCCTACGAGAGCAGCTGCGCGGCTACCAGCGGCGCACCCAGCGCCTTGCCCTCTCGGGGCCGGAATACTTCTGTTGACGGAGCCGCCCTCTTGGGTACCATCGACACCTCGGAGGCTTTGCGGCTCGATGCTTTCTCGAGCGTACGTGGATCACCTGGCACCGCAGCGGCGCGGAAACTCCGGCGGCGGCGCGGTGCGCGGCGCCGGCCTGCTTCGAGACGGCCGGGAGCGGCGCGCTGCACCTGGGCGCGTCGTGGAGAACGCAGCCACTCGGCCGCGGGACGCCGCCGCCAACGACTCACGCACCCCGCACCGAGGTCGCGCGACAAACTCCCACCATCTCGGCAGGCGGCAGGCCGCCGCAAAACCACAACAGGCGCGTCGCGGCGACACCGAGACGGGAACTACCGCTCTTGGGAACACGCTATCTCGACTCCTCCGAGCACCTCGTGAACCGCACGGCGAGAGAAAGTGCCAGTTTCGGATCTTTACCTGTAACGCCCCGGCTCGCAAGCCAACTCAGCTTGGTGCAGACGGTCGGGCTTGCGGCGCGCGCGGCGGTGCCGCGCGCTTGCGTCGCCCGCCCGCAGCACAAGCAAACGTTGGCTTGGCTCGAAAAACGCGGTCTACCGGGGAGCTTTCGGCCAATTCGCGACGGCGGTCTCCAGAGTCGGGCAACGCGCTGCAAGCTCCGCGGGCGAGCTCGGGTGCATGCGGCAACATCGCACTTCGGCGTGTCTGATGTACCACGATTGTTGGACATTCCGGGAGGGCTCTGTTCGGTGGAAAGGACTCGATTCCGGGGCGATCTGGAGCACGGCTCCGCGACCGGGCTCTTCGGATTTGTCGCGACTACAGTGCGCATGGAACGCGGCGTAATGGCATCTACCGGTTGTCGGAGTATCATGGTTCGCCGGAGTACGGTGCGCCGGGACTTCGGTGCGCCGGGACTTCGGCACACACTGGCGTCCACGATTGTCTTGGCGTCTGCGGTGCGCCGGGACTACGGTGCACTGGGTCCACGGTACACTGGGATCCACGATTGCCTTGGCGTCTGCGGTGCGCCGGGACTTCGGTGCGCCGGGACTTCGGTGCGCCGGGACTTCGGTGCACCGAGGCGACAAGTTCAGCGGCGAGCACCCACGGGCGCCCCGGTTCCCCGCACAGGTCGGAACAACGTGCGGCGCCCGCCGTCCCGGTTCCTCGGACAGGGCTTCTCGATCTTGCCGCGTCTCACGGCAGAACCCCCCGAGAGCTCCATCTTCGGCGGGTCCTGGATCCGGAGGGAACCACCCCTGTCCATCTCCGGCCGCCCTACGAGAGCAGCTGCGCGGCTACCAGCGGCGCACCCAGCGCCTTGCCCTCTCGGGGCCGGAATACTTCTGTTGACGGAGCCGCCCTCTTGGGTACCATCGACACCTCGGAGGCTTTGCGGCTCGATGCTTTCTCGAGCGTACGTGGATCACCTGGCACCGCAGCGGCGCGGAAACTCCGGCGGCGGCGCGGTGCGCGGCGCCGGCCTGCTTCGAGACGGCCGGGAGCGGCGCGCTGCACCTGGGCGCGTCGTGGAGAACGCAGCCACTCGGCCGCGGGACGCCGCCGCCAACGACTCACGCACCCCGCACCGAGGTCGCGCGACAAACTCCCACCATCTCGGCAGGCGGCAGGCCGCCGCAAAGCCACAACAGGCGCGTCGCGGCGACACCGAGACGGAAACTACCGCTCTTGGGAACACGCTATCTCGACTCCTCCGAGCACCTCGTGAACCCCACGGCGAGAGAAAGTGCCAGTTTCGGATCTTTACCTGTAACGCCCCGGCTCGCAAGCCAACTCAGCTTGGTGCAGACGGTCGGGCTTGCGGCGCGCGCGGCGGTGCCGCGCGCTTGCGTCGCCCGCCCGCAGCACAAGCAAACGTTGGGTTGGTGGAGAGAGCGTGAACACCGCGGCGATCTCCTCAATTTGTAGGCGTATCTGCATTGGCGTCGCTCATCGCAGGCGTCACGCGAGCGGTCTCGAGCACCTCTGTACTACTCGTCCGGAGCGGTTTCCGGGCCTCCCTCTCTTCACCGTCTTGGGTCATGGTCAGCTGACGGGCGTCACGCGAGCGGTCTCGAGCACCTCTGTACTACTCGTCCGAGCGGTTTCCGAGCCTCCCTCTCTTCGCCGTCTTGGGTCATGGTCAGTCGTGGGCGTCACGCGAGCGGTCTCGAGCACCTCTGTACTACTCGTCCGAGCGGTTTCCGGGCCTCCCTCTCTTCGCCGTCTTGGGTCATGGTCAGTCGCGGGCGTCACGCGAGCGGTCTCGAACACCTCTGTACTACTCGTCCGAGCGGTTTCGAGCACCTCTGTACTACTCGTCCGAGCGGTTTCTCGAGCCTCCGCTCTCTTCGCCGTCTTGGCGTCATGGTCAGTCGCAGGCGTCGCGCGAGCGGTCTCGAACACCGTCTGTACTCACTCGTCCGAGCGGTCTCGAACACCTCTGTACTACTCGTCCGAGCGGTTTCCCAGCCTCCCTCTCTTCGCCGTCTTGGGTCATGGTCAGTCGCGGGCGTCGCGCGAGCGGTCTCGAACACCTCTGTACTACTCGTCCGAGCGGCTCCACCGCGCGTTGCGGGCGACGCGCGAGCGGTTTCGGCCAACGCTGTACTACTCGTCCGAGCGGTTTCGCCCCCCCAGAGCGCGGCGCGTCGGCGGGCCCGACTTTCTTGAACACGCCCGTTGACCGGCGACACCCCCTTGATACCATCGGCCACTCGGAGGCCGGCTGTGCGTGAGAAACCTCGGAAACTGGCGAACGAAGGGCAACCGCGCGGGCGGGCGGCGCCCCGAGCTCCGTCTCCTTCCGGGGCTACGGCGCACCGCGGGAGGCGCGAGCGGTTCCCGTTCCTCCCGTTCGATCGGACAGCTGGCGGTCCAGGACGACCGGAGCCGCCGGCCGCCTCCACTCGGTTGAGCCCCAGGTCGGAGCCCTCCAACGGGGATCGTCAGCACCCCAAGCCTCTCGCGGCACTGCCCACTTCGACTTGCGAGACTGGGACCCAGACACAACCCAACACAGGGCTTGGATCTGACGAACCCCGACGCTGCGCAGAGCGTCGCTGGCGCGCCGCTCTGCTTGCTCTCGGGGCTCGCAGCTCAAGCCCACGTTGGGTTGGTGGAGAGTGCGTGAACACCGCGGCGATCCCTTACAATCGCGCCGTATCTCGTTGTGTTCGATCATCGCGGGCGTGGCGCGAGCGGTCTCGAGCGACGCTGTACTCCGCAACCGAGCGGCTCCTGGTGTCTTCCTCGCATGGCCGTCTGGCGTTATCGTCAGTCGTGGCCGGCGCGCGAGCGGCTCGACGAACGCTGTACTCCTCGACCGAGCGGTTTCCGTGCCTTCCTCGCTCAACCGTCTGGCGTCATCGTCAGTCGTGGCGGCGCGCGCAGCGGCTCGACGAACGCTGTACTCCTCAACCGAGCGGTTTCCGTGCCTTCCTCGCTCAACCGTCTGGCGTCATCGTCAGTCGTGGCGGCGCGGCAGCGGCTCGACGAACGCTGTATTCCTCGACCGAGCGGTTTCCGTGCCTTCCTCGCACAACCGTCTGGCGTCATCGTCAGTCGTGGCGGCGCGGCAGCGGCTCGACGAACGCTGTATTCCTCGTCCGAGCGGCTTCCGGGCCTTCCTCGCTCAACCGTCTTGCGTCATCGCCAGTCGTGGCGGCGCGCGAGCGGTTCTGCCAACGCTGTATTCCTTGTCCGAGCGGCTCCGGGCCTGGCGTCGTCCTCAGTCGTGGCCGCCGCGCGAGCGGCCTGGACGAACGCTGTATTCCTCGTCCGAGCGGCTCCCGTGCCTGGCGTTGCCATCAGTCGTGGACGGCGTGCGGGCGGTTCTGCCAACGCTGTATTCCTCGTCCGAGCGGCTTCACCGCGCGTTGCCAGCGACGCGCGAGCGGTTCGACGAACGCTGTACTCCTCGTCCGAGCGGTTTCCCCCCCGAGCAGCGCGGTGCCTGCCGGGGCCACTTTCTTGAACACGCCTGTTGACCGGCCACACACACTTGATACCATCCGACTCCACGGAGGCAGGTCGTGCGCGAGAAATCCCCGGGAATTGCGAGTTCGGAGCGGCGCCCCAAGCGGTCGGCGCTGCGAGCTCCGTCTCCTTCCGGAGCGACGGCGCGCTGCGAGAAGCTGGAGCCGTTCCCGTTCCCCCCGTTCACGGTGAACGCCGGCGCCGCGGAACGATCGAAGCCGCCGCACGGCTCCAGGCGGGTCCTCCCGACATCGAAGCCGTGCCACGCGGATCGTCAACTCCCTGGGTTTCCCGCGGCACTTCCGACTTCGACTTCGGAGATTGGGACCCAGACACAACCCAACCAGGGCTTGGATCTGACGAACCCCGACGCTGCGCAGAGCGTCGCTAGCGCGCCGCTCTGCTTGCTCTCGGGGCTCGCAGCTCAAGCCCACGTTAGGCGAATGAAGAAGCGCCCCGCGAGCATGACTTCGCTCCACGGCGTCACTCGCTTTGCCGGTTCTCACGTGCTCCACCCCGATTCAACCTTCGTCCGTCCGCAACTCACGATATACGGAGTCGACTTGCCGTGAACTACCTCCTCAGTGCGGCCATCCTCGAGCGACTCGAACTCCTGCTTCAGGAGGAGTGCAGGCGCCGGATGCTGCGCCATACCGATCGTGCGCAGCTTCCCCCTCCAAGCAAGGATCCAAAAGGAAAGCCGGGAAGCATTCGGTCCAGGTGCTTTCAGAAGCCATCGTGAATCACGCCTATCGGCGAGTTTCGAACGTTCCGCGCCGAATCGAGCGTTCTCGACCGCCCTCCTGGGCAATTCTTCCCGGACACGACTCTCTCGCAATCTCCGACAAGTCGAACGCTTTCTCGAAGAAGGCTCGGACGCGATAAATCGACCCGCGCAAGAAGTTTGCCAGCCGGCAACATGCCTTTCTCTTCAACCCGTTCGGCGCCAAGAAAGACTTTGTCTCTCACGACACCCTTCTTTATGAGTACGGCATTCGGCATGTCCATCTTGACCACGACAACAGCCGAGATACGCTATTATTCTTTAAGCTTACAAATGGATACTGCATATCTGATCGATATTGGCACTCATAAGGATATCCACAACGTGCGGCTCCTGGAGATCATCGATCGAGATCGGCCGCACCTTCTCGAATATGCGCCGCACCTTCGTCCGGCGAGAGACCCGGGGAAGAATCCCGACTCCTGAAGATCTGAAAAGCGCGCGCGGAGCGGGAGTCACCGCTCTTCTAGTCGTCAACGGAAAGGCCGTAATGCCGGAGCACTCCTTCAGCTCGGCACGCACGCTTTCGGAGATTCAGAAGCGTAGTACATGATTATGTCGCCACTTTATGCTCACTCGAAGAGCAAATCACCAAAGTCAACTGGGCCGCTGCCAACCTTTACGCCAACGATTCCAGCCATCCCGGTCCCTACGCCTTTCGGCTTGCTCCCGAGCAGCACGATTTCCCGAACTCCGTGGACTTGGAGGAGACGATGTACACAGCCGCATTTACTCTGGCTTTGCCGGAACTTCCTTGGCGATCACTGCTCACATGACATCGCCTAACCAGAAATTGGATCTGACGGTCGGGCTTCGCCCGCCCGCAGCTCAATTTCACGTTGGGTGGGCTCGGAAGCAACTCCACACATATGTCGGAGGATCTCGATGTACATGAGTAGTCGTGCTGGAGCGGTTTTCGCGCTGGGGTTCTTGATCGTCGGTTGCACGGTTGCTACAGAACACTTGGAAGGGGATCCGGGTCCACCTGGTGACGCTGGTCCTCCGGGCGAAGCCGGTCCCCCCGGAACCCCGGGAGTGCCTGATGAAAGTTCGCTTTCTGCCCTGCAAACAACTGTTGCGGCCCTCCAGGCCCAAGTGCAGGAACTCCAGTCCAAGACTGCAACACTTCAATCAACGGCGGATGCGCTTCAATCCAAGACTGACAAACTTCAGACTCGAGTTGATGCGTTGGAGGCGCAACTCGGCGATCCCGAGTGCCCGACTGGCTACACGAGCATAGCGAAGCCCTTCGTGCCGATGAACCTATACAGTGTTCTCTGCAAGAACGGCGACGACGAAATCGTGCGGATCGGCTCCGGCGGGGCTGCCTTCTGGATTGATCGCT
>JBAOHF010000015.1:0-11363 GCA_037046605.1 Nocardioides sp.
GTCGCGGCGGCGACCTCAGGCAACGTCGCCGGTGTCGATGCCAGCCGCCGGCTGTTCACTGGAGCCGATGCCTTCGAGCGCGGTTGCGGCCTGCATCAGGAGGCGGTGCAGCGTGGTCTCAAGTGCATCAGCGTCGCGGTCGATTGCCGTGGCAGACTTCAAAACGGCACCGACGTTCTTCCGAATGACAGCAAACTTGGTGAGGGCGTCGGTGGCTTCAGTCAGGCGCTCCCGAACCAGGTCGAGGTCCGCTCCCGCGTCGCCGCGGACGGCCGCCAACGCCAACAATCGCAAGAGGACCACCGCAGAACGCAGCAGTGATTCGTCCTCTCCTGGGGTGTAGGCGAGCACGAGGCGACGCGGCCCGAGCACCCGCAGAGACTGGCCGACATTGGCAGCGAGGTCGGGCACTATCCCCAGCGAGGCGACGGCGTCACGATTGCGCTCGGCCTCATCGAGGTAGCCGTTCCACTCCCGCCGCCCGGATCCGTTGTGCATCTCGACCACGATCCGAGCGACCCCGCCCGCCAGAACGACGACGCCGTCGCCCTTCTTCGACGTGGGTAGGCTTCCGGTGGCGGACCCGGTCACGACGAACTCTTCGCCCAACGAACTGGCAATCTGCTCCAACGCCGAGCCAGCACCGTCCTCAAAGGTGGCCCCCTTCAAGGGCGTGACTGACGCCACTTGGCCGCGCGCGGTGGCCGCGGCGTGCTCGACTCGGATCGCTTCGGCCAAGGCCCGCACCTCGCCGGCGAGGTGCTCGTGGTGTCGTCCGACCAAGGCGGCCAGTTCGTCGTGCCGCGTTTGAAGGGCAGCCTGGTGCTTGGCCATCGGCGAGTCCGGGTCCGCCGGATCGAAGGCCCTGGCCGCCCTGCGGATCACCTCGTCGAGCTGAGTGGTGCTTCGGGCTTGCACGTCCTTGCCGAAAGAGTCGAGGACGCCGGAGAGGCGCGTGGCCAGCTCCGGGGATTCACCGCCGAAAAGTCGGGTGATCTCGGCCAACATGGCGGCTCGGGCGTCAGTCACCTCGCGCGCGAAGGACGTGCGCGCCTCCACGCCCGCCGCGGCGATTGCGTCCTTGGCGAGCGAGGCGGCGTCCACGACGGACTTGCGGGCATCCTCCACTGCAGCTTTGGTGCTCATTGCAGCGTCGTCGGCTGATCGGGCGGCACGGTCGCCGAGCTGGTCGACGAGCGCGGCGAGATTCGCGGCCTCGACGGCTCCGCCGGCTGCGCTGATGGCCGTGGCTCCAATGACCAGCGACTGCTGGGCGAAGGCGCTGAGGTCCGCGTCGCGGAGCTCGTCGGCGGCAACTGGTTCTCCGCGGCGACCGGTGCTCCAACGCAACGCCTCCATGGTCACGGCCGGCTGCTCGACTCGCAGACCAACGATGTGCAGCGAGCTGGTCGCGGGGTCGAAGCGGACAACGGCTGAGCTGAGATGGGATGGCATTGTTCCTCCTTGGCTTCCCCCTGGACGGGTCGTCGGGGCTCAGCGACCATCCTGAGGACCTTTCCCGGAGAACTCTCATCAGATGTCGATAACCCCTCTTATCAGCGCACACACTGGTCGGGGGCGACAGAAGCAATAGAGTGGCCAGCAACCAACGAGTGGAGAGGAGGGCGCATGGACCACGACGTATCGGCGGCGGACATCGCCCGCCTCGCCGGCGTTCAGCGCCCTGTCGTCAGCATGTGGCGCAGGCGCTATCGCTCGACCCACCATCCGTTTCCAACGCCGCGTATGGGGCTGCGTGGCACTGAGCGTTTCGACCGTTCCGAAGTCCTCGGCTGGCTCAGCACCACCGGGCGACAGCTCGCGAGCAGCGATCCAGCCGATCTCCCCCGGCTGACCACTTTCGACCCCGAGGCACTCGGGCTCACGGCTTTGCCGTCGACGGGAGACACGTCGTCGGCAATCCAAGCCGCCGCCGAGGCCGTCGCGAGCGCCTTGGCCCTGGCTGCCCGATCAGGCACCATTCCCCTCTCCAAGCTCGACACCGACGACCTGCTCGACCTGCTCGACGACCTCGACCCGGACGGACGTTCGGTCAGTCGAGACCTCCTCAGCTGTCCCGCGTGGCCGCGCGTGACGGCATACGCCGACGGGCTCGCGGACGCGTGCTACTCCTACGGGGCCGCGATGGAGTGGCTGCTCGGCCAACCCGGCACCCTTCCCCCGGCGTGGGCAACCCATCGCCTCGACCCGCGGCTGATTGGGCTAGTCGCGGCCATCGCCGCTTCGTTGGCTGACGAAATCCCTTCCGGACAAAGGGTTTTCGCGGAGGTCGGGCGCGGGGGAAGCGACCTCACGCAGGCGCTGTGGGCCGGCCCGGAGGCCGACACCGATGCGAGTTTCCACCTCGACGATTCGCTGTCGTCGGCTGCCCGACTTGGCAGGCTCCGAGCCCTTGCCAACCGCCAGGCGGTCGAGCCGTTGAGCTTCGACGGGCTCGAGCCCCTGTTGCCGGCGTCGGTTGTGGCGCTGGTCAGCCTTCCCGCCCCCGACGACGCGGCCCTAGGCGCCGAGGAAGTCCTTCGCCGGCTCGAAGCCATTGAGACGGCACTCCCTGATCAGGGACGAGCCGTCGTCGTTGGCCCGGCCGCTGCCCTCTGCGACACCCCGCGTGAGGATGCCGCGGCTCGGATCCAAGACCGGCTGATTCGTCGAGGCCGGCTGCGAGCGGTGCTGAGGCTGCCGATGGGGATGGCCCCCGGCCGACCGCGCGAGCAGCTCGGGTTGTGGGTGCTCGGCCGGATCCAGGAGCAGGAGTCCCTGCGGCACGAGACTGTCGCCACGGGATGCCTCGCCCCCGAGAGCCTGGTGTCGGCGCGCGAGGCGCTGATCGATGACCTGCGCGTTGCGAGCGATGCCCGAGCGCTCTCGCCCAGAGGGATGGTGGTGTTGCGCCGCATCCGGCTCGCCGACATCCTCGCCGGGAACAAGCCGCTGGCCCCCCGTCGACCATGGCCTGCCGACTCCGCACTGGCAGACTCCACGGCCGAGTCACCTGTCGACCTGGTGCTTCTCCGCCAACGCCTGGACGACCTCGCCGTCGGCGTCGCCGGGCGCCGCTTCACGCCGCTGCCCATCGACGCCCAGAGCCCACGGCGAGGGGAGCTGCCGACTATCGGCTCGCTCGCTCGGAACCGTGAGCTGCGGGTTCTTCCTGGCGCGTCCGCCGAGGTCGACCACGACCCGACTGGTGACGTCGCCGTCGTCCGCGCAACCGACCTGACCAACGCCGAGACGCGCGAGCAACGCACCTCTCGTGGCGCCCTGCTGGCTGCCGGCCTCGCCCACCGGTTGACCCGTCCCAGCGACGTCATCTTCGTGGCCCGTCCCCGCCCGTATGCCGTGGTTGACCACACCGGGGGACGGCTCGTTCTCGCCCCCGCCCGGATCCTGCGGATCACCGACGAGTCCGAGGGGCTGCTCCCTGAGGCCCTCGCGGTGGCTGTCAACGACCGCGCCCCGGGCGATGACGGCTGGCGGGAGTGGCCGGTGCTGCTCGTACCTGCTAAGCACCGCTCCCGCATCGAAGCCGGGCTCGCCGCTCTGGACGAGATCGCCGACCAGGCCCAACGTCTCCTGGACACGGTCACCGCCGTGCGCCGTGATGCCGTCTTCGGGGCGGCATACCACCACGTTTGTGTCACCCCCACACCCAGCGATGAGGAGACCAGCCCGCATGCCCCCTAGGACCAAGGTGAGCACCGCGCCGTCGACGATGGCCGAGCTCAAGGCCACCCTGTGGAAGGCCGCAGACAAGCTGCGGGGCTCGATGGACGCCTCGCAATACAAGGACGTCGCCCTCGGGCTGATCTTCCTCAAATACGTCTCCGACGCGTTCGACGAGCGCCGCGAGCAGTTGCGGGCCGAGCTGGCGGCAGAGGGGTTCCGGGACGACCAGATCGAGCAGCTCATCGAGGACTACGACTCCTACGTCGGCGCGGGGGTCTTCTACGTCCCCAAGTCGGCGCGCTGGAGCTATCTCGTCGCCAACGCCAAGGGACGACCGGCCCAGGGGGTTGAGGAGGCCAAGTCCATCGGCCGTCTCATCGACGAGGCGATGGAACACCTCAAGGGCGCGAACCAGTCACTGCGACAAGCGCTTCCGATGCAATACAACCGCGACAACGTCGACCAGAAGCGGCTCGGCGAGCTGCTCGACATCCTCAACAGCGCGCGGTTCTCCGGGCAGGGAGCGGCCAAGGCACGGGATCTGCTTGGCGAGGTCTACGAATACTTCCTGGAGAAGTTCGCGGCCGCGGAGGGCAAGCGGGGCGGGGAGTTCTATACGCCTGCCTCCGTGGTGCGGACCATCGTCGAGATGCTCGAGCCGACCAGCGGGCGCATCTATGACCCGTGCTGCGGCTCGGGCGGCATGTTCGTCCAGGCCGAGAAGTTCCTCGAAGCGCACCATCGCGATGGATCCGATCTCGCCGTCTATGGGCAGGAGCTCAACGAGCGCACCTGGCGGATGGCCAAGATGAACCTCGCCATCCACGGCATCGACGGCCAGCTCGGCTCCCGGTGGCAGGACACCTTCGCCCGCGACCTGCACGCCGGCATCGAGATGGACTACGTCTTGGCCAATCCGCCGTTCAACATCAAGGACTGGGCGCGCAACGAGCAGGACGCCCGCTGGCGCTACGGCGTGCCACCGGCGACCAACGCCAACTTCGCGTGGATCCAGCACATCCTCGCCAAGCTCGGCCCCGCCGGGAAGGCCGGCGTCGTCATGGCCAACGGGACGATGACGGGCAGCGCCAACGGTGAGGGCCAGATCCGCGCCAACATCGTCGAGGACGACCTCGTGGCGGCGATGGTCACCCTGCCGACCCAGCTCTTCCGCAGCACCGGGATCCCGGTCTGTCTGTGGCTCTTCGCGAAGGACAAGGCGAAGGGCACCGGCGGGTCGGTGGACCGGCGCGGACAGGTGCTCTTCATCGACGCGCGCGACCTCGGCTTCATGGTCGACCGCCGGGAGCGCTCGCTCGCCGACGCCGACATCGCGCGGATCGCCGACACCTTCCACGCGTGGCGCGGCACCGCGTCGGCGAAGGACAAGGGCCTCTCGTATGCCGATGTCCCCGGCTTCTGCGCATCGGTCACCCTCGCGCAGATCAAGGAGGCGGGCTACGTCCTGTCGCCGGGGCGGTATGTCGGGGCGGCGGAGGTGGCCGAGGACGACGAGCCGATCGAGGCGAAGATCGAGCGCCTGACCGCCGAGCTGTTCGCCCAGTTCGAAGAATCAGCCCGCCTCGAACAGGTCGTCCGCGAGCAATTGGGGAGATTCCATGCGTAGTCTGACACTCGCAGAAATCGCGGATGAGTGCTCCGGGTCGATCCAAACAGGACCCTTCGGTTCGCAACTTCACGCGAGTGACTACGCCTCGAGCGGCACTCCGGTGGTCATGCCGCAAGATCTGGGGGACAATGTCATCCTTGAAGATCGCGTGGCACGGGTCGGGAGAGAACATGTTAATCGCCTCGCCAGACACGCCCTTAGCCAGGGAGACATCGTCTTCTCGCGCAGGGGCGACGTCGGAAGACGCGCTCTCGTCAGACAGACCAACAGCGGTTGGCTCTGCGGAACGGGATGTCTGAGAATCAGGCTCGGCATCGACGGCCCTCACGATGCCGCATTCGTCTCTTACGCTCTTGGCCAGCCCTCGGTTCAGGACTGGATCGTTCAGCACGCCGTCGGGGCAACCATGCTGAATCTCAACACTCAGATCCTCGGCTCGGTACCCCTGCTCATGCCGGGCTACTGGAAGCAGCGAGCGATCGCGGACGTGCTGGGGGCGCTCGACGACAAGATCGCCTCCAACCGATCCGTTCGACTTGCCGCAGCGCGGCTTCGAGCCGCCCTTTTCGTGGAGACACAGTCCTCGGGGACGGTTCAGCCTCTGAGGGCGATTCTCAACCTGCACTACGGGCGCGCTCTGCCCGAAGCGACTCGCAGGCCCGGGGACGTTGCGGTGGTGGGAAGCGGAGGCTTGATCGGTGGGCATGACGAGAAACTCATCGACGGACCATGTGTCGTTATTGGACGCAAGGGAAGCATCGGCACAACGCATTGGATACCTGGGGATGCGTACCCAATCGACACTACCTTCTTCGTGGAACCAAACCCAGGAATACCTCTTTCCTACGCCTACGAAGTGCTTCTCGGAGCAGATTTCTCTGCCATGAACTACGACTCCGCCGTACCGGGATTGAACCGAGATCAGGCTTTGTCGATGAACGTGCCCGTCGCGGACTCTGCGTCGATGCGCGAGTTCGAAGATCGAGCCGACTTGCTTCATGAGTTGGTGTCCGCGATGGTGGCAGAATCACGCACCCTCGAGAAGTTGCGAGATGCTTTGTTGCCAAAACTCATGTCGGGGGAACTGCGCGTCAGGGACGCCGAGAAGCTGGTCGAGGACGTGGTCTGAGATGAAACCGTTCGGGAGTGAAGCCGACTGGGAGCACCTGGCGCTCGACGAGCTAGGCGAGCTCGGGTGGGAGCCCAAGACCGGCAAGGACATTGCACCCGGGTCGGGCGAACGCGTCAGCTGGGACAGCCTCGTCATCCCGCACCGGCTCCGCGACGCCCTGCTGCGGCTCAACCCGGACGTCCCCCCGCGCTACCTCGACCAAGCCATGGCCGAGATCCTGGCCGTCCGGTCCGGCGACGCAGTGACCGAGAACCACCGGATGCACGGCATACTCGTCGGCGGCTATTCCGGGCTCAGCTACGTCGACGACGAAGGCGTGCAACGCACCCCGACCATCCACGTCGTCAGCGCCAATCCGGACCGAAACGACTGGCTGGCCGCCAACCAGGTCCGCCTCGTCGACCGCGACCATGACCGACGTTTCGACGTCGTCCTCTACTGCAATGGCCTGCCCGTCGGCATCGTCGAGGTGAAGAAGGGCGGCGCCCACCAGGCCGATGTCTCCGCAGCCCATGCCCAGTTGGCGACCTACCTGCACGAGTTCCCGGCCGAGTTCCGTTTCGCGCTGCTGACGATCGCGACCGACGGGGTCATCTCGGCCTACGGCACTCCCTTCACGCCGCTCAACCACTTCGCCCCCTGGAACGTCGACGACGACGGCCGTCCGGTCGAGCCCGGGGAAGTCCAGCCCGACGGCAGCACACCGACCAGCCTCAGCCTGCTCCTGTTCGGAGTGTGCAACGTCGAGCGCTTCCTCCAGCTGCAGCGGCACTTCACCGCGTTCCACGTGAACAGCGACGACGGGACGCTGACGAAGCGGATCGCCAAACCCCACCAGTACTTCGCGGTGACCAAGGCGGTCGGGTCGACCGTTGACGCCGTCCGGGGCGATGGCCGGGCCGGGGTGGTCTGGCACACCCAGGGCTCGGGCAAGTCCATGGAGATGGAGCTCTACACCTACGCCCTGTCCCAACGACCCGAGCTGGCCAACCCTACCGTCGTCGCCATCACCGACCGGACCGACCTCGACGGGCAGCTGTTTTCGGCGTTCGCTCGCAGCCAGCTGCTCCCCAGCAGGCCGATCCAGATCACCACCCGCAAGCACCTGCGGGAGGTCCTCACCGAAACCCGCAGCGGCGGAATCTATTTCACCACCCTGCAGAAGTTCGGTCGCACTCTCGGCGAGCGCGATGCCGGCGAGGCACACCCCCTGCTCACCGACCGATCGAACGTCGTCGTCATCGTCGACGAAGCACACCGCAGCCACTACGACGACCTCGACGGCTATGCGCGACACCTGCGCGATGCCCTGCCGCGCGCCACCCTCATCGCCTTCACCGGCACACCGATCGCCAAGGCCGACCACGACACGCGGGCCGTCTTCGGTGATGTCATCGACGTCTACGACCTCACCCGGGCCGTCAAGGACGGGGCGACGGTCCCGGTCTACTTCGAGCCGCGGCTCATCAAGGTCGCCCTCGATGAAGGCGTGACGTCCGACGACCTCGATGCGGCCGCCGACGAGATCACCGTGGGCTTGGACGACGTGGAACGCGCTCGGATCGAGCGGTCGGTCGCCAACCTCACCCGGCTCTATGGGGCCCCCGACCGGATCGAAGCCCTCGTCGATGACCTGCTGGCCCACTGGGATGCCCGGGCCGCCGCGATGACGGCCTTCATCGGCACGCGGGGCAAGGCGATGATCGTCTGCGTCACCCGGGAGGTCTGCGTCCGGGTCTATGAGGCCATCGTCAGACGACGGCCCGACTGGGCCGACCCGGCCAATGACAAGGGGCGGGTCAAGGTGGTCTTCTCGGGAGTCCCGAGCGACCCCGCGGCATACCAGCCGCATATCCGCCGCCCCAGCCAGGAGCGGGCGGTCAAGGAGCGGGCGGCGAGGGACGACGACGAGCTGGAGCTCATCATCGTCAAGGACATGTTGCTCACCGGCTTCGATTCGCCCGCGCTGCACACGCTCTACCTTGATCGGCCGATGCGCGACGCGTTGCTCATGCAGACCCTCGCCCGGGTCAATCGGACCTTCCGTGGCAAGCGCGACGGCCTCCTCGTTGCCTATGCCCCCATCGCCGACAGCCTGGAGCACGCGCTCGGCGAATACACGGTCGACGACCAGCACGAGCGGCCCGTCGGGCGCCATGTCGCCGAAGCCGCCGACGCCATGCTCGACGTCCTGGTCGAACTCGAGGGCTGCCTGGCGGGTTTCCCTTGGCGGTCGCGCCTCGCAGCCGGCACGCCCCGGGCTCATGTCGAGACGATCATCTCGGCAGCGAACTACCTGCGCAGTCCGGCGAATAGCGCGGCCGACACCGACGAGACTGCTGAGCCGGTGGCCCTGAGGTTCCGACGCCTCGCCGGTCAACTGAGCCGGTTGTGGGCCCTAGCGCGCGGCAAGAAATCACTGACACTCGCTCAGCAGCGCGACGTGCAGTTCTTCGAGCAGGTGCGCGTGGCGATGGCCAAGCTCGACGCCGAGGCCCGGCGAGGTCGTGGCGAACCGATCCCGCAGGACATCCAGCTGCTGCTCGGCAAGGTGATCGACGACTCGACCGACGCCGGAGAGATCCTCGACATCTATGCGGCGGCGGGACTCCCGCGGATGAGCCTGGGCGAGCTGACGCCGACCGCGATGGATGCCATGCGTGCCGCAGCGAATCACGCCGACCGAGCTCACTTGGCGATCGAGCAGATCCGCAACCTGCTCCTGAGCGAGGCCGGCTCGATGGTCGCCGGGAGCCTCGTCCGCGGTCGAGCCTTCTCCGAGCGGATCGACGAGCTCATGCGCAAGTACACCAACCAGCAGCTCACGGCTGCCGAAGTCATGGCAGCCCTCATCGAGCTGGCCCAGGAGGTGACGGCCGACGCCGCGCGAGGTGCGAAGTTCACGCCGCCGCTCGGCGACGACGAGCTGGCCGTCTTCGACGCGCTGGAGGCCAACGACTCAGCACGGTTGTTGCAGGGCGCAGACACTCTCGCCCAGATCGCTCGGGAGCTCGTCGCCGTGATGCGCCGCGACGTCCGCACCGACTGGACCGTCCGCGACGACGTCAAAGCCAAGCTGCGTTCGTCGATCAAGCGGCTGCTCGTCAAGTACGACTACCCGCCCGACCAACAGCAGGGCGCCATCTCCCTGGTCATGGAGCAGATGGAGGCTCTCGCGCCTCGGTATGTCGCCGAACGCAAGGCGGAGGGCCATGCCCCGTCCTGAACCCACGTGGGTCTACCACTTCACCCGAGTCGAGCACCTCGCCTCGATCATCCAGCACGGGCTGGTGTGTGACTCGCGGGCTCACGAACCGGGGGTCCTCCAGATCGAGGTTGGCAACACCGGCATCAAGGAGGGCCGTGGGCGCCGCGCCGTCCCGATCGATCCAGGGGGCGTCGTTGCCGACTACGTTCCGTTCTACTACGCCCCGCGGAGCCCGATGCTCTTCTCGATTAAGAGTGGGAATGTGCCGACCTATGACCGGGGCTGCGACCGTCTCGTCTACCTGATCACGTCAACCCAGATACTCCGGGGCAAGGGGCTCACGGTCCTTGGCACGGACCGCCACCCACTGAAGTCCTTCGCCACCTTCGTGCAGGATGACGCCGAGATCACCGAGATGACGGACTGGCCCTTGATGGCGGCCAAGTACTGGAGTAACACTCCGGAGGACCCAGACAGGCGTGAGCGGCGGCAGGCGGAGTGCCTCGTGCACGAGGTGGTGCCCTTCGATGCAATCGGCGCTATCGCTGCCAAGTCGGTGGCCGTTCAGCGGGCGGTGGACGCAACCCTGGCTAGCATGGGCGTCACCTGGGTGAAGACGACTGTCAGACCCGACTGGTATTTCTAACCACATGGAGACGACGATGATCCGCGAGGTGTCGGGCAACCTGCTCACCGCGGACGTCGATGCCCTGGTCAACACCGTCAACACGGCCGGAGTCATGGGCAAAGGCATTGCCCTGCAGTTCAAACGGGCCTACCCGGCGATGTTCGCGGCATACGAGAAGGCCGCGAGGGCCGGCGACCTGCAGCCGGGACGTATGCACGTCTGGCCGACCAACCAGCTCGACGGCCCGCGCTACGTCATCAACTTCCCGACCAAACGCCACTGGCGGGGAGCCTCACGCATCGAGGACGTCGCCTCGGGTCTCGCGGACCTCAGCCGAGTGATCCGCGAGCTCGACATCCGCTCCGTCGCGGTGCCGCCCTTGGGGTGTGGGAATGGGGGCCTAGCGTGGAGCGACGTCCGGCCCCTCATCGTCATCGCCTTGGGCGACCTCGACGGCGTCGACGTACTCGTCTACCCGCCCGCCGGTCCGCCGGCGGCCGCGGAGATGCTCGACAACCGAGCCCCGGTGCCGCTCACCCCCGGCCGAGCGGCCCTGCTTGCGATGATGCGGCGCTACCAGGACGCCACGTTCGAGGCCCCCTCCATCATCGAAGTGCAGAAGCTCATGTACTTCCTTCAGGTCGCCGGGGAGCACCTGAAATTGCGGTTCGTTCCGCACCACTACGGGCCGTATGCCGACAACCTGCGGGCTGTCCTGCGTGAGTTGGAGGGGCAGTACATCTCGGGTTTCGGCGACGGCTCACGGAGGGTCAACGAGGCCGAGCCGCTGGCCATCGTTCCCGGCCACGATGACGACGTCGAGGCGGCGCTGGCTGATGCAGTGGACACCGTGGCGCGGATGCAGCGCGTCCTGGAGCTGGCGGAGGGTTTCGAGAGCGCATACGGCTTGGAGCTCCTCGCGAGCACCCACTGGGTGGCCGCGACGGACCGCCGCGCCTCCAGCGATCCTAAGGTCGCGGCCGAAGCCGTCCAGCGGTGGACGCGCCGCAAGGAGCGGATCTTCACCACTGACCACGTCGAGGTGGCATGGGAGGCGTTGCGACGCAACGGGTGGCTC